>NZ_BAAAIS010000003.1:0-1039372 GCF_039526185.1 Brachybacterium rhamnosum
GTGCCCCTTGTGGGTGAGAGGCCCCCAGTAGATGACTGGGTTGATAGGCCAGATGTGGAAGCACAGCAATGTGTGGAGCTGACTGGTACTAATGGCCGATGACTTTTCAACACAAAGTTTTTGTTTGCTGGTGTTCGCGTCCACTGTGTGGTTCTGGAGAAGCAACTCCTGCCATCGCGTCCCCCTGGGTGGGGGTGTGGTTGGTCAGGGCTGGTTGGTCTCGCCGTGTTACGGCGGTCATAGCATCGAGGAAACGCCCGGTTCCATTCCGAACCCGGAAGCTAAGCTCGATTGCGCCGATGGTACTGCACTCGGGAGGGTGTGGGAGAGTAGGTCGCCGCCGGACATCTTCATCGGGAAGGGTGGAGGACGTCGCTGGGACACTCGGGAGAGTGTCTCGCCGTCCCCGCCCTTCCCTTTTTTCATGCCCTTTTCCAGGGCCGGCTCAGACGCCCGCCCGCTCGTTCGCGGCGCCCCCGGCTGTGCGCTCCCCGTTCTTGAGCGCGCAGTCCACTCCGCCGATCCGGTACGGATCGCGCTCGCGTGTCCGCCTTCGGAGGTGCGGGCCATCGGGGCCCGTGGATCCTGATGACAGGACCGTGGTGGGTGCCGTTGGGGGCCGTGCGACCCTGCACCCTTCCTTCGGCGAAGGGCTGTGACCGGCGTCGTCACGGCCCGTCACACCCTGGTGAGAGCAGTCACGGGAGGCGGGGTTACCCACGCGTCGGGTCTCCGGGGTCCCCTACAGTGGGGGCGCGGAATCATCAACTGAAGAGGGACGGTCGCGTGGCTGAGCACAGCAGGAATGAAAGCGACCGCGGGGACGGCGAGCAGCGCCGGGAGGCCCGCGGTTCGTCGCAGGGAGCCCGGGATCAGCAGCGCCGCGAGGGGGATCGCGGGCGTCGTCCCGGGGGCCAGGACCGCCGCGACTCCGGCCGCGGGTACCGCGGCACCGATCGACCGCGTCGGGAGGAGGACCGTCCGTTCCGTGGCGGGGATCGTCCCAACCGTGACGGTGCTCGTTCCTATGGGAACGGCGACCGTCCGCGCAGGGACGGCGATCGCCCCTACCGCAGTGACGACCGTCCGCGTCGCGATGGCGATCGCCGCTACCGCAGTGACGACCGTCCGCGCAGGGACGGCGATCGCCCCTACCGCGGTGACGACCGTCCGCGCCGCGACGGCGACCGATCCTTCAACGGGAGCGGCCGTCCGCGTCGTGATGGTGACCGTCCGTCCCACAGCGGCGACCGCCCCCGTCGTGACGGGGAGCGGTCCTTCCGCAGCAACGACCGTCCGCGTCGCGATGGCGACCGTCCCTTCCGTGGGAGCGATCGTCCCCGTCGGGACGACGACCGTCGAGGACCGCAGCAGCGGCGCGGCGAGCGGGGCCCGTGGCGCGACGACGATGGTCGCCCGTCCCGTGATGACCGTCCGTCGCGCCGCGGTGACGATCGCCGGGGCTCCTGGGAGGACCGTGGAGCCCGCCGCGACGACGATCGCGGCCGGCGTCCGTCCCGTGACGGGCACGGCCCCCGGGATGACCGTGGAACCTGGTCCGGTGGCGGCTCGCGCTCGTCCCGCCCGGGGCAGGAGGCGCGTGCGCAGCGGCCCGTGGAGCCGGAGATCCCCGCAG
The DNA here is from genome assembly GCF_039526185.1 of Brachybacterium rhamnosum. Lineage (NCBI taxonomy): Bacteria > Bacillati > Actinomycetota > Actinomycetes > Micrococcales > Dermabacteraceae > Brachybacterium > Brachybacterium rhamnosum. Next base: position 1,637 of record NZ_BAAAIS010000003.1, read on the forward strand.
GCATCACCGGCGCGGAGCTCGACAAGGAGATCCGCGGTGAGCTTCGCGGCCTGAGCAAGGAGACCGCAGAGCGCGTCTCCCAGCACCTCGTCGCCGCCTTCGCGCTCGAGGAGGTCGCGCCTGAGGTCTCGCAGGAGCACGCCCGCTTCGCCGCCCGTCTGGGCGGGCGCGTCGGCGTCGTCCGCGAGATGAACGGCATCCTCGCCTACCGGGCTGGCGACTACAGCACGGCCGTGCGCGAGCTCCGCACCTCGCTGCGCATCACCGGCCGCACCGATGTGCTGCCGATGATCGCGGACGCGGAGCGCGGCCAGGGCCGCCCCGAGCGGGCCCTCGACATCGCCGCCTCGGACGAGGCCGCCGGGCTCGGAGTCGATGCGTCCATCGAGCTGATGATCGTCGTGGCCGGGGCCTACGCGGACACCGGTGACGTCGAGACGGCCCTGCGCACGCTCGACATCCCCGCGCTGCGCCACAAGGTCAACGGTCGCTGGCAGGTGCGGCTCTGGGTCGCCTACGCGGATCTCCTCGAGCTCGCGGGCCGCGGGGACGAGGCCCACCGCTGGCTCGTCCTCGCCGCCGATGCGGATACGGAGGGGCTGACCGATGCGGGGGAGCGGCTGGGCCGTCCGGCCCCGGAGGTCGCCCCCGAGCCCTCCTGGGAGGACGACGAGCAGATCTCCGTCCTCGACGCCTATGACACGGAGGCCGAGGAGCGGGAGCGCGCCGAGGCGGAGGACGAGGAGCCCGCTGAGGCCGGCGCGGATGCCGTCGAGCCCGAGGGCATCGATGAGGACGTGTCCCACGGCGCCGACGCTGCCGACGAGTCCGACTCCGACATCGACGTGATCGACGAGCCCGGGGCCGACGACGATCCGGAGGGCGGGACCGACCCGGAGACCGCGGCGTCCGTCGACGGCGACGCCTCGACGTCGCCCGAGGCTGCGTCGGAGACGAGCCCCGAGGCCGCGTCGGAGACGAACTCCGAGGTCGAGCCGGAGGCGAGCCCCGAGGTCGAGTCGGAGCAGGCCGAGCAGGCAGAGGGGGCCCGGTGATCCGCAGGCCGGACCTCTCCCTGCTCGAGCAGTACGACGCCTTCCTCTTCGACCTCGACGGCACCCTCATGCACGGTGCGCGCCAGATCCCCCACGCCGGGGACGCCGTCGAGGCCGTGCGCGCCGCGGGTCATCCCGTCGCCTTCGCGACGAACAACGCCTCCCGCACCCCCCAGCAGGCCGCCGACCACCTCGGCGTGGTCGGCATCCCCGCCCGGGCCGAGGAGTTCGTGACCTCTCCCCAGGTGGCCGCACGTCTGCTCTCCGATCGTGTCCCCGCCGGCGCGATGGTCCTGGTCGTCGGCGGCCCGAGCCTCGCGGCCGAGGTCGAGGCCGCGGGCATGGTCCCCGTGGAGGAGGACCGCGAGGACGTCGCCGCCGTCATCCAGGGCTGGAGCCCGGACCTCGGCTGGTCCCGCCTCGCCGAGGGTGCCTACGCGATCCGCCGCGGGGCCGTCTGGATGGCCACCAACGTCGACGCGACCCTCCCCACGGAGCGCGGCCTCGCCCCGGGCAACGGCTCGCTCGTCGCGGCGCTCCGCCATGCGACCGGTGCGGAGCCGCTCGTCGCCGGCAAGCCCGAGCCGGGCATGTTCACCGTCGCCGCGCAGCAGGTCGGCGCGCGTCGGCCGCTCGTGATCGGCGACCGTCTGGACACCGACATCGAGGGCGCGAACCGGGCGGGCGTCGACGCGCTGCTCGTGCTCACCGGCGTCGACGGTCTCGAGGACGCCCTCCGGGCCGATCCGGTGCGTCGGCCCACCCACGTGCTGCCGGACCTCGAGCGCCTCGGCGCCCCGTTCGCCCTGCCCGTCGTCGAGGGTGACCGTGCCCGCTGCGGCGCGGTCGGCGCGACCTGGACGGAGCAGGGAGACATCCGACTGGAGCACGGCGACATCGCCGACGACGGCCTGCAGCGTGCCGTGCTCGCCCTGCTGGCCGTGCACTCCGCCGACCGCGCCTGGACGGGCCGCCTGCTGGACGCGCGGGGGACCGCCCTCGGCCCGATCCCGCGGTGAGCGGGGAGCGGCTGGACCGGGCGCTGCTCGCGGCCGGCCTCGCCCGCTCCCGCACCCACGCCCGGCGCATCGTCGAGGAGGGGCGCGCGCGGATCGGCGGGACGCCGGCGACCAAGGTCTCCCAGCAGGTGCCCGCCGGTGCCGAGCTGACCGTGGTCGACGTGCCCGACGGCGTCGAGTACGCCTCGCGCGCCGCCCACAAGCTGCTCCATGCGCTCGAGGGGTCCGGGGTGGATCCCGCCGGCCTGCGCTGCCTCGACGCCGGGGCCTCCACCGGCGGCTTCAGCGACGTGTTGCTGCGGCGCGGGGCCGCGACCGTGGTCGCCGTGGACATCGGCCACGACCAGCTCGCCGACCACGTGCGCGCGGATGACCGCGTGATCGTCATGGACGGGACGAGCGTCCGCGACCTCACACCGGGCGTGATCGGCGGGGAGGTCGACCTGGTGGTCGCGGATCTCTCCTTCATCTCCCTGCGCACCGTCGTCGCCGCCCTCGCCGGGGCGGTCCGCGAGGGCGGCGACCTGCTGCTCATGGTGAAGCCGCAGTTCGAGGTGGGGCGGGAGGCGCTCCCGCGGACGGGCGTGGTCACCGATCCCGCCGCGCGCGAAGAGGCCGTGCTCGGTGTGGCCCGTGAGGCCGCGCTCGCGGGGCTGCGGCCGCTCGCCGCCCGCACGAGCGCCCTGCCCGGCCAGGACGGCAACCGCGAGTACTTCCTGCACCTGCGCCGCACCGGCGCGACCTGCGGGCTCGACGCCGAGGCCTATGACATGATCGGGGACGCCGTGCACGGTGAGGACCGCTCCGCGAGGAGCCGTGGTCCCCGGGGCGCGGCCGGCCATCAGCCCCCGCAGCACACCCAGGAGGATCCACGAGCATGAGACGGTTCCTCCTCTACGTGCACTCCGGGCGCGCCTCCGCGCTCACCGCGATGCTCACCGTCCTCGCCGAGCTCGGCAACCGCGGGGTCCGCGCCGTGATCATCGACGAGCAGTACGACGAGATCCGCTCCGCTCCCGCGAGCGCGCTGCCGCCGACCCTGCTCGACATCCTCGACTCCGAGGAGGTCGACGTCGTCGACGCCGTCACCGCGGCGGACATGGTCGAGCTCGGGATCGTCCTCGGCGGCGACGGGACCATCCTGCGCGCACTCGAGGTGGTGCGCGAGGCGGGGGTCCCCGTGCACGGCGTGAACCTCGGTCACGTCGGCTTCCTCGCCGAGAGCGAGGTCGCGGAGCTCTCCACGACCGTGCGCCGGCTCCTCGACGTGGACTACGAGATCGAGGAGCGCGCGACGCTCGACATCGTCGTGCGGGACTCCGCCGACCACGTCCTTCACACCGACTGGGCGCTGAACGACGCGAGCCTCGAGAAGGCGGACCGCCAGAAGATGATCTACGTGGTCATCGAGATCGACGGCCGCCCCGTCTCCTCCTTCGGCTGCGACGGCGTGCTCCTGTCCAGCCCCACCGGCTCCACCGCCTACGGGTTCAGCGCGGGGGGCCCGATCGTCTGGCCCGAGGTGGACGCCTTCCTGCTCGTCCCGCTCGCCGCCCACGCCCTGTTCGCGCGCCCGCTCGTGCTGGGCCGCTCCTCCGAGGCCGCGATCGAGATGACGATCGACAACCGCGACGAGGGCGTGCTCACCCTCGACGGCCGCCGGGTGGTCGACATCCACGCGGGGATGCGCATCGAGGGGCGGCTCTCCCCGCGCTCCGTGCGTCTGGTGCGCCTGAAGAACACCCCCTTCGCCGACCGCCTCGTGGAGAAGTTCCAGCTCCCCGTCGTGGGCTGGCGCGGCCGCGTGGGCCGGCAGGTCTGACCGGGGTCGCCGCGTGCTGTCCACCCTCCGCATCCGCCACATCGGCGTGATCGACGACGCCACCCTCGAGTTCGGTCCCGGCTTCACCGCCCTCACCGGTGAGACCGGCGCCGGCAAGACGATGATCGTCACCGGTCTCACCATGCTGCTCGGCGCCCGGCTCGACCGCGGCCGCACCGAGGTCGCCTCGACCGTCGACGGGACACTCGCCCTCGCCGGCCACGAGCGCCTCGCGGCGGCGCTCGACGAGCTCGGCGCCGAGGACGAGGACGGCGAGGTCCTCGTGGTGCGCCGCGTGACCCGCGACGGCCGCTCCCGCGCGCAGCTCGGCGGGGTCCCCGTCCCCATCGGCACCCTCGCCGATCTCGTGGGCAGCGCCGTGACCGTCCACGGCCAGTCCGACCAGCAGCGTCTCCGCGACCCCGATGCGCAGCGCGAGGCGCTGGACCGCTTCGCGTCCGGCACGCTCGGGCCGCTGCTCGAGCGCCACCGCTCCGCCTGGGCCGAGCGCTCCGCCGCCCGTTCCCGCCTCACCGAGCTCGACGAGCTGCTCGCGGACCGCGAGCGCCGCGGCGCCCGGCTCCAGGAGGCCCTCGAGCGGATCGAGGGGACCGACCCGCAGCCGGGGGAGGACGACGAGCTGCGCGCCGAGCTCGAGCGGCTCGGGAGCGCCGAGGAGCTGCGCGGGGCCGGCGCGACCGCCGCCGACGCCCTCGTCGGCGACGACGGGCCCTCGGCAGGCGCCCTCGTCGACATCGCCGCGGAGGCCGTGGGACGCGCCGCCCGCACCGACCGGACGCTCGAGCCGATGCTCGAGCGCCTCGACGCGCTCCGCATCGAGATCTCCGACCTCGCCTCGGAGCTGTCCCTGTACGCGGAGGGGATCGACGCGTCCCCCGGGCGGGTCGACGCCGCGAACGAGCGGCTCGCCGAGCTCACCGCCCTCGTGCGGGACCTCGGCGCCCTCCTCCCGGGCCCCGACGGCCCCGCCGAGGACGTCACCGCCCTGCTGGAGACGTCCCGCACCGCCGCCGTGGATCTCGACCGCTTCGAGGGCGCCGAGTCCGAGCGCGCCTCGCTCTCCGAGCGGCTCACCCGGCTCGAGGACGAGCTCGACGACGCCGCCACGGAGCTGACCGCTGCGCGCACGACCGCCGCGGCGGAGCTCTCCGCCGCCGTCCAGGAGGAGCTGCGACTCCTCGAGATGCCGGACGCCGCCCTCACGGTCGAGGTGACCGCCCAGGCACATCGCTCCCACGGCCGCGACGCCGTCGCGATCCTGCTCGCCCCGCACCCCGGAGCGACGCCCCGCCCCGTGGGCAGCGCGGCCTCCGGCGGCGAGCTCTCCCGCGTCATGCTCGCCCTCGAGGTGGCCCTCGCCTCCTCGCGCGAGGACCGCACCGCCGCTCCCGTCTTCGTCTTCGACGAGATCGACGCCGGGATCGGCGGCCGGGCCGCGCTCGCCGTCGGCCAGCGCCTCCAGCAGCTCGCCCGTCACGCCCAGGTCATCGTCGTCACCCACCTCCCGCAGGTCGCGGCGCACGCGAGCACCCACCTGCAGATCGTGAAGTCCTCCGCGGAGGGCGCCACCAGCTCGACCGTCGAGGTCCTCGACCGGGCCGAGCGGATCCGCGAGCTCGCCCGCATGCTCGCGGGCGACGACCACTCCGACCTCGCGCTCGCCCACGCCGAGGAGCTGCTCGACGACGCCCGGGCGGGAGCCCGATGAGCCCCGCCGTCTCCGGCACCGCGAGGCTCGGCCGCCGCACCAAGGACCTCACCCAGCGCCTCGAGGCCGGCGACATCGCCGTCATCGACCACGAGGACATCGACCGCGTCGCCGCCGAGGCCCTCGTCGAGCGTCGGCCCGCCGCGGTGATCAACGCAGCCGCCTCCACCTCGGGCCGCTACCCCAACGCCGGTCCGCGGATCCTCGTCGAGGCGGGGATCGTGCTCGTCGACGCCGTCGGCCCCGCCCTCTTCGAGACCCTCCGGGACGGCGACGCGATCACGATCGAGCACGGTGCCGTGCATCGGGACGGCGAGGTGGTCCTCCACGGCGAGGCCCAGGACGACGCGACCGTCGCCGCCGCCCAGGAGGCCGCCCGCGAGGGGCTCTCCGAGCAGCTCGAGCTGTTCGCCGAGAACACGATGGAGTACATGCTCCGCGAGCGGGACCTGCTGCTGGACGGCGTGGGCGCCCCGGACGTGCGCACCCCCCTGCACGGCCGCTCGGTGCTGATCGTGGTGCGCGGCTACCACTACAAGGAGGACCTCGCGACCCTCCGACCCTTCATCCGGGAGAACCGGCCCGTGCTCATCGGGGTCGACGGCGGCGCCGACGCGGTCCTCGACAGCGGCCTGCGCCCCGACATGATCATCGGCGACATGGACTCGGTCTCCGACCGGGCCCTGCGCTCCGGGGCGGAGCTCGTCGTCCACGCCTACCGCGACGGCCGCGCACCCGGCCTCGAGCGGCTGAGCGAGCTCGGCCTCGAGGACCGCGCGGTCGTGTTCGCCGCCTCCGGCACGAGCGAGGACATCGCCATGCTCATGGCCGACGAGAAGGGCGCGAGCGTGATCGTCGCCGTCGGCACCCACGGCACCCTCGAGGAGTTCCTGGACAAGGGACGCGCCGGGATGAGCTCCACCTTCCTCACCCGGCTGCGGATCGGGTCCAAGCTGGTCGACGCGAAGGGCGTCTCCCGGCTGTACCGCCAGCGCATCTCCACCCTGCAGCTCGTGCTGCTCGCCCTCGCGGGCCTCGTCGCCCTGGGCGCCGCCCTCTGGTCCACCGAGGGGGGCCAGGCGCTGTTCCAGATCGTCGGCGCCCGCCTGGACGGCCTGCTGTCCGCCTTCACCCTGCTGTTCGAGCCCCGGCCCGCCGGGCCGTAGGAGGGAACCGATCCCGTGATCGACTTCCGATATCACCTCGTCTCGCTGATCTCCGTGTTCCTCGCCCTCGCGGTGGGGATCGTGCTGGGGGCGGGACCGCTGCGCGACACCCTCGGGGACCAGCTCTCCGGGCAGGTCGAGCAGCTCCGCACCGAGCAGGACACCCTGCGCGGCCAGGTCGACGAGCTCGAGGCGAGCAACGACCAGCTCGCCTCGTTCATCAGCGGTGTGGGACCCCAGATCGTCTCCGGCGCCCTCGCCGGCCAGGACGTCGCCGTCATCACCGACGACGACTCCACCCGCAGCTCCGTCGCGGCGCTCGGCACGCTGCTCGAGGACGCGGGCGCCGGGACGACCTCCCCGGTCGCCCTCGGCTCGACGCTCTGGGACCCCGCCGAGGGCGACGCCCGGGACGAGGCCGTCGCGGACGTCGAGAAGATCGCCCCCGGGGCGCTGATCAGCCAGGGCGCGGGCGACGCGACCGCGCCGACCTCCTCGGAGCAGCTCGCGACCCTCGTGGTCACGCTGCTCTCCGCCGACGACCCCGCAGGGCTCACCGACACGCAGCGCGAGCAGCTCTGGCAGGTGCTCCAGGACCACCAGCTGGTGACCCTCGCCGACGGCGTCCCGGGCACGGTCGACGCCGTCGTCTACGCGAGCGCGGACCCCGCCGAGTTCACCGTCGAGGCGGACGACGAGACCACCGCGACCGAGCGCGCGCAGGGGCAGCTCGCCGCGCAGTCGGCCCTGCTGGCCCGGCTGGTCGAGGACGACGTCCCGGCCGTCGTCGCCGCCGTCACCCCCGCGAACGACGCCTCCACCGGCATCCTGCGCACCGTGCGCGGCGACTCCCGCTTCACGACGCTCTCGACGACCGACCGGCTCCAGGAGGCCGACGGTCCGGTCCTCGCCGTCCTCGCCCTGGTCGAGCAGACCCGCGGCGGATCCGGCGCCTACGGCACCACGACCGACGCCGACGCGCGCCTGCCGCAGATCCCGGAGACGCAGGGGCTCGGCACGGGCACCGGCGCCTCCGACGGCGGGGGAGCGGGATGACCGGGGGAGCGCTCCGCACGGAGCTCGAGCGCACGAACTACGCCGGCCGCACCGTGACCCTCGCCGAGGGCGCGGCCGTCGTCGGTGCGACGACCCTGCTCTCCCTCCGCGCGGGCCGCGCGGACGCCGCCGTGATCGGCGCCATCGGAGCGCTCGGCCTCGCCGACGACCTCATCGAGCCGCGACGCCGCCGTGCCGGGCTGCCCGTCGAGAAGGGGCTGCGCGGCCATCTCGGGGCGCTGCGCCGCGGCCGCGTCACCACGGGCGCCGCGAAGGCGATCGGCATCCCCGTGGTCGCCGGCATCGGGGCGCTGCTCGCACCGGGGCCTCGCCGGCCGGTGGGGCTGATCGTCGACGCGGGCATCGCCGCGGGATCCGCGAACCTCGTCAACCTGCTGGACCTCCGCCCGGGACGGGCGCTCAAGGCGGTGCTCCCCGCCGCCGTGCTGCTGGCGGCCGTGCCCGTGCGCGCCGGTGAGGCGCGGGAGGCCCGTGAGAGCAGCGGCGCCGCGCTGGCCCTCGCCGCGCTGCTGCCGGGGCTCACCGCGCTGCCGGCGGACCTGGGGGAGCGCGGCATGCTCGGCGACGCGGGGGCCAACGCCCTCGGCGCCGCCACGGGGACCGCCGCCGCCCGCCGCCTCCCCGTCCCGGCCCGAGCGGCCCTGCTCGCAGGGATCGTCGCGCTCACCGCGGCGAGCGAGAAGGTCAGCTTCAGCGCGGTCATCGACCGGACCGCGGCGCTGCGCAGGATCGACCGCTGGGGGCGCCGCCCGCTGCCGGTCGACGAGGGGACGCGATGAGCGCCGCGCCTGCGCCGCACGCGGCCGAGCCCTCGAGGAGCGTCGGTCCCGGTGCGGCGTCCCTCGGCCGGACGGTCCTGCGCGGTGCGGGGATCATCCTCGTGGTCACCCTCGCCGCGCGCGTCGCCGGCTTCGTGCGCTACCTCGTCTTCGGGGCGAGCGTCGGCGCCGGGGACGTGGGCACCGCGTACTCGACCGCGAACCTCCTGCCCAATGTGCTCTTCGAGGTCGTCGCGGGCGGAGCACTCGCCGCCGTCGTCGTGCCGCTCGTCGCGGGTCTGGTCCCCGAGCGGGACCGACCTGCCGCCGCGGAGGGCGGCGACGTCGCCGCGGAGCGGGCCGACGGCGCCCGGCGGGCGGACTCGATCATCTCCGCGCTGCTGGGCTGGGCGCTGCTGCTGACCGTCCCGGTCGCCGTCGCCGTCTCCCTGTTCGCGAGCCCCATCGCGGGCTACCTGCTCGCGGCCGACGGCACCGGCGCCTCCGGTGTGGCGCTCGGGGCGCGACTGCTGCGGATCTTCTCGGTGCAGCTGCCGCTGTACGCGGTCGCCGTGGTGCTCGGCGCCTACCTGCAGGCGCGGCGGCGGTTCTTCTGGCCGGCGATGATGCCGCTCATCTCCTCGCTCGTGGTGATGGGCGCCTACCGGGTCTACGCGCTGCTGGTCCCCGCCGTCGCGACCTCCACCACGATCTCCTCGGGTGCCGTCGCCTGGCTCGGCTGGGGGACGACGGCCGGGGTCGCCGCCATGGCTCTCCCGGTCGCCGTGGCCGCCCGCCGCTCGGGGCTGCGCCTGCGCCCCACGCTGCGCATGCCCGAGGGGACGGGACGCCGCGCCCTGCGGCTCGGGGCCGCCGGTCTCGGGGCCGTGGGCGCCCAGCAGGCGGTCATCGCGCTCGTGATGGTGCTCGCGATGCGCGCCGGCGGCACGGGGACGCTGCCCGTCTTCCAGTACGCCCAGGCGCTGTACCTGCTGCCCTTCGCGATCCTCGTGGTGCCGCTGGTCACCGCCGGGTTCCCGCAGCTGTCGGAGCTGCGCCTGGTGGGGGACACGATCGGCTTCGCCCGCGCCACGACCGCCGGGCTCCGCTCCGTCATCGCCGCTTCGGTGCTCGGCGCCGCGGCCCTCATCGCCGCCGCCCCCGCGCTCGAGCAGTTCTTCCGGCTCGTGGACCGCGCCGGCGCCGGCGGCGTCGGCTCCGCGACGGCGGCCCTCGCCCTGGGCCTGCCCGGCTTCGCCGTGGCGACCCAGTGCACGCGCGTGCTCTCGGCCGCGCTGCGCGCCCGCGACGCGCTCCTCGTGGGCTCCGCGGGCTGGGTGGTCGCGGCGCTCCTCATCGTGATCCTCGTGCTGCCCTCCCCGGGGCGCACGAGCGCCATGGCCGCCACGGCCTTCGGCCTCTCGATCGCCGGCGGCATGGCGCTCTCCGCCCTCGTGGGGCTGGGGCGGGTGAGCGACCTCGTCGCCCCCGGCGGCCAGATCCCGCAGCTGCGCCGGATGGCGATCGTCGCACCGCTCGCGATGGTCGTCGCCTCGGTGCCCGGCCTCCTGGTCTCCAAGGCGCTCGTCACGGCGGGCACGGGGACGATCGGGACGGTCGCTTCGGGGGTGCTCGCCGCGCTGGTCTCCGCCCTGGTCGCGGCCCCGCTGCTCGCCCTGGGGGATCCGCTGCTCGCCCGCTCCGTGATGCGCCGCCTGCGACGCCGCGGCGGCGAGGAACTGCCCGGGGCGACGGCGACGGGCGCGGGGGAGCGCAGCGCCGAGGACCCCTCCGCATGAGCCTCCGGGTGCTGCTCGTGCGCCCGCGGGCGAGCGGCGGGCTCGCCGCGCACGTGGACCAGGAGCACGCCGCGCTCGAGGGGGCCGGGGTCGGGGTCCGTGCCTCGGCGGCGGTGATCGGGGAGCGTCCCTCACCGCGCGCCGACGCGGCCGCCCTGCGTGTGCTGCGCCGGGAGACGGCCGCCCTGCGCGCGACCGGGCCGATCGCCGTGCACGCGCACGGGCTGCGGGCCGGCGCCCTCGCGGCGCTCGCCGTGCGCTCCCTGGGACCGGCCAGCGGCGCGGCACCGGTGCGGCTCGTCGTGACCCTGCACAATCGCACCGTCGGCGGCACGGCCGTGCGCGCCGTGGGGGCGGTCCTGCTGCGGATCCTCACGAGCCGCGCCGACGTCGTCCTCGCCGTCTCCCCGGACCTCGCCGAGCAGGCGGCCCGCGCGGGGGCGAGCGAGGTGCTCCACGCCGTCGTCCCGGCTCCCGCAGGCCCGTCGGGTTCCTCCGATCCTGTCGATCCGGCGGGTCCTGCTGACCCTGCTGACGCCGGCCGACCGCTCGACGTGCTCGTCATCGCCCGCCTCGCCCCGCAGAAGGGGCTCCCGGACCTCCTGGACGCCGTCGCGGTGCTCGAACGGGACCTGGTGTCCCGGGGCAGGGTGCGCGTCGGCATCGCCGGGGACGGGCCGCTGCGGCAGGCGCTCGCCGAGCGGATCGCCGCGGAGCGTCTGCCGGTGGAGCTGCTGGGACGACGCGAGGACGTCCCCGCGCTGCTCTCCCGCGCGGACCTCGTGGTCTCCGCGGCGCGCTGGGAGGGACAGCCGGTCGCGCTCCAGGAGGCCCTCCGCGCCGGCCGCGCGATCATCGCGACGGATGCGGGCGGGACCCGCTGGGTGACGCAGGAGGCCGCGACACTCGTGCCCGTGGGCGACGCTCCCGCCCTCGCATCTGCGATCCTGGAGCATCTCGACCCGGCGGTCCGCCGCCACCGGGAGCAGGCCTCGCGACAGCGGGCCCGCTCCCTCCCCGGAGCACGTGACATGACCGACCAGCTCCTCGACGTCCTGGCCCCCCGCGATCCCCGATGGTAGGTTGACAGTCCGTGGCAGATACCAGCGTGAACACCCCCCGAACCGGTACCGGACCGATCCCCAGGATCGGCCAGAGCGCCTCGACGAAGCCGTTCCGGAATCCCGGCACCTCCAAGCACATCTTCGTGACCGGGGGTGTCGTCTCCAGCCTCGGGAAGGGCCTGACGGCCTCCTCGCTCGGCATGCTCCTGCGCTCCCGCGGCCTCGCGGTGAAGATGCAGAAGCTCGACCCGTACCTCAACGTGGACCCGGGCACCATGAACCCGTTCCAGCACGGCGAGGTCTTCGTGACCGAGGACGGCGCGGAGACCGATCTCGACATCGGCCACTACGAGCGCTTCCTCGACGAGAACCTCGGCGCGGACGCGAACGTGACTACGGGCCAGGTCTACTCGAACGTCATCGCCAAGGAGCGTCGCGGCGAGTACCTCGGCGACACCGTCCAGGTCATCCCGCACATCACGAACGCGATCAAGGAGTCGATGCGCGCCCAGGCCGGTGAGGGCGTGGACGTCATCATCACCGAGATCGGCGGCACCGTCGGCGACATCGAGTCCCAGCCGTTCCTCGAGGCCGCCCGCCAGGTGCGCCAGGACCTGGGCCGCGAGAACGTGTTCTTCGTGCACGTCTCGCTCGTGCCCTTCATCGGCCCCTCCCAGGAGCTGAAGACCAAGCCCACCCAGCACTCCGTCGCCGCGCTGCGCTCGATCGGCATCCAGCCCGACGCGATCGTGCTGCGCGCGGACCGCCAGCTGCCCACCTCGGTCAAGGCGAAGATCTCCTCCATGTGCGACGTCGACATCGACGCGGTCGTCACCTGCGCGGACGCCCCCTCGATCTACGACATCCCCCACGTCATCCACGACGAGGGCCTGGACGCCTACGCGATCCGTCGACTCGACCTGCTCAGCCACGACGTGGACTGGTCGCAGTGGGACTCCCTGCTCCAGCGCGTCCACCACCCGGTGCACACCGTCGAGGTGGCGCTCGTGGGCAAGTACGTCGACCTCCCCGACGCCTACCTCTCGGTGACCGAGGCGGTCCGCGCCGGCGGCTTCCACCACAGCGCCAAGGTCGCGATCCGCTGGGTCGAGTCCGATTCCTGCGCGACCGCCGAGGGCGCCGCCGCGGCGCTCAAGGGCGTCGACGCGATCGTCGTCCCCGGCGGCTTCGGCGTGCGCGGCGTCGACGGGAAGGTCGGCGCCCTGCGCCACGCCCGCACCCACGGCATCCCCGCCCTGGGCCTGTGCCTCGGCATGCAGTGCATGGTCATCGAGTACGCCCGCACGGAGCTCGGCTGGGCCGACGCCCACTCCTCCGAGTTCGACCCGACGACCGCCCACCCGGTCATCGCGACGATGGCGGAGCAGCAGGACATCGTCTCCGGCGAGGGTGACCTGGGCGGCACGATGCGCCTGGGCTCCTACGACCACCAGCTCACCGAGGGGTCGCTCGCGGCGACCGTCTACGGCTCCACCCGGGTCGCCGAGCGCCACCGCCACCGCTACGAGGTCAACAACGGCTTCCGCGAGGAGATCGAGAAGGCCGGGCTGCGGATCTCCGGCGTCTCCGCGGACCGCTCGCTCGTGGAGTTCGTGGAGCTGCCCGTCGAGGAGCACCCGTACTACATCGGCACGCAGGCCCATCCGGAGCTGAAGTCCCGTCCCACCACGGCGCACCCGCTGTTCGCGGGTCTCGTCGGCGCCGCGATCGACGCCCAGAAGGCCACCCGTCTGCTCGAGGTCGACCCGGTCGAGGTGGACCCGGTCGTCGAGATCGACGACGCCGCCGCGGACGCCGAGGATGCCTGACCAGCACGAGGGGCAGGTCCCGCAGGAGCTGCGGGACCTGCCCTCCCCCCGACCCGTCGCCGAGCGCACCCTGCTGCACGACGGCATGGTCTGGGACCTGGTGCGCGACACGATCGACTTCGCACCGGGCGTCCGCTTCGACCGCGAGTACGTGTGGCACACCGGTGCCGTCGCCGTGCTCGCGGTCGACGACGCCGACCGTGTCCTGATGATCCGTCAGTACCGCCACCCCGTGGGCCACGAGCTCTGGGAGATCCCGGCCGGCCTGCTCGACCTCGACGGCGAGGCGCCGCATCTGGCGGCCGCCCGCGAGCTCGCCGAGGAGACTGGCACCGAGCCGCTGTCCCTCTCCACCCTGGTGGACCTGCGCCCCAGCCCCGGCGGGAACGACGAGGTCATCCGGGTCTACCTCGCCGACGGCGTCCGGGCGAGCGACCAGGAGTACGAGCGCACCCACGAGGAGGCGGAGATCGTCACGCGCTGGGTGCCGCTCGCGGAGGCGGTCACCGCCGTGCTCGAGGGCCGCATCACGAACGGCACGACCGTCTCGGCGCTGCTCGCGCTGCAGGCGGCCCGGACGACGGGCGCCGCCCTCCGCCCGGCCGACGCCCCTTTCATGGCCCGACCCGGGCGCGACTGAGCCGCCGCGGCGGGCGGAGGGCGACCGCCGGAAGCGCCTCCCGGCCTCAGCGGTCCTCGTAGAGGCAGAACGGGTGCCCGGCGGGGTCGAGCATGACGTGCACGTCCTCCTGCGGCTGGAACTCCGCGAGCCGTGCGCCGAGCTCCTGCGCCGCCGCGACGGCCGTCGCCACGTCACGAGCACCGATGTCGAGGTGCATCATCATGTGGGGCTCGCCGGGCCCGGCGGGCCACCTCGGCGGCGCATAGTGCTCCTCGCTCTGGAAGGCGAGGTTCGCCGGGGCTCCGGGGACCTGCATGGTGCACCAGTCCGGGGTGTCGGCGTGCAGAGGCCATCCGAGCAGGTCCCGGTAGAAGTGCGCGAGCGGCTGCGCCTGCGGGGCGCTCAGCACGGTCCCGATCCAGCCGCTGAGGTGCGGTCGCGAGGAGAGGGGTGGCGGGGTCTCGTCCATCGCCCCATCCCACGCCGGGCGGGCCGGGCCGTCAAGGACGGGGCAGCCTCATCGGCCCGTCTCGGCTTGCTCGACGAGCGCCCCTCGGATCACCGACGCGGTCTGCTCGACCTGCCAGGGCCGCGCGCCGAGGGCGAGCAGCTCCTCCTCGACTTGGGCGACGTCGCCCGGGGTCTCGTGCTCCCAGGTCCAGGAGCGCAGCACGCCCGGCTGGAGGAGGTTCTCGGTGGGCACGTGCAGCTCCTCCGCCCGCTCGCCGACGGCCGTGCGCAGCAGCTGGTACCGCTCCCAGACCTCGGGGTGCTTCTTCGACCACAGCTTGTGGGGCGGGGGATAGGACGCCTCGGAGCGGTCGGGCAGGTGCGCGGCGGGGAGGTCGAGGCCCGAGCGGGCCGCCTTCCACCAGGTGTCCTTCTTGCGCAGGGGCGCCGGCAGCGAGCGGTCGAAGGCCTCACGGCCGCGAGGGGACTCCTTGGCCGCCGCGACGATGTCGCGGTCCTTGATGACCCGGTGCGGGGAGAGGTCCTCGCGGGAGGCGATCTCGTCGCGACGCTCCCACATGGCGCGCGCCGCTGCGAGCTGCTTGGTCGAGCGCAGCCCACCGATGCCGTGCAGGCCCCGCCAGCTCGAGGAGCGGGTGGGACCCTGCTCCCGGGCCGCCTCGTGGGCGAACTCCTCGCGGGCCCACTGCTCCTTGCCCGCCTCGCGCAGTCGTGCCGCGAGCACGTCCCGCACCTCGACGAGGACCTCGACGTCGAGCGCCGCGTAGACGAGCCAGCTCTCCGGGAGCGGACGCTTGGACCAGTCCGCGGCGGAGTGCTCCTTGGCCAGCGAGAGGCCGAGGGTGTCCTCGACGACCGCGCCCAGGCCCACGCGCTCCATGCCCAGCAGGCGGGCGGCGAGCTCGGTGTCGAAGAGGGAGCCGGGACGCAGGCCCAGCTCGGCGAGGCTCGGGAGGTCCTGGCCGGCCGCGTGGAGGACCCATTCGCGCTCCGCGAGGAGCGTGGGGAGGGTCGAGGGCATCGTGAAGGCGAGGGGGTCGATGAGCGCCGTGCCCCCGGCCTCGGTGCGCAGCTGGACGAGATAGGCGCGTGAGCTGTAGCGGTAGCTCGAGGCGCGCTCGGCGTCGACCGCGACGGGCTCGTCGGGGGCGCTCGCCGCGGCCTCGCACCAGGCCAGGAGCGGCTGGATCCGGTCGATGACGGGCACGAGGCCGTCGCGCGGCGCGGTGAGCGGGGTCGGGGCGGGGCGCTCGGCGTCCTCGGCCGCGGGGTCCGGGGTGGTCTGGTCGCGGACGGGACCGGTCATCATTCTCCTGGGGAGGGGGCGGTGCTGGGGGAGCCGGGGGAGCGCGGTGCACGCGCCCGGTGGCTCGGGGCGATCGGTGCGACGCGCGCCGGGGCGGGCGGCAGGCCCCCCGCGGCGGCGAGCATCGCGGTCCAGGCGTCGAAGTGCGGGGCGAGGTCCTCGCCGGCGGGGGTCCACGAGACGCGCATCTCGACGTCGACCGTCGAGGGGCGCGAGGCGAGGGAGCCGTAGGACTGGGAGACCACGCGGGTCGCCGTGCAGCCCAGCTCGCGGGACTCGGCGCCGTGCAGCTCGAGGGACTCGGTGACCCAGGACCAGGCGACGTCGCCGAGCATCGACTCGATCGCGAACTCGGGCTCGAGCTGCGCCTGCACCAGCGCGACCATGCGCACCGTGCCGTCCCAGGCCTCCTGGCCCTCGGGGTCGTGGAGGATGACCAGGCGCCCGCTCGCGAGCTCCTCGTCGTGGACCACGATCTCCGCGGTCGCCGCCCATGCGGAGGGCGCCATGCGAGAGGGGGCGGGGATCTCCCGCCATTCCAGCTCGGGGCGCAACGCGGTGGCGGTCATCGCCGCGACGGCGGAGCGGAAGGCGTCGTCGCCGGGACGGAATCGATGCACGGACACGCGTGGGAGCGTATCCGGACGCACCGGGCGCACGGCGCAGGCGCGCCGCCCGCCGGGGAACCGGCTCCCGCGGTCCCGCTCGCGGTCACGGGAGCAGCGCCGGTGTCGGCGCGGAGGCGGGGCCCGGCGCCGCTCCGGCTCAGGCCCCGGCGGCGTCGTCGGAGTGGACGAGGCTCACCGAGTTGATGCAGTACCGCTCGTCCGTGGGGGTGGGGAAGCCCTCGCCCTCGAAGACGTGGCCCAGGTGCGAGCCGCAGCGGGCGCAGCGCACCTCCACGCGCCGCATGCCCAGCGACGTGTCCTCGAGGAGCTCGACGGCGTCGGAGTCCGCGGGGGCGTAGAAGGCGGGCCATCCGCAGTGCGCGTCGAACTGGGTCTCGGCGGTGAACAGCTCGGCGCCGCAGGCGCGGCAGGCGTAGGTGCCGGCCTCGCGGACCTCCTCGTACTCGCCCGTGAAGGGGCGCTCCGTGGCGCCCTCGCGCAGCACCTGGTAGGCGGCGGGGTCGAGGCGCTCGCGCCACTCCTCCTGGCTGATGGCCACGGGATAGGGACGGGATCCGATGGGCTGGTGGGACACGGGGTCCTCCGATCTGCGGGAGCGGTCGCGGCGGGCGGTGGGAGCGCCGTGGGGCGGCTCCGGGGGAGCGGGACCGGCCGTGCGCACGAGATCGAGGACGTGCAGGTCGGGGCCGATCGCTCCCAGCGGGCGCCCTGACTCGATCCTAGGCCGATGTCTAGACTGCTGGGCATGAGCCGCGACACCTCCGGGACCACCCTCCGCCACCGCGAGCAGGACATCCAGGAGCGCCGCACCTCCCTGCTCCCGCACATCCGCTGGGCGGACGCGGCCGTGGTCGGAGGGGTCGGCGCCGCCGGGGCCTTCGCCCTCAGCGCCGGGCTGCTCGCCCTCGGCGCCCGGGTCATGGCGCGGCTCCCGCTCGTGCCCCAGATGGGGATCCGCCAGCGGCCCGATCTCGCGGTCCGCGCCGTCTTCCCGGACCGCGTCCACCTCGACGAGTCCTCGGAGTCGCGCCGGGCCGGGTACCTCGCCCTGCGCCAGGGCGGGGGCGGCGTGCACCTCCGGCTGGGCCCCGTGGAGGGCCGCCCGACGCCGCGCACCGTCGCCCGTCCCGTGCTGGCGAGGGACACGGGCGCCCCGCTCCAGGTCGCGCGCACCAACGTCAACGGCTTCTTCTGGGCCGGCACCCCGTGGACGGCCCACGGCCTGCCCACCGAGGACGTCCAGGTCGACTCGCCGGTCGGGTACATGCCGGCGTGGCTGGTGCGGCCGGACGAGGCGGCGGGCTCCGCCCCGGGCAACGCGGACACCTGGGCGATCTTCGTGCACGGGCACGGATCGACGCGCGGGGAGTCGCTGCGCAGCATCCCGCTCCTGCACCGCCTGGGGCTCACGACGCTCGCGATCACCTACCGCAACGACGCCGGCGGCCCGGCCTCCGCCGACAGCATGTACCACCTCGGCTCGGACGAGTGGGAGGACACCGAGGCGGCGATCGAGTACGCGCTCGCGAACGGTGCCCGGCGCATCGTGCTCATGGGCTTCTCGATGGGCGGCGGCATCGTCCTGCGCACCTCCGTGCGCTCCGCGCACCGCGACGCGATCGCCGCGCTCGTGCTCGACTCCCCGGCCGTGGACTGGCAGGACATCCTCATCTACCACGCGACGGCGCTCAAGGCCCCGCGCCCCATGCGCCGGCTCGCGCTGTGGATGATGACCTCGAACCGGGGCGCGCGCATCGTGCGCCTCCACGAGCCGCTCGCGCTCGCCGAGATGACCCCCGACTTCTACGGCCGCACCCTGCGCCATCCCACGCTGCTCTTCCACGCTCTGGACGATGCGACGGTGCCGCCCGCCCCCAGCCGGCGGCTCGCCGCGCTGCTCCCGGACCTCGTGCGCTTCGAGCCCTTCGAGGGCGCGTCCCACACCCGCGAGTGGAACCGGGACCCGGGCCGCTGGGAGCGGATCCTCGCCGAGTTCCTCGTGGACACGCTCGATCTCGGGGTCGACGTCGGCGCGCTCGAGCTCCCGCTGCGGGACCCCGCCTCGCCGCCGCTGCCGCAGTCGGTCGGCACGCGGGTCTGAGCGGCCCCGGGAGGCGGGAGCCCGATCAGTCCCGTCGCCGCCAGCGCGGGATCATCGCCTCCTCGCCGAGCAGCAGCGAGTCCAGCGCCCAGCGCTGATCGCGAGGCGCCCCGTCGATCACGTGCGGGGAGCTCCCGCCCACCGTGCGCGCCGTGATCGAGAAGCACAGCTCGTCGAGCCGTCCCGCGGCGGCGAGCGTGCCCAGGGTGCCGGGCCCGCCCTCCGCCTGGATCGCGAGGAGCCCGCGCCCGGCGAGCACGTCGAGCGCCTCGACCGCGCCGGCGGCGGCGAGCACCTGCTCGGCCGGCAGCCCCGACCGCTCCCGGGCGGCGTCGAGTCCCGTCGACGGGGTGAGCAGCAGCAGCGGCCAGTGCTGGTCCAGACCCTCCGGCAGCTCGCCGGTCGTGGAGAGCACGGCGAGCAGGGGGGTGCGCCCACCGCCCGGTCGGTGGTCCCCGCCGGTGAGGTGCTCGTCCTCGGCCGGGTGCGTGTAGTCCTCGGCCCGCACGGTCCCCGCGCCCACGAGCACGACGTCCGCGAGGGCGCGCAGCACGCCGAAGACGAGCGAGTCGTCGGGATTGCGCAGGGTGCCGCTCGTGCCGTCGGCACCGGTCACGGAGCCGTCGATCGTCGTGTTCATCATGGCCCGCACGCTCGTGCGGCCGGCGGGCGGCGCATACAGCTCGGCGAGCGCGAGCGCCCCGTCGGCGTCGTCGTCGATCCGGAGGGGGCGGGGGAGGAGGGCGCCGTCGCGCCGGACCAGCTGCAGGGAGCTCATGCCCCGATCATCCCGCACCTCCCCGTGGACCGGGTCAGGTCCCGCGCGCCCCTACACTGGCCCGCGTGACCGCCGCCCTCGCCGACCGCCGCCCCGAGCCCACCCTGGACCGCCTCCTCGCGGACCTGGTGCCGCCGCCCCGGTTCGCGCAGGCGCGTCTGGAGACCTATCGCCCGGACCCCGAGCACCCCTCCCAGCAGCAGGCCAAGGAGCGGATCACGGCCTTCGCCGCGGAGCTCTCCCGCCCGCGGAAGGCCGGCCTGCTCTCACGGCTGCGCCGGCAGAGCACCGAGGCGCGCGGCATCTACCTCGACGGCGGCTTCGGCGTGGGCAAGACCCACCTGCTGACCTCGCTGTTCCATGCGGTGCCCGGCAAGCGGGTCTACGGGACCTTCGTCGAGTACACGGACCTCGTGGGGGCGCTCGGCTTCCAGCGGGCCGTGGACCTGCTGGGCGAGAGCGTCCTGGTGTGCATCGACGAGTTCGAGCTCGACGACCCCGGCGACACGCTGCTCATGACCCGCCTGATCCGTGAGCTCTCCGACCGGGGCGTCGCCGTCGCGGCGACCTCGAACACCCTGCCGGAGGCGCTCGGCGAGGGACGCTTCGCCGCCCAGGACTTCCTGCGCGAGATCCGCTCCATGTCCGAGCGGTTCGACGTCTTGCGCATCGACGGCGAGGACTACCGGCGCCGGGACGGGATCCGGGAGATCGCGGCGCTCCCGACCGATCAGGTGCGCGAGCATGCCGCGGCCCGGGAGGGCGCGACCCTCGACTCCTTCGACGACCTGCTCGACCACCTCGCGACCCTGCACCCCTCCCGCTACGGCGCCCTCATCGACGAGGTGACCGCGGCGCACGTGACCGGGCTGCACGTGCTCACCCACCACCACCACGCGCTGCGCTTCGTCGTCCTCGTGGACCGGCTCTACGACCGGGAGGTGCCGATGCTGCTCTCCGCGGAGGACGACGCCGCCGTGGTGCCGACCCTGTTCACCGAGGAGCTGCTGCGCAGCGGCTACCGCAAGAAGTACTACCGCTCGCTCTCGAGGCTCGCCTCGCTCGCCCACGACGGCCTCGCCCTCGCCGAGGAGCCCACGGCGCGCTGAGCCGGACCCGGGACCCGGGGAGTCGGCGGGTCAGACGGCGCGCACCACGAGGACGCCCGGGCCGTCGAGCCCCGTCACACCGACGCCGCCGGCCCCTCCGACGTCGGCCCCGTCGGCCTCACGGAGCGGCGCGCCGAAGCGGGCGAGCACCTCGCCAGCGACGGGGAGCACCGCACTGCCCTCACCCCGATGGGCGAGCACGGCGACGTCGCCCCGTCGCAGGAGCACCGTCTCCTCGGCGAGCACCTCGACGCCCGTCTCCCGCAGATCGGGGTCGCGCAGGGCGGGCAGGTCGCGACGCAGGCCGATCAGCGTGCGGTACCAGACGAGCATCCGTGCGTGCTCGTCCCGGGAGCGCTCCTCCCAGCGCAGGATCGAGGCGGTGAAGGTCGCGCGGTCCTGAGGGTCGGGGACCTCCTCCGCCCAGCCCATCCGCGAGAACTCCTCGGTGCGGCCCGCGGTGACGAGCCGCCCCAGCTCCTCGTCGTGGTCGGTGACATAGGCGAAGGGGGTCGAGGCGGCCCACTCCTCACCCTGGAAGAGCATCGGGGTGCCCGGTCCCAGGAGGATCAGCGCGGCCGCCGCGGCATGGCGCCGGGGGTCCAGGCCGTGATGGACGCGGTCCCCGGCGGCGCGGTTGCCCACCTGGTCGTGGTCCTGGAGGAAGGTGACGAAGGAGTGGGCGTCGTAGTCCGTCGAGGCCGGGTCGACGGGCGCGCCCCAGTCCTGTCCGCGGAAGCTCGAGTAGCCGCCGTCGTGGAGGAACACCCTCGTCAGGACCGTCGCGAGCACCTCGGCGGAGCCGAAGTCCCCGTAGTAGCCCTCCCGCTCCCCGGTGATCCAGGCGTGGACGCCGTGGTGGACGTCGTCCGCCCACTGCATGTCCATGCCGAGGCCGCCGTTCGCGACGGGGCTCACGGTCGCCGGGTCGTTGCGGTCGGACTCGGCGATCAGGAGCAGGGGACGTCCGGTCTCGCGCTCCCAGCCCTCCACGGCGAGCGCGAGCTCGGCGAGGAAGGGGAGCGCGGAGTCGTCGTGGAGCTCGTGCACGGCGTCCAGCCGCAGTCCGTCCAGGCCCATCCCCACGAGCCACTGGCGGGCGGCACCGATCAGGAACGCCCGGACCTCCGGCGACCCCGGCTGGTCGAGGTTCACGGCCTCGCCCCAGGGCGTGTGGTGGCGATCGGTGAAGTAGGGGCCCTGCAGGCCGAGGTAGTTCCCGGCGGGCCCCAGGTGGTTGAGCACCACGTCGAGCAGCACGGCGATGCCGCGCCGGTGGGCGGCGGCGACGAAGCGGGCGAGGGCCTCCGGGCCTCCGTAGGCGGCGTGCACCGCGTAGAGCCCCACGCCGTCGTAGCCCCAGCCGCGGTCACCGGGGAAGGCCGCGAGCGGCATGAGCTCGACCGCGTCCACCCCGAGCTCCACGAGCTCGTCCAGGCGCCCGATCGCGGAGTCCAGGGTCCCGCCGCGGCCGTCCGGCCCGGGGGTGAAGGTCCCCACGTGCAGCTCGTACAGGACACGACCCCGCAGCGGGCGCCCCTCCCAGGGAGAGCCCTCGGCGGCGAGGGCGCCGAGCGCGGCGAGGTCGACGACCTCGCTCTCGCCGTGGACGCCGTCGGGCTGGGACAGCGAGCGCGGATCGGGGATCCACGGTCCGTCCCCGTCCAGCCGGAAGGCGTAGCGCTCGCCGGGGCGGGCGGGGGAGCCCGGCAGCGTGTGCCAGCCCCGCTCGTCCCGCCGCAGGGACGAGACCTCGCCGTCGCGGCGGATCTCGACGTGCTCGGCCGACGGCGCCCAGATCGCATGGCCCCCGGCGAGCTCGTGGGAGACGGGCGGCGGCGTGCGGGTCATCGTCCCGCCCCCTCCGTCTCGCGGACCAGCAGGGCGACGGGCAGCTCCTCGAGCAGCTCCCGCAGCGGCACGAGGCCGCCGTCCGTCGACCGACCGCTGAGCAGATCCCGCCAGCGGCCCTCGGGCAGGGAGAGCCGCGCATCGCCCCAGCCTCCGCGCTGGGCGAGACCGTGCGCGAGGCGCGTGGCGACCGTGACCGCCTCGAGGGGTCCCTCGTCGACGCCCCGGCCGAAGGCGACCGCGTGGGAGGTGGTGGTCGGCAGCGGGCGGTAGGCGGCGTGGCGGCCGGCGAAGAGCTCCGGCCGCTCCCGGCGCAGGCCCAGCGCGCGGTGCGTGAGCCAGAGCTTCTCGTCGCCGACGCCGTCGGCGCCGGCGCCCTCGATCATCCTCTCGAGCCGCGCCGCGTGGGCCTCATGGTCGACGGGCCGACGGTTGTCGGGATCCACGAGGGACAGGTCCACGGTCTCGTTGCCCTGGTAGACGTCCGGCACGCCCGGCATCGTGAGCTGGACGAGCTTCTGGCCCAGGATGGCGGCCCGCTGGGCGGGGAGGGTCCGGCGGGTCCAGTCGGTGAGGACGGCGTCCACCTCGGGGGAGGCGAGCGCCGCCCGTGCGAGGTCCTGGACCTCCTGCTCGTAACCGGGATCCGGCTCGGTCCAGCTGGTGCGGGTCTTCGCCTCGCGCATCGCCTTCTCGAGGTAGCCGGAGAGGCGCTCCTCGGTGATCCGCGGCGCGTCCGACCCGGGCAGGTCCCAGCACGCCGCGAGCACCTGCCACAGCAGCAGCGCGATCGCGCCGTCCACCCGGTCGCCGCGCGAACCGGCGGTCGCCTGCTCGAGCGCCTGCACCGTCAGGGCCCAGTCGAGCGGTGCCTCCGTGAGCACCGCGAGCCGCGCGCGCACGTCCTCGCTGCGCTTCGTGTCATGGGTGGACAGCGTGGTCATGGAGTCCGGGCGGGTGCGGACCATCATCAGGGCGTGGTCGTGGAGGTCGTCCGGCTCCACCCCGATCCGGTCCGGGTCCGCGCCGACCTCCGTGACGGGCAGGAAGCGCGGGTAGCGGTAGAAGGCGGTGTCCTCGTGCGCCTTCGCGTGGACGGGCCCGCAGGTCTGCGCGAAGCGCACCACCACCTCGGCGCGGTCGGCGCTCGCCGTGCGTCCCGCGCTGCCCACCTCGTCGCCGCACACCAGGGCGACGACGAGCTCGAGCGCCGCGACGACGTCCTCGTCGTCCCCGAGCACGAGCCGTGCCCGCGCGGCGGCGTGCTCGATCACGGCCCGCTCGGCGCCCGGCGCAGGCTCCCCGGGCACGATGTACGCGCGATAGCGGTCCATCGAGCCCAGCAGCGCGACGACGACCTTCTGGAGGTTGCGCCGGGTCGTGTCGCGCAGGCGGATGTCCTCCTGGCAGATCCGGTGGATGAGGGAGGTGAGCCGTTCGATCTCCGCCCACAGGCTCGTGGACACGACGAGCCGGGTCGACTCCTCCGCGACCTGGTCGAAGCTGCGCTGGTCGCCGGTCATCCGCTGCCAGAGCTGGGTGAGCCCGAGCGCCCCGCGCGGGTCGTGGAACAGCCCGCCCACCCGCCACAGGGCGTCGTAGCCCGTCGTCCCGTCGCACGGCATGTCCCCGGGCAGGGTCTCCTCGCCCTCGAGGATCTTCTCCACGACCGTCCAGGCGGCCCCGCTCGCCGCCTCGAGGTCCCGCAGGTACCCGCGGGGGTCCGCGAGGCCGTCGGGGTGGTCGATGCGGTAGCCGTCGATCACGCCCTCGCCCTGCAGCCGCAGCAGCGTCGCGTGCGTGGCCTCGAAGACCTCGGGCAGCTCGACCCGGATCGCGGCGAGGGTGTCGACGTCGAAGAAGCGCCGGTAGTTCAGCTCGTCGTCCGCGACCTTCCAGTACGCGAGGCGGTACCACTGGCGCTCGAGGAGATCGGCGAGGCCCAGGTGCTCGGTGCCCGCGGCGAGCGGCAGGACGTGGTCGAAGTAGTGCAGCACCTGCTCCTCACGGGCGGTGCCGTCGCCCCGGGGGATCATCGCGGTGCCGACGGAGAGCTCGCCGTCGGCGAGCACGGAGCCGATGGGCCGCCCGAGCACGGGCACGAGGATCCCCTGCCCGGCGGGGTCGAGGTCGAACCAGTCGGCGAAGGAGGAGGCGGGGCCGTCCCGCAGCACGGACCACAGGGCGTGGTTGTGCCAGATCGGCGTCGGGATCGCCATGTGGTTGGGGACCACGTCGACGACCAGTCCCATGCCGTGGTCGTGGGCGGCGGCCGCGAGCCGGCGCAGCGCCTCCTCCCCGCCGATGTCCTCCGAGACCCGGCGGTGGTCGACGACGTCGTATCCGTGCATCGACCCGGGGGCGGCCTGCAGCACGGGGGAGCAGAACACGTGGCCCACCCCGAGCCGCGCGAGATAGGGCACGAGCGCGGCGGCCTCGTCGGCCGTGAACCCCGCGTGCATCTGGAGGCGGTAGGTCGAGGTGGGCGGGGCCGGACGGTCCACGGCGGGGACGGCTCCGGTGCGATGGGCGGTGGTCACGATGTGCCTCCCGGGGATCGATGGTCCGGCGGCTCCCCGGCCCGGTGCCGGGGAGCGCTCCTCAGCCGTGCTCGGTCGGTCTCAGCCCTGGTCCGTGCCGGCGGGGTCCTCGATCGCCGGCCGCATGAGCAGCAGCATCGAGTGCGGCGGGCGCGTGATGGTGGTCCCCGCGGCCAGCTCGGTGTCCACCTCGTCCTCACCGTCGGTGCCGAGCACGGTGGTCCACACGGGTCCGTGGTCCTCGCCCGGGAGCGTGAACTCGACCCCGTTGCCGGAGGCGTTGAACAGCAGCAGGGCGGAGTCGTCGACGATCTGGTCGCCGCGTGCATCGGGCTCCGGGATCGCCGAGCCGTTGAGGAACACCGTGAGGCACTTGTTCTCCGCGGCGTTCCAGTCCTCGTCCGTCATGGGGGCGCCGTCGGTGCCGATCCACTGCACGTCCGGGAGGCTCGAGGCGGAGCCCTCGCGCACCACTCCCTGCAGGAACCGCCGACGGCGGAAGATCGGGTGCTCGCGGCGCAGGGCGATCATGCGCTGCGTGAACCAGAGCATGTCCATCTGGTCCGGCTCGAGCTCCCAGTGCATCCAGGAGATCTCGTCGTCCTGGCAGTACGTGTTGTTGTTGCCGCCCTGGGTGCGGCCCATCTCGTCGCCGTGCAGGATCATCGGGACCCCCTGGCTGACGAGCAGCGTCGCCATGAGGTTCTTCGCGCGGCGCAGGCGGAGGTCGAGCACCGAGCGATCGTCCGTCGGCCCCTCCGCACCCGAGTTCCAGGAGCGGTTGTGGGACTCGCCGTCGTTCCCGCCCTCGCCGTTGGCCTCGTTGTGGCGCTCGTTGTAGGAGACGAGGTCGCGCAGCGTGAAGCCGTCGTGGGCGGTGACGAAGTTGATCGAGGCGATCGGGGTGCGCCCGGTGTGCTGGTAGAGGTCCGAGCTGCCGGCCAGCCGGGAGGAGAACTCGCCGATCATGCCCGCCTCGGAGCGATGGAAGTCGCGCACCGTGTCGCGGAAGCGGCCGTTCCACTCCGACCACAGCGGCGGGAAGCCGCCCACCTGGTAGCCGCCCTCGCCGAGGTCCCAGGGCTCCGCGATGAGCTTCACCTGGGAGATGACCGGGTCCTGCTGGATGATGTCGAAGAAGGCGGAGAGCCGGTCCACCTCGTGCAGCTCGCGGGCGAGCGTCGAGGCGAGGTCGAAGCGGAAGCCGTCCACGTGCATCTCGGTGACCCAGTAGCGCAGCGAGTCCATGATCAGCTGCAGCACGTGCGGGGTGCGCATGAGCAGCGAGTTCCCGGTGCCGGTGGTGTCGTAGTAGTGCGCCCTGTCCTCCTCCACGAGGCGGTAGTAGGACGCGTTGTCGATGCCGCGGAAGGACAGCGTGGGGCCCATGTGGTTGCCCTCCGCGGTGTGGTTGTAGACCACGTCGAGGATGACCTCGATGCCGGCCGCATGGAGGTTCTTGACCATGGTCTTGAACTCCTGGACCTGCTGGCCCCGGTCCCCGGCGTACGCGTACTCGTTGTGGGGCGCGAAGAAGCCGATGGTGTTGTAGCCCCAGTAGTTGCGCATCCCCTTCTCGACGAGGTGGCCGTCCTGCACGAACTGGTGCACGGGCATGAGCTCGACCGCGGTGACGCCGAGCTCGGTGAGGTGCTCGATGATCGCGGGGTGACCCATGGCGACGTAGGTGCCGCGGATCGACTCGTCGACGTCGGGGTGGAGCATCGTCAGGCCCTTGACGTGGGCCTCGTAGATCACCGTGTCGTGGTACTCGTGGGCGGGGGAGTGGTCGCTGCCCCAGTCGAAGTAGGGGGAGACGACGACCGAGTGCATCGTGTGCGCCGCGGAGTCCTCCGTGTTGCGCGCCTCGGGGTCCTCGAAGTCGTAGCTGTACAGCGAGGGATGGTTGCTGGCCATCCCCGAGATCGCCTTCGCGTACGGGTCCAGCAGGAGCTTGCTGGGATCGCAGCGCAGGCCGGCAGCGGGGTCGAAGGGGCCGTGCACGCGGTAGCCGTAGCGCTGCCCGGGCTGCACCGCGGGCAGGTAGACGTGCCAGACGAAGGCGTCGACCTCGGTGAGCTCGATGCGGGTCTCGGCGCCCGCGTCGTCGAGGAGGCACAGCTCCACGCGCTCGGCGGCCTCCGAGAACAGGGCGAAGTTGGTGCCGGAGCCGTCGAACGTGGCTCCCAGGGGATACGACTGACCGGGCCAGATCTGCATGGGCACAGGCTAGCGGCACGCGACCGGGGAACTCCCGTGAGCCGCACCCCTGGTCGGTTCCGCGCCCGAGTCGTGACCGAGGGAGGCGGGAAGAGGTCCGGGGACGACGAAGGCCCCGGCATGAGCCGGGGCCTTCGGATGGTGGGCGATACTGGGATCGAACCAGTGACCTCTTCCGTGTCAGGGAAGCGCGCTACCGCTGCGCCAATCGCCCGTTGCGCCCTGGGGCGCGGGGGAGGGATGGAGCGGACGACGGGACTCGAACCCGCGACCCTCACCTTGGCAAGGTGATGCTCTACCAACTGAGCCACGTCCGCACATCGGCCAGGCCGACGAAGAGCAACATTAGACCGACCTGCGGGTCGAGGCAAACCGAGACGCCCGGTCGTGGTCGAGGTCACCGTCCCGCGGCGAGGTCGCGCCTGCAGCGCGCCCGCGCAGTCCCCGCGGACCCGGCGAGCCCGCCTCCGGGAGGCATGTCGGGGCTCGACGGCGG
The DNA here is from genome assembly GCF_039526185.1 of Brachybacterium rhamnosum. NCBI lineage: Bacteria > Bacillati > Actinomycetota > Actinomycetes > Micrococcales > Dermabacteraceae > Brachybacterium > Brachybacterium rhamnosum. The sequence continues at coordinate 29,078 of NZ_BAAAIS010000003.1, forward strand.
CGACGACGGGAAGGGGTGCCGTGACGACGTAGGTCACATCGGATCTGGTCCGGACCTCGTCGAGGAGCGTGTAGGCTGTTCCAGGTCCGCTCGAGAGAGCAGGCCCCCGAGGGCGATTGGCGCAGGGGTAGCGCGCTTCCTTCACACGGAAGAGGTCACTGGTTCGATCCCAGTATCGCCCACGCAGGATCCCTGTGGATCCCGCACTGCGGACGTGGCTCAGTTGGTAGAGCATCACCTTGCCAAGGTGAGGGTCGCGGGTTCGAGTCCCGTCGTCCGCTCCACAGGGACGGCGCGCCCGACGAATCGTCGGACGCGCCGTCTCCGTATCGCGGGTGCACCGCACCCCGCGGTGGGTTGGCCGAGAGGCGAGGCAACGGCCTGCAAAGCCGTGTACACGGGTTCGAATCCCGTACCCACCTCCACCGCGTCCCCCGGGACGCGGAGCGGGCGATTGGCGCAGCGGTAGCGCGCTTCCCTGACACGGAAGAGGTCACTGGTTCGATCCCAGTATCGCCCACCGAGACGAGCCCCTGACCGGGAGACCCCCGGTCAGGGGCTTCTTCATGTCCCCGGGGAGATCGTCACGACGGCGCGGCGGCCAGGTCGGGGGACCGGCCGTCGGCGGCGAGGGACCGTGCCACGAAGCCCGAGACGAGCAGCTCGCGGACCGCGCCCGACAGCGCACCCAGGTCCGCGGCGGGGGCCGCGGCGGGGACCGCCACGCACTGCGGGATCCGCAGGAACGCGGGCTCGAGCAGGCGCCAGCCCGGGGCCTCCCGGAGCGCGGCCGTGAGCGGGTCCCGGATCCCCGTGATCACGTCGAGCGTCGGATCCTCGCCCGGCAGCGGGTGCTCGGGGAGGGGGACCAGCTCGGCGCCCTCGACCGTGCGCGCGAGATGCAGGTGCAGGGCGGAGCCCCTCTTGGCGCCGATGCGGAGCCCGGGGCGGTCGGCCTCCTCGGCGACCGTGGGCGGTGCGGCTTCCGGGACGGCGAAGCAGCCCTCGATCATCACGTAGGGATCCGTGAAGGCGAGCGTCCGGGACCGGTCGGGGTCGTGGGCGAGGAAGCCGAGATCCGCCGCGCCCGTCTCGAGAGCCTCCACGGCGTCACGGGCGGCGGTCACCGCCCGCAGCTCCACCGCTCGGCCGGAGCGCCGGCCGAGTTCCCGCGCGAGGTCCACGCTCACGCCGCGCGGGCTCTCCGGGTCGCCGTGCGCGAGCACCGCGTTGCCGAGGTTGATGACCGCGCGCAGCGGTGCGCCGTCCGCTCTCCGTCCGTCGTCCATGCCCTGACCCTAGGACGGGACCCCGGGACGGGACGAGCCCCGGACCTCGTGGAGGTCCGGGGCTCGCGGCGGAGCGGGGGCGGTCAGGCCCGCGCGGGGCCGTCCTCGGCTGACGGGTCCGCGTCGGCGGTCGGCTCCGCGGTCGCGGACGACGCCGCCTCCGCGGGGGCGCCGGCCGAGGTCGCCGGGCGGCCGTCGGTCAGACGCTTCGCGTCCTCCGGCGTCACCTCGACCACGGCCTCTACCGTGTGGAGGGCGAAGGGCTCGCCGTCGTGCTCGTCGATCGCGGACTCGATCGCGTCCTCGAGCACGTGCCGCGCGAGGCGGTTGCGGATCATGAGCGGGTCCTTCGACAGATCCTTCCAGATCGCCACGCACAGGAGCAGCATGACCAGGACGAACGGCAGCGAGGACACGATCGTGATGTTCTTCAGGCCGTTGAGGGCCTCGGCCGGCTCGTCACCGCCGGCCAGCAGCATGATCGCCGCGACGGCACCGGTCGCGACGCCCCAGAAGACGACCGCCTTGCGGGTGGGCTCCTCCGCACCGTGCTCGGAGAGGCCGCCCATGACGATGGAGGCGGAGTCCGCGCCGGTGATGAAGAAGATCGCCACGAGCACCACGGCCAGGACCATGAGGATGATGGTCACGAAGCCGGGGACGGGCAGCGCGTCGAGGGTCGAGAACAGGATCGTGTCGAAGTTGATGTCCGGCACGCCGTCCACGACCTTCGAGAGCATCGAGCCCTCGTCCTGGGCCCGCTCGGCGCGCTCCTGGATGCCGATCGCACCGCCGCCGAAGATCGAGAACCACAGCAGGGAGACGACCGACGGGACCAGCAGCACGCCGACCACGAACTGACGGATCGTGCGGCCACGGGAGATGCGGCCGATGAACAGGCCCACGAAGGGGCACCAGGAGACCCACCACGCCCAGTAGAAGACGGTCCAGCTGCTCATCCACTCGGCGAGCGACTCGTCACCGGCGGCCGCGGTGCGCGAGGCCATCTGCGGGAGCTGGTCGATGAAGCCGCCCACGGCGTTCGGGATGACGTTGAGGATGAAGAGGGTCGGGCCGCCGATGAAGACGATGACCGCGAGGACCACGGCGAGCACCATGTTGGTGTTGGAGAGGAGCTGGATGCCCTTCTCGATGCCGGAGACCGCGGAGGCCACGAAGCACGCGGTGAGGACCGCGATGATGAGGACGAGGACCGGGGAGGTCACCTTATCCATCAGGCCCGTGGAGGTGATGCCGCCGCCGATCTGGAGGGCGCCGAGGCCCAGGGAGCAGGCGGAGCCGAACAGCGTCGCGAGGATCGCGAGGATGTTGATGATCCGGCCGCCCACGCCCTCGGAGACCCGCTCGCCGAAGATCGAGGCGAACATCGCGGAGAACAGCTGCGCTCGGCCCAGGCGGTAGGTGCCGTAGGCCATGCCGAGCCCCACGATCGCGTACATGGCCCACGGGTACAGGGTCCAGTGGAAGAGCGTCGTGCCCATGGCGGTGGTCATCGCCTCGGGGGTCTGCCCCTCGACGGTGCCCGGCGGCGGGGACATGTAGAAGAACAGCGGCTCGCCCACCCCGTAGAAGATGAGGCCGATGCCCATGCCGGTCGCGAACATCATGGAGATCCACGAGGCGGTCTTGAACTGCGGCTCCTCGCCGTCACGGCCCAGCGGGATACGACCGAAGCGGGAGAACGCGACGACGAGCACGAAGATCGTGAAGACGGAGGCGGCGATCACGTACAGCCAGCCGAAGTTGCCGATGACGCCCGCGAGGGCGCTGTCCGCGACCGCGCCGAGGCCGGCGGGGGAGACGAGCCCCCAGATCACGAAGGCGATCGCGAGGACGGCGGCGACGCCGAACACGATGCGGTCGGTGCCCTGGGTGTGCTTCCGTCTGCGCCGTGGCTTCGCGTCGCGGAGATCGTCGAGGAGCTCCTTGGTCGTCTGTGTGTTCTGACTCATGGGGAACGTCGCCTCGGGCGGCCGCGATCGGGGATCGGCCGGAGGAGGGACGACTCCTTCCTGGGGTCGGGGATGTCGTTCCTGGCCACCATAGCGACGGCCGAAACGGTCAGAACCGGCGAAAAGGGAGGTCGGTCCGGTCCGGGGCATGTCTGACGTGCACCGATTCACCCCGAGGGGGTGATCCCGGTCTCATCGCTCCGGGCGTGGTGAGGTCCCCGTCGGCCCGGATCGGGGTCGTGGTCGGAGACGGTTCCCCGATACCATCGGCCGCGGAGCCGGCATCGTCGGCCGGCTCGACCCGCACACCAAGGAGCATCCCGTGGCCCAGATCGCCATCACCCTCGACGGTTCACCCCAGCGGATCGAGGAGGGGGCCACGGGCACGACGCTCTTCGAGGGCACCGCCTCGATCGTCGCGCTGCGCATCGACGGCGAGCTGCGCGACCTCGCCACGTCCCCCGCCGAGGGCCAGTCCGTCGAGGGCGTCGACATCTCGAGCCCGGACGGCCTCTCGATCCTGCGCCACAGCACCGCGCACGTGCTCGCGCAGGCCGTGCAGAAGGTCAACCCCGAGGCGAAGCTCGGCATCGGGCCGCCCATCACCGACGGCTTCTACTACGACTTCGACGTCGCCGAGCCCTTCACCCCCGAGTCGCTCAAGGCTCTCGAGAAGGAGATGGGCCGCATCGTCAAGGAGGGCCAGCGCTTCGTCCGTCGCGAGATCAGCGACGACGCCGCCCGCGCCGAGGAGGCCGCCGAGCCGTACAAGCTCGAGCTGATCGGCCTGAAGTCCACCGCCGACGACGCCGGCGAGGGCGCGAGCGTCGAGGTCGGCGCCGGCGGCCTGACCATGTACGACAACGTGAACCGGCGCGACGAGGTCGTCTGGACGGACCTCTGCCGCGGCCCCCACCTGCCCACCACCAAGCTGATCGGCAACGGCTTCGCGCTGACCCGCTCCGCCGCCGCCTACTGGCGCGGCAGCGAGAAGAACCCGATGCTGCAGCGCGTCTACGGCACCGCGTGGCCCACCAAGGACGAGCTCAAGGCGCACCAGCAGCGGATCGCCGAGGCCGAGCGGCGCGACCACCGCCGCCTGGGCAGCGAGCTGGACCTCTTCTCCTTCCCGGACGAGATCGGCTCGGGGCTGCCCGTGTTCCACCCCAAGGGCGCCATGATCAAGATGGAGATGGAGGACTACTCGCGCCGTCGCCACGTCGAGGCCGGCTACTCCTTCGTCTCCACCCCGCACATCACGAAGAAGAACCTCTTCGAGACCTCCCGCCACCTCGAGTGGTACGCCGAGGGCATGTACCCCCCGATGCACGTGGACGAGGAGGTGGACGGCGACGGCAACGTCACCAAGCAGGGCCAGGACTACTACCTCAAGCCCATGAACTGCCCGATGCACAACCTCGTCTACCGCTCCCGTGGGCGGTCCTACCGCGAGCTCCCGCTGCGGCTGTTCGAGTTCGGCAGCGTCTACCGCTATGAGAAGTCCGGCGTGGTGCACGGCCTGACCCGCGCCCGCGGCTTCACCCAGGACGACGCGCACATCTACACCACCCGCGAGCAGATGAAGGAGGAGCTGACGAGCCTGCTCGGCTTCGTGCTGGACCTCCTGCGCGACTACGGGCTCGACGACTTCTACCTCGAGCTCTCGACCCGCGACCCCGAGAAGTCCGTGGGCGACGACGCCACCTGGGAGGAGGCGACCCGCACCCTCGAGGAGGTCGCCACCGCGTCCGGGCTCGAGCTGGTCCCCGATCCGGGCGGCGCCGCCTTCTACGGCCCCAAGATCTCCGTCCAGGCGAAGGACGCGATCGGCCGCACCTGGCAGCTCTCCACGATCCAGCTCGACTTCTTCGAGCCGGAGCTGTTCGAGCTCGAGTACACGGCGACCGACGGCTCGCGCCAGCGGCCCGTGATGATCCACCGTGCGCTGTTCGGGTCGATCGAGCGCTTCTTCGGCGTGCTGCTGGAGCACTACGCCGGGGCGTTCCCGGTGTGGCTGTCCCCGGTGCAGGTGGTCGGGGTGCCCGTCGCCGCCGAGTACGCGCCCTACCTCGAGGAGGTCGCGACGAAGCTCCGTGAGCGCGGCGTGCGCGTCGTCGTCGACGACTCCGACGACCGCATGCAGAAGAAGATCCGCACGCACACCAAGGAGAAGGTCCCCTACCTGCTCATCGCCGGCGGCGAGGACCAGGAGAAGGGCGCGGTCTCCTTCCGCCTGCGCGACGGCAGCCAGGACAACGGCATCCCCGTCGACGAGGCCGTCGAGCGGATCGTCGCCGCGATCCGCGACAAGGCGCAGGTGTGAGCGAGGCCCCCGAGCCCTCCGTCGAGGACGCCCGCGGCTTCGCGGGCGTCCCCGACAGCACGCAGCGCCTGTGGACCCCGCACCGGATGGCGTACATCGGCGGCCAGGACAAGCCCGATGACCCGGACGACGCCGAGCAGTGCCCGTTCTGCTCCGCGCCGGGCCGCGACGACGAGGACGCCCTCATCGTCCACCGCGGCGAGGTCGCCTACGTGATCCTCAACCTGTACCCGTACAACACCGGTCACCTCCTCGTGTGCCCGTTCCGCCACGTCGCGGACTACACCGAGCTCACCGAGGCGGAGGTCGCGGAGGTCGCCGCGCTCACGCGGACCGCGATGCGCGTGGTGCGCGAGGTGTCGTCCCCGGCAGGGTTCAACCTCGGCATGAACCAGGGGGAGGTCGCCGGGGCGGGCATCGCCGCGCACCTGCACCAGCACGTCGTGCCGCGCTGGATGGGGGACGCGAACTTCCTCCCCGTCGTCGGCCGCACCAAGGCGCTGCCGATCCTGCTCGCGGACACCCGTGCGATGTACGCCGAGGCCTGGCCCGCCTGAGGGCCGGTCCCTCGGCGGGCAGGACCGGGCGCTGGGCTACGATGCGACAGGTCGACGGGCGCGCCGGGGGAGGCGCGCCGCACCACCGCCGCGGGAGGAGACCGGAGCGATGAGCACGATCCCGGCACCGCCGCGCGCCCCGCGGCCCGGGCCGCAGGGCCCGCCGCCGTCGCAGGTCCCGTCGGACGGGTACGGGTACGACGTCCGGCGGGTCGATCCGCAGGGCCCCGGTCGCCTGGCCGAGCCCCGCGGCCAGGAGCGCCGCCCGCGCCGTGCCTGGGTGCAGCGCCTCTACTGGATCCTCTCCCTGCTGGGGCTCGCCGTCACCGGGGCGGCCGTGTGGTTCTTTGTCATCCGCCCGCTGGGGCTCGGGACCTCCCTGGTCGCGTTCACCTCCGCGCTCGTGCCCGTCACGATCGTGCTCGCCGCCGTGTGGTGGGTGGATCGCTACACGCCCCAGCCGCGGATCACGCTCGTGTACGCCTTCGTCTGGGGCGCCGCCGGCTCCGTCGCGCTCACCTTCGTCATCGGCGGCGTCTTCACGGAGCTGGCCCTGCCGGAGGCGGAGGCCGGCTCCGCGACCGAGAGCTTCCTCGGCGCCGCCGTGCAGGCCCCGCTCGTCGAGGAGTCGATGAAGGCGCTGGGTCTCGCGGCGCTGCTGATCTGGGGGCGGCGCTTCCTGGGCGGCCCGATCGACGGCGTGGTCTATGCCGTGCTCATCGCCGCGGGCTTCGCGTTCACGGAGAACATCCTCTACTTCGGCCGCTCCTTCCACGAGGCGCAGGCAGCCGGGACCGTCGACGTCTTCTGGCAGACCTTCCTGCTTCGCGGTCTGCTCTCGCCCTTCGCCCACGCGTCCTTCACGTCGCTCTGCGGGCTCGGGCTCGGCATCGCGGCCGAGCGCCGCTCGCTCATGCTGTACTTCGGGCTCGGCCTGGGCGGCCTCTCGCTGGGCATGTCCCTGCATGCGCTCTGGAACGGCTCGAGCTTCTTCCTCGAGCCGGATCCCGAGCGCCCGCTCGCCGGCTTCCTGCGCTACTACCTGACCGTGCAGGTCCCGATCTTCCTGCTGCTCGTCGCGATCGTGCTGTTCCTGCGGCTGCGCGAGAAGCGGATCCTGCGCCGGCAGCTCTCCGAGTACGGCCGCGCCGGCTGGTTCTCCCCGGCGGAGGTCGAGGTGCTCATCTCCATGCGGGGCCGCGCCCGCGCCGAGCGCTGGGCCGCTCGCCACGGCGCCGTCGCCCGGATGGCGATGCACGACCTCATCCTCGCCTCCGTCGAGCTGGGAATGGAGCGCCACGGTGTGCTCCAGGGGCGTCCCACCGAGCGCACGCGGCGCCGTGAGCGCGAGCTGCTCGAGCGGATCACCGTGGACCGCCGCCAGGTCTCCGCCCTCGAACGGCCGGTGGTGCGCGGCGCGGGGACCTCCGCCCCCGTGCCCGTATGATGGTGCGGCGGTCCGCAGCTCCCGCGGGCCCGCACGCGCTCGGCTCACCGTGCGCGGGAACTCGCTGATTCCTTCGAGAGGGGACCGATGTCCGGGCACTCCAAGTGGGCGACCACGAAGCACAAGAAGGCTGCCATCGATGCGAAGCGCGGCAAGCTTTTCGCCAAGCTGATCAAGAACATCGAGGTCGCCGCGCGTGTGGGCGGTCCCGACCTGGCCGGCAACCCCACGCTCTTCGACGCCGTCCAGAAGGCGAAGAAGTCCTCCGTCCCCAACGACAACATCGACCGCGCCGTCAAGCGCGGCGGTGGGCTCGACGGCGGCGGCGTCGACTACCAGACGCTCATGTACGAGGGGTACGCCCCCGGCGGCGTCGCGCTGCTCGTGGAGTGCCTCACGGACAACAAGAACCGTGCGGTCTCCGAGGTGCGCCTCGCCTTCACCCGCAACGGCGGCAACATGGCGGACTCCGGCTCGGTCTCCTACATGTTCAACCGCAAGGGCGTCGTCACCGTGCCCAAGGAGGGCAACACGGAGGACTCCCTGCTCGAGATCGTCCTGGATGCGGGCGCCGAGGAGATCACCGACGAGGGCGACACCTTCGAGATCCTCTCGGAGGCGAGCGACGTGGTCGCGGTGCGCACGGCGCTCCAGGAGGCGGGCGTCGACTACGACAGCGCCGAGGCGCAGTTCGTGCCGAACCTCCGCACCCCGGTGGACCTCGAGGGCGCCCAGAAGGTGTTCCGCCTCATCGACGCGCTCGAGGACAGCGACGACGTCCAGAACGTCTACTCCAACGTCGACATCCCCGAGGACGTCGCCGCGCAGCTCGACGCGGAGGACTGATCGCGAGATGAGCCTGCGCGTCCTCGGTGTGGACCCCGGGCTCACGCGCTGCGGCTACGGAGTGATCGACGCCGGCTCCGGCCGCAGCGCCTCCCTCGTGGACGTGGGGGTCGTGAGGACCTCGCCGGAGGACACGATCGACGTGCGCCTGCTCGCGATCTCCCGGGGGCTCGAGGCCAAGATCGAGGAGCACGCCCCGGACGTCGTCGCGATCGAGCGGGTCTTCGCGCAGGCCAACACCCCGACGGTCATGAGCACCGCGCAGGTCACCGGGGTCGCGATTGTGCTCGCCGCCCAGCGCGGGATCCGCATCGCGCTGCACACGCCCTCCGAGGTGAAGGCCGCCGTGACGGGCAGCGGGCGGGCGGACAAGAAGCAGATCCAGGCCATGCTCGTGAAGCTCCTGCGGCTGGACGCCGCCCCACAGCCGGCGGACGCCGCGGACGCCGTCGCGATCGCGCTCACCCAGCTGTGGCGCGGCCCGGGGCCGGTGCGCCGCGACGCGAGCGGCGGGGCTCGCACGAGCGCTCAGTCCGTGTGGGCGGAGGCGGAGCGCGCGGCGCGGCGCGCCCGGGACTCCTCGACCTCCCGCTTCTGATCGAACAGCTGTTCTAAGGTGGTCGCGTGATCGCAACCCTGACCGGGACCGTGGCCTCGATCGGCCTGGAATCCCTCGTGCTCGACGTCCACGGTGTGGGCTACCTCGTCCGCACCACCCCCGCCGCCCTCGCGCAGACCCGCCACGGCGCCGAGCTGACCCTGCACACGGAGCTCGTGGTCCGCGAGGACTCGATGACGCTCTTCGGCTTCCCCTCCGCGCAGGACGCCGACGCCTTCCGGGTCGTGCAGTCCGTGAGCGGGATCGGCCCGCGGCTCGCGCTGTCCGTGCTCGCCGTGCTCTCCCCGGAGGACCTCGCCCGCGCCGTCGCGGAGCAGGACGTCAAGAGCATCACCCGCACCCCGGGCATCGGCCCCAAGGTCGCCAGCCGCATGATCCTCGAGCTCGGCGGCAAGCTCGCCCTCCCCGCGGAGCCGGCCGGCGGCGCCGCCGTCGGCACGCCCGCCCCCGCCGCGTCCGCCGCCGTGGACGCCCAGGTCGTCGAGGCGCTCGTGGGACTCGGCTGGCCCGAGAAGTCCGCCACCGGGGCCGTGGAGCGACTCCGCGCCGAGGCCGGCGAGGACGCCGACCTCGAGCCCGCCGCCCTCCTGCGCACCGCCCTCCAGTCGCTCGGCGGCGCGCGGTGACGGCAGACGGGATCGACGGGGCCGACGGGATCGACGCGACCGCCGACGCCCCCGAGGACGACGGCACCGCGCTCACCAGTGCGACCTCCGGCGCTCTCGAGCGGGCGGCCGAGGCGGCGCTGCGGCCGCGCCGGCTCGCGGACTTCGTGGGCCAGGAGGTCGTGCGGGAGCAGCTCTCGCTCGTCCTGGACGCGGCGCAGGCGCGCGGTCGCGCCCCGGAGCACATGCTGCTCTCGGGCCCTCCCGGGCTCGGCAAGACCACCCTCGCGATGATCATCGCCGCGGAGCTCGGTGCCCCGCTGCGGATCACCTCCGGGCCCGCCGTCCAGCACGCGGGCGACCTCGCCGCGATCCTCTCCTCCCTCGAGGAGGGCGAGGTGCTGTTCATCGACGAGATCCACCGTCTCGCGCGCCCCGCCGAGGAGATGCTCTACATCGCGATGGAGGACTTCCGCGTCGACGTGATGGTCGGCAAGGGCGTCGGGGCGACCTCGATCCCGCTCGAGCTGCCGCCGTTCACGGTGGTCGGCGCGACGACCCGCGCTGGGCTGCTGCCCGCGCCGCTGCGCGACCGCTTCGGCGTCGTCGGGCACCTGGACTACTACCGCGCCGAGGAGCTGCACCGCGTGGTGCTCCGCAGCGCCGGCGAGCTCGGCGTGGACATCCAGGGCGGTGCCGCGGCGGAGATCGCCTCCCGCTCCCGCGGCACCCCGCGCATCGCGAACCGGCTCCTGCGCCGGGTGCGCGACTGGGCGCAGGTGCGCGGCACCGGTGACCTGGACCTGGACGCGGCCCGCGCCGCGCTCGCCATGTACGAGGTGGACGAACGTGGCCTGGACCGACTGGACCGCGCCGTGCTGAGCGCGCTGTGCCGCCGCTTCGCCGGGGGTCCGGTGGGCCTGTCCACGCTCGCCGTCGCGGTGGGGGAGGAGACGGAGACCGTGGAGACCATGGTCGAGCCGTACCTCGTGCGGGAGGGCTTCCTCGTGCGGACCCCGCGTGGCCGCGCCGCGGCGACGGCGGCCTGGGAGCACCTCGGGCTCGAGGCGCCGCAGGGCGGCTCCGGCGCCGCCCCCATGCTCGGTCGGTTCTGACCCGCACCCGCCGCCGAGCCCCGCGCAGGACGGCGCGTCCCGCCGGTGGGGCTCCCGGCGGACTCGGAGGGAGCGGCGGGTACAGTGGTCCGGTCAGCCGTCCGCGGCCGGTGGAGCCGCGTCACGTGCGCGGGCCGTCCGGTCCGTCGAGAGGATCTTCGTGGATCTCCTGCCCCTCCTGCTCATCTTCGCCGTCATGCTCGTGCCGCTGATGTTCATGTCCAGCCGTCAGCGCAAGGCCCAGCGCGAGCAGCAGGCGAAGGTCGCCCAGCTCGGCGTCGGTGACGAGGTGCGCACCCACTCCGGGTTCTACGGGCTGATCGTCGAGGAGTTCGACGACGTCGTGATCCTCGAGTCCGAGAACGGCGCCCAGACCAAGTGGGCCCGCCAGGCGATCGCCGGCGCCGTCGCGCCCACCGAGGACACCGCTGCCGACGCCGCCGATGACGCCGTCGTCGAGGGGACCGCGACCGACGCGGACACCGCCTCCGACGCGCCGGTCGAGGAGGGCACCGTCCCCGGCGTCACCACCCGGGACACCGACACCACCACCGACGGCCGTCGCGACGCCTGAGGCGCCCGCGCGCCCCGGCTCCCGCCGCACACCGAGGAACCCCGCTCCATGCCCGTTCGTCGCATAGCCCTCACGGCGCTCGCGGTGCTGATCCTGCTGCTCGGCGGCGGGATCGGTGCCGGGGTGCAGTGGGGCGGCTGGAACGCCGCCCCGAAGCTCGCCCTCGACCTCGAGGGCGGCACGCAGATCATCCTGCAGGCCCAGACCACCGACGGCTCGACGATCGACCGCGACGCCATGGAGCAGGCGCGGCAGATCATCAGCCAGCGCGTGAACGCCATGGGCGTCGCGGAGACCGAGATCTCCGTGCAGGGCGGCACGAACATCGTCATCGACGTGCCGGGCACGCTGGACCAGGCGACGTCCGACGCCCTGCGGCAGACGGCCGCCATGTCCTTCCGGCCGGTTCTCGGCGCGGTCGCCCCCGAGGGGGACGGCAGCGCCCTGCCCTCCGACGGCGGCGGTGCCTCCGACGCGGGCGGCGACAGCGGCACGGGGGAGACCTCGAGCGCTCCCGCCGATCCCGCGCAGGGGCAGTTCACCGGGGCGCTCTCCTCGGACCAGACCCTCGCGGACCAGGCCGGCACCGATTCCGGCGAGCCGGACGCCTGGTCCCTCGACCAGCTCGACGCGGACGTCCAGGCCGAGCTCGGCGCCGTCGACTGCACCGATCCCTCCGCGCAGCAGGAGCGGATCGCCCAGGCGAAGGCCGACGAGCCGATCGTGGCGTGCGCGCCGGACGGCTCCGCGAAGTACCTCCTGGGTCCCGAGGTCGTCCCCGGCTCGGCGGTCGAGGACGCAAGCGTCGGCGCCGAGACCAGCTCGACCGGTCAGGCGACCGGCTACTACCTCGTGAACATGCGGTTCACGGACGCCGTCGGCCAGGACTTCGCGGACATGACCTCCGCGCTGTACAACGGCCAGGGCGCGACGAGCGCCTTCGCGATCGTGCTGGACGGCCTCGTGATCTCCGCCCCGACGGTCGAGGAGCCGTCGCCGGGCGGCGAGGCCTCGATCTCGGGCAACTTCACCCAGGACCAGGCGTCCCAGCTCGCCGACCAGCTGAAGTTCGGCGCGCTCCCGATCCAGCTCGACGTCGCCTCGGAGCAGCAGATCTCCGCGACGCTCGGCGCCGACCAGCTGTCGATGGGCCTCATCGCGGGCCTGATCGGTCTCGCGCTCGTCGTGCTCTACGCCTTCCTGCAGTACCGCGTGCTCGCCATCGTCACCACCTCGAGCCTCGCGATCATGGCGGTGCTGACCTACGCGGTGCTCACCGTGCTCTCGAACCTGCCGGAGATCGGCTACCGGCTCTCCCTCGCGGGCGTCGCCGGCCTCATCGTCGCGATCGCCTTCACGGCGGATTCGTTCATCGTCTACTTCGAGCGCGTCCGTGACGAGATCCGCGAGGGGCGCGGCATCGTCGCGGCCGTCGACCACGGCTGGGACCGCGCCCGGCGCACCATCCTCGCCTCCGACGCCGTCAACCTCGTCGCGGCCGTGGTGCTGTACGTGCTCTCCACGGGCGGCGTGCGCGGCTTCGCCTTCGTCCTCGGCGTGACGACGCTGCTGGATCTCGTGGTCGTCTTCCTCTTCACCCATCCGATGCTGCAGGCCCTCGCCCGCACGCGCTTCTTCGGCAAGGGTCACCCCATGAGCGGCCTCGACCCCGCGGTGCTCGGCCGGGCCGTCCCCGCCTACGCCGGCCGCGGGCGGCTCCGGGACGCCGAGGAGCGTCGGGAGACGATCGCCGAGCGGAAGGCGCGGCTCGCCCGCGAGTCCGCGGAGCAGTCCGGCGCGACCGAGCAGGAGGACGAGCGATGAGCGCGACCCTGGCCCAGCTGGGCAACTCCCTCCACGACGGCACGCGCTCCGCGCCGATCGTGCGGCGCCGGCGCCTGTGGTACCTGATCAGCGTCGCCGCGGTGCTCGTGCTCGGCACGCTCGCCGTGCTGCGCGGCCCCAACCTCGGGATCGAGTTCACCGGTGGCTCCGAGTTCCAGATCTCCGGGGTCCAGGACACCTCGCAGACCGCCGCCCGCGACATCGTGCGCGAGCACGTGCCGGACTCCGAGCCGAAGGTGACGGTGCTCGGCGGGAGCACGGTGCGCGTGCAGACCGAGCAGCTCGACTCGGCGCAGACCTCCTCGCTCGCCTCCGACCTCGCCGCGGGCTACGACGTGGAGTCCTCCGCGGTCTCGACCTCGTACATCGGCCCGGTCTGGAGCCAGGACATCACGCAGAAGATGCTCCGCGGCGTCCTCGTGTTCCTGGTCCTCGTCGCGATCGGCATGGCCCTGTACTTCCGGGACCTGCGGGCCTCCGGCGCCGCGATGATCGCCCTGATCCACGACATGCTGCTGACCGCAGCGGTGTACGGGGTGGTGGGCTTCGAGATCACGCCGAGCACCGTGATCGGCTTCCTGACGATCCTCGGCTACTCGCTCTACGACACGATCGTCGTCTTCGACAAGGTGCGCGAGAACACCGCCGGGATGCGGGTGCTCAACGGACCCGACTACGCGGACCGGGTGGAGCTCGCGGCGAACCAGACCCTCGTGCGCTCGCTGAACACCTCCGTGGTCGCCCTGCTCCCGGTGGGTTCGATCCTCGTGATCGGTGCCTTCGTGCTGGGGGCGGGCACCCTCAAGGACATCTCGCTCGCCCTGTTCGTGGGCATCCTCGCGGGCACCTACTCCTCCGTCTTCCTCGCCCCGGGACTGCTCGTGGACCTCCACCGGCTCACCTCCCGCGCCCCGCGCGGGCCCGTCGACCCGGCACCTCGCACGACGCTCGCCGAGCGGCGTGCCGCGCAGGAGCGCATCGCCTCCGGCACGGCGGACGACGCGTCCGACGGCGGCCCCGAGGAGGGGACCGATTGCGGGAACGGCGACGACGAGGCGACCGACGACGCCCCGGACGACGCCCCGGACGCTCCCGTATCCGTGGACTCGTCCCCGGACGTGCCTCCAGCGCGCCGGGTGCAGCCCCGCCGCAGCACCCGCAGCGGCCGATCCCACTCCCGACGAGGACAGCGATGAGCACCCAGCAGGACGCCCCCGGATCCGCGCGGCTCGCGGAGATCCTTGCGACCCGGATCGACGAGTACCCCGACTTCCCCGCTCCGGGGGTCCTCTTCCGCGACATCACCCCGCTCCTGCGGGACGCCGGCGCCTTCCGCGAGATCATCGCGCACTGGCGGGCGATGGTCCCCGCGGGCGTGGAGTACGTGGTGGGCACCGAGGCGCGCGGCTTCGTGCTCGGCGCGCCCCTCGCCTACGAGCTGGGCGCGGGCTTCATCCCGGTGCGCAAGGCCGGCAAGCTCCCCGGTTCCCCGGCGAGCCTCCGCTACGACCTCGAGTACGGCAGCGCCGAGGTGCAGATCCCCGAGGGCTCGCTCCCCGCCGGGGCACGCACCCTGGTGGTCGACGACCTGCTCGCCACCGGCGGGACGGCGGCGGCCACGATCGAGCTCACCCGGAGCTTCGGCGTGGAGCTCGTGGGCGCCTCCTTCCTCATCGAGCTCGAGGGCCTCGGAGGGCGCGAGAAGCTGCCTGCTGACGTCCCCGTCACGACCGTCTGGTCGATTCCGGACTGACCTCGCGCGCCGCCGCCGTCCGGGCCGGCACCGCAGGTGCCTCGTCCGGGCGCGGCGGACGACGGTCATCGGCACGGTGACCCGCGCGTAGACTGACGGGCCACGGTCAGGAGGCGCGCGATGCAGGACAGATCACCGCAGGACGGGACGTCCGTGCCCCCCGAGGTCGACGGCGGTGTCAGCGCGACCCGCTCGGGAGGGCCGGGGACGAGCACGGCCTCCTCCCCGTCGAGCCCGTCGCCGTCCGGGCGCAGCACCTCCGCCGTCCCGCGGCGCTCCCGCTCCCGGCTGTCGTTCTTCGGCGGTCGCGGTGGCCCGAGCGTCGATCCGCTGCTCGCGCCGCTGCTCGACACGATGGCCTCCGTGAGCCCCAAGGAGGACACCGCGCTCGTCCAGCGCGCCTTCACCGTCGCCGAGGCCGCGCACCGCGGTCAGATGCGCAAGAGCGGCGACCCGTACATCACGCATCCGGTCTCCGTCGCGACGATCCTCGCCGAGCTCGGCTCGCCGTCCGAGGTCGTCGCCGCGGCGCTGCTGCACGACACGGTCGAGGACACCGACTACTCCCTGGACCGCCTGCGCGCCGACTTCGGCGACGTCATCGCGGTGCTCGTGGACGGCGTCACCAAGCTCGACAAGGTGACCTACGGCGAGGCCGCGCAGGCGGAGACCGTGCGCAAGATGATCGTGGCCATGAGCCGCGACGTGCGCGTGCTGCTCATCAAGCTCGCGGACCGTCTCCACAACGCCCGCACCTGGAAGTACGTCCCGGCCGCCTCCGCGGAGCGCAAGGCCAAGGAGACGCTCGAGATCTACGCGCCGCTCGCGCACCGGCTGGGCCTGAACACCATCAAGTGGGAGCTCGAGGACCGCTCCTTCCAGGTGCTCTATCCCAAGGTGTACGAGGAGATCGTCGCCCTCGTCGCCCAGCACGCCCCGGCCCGCGAGCAGTACCTGCGCACCGTCTCCTCGCAGATCCACGAGGACCTGCGCAAGGCGCGCATCAAGGCGGAGGTGACGGGTCGCCCCAAGCACTACTACTCGATCTACCAGAAGATGATCGTGCGCGGCCGGGACTTCGCGGACATCTACGACCTGGTGGGCGTGCGCGTGCTCGTGGACTCGGTGCGGGACTGCTATGCGGTCCTCGGCACGCTGCATGCGCGCTGGTCCCCGGTGCCGGGTCGCTTCAAGGACTACATCGCGCTGCCGAAGTTCAACCTCTACCAGTCGCTGCACACCACGGTCATCGGTCCCACCGGGAAGCCGGTGGAGATCCAGATCCGCACCTGGGAGATGCACCGGCGCGCCGAGTACGGCGTCGCCGCGCACTGGAAGTACAAGGCGATGGCCGGGGGCGCGGCGGCGGCCGCGAAGCCCGTGGCGAGCGAGAGCGCCTGGCTGCGCCAGCTCATGGACTGGCAGAAGGAGACCACCGACTCCGGCGAGTTCCTCGACTCCCTGCGCTTCGAGATCGCCTCCCAGGAGGTGTACGTCTTCACCCCGAAGGGGGACGTGCTCGCGCTCCCGCAGGGGTCCACACCCGTGGACTTCGCGTACGCGGTGCACACCGAGGTGGGGCACCGGACGATCGGGGCCCGCGTGAACGGGCGGCTCGTCTCCCTGGACTCGACGCTGAGCACGGGCGACGTGGTCGAGGTGTTCACCTCGAAGTCCTCCGAGGCGGGGCCCAGCCGTGACTGGCTCGGTTTCGTCACCTCGCCCCGCGCACGCTCGAAGATCCGTCAGTGGTTCACGAAGGAGCGGCGCGAGGAGGCGCTCGAGCGCGGCCGGGAGGAGCTGGCCAAGGCGCTGCGCCGACAGGACCTGCCTATGCGGCGCCTGCTCACCCACGAGACGCTCGCCGCCGTCGCGGGGGACCTCAACCTGCAGACCGTCGATGCGCTCTACACGTCGATCGGCGAGGGCCACACCGGGGCGCAGAACGTCGTGGACAAGCTCCGTGCGACCTTCGGCGGCTCCGACGGCGCGGAGGAGGACGTCGCGGAGGCGACGATCCCGACCTGGGTGCGGCCCAAGCCGAGCACCCGCACGGAGCGCCACACCTCGGAGACGGACCAGGGGGTCATCGTCGAGGGCCATGCGGACCTCTGGGTGAAGCTCGCCAAGTGCTGCGCCCCGGTGCCCGGCGACCCGATCGTGGGGTTCGTGACCCGCGGGAACGGCGTCTCCGTGCATCACCGCGAGTGCGCGAACGCGATCCAGCTGACCGAGCAGCAGGGCGATCGGATGGTGGAGGTCAGCTGGTCCGGCCGTCACAGCACCGCCTACCTGGTGCACATCAAGGTCGAGGCGCTGGACCGGCCGCGGCTGCTCACCGATCTCGCGCTCGTGATCTCGGAGCAGCAGGTGAACCTGCAGTCCGCCTCGGCGCAGTCGAACGCCGACCGGCTCGCGGCGACGTTCTTCTCCTTCGAGCTCGCCGAGCCGAGCCACCTGCAGGCGGTCCTCGCCCAGGTGCGTCGCGTGGAGGGCGTCTACGACGTCTACCGCGTCACCGCGGACGGCAAGCCCGTGGGCGCGGGGGAGCCGCTGACCCGCGGCTGAGCCCCCGGGGCGGCCGGCGCGAGGTGCCGTCACGCGGCCCGGGAGCCCCCGACCGCATCGTGTGCCGGGACCAGCGCGCAGGCGCGGTCCATCGCCTCCTGCGCGGAACGCGACCCGGGATGGTGGGTGATCGCCTCGAGCCGGCGGCGGATCCCCTCGGGTGACGCGTGCCCGGCGGCGATCAGGCGGGACACGGCGGCGAGCCGCTCGGCATCGGGGGAGAAGCGCAGCAGATCCATCGACGTGCGGTCGGGGATCGTGAGCGGGGCCCCGCCGATGGTCTCCACCTCGTCCATGGCGACGCGGGCGCCGCGCTGGATCGTCCCGGCGATCGGTCCCCGGTGCGCGGACGAGATGAGCTCGACCTGGACGGGCGCCGTCCCACCGAGCACGACCCAGGCGGCCGTCACCCCGGCGAGCACGTGGTGGGGCCGCAGTGAGGCCCCGAGCGCGCTGCCCACGGCGAGCGCACGGCCGACGGCGGTGCCGACGACGTCCGGCGGGACGTAGATGCCCGGCAGCAGCCTCACGAGGTAGCCGTCCGCGACCATCCGCGCGGTGGTGGGGGTGTCCTCCCAGCGCTCGAGGGCGCGGGAGACGGGCACCGCGAGCTCCGCCGCGTGACGGGACCAGGCGAAGCAGGCGGGACCCAGGGGCGGCATCCGGGGACCGGGGGAGCGGGGAGGCGGGAGCCCGTCGTCCTGCGGTGGCGGGGGCGGGCCGGAAGGCGCGGGCGGCGAGTTCTGCATGCACCGACTCTGGGGGCACGGAGGCCGCACGGCAACGCCCCGCCCGTCCTTGTGGACGGGCGGGGCGTGGGGAGGAACGGCCGGGCCGTCCTCGTCAGCGGTGATCGCCGCGGTCAGCCGAGGTCGCGGGCCGAGCGCTCGATGACGGCGAGCCACTCGCGGCGGGCCTCGAGGGCTGCCTCCGCCTTCGCGATCTTCGCCGGGTCACCGGTCGCGCGCGCCTTCTCGAGGTCCTCCTCGTAGCCGGCGATCGCGGAGTGCAGCTGCGAGGAGGCGCCCTCGACGCGCGCCTTGGTGCGCGGATCGGTGCGTCGCCACTCGGCCTCCTCGGCGTCCTTCACGGCGCGCTCGACGCTGCGCAGGCGGTCGTCGATGCGACGCATGTCGCCGCGCGGGACCTTGCCGGCCGCCTCCCAGCGCTCCTGCACGGAGCGCAGGGCGTCCTTCGCCTTGTCGAGATCCTTCGCCGGGTCGATCTCCTCGGCCTCGGCCAGGAGCGCCTCCTTGACGACGAGGTTCTCGCGCTGCTCCGACTCGGAGGCCTCGAGATCGGCGTTCCGGGCGGAGAAGAAGGTGTCCTGCGCGGCCTTGAACCGGGCCCACTGGGCGTCGTCCTTCTTGCGCCCGCCGCGCGGGGCTGCGCGCCACTCGGCCATGAGGTCCTTGAAGGCGCGGACCGTCGGACCCCAGTCGGTGGAGCCCTGCATCTCCTCGGCGCGGGCGATGAGCTGCTCCTTGACGGCGGCGGCCTCCTCGTGACGCTCGTCGAGCTGCGAGAAGAACTGCTTGCGATGGCGGTCGAAGGTGGACCGCGCCGCGGAGAGCCGCTTCCAGAGGGCGTCCTCGGTGGGGCGGTCGAGGTTCACGTCCTCGCTCTGCATCTGCTTCCAGGTGGGGACCATCTGGCGCATGGTCTCCCCGGCGCTCTTCCACGAGATCTGCTCGGGCGGCGTGGCGACCAGCTGCTCGATCGACTCGACGAAGGCGGTGCGTCGGGCGATCGCGTCCTGACGGGCGGCGGTGCGCGCGCTCTCGAGCTCGGCGATCTGCGCCTTCGCCTTCTCGCGGAGCTCGTGGGCGCGAGCCCGCAGTGCGGGGATGTCACCCACGACCTGCGGCTCCTTCATGTTCTTGCGCAGGTTCTCGAGCAGTCGGTTGAGCTCGTTGTGAGTGTGCCCGGTCGTGGAGAGCTTCTTCTCCGTGAGATCGAGGAAGGCCACGAGATCGAGGTAGGCGCGCGCGAAGGGGTCCAGCGCGGTCGCGGGATCGATCCCCTGTGCCTGGCCGGCCTCGCCGAGGGCACGCACCTGGGTGCCGTCCTGCACGGTGACCGTGCCGTCCTCGGTGACGGCGCCGAAGGTCTTCGCCTCGTCGAGAAGAGCGGCGTCGTACTCGGTGACCGAGGGCGCCGCCGGCAACAGCGGGGCGGCCGGCTTGCGTCCGGCGAGGGCGGCCGGGGAGGGCGCGCCTCCCGGGGTGGGCCCGGGGCGGCCGGGGCGCGGTCGCGGCGCGGGAGCCGCGGCGGCAGGCGCCTCGGCGTCGGGAGCATCCGCGACGGCCGGCTCGGCGGGAGCCTCCACGGGGGCGGCCACGTCGGCGGCGTCGGCCGCGGAGGTCTCCTCGGGCTCGGGGGAGGTGGGGACGGGAGTCTCGGACTCGCTCACGATGGAGCTCCTTCGAACGGATCCGCTGCGCGGCGGGACACTGCCGCCACGAGGGCGGCCGGGCGGTGCGGGACCCTCCCGCGGAGCGGGGTGGGAACCACGTCACGGAACTCTACAGCGAGCAGATGCGCGCTCCGCCCTCTGCCCGCGCAGGCACCGGCCCCCGACGGGGCGGGGCTCCTGGCGCGGAGGACGGGACGACGCCCGCACGGCGAGGAGGGGATAATGGACCTGCCCGCTCTCCCCTCACCCTCGAAGGACGTGCACCCGCATGGCGAAGATCGCCGCTCTGTCCGGCTTCCCCGAATGGCTCCCTGCGGAGCGTCAGGTGGAGCAGCACGTGATCGACGTGTTCCGCGAGGTCGCGGAGCTCCACGGGTTCTCCGGCATCGAGACGCGAGCGGTCGAGCCCCTCGACCAGCTGCTGCGCAAGGGGGAGATCGACAAGGAGGTCTACCTCCTGCGCCGTCTGCAGGCCTCGGAGGAGGAGGACCCTGCCGCCGACGCCTCGCGCACACTCGGCCTGCACTTCGACCTCACGGTGCCGCTGGCCCGCTACGTGCTCGAGCACCAGAACGACCTCGCCTTCCCGTTCCGTCGCTTCCAGATCCAGAAGGTGTGGCGCGGCGAGCGGCCCCAGGACGGCCGCTTCCGCGAGTTCTACCAGGCCGACCTCGACGTGATCGGGCAGGACGTCCTCCCCTCGCACGTGGAGTCGGAGGTCGCGATCGTCATGGCGGAGATCCTCTCCCGCCTGCCGCTTCCCGCCTTCAGCATCCACGTGAACACCCGCAAGCTCTCCGAGGGCTTCTTCCGCTCCCTCGGCTTCGAGGACCACACGGCGGTGCTGCGCAGCCTCGACAAGCTGCCCAAGATCGGCGAGGACGCCGTGCGCACCCTCCTCGTCGACGAGGCCGGGGCCACCGCCGAGCAGGCCGACGCCGCGCTCGCCTTCGCGGGGATCCGCTCCCGTGACGCGTCCTTCGGCGACCGCGTCCGCGCGCTCGGCGGGACCGGCGAGATGGTCGAGGAGGGCATCGCCGAGCTGACCGCGGTGCTCGAGCGCGTCGAGGCGGCGGTGCCCGGGGTGATCCTCGCGGACCTCTCGATCGCCCGCGGGCTCGACTACTACACCGGCACCGTCTTCGAGAGCTTCGTCGAGGGCCACGAGTCGCTCGGCTCCGTCTGCTCGGGCGGCCGCTACGACCGTCTCGCGGAGGACAACCGTCACAGCTACCCGGGGGTGGGCCTGTCCATCGGTCTGTCCCGTCTCGTCTCCCGGCTGCTCTCCGCGGATCTCGCCCGGCCGAGCCGGCCCGTGCCCACCTGCGTGCTCGTCGCGGTCTCCGACGAGGCGTCCCGCGGGGCGAGCGAGACAGTGGCCCGCACCCTGCGCGGCCGGGGCGTGCCGTGCGAGGTGGCGCCGACCGCCGCCAAGCTCGGCAAGCAGATCCGCTACGCCGACCGGCGCGGCATCCCCTTCGTCTGGTTCCCGGGGGCCGACGGCGCCGAGGACGAGGTCAAGGACATCCGCACCGGCGAGCAGGCGTCGGCCTCGGCCGGCTCCTGGCAGGTGCCCGAGGAGGACCGCACCGTGCGGATCCTGCCGGCGTCCGAGGCGGCCCGACCCCGCTCCTGACCCGTCCCCGGGTACTCGCCGTCACACACGGCGGTGAGCACCCTCACCGTGTGCGAGAGTGGGAATGATCCCCGCACCGAGATCGTTGGAGGAACCATGGCTACCGTCACCCTGACCACCGAGAACCACGACACGACCGTCGAGGACGGCGTCGTCCTCATCGACTTCTGGGCGGGCTGGTGCGTGCCGTGCCAGCGCTTCGCCCCCATCTTCGACAAGGCGTCGGAGGAGCACCAGGACGTCACCTTCGCGAAGGTCGACACCGAGGACCAGCAGGAGCTCGCGATGCGCTACGGCGTCACCTCGATCCCCACCCTGGTCGCGTACCGCGAGGGCATCCCCGTGTTCTCCCAGCCGGGCGCGCTGCCCCAGGCAGCGCTCGAGGACCTCATCAGCCAGGTGAAGAACCTGGACATGGAGGAGGTCCGCAAGGCCTACGCCGAGGCGCAGCAGCCCTCCTGATCCGTTCCCGGCCCGCAGAGCCGCGCCGATCGCACGACGAAGGGCCCGCATCCGTGAGGATGCGGGCCCTTCTCGCGTGCCGGGACGGGGCGGCGGTCGCCCGCCGCCCCGCGGCGGTGGGTTCAGCCGTCGTGCCGGCGACCACCGTGGCGCTTCGCGTCGTAGCGCGAGGACTCGTCGCGACGGGCACCGCCGCGGTATCCCCCGCGATCGCCGTCGCGGTGGCGCGGGCGGTCGTCGTCGAAGCGACGACGGGGACGGTCGTCGCGCCCGCCGCGGCCGCCGCCGGCGCCGCCGCGGGGACCGGTGTCCTCGCTGATGCGCAGCTCGCGGCCGGCGATGCGCGCACGACTGATGTCCTCGATCTGCTTCGGGGAGAGGCTGCCCTTGATCTGGACGAGCGCGAAGTTCCCGAAGATCGAGATCTTGCCGACGTCCTTGCCGTTCAGACCGCCCTCGCCGGTGATCGTGCCGAGGATCGACGGCGGCTTGGCCCCGTGGGTGTGGCCCACGCCGATGCGGTACTGGGTGTAGCCGTGCTCGGTGCGAGAGCCGCCGGAGCGGTCGTCGCGACGGTCGCCGTGACGGTCGTCCCGACGGTCGTCGCGGTCGTGGCGACCGGTCTGCTGGGTGAACTCCTCGTCCTCGTTCTGCGCGCCGGGGCCGGCGTCTCCGACGGTCATCGCGCCGAGGACGGCGGCCAGCTCGAGCGGGTCGATGCCCTGGCTCTCGACGAACTCGCCGATCAGCTCGCGGTACAGCTCGAGGCGCCCGCGCTCCTGCCGGGCGGGGACCTCCTTGAGGAGGGTGGCCAGGCGATGCTTCGAGACGTCCCGCGGGGACGGGATCACGGCCTCCTCGAGGGTCTGCTTGGTGGCCTTCTCGATGGTGCGCAGCGTGCGGCGCTCGTGCCCGCCGATGAAGGTCAGGGCCTCACCGGAGCGGCCCGCGCGGCCGGTGCGGCCGATGCGGTGCACGTAGGCCTCGGGCTCGCGGGGCACGTCGAAGTTCACGACGAGCCCGATCTTCTCGACGTCGAGGCCGCGGGCGGCGACGTCGGTGGCGACGAGGATCTTCAGGGAGCCGTCGCGCAGACGCTCCACGATCTTCTCGCGGTCCTTCTGCGGCACGTCGCCGGAGATGGTCGCCGCGATGTGACCGCGGGCCACGAGCTCGGTGCCCACCTCCTCGGCGGCGGCGCGGGTGCGCACGAAGACGATCGCGGCCTCGGCGTCGGAGGTCGCGAGCACGCGGGAGAGCGCACCGGTGCGGTGACGGAAGGGCACGACGGCGAAGGTCTGGTGGACGCTCGAGACGGTCGAGGACTGCGGGGTGATGCTGATCCGCTCAGGATCGGTCATGTGATCGGCGGCGACCTTGCGGATCGCGGGCGGCATGGTGGCGGAGAACAGCGCCACCTGGCGCGAGGCGGGAGCCTTGGCGAGGATCTCCTCGACGTCCTCCGCGAAGCCCATGCGGAGCATCTCGTCGGCCTCGTCGAGGACGGCGAAGCGCACCGTGTCCAGGCGCAGGCTCGAGCGGCGCATGTGGTCCATGACGCGGCCGGGGGTGCCGACGACGACCTGGGCGCCGCGGGCCAGCGCGCGCTCCTGGGGCGGGTAGGGGGAGCCGCCGTAGACGGCGACGACCTCGAGGCCGCCGATCGACGAGGCGAACGAGGTGATCGCGTCGGCCACCTGCATGGCCAGCTCGCGGGTCGGGGTGAGCACGAAGGCCTGGACCTCGCGGAGGGACGGATCCACCGCGGCGAGCAGCGGGAGGCCGAAGGCGGCGGTCTTTCCGGTGCCGGTCTGGGCGACGCCGATGACGTCGCGACCCTGGAGCAGCACGGGAATGGCCTTGGCCTGGATGGGGGAGGGGCGCTCGAAGCCGAGGTCCGCGACCGCGCGGCGGAGCGCCGGCGGCAGGTCGAGGTCCTCGAAGGTGGGGCCCTCGCTGCGCGGGGCCGGTGCCTCTGCCGAGGGCTGCGCGGCGCTCTGCTCGTCCGTGCCGGGCTCGGCGGGGACGGAGGAGCTGGCGGCGCCCTCGTGATCAGGGGCAGGGGAGACGTCGGTCATGGTGTCCTTCGACGGAGGTGGGTGGTATCCCGCACCAGATCGAAGCGCAGGAGGCGGGCCCGCTCGGGGCCGTGACGGACCGGCGATGCCGCAGGTGGGCCGCTGGTCGGAACCCGTTCAGTCTACGGACGCCGCTTGCGCCGCGACAGGGGGCGCCGTGGCGAGATCGCTCACCTTGCGCGGTACTCTGAACCGGTGCCCCCGCGGCACGCCGACCGCTCGGCGGAGCCCCGCTCCCGCCGCCCCGAAGAACGAAGGACGACCTCGTGCTGCGCACCCACCACGCCGGCGAGCTCCGCACGGAGCACATCGGACAGACCGTCACCCTGACCGGCTGGATCGGCCGACGCCGTGACCACGGCGGAGTGACCTTCCTCGATCTGCGGGACGCGAGCGGCGTCGCCCAGGTCGTGGTGCGCGAGGACGAGGCGATGCACCTGCGCAACGAGTACGTCCTCAAGGTCGTGGGCACGGTCGACCGCCGCCCCGCCGGGAACGAGAACCCGCAGCTGCCCACCGGTGAGATCGAGGTCACCGCGACCGAGGTCGAGGTGCTCAACACCTCCGCACCGCTGCCCTTCCAGCTCGACGAGCACACCGAGGTCGGGGAGGAGGCGCGTCTGCGCTACCGGTACCTCGACCTGCGCCGGCAGGGCCCCGCGGCCGCGCTGCGGCTGCGCTCGCAGATCAACCGCGCGGCGCGCGAGACGCTGCTGGACGACGGCTTCGTCGAGATCGAGACGCCGACGCTCACGCGCTCCACCCCCGAGGGCGCCCGGGACTTCCTGGTCCCCGCGCGGCTCTCGCCGGGCTCCTGGTACGCGCTCCCGCAGTCGCCGCAGCTGTTCAAGCAGCTGCTGATGGTCTCCGGCATGGAGAAGTACTTCCAGATCGCGCGCTGCTATCGCGACGAGGACTTCCGCGCGGACCGCCAGCCCGAGTTCACCCAGCTCGACATCGAGATGAGCTTCGTGGACCAGGAGGACGTCATCGCCCTCGCCGAGCAGCTGCTCGTGAACGTGTGGCGGACGGCCGGCCACGAGGTCAGCACGCCGATCCCGCGGATCACCTACGAGGAGTCGATGCGGCGCTACGGCTCCGACAAGCCGGACCTGCGCTTCGACCTCGAGATCGTCGAGATGACGGAGTACTTCGCGAACACGCCGTTCCGCGTGTTCCAGTCCCCGTACGTGGGCGCGGTCGTCATGGCCGGCGGCGCCTCGCAGCCGCGTCGCACGCTCGACGCCTGGCAGGAGTGGGCCAAGCAGCGCGGCGCGCGCGGCCTCGCCTACGTCCTGGTCCAGGAGGACGGCAGCCTCACGGGTCCCGTCTCCAAGAACATCTCCGAGGAGGAGAAGGCCGGGCTCGCGGAGAAGGTCGGGGCGAAGCCCGGCGACTGCGTGTTCTTCGCCGCGGGCGAGGCCAAGCCGTCCCGCGCGCTGCTCGGCGGCGCCCGCGCCGAGATCGCCGAGCGCCTGGGCCTCATCGACCACGACGCCTTCTCCTTCGTGTGGGTCGTCGACGCGCCCATGTTCGAGCCCGCCGGCGACGCGGTCGCCGCGGGCGACGTGGCCGTGGGCTCCGGCGCCTGGACCGCCGTGCACCACGCCTTCACCTCCCCGAAGCCCGAGTTCCTCGACAGCTTCGACAAGGAGCCCGGCGAGGCCCTCGCCTATGCGTACGACATCGTCTGCAACGGCAACGAGATCGGCGGCGGCTCGATCCGCATCCACCAGCGGGACGTGCAGGAGCGCGTGTTCTCCGTCATGGGGATCGACGAGGAGCAGGCCCGGGAGAAGTTCGGGTTCCTCCTCGACGCCTTCGCCTTCGGCGCCCCGCCGCACGGCGGCATCGCCTTCGGCTGGGACCGCGTCGCGGCCCTGCTCGCGGGCACCGACTCGATCCGCGATGTCATCGCGTTCCCGAAGTCCGGCGGCGGCTTCGACCCGCTCACCCAGGCACCGGCCGCGATCACGCCCCAGCAGCGCAAGGAGGCCGGGGTCGACGCGAAGCCCGAGCCCAAGGCGTCGCCCAAGGACCAGCCGGCGACCGCCGGTGACGCCGCGCAGGGCGCTCCCGACGCCTGAGCCGGAGCACCACGAGGGAGGGCCTCGCACCGTACGGTGCGAGGCCCTCCCTCGTGCTGTCGCGCTGTCCTGCACGGCGTCCGGCTCGCGCTGTCACCGCCTGCCGGACCCCGGGGCGGGGGCTCAGCGCTTCGCGCGGGGCTGCTTCGGCTCGACCGGCGCGCCGCCGTGCTTGACCTGGGGCTTGGGCAGGCGGAAGCGGCGGATCTGGATCGCGCGCATGATGCCGTAGCCCACGAGGCCCCGCTTCACCTCGCCGAACTCCTCGGTGAGTGCGGCGCGCAGCCGGCGGCGCAGGAAGAACGCGTCGATCACGCAGATCGCGATGCCGCCCCACAGCAGCGCGATGAGCAGGGTGCTCATGGCGAGGTAGAGCGACTGGTCGATCAGCGGCAGGACGAGCGCGACGATCATGAACACGAGCGCGACCGGGAAGAAGTACTCGGCGACGTTGTGACGGGTGTCCACCAGGTCCCGCACCCGGCGGCGCTCGGGGCCGCGGTGCTGGAGCGGCATCTTCGCCTCGTCACCGGTCACGAGGGCCTGCTGGGCCTCCATCTGACGGGTCCGCGAGCGCTCGCGGTCCCGGCGACGGGCCTCCTTGCGGTCGGAGACGACGAGAGGCCGGCGACGGGCGGCCTCCGCCTCCTTGCGGGAGCGGGTCGGGCGGCCCTTCGCGGCGGTGCGCGCGGCATCCGTGTCACGGGATGCGGGGCTCTCGGGGGTCGGCGGCTGGGAGGAGTTCACCACGGCAGTCTAGGCGGAGCGTCCCCAGGGAGCCTCCCAGGGGGCCGGTACGGTGGGAGCCATGAGCACGACCTCCTCCGCACATCCCGTCCCGGCCCCCGATCCCGCCCTGGTCCAGGAGCTCCGAGCACGGTTGGAGCCGATGCTCGAGCGCTCCGTCGCCGACCTCGAGGACCTCGTCCGCATCCCCTCGATCGCCTTCCCGGGCTACGACCGCGAGCCCGTGCAGCGCAGCGCGTCCGCCGTCGCCGCCCTGCTCGAGGACGCCGGGCTCCCGGACGTGAGGATCACGGCCGTCGAGGACGGCGCGCCCGCGGTGATCGGTCGCCTCCCCGCCGCGCCGGGACGCCCCACGGTCATGCTCTACGCGCACCACGACGTCCAGCCCACCGGGGACGTCGACTCCTGGTCGAACGAGCCCTTCGCGCCCGAGCGTCGGGGTGACCGGCTCTACGGCCGCGGCGCGGCGGACGACAAGGCCGGGGTCATGGCCCATGTCACGGCCCTGCGCCTGGTGGGGGAGCAGCTCGCGGCGGAGGGGATCGGTGTGACCGTCTTCGTCGAGGGGGAGGAGGAGGCCGGGTCGCCGACCTTCCGCCCCTTCATCGAGGCGCACCGCGATGCGCTCGCGGCGGATCTGATCATCGTCGCGGACTCCGCGAACTGGGCCGTCGGCACCCCCGCGATCACCGCCTCGCTCCGCGGCCTCGTGGACGCGGTGGTGGAGGTGCGCGTCCTCGAGCACGCCGTGCACTCGGGCATCTTCGGCGGTCCCGTCCTGGACGCGCCGACCCAGCTGGCCCGACTGCTCGCGACGCTGCACGATGACGAGGGCGAGGTCGCGATCGAGGGGCTCGTCCACGCCCCGGACCCGGCCGTCGAGATGCCCGAGGAGGACTACCGCCGCGACGCGGGCGTCCCCGAGGGTCTCGAGCTCTCCGGCCGCGGGTCGATCGCGGCGCGGATGTGGACGAAGCCGGCCCTCTCGGTGATCGGCATCGACGCGCCGTCCGTGCGCGAGGCCTCCAACACCCTCGTCCCGGTCGCCCGGGCCAAGGTCTCCCTGCGCATCCCCTCGGGCCAGGACCCGCAGGCCGCCCAGGACGCGCTGCTGGCGCACCTCGAGCGCCACACCCCGCGCACCGCCCGGGTGACCGTGCATCCCGGCGAGCAGGGTCGTCCCTACGGCGCGGATCTCGCGAGCCCGGCGACGGCGCTGGCCCGGCAGGCGCTCGGCGCCGCCTGGGGCACGGAGGCCGTCGACACGGGCCTCGGGGGATCGATCCCCTTCATCGCCGACCTGCTCGAGGTCTTCCCGCAGGCCTCCGTCCTCGTGACCGGTGTCGAGGATCCGCAGTCCCGCGCCCACGGGATCGACGAGTCCCTGCACCTGGGGGAGTTCGCCCGGGTGTGCCTCGCTGAGGCCCTGCTGCTGCTCGGCGCGGGCTCGCTCCCGCAGGCCGAGGGATGAGCCCGCTCGAGGAGGAGCGCCGCCCGGAGCCCGTGAGCGCCGCGGCGGTGCCGCTGCTCGGGCTGGGACTCGTGCTCGGCTTCCTGGGCGGTTACATGCTGGGATGGTGGGGAGCCGTCGTCGTGGCGCTCGTGCTGATCGCCGCGCTCTCGGCGGTGCTCGGCGGTCGCAGCCGCGCGGCCGCCGGGGCAGCCGCGATCGGCGTCGTCATCGGCTACGTCGCCATCATGCTGGTCGCCGCGTTCCGCGGGCTGCTGTGGTGATCGGTCCCGCCGGGGAAGGGGAGTGCCTGCCCGAGCGGCAGGACGGGCCGTCCACGCGTGCGGTGCCATACACCATCCGCGGCGCCCGAGGCGTACGCTGGACCCATCCGCAGCACCCGAGGAGGACCGCATGACCACGACGACCGAGCGTCCCACCGCCGCGCACCAGGTGACCCTCACCCCGGAGGCGGCCGGCAAGGTGAGCACCCTGCTCGAGCAGGAGGGTCGTGACGACCTGCGCCTGCGCATCGCTGTGCAGCCCGGCGGCTGCTCCGGCCTGATCTACCAGCTCTACTTCGACGAGCGCCTCATGGACAACGACCTCACGGTCGAATTCGACGGCGTCGAGGTCGTGGTGGACAAGATGAGCAGCCCGTACCTCACCGGTGCGGTGATCGACTTCTCCGACACCATCGAGAAGCAGGGCTTCACGATCGACAACCCCAACGCGCAGAGCTCCTGCGCCTGCGGTGACTCCTTCGCCTGAGCCGCGAGACGGTCCGCGACGGCGGGCGACCCCCTCGGGGGTCGCCCGCCGTCGTGCATCCGGCCCGCTCCCGGCCTCGCGAGGGCCGCGGCCGCGCATCGGTGACCGCGGCAGGTGGCAAGGGACACACCGTCCTCCGGTGAAGCCTCGTTCCCACAGCGTGCCGGTGGTCCGGGGCCCGCGCGGAGCACGTATGATGACGGGGTGCCGTGACGTGGAGGGCGCGCCGCCGTCGTGCGGATCGTCCACCTCGGCCCTCGTCCCCACGAGGCGCGGCACCATGGGCACGTCCCCGCCCATGTGAGTACCAGCCCTGGCCCCCGCAGCAGTCCCGCCCTCCACGAGCGGGTCGCGCCACGGAACCGGTCGGGGACGACGAGCGGAAGGTCATCCTTGTGATCCCCCAGGCCCCCCAGCGCGCGCGGCGCAGTCGCCGCATGGCCGCCGGCATCGCTCTCGCAGCACTGGCCCTGGCCGGCTGCACCGAGAAGCAGCAGCGGGGGTTCCTCCCCGGCTACAGCGACGGACAGGTCACCGACCAGACGGCGCGCATCACGAACCTCTGGGTGGGGTCCTGGACGGCCCTGGTCGTCGTCGGCCTCATCGTGTGGGGTCTGACGATCTGGTGCGCCGTCGCCTACCGGCGCCGCAAGAACGACACCGGCTTCCCGATCCAGCTGCGCTACCACGTGCCGCTCGAGCTCATGTTCACCCTGCTGCCCGTCGTCATGGTGCTCACGCTCTTCTACTTCACCCAGCGCGACCTCGACGAGACCGAGGCGCTCGACAAGGATCCCGCTGTCACCGTCACCGCTGTCGGCAAGCAGTGGAGCTGGGACTTCAACTACGAGACCGCCGACGGCCAGCAGGTGCACGAGCCCGCCGGTGTGCAGTCCTTCGAGACCGGCGTGGAGGGCGCGTCCGAGTCGCTCCCCGTGCTGTACCTCCCCGAGGGTGAGACCGTCGAGTTCCAGCTCGAGTCCCGCGACGTCATCCACTCGTTCTGGGTCGTGGACTTCCTCTACAAGAAGGACATGATCCCGGGACGCACCACGACCTTCCAGCTCACGCCCGAGCGCTCGGGCACCTACCGCGGCAAGTGCGCTGAGCTGTGCGGCGAGTACCACTCGGACATGCTGTTCAACGTCGTCGTGGTCCCGGCCGACGAGTTCCAGGCGCACCTCGACGAGCTCGAGGCCGAGGGCAACACCGGCGAGCTCGGCGTCGACCTCAACCGCAACCAGGACGACTGGTCCATGCGCGAGAAGTACGACGAGGGCGTGGACCGCACCCAGCGCACCGCCGACACCACGACCACGCAGGAGGGGGACAAGTGAGCGCCCAGACCGAGATCCGCCCAGGAGCAGAGGCTCCGGCGCGGTTCAGGAAGACACCCGAGACCGGCCTCGGCAAGCAGTTCTTCACCCTGCTCACCACGACCGATCACAAGATGATCGGCCTCATGTACATGGGGATGGCGTTCGCCTTCTTCTGCTTCGGCGGAATCCTCGCGCTCATGATCCGCGCCGAGCTCTGGGAGCCCGGCCTGCAGGTCGTGGTCTCCAAGGACCAGTACAACCAGCTGTTCACGATGCACGGCACGATCATGCTGCTCATGTTCGGCACCCCGCTGTTCAACGGCTTCGCGAACTATCTCGTGCCGCTGCAGATCGGCGCCGTCGACATGGCGTTCCCGCGCTTGAACATGTTCGCCTTCTGGCTGACCCTGTTCGGCTCGCTCATCGCCGTCGCCGGCTTCCTCACCCCGCAGGGCGCCGCCTCCTTCGGCTGGTTCGCCTACGCGCCGCTGTCGGACACCACGTTCACCCCGGGCCTCGGCGGTGATCTGTGGGTATTCGGCCTCGCCCTGCAGGGCTTCGGCACGATCCTGGGCTCGGTCAACTTCATCACCACGATCATCTGCATGCGCATGCCCGGCATGACCATGTTCCGGATGCCGATCTTCACCTGGAACATCCTCATCACGGGCGTGCTCGTGCTGATGGCCTTCCCGCCGCTGGCCGCCGCGCTGCTCGCGCTGGGAGCGGACAGGCGGTTCGACGCGCAGATCTTCAACCCGGAGAACGGCGGCGCCATCCTCTGGCAGCACCTGTTCTGGTTCTTCGGTCACCCCGAGGTGTACGTGCTCGCGCTGCCGTTCTTCGGCATCGCCTCGGAGATCATCCCGGCCTTCAGCCGCAAGCCGATGTTCGGCTACAAGACCCTCGTCGGCGCGACGATCGCGATCGCCGCCCTGTCCGTGACCGTGTGGGCGCACCACATGTACACGACCGGCGCGGTCATGCTGAACTTCTTCGCCTTCATGACGATGCTCATCGCCGTGCCGACGGGCGTGAAGTTCTTCAACTGGCTGGGCACGATGTGGCGCGGCTCGATCACCTTCGAGACGCCGATGCTGTTCACGCTCGGCTTCCTCACCACCTTCACCTTCGGCGGCCTGACCGGCGTGATCCTCTCGTCGCCGGTGCTCGACTTCCACCTCTCCGACACCTACTTCGTCGTGGCGCACTTCCACTACGTGATCTTCGGGACCGTGGCCTTCGAGATGTTCGCGGGCTTCTACTTCTGGTGGCCCAAGATGTTCGGCTACAAGCTCCACGAGGGACTGGGCAAGCTGCACTTCTGGCTGCTGATGATCGGCTTCCACACGACGTTCCTCGTCCAGCACTGGCTGGGTGTCGAGGGTGCGCCCCGTCGTTATGTGAACTACCTCGCGGAGGACGGCTTCGGCTGGATGAACCAGCTCTCGACGGTCGGCGCCTTCATCCTCGGCGCGTCGACGCTGCCGTTCATCCTGAACGTGGTGCTCACCCACCTCAAGGGAAAGAAGGTCGAGGTCGACGATCCGTGGGGCTACGGCGCCTCCCTCGAGTGGGCGACCTCCTGCCCGCCGCCGCGCCACAACTTCCACTCGCTGCCGCGCATCCGGTCCGAGCGCCCCGCCTTCGACCTGCACCACCCCGAGGTCGCCGCGCAGGACCACATGCTGCACGAGGAGCCCGTGCAGAACCCGAGGAGCAACTGATCCATGAACACCACGTCGAAGATCTTCTACATCATCGGGACCTTCTTCCTCGTCGTCGGTATCGTGTACGGCGTGCTCTCGCACGGCAGCGAGCCGATGGGGATCGAGCCCGTGGGCGCGATCGCGCTCCCCGGCGCCTTCGCCATGTCGTTCATGATCGCGGCCTACACGGGCTTCAAGGCGAAGTCCTTCCCGGGCCGGCCTGATGACGACCACGACGCCGAGGTCGAGGCCGAGGCCGGCGTCCAGGGCAGCTTCGCCCCGTACAGCTGGTGGCCTCTCTGGACGTCCCTCGGCGCCGCGATGGTGTTCCTCGGTGTGGCCGTGGGCTGGTGGCTCTCGACCTTCGGGATCATCCTCGCCATGTACGGCGTGATCGGCTGGGTCCTCGAGTTCTCCCGCGGACAGCACGCGCACTGACACCCGGCTCCGCCTCGTGCGGATCCTCCGAACGGCCCCGCTTCGCTCCGGCGACGCGGGGCCTTTCCGCGTCCCGGGACGTCGAGGGGCCGTTCCGCGCCCCGAGATTCTGGACGGCGCGACAGCCACGCGGCAGGCTGTCGCTCGACGGCGCCCGGTCCGGGCAGCCGCGAGCCCCCGGAGGTCCCCATGTCCTTCTACCTGATCACCTTCCCGTCCCGCGCCATGCGGATCCCCGCCGAGGAGTTCCAGGACGTCGTGGACGCCTCCCATGCGGTCGTGGAGGAGGCGAAGGCCGCCGGGGTGTACCGCTTCGGCGGTGGGATCGACGAGAGCGTGGCGCCCGTGCTGATCGGGGCCGACGGCTCGCGGCAGGACGGGGCGCATCCGCTGCGGGCCCCGCTCGACGGCGGCTACACGGTCCTGGACCTCGCCAGTCGGGCGGAGGCGGAGCAGTGGGCCGCGCGCATCGCCGCCGCGTGCCGGTGCCCGCAGGAGCTCTACGTGTTCGGCGACGACCCGACCAGCTGAGATCGCGGCAGCGGGGGAGCAGGCGGACCCGCGCACGTCCGGAGGACAGGATTTAAAGGCTGTAGTAATGAGTACGTCCGGTCGAGTGTGTTCTGCAATGGCACTGCCCATCGGCGCCGGGCGGAGACGTGCTGGCCTCGGCAGAGCGGCCCACGATGAGCACGATCGGCAGCAGCCCGACGGACGAGCGCTGGGAGGTCCGCCTCATCGACGGGACGAGGTGGGACGACTTCGCCGAGCTCGTGGAGCGCAACGGCGGCGTCCTCGGCGGCTGCTGGTGCAAGGGGCATCACGCCACGGCGGAGGGCATCTCGCATCATCAGGTCCCCGGGATCGACAAGAGGGCCACCAAGGAGGAGCTCGTCCGTTCGGGACGGGCGCACGCCGCCCTCGTGTACGACACGCACGGGGTCGGCCAGGGATGGGCCAAGTACGGAAGGCACGAGGAGCTGCCGCTGCTCGCGCAGAACCGTCTGGCGTACGAGAAGGAGCCCGGGACGCTGCCTGACTGGCGCATCCCCTGCCTCTCCACCGACACGCGTCATCGCCGTGTGGGGATCGCGAGAGTGGGTCTCGCGGGGGCGCTCGCCCTCATCGCCGCCGACGGCGGGGGAGTCGTCGAGTCGACGCCGGAGATCGTCGGGGGCCGCGTCGCCCTCGGGCGCTTTCTGTTCCACCAGGCGTCGGTGGAGCTGTTCGAGGAGCACGGCTTCGCGCGGATCCGCCGGCTCGGGACGTGGGCCTGGCTGGTGCGCCGCACCGTGGCGGCCGCGCCGCAGGAGTAGCGACGCCCGCGATCACGCCGCCTCCGCGGCGCATCACCGCCGGACACGAAGGAGCCCGGGAGAGTGGCTCTCCCGGGCTCCTGCGATCAGCGGCGGCGGATGCTCAGTGCATCGCCTTCTCCGCAGGGATGCGGTAGTCGCCGTCCGTGACCTCGTCGATCACGTGCTTCTCGTGGTGCGCATGCTCCATGGCCTCCCGCAGCTCGGCGGGGGAGACGGGGGCGATGCGGTCCTTGAAGAAGAACGACGTGGCCTTGGCGCGCAGCGCCGAGACGCCGTTGCCGGCCTTGAGCGGACGGAAGTCGTCGTGCTGCACGAGGACCCAGCGCTCGAACTCGTCGAGCGGCTCGTGGATCTCGAGCATGTCGCCGGTCTTCGTCCGGACCACGCGTGAGGTCTCCTCGCCATGGAGGACGAGATTGCGCTTCTGACGCTGGATCGAGAGGCACAGGCGCTTCGTGATCCAGAACAGCAGCACCGGGGCGACGAAGATCGAGATCCGGAACAGCCACGTCAGGTCGTTGATCGACAGGTGCATCTTGAGCGCGATGAGGTCGTTCGTCGCGGCCATGGCGAGGATCAGGTAGACGCTGATCCAGGCGACGCCCAGACCCGTGCGGACCGGTGTGTTGTACGGAAGATCGAGCACGTGGTGCTCACGGTCGTCACCCGTCACCCACGCCTCGATGAAGGGGTAGAGCGCGAGGAAGGCGAGCAGACCGCCGTACACCACCATGGGCAGCAGGATGTTCAGGGACACCGTGTAGCCGAAGATCGTGAACTCCCAACCCGGGATCAGGCGGAGGCCGCCGTCGGTCCAGAGCATGTACCAGTCCGGCTGGGATCCCGCGGAGACCGGGGAGGGGTCATAGGGCCCGTACACCCAGATCGCGTTGATCGCCGTCGTGGCGGAGACGAGGGTGATGATGCCGAAGACGAGGAAGAAGAAGCCGCCTGCCTTCGCCGTGTACACCGGGAACAGCGGGAAGCCCACGACGTTGCGGTCGGTGCGGCCCGGGCCCGGGTAGTGCGCGTGCTTGTGGGCCACCAGCATGACGAGGTGGATCGCGATGAGCCCCAGGATCATGGCCGGCACCAGCAGGATGTGCATGGTGAAGAAGCGCGGGATGATGTGGGTGCCCGGGAACTCGCCGCCGAACAGCAGCATCGAGATGTAGGTGCCCACGATCGGGATCGCCTTCATCAGGCCATCCACCACGCGCAGGCCGTTGCCGGAGAGCACGTCGTCGGGGAGCGAGTAGCCGGTGAAGCCGGCGACCATGCCGAGGACCATGAGGGAGAAGCCCACGAGCCAGTTGAGCTCGCGCGGCTTGCGGAAGGCGCCGGTGAAGAACACGCGGAACATGTGCACGAAGATCGCGACCATGAACACGAGCGCGGCCCAGTGGTGCATCTGCCGGAACAGCAGGCCGCCCTTGACCTCGAAGGAGATGTAGAGGGTCGACTCGTAGGCGCGGGACATGTGCATGCCCTGCAGCGCCTCGTACGGCCCGTCGTACTCGACCTCGGTCATCGAGGGGTCGAAGAACATGGTCAGGAACGTGCCCGAGATCAGCAGGATGACGAAGCTGTACAGCGCCACCTCGCCGAACATGAAGGACCAGTGGTCGGGGAAGATCTTCCGCGCGAAGAACTTCACCAGGCCGCCGCCGCCGACGCGCTCGTCGAGCCAGTCGCCGCCCACGGCGCCGAGCTTCATCACGCGTCCGGGCTTCTCGCCGGCGCTCTGCGTCCGGGAATCAGAAGTCGTGGTCGTCACGTGATCACTTGTCCTTGTGGATGTCCCAGAAGCTGGGACCGATCGGCTCGGGGAAGTCTCCGGTGGCCACGAGGTAGCCCTCGGCGTCGACCTCGATCGGGAGCTGGGGGAGCGGGCGGTGCGCCGGGCCGAAGATGACCTTCGCGCCGTCCGTGACGTCGAACGTGGACTGGTGGCACGGGCAGAGCATGTGGTGCGTCTGCTGCTCGTAAAGGGCCACCGGGCAGCCCACGTGGGTGCAGATCTTCGAGAACACGAGGATGCCCTCGTGGCCGTTGGCGAGGCTCTCCTCGTTCTTGCCGAGGGCGGGGTCGATGCGGACGATCACCGCTGCGGCCTTCGCGCGCTCCTCGAGGAAGTGCTCGGTCTCCTCGGTGAGGTCCTCCGGCATGACGTGGAAGATCGAGTTCATGGCGACGTCGGCGGCGCGGATCGGCGTGCCGTCGTGGTCGCGGGCCAGGCGCATGCCGGCCTTCCAGAAGGTGTGGTGCAGCTTGTTGCCCGGGAGCGGGCCCAGCGTCGAGAGCGGGGCGAGCACGGCGATCGGCAGCGCGGCGAGCGCGGCGACCATCGTCGTGACGATGAGCGGGCGACGGCCGATGCCGGACTCCTGGAGACCCTCGGTGATGATCGCCGCGGCGGCCTGACGGGTCTCGTCGGTGCCGCGCAGCGCGTGGCGCTCCTCGACCATCTCCTCGTCGGGCATGAGGGTCTTGGCCCAGTGCACCGCAGCGGCGCCGATGAAGAACACCGCGATCGCGAGGCCGAGGCCCGTGATGAGGTTCGACCACCACACTGCGCGGGTGGAGCCCTCCTCCGCGAAGATGTTCGTCCCGGTCGGTGTGACGAGGAAGTACGCCGCGATGAACACCGCGGTGCCGAGGACGGAGAGGAGGAAGAGGCCCGCGACCACGCGCTCGGCGCGGCGCTCCGCGCGCTTGTCGGAGTCGGCCTGGCGGTGGACGTGGGGGGCGAGGCCCGGATTCGGGAACCCGCCGCCCTCCTTCGGGGCGATGGCGCTGACCCCGCGGGTGGGGGAGCTGCCGTCGAGATTGTCGTTCATGTGCTCGTTCACTTGGCCTTCGCCCCCAGCCACGTGGCCGTGCCGAGGAGAAGGGCGAGGATGATGGTCCAGGCGTAGAGGCCCTCGGTGACGGGACCGAGCGAGCCCAGGGAGAGGCCGCCGGGGGAGCCGGTCTCCTCGAGGGAGTGGAGGTACGTGACGACGTCACGCTTGTCCTCGGCGGAGAGGTTCGTGTCGTTGAAGACCGGCATGTTCTGCGGGCCGGTCTCCATGGCCTCGTAGATGTGCTTCGCCTCGACGCCCTCGAGGGTCGGCGCGAACTTGCCGCGGGTCAGCGCGCCGCCGGCGCCGGCCGCGTTGTGGCACATGGCGCAGTTGATCCGGAAGATCTCCCCGCCCTTGGTCGCGTCGCCCTGGTCGGTGTCGAGGTACTCGTCCTCCGGCACCGACGGGCCGGGGCCGAGCGAGGCGACGTAGGCCGCGAGCTGACGGGTCTGCTCGTCGTCCATCTGCGCGGGCTTGCGCATGGCCTGGGCGCCGGAATTCTCCATGGGCATGCGGCCGGTGCCGACCTGGAAGTCGACGGCGGCGGCGCCGACGCCGATCAGCGACGGGCCGAGTGTGTTGCCGTCCGAGTCGGTGAGGCCCTCGGCGTTGGTGCCGTGGCAGGTCGCGCAGTTCGCGAGGAACAGCGACTTGCCGGCGTCCACGTCCTCCTGCGTGTAGGCCTCGGCCTGGGCGGTGCGCGGCTGGAAGGCGGCGTACAGCCCGCCGGTCGCGACGAGCGCGAGCAGCAGGATCACGAGTAGCGCCATCGGGTGATGGCGACGTGCGGCGAGTGCCTTCACGGTTCGAACCTCGATTCGTGGAGGGGACGAGCGGGGGAGGGATGGGCGAATCCGGTGGGACGGGCGACCGCGGGGCGGCCGACCGCACCGCGGATCAGAAGATGGTCCAGTCGAAGCTGACCGGGACGACGTGATCCGGGCTGATGGCGGTCATCATCGGATCGAGCATGTAGACGATGAAGAACAGACCGATCCACACGACGTCCACGAAGTGCCAGTAGTAGGAGAGGCAGATGACGGAGATCTGCTCGTGCTGCGTGAACTTCTTCGCGGACCACAGGCGCACCATCACGAGCAGGAACGTGACGAGACCGCCGAGGACGTGCAGCCCGTGGAAGCCGGTGGCGAGGTAGAAGATCGAGCCGAAGGGGGAGGACGAGAGCGTGACGCCCTTGTGGATCAGCTCCGTGTACTCGAAGGCCTGGCCGGAGATGAAGAAGGCGCCCATGAGGAAGGTGAGGACGAACCACTCGATCGCACCCCAGCCGGCGATGTTGAAGATCGATCCGGTGCGGCGCTTGCGCGGCGGGAAGACCTTCTTGCCGAGGCGACCCTCTGCCATGAACACACCCATCTGGCAGGTCACCGAGCTGAGCACCAGGATCGTGGTGTTCAGCAGGGCGAAGCCGTGGGTGAAGTGGGCCTGGCCGTCCGCGAACGTGTCCGGCACCGAGGATCGCAGCGTGAAGAACATCGCGAACAGGGCGCCGAAGAACATCAGCTCGCTCGAGAGCCAGACGATCGTGCCGATCTGCGTCGGGTTGGGGCGGCCGACGGCTGCTGTGGCAGCGGCGGCAGGGCGCTCAGACAGGGTCGCAGTAGTCACGTCACCATTATGTCGTGCGGTCAGATTCGGTGGATGCGGCTCACGACTCCCGCGCCCACTGCAGGGCACCGCCCTGACGGACCCCGCCAGCATATCCCTCCTGACGGCCTGTCACGAACCGGGACACGCCCCCGACGTCCCAGGTGGGTGGCCACTGCAGGTCCGGGGCCCACCGCACGCGGGCGGCGGCGCCTCCCGCGGGCCGCGGTCGTGACGAGCATCCCACCGGTTCGTCGCCCGGCACCGGGGATCCGAGGCGTGGGAGCTGTCGCCCCCGGGCCCCGCCCGGTGGGAGGATCGGGCCATGAGCGCTGTTCCCGCCGTCCCCTTCACCTGGTCCCGGATCATCGGCCGTCTCGTGCGCGGCGAGGAGCTGGACGGCGCCGAGGCCGGCTGGGCCATGGACGAGGTCTTCTCCGGCGGCGCCACCCCCGTGCAGCTCGCCGGCTTCCTCGTCGCCCTGCAGTCCAAGGGGGTCACGAGCACGGAGCTCGAGGCGCTCGCGGACGCGATGATCGCCCACGCGCGGCCCGTCTCGCTGCCGGAGCGAGCGATCGACATCGTCGGCACCGGCGGCGATCTCGCCCACACCGTCAACATCTCGACGATGGCCTCGGTCGTCATCGCGGCGAGCGGTCGCACGGTCGTCAAGCACGGCAACCGCGCCTCGACGTCGAAGTCGGGCTCCGCGGACGTCCTGGAGGCCCTCGGCGTGCGCCTGGACCTCCCGGTGCCCCAGGTGGAGGCGCTCGTCGAGGAGATCGGCATGACCTTCCTCTTCGCGCAGGTCTTCCATCCCTCGATGCGCTTCGCGGCGGAGGCTCGCAAGGGCCTCGGCATCCCGACCGTCATGAACATCCTGGGGCCGATCACCAACCCCGGACGACCCCGGGCGAGCGCCGTCGGCGTGGCGGATCCCCTCATCGCCCCGACCGTCGCCGGCGTCTTCGCGGCACGGGGGACCTCGGCGCTCGTCTTCCGCGGTCAGGACGGGCTCGATGAGCTGACGGTCACCGCCCCGTCGGACGTCTGGGAGGTGCGCGGGGGAGAGGTGCGCGAGCACGTGCTCGACCCCGTCGCGCTGCTCGACGTTCCCCGCGCGGGGCACGACGCGCTCCGCGGCGGCACCGCCGAGGAGAACGCCCAGGTGGCGCGCGACGTCTTCGACGGGGTCCGGAGCGGGAGGCTCGAAGCCGTGCGTCACGCGGTGCTGCTCAACGCGGCGGCCGGGATCCAGGCCCATGACGGGATCGATCTCCCGGCGGAGGGAGGCTTCGAGGAGCGCTTCACCGCCGCCTTCGCCGAGGCCGAGGCGACCCTCGAGGCGGGCGGGGCCTCCGACCTCGTCGATCGGTGGGCCCGCGCCTCCCAGCGGGCGCAGGCCGAGGGCTGATCCTCCGGGGCGACCGGAGGGGGGATCCGCTCCGGTCAGCCGTCGAGGCCGAGGTCGAAGGCCGCGTCGAGATCCTGCTTGGAGTAGGTGCGGAAGGCGATGTTGGTCGAGGTGTCGACGATGCCCTCGACCTTCCCCAGCCGGTCCGCGATGACGTCGGCGAGGTCCTCGTGGGCCCGGACGCGGACCACCGCGATGAGGTCCACGTCCCCGGTCACCGAGTAGACCTGCTCGACCCCGTCGATGTCGACGACGGCCTGGGCCACCTCCGGGATGCGCTGGGGCTGCACGACGATCGAGACGATGGCGGTGATCATGGGGCTCCTCCTGGGACGACGGGCCGCTCCCGGCCCCGGGGCGCGGGAGGACGGCATGCAGTGCCGACCCTATGCCCCGGCGGCGTCCGCGTCCGGGTCCTCGTCCGCGTCCGTTCCGGTGTCGGTGCTCTCGTCATGATCGGGAGCGGTCCTCGCGAACCGCTCCGCGAGGGCCTCGGCGTCGAAGCGGGCGCGCGCCGGCTGCTCCCACGTGCCCTCGACGAGCACTGTGCGCACGCCCTCGCCCTCGAGCCACCCCAGGAGGATCTCCGCCTCCTGATGGTGG
The DNA here is from genome assembly GCF_039526185.1 of Brachybacterium rhamnosum. Classification (NCBI taxonomy): domain Bacteria; kingdom Bacillati; phylum Actinomycetota; class Actinomycetes; order Micrococcales; family Dermabacteraceae; genus Brachybacterium; species Brachybacterium rhamnosum. The sequence goes on from NZ_BAAAIS010000003.1 coordinate 69,495, forward strand.
CCCTGGCACATGGGTGCCGGGACGGGGAGATCGGGGTCGCGGCGCGCCGCGAGCTCCTGCGCGGCGGCGACCGGGTCCGTGGACCACGGGACGAGCGCGGTGGCCGCGAAGGCGCCGTGCCGCACCGCCAGCAGCTCCCACCCGCGGCCGCCGATCACCGGGTCCGAGCTCGGCCGCGCCGCCACGAGGAGGTCGACCGCTCCGATCGCGCGGAGCCGGGATGCCCTCCGCGCGGCGGCGAGATAGGTGAGGGTCGTGCGGCGAAGCCTCTCCGCCTCCTCGTAGCGGCCCGCCGCGACGTGCGCCCGCAGTCGGCCGGCGACGTGGTCGAGGACCTCGGAGGGGTCCTCGAGCAGCGCGCGGCGGATCCGCGCGCGATGACCGCCCTTGAGGGGCGTCCCGGACGCCCCGTGCTGCTCGAGCGCGCGGCCGCGCCCCATGACCGCATCGGTGAGCAGGGCCTTGAGGGGCTCGAGGTCGTGGCGGCTCACGAGCGGTCCGATCTGCGCGGAGCCGTCCTCCTCGGGACGGGCGAGCCGCGCGGCGCGCAGCCCCTCGCGCCCCGGCCCGAGCCGGAGCCAGAGCGCCTTCTCGGGGGTGAGACCCTGGCGGTTCGACGGGGGCTTCTCCGCGGCGATCATCCGCAGCTCCCGGACCGATGCCTCCGTGGGGGTCCGGCACTCGAGGATCCGCACCTGCTCCGCCCGCGGGAGCATGTCGAGCACCTTGCGCCGCGTCTCCGCTGCCGTGAAGTACGTGCGCACGCGGGAGCGGAGGTTGCGGGAGGTGCCGACGTAGAGGGCGTTCCCCGCGATGTCGACGAAGGAGTAGACCCCCGGAACCGCCGGGATCCCCTCGGCGAGGTGCTTCTTGCGCATCTGCGCGGGGCTCGTGCGCCGGTGGGCGGATCCGAGGTCCTCCAGGGTCCCCGCCGCCGGGCCGAGCCGCGCGATGATCGCGTGCAGGACGTCCACGGTCGCGCGGGCGTCGGAGAGCGCGCGGTGATCGGGGGTGACGGAGGCGCCGACGTGCGCCGCGAGGGTGCCCAGCTTGTGATCGCGCACCTCGTCGCGCCGGAAGACCGTCCGGGCGAGCGCGAGGGTGTCCAGGACCGTCGGGCGAGGCCAGGTGAGCTCGAGCCGCGCGGCATGGGCGGTGAGGAAGCCGACGTCGAAGCGGGCGTTGTGGGCCACGAGCGCCGCGTCCCCCACGAAGTCGAGGAACATCGGCAGCACCGTCCCGATCACGGGGGCGTCGCGCACCGTCGCGTCGCTGATCCCCGTCAGCGCCGCCACGTACGCGGGGATCGGCCGCTGCGGGTCCACGAAGCTGCGGAACTCCCCGAGCACCTCCCCTCCGCGCACCTTCACCGCGCCGATCTCGGTGATGCCGTCCGTGCTCGGATCCGTCCCGGTGGTCTCGAGGTCGACGACCACGAGCGTCGCCTCCGCGAGCGGGGTGCCGAGGTCCTCGAAGCTCATCTGTCGGCGGCGGGCGGGCATGGCGGCAGACTACGACGGGGCCCTGACGAGCGGGTGGGGACCACCGGCCGTCAGGGCCCCGTCGGGACCGGGACGCTCAGGCGCGGGGCCGGGAGTAGATGCCCTCGATGACCTCGGAGAAGTCCTTGACGACGATGTTCCGCTTGAGCTTCAGCGAGGGCGTGAGGTAGCCGTTCTCCTCGGTGAAGTCCGTGTCGATGACCTCGAACACGCGGATCGACTCGGCCCGCGAGACGGTCTGGTTCGCGCGGTCCACGGCCGTCTGGAGCTCCGCGTGGATCCGCTCGTCCTTCGCGGCCTCGGCGACGGTCATCTCCGGGAGCCCGTTGTTCCGCAGCCAGGTCGGCAGCATCTCCTCGTCGAGGGTGAGGACGGCGGCGACGAACGGCTTCTGATCGCCCACGACCATGCACTGGCTGATCAGCGGGTGCGAGCGCAGCACGTCCTCGAGCGGCGCGGGGGAGACGTTCTTGCCGCCCGCGGTGACGATGAGCTCCTTGGTGCGCCCGGTGATCGAGAGGGAGCCCTCCTCGTCGAGGGAGCCGAGGTCACCGGTGTGGAACCAGCCGTCCTGGAGCGCCTCGGCCGTCGCCTCGGGGTTGTCGTGGTAGCCCTTGAACACCATGACGCCCTTGACCAGGATCTCGCCGCTGTCGGCGATCGCCACGGCGGAGCCCGGCAGCGGCGGGCCGACGGTGCCCGGCTTCACGTCCCAGGGCATGTTCACCGCGACGGGCGCGGTGGTCTCGGTGAGGCCGTAGCCCTCGAGGATCGTCACGCCGATGCCGCGGAAGAAGTGCGCGAGGCGCTCGCCGAGCGGGGCGCCACCCGAGACGGCCCAGCTCACCTGACCGCCCATCGCGTTGCGCAGCGTCGAGTAGACGAGGCGGTCGAACAGGGCGTGGCGGAGCCGGAGCGTGACGGGCACCGATCCGGCCATCTTCGCGCGGGACCAGGCGATGGCGGTCTCCGCGGCCATGGCGAAGATCTTCCCCTTGCCGCCGGCGACGGCCTTCGCCTCCGCGCCGTTGTAGACCTTCTCGAACACGCGCGGCACGGCGAGCAGGAAGGTCGGGCGGAAGGCCTCGAGGTCCGGCAGCAGGTTCTTGGTGTCCGGGGTGAACGCCGTGGTCGCCGGGTGCGAGACGGCGAGCACCGTGAGCAGGCGCGCGAAGACGTGCGCGAGCGGGAGGAACATGAGCATCCGCGACCCCGGGGGCAGGACGATGTCGCCGAGCAGGGTCACCGCGCTGCGGGTGGTGTCCACGAAGTTGCCGTGCGTGAGCTCCACACCCTTGGGCCGGCCGGTCGTGCCGGAGGTGTAGATGATCGTGGCGACGTCGGAGAGCGACTGGGAGGTGCGACGGGCCTCGAGCTCCTCGTCGGTCACCTTCGCGCCGCGCTCCTTGAGGACGTCGAGGATGCCGTCCTCGAGCACGCCGATCTGCTCGAGCGCGGGGAGCTCGCCGCGCACCGACTCCATGTCCTCGCGGTGGCGGGCCTGCTCGACGATCGCGAAGCGCACCCCGGAGTTCGAGGCGATCCACTGGATCTGGCTGGGGGAGGAGGTCTCGTAGATCGGCACGGGGACGCCGCCGATCCACCAGGTGGCCCAGTCCACGAGGGTCCACTCGTAGGAGGTCCGGGCGAGGATCGCGACCGCGTCGCCGACCTGCATCCCGGAGGCCATCAGGCCCTTCGCCACCGCGCGCACCTCGTCGAGGAACTCCTGGCCGGACATCGGCACGAAGGCCCCGTCGTCGTCCCGACGCTCGAAGACCGGGATCGAGGGGTGGGACGCCACCCTCCCCAGCAGAAGGTCCGTGATGTTCTCGTCCTCGCGGCTGGTGTGCTGGGCGGCCGTGCCGTACTGCTTCATCGAATCTCCTTCGATCCGGGTCGTGCCCCCGCTCCGCGAGCGGCGCGGGCGTCCGGATGCGCTGGTGGGGGTCGAGGCGAGTGTACGGCAGGGCACCGTACGATGTGGGCGGCCAGCCGGCCGGACGACCTGGATGACTTGGACGACGTGGAAGGGGAGCCATGCTCTCGATCGGTGTGGACATCGGCGGCACGAAGATCGCGGCGGGCGTGGTCGACGAGGACGGACGCATCATCGCCTCGACCACCCGACGCACCCCGGCCACCGATGCCGAGCTCATCGAGGCGGGTGTGGCGGACGCCGTCACCGAGCTGCGGGCGCAGCACGAGGTCGTGGGCGTCGGGGTGGGGGCCGCGGGCTTCGTGGACGCCGACCGTCGCGTGGTGCGCTTCGCCGCGAACCTCGCCTGGCGCGACCGGGCGCTCGCGGAGCACCTCGAGACCGCCACCGGCCTGCCCGTTGTCGTCGAGAACGACGCGAACGCGGCCGGCTGGGCGGAGTACCGCTTCGGCGCCGCGCGCGACGCGGCCCACATGCTCATGGTCACGGTCGGCACGGGCCTCGGCGGTGCCGTCGTCCTGGACGGCCGCATGCTGCGGGGCAGCGGCGGATTCGCCGGCGAGATCGCGCACATGACCGCCGTGCCCGACGGCCAGTGGTGCGGCTGCGGCCGCCGCGGCTGCCTCGAGCAGTACACCTCCGGCACCGCCCTCGTGCGGTCGGCGAAGCACCGGGCGGCGATTGGCGACCCGGTCATGGAACCGCTCGTCGCCGCCGCCGGCGGGGACCGGGAGGAGATCACGGGACCGCTCGTCACGCGCCTCGCGCAGCAGGGTGATCCGGGGTCGGTGGATCTCCTCCACGACCTGGGCACGGCGCTCGGCCGGGGCGTCGCCTCGATCGCGGCGCTGCTGGACCCCGGGGCGATCGTCGTGGGCGGCGGCGTCGCCGCGGCCGGCGACCTGCTGCTCGAGCCGGCGCGCGCCGCCTACGAGGCGGACGTCACCGCGCGGATGCACCGTCCGATGCCCACCTGGGCGATCGCCGCGATGGGCAACGAGGCAGGGATCGTCGGAGCGGCGGACCTCGCCCGCTGAGGCGCCGCGGGACGGACGCGCGAGGGGATCAGAGCTCGATCCCCTCGTCGTCCCCCGTCCGGCGGGTGGGCACCTGCAGCAGCAGCGCGATCAGCCCACCCACGGCGATCAGCCCGCCGAGACCGCCGAGCCAGGCCGGCAGGGTCGCGGAGACGGTCGCGACGAGCAGCAGCACGAGCCCGCCGACGAGCGCCGTCCAGGACCACAGCATGGGGGAGGACGCCGGCTCGAGGTCGGGGTCCGGCGGCACGAAGTCGCCGAGCAGGGCGGCCTCCTCCTCGTCCTCGGCCTCCCGGTCCCCGGGAGCGGGGCGCGCGCCCGCCGAGGGGTGAGCGGCGCGGGCACGGGCACGGGACTCCTCGCTCGTCACGGCGGGGGCGTCGTCCGTCCCGCCCTCCCACGGGTCCACGTCCTCGTCACGCCGGGCGGAGTCCTCCGCGGCCGGCTCGCGGGGCGCCTCGCCGGGGCCCACCACGAGCCCCTCGTCGGCGAGCATCCGCGAGAACTCGGCGTCGACGTCCCGGTCCTCCGGGCGCTCCTCCCGCGGCGCGGTCACGTCGGCCGCCCGGGAGCGGGGACGTGCCGGTCCAGGAACGCCGCCGAGCGCGCGAAGAGCAGCTCCGCGTCGTGGTCCAGCGGCGCCAGGTGATAGCTGCGGGGGAGCGGCAGGCGCTCGACGGGGCCGCTCACGCCGGACGCCACGATGTCGCTGTCGCTCGCCGGGACGGTGTGGTCCTGCGGCGAGGTCGCCAGCAGCAGCGGGACCTCGACCGCGCCGAGACCGGACCGGGTGCGGGCGAAGAGCCGGCGGAGCTGGGCGACGGCCCGCGTGGGCGTGCGGTCGTAGGCCTCCTCCACGGCGCCGGGCAGGGCGACGTCCGAGCCGATCGGGGCGACGGAGCGCACGACGGGGGCGATCACCCCTGCGACGCGGGCGACCGGGGGCACGGTCATTCCCGGGTTCACGGCGACGAGCGCCGCGATCCTCCCGCGCAGCTCCGGGTCCTCCCCGAGGGCGAGGGTCAGCGCGCCGCCCATCGACAGCCCGCCGATCGCGATCGGGCCGTGGTCCTCGGAGAGCGCGAGCGCCGCGTCCCGCAGGGCGCCGTACCAGTCCTGCCAGGTGGTGCCCGCGAGGTCCTGCCAGCGCGTGGCGTGGCCGGGCAGCAGCGGCAGCTCGACCTCCCAGCCGCGCTCCGCGTGGTGCTCCGCCCAGGGCCGCAGCGACTGCGGCGATCCCGTGAACCCGTGGCACAGGAGCAGCCCGCCGCGGGGGCTAGAGTGACCCCGCGCACGCCACGGCCGGGACAGTTCGCTGAACGTCATGTGCCCATCGTCGCACCCGCGCCCGCGTGCTTCATCACGGGCCCGTCCCCGACCCCGGGCCGACCGCCCGCGGGAGCACCCCGCCGCCCCAGGAGGAGACCGGATGCTCTACGACATCGCCAAAGGACCGGTGCGGACCGTGATCCGCGTCGTGTGGCGACCCGACCTGCGCGGCGCCGACCGCATTCCCACGACCGGCCCCGTCGTGCTCGCGTCGAACCACTGCGCCTACTCCGACACCGTCATCCTCCCCGCGCTCATCGAGCGCACCGTCCACTTCCTCGGCAAGTCGGACATGTTCTCGAGCCGTTCGGCGGCCGGACGGATCGGCGGCTGGATCATGCGCCAGCTCCGGGTGATGCCCGTGGACCGTGCCGGGGGCAGCGCCTCGGAGGCCGCGATCGGCGCCGGGCTCGCGGTGCTGAGGTCCGGCGGCGTGCTCGGCATCTACCCGGAGGGGACGCGCAGCCCGGACGGCCGGCTGCACCGCGGCAAGACGGGCGTCGCACGGCTCGCGCTCGCCGTGGACGCTCCGATCGTGCCGGTCGCGATGATCGGCAGCTTCGAGGCCCAGCGGGGCCGCCGGTTCCTCCCGCGGCGTCACCCGCGGATCCGGGTGCTGGTGGGGGAGCCGATCGACGCGTCCGCGATCGCCCGATCGCTCGGCGACGCGGAGAGCGCCGTCGTGCTCCGCGCCGTGACCGACGCGGTCATGGACGCCATCGCGGAGATGTCCGGGCAGGAGCGGGTCGACGAGTACGCCGGTGACGTCAAGCGCCGCCTGCGAGAGGCGGGGAGCGCGACCTCCCCGGGGGGCCGCCGCCCCTGAGCGCGCTCGCCGCGCGGTCGGACCTCCGACGTCCGGGCCGCCCACGGTCCGAGGCCCGGACCGTGGGCGGGAGAGCTCCGCGGGGCCCGTACCCTGTGGGGGTGACCCAGTTCAGTCCCGATGCCCCTGCCCGCGCCCACTCCTTCACGCTCTCGGCGGCCGACGACGGCCTCGCTGCGCTCGGGGGCTGGCGCGAGTATCCGCGGGTCCAGCAGCCGACGTGGCCGTCGGAGGACGCGCGCGCGCAGGTCTTCGACCGTCTGCGCTCCGCGCCGCCGCTGGTCTTCGCCGGTGAGGTGGACGTGCTGCGCTCGCGGCTCGCGGCCGCCGCGCAGGGCGAGGCGTTCCTGCTCCAGGGCGGGGACTGCGCGGAGACCTTCGCGGACTCCACCGCGGACAGGATCCGCAACAAGATCCGCACGATCCTGCAGATGTCCGCGGTGCTCACCTACGGCGCGTCCGTGCCGGTGGTGAAGATGGGCCGCATGGCGGGCCAGTTCGCCAAGCCTCGCTCCTCGGACACCGAGACCCGTGACGGCGTCACCCTGCCGACCTACCGCGGTGACGCCGTGAACGCCTACGCGTTCACGGAGGAGTCGCGACTCCCGGACCCGCAGCGCCTGTGGGAGACCTACACGACGAGCGCCTCGACGCTGAACCTGCTGCGCGCGTTCACGGGCGGCGGGTTCGCGGATCTCCGCGAGGTGCACTCGTGGAACCGCGGCTTCACGTCGGGCCCCGGCTACGACCGCTACGAGGAGCTCGCCGGTCAGATCGACAAGGCGATCCGGTTCATGGACGCGATCGGCGCGGACTTCGACTCGCTCAAGGTCGTCGAGTTCTTCTCCTCCCACGAGGCGCTGCTGCTCGACTACGAGGAGGCGCTGTCCCGCGTGGACTCGCGGACGGGCGAGATCTACGGCTGCTCGGGCCACTTCCTGTGGATCGGTGAGCGCACCCGCCAGCTCGACGGCGCCCACGTGGACTTCATGTCCAAGCTGCGCAACCCGATCGGTGTCAAGCTCGGGCCGAACGCCTCGGTCGACGACGCGCTGCGTCTGATCGACCGCCTCGATCCCGACCGTGAGCCGGGGCGTCTGACCTTCATCACCCGGATGGGCGCCGACAGGATCCGCGACGCGCTCCCGGCGCTCGTCGAGGGCGTCCGCGACGCGGGTGCCCGGCCGGCATGGGTCACCGACCCGATGCACGGGAACACGATCACCTCGTCCAACGGCTACAAGACCCGCCGCTTCGAGGACATCCTCGACGAGGTCGTGGGCTTCTTCGAGGTGCACCAGTCGCTCGGCACGGTCCCGGGCGGGCTCCACATGGAGCTCACCGGCGACGACGTGACCGAGGTGCTCGGCGGCAGCGGCCACATCGACGAGGCCGGTCTCGAGCGGCGCTACGAGACGCTCGTGGATCCTCGTCTGAACCACCAGCAGTCCCTCGAGCTCGCCTTCCTCGTGGCGGAGATGCTCTCCCGACGCTGAGACGGCACGACGCCCGGCTGCACGCAGGGGCGGTGCGATCCTCGGATCGCACCGCCCCTGCGTCGTCCCGGGAGCGGGAGGCTCAGAAGACCGAGATGGTGACCGTGGAGCCCTTGGCGACCTGGTCGCCGGCGGTCGCGGACTGCTGGTAGACGAGGCCGAAGGCTGGGTCGCCCTTGGGGTGCTCCACGGAGACCTTCAGGCCGGCGGCCTCGAGCGTCGAGCGCGCATCCGCCTCGGACTTCTTGAAGACGTCGGGGACCGTGACCATCTCGGGTCCCTGCGAGATCACGAGGTTCACCGTGTCCCCACGGTGGAGGGTGCCGGAGGCCGGGGACTGGGAGACGACCGAGCCCTTGGGCACGCTGCTCGAGTGGGCGCTCGAGGTGGTGACCGTGAACCCGGCCGCCTCGAGCGCGCTGCGTGCGGCGTCCGCGCCGCGGCCGGTCTGGTCGCTCACCGCGATCGGGACCCGGCCCTGGGAGACGACGACGTGGACCTCCCCGCCCTCGGGGAGGGAGTCGGCCTCCTGGCTCTGGGAGATGATCTCGCCCTTCGCGACGTTCTCGGAGTACTCCGGGTCGTCCTCGACGAGCACGAGGTTCTGCGCCTCGACCGCGTCGCGCGCCTCGTCCACGCCGAGCCCCGTGAGATCGGGGACCTCGAAGACCTGCTCGCCGCGCGAGACGACGAGCTCCACCGCGGTCCCCTTCTTCACGACGCCCCCGCTACTGGGGCTCGCGGTGATGACGTGGCCGGCGGGGACCGTGTCGTCGTAGCGCTCGACGGTGCGGACGGTGAGATCGGCGGAGTCGAGAGCCTGCTCGGCGTCGGTGAGCTGGGTCCCCACGAGCACCGGGATCGTGCGGTCGGCCCCGGGGCCGGTGTTCGCGTACCAGTCGACACCGCTCCAGGCGCCGGTGCCGAGCGCCGCGACGAGCGATCCGATCGCGAGCATCGCGGCCGGACGCGAGCGGCGACGCGCCGCGAGCGGCAGGTGGCGTCCGCGCCGGGCGCGGGGTGCACGCATGACGACGGTCCGCGGAGGCTCGTCCGCGCCCTCGCCGTGTCCGTCGGAAGGGACGTCGTCCCCGGCATCCCCGGTCCCGGTCGTCGCCCCGTCGCCGTCCTCACCCGGGGGGAGGGCGGTCCGGCCGGTGTCGGCCCCGTCATCGGGGAGCGGCTCGGGGCCGACCGCCGCACTCGCACGTGGACCGGCGTCGGCGGCGGTGTCGGTCCCGGGCGCGTCGACGTCGGGGGCCTCCGCGGCGAAGGGGCGCGGCCCGGTGCGCAGGGACGCGAGCGCCTCGTCGAGCCGCGCGGTCGCCAGGCGCACCTCGCCCGTGCTGGTGTCCGGTCCGTTCTCGAGCGAGCGCGGCCGGGTGGCGAGCACCCCGGCCGGGAGGGTCCGGCGCAGGTCCTGGACGCTGCGGAGCAGCTCGGCGGCGCTCGAGGGACGGTGCTCGACCGTGCGCGAGCTCGCCCAGGTGATGAGCGAGTCGAGCTCGGTGGGCACGCCCTCGACGCGGCCCGAGGGGGCGGGGATGTCCTCGTGGACGTGCTGGAAGGCGATGTGCACGGGCTGGTCGCCGGTGAAGGGCTGAACGCCGGTGAGCATCTCGAAGAGCACGACCCCGAGCGAGTACAGATCGCTGCGCTCGTCCATCTGCCCGCGCGTGACGACCTCGGGGCTGATGTACGCGACCGTGCCGAGCAGTGTCGCGCTCGCGGAGGAGTTCGAGGTGCCGATCGCGCGCGCCAGCCCGAAGTCGGCGACCTTCACCGTCCCCTCGCGGTCGATGAGGATGTTCTCGGGCTTGATGTCGCGGTGCACGATCCCCGCGGCATGGGCGGCGACGAGCGCCTGGAGGGTCTGTGCGGTGACGTCGAGCGCATCCCCCACGGTGAGGCGCCCCTGGTCGGCAATGCGGGAGCGGAGGGTCACGCCCTCGACGAGCTCCATCGCGAGGTAGATGCGGTCCTCGTCCTCGCCCTGGTCGAAGACGCCCACGACGTTGCGGTGCGCGAGGCGGGCCGCGGCGCGCGCCTCCCGGCCGAAGCGCCGGCGGAAGTTCTCGTCGGTCGCGAGGTGGGGATGCATGATCTTGAGCGCCACGACACGGTCGAGGCGCTGGTCATGACCGCGATACACGGTGGCCATGCCGCCGCGCGCGATCGGCTCCTCGACCCGGTAGCGGTCATCGAGGAGCAGGCTGATGCCGGGGGAAGTCGACGTCGCCGCGCTCACGAGGCCCACTGTAGGTCGGGCATCCGGGGAGAATCATGTGCGACACGGCGGCGGAGCGACCGGGATGCCCCGTGATGTCGGGAACACCCCGTGCGGCCGCACGGCCCGCGGCAGGCGCCGGGAGCGGCGCTGTGGCACCCTGGGGGACGTGGACGACCTCGAGAACCTCATCACCCAGTGGCTCCCCCTGCCCGACGTCGCCGAGCGCCTCGATGTCGAGGTATCCCAGGTGCGACGGCTCATCGAGGAGGGGAAGCTCGTCGCCGTCCGCCGCGGCGACCCCGTGGTCCGCTCGGTCCCCGAGGAGCTGCTCGTCGACGGCGAGATCGCACCGCACCTCGCCGGGACGATCACCCTGCTGCGCGACGGCGGCTTCTCCGACGTCGAGCTGCTGGCCTGGCTCTTCCAGGCGGATGACACGCTCCCGGGGCGGCCGATCGACCAGCTCCGGGCCGGACAGCGCGGAGAGGTGCGCCGGCGCGCGCAGGCGCTCGCCTTCTGACCGCCCGCTGACGGCCCGCCGCCCCGTGGCCGGCCAGGAGCCGGGGCTCCCGCTCAGCCGCCGATCGACTCCACGTCGGTCGCGGAGTCCGCGATCGACTGCAGCCCGGTGACGCCCAGCGCTCCCAGCTCGCCGCACTCCGCGGCCCGGGAGAGGATCGACCGGGCCCGCTCCGCGGCGGCGCGCACATCACGCACGACGGAGTCCACCGCGCCCGTCCGCACCATGAGCTCCTGCACCGCCGTGACGTCCTCGGCCGCGGCATCGGGCCTCCCGACTGTGCGCTCGAGCAGGCGGCGGCCCGCCGCGTCCGTCGCGGCCACCGTGCGGGCCAGGAGCACGGTGCGCTTCCCCTCGGCCACGTCACCGCCGATCGGCTTCCCGGTCGCGTCGGCGTCGCCCACGACGCTGAGCAGGTCGTCGCGCAGCTGGAAGGCGGTGCCGATCTCGGCGGCCCAGGTCGACAGCAGCTCGAGCGCCTCCGCCCCCGCGCCCATGAGCGCGGCCCCAGCGCGGACGGGGCGCAGCACCGTGTAGGGGACCGTCTTCCACCGGATCACGGCGAGCGCGGCCTCCTCCTCCGAGGGAGCGGACGTGAAGCCGCCCGCCTGGTGGAGGACGTCGAGGTACTGGCCGCTCATGACCTCCGTGCGCAGGCGCGCGAACTCGACCGCGGCGGCGGCGGGACGGGGGCCCGCGCCCGGGGACGCGACCTCGGCGGCGAGCTGCTCGGACCAGCTGAGCGCGAGATCGCCCAGGACGATCGCGGTCGCGATGCCGAAGTCCGCGGCGGAGCCGTCCAGGCCCCGTTCGCGGTGCGAGGTCGCCGCCTCGACGTGGAGGGCGGGGCGCCCGCGACGGGTGGGGGAGTGGTCGATGACGTCGTCGTGCATCAGAGCGGCGGCCTGGACGAGCTCGATCGCCGTGCCGAGCGCGGCGAGACGCGACACCTCGTCCTCGTCGGGGGCGCGGTCGAGCGCCGCGATCCCGCCCCAGAAGCAGAAGCGCGGGCGCAGCAGCTTGCCGCCTGCGAGGTAGTCCTCGACCACGCCGACGAGCTCCTCGGCCTCGGGGGCGACGGCGCCGAGGTGGGCGCGGTGCGCGGCGAAGGTGCGCTCCCGGCTCTGCGCGATCGCGGCGACGAGCTGCGCGTCCAGCGCCTGGGGTGCGGTCGTGGTGCCGGTGGGTCCAGCGGAAGTCATCGGGGCGTTCCTCCGTACGGTGCGTCCCTGGATCCTCCCACGCCCCGCCGGGACCTTTCCTCCCCAACGTCCCGGCGTCCACACCGTCGGCCGTGCCTCCCCGGGCCGGGCCGGCACCGGTCAGGGTCGGGACATGACCACCCACGTCCCTGCGGCCGACGGCCCCCGCGCCCTCCGCCTCCACGACCCCGCCGAGCTCCTCGCCGGCATCCGCCTCTCCTTCGGCGAGCTGATCGCCGACGCCCTCGTGCTCGTCGGCCACGCCGGCGACGGCGGCACGCCCGTGCTCGCCCGCTCCGACCTGGTGACCCTGCTCGTCCCCGACGCCGAGCTCCAGCTGCGCCACCAGCTGGCCCTGCTGAGGGAGCAGGGCTGCACCGCCGCCGCGGGGGTCCTCGTGATCGGCGACGGCCGGGAGAGCCTGCTCCCCGGCCTCGTCGAGGACGCCGCGCTGTTCCTGGGCCCGCTGCTCCTGGGCGCCGCCCGGGTCGAGGGGTGCTTCGCCCTCGGCCCGATGTGGGTGGTCGGCGACGGGACGGGCGTCGAGGTGATGCTCGGCGAGCGCTCCGGGTCGTGCGTCGAGGTCCTGGTCTCCCCTCCCCGGAGGCTCCGGGACTTCGAGGAGACGGACGTCGCCGTGCGGGCCGTCCTCTCCGGGGAGTCGCTCGTCGCACCGGTGACCGCAGGTCCCGGGCTCGAGGAGCTCGGGCGGTCGCTGCGCCTGGGCGGCGAGCGGATGCCCGCCTTCGGACGCCCCGGGGACGCGCACCTCGTGCAGCTGCTCGAGCGCAGCGGGGACACGATCGCGCGCCGCTGCGGCCCCGGCCCGGCGGGAGGTCACGACGGCTCGGTGACGGACTGTGAACACCTCGAGGAGCTGCTCAGCGCACTCGCCCTGGACAGCGTGCACTGGGCGGTCATCGGGATCTGCGCCGACCGGGGACGCGAGGGGCGGGTCCCGCGCGACGAGCTCCTCCAGGCCATCACGAGCGACCCGGATCTCCGGCCTCATCCCGACGTCTGCGCAGGTGGGAGATGGTACGAGACGCTCGAGGGGCTGCGGCTCCTCGCGCTCGCCGCGCAGGGCTCCGGGGACGCGGAGCATCGCGGGACCGCTGCGGCGGCGTGGAAGGGGGCGACCGTCGCCCTCACGGTCCTGGCCTGGTGGAACCATCGTGGCGCGACGGCCGGGCATCTCGTGGAGGAGCTCCGGATCCACGATCCCGCCTCCACTCTGGCACCCTTGCTGACGCGCCTGATCGACACCCCGATCCGCCCGGCCTGGTGGCCGGAGCGCTGAGGAGGGCGCCGGACGAGAGGAGAGCGAGGCGGTGACCATGATCGGCGAGCGCAGGCCAGCCGCGGTGACCCTGCAGGACGACCGCGCACTCTCCGGCGGCGCGTGGCGCCCCGAGCTGGGCCCCGGGCACCGGAGCTTCGCGGGGATCGGCGATCTCCCCCTCGAGAGCGGCGACGTCCTCGCGGACGTCACGATGGCCTACGAGACCTGGGGGACGCTCGACGAGGAGCGCGGCAACGTCGTGCTCGTCCTGCACGCCCTCACCGGCGACTCGCACGTCATCGGCGCCCAGGACGCGTCCCACCCGAGCCCGGGCTGGTGGGAGGACCTCATCGGCCCCGGGAAGGCGATCGACACCGACCGCTGGTTCGTCATCGCCCCGAACGTGCTCGGCGGCTGCCAGGGCAGCACCGGGCCCAGCAGCCCGGCACCCGACGGCAGGCCCTACGGCTCGCGGTTCCCCCTGCTGACCGTCCGTGACCAGGTGGCCGCGGAGCGGGCGCTGTGCGACCACCTCGGCCTCCTCGACCTCGCTCTGGTCATCGGCGGGTCGATGGGCGGCATGCGGGCGATCGAGTGGGCGTGCACCCACCCCGGGTCCGTGCAGCGCCTCGCCGTCATCGCCTCCTCCGCCCGGGCGAGCGCGGACCAGATCGCCTGGAACAGCGCGCAGATCGCGGCGATCCGCGCCGACGCCGGTTTCCACGGCGGCGACTACTACGACCTGCCGGCGGAGGAGGGGCCGCATCGCGGGCTCGGCGTCGCCCGCCGGATCGCCCACACCACGTACCGCACGGCCTCCGAGCTCGAGTCGCGCTTCGGGAACCAGGCGCAGCCGGGGGAGGACCCCTTCCGCGGCACGGGCCGCCACCAGGTGACGAGCTATCTCGACCACCACGCGGCGAAGCTCTCCCGCCGCTTCGACGCGAACTCCTACCTCGTGCTGGCCCAGTCGATGAACACCCACGACGTCGGCCGCGGCCGGGGCGGCACCGCAGCGGCGCTCGCCGCCGTGCGGGCCCGCACGCTCGTCGTCGCGATCGACTCCGACCGGCTCTTCCCGCCCGCCCTCGTCGAGGAGACGGCGCGGTACGTCCCGGGCGCCGCCTGGCACGTGGCCTCCTCGCCCGTCGGGCACGACGCCTTCCTGCTCGCGCACCCCGATCTGGACGAGTGGATCGCCCGCCTCCTGGCCAGCTAGGCTGGCGGGAGCCGGATCGGCGCGGAGTCGTCGCGGACCGGTCCGCACGCAGCGCACCCGCAGGAGGTTCACGCATGACGATCGTCGTGGGATTCACCCCGTCCGGTCAGGGCATGGCGGCGCTCGCCGCCGCCGTGCGCGAGGCGCGCCGCAGCCGGGACGCGCTCGTCATCGCCTCCCACACGTACCACCACTCCGAGCACGGTCCCGCCGTCGCCGGGGAGGAGGAGACGCGAAGCGCGCTCGCCGAGGTCGGGGGTGAGGACGTGGACTGGTCGCTCCGCCGCAGCGGGGACCAGGAGGACGTGGGGGAGTTCCTGCTCTCCGCCGCCGCGGAGTCCTCCGCGCGCCTCCTCGTGATCGGCCTGCGACGGAAGTCGCCGATCGGCAAGCTGAACCTCGGCGCCGCGGCCCGGCGCGTGGTGCTCGGCGCCGACATCCCGGTGCTCGCCGTCAAGGACGAGACCCCGTCCGGCGCCCTCGCGTCCTGAGGTCCTCCGCGCACGGTCGCACCGCTCCTGCATCTCGCGCTCCCCGTCGGAGCGCGGCTCCGCCCCCGGGCGAGGTCTGCGTCACCGGTTCCCGCCCTCGGGGGGCCATGGGAATAGACCGTGCCCGGAGACGTTATACTTTCCAGGCTTGACGGCACCGTGCCTTCGTGCGCCATGAACCCGGTGGGGACCGGGACGGAGTGAGGCGCCGGTACCTGTCAGCCGCGCGAGAAGACCGAACGCCACAGCGCGCTCGCACCGCAGGGTGCAGCGCCGGAAGAAGGAACTCTGTGACCTCCTCCAAGACCCTTGAGACCACCGCCGACACCACGACCGAGGTGGATGTGCAGGCCGAGGAGACCCCTGCCGCCGGCACCGCGGCGAAGAAGACCGCCGCGAAGCGCGCCGGGGCGAGGACCACCGCCAAGAAGCCCGCCGCCAAGAAGGCCACCGCCAAGAAGGCGGCCGCGAAGGCCTCCGGCGAGGAGCCCGAGGTCGAGGAGCCCGAGGCCGAGGAGGCCGACGAGGCCACGGCGGAGAACACCGCCGCCGATGCCAAGGTCGAGGACCGCGGCGGCTTCGTGTTCAACGCCTCCGAGGACGATGCCCCCGCGCAGCAGGTCGTCACGGCCGGTGCGACCGCGGACCCGGTCAAGGACTACCTCAAGCAGATCGGCAAGGTCGCGCTGCTGAACGCCGCGCAGGAGGTCGAGCTCGCCGAGCGCATCGAGGCCGGCCTGTTCGCCGAGCAGCTGCTCAAGCGCGACGAGTCGATCGTCAAGACCAAGCAGGGCCGTGAGCTCGGCATGATCGCCGAGGACGGCCGCGCCGCGAAGGACCACCTGCTCGAGGCGAACCTCCGTCTCGTCGTGTCCCTCGCCAAGCGCTACACCGGTCGCGGCATGCTCTTCCTGGACCTCATCCAGGAGGGCAACCTGGGCCTCATCCGCGCCGTCGAGAAGTTCGACTACGCCAAGGGCTACAAGTTCTCCACCTACGCCACCTGGTGGATCCGCCAGGCGATCACGCGCGCCATGGCCGACCAGGCTCGCACGATCCGCATCCCGGTGCACATGGTCGAGGTCATCAACAAGCTCGCCCGCGTGCAGCGCCAGATGCTCCAGGACCTGGGTCGCGAGCCCACCCCGGAGGAGCTCGCCAAGGAGCTCGACATGACCCCGGAGAAGGTCGTCGAGGTCCAGAAGTACGGTCGCGAGCCGATCTCCCTGCACACCCCGCTGGGTGAGGACGGCGACAGCGAGTTCGGCGACCTCATCGAGGACTCCGAGGCGGTCGTCCCCGCGGACGCCGTGAGCTTCACCCTCCTCCAGGAGCAGCTCCACTCGGTGCTCGACACCCTCTCCGAGCGCGAGGCGGGCGTGGTCTCGATGCGCTTCGGCCTCGAGGACGGTCAGCCCAAGACCCTCGACGAGATCGGCAAGGTCTACGGCGTGACCCGTGAGCGGATCCGTCAGATCGAGTCGAAGACGATGAGCAAGCTCCGTCACCCCTCGCGCTCGCAGGTCCTGCGCGACTACCTCGACTGAGCCCCGCGCTCCCGGCCCTCGCGGCCAGGTCGCACGAGACGGCGCCGGCACCCTGTGAAGGGGGCCGGCGCCGTTCGGTGTCGGTGGCTGAGGCTGGAGCAGGGGAGACGGGACGAGGGCGCCCACCATCAGGTGGACGCCCTCGGATGCTCGGGTCCCGCAGGGGACGGGAGATCAGTCCTCGACCGGCTCCGGCTTCGCGTGGAGGCGCTCGGTCTCGTCGATGACCTCGGAGGCGATGTCCTTCAGGGCATCGCCGTGGGCGCGGGCGTGGTGCGCGCAGAACAGCAGCTCGCCGCCGGCCTGCAGCACCACCTTGACGTACGCCTGGGCACCGCAGCGATCGCAGCGGTCCTTCGCCGTCAGGCGGGGGGCTTCGAGAGTGAGGTTCATGGGTCCTTTTGTAGCACCTGGGCCCGCGCGGGGGGAGGGAGTCGTGACCCGGTTCGCCAGGGGCGCAACACCCTGTGACCCCGGTCCCCGTCGTGCCTGCGTCGGCGACGCCGACGGCGTGCGGGAGCGGGCAATGCCGGGCCCGGAGGCCTCGCGGCCGTAGGATCGCAGGGTGTCCAGCTCCTCCACCTCCTCCCGTCCCGCGGCCTCCGCCTACGACGCCCGCAACCTCCAGGTCCTCGAGGGTCTCGAGGCCGTCCGCAAGCGTCCCGGCATGTACATCGGGTCCACCGACTCGCGCGGCCTCATGCACTGCCTGTGGGAGATCCTCGACAACGCCGTGGACGAGGCCCTCGGCGGCAACGGCGATTCCATCGGCGTGCTGCTGCACCCCGACGGCTCCGTCGAGGTCCGGGACACCGGGCGAGGCGTCCCCGTCGACACGGAGCCCCGCACGGGCCTGACGGGCGTCGAGGTCGTGTACACGAAGCTCCATGCGGGCGGGAAGTTCGGCGGCGGCTCGTACGCCGCCTCGGGCGGCCTGCACGGCGTCGGCGCGAGCGTCGTCAACGCGCTGTCCGCGCGGCTCGACGTCGAGGTCGACCGTGCAGGGAAGACGTACGCGATGAGCTTCCAGCGCGGCCAGGCGGGTGTCTTCGAGGACGACGGCGACCCGAGTCCCGCCGCGCCGTTCACCCCGGCGGACGGCCCCGCCGAGCTGCGGATCGTCGGCAAGGCCAAGCGGGGTGTCACCGGCACCCGTGTGCGCTACTGGGCGGATCCCCAGATCTTCATCAAGGGCAGCCACTTCTCCCTCGACGACCTCACCCGCCGCGCTCGCCAGACCGCCTTCCTCGTCCCCGGGCTCGAGATCGCGATCACCGACCACCGCCCCGAGGCGTCCCCGGACCAGCCCGCGACCCGCACCTACCGCTACGACGGCGGCATCTCCGAGTTCGTGGACTACCTCGCCCAGGACCAGCGGATCACCGATGTCGTGCGGCTCCAGGGCACGGGCGAGTACACCGAGACCGTCCCCGTCCTGGACAGCAAGGGGCACATGGTCTCCCAGGAGGTGTCCCGCAGCTGCGAGGTGGACATCGCCCTGCGCTGGGGCGCGGACTACGACACGACCCTGCGCTCCTTCGTGAACATCGTCGCGACCCCCAAGGGCGGCACCCACGTCGCCGGCTTCGAGCAGGCCCTCGTGAAGGTCATGCGCAAGCAGGTCGAGAACCAGGCGCGGCGCGTGAAGTTCAACGCGAAGAACGAGAAGATCGAGAAGGACGACACCCTCGCCGGCGTCACCGCCGTCGTGAGCGTGCGCATCGACGAGCCGCAGTTCGAGGGGCAGACCAAGGAGGTGCTCGGCACCCCCGCGATCCGCCAGATCGTCGGCCGCGTCGTCGAGGAGCGCCTGACGGCCTTCCTCACCTCGACCGCGAAGGGCGAGAAGGAGCAGGCCGCGCTCGTCATCGACAAGGTCGTCTCCGAGATGCGCGCCCGCATCGCCGCGCGCATGCACAAGGAGGTCTCGCGGCGCAAGAACGCCCTGGAGTCCTCGACCATGCCCACCAAGCTCGCCGACTGCCGCTCGACCGACGTCGAGCGCTCCGAGCTGTTCATCGTCGAGGGCGACAGCGCGCTCGGCACCGCGAAGCACGCCCGCTCCTCGGAGTTCCAGGCCCTGCTGCCCATCCGCGGCAAGATCCTCAACACCCAGAAGGCGTCCATCACGGACATGCTCAAGAACGCCGAGTGCGCGGCGATCATCCAGGTGATCGGCGCGGGCTCGGGACGCACCTTCGATCTCGACGCGGCCCGCTACGGCAAGATCATCATGATGACCGACGCCGACGTCGACGGGGCCCACATCCGGACCCTCCTGCTCACGCTCTTCCACCGCTACATGCGTCCGCTCGTGGAGGCGGGGAGGGTCTACGCCGCGGTGCCCCCGTTGCACCGCGTCGAGATCGTCCACGGCGGGTCCAAGAAGAACGAGCTCGTCTACACCTACTCCGAGGCGGAGCTGCTGCGGCTGCTGAAGAACCTCGAGAAGCGCGGCAAGCGCTACAAGGAGCCGATCCAGCGCTACAAGGGCCTCGGCGAGATGGACGCCGACCAGCTCGCGGACACCACCATGGACCCCCGTCACCGCACCCTGCGGCGGGTCCGCATCGAGGACGCCGAGGCGGCGAGTTCCATGTTCGAGCTGCTCATGGGCTCCGACGTGGCGCCCCGCAAGCAGTTCATCATCGAAGGAGCCGAAGAGCTCGACCGGGAGAGGATCGACGCATGAGCGTCTCCGTGCGCGTCATCCCCTGCCTCGACGTCGACGCCGGTCGCGTCGTCAAGGGCGTGAACTTCCAGGACCTGCGGGACGCCGGTGACCCGGTCGAGCTCGCCGCCCGCTACGACCTCGAGGGAGCGGACGAGCTCACCTTCCTCGACGTCACGGCCTCCTCCTCCGGCCGCTCGACCATGATCGACGTGGTCCGTCGCACTGCCGAGCAGATCTTCATCCCGCTCACCGTGGGCGGCGGCGTGCGCAGCGTCGAGGACGTCGACCAGCTGCTGCGCGCCGGCGCGGACAAGTGCGGGGTGAACACCGCCGCGATCGCCCGCCCCGCGCTCGTGTCGGAGATCGCCGAGCGCTTCGGCAACCAGGTCCTCGTGCTCTCGATCGACGCCCGCCGCGTCACCGAGGGCACCCCCGAGGGCAGTGCGCGCACGGGCTCCGGCTTCGAGGTGACCACCCACGGGGGCCGCCGCGGCACCGGTATCGACGCGATCGCCTGGATCCGTGAGGTCTCCGAGCGGGGTGTGGGGGAGATCCTGCTGAACTCGATGGACGCCGACGGCACGAAGGACGGCTTCGACCTCGAGCTCATCACGCTCGCCCGGGAGGCGACCGGGGTGCCGCTCATCGCCTCCGGCGGGGCGGGCACGCCCCAGGACTTCGCCCCCGCCGTGCACGCCGGGGCCGATGCGGTCCTCGCGGCGAGCGTCTTCCACTTCGGGCCGATGACGATCGGCGAGGCGAAGGCCGCGATGGCGGCCGACGGCATCTCCGTGCGGTGAGCATCCCGCTGGGCACCGGGCCGGACGACAGCGGCTCCGGCGGCGTCCTCGCACCCCTCGACGTCGCCGCACCCGTGCTGGAACCGCACAGTCGGCGGCGCGTCCTGGCGGCCCGCGCCGTGCTGGCCCTCCTGCTCGCCCTCGCGGTCGGAGCGGCCTGGCTCGTGTGGGACAACCGCAGGCTCGTCGTCACCCCGGTCGCCGTCGCCGCGAGCACCTGGCCCGCGGGGGAGCGGCCGCTGCGGATCGCCCATGTCTCCGATCTCCACGGCGGCGGGGACAGCGCCGCCCGCGCCGCGCTCGTGGAGGCCGTCGCCGCGCAGCACCCGGACCTCGTCGTGATCACCGGAGATCTGGTGGACCGCCGCACCCGGGACCTCTCCGGGGCGCTCGAGGTCGCGTCCTCACTGGCCGGCATCGCGCCGACGACGATGGTGCTCGGCAACCACGAGGCGGACTCCCCGCTGCGCGACGAGCTGCTCGCGGGCATGACGGGCGCCGGGGTGCAGGTGCTCCGTGACGAGGCGACCACGATCGAGGTGCGGGGCACGACCGTGACCGTCGCCGGGATCGACGACCCGCGGGTCGCCTCGGTGGACGGCGTCGTCCCCGCGGACCCGGGCACGGTGCTCGACTCCCTGCGCCTCCCCACGGACGCTCCGGTCGTGCTGCTCGCCCATCGCCCCGAGCTCTGGGAGCACTACGTGCGCGAGGACGTGGACCTCGTGCTCTCCGGCCACGCCCACGGAGGGCAGGTGCGTGTGCCCGGGATCGGCGGTCTCTACGCCCCGCACCAGGGATGGCTCCCGGCGCTCACCGAGGGCGCGCACGTGAGCGGGACGACGACCATGGTGATCAGCCGGGGCCTCGGCGACGGCATGCTCCCGGTGCGCGTGAACAACCCGCACGAGCTGGTGATCGTGGATCTCGCCGCGTCGCCCAGCGGCTGACGCTCCGTCGCTGACCCTCAGCGGGACCTGCCGTGCACTGGGCAGCACGGACGAGACGGCCCCCGGTCCCACGAAGGGACCGGGGGCCGGTCGTCCGCGGCCGGGGTCACAGCACGTGCAGGACGCCGGAGGCGAGCAGCGCGCGCTGATGGCTGCGCTCCCGCTCCCTCAGGCGCTGCTCGTGGCGGAGCACCTCCTGGGGTGAACGGCGGCGCAGGAGCCTCCGCGCGAGGAGCAGGGCGCCCGGGAGCGCGGGCTCCTGGGGGCGGGCCGGCACGGTGCCCGGCGCCGTACGGTGCTCGTCCTCCGCGCGTTCGGCGAAGCTGTGATCGTCGAACACGGGGTGGTGGAGCGGAGCAGGATGGCGCGCGGTGACGGGGAAGGAGGGATCGGTGGTGTCGGTGGGGGGATGACGGCGGTCGACGTCGAGCTCGATGCTCATCTGGGGTCTCCTGAGTCGGTGGTCACGATCCTTCGCCGGTGCGCGGACAGCACCTGACCGCGGATCGGGAGGGATCCGGGCAGGGGAGGGCGCGCGGCAGGACCGCAGGGGTGAGGGGGGCGGAGCGGGCTCCGCCGGTGAGGGACGGGGACGCGGTGCGTCACCGGGCCCTGTCGGGCCTCCGCCCGGTCAGGACGGGAGGCGGGTGGCCGTCAGCGGACGGCGGCGGTGCCGGTCGGCGTGCCGGGGCGGGAACCCCCGGGGCCGAACGCCTTCCGCGCGGCGGGCTGCCGCAGGGACCGGGGGATCGTCGCGCCCAGCACGGCCGGACCGGCCGCGGGGGCCGTGGTCGTGGTCGGGGTCGTGATCTCCATGGGATGTACTCCATCACGGCGCCTCGCCCGGGTCCAGCGAATAAACCTGCAGGCAGCACGACGCCCCGTCACCGGGCTCGGGACGAGCGGCGGTGACGGGGCGAGGGGAGCGGGCGGCGGCCCGGAGCGGGCCGGGCCGGGAGGGTCAGCCGAGGACGGTGTAGGTGACGCCGATCGTGAGGCTGTCGCCGGTGGTGAGCTCCACTGCCGCGTCCTTGGCGACCGCCGGCTCGACGCACAGGAAGCCGGGCCAGGAGTCGTCGGGCACGTCGGCCATGCCGGCCGCGAGCTCGGTCCAGGGGTTCCAGACGACGGTCTTCGCGGTGCCCCGCGGGCTCGAGACGATCGTGCGGCCCGCTCCCTCGTCGACGATCCGCACCTCGCCGGCGCGGTCCACGACCCGGTCGGTGGGGCCGGTGAGCACGAGGTCCCCGGCGGGGAGGACGTCGGCGGCGAGGCCGCGCGTGTTGTCGAGGTACTCGGCGCCGCCGAGGCCCTCGATCCGCACCCGGCGCACGTCGGACACGGCGAGGTAGGTGTGCAGGGCCGCCTCGACCTCGAGAGCGATGCCCGCGGTGAGCGTGAGGTCCAGCGAGAGCTCCGCACCGATCCGCACCACGAGATGTGCGGAGAGCTCGGTGCGACCGGCGGGGGAGACGAGGTGCAGGACCACGTCCTCACCGGCGGTCTCGGCGCGCTCGAGCGTCCATCGGACGTTGCGCAGCCACCCGTGCTTGACCTCCTGGTCGCCATGCCGGCCCGGGCCGAACCAGGGGCCCACGAGCGGCACGCCGCCGCGGATCGCCGCCCCGTGCCCGAACGCCGAGTCGGGGGAGAGCCAGAGGACGTCCGTGGTCCCCGCGGGCGCCCAGCTGGTGAGGTGGGCGCCGTCGAGGTGCAGGGCCGCGCGGGCGGCGGGGGTGTCGACGAGCACGGCGTCGGCGCCGTGGTCCTCGCCCCGGCGCACGCCGGCCGGGAGGGGGAGGTCTGCGGGTGCTGTGGTCATGGCCCCATGCTCCCATCCGGGGCGGCGAGCGCGTCGTCGCCGTTCGTCGGCGGGTGCTCCTGCGCGTCCTCGGCCCGGGCCTCCTCGGCGCCGTCGGCCGCGGCGGAGACGATGCGGATGAACAGCAGCAGCCACGCGTAGACGATCGCGGCGGCGCCCATCTCGAAGGCCGTCATGTTGAGGTAGCGCACCTCCACGAACATCACGGTGATCGCGACGAGGAGCGCGAAGGCCGTGATCGTCACCGGCAGCAGCCCGCCGGGCATCCGGCGCAGCAGCACCGGGGTCACCACGAGGAGCGCACCGAACACCACCACGAGGGTCTGGGCGATGACGTCGTGCCAGGTGACGCTCACGTCGCGGGAGACGAGCGCGACGAGGGCCACGAGCACCCCCACGGCGGAGAGCAGGGTCCGGACCACGGCGGTCACCCAGGCCGGCTCCCCGGCGGAGGCGGCCCAGCGGTCGAGGTCGTGGGCGAGGAACTCGGTGACCGTGAGCAGCGCGACGCCGGTGAGGAGCAGCGTGAGGTTGAAGGTGACGCTCGCGAGGTCGCCGCCCTCGCCGAGCTCCGAGAAGTACCGCTCCCACCAGTACCGGTCCGTCGCGTTCATCGCGCTCGCGAGGACCCCGGCGGTGAGGAACACCGCGAGCAGCGTCGCGAGGGAGCGACCGGTGAGCGCGGACCCGGCCGCGGAGGTCGCATAGGCTCCCGCCGCGCTCGCCACGACCACCCAGAAGGTTCCCGCCATGCGGTCCAGGGCGACGCCCTGGAACGCCTGCTGGAACACGCCGAACAGCGCGCTCGTGAGGAAGAGCCCCAGCAGCCCGTACACGAGGGCGAGGCCCACGATGTCCAGCGCCCTGCGCCACCGGTGGGCGCCGCCGAACCACGGCATCGACCGCGGCGTGACGACGGCGAGGACGAGCGCCGCGGTCGCCGCGGCGCAGCCGAAGACCGACAGCGCCGCGACCTGGCCGATCGACCCGGTCCCCGCGAGCGGAGCGGTGCCGCGCAGGAACACGAGCCCCACGGCGAGGCCCACGACCGCCCCGCCGCCGCCGAGCACGAGGTGCAGCGACTCCTCCCTCGTCGCGCGGGAGGCCATGAGGGCGAGGCGGGGAGCCATGGGGGAGGTCAGCCCACCGCGGCGATCGGGACCGCGACCGGGGTGCCCGAGCCGTCGCGGCGACCGAGCGGATCGGGCAGGTCGATCGGCTGCCCGGCCTCCGAGCAGGCGCGCGCGGGGTGCGGCACGACCCAGGCGCCGATCAGCACGTCCTCACCGCGCAGGAAGCGGTGGCAGCGGACACCGCCGGTCGCACGGCCCTTCGCGGGGAACTCCGCGAGCGAGGACACCTTGAGCGAGCCCGTCTGCAGTAGCGGCAGGGTCGCCGAGGAGCCGGAGACGGTGACGACGTCCGCCGGGGCGGTGACGTCGACGACCCCGAAGGAGAGGACCCGCGCACCGGCGCCCAGCTTGACGCCCGCGACGCCGCCCGCGGAGCGCCCCTGCGGGCGCACGCCCGACGAGGGGAAGTGCAGCAGCTGCGCGTCGGAGGTGATGAGCACGAGGTCGAGGTCCGCGTCGTCCTCGAGGTCCACGACGCCGACGACCTCGTCGCCCTCCTTGAGCGAGATGATCTCGAAGCCGTCGGAGCGCGGGAAGTCCAGCTGGACCCGCTTGACGACCCCCTGCCGGGTGCCGAGCGCGATCGCCCCGCCGCGCTCGAGGTCCGCCGGCGCGAGGCGCACGAGCGCGAGCGCCCGCTCGCCGTCCTCGAGGTCGACGAGGTCCGCGAGGCGCGTGCCGCCCGCGAGCGAGGGCGCCCCGGCGGTGGGGGCGAGGGAGGGGAGGTCCACGACGGAGAGCTGCAGCACCCGGCCGCGGCTGGTCGCGACGCCGGCGGTCGCGCGGGTCGTCGTGACCACCCGCGAGACGATGACGTCGTGGGAGGCGCGGCCGCCCTCGCGCACGAGATCCTCGGTGCCCGCCGTGCGGGCGACGAGCCCGGTGCCGGTGAGCAGGACCGTGCAGGGCTCGTCGGCCACCTCGAGCCCGGCGCCGGAGGCCGCGGGGCGGCTCTGCTCGGAGGCCTCGAGCAGCACGGTGCGGCGGGGCGTGCCGTGCTCGGCGGCGACCGCGGCGAGCTCGTCGGAGACCAGGGCGCGCAGCACCTGGTCCGAGCCGAGGATCTCCTCGAGGCGCGCGATCTCGGCGAGCAGCTCGTCCCGTTCGCCCTCGAGCTCGATCTGGGAGAACTTCGTCAGCCGGCGCAGCCGCAGCTCGAGGATGTACTCCGACTGGACCTGCGAGAGGTCGAAGACCTGCATGAGCCGCGTCCGCGCGGAGTCCACGTCGTCGCTCGTGCGGATGATCTGGATGACCTCGTCGATGTCGACGAGCGCGAGCAGCAGGCCCTCCACGAGGTGGAGGCGCTCGGAGCGCTTGCGCAGACGGTGCTCGGTGCGGCGGCGCACCACCTGCAGACGATGGTCGACGAACACCTCGAGCAGCTGCTTGAGGCCCAGGGTGCGCGGCTGCCCGTCCACGAGCGCCACGTTGTTGATGCCGAAGGACTCCTCGAGCGGCGTGTAGCGGTAGAGCTGCTCGAGCACCGCCTCGGGCTCGAAGCCGGACTTCACCGTGAGCACGAGGCGCAGGCCGTGGTGGCGGTCCGTGAGGTCCTGGTAGTCGGTGATGCCCTGGACCTTCTTCGCCTGCACCGCGTCGCGCAGCTTCTCGGCGACCTTCTCCGGGCCCACCTGGTAGGGCAGCTCGGTGACGACGATGCCCTTGCGGCGGGTCGTGACGTTCTCGATGCGCGTGGTGGCGCGCATGCGGAACGAGCCGCGGCCCGTGCGGTAGGCGTCGCGGACCCCGTCGAGGCCCGTGATCCGGCCGCCGCTGGGCAGGTCCGGCCCGGGCACGAGGCGCATGAGCTCCTCGAGGGGGGCGTCGGGATGGGCGATGAGGTGGCGGGCCGCGGCGATCGTCTCGACGAGGTTGTGCGGCGCCATGTTCGTCGCCATGCCGACGGCGATCCCCGAGGCGCCGTTGACGAGGAGGTTCGGGTACTGGGCCGGGAGCACCTCCGGCTGGGTCAGCTGGTTGTCGTAGTTCGGGACCAGGTCCACGACGTCCTCGTCGAGGGAGTCCGTTACCAGCTGCGCCGCCCGGGCGAGGCGCGCCTCCGTGTACCGGGGCGCGGCGGGGCCGTTGTCGAGGGAGCCGAAGTTGCCGTGGCCGTCCACGAGCGGCAGGCGCATCGAGAAGTCCTGCGCCATGCGCACGAGCGCGTCGTAGATCGCGGTGTCGCCGTGGGGGTGGAGCTTGCCCATGACCTCGCCGACCACGCGCTGGCTCTTGACGTGCCCGCGATCCGGGCGCAGGCCCATCTCCGCCATCATGTAGAGGATGCGGCGCTGCACCGGCTTGAGCCCGTCGCGCGCGTCGGGCAGCGCCCGGGAGTAGATCACCGAGTAGGCGTACTCGAGGAAGGACGTCTCCATCTCGCTGGTGACGTCGATGTCGACGACGGTCTCCTCGAACGGCTCCTCGGCGGCCGGGGACTTCGTGGTGCGTGAACGGGCCATGGGGGCCATTCTTGCCCATGACCGGCACGGGGACGGGGAGGCGTGGCCCGGCGCGGGACCGTGGTCCCCGTCTCCCGGACCGTGCGCGACGATAGGATCCCGGCATGGCGGATCGGCACGGACCCTTCCCGTCCCCCTCGGAGCGGAGCGCGGGACGACGCTCGCGGCGCCGCGGCGCCCCCGCGCCGGCGCCGGCGGCGTACCCCGCCCACTGGGAGGCGGACATCGCGCTGCGCGACGGCTCCGCCGCGCACCTGCGCCCCATCCTCCCCGAGGACGCCGACGCCCTCCAGGACTTCCACGTGCGCCAGTCCGAGCACTCCCGGTACCTGCGCTTCTTCGCCCCGATGCCGCGGCTCTCCCCCCGGGACCTGGAGCGGTTCACCGTCGTGGACCATCACGACCGGGTCGCGCTCGTCGTGCAGCGGGGCGAGGAGATCATCGCCGTCGGCCGCTACGACCGGACCTCGCCCGAGGAGGCGGAGGTCGCCTTCAACGTCTCCGACGCGAGCCAGGGCACGGGGCTCGCCTCTGTGCTGCTCGAGCACCTCGCGGCCGCGGCCCGCGAGGTGGGGATCTCGGTCTTCACCGCGGAGGTCCTCCCGCAGAACGCCCGCATGCTCTCCGTGTTCACGGACGCCGGCTTCGACGTGCGGCGCGTGCTCGACGACGGGGTGGTCATGGTCACCTTCCGCATCGACCCGA
This sequence comes from Brachybacterium rhamnosum, assembly GCF_039526185.1. NCBI lineage: Bacteria > Bacillati > Actinomycetota > Actinomycetes > Micrococcales > Dermabacteraceae > Brachybacterium > Brachybacterium rhamnosum. The sequence goes on from NZ_BAAAIS010000003.1 coordinate 96,664, forward strand.
CGGCGCGATCGCTCGAGGTCATGGCGGAGCGCGAGCACCGCGCGGAGGCCCGGGCCATGGAACGGCTGCTGCATCCCTCCTCCGTGCTCGTGGTCGGCGTCTCCACGCGCGCCGACTCGATCGGCGGCCGTGTGCTCTCCGCCCTCGAGGGCTCGGGATGGCAGGGCGATCTGCACCTCGTCTCCCGTGACGCCTTCGAGGTGCGCGGGCACCTCGCCCGGCCCCGCATCGCGGACGTCCCCGGACCCGTGGACCTCGCCGTGATCGCCCTGCGCCCCGAGTCCTGGCTCGAGGCGATCGAGGAGTGCGCCGCGATCGGCGTGCGCAGCGTGCTCGTCCCCACCGAGGGGCACACGGACAGCGTGGAGGGCCGGCGCCGGCAGCGCGAGCTCGTCGCCGAGGTCCGACGCCACGGCATGCGGCTGCTGGGCCCCGGCTCGCTCGGCGTCCTGCGCACGGGGGAGGACGCGCTGAGCGTCTCGCTCTCGCCGCGCCTCCCGCGGCCGGGCACCGCCGCCGTCGCCGGCCAGTCCAGCGCGCTCGGCGCGATGCTCCTCGCGGGGGTCGACGAGCGCGGCACCGGCGTGCACGAGTTCGTGGCCGTCGGGAACCGGGCCGACGTCTCCCTCAACGACGTGCTCCAGCACTGGGAGGACGACGAGCGCATCGAGGTCATCGGCCTCGCCCTCGAGACGATGGGGAACCCGCGCAAGTTCACCCGGATCGCCCGCCGCCTCACCCGCAGCACGCCCGTGGTGGTGCTCCGCCCACCGGGGTTGCGGGTGAGCGGCACCCCCGGTCACGACGTGCGTGAGTCCTCCCTCCCGCGGCGCGCGCTCGACCAGGTCCTCGCCTCCTCCGGGGTGGTGCAGGCGCGGACGGTCGACCACCTGCTCGACGTGGTCGACGCCGTCTCCCGCCAGGGCGTCCCCAAGGGGCCGCGGGTCGCCCTGCTCTCCAACACGGCGGCGCTCGGCGCGAGCCTGCGCGGCGCGGCCGACGAGGCCGGCCTGCAGATCGTCATCGACGACCGGAACGTGCCGCTCGCGGCGGACCCCCGCGTCATGCAGCGCGCCCTCACCGCCGTCGCCGGTCCCGATCGCGCGGACCTCATCATCGCCGGGGTGATCGACCCGCTCGCGGGGGACCACCTCGGCGCCCTGCGGGAGATGGCGACCATCGCCCGGCACAGCGAGGTCGCGCTCGTCGTCTGCCTGGTCTCCGAGCGCAGCCGCTTCCAGGAGGTGCACGAGGCGGTCCGGGAGGACCTCGCCCTCGCGCCCGTCCACGTGACCCCCGCGCTCGCCGTGCGCGCGGCCGCCGGCATGCTCGCCGCCGCCGAGCGGCCCGCGGCGGACCGCGAGGAGCTCGCGGTGCGGGAGGACGTGGACCGCGCCGCCGCCCGCAGGATCGTCGAGCGGCACCTGCCGCCGGTGGGGGAGCGGGTCACCCTGGACCTCGAGACCACGCGCGCGCTGCTCGCGGCCTACGGGCTGCCGCTGCTGCCCTCGCTCCCCGCCGCGGACGCCGAAGAGGCCGTCCGCGCGGCCTCAACGGTGGGCTACCCCGTCGCGCTCAAGAGCACCGACCCGGTGCTGCGCCACCGCGCGGACCTCGGCGGCGTGCGGCTGGACATCACCGACGCCGTGCAGCTGCGGCACGCCCACGCCCGGATGCGCGAGGACCTGTCCTTCTCGAGCGCGCCGCTCGAGGTGCAGTCCATGGCCCCCACGGGCGTGCCGATGGTCGTGCGCAGCGTCGAGGACCCCTCGCTCGGCCCCGTGGTGTCCCTCTCCGTGGCCGGGGACGCGACGGACCTGCTCGAGGACATCGCCTACGCGATCCCGCCCTTCTCGCAGCGCGCCGCGCGGGAGCTCGTGGACGCCCCCGCGAGCGCCGTGAAGCTCTCGGGGGAGCGAGGGCTCCCGCCGGCGGACAGGGACGCCCTCGCGGACGTCGTGGTCCGCACCGGCCTGCTCGCCGAGGACGTCCCGGAGCTCGCCTCCTTCGAGCTGTACCCGGTCGTCGTCGCGCGGGAGGGCGCCTTCGTGGTCGGTGCGCGGGCGGAGCTCGCCCCGGCCCCCAACCGGACGGACGGCGCCCGCCGCGCGCTGCTGGGCGGCCGCTCCGGCTGAGCCGCTCCGCCGTCCCCTCCCGCATGGGACAATCGGAGGATGACGACCGCGCTCCCCGCCTCCCTGACCGCGGACCTCGAGACCGCGGGCTACTTCCCGCAGACGGCCGGCGGCTCGCTCGCCCTGTCGCTGCGCGGCGCCCCCGTGCTGGGGCACCTGGTGCGGCCGGAGACCACCTTCGACGGCCCCGAGGTGCGCCGCCACCTCACAGTGCTCGTGCTGACCCCCCGCCACCTCCTCGTCAGCCACCTCGACGACGACCCGGCGGACGACCTCAACCCCAGCCAGGTCATCGCGACCACGGAGCGCATCCGCCTCAGCCGCGTCACCGGCACCGGGCTCTCCCAGGTCTTCGACACCGAGGGGACGAGGGTGCGGGGCAGCGAGGCCGAGGTGACGCTCGGCATCACCTGGGGCGGCACCCGTCGCGTCGACCTCGAGCGCGCGGACTGCGGCGACCCGTCCTGCCAGGTGGACCACGGCCTCAGCGGCACCGTCGCCCCCTCGGACCTCGCCCTGCGGGTGAGCGCGCTCGCCGACGGCGAGGCCGCCGTCCAGGAGGCGCTCGCCTTCCACGGTCTGCTGCTCGACGCCGTCGACGCGCTCGACTCCTGAGCCCGGTGCAGCCCGCCGACTGGCCCTCCGACCTGCTGCCGCCGCCCTTCGCGGCGGGCGCCCGTCCCGCGCTGCTCGACGTCGTCGCCCCGCTGGCCCGGGCCGACGCCCGTGGGCGCGACGTCGTCGTGCTGATCGACGGCCTCGGCGCCGAGCTGCTCGAGGAGCACCGCGCGCTGACCCCGACCCTGCGCCGTCTCGCCGGGAGCACCGAGCGCATCCGCACCGTCGCCCCCTCCACGACGGCGACCGCCATGGTGTCGCTGCACACGGGCCTGGCGCCGCTCGAGCACGGGGTGCTCGGCTACACCGCCATCGATCCCGCGACGGGCACCGCCGTCAACCAGATCACCGGTGAGCCCGGGATCGACCCGCAGCGGTGGATGCCGCTGCCCGGGCTGCTCGAGGAGCACCCCCGCCGCGCCGTGCAGGTCGCCCCCGCGAAGCATCAGGGCTCGCACCTCAGCCGCGTCGCCTATCGCGGCTGGGACTTCCAGGGGCACGGCCGCCACGACCGCGCGGACGCGGTCCTCGTGGCCGTGCGGCGCGCCGGCCCGGACGGCCTCGTGCACCTGCACGTCGACGACGTCGACCATGCGGGGCACCACCACGGCACGGACTCCGACGCCTGGCGCGAGGCGCTCGCCGAGGCGGACGCCCTGCTCGGCACCCTCCTGCGGCGCCTGCCCTCGGGCACCCGTGTCACGGTCACCGCGGACCACGGCATGGTCGACACGGACCCCGCGCACACCGTGGACCTCGCCGACCATCCGTCGCTGCAGCGGCTCGCTGGCACCGTCGCGGGGGAGGCCCGTGCGCTCGCGCTCGCCGTGCGCGAGCGGGACGAGGCGCCGCTGCTCGCGGCGGGGCTCGCGGAGCTGCTCGTGGACCGCGCCCTCGTGCTCACCCGCGACGAGGTGCTCGGCTCGGGTCTGCTGGGTCCGCAGGGCGCCGAGCCCTCCGCCGTCGCCGCCGGACGGGTGCCGGACGTCCTCGTGCTCGCCCGCGGCCGCTGGGGTGTCGACGACTTCTCCCGCCGCCCCGAGGGCGCACGGAAGCTGGTCGGCGTGCACGGGTCGCTCACGCCGCGCGAGGCGCTCGTCCCGCTGCTGCGCACGGAGGCCTGAGCGCCGGGTCCCCGGGACGACGGATCACGGGAGACGTCGGGCACCGAGGACGACGACAGCGGCCCCGCCCGTGAGGACGGAGCCGCTGCCGAGGTGGGCGGTCGAGCCGCTCAGTCGTGCTTGGCGCCGAAGACGATCTCGTCCCAGCTCGGCATCGAGGCGCGGCCCTTCTTCGCGGGCTTGGACGCCTTCTTCAGGGCGGGGGCGCTCTTCTGCTCGGGCTTCCCGGTGCTCTCCGCAGTGTCCTCATCGTGCCCATCGGCGCCTGGGGCGTCGGGGACCGACGGGTCCTCGGTGGCTCCCGCGTCCTCGTCACGAGGGTCGTCGAAGCCGGGGAGCGGGGTGAGGTCCTGGGTGAGGTCCACCGTGTCCTGGTACTGGAGCGGCTCCGGGGCGGGGGCGCCGTCCTCGTTCTCGAGCTCGCCCTCGCCGGAGGGGGCGGTCGCGGCGTCGTCCGTCAGGTCCTCGGAGAAGGGGTCCTCCTCCTCGGGGGCCGCTCCCGCATGGTCCCGCTGCGCGTCGAGGTCCGGATCGGCGTCCAGGCCACGGTCGGCGGACGGCACGATGTCGGCGTCGGCGTCGGCGTCGGCGTCGTCGGCCGGACCGGTGATCCCGCGCGACGGCGTGCTCCGCGGCACGTCCTCGTCCAGGGTGCTCCACACGCCGGCGGAGTCGTCGTCCTCGAGCGGCGGCACCGACCGCAGCCCGCGCCGGGCGTTGAGCGCGTCCAGCTCGGCCTCGTCGAAGGCGGCCGGATGGGCGGAGCGCTCGGCCGCGCCGCGGCGCGGCCCGGCGGACTCGTCGAAGGAGCCGTCGGCCTCGAGGTCGTAGACGGAGCTCTTGACCGCCATCAGACGGGTGCGGCCGCGGGACGGCTCGACGGGGGCGTCCTCGTCGCTGATCCAGCGCGCCTCGTCGTCGACGGGGGCGAGGGAGCGGTTGTCGAGATCCGCGACCCAGTGCGCCTGCCGGGTGCGACCGGCGGCGTTGAAGCTCAGCTCGAGGGTCCAGGTGCCGTCCGGGCGGCGCCAGGCGTCCCAGGCGACGTCCTCGGCGGCCTGACGGGCGGCGAGCCGCTCGGAGACCACGGAGGTGAGGGAGGGGCCGCCGCGTCCCACGGGGAAGGTGCGGGCACGGCCCGCGGTCCACTCGCGCTCGGCGAGCACCGGGCCCTCGTAGCGACGCACGTGCTCGACGGTGATGGCCGCGAGCTCGGCGATCTCCTCGGCGCTGCGTCCCGACCGCAGCAGGCCCTGGATCTGGCGGGGGCTGAGCGGGGCGGCGTCGGCCGCCTGGATCATGCCCAGCGCCGGTCGGTCGCGCCGGACGGCGGCGCGGAGCGCCTCGTCGATGCGCAGGGTGTACCGCTCACCATCGGAGTCGAGGAGGATGAGGTGCTCCCCGTCGTCGTGGATCCCGTCGAGCTCGAGCTCGCGCATCGTCGTCCTCTCCGTCGGTGCCTGGTCGGAACGTGGACCGAGTCTAGACGCCGAACATAGCGTGTCGCGCAGGGAACTCGCTGATGCGCCGCGCCCGGTGGAGGGGACGCGTGGGACCCGTGTTGTCGCATGCCGGGCGGTCTGCAATAATGCCGCCGCATTCGGCGTTGTGTCGCGCATCGGCCCGCAGGGGACGGGCGCCTGCGCACAGCCGAGGATCCACCCCCGGAGGACGGCGGAGCTCGCCCCCGTCATCCCCCGGACCACCACCAGGAACGGACCGTAGATGGCCACAGATTACGACGCACCGCGCAAGAACGACGACGAGTCGAACGACGACTCGATCGAGGAGCTCAAGGGTCGATCGAACAAGGCGGCGACGCCGGTGGTCGACGAGGACGAGGCGGAGGCCGCGGACTCCTACGAGCTGCCCGGCGCGGACCTCTCCGGTGAGGAGCTCTCCGTCCGCGTGCTGCCGCGGCAGGCCGACGAGTTCACCTGCGCCAGCTGCTTCCTCGTGAAGCACCGCAGCCAGATCGACCACGTCGAGGGGACCCTCATCATCTGCACCGAGTGCGCCGCCTGAGCGCATCCGCAGAGCATCACCCCCGCATCGCGGGTCAGAGCCGACGGCGCCCCTCCGGGAGGAGGGGCGCCGTCGGTGCATCAGGGGAGAGGGGCATCAGGAAAGAGCGGCCGCCGCGCGGCGGCCGGGCTCGCGGGGCTCAGGCGCTGCGCAGGGCGAGCGCGAGATCCTCGGGACGGCGGGTCGAGACGACCCAGGCGGTCGTGGGATCGCCCTCGTCGAGCACCTCGGCGCGCAGGCCCGAGCGGATCCAGCCGCGGGTGAGGTGGAAGGCGAGGGGCTCGAAGCCGACGCCCATCGTGCGCTGCCAGTCCTCGCCCTCGAGCTCCTCGGGAGTCCCCAGCAGCCCCACCTCGATCTGCGCGCGTCCCGCGCGCAGGCGCCCCCCGCTCACCTCGACCACGGGAGCGGTGAGCACCCCGAGCACGACGGCCACGACGATCCCGACGATCCCGACGACCAGCGCGAGCGTGGCGCCCAGCGGCACGAGCACCACGCCGCACATGGCTCCCACGGCGATGATGACGATCCAGGTGCCGATCCCGGGCAGCAGGCGCTCACGGTGCAGGGGCGCGCCCGGCGGAGCGGCGGCCGGCCGGGTCCCCGCACGGGAGGACGGGACGGCAGGATCAGGGGGGATCGGGGCGGCGGGGGAGCTCCCCTCGGCGGCGTCGGACATGCCCCCATCGTCTCACGCAGAGCTTGGACCACTCCTCAGCACGGAGCGCCTACCCTGGGTCCCATGCCTTCCACCACCCCGACCGCCACCGCCGCGGGCGCCGTCCCCGCGGAGGGTGCACCCGAGCTGCGCCTCCGCCTGGCCGAAGGGGCCGTCGCCCCCGTCCGCGCCCACGCGGACGACGCCGGCCTGGACCTCTCGAGCGCCGAGGACCTCACGATCGCCCCGGGCGGCCGTGCGCTCGTGGACACGGGTCTCGCCGTCGCCCTCCCGCCCGGCACCGTGGGCCTCGTGTGCCCGCGCTCGGGCCTCGCCTCCCGCCACGGCGTCACCGTGCTCAACGGCCCCGGCGTCGTCGACGCCGGCTACCGCGGGCCGATCAAGGTCGCGCTGCACAACACCGATCCCGCCGAGCCCTTCGCGCTGCGACGCGGCGACCGGATCGCCCAGCTCGTCGTGGTCCCCTTCCTTGCCCCCGTCCTGCGCACCGTCGAGGAGCTCGACGACACCGAGCGGGCGGCCTCCGGCTTCGGGTCGAGCGGCGGCTTCGGGCCCGCCACGGACGGGGAGGTGGCCTGAGATGGGACTGTTCTCCCGCCGCGGCAGGAAGGCCGCCGAGGACGTCGACGAGTCCCGGGTCGGGACCGCGGACGGCACAGGGACCGCTGCCGGCGCCGCGAAGGCCGATGCTGTCGACGCCGGTGACACGGCCGACGCCGAGAAGGAGCAGGGGCGCGCCGCGCACCTCGAGGACGGCCCCTACGACGCCTCCGACGCGCCAGAGGAGGAGCGCATCGACCTCGGCGGCATCCAGGTCCCGGGGATCGACGGTCTCGAGCTGCGCATGGAGGTGGACCAGCGCACGAACGCCGTGACCGGCGCGAACCTCGTGCTGGGCGGCTCCTCGCTCCAGGTCCAGGCCTTCGCGGCGCCGAAGGCCAGCGGGCTCTGGGACGAGGTGCGCACCTCCCTGCGCGACTCCGTGGTCGGGCAGGGCGGCACGGCGGAGACCCGCCCCGGCCCCTTCGGCACCGAGCTCATCACGCGACTGCCCGTCAAGCGCTCCGACGGCCGCACCGGCTACCGACCCGCCCGTTTCCTGGGCGTCGACGGTCCCCGCTGGTTCCTCCGCGCGATCCTCACCGGGAAGGCGCTCGGCGACCCGGCGCAGGCGAAGGAGTTCGAGACGCTGATCTCGCGGCTCGTCGTGGTCCGCGGGCACGAGGCGATGGCCCCGCAGGAGCTCATCCCCCTGCACCTGCCGGGGGAGCGCGTCGCGCCGACCTCCGCTGCGCCCGACGAGCTCCTCGACCCGCTCGCGCGCGGTCCCGAGATCACCCAGATCGGATGAGCGCCGCCGACGGCGGCACGCCGGAGCAGGGGAGCGGATCCGCCCCGGGCGGCGGGCAGCGCCAGGACGGAGCCGAGGACCGGCGCGCCCGCGGCCTGGGCGGCGTGCTGCGCCAGGAGGAGTTCTCGGTGCGCGACGCCGTCGGCGGTCCGCGCGGGATCGCCGAGTCCGTCGCGCCCACGCTCCTGTTCGTCGTGCTCTTCGTCGTCACCCGCTCGGTGGCCGTCGCGGCGGTCGTCGCGGTCGCCGTGGTGGTCGTCGCGCTCGTGGCGCGGCTCGTCCAGCGGCAGAGCCCGCAGACCGTCCTCGGCGGGCTGATCGGGGTGGCGCTCGGCGCGGTGCTCGCGCTCCGCTCGGGCGACGGCACCGACTTCTACGCGCCAGGCATCGCGATCAACGTCGTGACCCTCGTGCTGCTCGTGGTCTCGGTGCTCGCCCGTCGTCCGCTCATCGGCCTCGTCGTGGGCGCGCTCGACCCACGGGTCGAGGACTGGGCGCAGGACCCCGACGCCCGCCGTGTCTACACCCGTGCGACCTGGCTGTTCGCCGGTCTGTACGCCGCGAAGCTCGCGGTGCAGGTCCCGCTGCTGCTCGCGGGACAGGTCGCGGCGATGGGCGTGGCCAAGCTCGCCATGGGTCTGCCGCTGTTCGCCGTGGTGGCCTATCTGGTCTGGCTCATGCACCGGTCGCTGCTCGCGCGCCGGGCGGCACGAGCGCAGGACGGACCGGCGCACCGCGCCGGGTAAAGAATCGATCCCGATCCGCCGCCACGGCGCCAGGTGCGTCCGCATCGCGATCATCGGGGTGGGAGACTGGCCCGGACATGAACGAGTCCGCGGCGGGTGCCGCCGCGGGAAGGGAGCGGGACGCATGAACGCCACGGACTCCGAGCCGGAGCGCACGGTCGAGGACGCCGCCGCGCAGGGCCGTCTCCTCTCGCTGACCGCCGAGCGTCCCGCCGCCGGCGGCACCTTCGTCGCCCGCCACGAGGGTCGTGTGGTCTTCGTCCGCGGCACCGCTCCCGGGGAGACCGTCACCGCCCGTCTGCTCGACGACCCCGAGCAGGCGGCCGACGCGCGCTTCTGGCGCGCCGAGGCGATCGACGTGCTCGAGGCCGGCGTGGACCGTGTCCCCTCCGTATGGGCCGAGGCCGGCGTGGACGGCGTGGGCGGCGCGGAGTGGGCGCACATCGCCCTCCCTGCGCAGCGCCGCATCGCCTCCGAGGTCATGCAGGAGCTGCTCCAGCGCGCCGGCGTGACGAGCTACCCGATCGAGGACGTCCAGGTCGAGCCGGCCACCCATGACATGGACGGACTGGGATGGCGCACCCGCGTGCGCTTCGCGGTGGACGCCGACGGCGCGGTGGGCATGCGCGGCTGGCGCTCCCACGAGGTGCGGTCCGTGGGGGAGAACCCTCTCGCCGCCCAGGCGATCCGCGACCTGGACCTCGGCTCGTGGACCGCGCCGGAGGGCGTCGAGGCGATCGACGTCGTCGCGCCCTCGGCGGGCCCGCCCGCGGTCGTCCTGATCGGCCGGGAGCTGGACCCCGCCTCGGTGAGCATCCCGGACTCGTGGGGGGACGCCGACGTCGCCGTGCGCACCGCGCAGGGGCTGACCCCGCTGCGAGGAGACGGCACCGTCACCGAGCGTGTGGGGGAGCGGCTGTTCACCGTCGCGGCGACGGGCTTCTGGCAGGTGCACCGTCGGGCCGCGGAGCTGCTCACGGAGGTCGTCTCCGGTGATCTCGCCGCGCCCCGAGGCGGCAGCGTCTGGGACCTCTACGGCGGTGTCGGGCTGTTCGCCGCGGCCGCGGCGGAGCAGGTGGGCCAGGACGGCTCGGTCGTGAGCGTCGAGGGCAACCGTCGGGCCTCGCAGCTCGCGGCGGAGAACCTCGAGGACCTCCGGCAGGTCTCCACCGCGACCGCGGACGTCACCGACTGGGTGCGGGCGCGTCGCGGCGGCGTCGACGTCGTCGTGCTGGACCCGCCGCGCTCGGGCGCCGGGGCGGAGCTCATGGAGCTGCTCACGAAGGTCGTGCGGGAGCGGATCGTCTACGTCTCCTGCGAGCCGTCGACCCTCGCCCGGGACCTCGCCGTCGCGGAGAAGGCGGGCTGGGGCATCGTGGACCTGCGCGTCTTCGACCTCTTCCCGCACACCCATCACGTCGAGTCGGTGACCGTCCTGGAGCGCCCGCTGCGCTGATCAGGCGCACTCCGGCGTGCCCACTCGAATATCGGGACGCAGGAATTCGCTAATGCGGTGAGCATGCCCTTGGCGGCGGAACTCACGGCCCCGCCGCAGTGTGGCGGCGGCGAGGCTCCGCCGGACGAGTGCCCTGCGTGCTAGGGTTATCTTGACGTCAAGATAACTGGTCCGTGGCCCCTCGCCCCGTGATCGCCGCGTCATTCCGGCGCCGACGGAGAAGTCCGTGCAGTCCGCTCCGCGACGCTGTGACCGCGATTACGATGGACGAGTTCGCCCACGACATGAAGGAGTGTGCCCCGTGAGCACAGTCGATTCGTTCTCCGCGAAGCAGAATCTCAGCGTCGGCGAGACCGACTACGAGATCTACGCCCTCGACGCCGTCGATGGCGCTGAGAAGCTTCCCTACAGCCTCAAGATCCTCCTCGAGAACCTCCTGCGCACCGAGGACGGCGCGAACATCACCGCCGAGCACGTGCGCGCCCTCGCCGGATGGGACCCCACCGCGGATCCCTCCGTCGAGATCCAGTTCACGCCGGCCCGGGTGATCATGCAGGACTTCACCGGCGTGCCCTGCGTCGTCGACCTCGCCACCATGCGCGAGGCCGTGCAGGACCTCGGCGGCGACCCCGAGCGCATCAACCCGCTCGCCCCCGCGGAGATGGTTATCGACCACTCCGTCATGATCGACGTGGCCGGCCGCCTGGACGCGCTCGAGAAGAACATGGAGCTCGAGTACGAGCGCAACCGCGAGCGCTACCAGTTCCTGCGCTGGGGCCAGACCGCCTTCGACGACTTCAAGGTCGTCCCCCCGGGCACCGGCATCGTCCACCAGGTCAACATCGAGCACCTGGCCCGCACCGTCATGACCCGTGAGGTGTCCGTCAACGGGGAGGCGCCGGTGCTGCGCGCCTACCCCGACTCCTGCGTCGGCACCGACTCCCACACCACCATGGTCAACGGCCTGGGTGTGCTGGGCTGGGGCGTGGGCGGCATCGAGGCCGAGGCCGCGATGCTCGGCCAGCCGGTCTCCATGCTCATCCCGCAGGTCGTGGGCTTCAAGCTCACCGGCGAGATCCCCGCCGCCGCGACCGCGACCGACGTCGTGCTCACGATCACCGAGATGCTGCGCCAGCAGGGCGTCGTCGGCAAGTTCGTCGAGTTCTACGGCGAGGGCGTCGCCCAGGTGCCGCTCGCGAACCGCGCGACCATCGGCAACATGAGCCCCGAGTTCGGCTCGACCTGCGCGATCTTCCCGATCGACGACGTGACCGTCGACTACCTGCGCCTCACCGGCCGCTCCGAGGAGCAGCTCGCGCTGGTCGAGGCCTACGCCAAGCGCCAGGGCCTGTGGCACGACCCGTCCACCGAGGCGCAGTACTCGGTGACGCTCGAGCTGGACCTCTCCACCGTCGTCCCCTCGATCGCCGGCCCCAAGCGCCCCCAGGACCGCATCGTGCTGTCCGAGGCCAAGGAGTCCTTCCGCGAGGTGCTGCCCTCCTACGCGACCGGCCACCCGGCCGTGAGCAACGGCGACGGCTCCTTCCCGGCCTCCGACCCGGCCACCCCCGACTCCGACAACGAGTCCGGCGGCCCCGCCCCCGAGCACCAGCACGTCACGGGCCGCGCCTCGCAGCCCACCGCCGTGAAGGGCGCGGACTACACGATCGACCACGGCATCGTCTCGATCGCCTCGATCACCTCGTGCACCAACACCTCGAACCCCTCGGTCATGATGGCCGCCGGCCTGCTCGCGCAGAACGCCGTGGACAAGGGCCTCGAGGCGAAGCCCTGGGTGAAGACCTCGATGGCCCCCGGCTCGCAGGTCGTCACGAACTACTACACGAAGGCCGGCCTCTGGCCCGCCCTCGAGCAGCTCGGCTTCCACCTCGTGGGCTACGGCTGCACCACCTGCATCGGCAACTCCGGCCCGCTCGCGCCGGAGATCTCCGAGGCGATCGCCGAGAACGACCTCGCCGTCACCGCGGTGCTCTCGGGCAACCGCAACTTCGAGGGCCGCATCAACCCCGACGTGAAGATGAACTACCTGGCCTCGCCGCCGCTGGTCATCGCCTACGCGCTCGCGGGCACGATGGACTTCGACTTCGAGAACGACGCGCTGGGCACGGACAAGGACGGCAACGACGTCTACCTCCGCGACATCTGGCCCAACCCGACCGAGGTCGAGCGGGTCATCGGCGAGAACATCACGCAGGAGATGTTCTCCGAGGACTACAAGGACGTCTTCGCCGGTGACGACCGCTGGCGCGGGCTCGACACCCCCGAGGGCGCGACCTTCGCGTGGGACGAGGAGTCCACCTACGTGCGCAAGCCCCCGTACTTCGAGGGCATGGGCGCGACCCCGGACCCGGTCGAGGACATCACGGGCGCCCGCGTGCTCGCCAAGCTCGGCGACTCCACGACGACCGACCACATCTCGCCCGCGGGCTCGATCAAGGCCGACTCGCCGGCCGGTCGCTACCTGCGCGAGCACGGCGTCGAGCGCAAGGACTTCAACTCCTACGGCTCGCGCCGCGGCAACCACGAGGTGATGATCCGCGGCACCTTCGCGAACATCCGCATCAGGAACCAGCTCCTCGACGGCGTCGAGGGCGGGTACACGAAGAACTTCCTGACCGGCGAGCAGGAGTTCATCTACGACGCGGCGCAGGCCTACGCCGAGCAGGGCATCCCGCTCGTGGTCCTCGCGGGCAAGGAGTACGGCACCGGCTCCTCGCGCGACTGGGCCGCCAAGGGCACCAAGCTCCTGGGCGTCAAGGCCGTCATCACCGAGAGCTACGAGCGCATCCACCGCTCCAACCTCATCGGCATGGGCGTGCTCCCGCTGCAGTTCCCCGCGGGCCAGAACGCCGAGTCGCTGGGCCTGGACGGCACGGAGACCTTCGACATCTCCGGTGTCACCGCGCTTAACGAGGGCACCACGCCGAAGACGGTCGCCGTGAAGGCCACCAAGGAGGACGGCTCCGTCGTCGAGTTCGACGCGGTGCTCCGCATCGACACCCCCGGCGAGGCGGACTACTTCCGCAACGGCGGCATCCTGCAGTACGTGCTCCGCTCGCTGGTCGCCGCCTGACGATCACCGCGCTCTGAGCGGCGCCCCGTCCACCTCCTGGTGGGCGGGGCGCCGTCGTTCGGGGGCGGCGGTGGTGGCCCGGCGCGGGGATACGAGCACCCCTGAGCACAGGATCTGCACCCTGTTGCAGATGGCTCCCGTACGCCGTGAATCCCCGGTGAAGATATGCACAGATGTGACCATGCCTCCCGTCGATCCTGGTCAGGGAGTCGTACGCTGGGCTGGTCCCGTCCCCGACCTCCTTGGGAGGAACGCGCGTGCCCACCACCCAGCAGCGCTCCTTCACCTCGCTGATGCGCACCGCCGCGCCGAGCGACCTGCCGACGGCGCCGTCGGCCCACGCCGAGGTCGCCCCCGCGGAGGTCGCGATCCCCGCGGACCCCGCCGCGCTGCGCGCCCTGGACCCCGAACAGCTCCCCGGGCTCGCGCGCACCCTGCGCCGGCGACTGCTCGAGATCTGCTCCCGCACGGGCGGGCACCTCGGCCCGAACCTCGGCGTCGTCGAGCTGACGATCGCCCTGCACCGCGAGTTCGTCTCCCCGCAGGAGCCGATCGTCTTCGACACCGGGCACCAGGCCTACGTCCACAAGATGCTTACCGGACGCGCGGACCTCCCCGGTCTGCGCAGCGCGGGCGGCACCTCCGGCTACCCCGACCGCGGAGAGTCCGCCCACGACCTCGTGGAGAACTCCCACGCCTCCGGCTCGATCGCCTGGGCCCACGGCCTGGACCGAGCCCACCGACTCGCCGGGCAGGACGGCGCGAGCGTCGCGGTGATCGGCGACGGCGCGCTCACCGGCGGCGTGGGCCTCGAGGCGCTCAACGAGCTCGCGGCGGACCGCGGCTCCCGCACCGTCGTCGTGCTCAACGACAACACCCGCTCCTACGCCCCGACCGTCGGCGGTCTCGCCCGGCACCTCGCGTCGCTGCGCGACGGGGACGTCCCTGCGGGGACGGACGTCTTCACCGCGCTGGGGCTGACCTACGTGGGGCCGGTCGACGGGCACGACCACGAGGCCCTCGCCGTCGCCCTGCGCCAGGCGCGGCGCGCCGCGGAGGACCCCTCCCGCCCCGGTGTCGTCGTGCACGTGCTCACCCGCAAGGGCGCCGGCTTCGCCCGCGCCGAGTCCGACGCCGTGGACCAGTGGCACGCCACCGGCCCCTTCGCCCTCGACGACGAGACCGACGCCCCCGCCGCCGCGGACACCTGGACCCGGCGCCTCGGCGAGGCCGTGCTCGACGCTGCCCGGGAGGACGAGAAGGTCCTCGCGATCAGCGCGGCGATGGTCGACCCCGTGGGGCTCACCCCGATGCAGGAGGAGATGCCGGACCGTGTGCTCGACGTCGGCATCGCCGAGCAGCTGGCGCTGGACACCGCCGCCGGCCTCGCCGCGGGCGGCCGACGGCCCGTCGTCTCCCTCTACGCGACCTTCTTGGGTCGCGCCCACGACCAGCTGCTCCTCGACCTCGCCCTGCACGGCGAGGACGTCCTCATCACCCTCGACCGCGCGGGCGTCACCGGCGACGACGGCCCCAGCCACCACGGGGTGTGGGACCTGGGCCTCGCCGCGCAGGTGCCTGGGCTGTCGCTGTGGGCGCCGCGGGACGGCGAGCGGCTCGCGGGAGCGGTGCGCTCCGGGCTCGCGACCTCCGGTTCTTCGATCGTGCGCTTCCCCAAGGGCGCCTGCCCGCCCGATCTCCCGGCCACGGCGACGATCCCCGCGGGCGACGTGCTCGCCGGGGATCCTGACGCCCCGATCGACGTGCTCCTCGTGAGCATCGGCGCCCTCGCGGGCCGAGCCGTCGAGGCCGCCCGCCTCGTCGCCGCGGAGCAGGAGGGCGCGAACGTCCTCGTGCTGGACCCGGTGCAGGCGCTGCCGCTCGGCGATGCGCTGCTCGACCTCGCGAGCGCCGCCTGCGCCGTCGTCACGCTCGAGGACGGCATCGCCGAGCGCGGCATCGGTGCGGCCCTCGCCGTGCGCCTCGCCGCTCGGGGCACCCTGTCCCGCCCGGCACCGGTGCTGCGCACACTCGGCCTCGCCCAGGAGTTCGTGCCCCACGCCAAGCGCGACGCGATCCTCACCGCGTACGGACTGGACGCCGAGGGGATCGCCGCGAGCCTGCGCCGCGTGCTCGGCTGAGCACGCGGGAGAGCGGACCGTGGACGCCGCGGAGCCGTCCCCGGGGAAGCCCGCTCGCTCCCGGCGGTGACGGTCTGACAGGGTGGGGCCCATGAGCACCCTCACTGCGGATCTCGCACGTCTCCGCGAGGCCTTCGTCCTCAGCGAGCTCGGGACCGCGAGCCTGACCCCCTTCGCCGCGGTGCACCGCTGCCGCACGCGGGCGGGCGAGGACGCGGTGCTCAAGCGCACCGCGCGCGCCGCCCCCGCCATGGCCCGCTGGCTGCGGGCGCTCGACGCCGCCGGGGTCGACGTGGTCGTCCCGCTCGCCGAGGCGCAGGAGGTCGACGGCGCGACGTGGGTGCTCTACCCGTACATCGAGGGGGAGCGGTACAGCGGCACGACGGAGCAGCTCCGCGCCGCCGGCGACCTGCTCGGACGCCTCCATGCCGCGGAGGTGCCGCTCGAGGGCCTGCGCCGCTACGCCCACCCCAGCACCGTGCGCGCCGAGGTCGAGGCGGACCTCGTGACCCTGCGGGAGATCCTGCACCGCGCCCTGCCCGCGGAGCGCGCCGCCGCGGCGGACGCCTCGATCACCGCGCTCGGCGCCCGCTGGTTCGAGCGCTCCTGGCCCGCCCTGCGCGCCGCGGACCCGGACCTCCCGCGCACGGGCGTCAGCTCCGACTGGAAGGCCGCGAACCTCGTGTTCCGGCCGGAGGGCGCGGTGCTCGTGGACCCGGACAACGGCGGTGTGGAGCCGCGGCTGCTCGACCTCGCCCTCGCACTCGTGCTCTTCCCCTGCGAGACGCCCGGCGCGCCGCCGCGCATGCTCGAGCCCGCCGAGTGGGACGTGCTGGCCGGCGCCTACGCGCGGCACGTCACGCTCACCGACCGGGAGCGGGAGCTGTGGCCCGCGGCGCTGGACCACCAGTGGTGGGAGGAGGGCACCTGGGTGCTCGAGGACGCCGGGGAGGACGGCTGGACGGATCCCGTCCAGGGCGGCTACCTGCGCTCGCTCGCCGAGTGGGACCCCGCCCCGTACCTCCTGCCCGCCTGACCGGCGCAGCGGGGGAGTCAGCCCAGCGAGGAGCGCGGGGCAGGATCGTCCGCGCGGGCGGTGAGCACGACCGGGTCGCCGTCGGTCACCTGCAGCGTGTGCTCGGCGTGCGCGCCGCGGGAACCGTCGGCGGAGAGCTGGGTCCAGCCGTCGCGCTCGTCGACCACGAGCCGGTCGGTCGTCGGGACGAGGAAGGGCTCGACCGTGATGAGCTGCCCCGCCACGAGGCGCACGCCCTCCCCGGGGGTCCCGTGGTTCGGCACGAACGGCGCCTCGTGCATCGTACGGCCCACGCCGTGCCCGCCGAAGCGGTCGTTGATCGTGTAGCCGAGGTCGTGCGCGGCCGTCATCACCGCATGGCCGATGTCGCCCACCGTGCCGCCGGCGCGGACCTGGTCGATGCCGGCCCACATGACGCTCTCGGTGTCGCGGATCAGCTGCAGGTCCTCGGGCCGCGGGGTGCCCACGGGGACCGTGACGCAGGAGTCCGCGACCCAGCCCTCGAGCTCGACCGCGAAGTCGAGGGAGAGCAGGTCGCCGTCGGCCAGAACCCGGTCGTGGGGGCGGCCGTGCAGCACGCCCTCGTTGACCGAGGTGCAGATGACGTGCCCGAACGGCGAGGCGCCGAAAGCCGGGTGGTAGTCGATGTAGCAGCTGGTCGCGCCCGCCTCCCGGATCAGGCGGTGCGCCTCCGCA
The DNA here is from genome assembly GCF_039526185.1 of Brachybacterium rhamnosum. Lineage (NCBI taxonomy): Bacteria > Bacillati > Actinomycetota > Actinomycetes > Micrococcales > Dermabacteraceae > Brachybacterium > Brachybacterium rhamnosum. The sequence continues at coordinate 113,765 of NZ_BAAAIS010000003.1, forward strand.
TCGACCTCCAGCAGGTTCCAGCCCGGCTCGACCACGGTGCGCAGGTGCGAGAGCACGGAGGCGACGAACTCGCCCGCGGGCCGCGCCTGCGCGAGCGTGGGCAGCTCCTGGGCCGAGGAGCGGCGGCGCCGCCCGATCATCACCGCGTGCCCTCCGGGGCGACCGGCTCGGGGTGCTCGCCCGGCGCCGCGGGATCCGTGCCCGCGGCCGGACGGCGCGTGACGAGCTCCGCACCCACCCAGGCGATGCCGCCGCTGAAGAGCGCGGCCCCGATGAGGTGGAGGAAGACGACCGCCGCGGGGAGGCCCGCGAAGTACTGGACGTAGCCGATGACGCCCTGCAGCGCGGTGAGCAGCAGGAGGACGATCGCGGCGCGGCGCGGGGCGCGGTCCGCGCGGCCCTTCAGCAGGATCACGAGCAGCGCCACGAGCAGGGCGCAGAAGACCCACACGGCGGCCGCGTGGGCGCGGGCGATCTCGACGGGGTTGATGAGCAGGCGGGTGATGTCGCCGCTGTCCCCGGAGTGGGGGCCGGTGCCGGTGACGATCGTGCCCAGCACGAGGACGACGAAGCCGGCCGCCGCGAGCGGCGCGTAGACCCACACCGCGGCGCGGGGCGCGGCGAGACGGCGCGGCCCCTCCTCGTCCATGGCGCGCACGAGGAGCACCGTGGAGGCGACGACGAGCAGCGGCGAGATGAGGAAGTGGGGGCTCACGAGGCCCGGGTGCAGGTGGAGGATCACGACGAGGGCGCCGATGAGCGCCTGGGCGATGGTGCCGATCAGGGGCACGGCCGCGAGCAGGAGGAACGCCCGGCCGCGGTGCCGCATCCAGCGCCAGGTGACGATCAGGACGAGCACGGCGACGATGCCGAGCAGGCCGGTCATGGTGCGGTTGCCGAACTCGATGAACGGGTGGATCCCGGACTCCGGCGTGTACCGCGGGGTGAACTGGCCGGGCTCGCAGCTGGGCCAGGTGGAGCAGCCCAGTCCGCTGCCGGTGAGGCGCACGAGCCCGCCGGTGAGGATGATGCCCATCTGGCACACGAGGTTCGCCCACAGGACGATCGCGACGATCCGGGAGCGGGCGGCGGCACCGAGCCCTGGGAGGCGGGGTTCGGGCAGGGTGGTCAGGCGGCCGTGGCGCTCGGGTCGCGTCCCGGCGCCCGCGACGGGGGCAGCGGCGGTGGGCATGCGGTCGATCCTAGTGACCGGCCCGCGCACGACGGGGGTCCGAAGGTCCCGACGACGCCGGGATGGGACCAATCCCATCCCCGCCGGCCGCCCGGGGGTGCCGGGAGCGTCCGCGCACGCGGCGGTGCTCAGGCGTCGGTCCAGCGGAACCAGCGGACGACGGCCGCGGTGCCGCCCACGGCCCACGCGAGGAGCACGACGACCGAGCCGATCGAGAACGGGCCGTGGGCGAGGCACGCGCGCAGCAGCTCGCCGAGAGCGCCGGAGGGCAGCAGGTCGACGATCCCTCCGAGGAACCGCGGGTACCGGGTGACGGGGACGGCGATCCCGGCGACCACGAACAGCACGAAGACGAGGTTCGAGGCGGCGAGGACGCCCTCGGTTCGCAGGCGCCCCGCGAGCAGCAGGCCCAGGGCGCCGAAGGCGATCGTGCCGAGCGCCCAAACGGGCACCGCGGCGAGCAGGCCGCCGATCCCCGGGCGCCAGCCCATGACGAGCGCGATCGTGCCGAGCACGAGCACCTGGAGCACGTGCACGAGGAGCGTCGCGAGGATCTTCCCGGCGAGATAGCCGTCCCGCCCCAACGGCGTCGTCGCGACCCAGCGCAGGACCCCGTTGCGGCGGTCGAAGCCGGTCTGGATGGCCTGCGAGGTGAAGGCCGTCGAGACGAGGGCGGTCGCGAGGGTCGCGGCGATCGCGGTGTCGATCGGGGCGGCGCCGTCGATGCGGCCCACGGGCAGCAGCCGCAGGCCGACGAGCACCATCGCGGGCAGGGCCAGCGCCACCATGAGCTGCTCGCCGTTGGTGAGCAGGGTGCGGGCCTCGAGCGCGGCGTGGGCGAGGATGCGCCGGCCGCGCGGAGCGGGGGTGGCCCCGTCGGCGGGGACGGGGGAACCGGGATCGAGGGCGGGGTCGAGAGTGCGGTCGGGCGTGCTCATCGGGTGGTCTCCTGCTCGGGCTCGGCCTGCGCCATGAGGTCCAGCAGCACGGCCTCGAGATCGGCCGCCCCGCCCGCCGTGATCCGCAGCCGGGCGCCGTGACGCTCGGCCGCGGCGCGGAGGTCGTCCTCGAGGGCGTCCCGTCGGGCCGGGTCGACCGCGTCGATGCGGGCGCTGAGGGACTGCGCGCCCGCACGGTCCCGGTGCGAGGCGATGACCTCCTCGACGGTGCCGGAGGCGACGGTGCGTCCCCGGGCGATCACGTGGACCTCGTCGGCCAGGCCCACCACGTCCTCCATGAGGTGCGTGGTGAGCACGACCGCCGTGCCCTTGCGCGCGAGGCCGCGCACGAGGGTGCGCACGCGCCGCCGGATCGCCGGGTCCATGCCGGCGGTGGGCTCGTCGAGGAAGACCAGCTCGGGGCGGCCGATGATCGCGAGCGCGAGGCCGAGGCGCTGGCGCTGGCCGCCCGAGAGCCGCCGCACGAGGGTGCGGGCGAACCCGTCGGGCCCGGTGATGCCGAGGTACTCGGCGATCTCGTCGACGTCGAGCGGGTGGGTGTGCATCGCGGCGCCGTAGCGCAGCAGCTGCAGGGCCGTCGCCCCGGAAGTGAGGCCGCCGTCCTGGATCATGACCCCGACCCGGGCGCGGTGCTCCGGGGAGGCGCGCCAGGGGTCCGCGCCGAGCACGCGGACGCTCCCGCCGCCGGGGCGGAGCAGTCCGGTCGCGCAGGAGATCGCGGTGGTCTTGCCGGCGCCGTTGGGGCCCAGCAGGGCGGTGACGGCGCCGCGCCGCGCGGTGAGCTGGAGGCCGTCGAGGGCGCGGACCTCGCCGAAGGAGACGGCGAGGGACTCGGCGACGAGGGCGGGGGAGTGGTCTTCCATGGCGGCGCCCATGCTAGGCCCCCGTCCCCGGGAGCCGCCTCGACGTCCCGGGCGTCGCTCAGCGCCCCCGGACGACCAGCGGCGTGTGCGCGGGATCGACGACCTCCGCGGCGAGCGGCGGCTGCGGGGCGGTGCCGCCGGGGCCCCAGGTGTCGGTCGGGAAACGGTCGCGGTCGTGGGGGTCGATCAGCGGCGCCGGGTCCGGGCCGAGCGGCACCACGCGGGTGGGGTTGATGTCCGTCTGGACCGCGTAGTAGTGCTCCTTGATGTGCTCGACGTCGATCGTGTCGCCGAAGCCCGGGGTCTGGAAGAGGTCCTTCGTGTAGTTCCAGAGGTTCGGCATCGTGAACAGCGGCTGCCGGTTGGCCTTGAAGTGGGAGTAGTAGACGAGGTCGAAGCGCACGAGGGTCGGGAAGAGGCGCACATCCGCCTCGGTGATCGCGGGGCCCATGAGGTAGCGGCTGCGGGAGAGGCGGTCCTCGAGCTCGTCGAGCGCCGCCCAGAGCTCCCGGTACTCGCGCTCGTAGTCCGACTGCGTGCCGGCGAAGCCGACCTTGTAGACGCCGTTGTTGACGCGGTGCAGCATCCAGCGGTTCAGCTCGTCGATCTCGCCGCGCCGCTCCTCGGGGTAGAGGTCCGGGGCGCCCTCGCGCTGGAGCGCGGTCCACTGGGTCGCCAGGTCGAGGGTGATCTGCTGGAAGTCGTTGGTGACGACGGCGCGGGTGGGGACGTCGACCATGGCCGGGACGGTGATGCCGCGCGGGTAGTCGGGATAGCGGGCGAAGTAGGCCTGCTGGAGCCGCTCGTAGCCGAGTACCGGGTCCACCCCGCCCTCGTCGAGGTCGAAGGTCCACGAGCGCTTGTCATGGGTGGGGCCGGCGATCGCGAGGGAGATCGCGTCCTCGAGGCCCAGCAGGCGGCGCGAGATGATCGTGCGGTTCGCCCAGGGGCAGGCCCGGGAGACGGCGAGGCGGTAGCGGCCGGCCTCGACGGGCCAGCCGTCGCGCGCATCGACGGTGATGCGGTCGGGGATGTAGGTCATGTCGCGGTCGAAGGGCTTCCCGGCGTGGACGTAGCTGCCCGTCTGGTCGTTCGCGTCGGACGTGCTCATGAGGTCTCCTCGGTGCAGGGTCATCGCTTGGACCCGGCCAGAATAGTTGAAAACCGTACGATCGGTCGAGGGTATCGACCCCCTCGATCGTCCCGCAGGTGACGCTTCTCATGGGGTGGTCCGGGGTCGACAATATGCAAGCTGGACATTGTAAAATCTTGGACCGATGATGGTCCCGGGACCTGTGGCACCGACCGCGCGTCCCCGTCATCGCGAGGCCCGTCGTCACGGGACCCGAACGCACCGGAAGGAGGGGCGCATGAGCACGAGCGCCGGCACCGTCGACAGCACGGGCACCGGAGCCCCGCCCGCCGCAGGAGCTCCCGGCGACATCCCCGGCGAACCCGCTCGGGGCGCCGAGCACCGCGACACCCGCGAGCGGCTCATCGAGACGATCTCCGCCCACGGACCGATCACCGCCCGGCAGCTCGCCGAGCGGTTCGGGCTCACGAGCGCCGCCGTCCGGCGTCACCTCGCGGCCCTCGAGGCCGACGGCGTCATCGCCGAGCACGAGATCATCGTGGCCCACCGCGGCCGCGGCCGGCCCAGCAAGGCCTTCGTGCTCTCGCAGTCCGCGCACGAGGCCCTCCCGGGCGGCTACGACGAGCTCGCCGTCCTCGCCCTCCAGGAGATCTCCGCCCTGGGCGGCGACGAGGCGGTGGCCCGCCTCGCGGACCGCCGCGTGGAGGACTGGGAGCGCGAGGTCGCCCGCCGCACCACCGAGCGCGAGGCGGCAGGGGAGCACGTCTCCCTCGCCCGCAAGCTCGAGCTCCTGGCCGAGCTCCTCACCGAGCGCGGCTACGCCACGACCGTGCGCCCCCTGAACGTCCCCCTCCCCGCCGCCGGTGCGCGATCCGGCACGGGGACGCGTACGCTCGTCACGGCGCAGCTCTGCCATGGTCACTGCCCCGTCCTCGACGTGGCCGCGGACCATCCGGAGCTGTGCGAGGCCGAGACCCGCATCATCGCGCGCATCATCGGAGCACCCGTCCAGCGCCTGGCGACCCTCGCCCAGGGCGCCCACGTGTGCACGACCCACATTCCGCTCACCGAGGGAAGGACACCATGACGAGCGCACCAGAGCAGCTCAGCCAGGACGAGATCATCGACTCCATCGGCAACTACGCCTTTGGCTGGCACGACGAGGACACGGCCGGCGCGAGCGCCCGCCGCGGTCTGGACGAGGACGTCGTCCGCGACATCTCCCGCCGCAAGGACGAGCCCGAGTGGATGCTCGAGCGTCGCCTCAAGGCCCTCGGCATCTTCGACAAGAAGCCGATGCCCACCTGGGGCCCCGATCTCTCCGGGATCGACTTCGACACCATCAAGTACTTCGTCCGCTCCACCGAGGGCCAGGCCTCCAGCTGGGAGGAGCTCCCGGCGGACATCCGCGAGACCTACGACCGCCTCGGCATCCCCGAGGCGGAGAAGCAGCGCCTCGTGGCCGGCGTCGCCGCCCAGTACGAGTCCGAGGTCGTCTATCACCAGATCCGTGAGGACCTCGAGGAGCAGGGCGTCATCTTCGTGGACACCGACACGGGTCTGCGCGACTACCCCGAGCTCTTCGAGGAGTACTTCGGCACGGTCATCCCCTCGGGTGACAACAAGTTCTCCGCGCTGAACACCGCGGTGTGGTCCGGCGGGTCCTTCGTGTACGTCCCCCCGGGCGTCCACGTCGAGATCCCGCTCCAGGCCTACTTCCGCATCAACACCGAGAACATGGGCCAGTTCGAGCGGACCCTGATCATCGCCGACGAGGGCTCCTACGTGCACTACGTCGAGGGTTGCACGGCGCCGATCTACAAGTCGGACTCGCTGCACAGCGCCGTCGTCGAGATCGTCGTGAAGAAGGACGCCCGCGTCCGCTACACGACGATCCAGAACTGGTCGAACAACGTGTACAACCTGGTCACCAAGCGCACCACGGTGGAGCAGGGCGGCACCATGGAGTGGGTCGACGGCAACATCGGCTCCAAGGTCACCATGAAGTACCCGGCCGTGTGGCTGATGGGCGAGCACGCCCGCGGCGAGACGCTGTCGATCGCCTTCGCCGGCGAGAACCAGCACCAGGACACCGGCTCGAAGATGGTGCACATGGCGCCGCACACCTCGAGCTCGATCGTCTCGAAGTCGGTCTCCCGGGCCGGCGGCCGGACCTCCTACCGTGGCCTCGTGCAGGTCATGCCCGGGGCGGAGCACTCCGCCTCGACCGTGCTGTGCGACGCGCTGCTCGTGGACACGGTCTCCCGCACCGACACCTACCCCTACGTCGACGTGCGCGTCGACGACGTCCAGATGGGCCACGAGGCGACCGTCTCGAAGGTCTCCGAGGAGCAGCTCTTCTACCTGATGAGCCGCGGCATGGAGGAGACCGAGGCCATGGCGATGATCGTGCGCGGCTTCATCGAGCCCATCGCGCGCGAGCTCCCCATGGAGTACGCCCTCGAGCTGAACCGCCTGATCGAGCTGCAGATGGAAGGAGCAGTCGGTTGATGACCACGTCCACCACGGAGGGCACCGAGACCACCCAGGAGCGCTCGGACGGCGAGATCGTCGGCGGGGCCGCCGGCGCCGCCCCGGTCGCGGCCCGTGCGACGATCGACGGCCTCGCGCCCGTCGCCCCGCAGCTGGAGGACGAGCGGCTCACGCTGCCCGCCGACGGCCCCGCGAAGCACGCGGCCACGAGCCGTGCGGCGCGGCAGCGCTCCTTCGAGCTCGGTGACCACCCGGTGCCGACCTCGAAGATCGAGGAGTGGCGCTTCACCCCGCTGCGCCGCTTCACGTCACTGTTCCAGGACGACGCGACCGAGGACGGCGCGGTCGACCACGCGGTGACCGTCCCCGAGGGCGCGCCCGAGGCCTCGACCCTCGCGATCGGCGAGGCGCCCCGCGGCACCGCGCTCGTGCCCGAGGACCTCACCGCGGCGATCGCCTCCGCCCGCACGGCGCAGGCGCTGCACCTGGTCGCGCCCCGCAACGCGGAGCTCGCCGAGCCCTTCCGCGTCGAGATCACCGGGCGCGGGGCGGACCGCCGCGCGAACGGGCACCTCGTGCTCGAGACCGAGGAGTCGTCTACGGCGACCTTCGTGCTCAACCACACCGGCTCCGCGCAGTACGCGCAGAACGTGGAGATGATCGTCGGCGACAACTCGCGGATGACCGTCATCGCCCTGCAGGACTGGGACGACGACGCTCTGCACATCTCCACGCACCACGCCAAGCTCGGTCGGGACGCGAAGCTCAAGCACATCGTCGTCTCGCTCGGCGGCAGCGCCGTGCGCGTCAACGCGATCGGCGAGTTCTCCGCGCCCGGCGCCGAGCTCGAGAACACCGGGCTCTACTTCGCGGACGAGAACCAGTTCCTCGAGCACCGTCTCTTCGTGGACCACGCCGCCCCGAACTGCACCTCCGACGTCGCCTACAAGGGCGCGCTGCAGGGGCAGAAGGCCCGCTCCGTGTGGGTGGGCGACGTCCTCATCCGCAAGGAGGCCGAGGGCACCAGCACCTACGAGCTGAACCGCAACCTCGTGCTCACCGAGGGCGCGCGCGCCGACTCCGTCCCCAACCTGGAGATCGAGACGGGCGAGATCGAGGGCGCCGGCCACGCCGCCGCCACCGGGCGCTTCGACGACGAGCAGCTGTTCTACCTCCGCGCCCGCGGCATCCCCGAGAAGGAGGCCCGCCGCCTGGTGGTGCGCGGCTTCTTCGCGGAGCTCATCCAGAAGATCGACGTGCCGGAGATCCGCGAGCACCTCTTCGAGTCCATCGAGGCGGAGCTCACCCGGAGCATGAACTGATGCAGGACGTCTCCGACCGCTTCGTGCAGGTCGCCCGGCTCGAGGACCTCGCGCCGGGCACCGCGCTCGACGTCGTCGCAGGAGGGCTCGAGATCGCCCTCGTGCGCGACGAGGCCGGAGGCGTCCACGCCCTCGAGGACCGCTGCTCGCACGACGAGATCGCGCTGAGCGACGGCGACGTCGAGGGCTGCACCATCGAGTGCTGGAAGCACGGGAGCCAGTTCGATCTGAACACCGGCCGCCCGCTCCAGCTCCCCGCCGTCCGCCCCGTCCGGGTGCTGCCCGTGCGTATCGACGAGGCCGCCGGGACGATCCACGTCGATCCCGCCGGCGACGCCTCCCACCCCTGAACACTTCCACCGTCCCGCGAGGGATACCGGTCAAGGAGAAACCCACCATGTCTGTCCTGGAGATCACGAACCTCCACGCCACCGTCGACACCCCCGAGGGGACCAAGGAGATCCTCAAGGGCGTCGACCTCACCATCCGCGGCGGCGAGACGCACGCGATCATGGGCCCCAACGGCTCGGGCAAGTCGACCCTCGCCTACGCGCTGGCCGGCCACCCCAAGTACCAGATCACCGAGGGCTCGGTGACCCTGGACGGCGAGGACGTCCTCGAGATGAGCGTCGACGAGCGCGCCCGCGCCGGCGTGTTCCTCGCGATGCAGTACCCCGTCGAGGTCCCCGGCGTCACCGTCTCGAACTTCCTGCGCACCGCCAAGACCGCGGTGGACGGCGAGGCCCCCTCGCTGCGCACCTGGGTCAAGGACGTCAAGGGCGCCATGGACGACCTCCGCATGGACCCCGTCTTCGCCGAGCGCAACGTCAACGAGGGCTTCTCCGGCGGCGAGAAGAAGCGCCACGAGATCCTGCAGATGCAGCTGCTCAAGCCCTCCATCGCGATCCTCGACGAGACCGACTCCGGCCTCGACGTCGACGCCCTGCGCATCGTCTCCGAGGGCGTGAACCGCGCCAAGGAGAACACCGAGGTGGGCATCATGCTCATCACGCACTACACGCGCATCCTCAACTACGTGAAGCCCGACTTCGTGCACGTCTTCGTCAACGGCCGGATCGCCGAGCAGGGCGGCCCGGAGCTCGCCGAGCGCCTCGAGAACGAGGGCTACGACCGCTTCCTCGCGGCCGCGAACTGACCCTCCCGCCCCTCACCAGGAGGACACCATGACCGACCAGCTCCCGACGGCGACCGTGACCGTCGAGCAGGTGACCGAGGCGCTCAAGGACGTCATCGATCCCGAGCTCGGCATCAACGTCGTCGACCTGGGCCTCGTCTACGGGGTCACCGTCGAGGACGGCAACGCCGTGATCGACATGACCCTGACCTCGGCCGCGTGCCCGCTCACGGATCTGCTCGAGGAGCAGACCTTCGCGGCGCTCGATCCGATCACCGAGACCCACCGCATCAACTGGGTGTGGATGCCCCCGTGGGGTATGGAGAAGATCACCGAGGACGGCCGCGAGCAGCTGCGCGCGATCGGCTTCAACCTCTGATCGACCTCGCCCCGGACCCCCTGCCCCGCCTCGTGCGGGACAGGGGGTCCGGTCTGTGCGGGGGTCGAGCGACGTGTGCTTCCGCGGATGGGAAGCAGGCGTCGTCCGGCCGTTCGTGCAGCGCCGGGGTGCCGGCCGGACGGGGTCAGGCGAGGACGGTCGCGGGGTCGGTGACGTCGAGGTCGTGCGCCTCGCCGGTGCCCTCGTGCGTGAGCACACCCTCGTGGGTGTGCAGGCCCGCGGCGAGGGCGGCGTCGGCGCGCAGCGCGACCTGCCAGCCCTGGCCGGCGAGGCGCAGCACGTAGGGGAGCGTCGCGTTGGTGAGCGCCGCCGTCGCCGTGACGGGCACCGAGCCGGGCATGTTCGCGACGCAGTAGTAGATCGCGTCGTGCACCGTGAAGGTCGGGTCCGCATGGGTGGTGGGGCGGGAGTTCTCGAAGCAGCCGCCCTGGTCGATCGCGACATCGACGAGCACGGAGCCGGGCTTCATCGAGGCGACCATCTCGTCGGTCACGAGTTTCGGGGCGCGCTTGCCGGGGATCAGCACCGAGCCGATGACGACGTCGGACTCCGCGACCTGAGCCGCGACGTCGAGGGTCGTCGAGTAGCGGGTGAGGATCCCGCCGTCGTGGGTGGTCGCGATCTGGGAGAGCCGCGGGACGTTCACATCCATCACGGTGACCTGCGCGTGCAGGCCCAGCGCCATCATCGCCGCCTGCTCGCCGACGACCCCGCCGCCCAGCACCGTCACCTTCGCCTCGGAGGTGCCGGGCACGCCGCCCATGAGCACGCCGGAGCCGCCGAGCGGTGCCATCAGGTGGTAGGCGGCGACCTGGGTCGCGAGGCGGCCTGCGATCGCGCTCATCGGGGCGAGCAGCGGCAGCGAGCGGTCCGGCAGCTGCACCGTCTCGTAGGCGATCGCGGTCGCGCCCGAGTCGATCAGGGCATCGGTCAGGGCGCGGTCCGCGGCGAGGTGCAGGTAGGTGAACAGCACGAGCCCGCGCCGCAGGCGGTGGTACTCGGCCGGCAGCGGCTCCTTGACCTTGACGACCATCTCGGCGCGGGACCAGACCTCGTCCGCCTCGGTCACGAGGACCGCTCCGGCGGCCGCGTACTCCTCGTCGGTGATCCGGGCGCCGACGCCCGCGCCGGCCTCGACGAGCACCTCGTGGCCGCGCGCCACGAGCTCGTGGACGCCGGCGGCCGTGAGACCCACCCGGTTCTCGTTGTCCTTGATCTCCCGGGGGATGCCGATGCGCATGGGAAGCTCCTCGTCCTTCGCTCGTCGCGTGGCCCGGCCTCCTTGCCGGACCGGCACCAGCTTCGCATCGAGGGTGCCCGCCGCGGGCAGGAACGGCGCACCCCGTCGCCCGCCGAGACCGTGCTGTGATCCGGCGCCCCGGGGGAGGCGACGGCGCCGCCGTGTGGCGCTGGGCACCGCGGGCGATATGCGCGGGACCTCCCGCCGCCCGCGGACCTAGACTTCACGGGGCCGTCCGGCCCCCTGACCGTCCCTCCTGAGGAGCTCCTTCCGTGATCACCGTGCACGACCTCGCCATCCGGGTGGGCGCCCGCCTCCTCATGAGCGACGTCAGCTTCCAGGTGACCGCCGGGGACCGGGTGGGCCTCGTGGGCCGCAACGGCGCCGGCAAGACGACCCTCACCAAGGTGCTCTCGGGGACCCTCGCGCCCACCGAGGGCAGCGTCGAGATCACCGGCGAGCTCGGCTACCTGCCCCAGGACACGCACACGGGCGAGGACACGGAGCTGGTGCTCGCGCGGATCCTCTCCGCGCGCGGCCTCGACGACATCTTCGCCCGCCTGCGGAAGGCGGAGCACGAGATGGGCGACATGGACCTCAGCGAGGCCAAGCGGATGAAGGCGATGGACCGCTACCCGCGCCTCGAGGCGGAGCTCGACTCCCGCGGCGGCTACGCGGCGGAGGCCGAGGCGAAGCGCATGGCGGCGAACCTCGGCCTGCCCAGCCGGATCCTCGAGCAGGAGCTCGGCACGCTCTCCGGCGGCCAGCGCCGCCGCGTCGAGCTCGCCCGGATCCTGTTCTCGCAGGCGGACACGATGATCCTCGACGAGCCCACCAACCACCTCGACGCGGACTCCGTGATCTGGCTGCGGGAGTACCTGCTGACGTACCGCGGCGGGCTCATCGTCATCTCCCACGACGTGCAGCTCGTCGAGCAGGTCGTCAACAAGGTGTTCTACCTCGACGCGAACCGCCAGCAGATCGACATCTACAACATGGGCTGGAAGAACTACCTGCGCCAGCGCGAGGACGACGAGAAGCGCCGCAAGCGCGAGCGCCAGAACGCGGAGAAGAAGGCCGGCGCGCTCACCGCCCAGGCGGAGAAGATGCGCGCGAAGGCCACCAAGGCCGTCGCCGCACAGAACATGCTCAAGCGCGCCGAGCGGATGCTCGACGGCGTCGAGGGGGAGCGGCAGAAGGACCGCGTCGCCTCCCTGCGCTTCCCCAAGCCCGCCCCCTGCGGGAAGACGCCGCTCATGGCGGAGGACCTCTCGAAGTCCTACGGCAGCCTCGAGATCTTCACCGGCGTGGACCTCGCGATCGACCGCGGCTCGCGCGTGGTCATCCTCGGCTTCAACGGCGCCGGCAAGACGACCCTGCTGCGGATCCTCGCGGGAGTGGACCAGCCGGACACGGGCGGGATCATCCCCGGTCACGGGCTCCGCGTGGGCTACTACGCGCAGGAGCACGAGACCCTCGACGGGGAGCGCACGGTGCTGGAGAACATGATGACGGCCTCCCTCGACCTGCCCGAGGTCGAGGCGCGGAAGATCCTGGGCTCCTTCCTCTTCACGGGCGACGACGTGCACAAGCCGGCGAAGGTGCTCTCCGGCGGCGAGAAGACCCGCCTGGCGCTCGCGACCCTCGTCGTCTCGAGCGCGAACGTGCTCCTGCTCGACGAGCCGACGAACAACCTCGACCCGGCGAGCCGCGAGGAGATCCTCGGCGCCCTCGCCGCCTTCGAGGGCGCCGTGGTCCTCGTCTCGCACGACCCGGGCGCCGTGCAGGCGCTGTCCCCGGAGCGCGTGCTGCTCATGCCCGACGCCGTCGAGGACCTCTGGAACGCCTCCTACGAGGAGCTCATCCAGCTCGCCTGAGACCGCCCTCGCCGACGGCGGGATCCGATGATCCCCGCTGTCCCTCGAGGGTCAGCGGATAAGCGCTGTTCCGCGGTCGCCGGCTGGTAGCGTCCGGACCATGCTCGTCATCGCCCTCTCCCCGCCGCGCGGGCACCGCGGTCCCGACCCGCTGCCCGCCCTCCAGGAGGCGCTCGCCCCGCTGGACCTGCGCCGGCCCCCGGAGCGGACGGTCGGCAGCGCCGCGATCGCCCTCGCGGACCGCGCGGAGACGGCCGTGGACGCCGTGCGGATCGCCGCCGAGACGGGCGCCTGGGAGGTCGGCCTCGGCGTCGGCCCCGTCGAGCAGCCGCTCCCCGCGGAGACCCGCGCGGCCGGAGGGCCGGGCGTCGCCGCCGCGACCCTCGCGCTGCGCGCCTCCCGCACGACCGGCCAGGTGCCCCTGTCCGTGCGCGCCTCCGACCCCCGCCACGAGGCGACCGCCGCCGACGCCGAGGCGGTCCTCCGCCTCGTCGGCTGGATGATCGCGACCCGCAACCGGGGCCAGTGGCGCGCCGTGCACGCGCTGCGCGAGCACCCGGGGGCGACCCAGCGCGAGCTCGCCGCCCTCCTCGGCATCACCCAGCAGACGGTCTCGCGGGCCGTGAAGACGAGCGGCTGGCGCGAGGAGAGCGCCGCCGTGCCGCTCGTCGTGCGCCTGCTGTCCATGATCGAGCTCACGTCGAGGCCCTGACCGTCGCGGCGTGCGCGGGGGAGCGGCGCCGCGGCACGCTATCCTGAGTCGCGCGCGAGCCGCGGATGACCCGGCGGCGCCGACACTCATCCACATCGCCGCGGGGTCCCACGTGCCCGGCGGGAACCCGAGGAGACACATGGCGACGACGAACGACCTCAAGAACGGGATGGTCCTCAAGCAGGACAACGGCCTCTGGACCGTCACCGAGTTCCAGCACGTCAAGCCCGGCAAGGGCCCGGCCTTCGTGCGCACCAAGCTCAAGAACGTCCTGTCCGGCAAGACCGTGGACAAGACCTTCAACGCGGGTGTCAAGGTCGAGACCGCGACCGTCGACCGCCGCGACATGCAGTACTCGTACCTCGACGGCGAGCTGTATGTCTTCATGGACCCCAGCAACTGGGAGCAGACCAACGTCACCGCGGAGACCGTCGGCGACGCCAAGGACTTCATGCTCGAGGGACAGGACGTCATCATCGCCTTCCACGAGGGCGAGGCGCTGTTCGTCGAGCTCCCGGCCTCCGTGGTCCTCACGATCAGCTTCACCGAGCCGGGCCTGCAGGGCGACCGCTCCAATGGCGGCACCAAGCCCGCGACCCTCGAGACCGGCCGCGAGATCCAGGTCCCGCTGTTCCTCAACCAGGGGGACAAGGTCAAGGTCGACACCCGCTCCGGCAGCTACCTCGAGCGCGTGAAGTGACCGATTCCTCGGCGTCCTCCACCCCCTCGGCCCCGCGCAAGGGGCCGGGTCTGCCCCTGCCCGCACGGGACGGGGAGGAGATCGAGTTCGAGCGCACCCTCCCGGCCCGCACGGACCGGCTGCACACCCTGACCCGCCAGCGCATCCGTGCGCTCGACGTGCTCTTCGAGGCCGACGCCCGCCGCCTGCCCGTCCTCGAGGTGCTCGCGCAGCGTCTCCGGGTGACGGCCGCGCAGACCCCGGTCCCGGAGCGGGCCCGCGAGCTCGTCGAGGGGTACGCGGAGCACGCCGAGGAGGTCGACGACCAGCTCGAGACCCACTCGCGCGACTGGCCGCTGCACCGCATGCCCGCCGTGGACCGCGCGATCCTGCGCCTCGGCGCCGCGGAGGTGCTCTTCGACACCGAGGCGTCGGACCGCGGCCCCGTGATCGGCGAGTACACGAAGATCGCGGAGGCGCTGTCCACAGACGACTCGCCCCGCTTCGTCAACGGGCTCCTGCAGCGTCTGGTCGACGTGCGGGGCCTGCTGGGCTGAGCCCGCCCCGGCTCCGCGCCACGGCCCGCCGGCGCCGTCCCACGGGATGGGCGCCGGCGTGGCCCCGGCCGGGTCTCGCGTAGACTCGGCCCCGGTCCGCACGGACCGATCCACCCTTTAACGACACGTCCCGTGAGGCGTGGAAGGGAGAGACATGACCGAGAGCACGACCCCCGTCCCGGACCGCGTCAGGATCCTGGGGCCCGAGGAGATCCGACGTGCGCTCGTGCGCATCGCGCACGAGATCCTCGAGAGCGGCCACGGTGCCGACGACCTCGTCCTGCTGGGCATCCCGCACCGCGGCGTGCCCCTCGCCGAGCGGCTCGCCGCGCAGATCCTCGCCGCCGAGGGCATCGACCGCCCCGTCGAGGACCTCGCCGGCTCCCTCGACGTGACGATGTACCGCGACGACCTGCGGCAGCATCCCACCCGGGCCCCGAGCCCCACCCGCATCCCGCGCGGCGGCATCGACGGCCGCACCGTCGTCCTCGTCGACGACGTCCTCTTCTCCGGCCGCACCGTGCGCGCCGCCCTCGACGCCCTCGGCGCGATCGGCCGCCCCTCCGCGGTGCGCCTCGCGGTGCTCGTGGACCGTGGCCACCGCGAGCTCCCGATCCGCGCGGACCACGTCGGCAAGAACCTCCCCACCTCGCGCGGGGAGCGCGTCCACGTCGAGCTCGCCGAGACCGACGGCGAGGACGCGGTCGTCCTCGCCCGCCCCGCCGGCGAGGAGGAGACCCGATGAAGCACATGATCTCGATCGCGGACCTCTCCCGCGAGGAGGCGATCGCCGTGCTCGCGACCGCCGAGCACATGGCGCAGACCCAGTCCCGCTCGATCCGCAAGCTGCCCACTCTCGTGGGCACCACGGTCGTGAACCTCTTCTTCGAGGACTCCACCCGCACCCGCATCAGCTTCGAGGCGGCCGCCAAGCGCCTCTCCGCCGACGTCATCAACTTCTCCGCGAAGGGCTCGAGCGTCTCCAAGGGCGAGTCGCTCAAGGACACGGCCCTCACCCTGCAGGCGATGGGGGCGGACGCCGTCGTCGTCCGCTCCGGCTCCTCGGGCGCCGCGCACCTGCTGGCCCACGCGGGCTGGATCGACCAGCCGATCGTCAACGCCGGCGACGGCGCGCACGAGCACCCCACGCAGGCCCTGCTCGACACCTTCACCCTGCGCCGCCACCTGCGGCCGGGGGAGCCGGAGGCCGGGCTCGACGGCGCCCACGTCGTCATCGTCGGCGACGTGCTGCACTCGCGCGTCGCCCGCTCCAACGTCCTCCTGCTGACCCTGCTCGGCGCACGCGTCACGCTCGTCGCCCCGCCGGCCCTCGTCCCCGTCGGCGCGAGCGCCTGGCCGTGCGAGATCACCTACGACCTCGACGAAGCGCTCGGGCAGGGCCCGGACGCCGTCATGATGCTCCGCGTCCAGCGCGAGCGGATGGTCGGCGGCGGGTTCTTCCCGACCGCGGGGGAGTACTCGCGCCGCTACGGCCTCTCCACCGCCCGCGCCGCGGCGCTGCCCGAGCACACGCGCGTCATGCACCCCGGCCCCATGAACCGCGGCTTCGAGATCGCCGGTGACGTGGCCGACGGCCCCCGCAGCGTCATCGTCGAGCAGGTCTCCTCCGGCGTGTTCGTCCGGATGGCCGTGCTCTACCACCTGCTCGCCACCGACTCCCGGGAGGACGCCCGATGACCACCGCACCCACCCTCCTCCTGCGCGGGGGCCTGCTCTACGGCGAGACCGCGGCGGACCTCCTCCTCGAGGGCGGCGAGATCGCCGCCGTCGGCACGGACCTCGAGGCGCCCGCGGGCGCCGAGGTGATCGACGTGGACGGCTGCGTGGTCCTCCCGGGCCTCGTCGACCTCCACACGCACCTGCGCGAGCCGGGCGGCGAGGAGGCGGAGACCGTCGAGACCGGCACCCGCGCCGCCGCCCGCGGCGGCTACACGGCAGTCCACGCGATGGCCAACACGACCCCCACCGCGGACACGGCGGGCGTGGTGGAGCAGATCGCCCGCGCGGGCGAGAGCGCCGGCTGGTGCACCGTGCGGCCCGTCGGCGCCGTCACCGTGGGCCTCGCGGGGGAGCGGCTCGCCGAGCTCGACGCCATGGCGAGCTCCCGGGCCCGCGTGCGCGTGTTCAGCGACGACGGGAAGTGCGTGCACGACCCCGTCCTCATGCGCCGCGCGCTGGAGTACGTGAAGTCCTTCGACGGCGTCATCGCCCAGCACGCGCAGGACCCGCGCCTCACCGAGGGCGCCCAGATGCACGAGGGCGAGGTCTCCGCGCAGCTCGGGCTCGCCGGCTGGCCCGCCGTCGCCGAGGAGTCCGTCATCGCCCGCGACGTGCTGCTCGCCCACCACGTCGGCTCCCGCCTGCACGTCTGCCACCTGTCCACCGCGGGCAGCGTCGACATCATCCGCTGGGCCAAGCAGCGCGGCATCGCCGTGACCGCCGAGGTCACGCCGCACCACCTGCTGCTGACCGACGAGTCCGTGCGCGGCTTCGACGCCCGCTACAAGGTGAACCCGCCGCTGCGCACGCAGGCGGACGTCGAGGCGGTCCGCGAGGGCCTCGCCGACGGCACGATCGACATCGTCGCGACCGACCACGCCCCGCACCCCGCGGACGCCAAGGACCGCGAGTGGGACCAGGCGGCGATGGGCATGACCGGCCTCGAGACCGCGCTGTCCATCGTGCAGTCCACGATGGTGGACCGCGAGGCGCTCAGCTGGCGCGACGTCGCCCGCGTCATGTCCGAGACCCCCGCGCGGATCGGCCGGGACGAGGACCAGGGCCGCCCCCTCGAGGCCGGCAGCCCCGCGAACGTGCTCGTGTGGGACCCGCGCCCCACGACCGTCGTCGACCCCGCCGTGCACGCCTCCCGCAGCATGAACAGCCCCTTCACGGGCCGGGAGCTGCCGGGCCGCAACCGCCTCACCGTCCACCGCGGCCGCGTCACCGTGCGCGACGGCGCCCTCGTCGAGGGCTGAGGCGCGATGGACCGCCTTCTGCCCGTGCTCGTGCTCGCGGTGGTGTTCCTCGCGGCGCTCGGCCTCATGGTGCTCGGCTGGCGTCTGCGCGGCCGGCGCCAGTCCGGCCTACCCGCCCCGGACCGCCGCAGCGAGCTCGCCGACCTCGGCGAGGAGACCGAGGTGGGGCCCGTCGACGCGATCTACGTCGACACCGTCCTCGCCGACCGTCCCCTCGAGCGGGTCGTCGCCCACGGTCTCGGCGCGCGCTCCACGGCGCGCGTGAGCCGCGGCGACGGCGGCTCCTGGCGGATCCTCCGTCAGGGAGCCCCGTCCCTGACCATCCCCGCCGCCGCCGTCCTCGACGTCGCCTCCGCCCCCGGCATGGCCGGGAAGTTCGTGGGCGGCGACGGACTCCTCGTCATCCGCTGGCGCCTCGGCGACCAGGACCTCGACACCGGCCTCCGCCTCGGCGCACGCGCCGACCACGACCTGCTGCTCTCCCGGAAGGAGCACCCATGACCGCCCCCACCCCCGCTCGGGAGCGCCGAGGCGCCTCGCGCACCGAGCCCGCCCTGCTGATCCTCGAGGACGGCACCACCCTGCGCGGCAGCGCCTACGGCGCCCGCGGCTCCCGCCTCGGCGAGGTCGTCTTCTCGACCGGCATGACCGGCTACCAGGAGACCCTCACGGATCCCTCCTACGCCGGGCAGATCGTCGTGCAGACCGCTCCGCACATCGGCAACACCGGCGCCAACGCCCAGGACATGGAGTCCTCCCGGGTGTGGGTGCGCGGCTACGCCGTGCGCGAGGCCAGCCGCGTCGCCTCGAACTGGCGCTCCGAGCAGACCCTCGACGAGCTGCTCGAGAGCCAGGGCGTCGTCGGCATCGCCGGCATCGACACCCGCATGCTCACCCGCGTGCTGCGCGAGACCGGCTCCCTGCGCGGCGGCGTCTTCTCCGGCGACGCCCTCGCCGCGGGCGAGGCGGCCCTGCTCGAGCAGGTCCGCGAGCAGCCCTCCATGGAGGGCGCGAGCTTCGTCGACGAGGTCACCATCGCCCAGCCGCTGCTGCTCGAGCCCGAGGGCGAGGCGATCGGCACGGTCGCCGCCGTGGACCTCGGCATCAAGGGCGCGACCCCCCGCGCGATGCTCGAGCGCGGGCTGCGCGTGCACCTGCTGCCCGCGACGACGACCCTCGAGGAGCTCCGCTCCACCGGCGCGGACGCCGTCTTCTTCTCCAACGGCCCGGGCGACCCGGCGACCGCCGACGCGCAGGTCGAGCTCCTGCGCGGCGTGCTCGACGCCGGGCTGCCGTTCTTCGGCATCTGCTTCGGCAACCAGCTGCTGGGCCGCGCCCTCGGCTTCGAGACCTACAAGCTCAAGTACGGGCACCGCGGCATCAACCAGCCGGTGCTCGACCGCGAGTCGGGCACCGTCGAGATCACGGCCCACAACCACGGCTTCGCGGTGGACGTCCCGCTCGAGGGCGAGCACACCGCCCCCCACGACGGCGGCCGCTACGGGAAGGTCGTCGTCTCCCACGTCGGCCTCAACGACGACGTGGTCGAGGGTCTGCGCTGCCTCGACCTGCCGGCCTTCTCGGTCCAGTACCACCCCGAGGCCGCCGCGGGACCCCACGACGCCTCGTACCTCTTCGACCGCCTCGTCGACCTCGTGCGCGCCCGCCGCGCCGGCGACCAGAGCAAGGAGTCCTGATGCCCCGCCGCACCGACATCTCGTCCGTCCTCGTCATCGGCTCCGGCCCGATCGTCATCGGCCAGGCCGCCGAGTTCGACTACTCCGGCACCCAGGCCTGCCGCGTGCTCCGCGAGGAGGGCCTGCGGGTGATCCTCGTGAACTCGAACCCCGCGACGATCATGACCGACCCGGAGATCGCCGACGCCACGTACGTCGAGCCGATCGACCCCGACGTCATCCGGACGATCATCGCCGCCGAGCGCCCCGACGCGATCCTGCCGACCCTCGGCGGGCAGACGGCGCTCAACGCCGCCGTCGCCCTCGCCGAGAACGGCACCCTGGAGGAGTTCGGCGTCGAGATGATCGGCGCGAGCCTCGACGCGATCCAGAAGGCCGAGGACCGCCAGCTGTTCAAGGGCGTCGTCGAGCGCGTGGGCGGGGACTCTGCCCGCTCCCGGATCTGCCACAGCATCGAGGACCTGCTCGAGGCCGCCGACGAGCTCGGCTACCCGATGGTCGTGCGCCCGAGCTTCACCATGGGCGGCCTGGGCTCCGGCATGGCCTACGACGAGGCGGACCTGCGCCGCATCGGCGGCGACGGCCTGCACTACTCGCCGACCACCGAGGTGCTCCTGGAGGAGTCGATCCTCGGCTGGAAGGAGTTCGAGCTCGAGCTCATGCGCGACCGTGCCGACAACTGCGTGGTCATCTGCTCGATCGAGAACGTCGACCCCGTGGGCGTGCACACCGGCGACTCGGTGACCGTCGCCCCCGCGCTGACCCTCACCGACGTCGAGCTGCAGAAGCTCCGCGACCTCGGCATCGGCATCATCCGCGAGGTCGGCGTCGACACGGGCGGCTGCAACGTGCAGTTCGCGGTGGACCCCGCGACGGGGCGCGTGGTCGTCATCGAGATGAACCCCCGCGTCTCCCGCTCCTCGGCGCTCGCCTCCAAGGCGACGGGCTTCCCGATCGCGAAGATCGCCGCGCGCCTCGCGATCGGCTACACGCTCGACGAGATCCGCAACGACATCACCGGCACCACCCCGGCGAGCTTCGAGCCGACCCTCGACTACGTCGTCGTCAAGGTGCCCCGCTTCGCCTTCGAGAAGTTCCCGGCGGCGGACCCGACGCTCACCACGACCATGAAGAGCGTCGGCGAGGCGATGGCCCTGGGCCGCAGCTTCACCGAGGCGCTCGGCAAGGCGCAGCGCTCCCTCGACGTCAAGGGCGCCGCGGTCTCCTACGCGGGCCGGCCGCCGAGCCCCGCCGAGGTCACCGAGCTCATCGATGCCTCCCGGATCGCGACCGACGGTCGCCTCGGGGCGCTCGCCCGCGTGCTGTGGTCCGCCGCGGAGGGCGTCGTGGACGTCGACGAGACGCTCGAGCGGGTCCACGAGGCCACCGCGATCGACCCGTGGTTCCTGGACCAGATGCTGCTGGTCGCGGAGATCGCCGCCGAGATCCGCTCGGCCTCCGTGCTCGACGCGGAGCTCATGCGGCTGGCCAAGCGCCACGGCCTCTCCGATGACCAGATCGGCGAGCTGCGCGGCCAGGGCGGCGACGTCGTCAAGGGCGTGCGCGAGGCGCTCGGCATCAACCCCGTCTTCAAGACCGTGGACACGTGCGCCGCCGAGTTCGCCTCGAGCACGCCGTACCACTACTCGAGCTACGACCAGGAGACGGAGATCGAGCCGCGCGAGCGGCCGGCCGTGCTCATCCTCGGCTCGGGCCCGAACCGGATCGGCCAGGGTATCGAGTTCGACTACTCGTGCGTCCACGCGGTGCTCGCCCTCGGCGACCGGGACCTCCCCGGCGGCGGCTACGAGACCGTCATGGTCAACTGCAACCCCGAGACCGTGTCGACGGACTACGACGTCGCCGACCGCCTCTACTTCGAGCCCCTCACCTTCGAGGACGTCGTCGAGGTGTACGAGGCGGAGAAGGCCGTGGGCCCCGTGGCCGGCGTCATCGTGCAGCTCGGCGGGCAGACCCCCCTCGCCCTCGCCCGCCGGCTCGAGGCCGCGGGCCTGCCGATCATCGGCACGAGCCCTGCGGCGATCGACCTCGCCGAGGACCGCGGCCACTTCGGCGCCGTCCTCGCCGACGCCTCCCTCCCGGCCCCGCCCTACGGCACCGCCTGGGGGCTCGGCGACGCGCTCGAGGTGGCCCGAGAGGTGGGCTACCCCGTGCTCGTGCGCCCCAGCTACGTGCTGGGCGGCCGCGGCATGGAGATCGTCTACGACGAGGCGCAGCTGACGGACTACGTGGGCCGCAACCTCCCCGAGGGCGGTCGCGCCGAGGCGCCGATCCTCATCGACCGCTTCCTCGACACCGCGACCGAGATCGACGTCGACGCCCTGTACGACGGCGAGGAGCTCTACATGGGCGGGATCATGGAGCACATCGAGGAGGCCGGGATCCACTCGGGCGACTCGGCCTGCACCCTGCCCCCGGTGACCCTCGGCGACGGCGTGCTCGAGCGGATCCGCGAGTCGACCCTCGCGATCGCGCGCGGCGTGGGCGTGCGCGGCCTGCTGAACGTGCAGTACGCGCTCGCGCAGGACATCCTCTTCGTCCTCGAGGCGAACCCGCGCGCCTCCCGCACGGTGCCCTTCGTCTCGAAGGCCACCGGCGTTCAGCTCGCCCAGGCCGCCGCCCGCGTCATGGCGGGGGAGAGCGTCGCGCAGCTGCGGGCCGCGGGCGTGCTGCCCGCGGAGGGCGACGGCACCTCGCTCCCGGACGACGCGCCGATCGCGGTCAAGGAGGCCGTCCTGCCCTTCAAACGGTTCCGCACCGCCGAGGGCCGCGCGGTGGACTCCCTGCTGGGCCCCGAGATGCGCTCGACCGGCGAGGTGATGGGCCTGGACACGACCTTCCCGCTCGCCTTCGCGAAGTCGCAGCTGGCGGTCTCCGGCCAGGGTCTGCCCACCTCCGGGGCGGTGTTCGTCTCCGTGGCCGACGGCGACAAGCGCGGCGTGGTGCTGCCCGTCGCGCGGCTCGCGGCCCTCGGCTTCGAGATCCTCTCCACCGCGGGCACCGGCCGTGTGCTGCGCCGTTCCGGCATCCCGTGCCGGGTCCTGCGCAAGGCCTCCGAGGCCGGCGAGGGCGACAGCGTCATCGAGATGATCGAGTCCGAGCAGATCGCGCTCGTGCTCAACACCCCCTCGGGCTCCGACGCCCGCGCGGACGGCTACGCGATCCGCGCGGCGGCGACGAGCATGGACGTCCCGATCATCACCACGCTGCAGGAGTTCCAGGCGGCCGTGCAGGCGATCGAGGCGCTCCCGGAGGAGCCGTTCTCGGTGCTCAGCCTCCAGGAGCACACCGCACGCCTCGTGGCCGCGCGGACGGTGACGGCGTGAGCAGCACGGCCGGGGCGACCGGGCCGGTGAGCTTCGGCGCACGGCTGCAGGCCGCCGTCGCGGAGCACGGCCCGCTGCTCGCCGGCGTGGACCCCCACGCGGGGCTGCTCGCGCAGTGGGAGCTGCCGGACTCCCCGGCCGGGCTGGCCACCTTCTCCCGGGCGGTGCTCGACGCCGTGGACGGGCAGGTCGCCGCGATCAAGCCGCAGTCGGCGTTCTACGAGCGCCACGGCTCCCGCGGTCTGGCGGTGCTCGAGGAGCTGCTCGCCGGTGCCCGGGAGCGCGGCATCCTCACGATCCTCGACGTCAAGCGCGGGGACATCGGCTCCACCATAGGCGCCTACGCCGAGGCGTACCTGCGCCCCGGCGCCCCGCTCGAGGCCGATGCCATCACGGCGAGCCCGTTCCTCGGTGCCGGGTCCCTGGACCCCGCCGTGGACCTCGCGCTCGAGCACGGCAAGGGCGTGTTCCTGCTCGCGCTGACCTCGAACCCCGAGGGGCACGGCGTGCAGCACGCGATCGCGGCCGACGGCACGAGCGTCGCGCTCGGCGTGGCGCGACACGCCGAGGAGCGCGGCGGCGGCGACGGATCCGTCTGGGGCTCGGTCGGGCTCGTGGTCGGCGCGACGGTGGGGGACGCCTATCGTCGCCTCGGCCTGGACGCGGCCGCACCGAGCGTGCCGCTCCTCGCCCCGGGCTTCGGCGCCCAGGGCGCGGGCATCGCGGAGCTCGCCGACGTCTTCGGTGAATCCGCAGGTCACGTGCTGGTCTCGGTGTCCCGCGGGCTTCTCGCCGCGGGCCCGTCGGTCGAGGACCTGCGGGTGCGCGCGAAGGACCTGCAGGCCGACTACAGCTGAGCCGCGGCGACGGGGCGGGACCGGGGCGGATCACCGCTCCCCGGGCCCGCCCCGTCGGCGTCCCGGACGCCTCCCCGGGGGAGTGCACATGCCCCTGATCTGCGACACCTCGGGCGATCAGTGTGCTCCGACACGTCGATGGGGTTACGCTCTTCCCACGTGCGGGGGCCTTCCGGTTCCTGCGTACCACCAGCGACAGAAGAGGTTAGAACCGTGGCTCTCCCTCCCCTCACCCCCGAGCAGCGGGCCGAGGCCCTCAAGAAGGCCGCTGAGGCCCGCCGCGAGCGCGCCGCCATCAAGGCCCGGCTCAAGGACAGCGCCGGTCGTCGCAGCGAGGAGATCCAGAAGGTCCTCGAGGAGGCCGAGACCAACGAGGTGATCGGTCGCCTCCGCGTCGCGGCGCTGCTCGAGGCCCTCCCGGGCGTCGGCAAGGTCAAGGCGCAGCAGATCATGGAGGAGATCGGCATCTCCCCGTCCCGCAAGATCCGGGGCCTCGGCTCCCATCAGGCGGAGAAGCTCGTCTCGCACTTCTCGGAGTGACGCCGCTCGACGGGGCCGGTGCCGCCACGGCACCGGCCCCCGTGACGGTCCTCGCCGGCCCCACCGCGGTCGGCAAGGGCACGGTCTCCGCCGCGATCCGCGCGCGCTATCCCGAGATCTGGCTGTCCGTCTCCGCGACCACCCGTGCCCCGCGGCCCGGGGAGATCGACGGCGTGCACTACCGCTTCGTGAGCGAGGAGGAGTTCACCCGTCTCGTCGACGAGGGCCAGATGCTCGAGTGGGCCGTGGTCCACGGCCGCAACAAGTACGGGACCCCGCGCGGCCCCGTCGAGGAGATGCACGCGGCCGGCCGGCCCGTGCTCCTCGAGATCGACCTCGCCGGAGCCCGCCAGGTGCGCGAGACCATGCCCGAGGCGCACTTCGTCTTCCTCGCCCCGCCGGACTGGGACACGCTCGTGGACCGGCTCGTGGGACGCGGCACGGAGGACGAGGAGGAGCGGGCCCGCCGGCTCGAGACCGCGAAGGTCGAGCTCGCCGCCGAGAGCGAGTTCGACGTCACCATCGTCAACGACGTGGTGGAGCGCGCGGCGGACGAGCTCGCCGCGCTCCTCGGCGTCCGGCGCTGATCATCCGCCCCGCGCACCGGGCCAGGCGCGAGGGTCGGGGGAGTGCGCAGTCTCACCCGACCCCGCCCCGGAACGCCTCGCGCTCGCACGGCTCCAGGGCGTATCCTGGACCGTCGCACGCACACTTTCGATGAAGGGACTTCCGTGGCCGGAACCGTCGCCCAGCCCGAGGGCATCACGAACCCGCCGATCGACCGTCTCCTGGAGACCGTCGACTCGAAGTACGCCCTGGTGCTCTACGCGTCCCAGCGCGCCCGCCAGATCAACGCCTACTACTCGCAGCTCTCCGAGGGCCTGCTCGAGTTCGTCGGCCCGCTGGTGGACGTCGAGAACCAGGAGAAGCCCCTCTCGATCGCGCTGCGCGAGATCGACGAGGGCCTGCTGACCGTCCGCGAGGTGGACGAGGAGGAGCTCGCCGCGGCCGCCGCCCCGGATCCCGACGCCCCTGCCCCGCTCGTCCTCGGCGACGACGCCCCCGAGGCGCCGTCCACGGACTTCACGCTCTGAGATGACTCCTCCGGGACGCGCCGCGGATCTGAGCGGCGCACGGGTCCTGGTCGGCATCGGCGGCGGCATCGCCGCGTACAAGGCCGCGCACCTGGTGCGCGGCCTTGTCGGCGTCGGGGCCGAGGTGCGCGTGGTCCCCACCGCCGCGTCCCTCGAGTTCGTGGGCCGTGCCACCTGGGAGGCGCTGAGCCACCATCCGGTGCTCACGAGCGTCTTCGAGCAGGTCGACGAGGTCGCGCACGTGCGCCACGGCCAGGAGGCCGATCTGACGATCGTCGCCCCCGCCACCGCCGATCTGCTCGCTCGGATGCGGGCCGGCCGGGCGGACGACATGCTCACCGCCTCGCTGCTCGTGACCCGCGGGCCGGTCGTCGTCGCCCCGGCGATGCACACCGAGATGTGGGAGCACCCCGCCACCCGCGAGAACGTCGCCGTGCTGCGCGAGCGCGGGACGATCGTGCTCGAGCCGGCCGTGGGGCGCCTGACCGGCCCGGACTCCGGTGCGGGGCGACTGCCCGAGCCCGAGGCGATCCTCGCCGCCGCGCGCGCCGTGCTCGCCGCACCGCGCGCCGAGGACGGCGCCGTGCGCCGCGACCTCGCCGGGCGCACCGTGCTCGTTACCGCCGGTGGCACGCGTGAGGAGCTCGACCCCGTGCGCTATCTCGGCAACCACTCCTCGGGCAAGCAGGGCTGGGCGCTCGCCCATGCCGCCCTCGCCCGCGGCGCGCGCGTGCAGCTGCTCGCCGCCAACGTCGACCTCGAGACCCCTCCCGGCGCCGAGCGCGTGGACGTGGGCAGCGCCGCCGAGCTCGCCGAGGCCGTCGAGGCCCGTCTGGACGGCGTGGACGCCCTCGTCATGGCCGCCGCCGTCGCGGACTTCACGGCGGCCTCGCGCTCCGGGGACAAGATCAAGAAGGACGAGTCGCAGCCGGACTCCGTGCCCGTGCTCGCGCTCGCCCGCACCCGCGACATCCTGCGTCACAGCGTCGAGGTGCGCTCCGTCTCCTCCCACCCGGCGCGGCCCGTGATCGCCGGCTTCGCTGCGGAGACCGGGGGAGAGGGCGGCACCGCCCTCGAGCTCGGGGCGCAGAAGGCGCGACGCAAGGGCGCGGACCTGCTCGTCCTCAACGACGTCTCCACGGGCGTCTTCGGGGCCGAGGACAACGCGGTGCGGATCCTCGACGCCCAGGGGGAGATCCGCGGCGAGGCGAGCGGGAGCAAGGTCACGGTCGCCCACGCCGTGCTCGACGCGCTCGTCCCGCGCCTGCCTGTCCTACCCTGGGACGCATGACGTCCAGCGACCTGCGCACCTTCACGTCCGAATCGGTCACCGAAGGGCACCCCGACAAGATCTGCGACCAGATCTCCGACGCCATCCTCGACGACATGCTCGCGCAGGACCCCGGCGCCCGCGTCGCCGTCGAGACGATGGTGACCACCGGACTCGTGCACGTCGCGGGCGAGGTGCGCACCACCGGCTACAGCGACGTCGCCCGCATCGTGCGGGACGTCATCCGCGAGATCGGCTACGACTCCTCCGCGAAGGGCTTCGACGCGGACTCGTGCGGCATCGAGGTCTCGATCGGCGCGCAGAGCCCCGACATCGCCGCGGGCGTCGACGAGTCCTGGGAGCGCCGCGACGGCGGCTCCACGGAGGCCTTCGCGAACCTCGGCGCCGGGGACCAGGGCCTCATGTTCGGGTACGCCTGCAACGACACCCCCGAGCTCATGCCGCTGCCCGTGCACGCCGCGCACAAGCTCTCCGAGAACCTCTCCGAGGCCCGCCGCAGCGGAGTGCTGCCCTTCCTCCGCCCGGACGGCAAGACCCAGGTCTCGATCGGCTACGACGCCGACGGCGTGGCCCGCAGCGTCGAGGCCGTCGTCGTCTCCTCCCAGCACGACGACGATGTCGACGTGCGCGAGCAGCTCGACCCGGGCCTGCGCCGCGTGGTCATCGCCCCCGTGCTCGAGGAGCTCGCGGGCATCGGCCTGGACGTCGAGGACGTCACCTTCCACGTGAACCCCTCGGGCCGCTTCGTCATCGGCGGCCCCAAGGGGGACGCGGGCCTCACGGGCCGCAAGATCATCGTCGACACCTACGGCGGCATGGCGCGCCACGGCGGCGGCGCCTTCTCCGGCAAGGACCCGAGCAAGGTCGACCGCTCCGCCGCGTACGCGATGCGCTGGGTCGCGAAGAACGTCGTCGCCGCCGGCCTCGCGGACCGCTGCGAGGTGCAGGTCGCCTACGCGATCGGCGTCGCCGCCCCCGTCGGCCTGTACGTCGAGACGTTCGGGACCGGCAAGGTCGCCGACCACCTCATCGCCCGCGCCGTCGAGAAGGTCTTCGACCTGCGCCCCGCCGCGATCATCGACGCCCTGGACCTGCTCCGCCCGATCTACGCGCGCACCGCCGTGCACGGCCACTTCGGTCGCGAGCTGCCCGAGTTCACCTGGGAGCGCACCGATCGGGTCGCCGAGCTGGAGCGTGCCCTGTGAGCGCCGCGGACGCCGCGGCCCCCACCGCCTCCTCACCGGCGGCCCCCGGGCTCGACCCCGCCCTCGCCGCCCGGCTCAAGCGTGACCCGCAGGGGCTCGTGACCGCCGTCGTCCAGGACGCGAGCAGCCGTCGCGTGCTCATGGTCGGCTGGATGGACGACGAGGCCCTGCACCGCACGCTCACCACGGGCCGCGCGACCTACTGGTCCCGCTCCCGCCAGGAGCTGTGGGTCAAGGGGGAGACCAGCGGGCACGTGCAGTACGTGCGCTCCGCGTCCCTGGACTGCGACGGCGACACGCTGCTGCTCGAGGTGGACCAGATCGGCCCGGCCTGCCACCGCGACACCGACACCTGCTTCGACGGCGGGGAGCTGGAGGCCGTGGTCCTGCACCCGGAGGAGCGCACCGCATGAGCGCCGAGTCCTACCCCGAGCTCGTGGGCGGGATCGAGGGGGACGCCCTCGGCGTCGTCCAGCCCGACCGTGAGACCTTCCGCGCCCTCGCCGCCCGCCAGCGCATCGTCCCGGTGACCCTGCGGCTGCTCGCCGACGAGGACACCCCGATCTCCCTGTACCGCCGCATCACCCGCGGCACCGACGCGCGGGGCACGTTCCTGCTGGAGTCCGCCGGGGAGGGCGAGGACTCCCGCTGGTCGATCATCGGCGCCCGCGCCCGCGCCGTGCTCACCGAGTCCGGCGGCCGCGCCCGCTGGATCGGCGACGTGCCCGCGGGCCTCGCCGAGGGCGGCACGCCCGTCGAGGCGCTGCAGGAGATCACCTCCGCCTTCCGCGCCGCGCGGCTGCCGCACCTGCCCCCGTTCACGGGCGGCATGGTCGGCTACCTCGCCTACGACGCGGTGCGCTACTGGGAGCGCCTGCCCGACTCCCCGCCGGACGAGATCGGCCTGCCCGACCTCTCGATGCTGCTCGCCGAGGACGTGCTCGTCCACGACGCGCACGACGCGACCGTGCTGCTCGTCGCGAACGCCCTGAACATCGACGGCTCCCCGGACAACGTCGACGCCGCCTACGACGCGGCCGTGGACCGCCTCGACGCGCTGCGCGGGAAGCTCCGCGGCCCGGGCGGCGACGGCGCGGTCGCCTACACGGGCGTGCGCGAGGTCGAGCCGAAGTCCCGCACCGCCCAGCTCGAGTACGAGGCCGCGGTGCAGGAGGCGGTGCGCGACATCGTCGACGGCGAGATCTTCCAGGTCGTGCCCTCGCAGCGGTTCTCGCTGCCCACGGCGACCGACCCGCTGGACGTGTACCGGGTGCTGCGGCGCATGAACCCGAGCCCCTACATGTTCCTGCTGCGCACGACCGATGCCGACGGCGCCCCGATCGACGTGGTCGGCGCGAGCCCCGAGTCGCTCGTGACCGTGCGCGGCCGCACCGCGACCACCCACCCGATCGCCGGCTCCCGCCCCCGCGGCGCGAGCCCGGAGGAGGACCAGGCCCTCGCGGAGGAGCTGCTCGCCGATCCCAAGGAGCGCTCCGAGCACCTCATGCTCGTGGACCTCTCCCGCAACGACCTGCAGCGCTTCTGCGAGCCGGGCACGGTGGTGGTGCGCGACTTCATGCACATCGAGCGGTTCTCGCACATCCAGCACATCGTGTCCACGGTCACGGGCCGCCTCCGCGAGGACGCCCGTGCCTACGACGCGCTGCGCTCGACCTTCCCCGCGGGGACGCTCTCGGGCGCCCCGAAGCCCTCCGCGATGGCGATCATCGACCGGCTCGAGCCGGTGCGCCGCGGCGTCTACGGCGGCACGGTCGGCTACATCGACTTCGCCGGGGACATGGACATGGCGATCGCGATCCGCACCGCCGTGCTCAAGGACGGCACCGCCCACGTGCAGGCCGGCGGGGGAGTGGTGGCGGACTCGGTCCCCACGATGGAGCATCGCGAGACCCAGTCCAAGGCGGCCGCCGCCCTGCGCGCCGTCGCCTCCGCCGAGACCCTGCGGCCCGCATGAGCGCCGACGACACCACCCCGGCGCCGTTGCCCGAGCGCACCGACAGCGCAGACAGCGCTGTCGAGGCTCGCACGACCGGCGCCCCGGACGGACCGACGGGCCGCCGCCGCGGACCGGGCCGCCGGGGCGCGGTCCTGGGCGGACTCGTCATCGCGGGCCTCGTCGCCGGCAGCACCCGCACCAGCTGGGCGACCGCCACCGCCCCGGACATCACCGGAGCCGTGCAGACCTATCCCGTGACCGGTGCGGACGCCGCCCCGGCCGTGCTCGCCCTGTCGCTCGTGGCCCTCGCGGCCGCGGCCGCGACCTCCCTCTCCTCGCGCTGGGTGCGCTGGGTGACCGGCCCCGTGCTGGCCCTCGCGGGCATCGGCACCGTCGTGGCCGCCGCCGGCATGCTCGGCGACCCCACGGCGGCCTCCGCCGGCGCGGTCGCCGACGCGACGGGCATCTCCGGCGTCGAGCTGCACGCGACCGCGAGCGCCTGGCCCGTCGCCGCGATCGTCGGCGGCGCGCTGCTCGCCCTGCTGGGCGTCCTCGTGCTCGTCGTGGGCGGCCGCTGGCCCCGCGGGAGCAGCCGCTACTCGCGGGCGACGCTCGCCCCGCGCCGCGCCGTGGACCCGGAGCAGGACCCGGCCGCCGCCTGGGACGCCCTCACCCGGGGCGAGGACCCCACCGAGCCCCCGGACGACGACGCCGACCCCGATGCCGACGCGGAGCCCGCGCCGGCCCAGGAGCACGCCGACGCAGCGGACGAGCAGGTCCCCGCGACGTCCGATGACCCGCGTCACAGCGCCGCGTCAGGACCCGCCGCACGCCCCGCGGACCGCGAAGATCCGCCCGCTGGCGTGGCACAATGACCCCGTACCCCACGCCTTCGATCGGAGCTGGACGATGACCAAGACCTACACGGTGCCGCCGCCCCCGCCGCACAACGAGGGCAAGACCCCCGCCGCCTGGACGCTCAGCCTCGGCGTCGTGATCGGCATCACGCTCGCGGCGCTCGGCATGGTCATCGGAATGCCCGCGCTGCTCGTCGTCGGCATCGTCGTCACGGCGCTCTCCGTCGTCGCCGGCGTCGTCATGTCCGTCGTCGGCCTCGGGAAGAAGCGCCCCACCCGCTCGGCCGCCACCTCGTGAGCTCCGCGGTGCGGGCCGGGGACGGCCTCCCCGCGCCGGAGGACCCGCGCCCCCGCGGCCCGCACCGCGCCCTGCTCCCGCTCGGCATCGCCCTCGGCGGCGCCGGCCTCGCCCTGCTCGTGCAGCAGGTGTTCGACCCCTTCCGCACGGACATCCCGCTGTGCGCGGTGTACCACCTCACCGGTCTGTACTGCCCCGGCTGCGGCGCCACCCGCGCCGTGCACGCGCTGCTCGACGGCGATCCGCTGCTCGCCCTGCGCAACAACGTCCTCATCGTGGTCGCCCTGCCCGTCGTCGCCGCGGGACTCGTACTCTGGACCGCACGGCGAGTGCAGGGACGCACCCTCGGCCCGCCGCCGCAGGTCGTGGTCGTCCTCCTCGCCGTGCTGGCCCTCGTGTTCGCGGTGCTCCGCAACATCCCGGCCTTCTGGTTCATCGCCCCGACGTCCCTGATCGGCGCCTGATCTGGCCCCGCCGTGATCGGCCCGACCCCTGCAGGAGTGCACCCGTGACCCTCACCGGAACCGTCCTCGACGAGATCATCGTCGGCGTCCGCGAGGACCTCGCCGCCCGCCGCGCCGAGGTCCCCCTCGCCGCGGTCGAGGAGCGCGCCGCGGCGACCGCCCCGGCACGGGACGCCCGCGCCTCCCTCGCGGGCGACGGCACGACCATGGGTCTGATCGCGGAGGTCAAGCGCCGCAGCCCCTCCAAGGGCGCGCTCTCCGAGATCCCCGAGCCCGCCGTCCTCGCGGCTGCCTACGCGGGCGCGGGGGCGAGCGCGATCAGCGTGCTCACGGAGGAGCGCCGCTTCGGCGGCACCCTCGCGGACCTCGACGCCGTGCGCGCCCGGGTCGAGGTGCCCGTGCTGCGCAAGGACTTCGTCGTGGACCCCTACCAGGTGACCGAGGCGCGGGCCCACGGAGCGGATCTCGTGCTGCTCATCGTGGCCGCGCTCGACGACGCGCTCCTGCGGGACCTGCACGACCAGATCACGGGCCTCGGCATGCAGGCCCTCGTGGAGACCCACACCGAGGAGGAGGTCGAGCGCGCCCTCGCCCTCGGCGCCGACATCGTCGGCGTCAACGCCCGCAACCTGCGCACCCTCGACGTGGACCTCGACCGCGCCGCCGCGCTGCTGCGGCGGATCCCCGCCGGCCCCCTCGCGATCGGCGAGTCCGCCGTCGCAGGCGTCGCGGACGTCGAGGCCTACGCGGCCGCCGGCGCCGACGCCGTGCTCGTGGGCGAGGCCCTCGTGACCACCGACGACCCGGCCCGCGAGGCCGCCGCCTTCCGCGCGGTCACCCGCCGCGGCCGGCCCCAGCAGGACGGAGAGAGCCGATGACCGACACCGCTCCCCAGGACGGCCCCGTGCTGCCCGAGCTCACCCGCCCCACGACGCCGCTGCGCGCCGTCACCGGCCCCTACTTCGGCGACTTCGGCGGGCGCTTCCTGCCCGAGGCGCTCGTGCCCGCCCTCGACGAGCTCACCGAGGTCTACGAGAAGGCTCTCGTGGACCCGGAGTTCCTCGCCGAGTACCGCCGGCTGTGCGCCGAGTACACCGGCCGCCCCTCCCTGCTCAGCGAGGCGCCGCGGTTCTCGAGGCTCGCCGGCGGCGCGCGGATCCTGCTCAAGCGCGAGGACCTCAACCACACCGGCAGCCACAAGATCAACAACGTGCTGGGCCAGGCGCTGCTCACGCGGCGCATGGGCAAGACCCGCGTCATCGCGGAGACCGGCGCCGGCCAGCACGGCGTCGCGACCGCGACCGCCGCGGCCCTGTTCGGCCTCGAGTGCACGATCTACATGGGTGAGGAGGACACCGAGCGGCAGGCGCTGAACGTCGCCCGGATGCGCCTGCTCGGGGCGGACGTCGTCGCCGTGTCCCAGGGGTCCCGCACGCTCAAGGACGCCATCAACGAGGCCTTCCGCGACTGGGTCGCCAACGTGGAGACCACCCATTACCTGCTGGGCACGGTCGCCGGCCCCCACCCCTTCCCGACGATGGTCCGCGACTTCCACCGGATCATCGGCGAGGAGGCCCGCTCCCAGGTCCTCGAGCGCACCGGCGCCCTGCCCGACGCGGTCGTCGCGTGCGTGGGCGGCGGCTCCAACGCCATGGGCATCTTCCACGCCTTCCTCGACGACACCGACCCGCTCGTGCGGCTCGTCGGCTGCGAGGCAGGCGGCGACGGAATCGCGACCGGACGCCACAGCGCGACCCTCACCGGCGGGACGCCCGGCGTGCTCCACGGGGCGCGCAGCTTCGTCATGCAGGACGAGGACGGCCAGACCATCCCCTCGCACTCCGTCTCCGCGGGGCTCGACTACCCGAGCGTCGGCCCCGAGCACGCCTGGCTCGCGGCGACCGGCCGCGCCGAGTACCGCGCGATCGACGACGGACCCGCGATGGACGCCTTCGCCCTGCTCTCCATGACCGAGGGCATCATGCCCGCCGTCGAGTCCGCCCACGCCCTCGCGGGAGCGCTCGAGCTGGGCCGTGAGCTGGGGGAGGGGTCCACGATCCTCGTGAGCCTCTCCGGCCGCGGCGACAAGGACGTCGACACGGCCTCGCGCTGGTTCGGCCTCGTCGACGACCAGGACCGCCCCGCCGAGCAGGGCACCTTCCCGGGCGTCCCCGGCGATCTCGAGCACCTGCGCGAGCTCGCCCGCGGCACCCTCGACACCCCTGCCCAGGAGGCCACGCGATGACCGCGCCCCGCTCCGTCGCCGCGAGCGGCACCGACCGGCTGCGCGCCGGCCATGCGATCGACGCCGCCCGCGCCGAGGGCCGCCCCGCCCTGATCGGCTACCTGCCCGTCGGCTTCCCGTCCGTGCAGGGCTCGATCGATGCCGCTCGCACGCTCATCGACCACGGTGCGGACATGATCGAGCTGGGCCTGCCCTACTCCGACCCCGTCATGGACGGCGCCGTCATCCAGCAGGCCGCGAGCGCGGCCCTCGCCGCCGGGACCCGCACCCGCCACGTGCTCGAGGCCGTCGAGGCGCTCTCCGGCCGCGGCGCCGCGATCCTCGTCATGTCCTACTGGAACCCGATCCTGGCCTACGGCCCGGACGCCTTCGCCCGGGACCTCGCCGGCGCCGGCGGCGCGGGGGTCATCACCCCGGACCTCATCCCCGACGAGGGCGCCGACTGGATCGCCGCGAGCGAGGAGCACGGGGTGGACCGCGTCTTCCTCGTCGCCCCGAGCTCCCCGGCCGACCGCCTCGCCTACGTCGCCGGGCACAGCCGCGGCTTCGTCTACGCCGCCTCCACGATGGGCGTCACCGGCACCCGCGCGAGCGTCTCCGCCGCGACCGAGGGCCTCGTCGAGCGCACCCGCGCCGCGGGCGCCCGCAACGTGTGCGTGGGCCTCGGCGTCTCCGACGGCGCCCAGGCCGCGCAGGTGGGCTCCTACGCCGACGGCGTGATCGTCGGCTCCGCCTTCGTGCGCGCGCTGATCGAGAGCCCCGAGGGCGACCTCGCGCCGCTCGCCGCCGTCGCCGACGACCTCCGCGCCGGCGTGGACCGCGCGCGCGGCGCCGGGGCACGGCCATGATCCCCAGCTCCCCGATCTCCGCGATCCACCTCGGACCGCTGACGATCCACTTCTACGCGATCTGCATCCTGCTGGGGATGGGCGTCGCCCTGTGGTGGGCCACGAAGCGCTGGGTGGCCCGCGGCGGGGACGGCGACGACCTCTTCGACATCGCCTTCGCGGGGATCATCGCCGGCATCGTCGGCGCCCGGGTCTGGCACGTCCTCACCTCCCCGGAGCCGTTCTTCGGCCCCGGCGGGAACCCTGTCGCGGTGCTCTACATCTGGCAGGGCGGCCTCGCGATCTACGGCGGCGTGGCCGGCGGCGCGATCGCCGTGTACGTCATGTCGCGGATCAAGAAGGTCTCCTTCGCCGCGCTCGCGGACACGATCGCCCCCACGCTGATGGTCGCCCAGGCGATCGGCCGCTTCGGCAACTGGTTCAACCAGGAGCTGTACGGCCCCCCGACGGACCTCCCCTGGGCCTGGCAGGTCACCTGCGTCACCAACGGCGAGACCATCGCCGGCTGCACCCCGGGCGGCTACCACCCGACCTTCCTCTACGAGCAGGTCTGGAACCTCCTCGGCGTGATCGTCCTGCTCGCGATCTCCCGCCGCCTCCACCTCGCGGGCGGCCGCGTGTTCTGGGCCTACGTCGGCATCTACTCCGCCGGGCGCGCCTGGATCGACGCGATCCGCACCGAGCCCGTCCTCATGGTGGGACCGCTGCGCATCCACACCGTGGTCGCCCTCGCCATGGTCGTGGTCGCAGTGGGTATGTTCTGCCTCCTGACGGTCCGCCGGCGTCGCCGCGGCGGTGAGACCGTCGCCGCCGACGGCGCCTTCGAGCTCTCCCCCCAGAACCCGGGGAACGGGCCCGACGAGACCGCCGTCGCCACCTCCGGCACCCCGCCCTCCGACCAGGACGAGCCCCGCACCGGATCGTAGGACCGGGCCCCCGCGCCACCGCGCG
Organism: Brachybacterium rhamnosum; assembly: GCF_039526185.1. Lineage (NCBI taxonomy): Bacteria > Bacillati > Actinomycetota > Actinomycetes > Micrococcales > Dermabacteraceae > Brachybacterium > Brachybacterium rhamnosum. The sequence continues at coordinate 148,937 of NZ_BAAAIS010000003.1, forward strand.
GCAGGCGCCAGGCCACGTCCGGAACCCGTCCCTCCCGACGCGCCCTGGCCGTCGGCCGAACCCTGAAGGGTCCCGCATGATCCCCCTCGACTCCCGCTTCTCCAGCCTCCCTCCCGCTCAGGGCCTCTACCGGCCCGAGAGCGAGGTCGACTCCTGCGGCGTGGCCATGGTCGCCACCCTCCGCGGCACTCCCGGGCACGACATCGTCGAGGCCGGGCTCACCGCCCTGCTCAACCTCGACCACCGCGGCGCCGTGGGCGCCGAGGAGAACACGGGCGACGGCGCGGGCATCCTGCTGCAGATGCCCGACGCCTTCCTCCGCGAGGTCTCCGGCCTCGAGCTCCCCGAGCGAGGCGCCTACGCGGCCGGCATCGGCTTCCTTCCCCGCGAGGACGCCGCCCGCGGCGAGGCCCTCGCGGCCCTCGACACGATCGCCCGGGAGGAGGGCCTGAGCGTCCTCGGCCGGCGAGAGGTCCCGATCGTCGAAGGGCTCGTGGGCCCCTCGGCGGCCGCCGTCCAGCCCCGCTTCGAGCAGGTCTTCCTCGTCGACGCGGCGGGGGAGCGCACCGGCCTCGCCCTCGAGCGCGCCGCCTTCGCGGTGCGCCGCCGGTTCGAGCACACGACCGGCGCGTACTTCCCCTCGCTCTCCACCCGGGTCATGGTCTACAAGGGCATGCTCACCCCGCAGCAGCTCGCGGACTTCTACCCGGACCTCGCCGACCCGCGGATGACCACCGAGCTCGCGGTCGTCCACTCGCGCTTCTCGACGAACACCTTCCCCGCCTGGCCGCTCGCGCACCCCTTCCGCGTGCTCGCCCACAACGGCGAGATCAACACCGTCATCGGCAACCGCAACCGCGTGCGCGCGGCCGAGGGCGTCATGTCCACCGACGTGTTCGGGGAGGACTTCTCGCGGCTGCTGCCCGTGAACAGCGAGGGCGCCTCCGACTCCGCGAGCCTCGACGAGGTCCTCGAGCTGCTGCACCTCTCGGGCCGCTCCCTCCCGCACGCGCTCATGATGCTCGTGCCGGAGCCGTGGGAGAACGACCCCCACATGGACCCCGAGCTGCGCGCCTTCTACGAGTACCACGCGGCGCTCCAGGAGCCGTGGGACGGCCCCGCCTCGCTCGTCTTCACCGACGGCACCCAGGTGGGCGCCCGTCTGGACCGCAACGGACTGCGCCCCCTGCGCTACTGGATCACCGAGGACGACCTCGTCGTCCTCGGCTCCGAGACCGGCCTGCTCGACGTGCCCCGCGAGCGGATCGCCCGCACCGGCCGCGTCGCCCCCGGCGAGATCTTCCTTGTGGACCTCGAGCGCGGCGAGGTCGTCCCGAGCGACGAGGTCAAGCACGAGATCGCGAGCGCTCAGCCCTACGGGCAGTGGGTCGCCGAGCAGAAGGTGCGCCTCGCGGACCTCCCGCGCCGCGAGCACATCGTCCACTCCCGCTCCTCGGTCGTGCGCCGCCAGCAGACCTTCGGCTACACGGAGGAGGAGCTGCGGGTGCTGCTCGCCCCCATGGCCGCCAAGGGCGCGGAGCCGCTCGGCGCGATGGGCACCGATACCCCGATCGCGGTGCTCTCGGACCGCCCGCGGCTCCTGTTCGACTACTTCACGCAGATGTTCGCGCAGGTGACGAACCCGCCTCTCGACTCGCTGCGCGAGGAGATCGTCACCAGCCTCGGCGTCACCATCGGCGCCTCGGGCAACCTGCTCGACGAGACGCCGGAGCACGCGCGCCAGCTCTCGCTCGACTTCCCGATCATCGACAACGACGAGCTCGCCACGATCTACGGCGTCCACACGCTCGAGGGCACCGCGGACTTCCGCGCCGCGCGCCTCAAGGGGCTGTACCACGTGGCCGGCGGAGCGCGGGCGCTCGAGGAGCGGCTCCACGAGATCTGCGAGGAGGCCGTCGCCGCGATCGACGCGGGCGCGACCTTCCTCGTGCTCACCGACCGCGACGCCAACGCGCTGCTCGCCCCGATCCCCTCGCTGCTCATGACCTCGGCCGTGCAGCACCACCTCGTGCGCACCGGTCGCCGCACCCGCGCCGCGCTCGTGGTCGAGGCGGGCGACGTGCGCGAGGTGCACCACGCGGCGCTGCTCATCGGCTACGGCGCGAGCGCCGTGAACCCGTACCTCGCGATGGAGAGCGTCGAGGACCTCGTGCGCCGCGGCGTCCTCGGCGACGTGACCCCGGAGAAGGCCGTCGCGAACCTCAACTACGCGCTCGGCAAGGGCGTCCTGAAGATCATGTCGAAGATGGGCATCGCGACGGTCGCCTCCTACCGCGGCGCGCAGATCTTCGAGGCCGTGGGCCTCGCCGAGGACTTCGCGGAGACCTGGTTCCCCGGCACCACGACCCGGATCGGCGGCATCGACCTCGAGGTCGTCGCGAAGGAGAACGCGGCGCGCCACGCGCTCGCGTACCCCGTCGAGGGCGACCAGCTCGCGCACCGCCGCCTCCCCGTGGGCGGCGAGTACCAGTGGCGTCGCGAGGGCGAGCCGCACCTGTTCACCCCGGAGACCGTCTTCCGCCTCCAGCACTCGACCCGCAGCCGCCGCTACGACGAGTTCCGGAAGTACACGGACGCCGTGGACGACCAGCACGAGCGGCTCATGACGATCCGCGGCCTGCTGCGCCTGCGCACCGGCCAGCTGAACCCGGTGCCGATCGAGGAGGTCGAGCCGGTCGAGTCGATCACCAAGCGCTTCATGACCGGTGCGATGAGCTACGGCTCGATCTCGCAGGAGGCGCACGAGACCCTCGCGATCGCGATGAACCGCCTCGGCGGCATGTCCAACAGCGGTGAGGGCGGCGAGGACCCCGAGCGCCTGCACGATCCCGAGCGCAGCAGCGCGATCAAGCAGATCGCCTCGGGCCGCTTCGGCGTGACGAGCGAGTACCTCAGCTTCGCCAAGGACATCCAGATCAAGATCGCGCAGGGCGCGAAGCCCGGCGAGGGCGGCCAGCTCCCGCCGGAGAAGGTCTACCCGTGGATCGCGCGGACCCGTCACTCGACCCCCGGGATCGGTCTCATCTCCCCGCCGCCGCACCACGACATCTACTCGATCGAGGACCTCGCCCAGCTGATCCACGACGCGAAGTCCGCGAACCCCGCGGCCCGCGTCCACGTCAAGCTCGTCTCCCGCTTCGGGGTGGGCACGGTCGCGACCGGCGTCTCGAAGGCGCATGCGGATGTCGTCCTCATCTCGGGGCACGACGGCGGCACCGGCGCGAGCCCGATGAACTCGCTCAAGCACGCGGGCACGCCCTGGGAGCTGGGCCTCGCCGAGACCCAGCAGACCCTGCTCCTGAACGGTCTGCGGGACCGCATCACCGTCCAGGTCGACGGTCAGATGAAGACCGGGCGCGACGTCGTCATCGCCGCACTGCTGGGCGCCGAGGAGTACGGCTTCGCGACCGCCCCGCTCGTCGTCTCCGGCTGCGTCATGATGCGCGTGTGCCACCTGGACACGTGCCCCGTGGGCGTCGCGACCCAGAACCCTGAGCTGCGCGCCCGCTACACCGGGCACGCCGACCACGTCGTGACCTTCTTCCAGTTCATCGCCGAGCAGGTGCGCGAGCACCTCGCGGCGCTGGGGCTGCGCTCCCTCGACGAGGCGGTGGGCCGCACCGACCTGCTGGGCCTCGCCGAGGACGACCGCTCCCGCAGCGAGCTCGCCCGCGCCAAGCACCGCGGGCTCGACCTCGAGGCGATCCTCGCGGCACCCACGATCATGGAGGGCGACTTCCCGCGCCGCCGTCGCGGGCAGGACCACCACCTCGACCTCGCCGCGGACCACCCGTGGATCGAGCAGGCGCTCCCCGTCATCGAGGGGGAGCAGGAGTCCGTGCGCATCACCGGCTCCATCCGCAACGTGCAGCGCACGACGGGCACCCTGCTGGGCCACGAGGTCACTCGCCGCACGGGCGGCGCGGGCCTCGCGGAGGACGCGATCGTGCTCGACCTCGACGGCACCGGCGGCCAGAGCCTCGGCGCCTTCCTCCCGGCGGGCGTGACCCTCGAGCTCACGGGCGACACGAACGACTACGTGGGCAAGGGGCTCTCGGGCGGCATCGTCGCCGTGGGCCACGGCCGCGGGACGACCGGCTCGCTGACCTCCGCCGCGATCGCGGGCAACACCTGCGCCTACGGCGCCACGAGCGGGAAGCTGTTCCTCGCGGGCGCCGCGGGCGAGCGCTTCGGTGTGCGCAACTCCGGCGCGACGCTCGTGGTCGAGGGCATCGGCGACCACGGCGCCGAGTACATGACCGGCGGCGTCGTCCTGGTGCTCGGCCCCACCGGCCGCAACCTCGGCGCGGGCATGAGCGGCGGCACGCTCTTCGTGCTCGACCTCGACGAGAACGACCTGAACCCCGCGGACGCCGCGACCTTCGAGATCTCCCCGGTCCGCGAGGACCACCGGGAGTTCGTGGTCTCCGCGATCCGTGAGCACGCCCGGCGCACGGGCTCCGACCGCGCGGCCTCGCTGCTCGCGGACGAGGACGAGCTGTTCGCGCGCCTCACCGAGATCGCGCCGCGCGCGTTCCTCGAGATCACCGGCATCCGCGAGGACGCCCTCGCCGCCGGGATCGACCCCGATTCGAACGAAGTCTGGAACACCATCATGGAGGCCACCCATGGCTGATCCCCGCGGATTCCTGCGGTACCGCGAGCGTGAGCTCCCCGAGCGTCGCCCGGTCCCCGTGCGCCTCATGGACTGGCGCGAGGTCTACGAGGCCCGCGAGAAGGGCACCCTCGACGTCGTGTCCCGGCAGGCCGGACGCTGCATGAACTGCGGCATCCCGTTCTGCCACCAGGGCTGCCCGCTGGGCAACCTCATCCCCGAGTGGAACGACCTCGTGTACCGGGGCGACTGGCAGGAGGCCGCCGAGCGGCTCCACGCGACGAACAACTTCCCGGAGTTCACCGGTCGCGCCTGCCCCGCGCCCTGCGAGTCCAGCTGCGTGCTCGGCATCAACCAGCCCGCGGTGACGATCAAGAACGTCGAGGTGTCGATCATCGACCGCGCCTTCGACGAGGGCTGGGTCCAGCCCGTCGAGGCGAGCCGCCAGACGGGTCGCTCGGTCGCCGTGGTCGGCTCCGGGCCCGCGGGCCTCGCGGCCGCGCAGCAGCTGACCCGGGCGGGCCACTCGGTCGTGGTGCTCGAGCGCGACGACCGCATCGGCGGCCTCCTGCGCTACGGCATCCCGGAGTTCAAGCTCGAGAAGCGCCACGTGGACCGCCGGCTGAAGCAGATGCGGGCCGAGGGCACGCGCTTCCGCACGGGTGTGGACGTGGGCGGCAGCGGCGAGGGCGCGATGAGCGTCGAGGAGCTGCGCAGCCGCTTCGACGCGGTGCTCGTGGCGACGGGCTCCTCCGCGCCGCGCGACCTGCCCGTCCCCGGCCGCGAGGCCGCGGGCATCTTCCCGGCGATGGAGTACCTCACCCAGGCCAACCGGCTCGTGGAGGGGGACACGCTCGAGGCGCCGATCTCCGCGGAGGGCAAGGACGTCGTCATCATCGGCGGCGGCGACACCGGCGCCGACTGCCTGGGCACCGCTCTGCGCCAGGGCGCGCGCTCGGTGACCACGCTGGCGATCGGCACCCAGCCGCCGGTCGAGCGCGACGAATCGCACCCGTGGCCCACGCACCCCGTGCTCTTCGAGGTGACGACCGCGCACGAGGAGGGCGGCGACCGCTCCTTCCTCGCCTCCACGACCGGCTTCGAGGTCGACGAGGACGGCGCCGTCACGGGCCTGCGCGTGGCGCGGACCCAGTACCGCGACGGCAAGCGGCTCCCGACCCCGGGCACCGACCAGGTGCTCCCGGCGACGCTCGTTCTCGTGGCCATGGGCTTCACCGGCCCGCAGCAGGAGGGTCTGGTCGAGCAGCTCGGTCTCGTGACCACCTCCCGCGGCAACATCGAGCACGACGACAGCTGGGAGACGAGCGTCCCCGGCGTCTTCACCGCGGGCGACTGCGCGCGCGGTCAGAGCCTCATCGTCTGGGCGATCGCGGAGGGTCGCAGCGCGGCCGCCGCGGTGGACCGTCACCTCATGGGCGCGAGCTCCCTCCCGGCGCCTGTCCACGCCGGGGAGACCGCGCTCACGGTGTGAAAGACTAGGCTCTGATCACGCGATGCTGCGTCCCCCGAGGCGGAGCGTCCCCACTCCGCCCTGGCCCGCGGCCCCTACAGGAACAACAGATGGGTTGACATGCGAAAAGCGAAGATCGTCTGCACTCTCGGTCCGGCGACGAACACGTATGAGCAGATCCGTACCCTGATCGAGTCCGGGATGAACGTCGCCCGGATGAACCTCAGCCACGGCTCTCACGCGGACCACGAGCAGGTGTACGCGAACATCCGGCGCGCGGCCGAGGACCTCGGCCAGAACGTGGCGATCCTCGTCGATCTGCAGGGCCCCAAGATCCGTCTGGGGAAGTTCGAGGACGGCCCGCACTTCCTCGAGGTGGGTGACACCTTCACGATCACGGTCGACGACATCGTCGGCACCAGGGACCGCGTCTCGACGACCTTCAAGGGCCTCCCGGGCGACTGCCGCCCCGGCGACGTGCTCCTGATCGACGACGGCAAGGTCTCGGTGCGCGTCACCGACGTCTCCGACACCGACGTCACCACGGTCGTCGAGGTCCCCGGGCCCGTGTCCAACAACAAGGGCATCAACCTCCCCGGCGTCGCCGTGTCCGTCCCCGCCATGAGCGAGAAGGACATCGACGACCTCCGCTGGGGCCTGAACCTCGGTGCGGACCTCATCGCGCTGTCCTTCGTGCGCGATGCGCACGATATGGACGACGTGCTGCGGATCATGCAGGAGGAGGGGCGCCGCGTCCCGGTCATCGCGAAGATCGAGAAGCCCCAGGCCGTGCGTGCGCTGCGCTCGATCGTGGGTGCCTTCGACGGCATCATGGTCGCCCGCGGCGACCTCGGCGTCGAGCTCCCCTTCGAGCAGGTCCCGCTCGTGCAGAAGCGCGCGATCGAGCTGGCCCGCCGCAACGCCAAGCCGGTCATCGTCGCGACCCAGGTGCTCGAGTCGATGATCGAGAGCCCGCGCCCCACCCGCGCCGAGGCCTCCGACTGCGCCAACGCCATCCTCGATGGCGCGGACGCCGTCATGCTCTCCGGCGAGACCAGCGTCGGCAAGTACCCCTTCGAGGCGGTGCGGACCATGGCCCGCATCATCACGAACACCGAGGAGAACGGGGCGGACCGCATCCTCCCGCTCGGCACGATCCCGCACACCCGCGGCGGCGCCATCACCCGTGCGGCGGCGGAGATCGGCGACCAGCTCTCCGCGCAGTACCTGGTGACCTTCACGGAGTCCGGTGACACGGCCCGTCGTCTCGCGCGCCTGCGCCCGACGATCCCCCTCATCGCGCTGACCCCGTACCCCGAGGTCGCGCGTCAGCTCGAGCTGTCCTGGGGCACCGAGACGCACCTCGTCCCGATGCAGAAGGACACCGACGCGATGGTCTCCGTCGTGGATGAGCTGCTGCGCGAGCAGAAGGGCCTGCAGAAGAACGATCTCGTCATCGTCGCCGCCGGCTCGCCCCCCGGGGTCCACGGCTCGACGAACACGCTGCGCGTGCACCGCATCGGTGACCTCGACGGCACCGAGTCCGCCCGCATCGAGGCGGACCGCATCGCCTCCGGTCTGGACAACTGACACGGACGACGCCCCCGGCGGGCCCGCGAGGGCCCTCCGGGGGCGTCGTCGTCGGGTCCTCGGCGGGGGCAGGCGCCCCTCGCCGCGGTACCGGATGCGGGACTCGAACCCGCACGCCCTCACGGACAGCGCATTTTGAGTGCGCCGCGTCTACCATTCCGCCAATCCGGCTCGTCCACCCCGGAAACGGGGCTGGACTAGGATAGCGCCGATGACCATCCGTCCCGTGCACCGCCGAGCGCGGCCGCGCGCTGCCGACGTGCAGTGCGGAGCACCGCTCCCGCGGCAGGTGCGGGACCCTTTCCCGAGACACAGGGTGACATGAACGACGACACCACCACGCTTCCCGACGACGCCCCGGAGCAGACCGGCACCGAGGACGCGGCCGCCCGCCGCACGGCGGTGGTCGCGGAGGACGAGAGCCTCATCCGCATGGACATCGTCGAGACCCTGACCGAGGCGGGCTTCGAGGTGCTGGCCGCCGTGGGCGACGGCGAGAGCGCCGTGGAGAAGACCCGCGAGCTGCGCCCCGACGTCGTCGTCATGGACGTGAAGATGCCGCAGACCGACGGCGTGACCGCCGCGGCGAGGATCGGCGAGGAGAACCTCGCGCCGGTCGTCATGCTGACGGCCTTCTCCCAGACCGAGCTCGTCGAGCGGGCCCGTGACGCCGGCGCCATGGCCTACGTGGTCAAGCCCTTCACCCCGGCGGACCTGCTCCCGGCCGTGGAGATCGCGATCTCCCGCCACCAGCAGATCGTGCAGCTCGAGTCCGAGATCGCGGACCTCGGCGAGCGGTTCGAGACCCGCAAGCGCGTGGACCGCGCGAAGGGCCTGCTGCAGACCAACATGGGCCTCTCGGAGCCCGAGGCCTTCCGCTGGATCCAGAAGACGTCCATGGACCGTCGTCTCACGATGCGCGAGGTCGCCGACGCGGTCGTCGACCAGCTCGGCGGGCAGTCCAAGGAGTGACGCGAGGGCCGTCCGCGCCCTGAGGGCGGGACGGCCCTCCCGTCGTGCCGCGGGGGAGCGGCGCACCACGAGGAGCGGGGGAGCAGGGGGACCATGGCCATCTCACGTCGCCGCCTCATGCGCGGGCTCGGGATCGGGGCGCTCGGGGTCGGGGCGCTCTCCGCCTGCGACCAGCTACCCTCCCGCGGTCGCGGTCGCCGGCAGGCGACCACCCCGCCGCCCACCGGTGTCGCCCTCGGCGAGCCGGAGACCCCGCTCGTGATCGCCTCGATCGGCGCCTCCCACGGACGCACCGCGCAGTGGGAGCGCGCGATCTCCCTCGCGGTGCAGGAGGCGCTCACGGACGTCGACGCCCGCTGGGACGGGCTCTTCGGCCGGGAGGTCACCGGTCCGGAGCGCCACGTCCAGGAGACGGCGGGCGAGGACCTCGCCGGGGTGGTCGCCGACTGGCAGGAGCAGGGTGTCACCGCCGTCGTCAGCTCGCTGGACGAGGAGGCGCTCGTCGCCGCGATGCCGCTGTTCGCCGAGGCCGGGATGGTGGTCATCGACGTCGCGACGGCGGGGATGAGCGTGCGGGACGACGCGGTGCAGGACGCGGGCCTACTGTTCCGCCTCGCACCGAGCACGCGGGCGATCGCCGGGCTCTACGCCGAGGAGGCGTGGTCCGGGTCGAGCGACCGCGGGGGCCGCCCCGGGACCGTCGCGATCGTCTCCGAGGACACCGCGCAGGGCCACAGCCTCCGCGACGAGATGAAGCTGATCCTGGATCCGATGTCCGGCTCGATCGTCCTGGAGTCCTTCCACGAGCCGGGGAAGCTCGGCGACGTGGGGAAGCTCGCGGGGCAGATCATCAAGAAGAAGCCCGCCCTGCTCGTGGTCCACGGCGGCCCGGAGTCCGGGGCGCTGCTCTCCGCCCTCCAGGACGCCACGACGGACGAGAACGGCCGCTCGGACCTCCAGCTGCCCGTGCGCCTCTCCCCGGGCGGCACCGTGGACCAGTCCGAGGCGGGGCTGGTCGCCGAGGCGATGACCCGCGCCACCGGCTACGAGCCCGGCGGCGATCTCACCGAGGTCCACGTGAACATGATGCTCAATGCGGACTCGACCCTCCAGAAGAGCGGCTACGCCTACTCCCAGCAGGCCTACGACGCGGTCGTGATCCTCTGCCTCGCCGCGTACCAGGCGCTGTCCGTGGAGGGCACGGCGATCGCCGCCCAGGTGCCCGTGGTGCTCACGGGCGCCGAGGAGTGCGAGGACTACGGGACGTGCCGCTCGGCGCTGCGCGACGCGCTGATCGCGGGCGGCACGACCACCGTCTCCTACCAGGGGCGGTCCGGCGCGATCGAGCTCGGGGCGGATCGCGACGCCCGCACGGGGCAGCTGCGCACGTACTCCTTCACCGGGACCGGGGCGCTCGAGGCGCCTTCCACGACGGGCTTCGAGATCCCCGCCTGAGCAGCGGTGACCATTGCCGGTGCCGGCGCCGGTGCCGGGGTCGTCGACTCAGCGGGGCGGCAGGAGCATGGTCTGCACGGTGATCGTGCTCAGGAGCGCACCGGCCTCGTCGTGCACGTCCACGAGGTAGCTGGCCGTCTGCCGGCCGGCGTGGCGCACGGTGCACACGGCGCGCACCTCGCCCGACCTCCCCGAGCGGTGGTGGAGCGCGGAGACGGAGGTCCCCACGGCCTGCGCCCCCTCGCCGTGCACCTCGCGGGCCCGCAGGATCGCCGCGAACGACGCGACGGACTCCGCGAGCGCGATCGTCGCCCCGCCGTGGAGCAGGCCCGCGGGCTGGGTGTTCCCCGCGACCGGCATCGTCATGACGCCGCCGTCGGCGCCGAGCGAGACCAGGCGCATGCCCAGGCGCTGCACGAGCGTGCCTCGCGTGGACTCCTCGAGCTGGGTGCGGAGGGTTTCGGGGATCGCGGCGAGCGGGGTGCCGGGATCACGTTCGGCCACAGGGCGGGGGAGCTGTTCGTCCATGTCCCGAGCGTGCCACAACCGACCCGCCCGCGCGGGCGGAGCCTGCCGAGGCGGACGGGCGGATGTCGCCCGGGCGTGGGAGGATGCTCGCCATGAGCGCGAGCGACATCACCGACGTCCCCGGGACCACCGACCCCGAGGAGCGGCGCATCCTCCTCATCGACGGCCATGCGATGGCCTTCCGCGCCTTCTTCGCGCTGCCGGCGGACGGCTTCAGCGACGGCCGCGGGCAAGCGACGAACGCCGTCTACGGGTTCACCCGCATGATCTTCAACGTCGTCCAGTCGGAGCGGCCCACCCACGTGGTCGTGGCCTTCGACCTGCCCGGCGGCACCTTCCGCGACCGGATCTACGACCAGTACAAGGCCGGCCGCGACGAGACCCCACAGGAGTTCAAGGGGCAGATCGGCCTCATCCAGCAGGTGCTCGATGCGCTCGGCGTCGCCTGGCACACCGTGCCGGACTACGAGGCGGACGACATCATCGCCACCCTCGCCACGCGCAACGCCGCGGAGGGCATCGAGGTCTCGATCGTCTCGAGCGACCGCGACGCGATCCAGCTCGTGGGGGAGCGGGTCACCCTGCTCCAGCCCGTCAAGGGCGTGACCGAGATGAAGCGCATGACCCCGGCGGCGGTCGAGGAGAAGTACGGCATCCCGCCGGAGCGCTACCCGGACCTCGCCGCCCTCGTCGGCGAGCAGGCGGACAACCTCCCCGGGGTGCCGGGCGTGGGCCCCAAGACCGCGGCGAAGTGGATCGTGCAGTACGGCGACCTCCCGGGAATCCTCGCCCACGCCGAGGAGATCAAGGGCAAGGCGGGCCAGTCCCTGCGCGACCACGTCGAGGACGTCGAGCGCAACCGCCGGATGAACGCCGCCGTCACCGATCTCGACCTCCCCCCGCTCGAGGGCTGCGTGCTGGGCCGCGGCGACGCCGCGGCCGTGAGCGCCGTCTTCGACGAGCTCGCGTTCGGTCCGACCATCCGCAAGGACCTCCCGGCGGTGCTGCTCGACGCGAGCACCGCGGAGGACGCGGCCGCCGAGGCCGCGCGCGAGCTGCCGCCGATCTCCCGCCCCGGCTCCGAGGAGCTGCCCGCCCTGCTCGAGGGCGAGCTCGCCGGCGGCGCCGCGCTCGTTGTGGAGGGACGCTGGGAGCTCGGGGAGGGCGACGCGCACCAGCTGGCGCTCGCCACCGAGGAGTCGATCGCCGTGATCGACCTCGCCGGGCTGGACGACACCGCCGAGCGGGCACTCGCCGCTTGGCTCGCGGACGCCGGGATCCCGAAGTCCGCGCACGACACGAAGCTCGCGAACCATCAGCTGGCAGGGCGCGGGCTCGAGGTCGCCGGATGGGCGACGGACCTCGCGATCGCCGAGTTCCTGTGCCGTCCCGACCAGCGCCCCGTGGATGTGGCCGCGCTCGCGCTGCGCCACCTCCAGGAGGACCTCCAGGTCACGACCGCTGCAGCGCAGCAGGAGCTCGACCTCGGGGCGGGCGACGAGGACGCCGCCGCCCGCGGCGCCGAGCAGCTCGGCCGCACGGCGGACGCCGTGCGGCGGCTCGCGGAGCTGCTGCGGGCCGAGCTCGAGGAGCGCGGGGCGACCTCCCTGCACGACGACCTCGAGCTGCCGCTGTCCCAGGTGATCCGGGTCATGGAGGCCACCGGGATCGCGACCGAGGACGCGGTGCTCGCGGAGCTCGACGCCGAGCACGAGACCCGGCAGGCGGAGGTCGCCGAGTCGGCCTTCTCCCACCTCGACGGCGATCGCATCAACCTCGGCTCGCCCAAGCAGCTCCAGGAGGTGCTCTACGAGCGCCTGGGCCTGCCCAAGGGGCGGCGCACGAAGACGGGCTACAGCACGAACGCGGAGACCCTCGCGGACCTCCTCGACAAGACGCAGCACCCCTTCCTCGTGGACCTGCTCGCGCACCGTGACGTGACGAAGATGCGGCAGATCATCGACACCCTGCGGCGGTTCATCGCCGCGGACTCGCGCATCCACACGACCTTCCACCAGAACATCGCGGCGACCGGCCGGCTCTCCTCGAACAATCCGAACCTCCAGAACATCCCGGCCCGCACCGAGGAGGGACGCCGGATCCGCTCGGCCTTCCGCCGCTCCGACGGCTACGTCTCGCTCATGACGGCGGACTACTCGCAGATCGAGATGCGGATCATGGCGCACCTCTCCGAGGACGAGGGGCTCATCGAGGCCTTCAACTCGGGGGAGGATCTCCACCGCTTCGTCGCCTCGCGCGTGTTCTCCGTCGAGCCGGAGGAGGTCGACGGCGCCATGCGCTCGAAGACCAAGGCCGTGAGCTACGGCCTCGCCTACGGGCTCTCCGCCTTCGGGCTCTCCCGGCAGCTGCGCATCTCCCAGGGCGAGGCGACGGCGCTGCGCGACGGCTACTTCGAGCGCTTCGGCGGGGTGCGGGACTACCTCCGCGAGAGCGTCGAAAAGGCCCGCGCGACCGGCTACACCGAGACGATCCTCGGCCGCCGCCGCTACCTCCCGGACCTCACGAGCGACAACCGCCAGCGCCGCGAGAACGCCGAGCGGGTCGCGCTGAACTCCCCGATCCAGGGCAGCGCGGCGGACATCATCAAGCTCGCCATGCTGCGGGTGGACGCGCTGCTGCGCGAGCACGGCCTCACCTCACGGGTGCTGCTCCAGGTGCACGACGAGCTCGTGCTCGACGTCGCCGAGGGCGAGGAGCAGCGGCTGCGCGAGCTCGTCGCCGAGGGGATGGGCTCCGCGTACACGCTCTCGGTGCCGCTCGAGGTGGGCATCGGCGTGGGCGAGGACTGGCTCGCCGCCGCCCACTGATCCCGTGGGCGGCCCGGACCGAGTGCAGGAGGTCACAGTCCGCATCCTCGCAGGGGAGGGCTGCGTCCTCGCACGGAGCGGGCGCGGCTGGTAGGGTGACGGGGGTCTGTGCGCCTACGCGCATCGATCCGCCCCACGGATCACCCCCGAGCACGGCTCAGCCCGAGCACGGATCAGGGTGGTCCCGACCGGGCACTGCACGTCCACCGTACCTACTCATTCCTGTCCCGACGGAGTTCCTGACTACATGACCGAGACCACGACCCCCCAGATCGCCATCAACGACATCGGCGGCGCCGACGAGCTCATGGCCGCCATCGATGCCACCATCAAGTACTTCAACGATGGCGACATCGTCGAGGGCACCGTGGTGAAGGTCGATCACGACGAGGTCCTCCTGGACATCGGCTACAAGACCGAGGGCGTCATCCCCTCGCGCGAGCTGTCCATCAAGCACGACGTCGACCCCGGCGAGGTCGTCGGCGTCGGCGACGAGATCGAGGCCCTCGTCCTCCAGAAGGAGGACAAGGAAGGCCGGCTGATCCTGTCCAAGAAGCGCGCCCAGTACGAGCGCGCCTGGGGCACGATCGAGCAGATCAAGGAAGACGAGGGCGTCGTCACCGGTCGCGTCATCGAGGTCGTCAAGGGCGGCCTCATCGTCGACATCGGTCTGCGCGGCTTCCTCCCCGCCTCCCTCGTCGAGATGCGCCGCGTCCGCGACCTGCAGCCGTACGTCGGCCAGGAGATCGAGGCGAAGATCATCGAGCTCGACAAGAACCGCAACAACGTGGTCCTGTCGCGCCGCGCCTACCTGGAGGAGACCCAGTCCGCGGTCCGCTCCGACTTCCTGCAGACCCTCCAGAAGGGCCAGGTCCGCGAGGGCGCCGTGTCCTCGATCGTCAACTTCGGCGCGTTCGTCGACCTGGGCGGCGTGGACGGCCTCGTGCACGTCTCCGAGCTGTCCTGGAAGCACATCGACCACCCGTCCGAGGTCGTCGAGGTCGGTCAGAAGGTCAAGGTCGAGGTCCTGGACGTCGACATGGACCGCGAGCGCGTCTCCCTGTCGCTGAAGGCGACCCAGGAGGACCCCTGGCAGCTCTTCGCCCGCACCCACGCCATCGGCGAGGTCGTGCCCGGCAAGGTCACCAAGCTGGTCCCCTTCGGCGCGTTCGTCCGCGTCGAGGACGGCATCGAGGGCCTCGTGCACATCTCCGAGCTGGCCCAGCGCCACGTGGATCTGCCCGAGCAGGTCGTCACCGTCGACCAGGACGTCTTCGTCAAGGTCATCGACATCGACCTCGAGCGTCGCCGGATCTCGCTGTCCCTCAAGCAGGCCAACGAGGGTGTGGACCCGGAGGGCGACGACTCGACCTTCGATCCCGCGCTCTACGGCATGGCCGCCGAGTACGACGCCAACGGGGAGTACAAGTACCCCGACGGCTTCGACCCGGAGACCAACGAGTGGCTCGAGGGCTACGACGCCCAGCGCGAGGAGTGGGAGGCCCAGTACGCGGCCGCCTACGAGCGCTGGACCGCGCACAAGACCCAGGTCGCCGAGGCGATCAAGGCTGACGAGGAGTCCGCGAACGCCCCGGCGGCGAGCGCCTCGAGCTCCTCGTCCTCCTCGGCCCCCGCGGCCCCGGCGCAGGCGTCCTACCAGTCGGCGTCGTCGGACGAGGGCACCCTCGCCTCCGACGAGGCGCTGGCGGCGCTCCGCGCGAAGCTCACCGGCAACTGATCCCCTGATCAGCGCCCGCTCCGGCGGGTACGCCTGAGGAACGGCCCGATCCCCGGAGGGGGTCGGGCCGTTCCGCGTCCCGGGGGAGGGGCGGGTCGCCGCGAGTCCTCGCGGACGTGCACACTAGGGGCATGAACACCGGTTTCGACGAGTCCCCGATCCACAGCTGGCTCACCGACATGGACGGCGTGCTCGTCCACGAGCAGTCCGCCCTCCCCGGCGCGGCAGAGTTCATCGCCGAGCTCCAGCGATGCGGTCGGCCCTTCCTCGTGCTGACGAACAACTCGATCTTCACCCCGCGCGATCTCGCGGCGCGCCTCTCCCGCGCCGGCATCGAGCTGCCCGAGGAGTCGATCTGGACGAGCGCGCTGGCGACCGCCCGCTTCCTCGCGGAGCAGGAGCCCGGGGCGAGCGCCTACGTGATCGGCGAGGCCGGGCTCACGAGCGCCATGCACCAGGAGGGCTTCATCCTCTCCGACACCGACGTCGACTTCGTGGTGCTCGGCGAGACCCGCACCTACTCCTTCGAGGCGATCACCCGGGCGATCCGCCTCGTGGGCCAGGGCGCGAAGTTCATCGCCACGAACCCCGACGTGACCGGGCCGAGCGCCGAGGGCCCGCTGCCGGCCACCGGTTCCGTCGCCGCGATGATCACCGCCGCGACGGGGATCTCCCCGTACTACGTGGGCAAGCCGAACCCGCTCATGATGCGCACCGCGCTGAACCGGATCGGGGCGCACTCGGAGACCTCGGTGATGATCGGCGACAGGATGGACACCGATGTGAAGTCCGGCCTCGAGGCTGGCATGCGCTCGATCCTCGTGATGACGGGCTCGACGCGCGCGGACCAGATCGCGCAGTACCCCTACCGGCCCACCGTCGTGCTGGACGGCATCGCCGACGTCGTCCCGCTCGTCGAGCAGCTCACCCCCGGGATCTCCGAGGAGCTGGGGGAGGACTGACCCGGTCCGGGCCCGGCGCCGGGGAGACGGGCGCTCCCGGCGCTCCGGGGTCCGGCCGCCGGGCCGCCCCCGCGCTCTGGACGAGGGGGCCAGGGCCTGCGGCGACGTGAGAGAATCGGGGCCATGCTGCGCTGGCTCACGGCCGGGGAATCCCACGGCCCCTCCCTCATCTCCCTGCTCGACGGCGTCCCCGCCGGGATCGAGCTGACCGGCGACGACCTGCGGGCGGCGCTCGCACGGCGTCGCCTCGGCCACGGCCGCGGGAGCCGTCAGAAGTTCGAGCAGGACGTGCTCACGATCCACGGCGGTCTCCGCCACGGGCTCACGATCGGCTCCCCGCTCGCGATCGAGATCGCGAACTCCGAGTGGCCCAAGTGGGAGAAGGTCATGAGCGCGGACCCGGTGCCGCGCGAGGATCTCGTGGTGGACGCCGGCACCGGCGACGAGCGGGAGATCGCCCGGAACCGGCCGCTCACGCGCCCCCGCCCCGGTCACGCCGACCTCTCCGGCATGCTCAAGTACGGCTTCGAGGACGCCCGTCCCGTGCTCGAGCGCGCGAGCGCCCGCGAGACCGCCGCGCGCGTGGTCGCCGGCCGGGTCGCCGCCGCCCTCCTCGAGCAGGCCGCGGGCATCCGCCTCGTCTCCCACACGCTCTCCGTGGGCGCCGTGCGCGTCCCCGAGGACGCCCCGCTCCCCGCCCCCGAGGACGTCTCTCGCCTGGACGAGGACCCGCTGCGCTGCTTCCACGCGGAGACCTCCGCGGCGATGGTCGCGGAGGTCGACTCCGCGAAGGAGGACGGCGACACCCTGGGCGGCGTCGTCGAGGTCCTCGCCTACGGCGTGCCCGTCGGCCTCGGCTCGCACACGCAGTGGGACCGCAAGCTCGACGGCCGCCTCGCCCAGGCCGTCATGTCGATCCAGGCGATGAAGGGCGTGGAGATCGGCGACGGCTTCGCGACCGCCGCCCGCCGTGGCTCCGCCGCGCACGACGAGATCCTCGTCCCGCAGGAGGACGGCTTCGGCCGCGTCACGAACCGCGCCGGCGGTCTCGAGGGCGGCATGAGCAACGGCCAGGTGATCCGCGTGCGCGGCGCCCTCAAGCCGATCTCGACCGTCCCGCGCGCGCTGCGCACCGTCGACGTCGCCACCGGCGGCGAGGCCACCGCGAACCACCAGCGCTCGGACGTGTGCGCCGTCGCCCCCGCCGCCGTGATCGCCGAGGCCGTCGTCGCGCTGACCCTCGCCGACGCCCTCCTCGAGAAGGCCGGCGGTGACAGCGTCCAGGAGATCCGCGCGCACCTCGCGGGCACCGCGGAGCTGCAGGAGCACCTGAGCGCACGGCGCCCGGATCCGGCCTCGTGAGCGACGGGCCCGTGACCGGGCCGCTCGTCATCCTCATGGGGCCGATGGCGGCGGGGAAGACGAGCGTGGGGCGCTCCCTCGCCGGACGGCTCGGCGTCCCCTTCGCCGATCTCGACGAGCTGATCGTCGCCGCCGCCGGCCGCGGCATCCCGGAGATCTTCGAGGATCGTGGGGAGGAGGGGTTCCGCGCGCTCGAAGCGGAGGTCCTCGCCCGCGCCCTCGAGGAGCGGCCCGGGGTGCTCGCCCTGGGCGGCGGTGCCCCGCTCCGCCCGGAGTCCGGGGAGCGGCTCCGCGGCCGGCCCGTGGTGCTGCTCGAGATCGACGAGCAGGCGGCGGCGCGACGCCTGGGCCGCGGCGCGGGCCGGCCGATGCTCGCGGGGGACGACCCGCTCGAGCGCTGGCGGCGCCTCATGGAGGAGCGCGGCCCCGTGTACCGCGACCTCGCCGCGCACCGGGTCGACGCCGGCCGCGGCAGCCCCGGGCACGTGGCCCGCACGATCATCAGCACGCTGGGGCTGTCGGCTCCCGGCGCCGAGGAGGAGAACGCATGAGCACCACCACGATCCCCGTGACCACACCGACCGGCGGCTACGACGTGCTCGTGGGCCGCGGTCTCCTCGCCGAGATCCCGGCGCTCGTGCCCGAGGCGACCCGTCGCGTGCTCATCGTGCACCAGCCGCCGCTGCGGGAGGTCGCCGAGCAGATCCGCGAGAGCCTCGTCGGCTCCGGCCGGGAGGCCTTCGCCGCGGAGGTCCCCGACGGCGAGGAGGCGAAGACCGCCCAGGTCGCCGGGTTCCTGTGGGGCGTGTGCGGGCAGGCCGAGATCGGCCGCCAGGATCTCGTGATCGGTCTCGGCGGCGGCGCCGCGACGGACCTCGCGGGCTTCGTCGCCGCGTCCTGGCTGCGGGGCATCGCGGTGCTCCAGGTGCCCACCACGGTCGCCGCGATGGTCGACGCCGCCGTCGGCGGGAAGACCGGGATCAACACCTCCGAGGGCAAGAACCTCGTGGGCGCCTTCCACCCGCCGATCGCCGTCGTCGAGGACCTCGACGTGCTCGCGGGCCTCGGCGCGAACGACGTCGCCGCGGGGCTCGCTGAGGTGGTCAAGGGCGGCTTCATCGCCGACGAGCGGATCCTCGAGATCATCGAGGAGGACCCGCAGGCCGTCCTCGACGTCACCTCCGACGCCTTCCGGGAGGTCGTCGAGCGCAAGATCCGGATCAAGGCCCGCGTGGTCTCCGAGGACCTCACCGAGCAGGGGAACCGCGAGATCCTCAACTACGGCCACACCCTCGGCCATGCGATCGAGCGCAACGAGCGCTACCAGTGGCGCCACGGCGCCGCCGTCGCGGTCGGCATGATGTTCGCCGCGGAGCTCTCGCACCTCGCGGGGAAGCTCTCCGAGGCGGACGTGGACCGCCACCGCGCCGTGCTCACCTCCCTCGGACTGCCGACGACCTACCGCGACCGCCAGTGGCCGAAGCTCGAGGACGCCATGAAGCGGGACAAGAAGACCCGCGCGGGCGTGCTGCGCTTCGTGGTCCTGGACCGCATCGGGACCGTCAGCCGCCTCGAGGGACCGGACCCGGCCCTCCTGCTCGCCGCCTACGCGGCCGTCACCGCGGACTGACCGCCGTGGCCTCCCCGACCCTCACCGTCCGCGGCGTCGAGCTCGGCGCCGGACGGCCCGAGATCATCGTGCCCGTCGCCGGGGACGACGAGGCCGCGCTGCACGGCCACCTCGCGGCCGCCCGGCGGGCGCCGGCGCGGATCGTCGAATGGCGCACCGACCGCTTCGCCCGTGGGGCCGGCACCGCCGAGCACCGGGCGGCCGTGCTCGCGGCGCTGCCCGGGGTGCGGGAGGCGCTGGGACAGGAGCGCGCGCTCCTGCTCACGCTGCGCACGAGCGCCGAGGGCGGGGACCGGGAGATCGCCGACGAGGATCTCGCGGCCCTGCTCATCGGCGCGATCCGGGCCTCCGCCCCGGACGGCGCGCCGCTCGTGGACCTCGTCGACGTGGAGACCGCGCGGGACGCGGGCGCCGTGCGCGCCGTGGCCGAGGCGGCCCGTGCGCGCGTGGTGGCCGTCGTCGGCTCCTTCCACGACTTCGCCGGCACCCCGGAGGAGGCGCGGATCGTCGAGATCCTGCGCGGTCAGCGGGCGCTCGGAGCGGACCTCCCCAAGGTCGCCGTGACCCCGCGCGATCCGCGGGACGTGCTCGCGCTGCTCGGGGCGAGCCTCACGGTCGCGGCCGACGCGGCGGGGCCGCACCTCGCGATCTCCATGGGGTCGCTCGGCGCGGTGAGCCGGGTCGCCGCGGAGACCTTCGGCAGCGCGGCGACCTTCGCGAGCGCGGGCGAGGCCTCGGCCCCCGGTCAGCTGGATGCCGAGGACGTCTCCCGTCTCCTGGACCTGCTGCGTCCCTGAGCCCCGGGTCCCGACGGGGGAGCGGGGACGGGATCAGCGCCGCTCGGGATCGGTGGAGTCCCGGAACGGGTTGATGCCGTCGAGGGCGACGTCCTGGCCGAGCACCCGGTCCTCGTACGCGGCGGCGTCGTCGTCGTCGATCGTGACGTCGTCCGCGAGGTCGTCGTGGCCGACGCCGACCACGGGGATCGTGCCGGTCTCCGCGGCGACGCGGGACCGCTCGCTGCGCCGCACCCGTCGCACGAACGCCTTCATCTGCGCCGCGGACATCGTCACCTGCCAGCCGCCGTGCGCGGGGAGCGTCCAGCGCCGCCAGGCGGCGAGCCCGGCGAGCAGGGCCCCTGCGGCGACCGCGACGAGCACCCACGCGGCCGGCACGTGCAGCGCCACGACGCCCCACGTGCCCACGGCGGTGAGCAGGGCGCCCGTCGCGTAGAGCGGGCCGCCGCCGAAGATCGCCGGGATCCGCCCCACGAGCACGTCCCGGATCACCCCGCCGCCCACCGCGCTCGTCACGCCGAGCAGGATCGCCGGCAGCGGGTCCAGGCCGTAGCCGATGGCCTTCGCGGTGCCGGTCGCGGCCCAGAGCGCCATCGCCATGATGTCCAGCACCGTCACGAGGTGCCGCCACCAGGCGCCCTCGGGGGAGAGCAGGAAGGTGACCGCGGAGCCCGCGAGAGCGCACGTGAGGTAGCCGGCACCGGAGAACGCCGCGGGCGTGCCGTAGTCCAGCACGAGGTCGCGCACGATCCCGCCGCCCAGGGCCGCGACGATCCCGATGATCGCGAAGCCCACGGCGTCGAAGTTCAGGCGCGCGGCGAGGGCGCCCGCCGCGACGCCCATGATGAACACGCCGAGCAGGTCCAGGGCGCGCAGGAGGTCGTTGGAGACCAGGAGCTGCAGAGGATCCACGGGCCCGACGGTAGTCGCCCGGGGGGCGGGCGCGCCCGTGGTCGTCGGTGAGAGGTGCCGGGCACCACTCCGCCGGTGGGACGGCGGGGGACGCGCCCCGTAGCATCGGGGCCATGGAGCGCACCGCCACCCGCGAGGGGTCCCCCGTCCGTCTCGGGCTCACGGGCGGCATCGGCGCCGGGAAGTCCACCGTCGCCGCGATCTGGCGGGAGCGGGGCCTGCGCGTGATCGACCTCGACGCGCACTCCCGGGCGGTGCTCGACGTGCCCGGCGCCGGGGTCGAGGAGGCGATCGCCCGCTTCGGCGAGGAGTACCGGCAGGACTCCGGGACCGTGGACCGTGCGGCGCTCGCCCGCCTCGTCTTCGCCGACCCCGACGCCCGCGCGGACCTCGAGGCGATCGTGCTGGGCCGCGTCGACGAGGCCGTCGCCGCGGAGGAGGAGCAGGCGCGCGAGGCGGGGGAGGGGGTCGTCGTGCACGACAGCCCGCTGCTGCTCGAGAAGCGTCACGACGCGGGGGACCGCTATGCCGCGGTGGTAGCCGTGCTCGCCCGCCGTGACGACCGCATCGACCGGGTGGTCAGGGACCGTGGTCGGGACCGCGCCTACGCCGAGTCGGTCATGGCGGCGCAGGTGAGCGACCTCGAGCGGATCCGCCGGGCGGACCGTCTGGTGCTGAACACGGGGGACGAGCAGGTGCTGCGAGGGCGGGCGCTGCACGCCCTCGCGACGGTGCTCGCGGAGCTCGGCCTGCAGCTCCCGAGCTGAGCCGCGCCCGCACCGGGCGCGGGACGGGCGTCCGCCGGCGGCGGAACACCGGCCTGCGGCCTGCCGTGCGTCGGCCCCGCGACGTAGGCTCGACCCATGCGTCCCGTCACCGATCTCGTCCGTTCCGAGCATCCCTTCGAGGTCGTCTCCGAGTACACGCCCTCCGGCGACCAGCCGGCCGCGATCGACGAGCTCGCGCGCCGCATCGAGAGCGGCGAGCAGGACGTCGTGCTGCTCGGCGCGACCGGCACCGGCAAGTCAGCGACGACCGCCTGGCTGATCGAGAAGCTCCAGCGGCCCACCCTGGTGATGGCGCACAACAAGACCCTCGCCGCGCAGCTCGCGAGCGAGTTCCGCGACCTGCTGCCGAACAACGCGGTCGAGTACTTCGTCTCGTACTACGACTACTACCAGCCGGAGGCGTACGTCCCGCAGTCGGACACCTACATCGAGAAGGACTCCTCGGTGAACGCGGAGGTCGAGCGGCTCCGGCACAGCGCGACCAACTCGCTGCTCACGCGCCGCGACGTGGTCGTGGTCTCCTCCGTCTCCTGCATCTACGGCCTGGGCACGCCGCAGGAGTACGTGGACCGGATGGTGCAGCTGAGCCGCGGTGACCAGGTGGACCGCGACGAGCTGCTGCGCCGCTTCGTGGACATGCAGTACGACCGCAACGACGTCGCCTTCGAGCGCAGCACCTTCCGCGTGCGCGGCGACACCGTCGAGATCATCCCGATGTACGAGGAGCTCGCGATCCGCATCGAGTTCTTCGGGGACGAGATCGACGCGCTCTACACGCTGCACCCGATGACCGGGGAGGTCATTCGCGAGGAGGACCACATCCACATCTTCCCCGCCTCCCACTACGTCGCCGGCCCGGAGCGCCTCGCCCGCGCGATCGGCACGATCGAGACCGAGCTCGAGGAGCGGCTCGAGGAGCTCGAGGGGCAGAACAAGCTGCTCGAGGCCCAGCGGCTGCGCATGCGCACGAGCCACGACCTCGAGATGCTGCGACAGACGGGCTCCACCAACGGCGTGGAGAACTACTCCCGGCACCTCGACGGGCGCGGTCCCGGCACCCCGCCGAACACCCTCATGGACTACTTCCCGGAGGACTTCCTGCTCGTCATCGACGAGTCGCACGTGACGGTCCCGCAGATCGGCGCGATGTACGAGGGAGACCGCTCCCGCAAGCGCACCCTGGTGGACTTCGGGTTCCGTCTGCCCTCCGCGCTCGACAACCGGCCGCTCACCTTCGGGGAGTTCACCGAGCGCACCGGGCAGACGGTCTACCTCTCGGCGACGCCCGCCCAGTACGAGCTCGACCGGTCCGACGGCGTCGTCGAGCAGATCATCCGCCCCACGGGCCTCGTGGACCCCGAGGTGATCGTCAAGCCGGTCAAGGGGCAGATCGACGACCTCCTCGAGCAGATCCACGAGCGGGTCGAGAAGGACGAGCGGGTGCTCGTCACGACCCTCACCAAGCGGATGGCGGAGGACCTCACCGACTACCTGCTCGAGAACGGCGTGAAGGTCCAGTACCTGCACTCCGACGTCGACACCCTGCGCCGCGTGGAGCTGCTGCGCTCGCTGCGCACGGGCGAGTTCGACGTGCTCGTGGGCATCAACCTGCTCCGCGAGGGACTGGACCTGCCGGAGGTCTCGCTCGTCGCGATCCTCGACGCGGACAAGGAGGGCTTCCTCCGCTCGCGCACCTCGCTCATCCAGACGATCGGCCGTGCGGCCCGCAACGTCTCCGGCCAGGTGCACATGTACGCGGACAGGATCACCGACTCCATGGAGGAGGCGATCGACGAGACCAACCGCCGCCGGGCGAAGCAGATCGCCTACAACGAGGAGCACGGGATCGACCCGACCCCGCTGCGCAAGCGGATCGCCGACGTCACCGACATGCTCGCCCGCGAGGACATCGACACCGAGACCCTGCTCGCGACCGACTACCGCTCCGGCAAGGAGCGCGTGCAGCGCGACCGCGCGAGGTCGCAGGCGGTCGATGCGGTCACGGCTCGCACGGTCGACCTCGGTGACGATCCCGTCGGCGCGCTGACGGCGATGATCGACGAGCTCACCGCCCAGATGCACCAGGCGGCGGAGTCGCTGCAGTTCGAGGTGGCGGCGAAGCTCCGCGACGAGGTGCAGGGGATGAAGAAGGAGCTCAAGGCGATCCAGCGCTCCTCCTGAGCCCCGGCGGACGCCGACGACCTGGGTCGCCCGGACGCCGACCATGGTCGGGGGCCGTGGGGGAGGGGCCCCGCCTAGCGTCGTGGGGGACCGGCCCGGTCCGCGCTCCGACCGTCCGGGCCCCTGACCCGGAAGGACCACTCATGACCCGGAACCGCCGCTCCCGACCCCATGATCTCGCGGTCCAGGCCGTGGCCTCGGCCGCCCTCGGTACCCTTCCCCTGCATCGCGCGCCGCGCCCCCTCCGCGCGGCGATGGTCTGGGGTCCGGCCGTGCTGACGGCCGGGGTGATGGCGCGGGCGCTGCTGCGGGGCCCCGCGGAGACCGGCCCGGCCGACACCGATGTGGTCGCCGACGGCCGACCGGTCGAGGCGGAGGCAGACCCCGCGACGGGGGCTGCCGAGGAGCTCGAGGCGTGGACCCGCCCGCCGCTGGCGATGGTGGTGCTCATGCCGCTCGCGTTCGGCGGGCTCGTCGGCGCGGCGAGCGCCGCGGGGATCCGCGCGGACCGCTGGGTCGAGGAGACGCTGCGGCGCCGCGGGGCCCCCGCTCCCCGGCTGATCATCGGCGTGCTCTCGGGCGTCCTCATGACAGGGCTG
Organism: Brachybacterium rhamnosum; assembly: GCF_039526185.1. Classification (NCBI taxonomy): domain Bacteria; kingdom Bacillati; phylum Actinomycetota; class Actinomycetes; order Micrococcales; family Dermabacteraceae; genus Brachybacterium; species Brachybacterium rhamnosum. The sequence continues at coordinate 173,386 of NZ_BAAAIS010000003.1, forward strand.
ACCCTGCTCGAGGACCGGGTCGAGGACGCCGACGGAGCCGACGAGCCGGGCCGCGCCGGGGGCGCCTGAGCGCCGCCGGGGGTCAGCTCACCAGCCGCGCTCGCGCCACTGCGGCAGCGAGGGACGCTCCACGCCCAGCGTGGTGCCGTCCCCGTGCCCGGGGTGCACCCGCGTGGCGTCGGGGAGCACGGCGAAGACCCGCTGCTCGACGTCGTCGATGAGCTGCCCGAAGCGCACCGGGTCGTGATCGGTGTTGCCGACGCCGCCCGGGAACAGGGAATCGCCCGTGAACAGGTGGTCGCCGTGCTCGCCGCCGCGCCAGAGCAGCGCGATCGAGCCCGGGGTGTGCCCGCGCAGCGCGATCACCTCGAGCTCCGCCTCCCCGACCCGCACGCGGTCGCCGTGCGCGAGCTGCACGTCGATCGCCGTGCCCGTCTGCTCCTGGATCGCGTCGGCGTCCTCCGCCCCGGCGGCCGTGCGGGCGCCGGTCGCGACGACGACCTCCGCGAGCGCCCCGATGTGATCGTGATGACGGTGCGTGGTGACCACCTGGTCGAGCCGCGGCCACGCGCCGCCCGCCGCGTCGCCGTCGGCCGCGCCGGCGCCCTCGGCGATCAGCGCCCGCAGCCGCTCCGGCTCGGCCGCGGCGTCGATCAGGAGCTGCTCCCCGGTCGCCGTGCAGGTGAGCAGGTAGGCGTTGTTGTCCATCGGGCCCACGGAGGCGGTGCGCAGGGTGAGCGTGCCCAGCCCATGGACCGCATCGGCGCCGCGGGGGAGAGGGGTCGAGGGGTCGTTGTTCTCGCTGCGGGTGGTCATGGGACCAGTGTCGCGCATGTCGACGCTGGTGATCCTCTCGACGAACAGTTGTTCGAAGTCGGGGGTGCGCTCGTAGGATGGGCGGGTGACTGATTCCCTCGTCGTCCGCGGTGCACGCGAGCACAACCTCAAGAACATCGACATCGAGATCCCCCGCGACAAGCTCGTGGTGTTCTCCGGCCTGTCCGGCTCCGGCAAGAGCTCCCTGGCCTTCGACACCATCTTCGCCGAGGGCCAGCGCCGCTACGTGGAGTCGCTCTCCGCCTACGCGCGCCAGTTCCTGGGCCAGATGGACAAGCCGAGCGTGGACCTCATCGAGGGCCTCTCCCCGGCGGTGTCGATCGACCAGAAGTCCACGAACCGCAACCCCCGCTCGACCGTCGGCACGATCACCGAGATCTACGACTACCTGCGCCTGCTGTTCTCCCGCACCGGCGTGCAGCACTGCCCGAAGTGCGGGGAGCGGGTCTCCTCGACCTCCGCCGAACAGATCGTGGACATCCTGCTCGAGCTCGAGCCCGGCACCCGTTTCCAGCTCATGGCGCCCGTCGTCCAGGGCCGCAAGGGGGAGCACGCGGATCTCCTCAGCTCGCTCCGCTCGCAGGGCTACGCCCGCGCCCGGATCGACGGCGAGGTGCGCCGTCTCGACGATGACCTCAGCCTCGACAAGAAGTACAAGCACACGATCGAGGTGATCGTGGACCGTCTCTCGGCGAAGCCCGACGCCCGGCGCCGGCTCACCGACTCCGTGGAGACCGCGCTGCGCCTCGCGGAGGGGCTGCTGCTCGCCGACTTCGTGGACCGCGACGAGGACGATCCCCAGCGCACCCGCAAGTTCTCCGAGAAGCGCGCGTGCCCCAACGGGCACCCGATCGAGATCGACGACATCGAGCCGCGCACCTTCTCCTTCAACGCCCCCTACGGCGCCTGCCCCGAGTGCACGGGCCTGGGCTCCCGTCTCGAGGTGGACCCCGAGCTCGTCATCCCCGACGAGGACCTCACCCTCGCCGAGGGCGCGATCGCCCCCTGGGCCATGGGCAGCAGCGACCACCACCAGGAGATGATGGCGGCGCTCGGCAAGGAGCTCTCCTTCTCCCTGGACACGCCCTGGCGCGCGCTCCCCGAGCGGGCCCGCGAGGCGCTCCTGCACGGCAAGGACTTCGAGGTCCACGTGCGCTACCGCAACCGCTTCGGCCGCGAGCGCACCTACTCCACCGGCTTCGAGGGCGTCATGCACTTCCTCGAGCGCCGCCACTCCGACACCGAGTCGGACTGGGCCAAGGACCGCTACGAGCAGTTCATGCGCGAGGTGCCCTGCCCCGCCTGCCACGGCACCCGCCTGCGCCCCGAGGTGCTCGCGGTCACCGTGGGCGGCCGCTCGATCGCCGAGGTCTGCGACCTGTCGATCCGCGAGGCCCTCGACTACGCGACGGGCCTCGAGCTGGGCGTGCGCGAGGCCGCCATCGCCGACGAGGTCCTCCGCGAGGTGCGCTCGCGGCTCGGCTTCCTGCTCGACGTGGGCCTGGACTACCTCTCGCTCTCCCGCGCGGCCGGCACCCTCTCGGGCGGCGAGGCCCAGCGCATCCGCCTCGCCACGCAGATCGGCTCGGGCCTCGTGGGCGTGCTCTACGTGCTCGACGAGCCCTCGATCGGCCTGCACCAGCGCGACAACGAGCGCCTCATCGGCACCCTGACGCGGCTGCGCGACCTCGGCAACACCCTCATCGTCGTCGAGCACGACGAGGACACCCTCAACGCGGCCGACTGGGTCGTCGACATCGGCCCGCTCGCGGGCGAGCACGGCGGCGAGGTCGTCCACTCCGGCACCGTCGAGGACCTGCGCAGCAACGCGCGCAGCCTCACCGGGCGCTACCTCTCCGGGGATCTCGAGATCCCGCTCCCGGAGAGCCGACGCCGGGTGGACAAGGGACGCATGCTGAAGGTCGTCGCCCCCGCGGCGAACAACCTGCGCGGCGAGGACGTCTCCTTCCCGCTCGGCGTGCTCACGGCCGTCACGGGCGTCTCCGGCTCGGGGAAGTCCTCCCTCGTCAACGACATCCTCTACTCGGTGCTCGCCAAGGAGCTCAACCGCGCCCGCGTGGTGCCCGGCAAGCACAAGCGCGTCACGGGCCTCGAGCACCTCGACAAGGTCGTGCACGTGGACCAGTCGCCGATCGGCCGCACGCCCCGCTCGAACCCCGCGACCTACACGGGCGTCTGGGACCGGGTGCGCACCCTCTTCGCGCAGACCGCCGAGGCGAAGGTGCGCGGCTACACGGCCGGGCGCTTCTCCTTCAACGTCAAGGGCGGCCGCTGCGAGGCCTGCTCGGGCGACGGCACGCTGAAGATCGAGATGAACTTCCTGCCGGATGTCTACGTCCAGTGCGAGGTCTGCCACGGCAAGCGCTACAACCGCGAGACCCTCGAGGTGCACTTCAAGGACAAGAACGTCGCCGAGGTGCTCGAGATGTCGATCGCCGAGGCGCTCGAGTTCTTCGACGCGGTGCCCGCGATCCGCCGCCAGATGCAGACCCTCGTGGACGTGGGCCTCGGCTACGTGCGTCTCGGCCAGAGCGCGACGACCCTCTCCGGCGGCGAGGCGCAGCGCGTGAAGCTGTCCTCGGAGCTGCACAAGCGCTCCAACGGCCGCTCGATCTACGTGCTCGACGAGCCCACGACGGGCCTCCACTTCGAGGACGTGCGCAAGCTGCTCGAGGTGCTGAACGGGCTCGTGGACAAGGGCAACACCGTCATCGTCATCGAGCACAACCTCGACGTCATCAAGAGCGCCGACCACATCATCGACCTGGGTCCCGAGGGCGGATCGGGCGGCGGCCGGATCGTCGCGACCGGCACTCCCGAGCAGGTCGCGAAGGTCGAGGGCTCCTGGACCGGGCACTTCCTCGCCCCGATGCTCGGGGCGGGCCGCGCGGGACGGGGCTGATCCGCGTGGCGGACCCCTCGACCTACCGTCCCCCGGCGGGGACCATCCCCACCTCGCCGGGGGTCTACCGCTTCCGCGACGCGGACGAGCGCGTGATCTACGTGGGCAAGGCGAAGAACCTCCGCCAGCGCCTGTCCAACTACTTCCAGGACCTCTCGGTCCTCCACGAGCGCACCCGGCGGATGGTCACGACGGCCGCGCGGGTCGAGTGGACCGTCGTCGGCACGGAGGTCGAGGCGCTCACCCTCGAGTACACCTGGATCAAGGAGTACGACCCGCGGTTCAACGTCAAGTTCCGCGACGACAAGTCCTACCCCTTCCTCGCCGTGACGATGGGGGAGAAGGTCCCCCGGGTGCACATCACGCGGCGCCCGCGCGCGAAGGGCGACCGGACCTTCGGGCCCTACCCGCAGGTGGGGGCGATCCGCGAGACGCTCGACCTCATGCTGCGGGTGTTCCCCGTGCGCTCCTGCAGCGCCGGCGTCTACCGCCGCGCCGAGCGCTCTGGCCGGCCCTGCCTGCTCGGATTCATCGGCAAGTGCTCGGCGCCCTGCGTGGGTGACATCTCGGAGGAGGACCATCGCCGGCTCGCCGCGCGCTTCTGCGACTTCATGGCCGGCAACACCGCCGCCTACACGAAGGACATCGAGCGGCGCATGCGGGAGGCCGCCGCCGCGATGGACTACGAGACCGCCGCGTCCCTGCGCGACGACCTGCAGGCGCTGAACAAGGTCATGGAGAAGAACTCCGTGGTCCTCTCCGACGCGACCGACGCGGACCTCCTGGGTCTCGTCCAGGACGAGCTCGAGGCCTCCGTCCAGGTGTTCCACGTGCGCGGGGGGCGGATCCGCGGCCAGCGCGGATGGACCGCGGAGATCCTCGACGAGTCCGAACCCGAGGACCTCATCGAGCGCGCGCTCACGACGCTCTACGCGGAGGGCTCCGCGCCCCGCGAGGTGCTCGTCCCCGTGCTCCCGCGGGACGTGGAGCAGGTGCGCGGCATGCTCGGCCCCGGCGTGGACCTGCGGGTCCCGCGCCGCGGGGAGAAGAAGGACCTGCTCGCGACGGTCACGAAGAACGCCGAGGAGGCGCTGCGCCTGCACCGGATGCGCCGCACCGGGGACCTCACCTCCCGCACCAAGGCGCTCGAGGACCTCGGCGAGGCGCTCGACCTCGCCGAGCCGCCGCTGCGCATCGAGTGCTACGACATCTCCCACTCGCAGGGCACCAACGTGGTGGGCTCGCAGGTCGTCTTCGAGGACGGCCTGCCCCGCAAGAGCGAGTACCGCCGCTACTCCGTCCACGGCGCCGCCGCCCGGGACGACACCGCGTCGATGTACGACGTCATCCTGCGCCGCATGAAGCACCATCTCGACCCGCCCGAGCCGGCGGTGGACGAGCAGGGCGCTCCCCGGCGCTTCGCCTACCCGCCCTCGCTGCTGCTCGTGGACGGCGGGCCGCCCCAGGTCGCCGCCGCGCAGCGCGCCCTCGACGATCTCGGCATCACGGACGTCGCCCTCGCCGGCATCGCGAAGCGCCTCGAGGAGATCTGGCTGCCGGGGGAGGAATACCCCGTGATCCTCCCGCGCACGAGCGAGGCGCTGTTCCTCGTGCAGCGGCTCCGCGACGAGGCGCACCGCTTCGCGATCACGTACCACCGCTCCAAGCGCGGCCGGGCCATGCAGGCGAGCGCCCTCGACGGGATCGGCGGGCTCGGCGCCGCACGCCGGCGGGCTCTGCTGGACCGCTTCGTCACCGTCTCCGCGATCCGCGAGGCGGAGCCCGAGCAGCTCGAGGAGGTCGACGGCATCGGGCCCGCGCTCGCCGCCAGGATCAGCGCCGCGCTACGATCCGATCAGGGGAGCGCGCCGGCGGAGGCCGACGGCGCCGCTGAACCCGAGGCCATCGGCCTCAGCATCGACATGGCCACCGGCGAGATCCTGAACCCCGGCCCCGGCGGGAACGAGCAGGATCCCCGCCCCGACCCCGAAGGAGCCCCCGGTGACCGCTGATCGTGCCGATCGCGCCGATGACGCCACCGCCGAGCCCGGCGCCCTCGACGAGCCCGCGGGACCCGCGTCCCGCGGCGACGTCGTCATCATCACCGGCCTCGCCGGATCCGGTCGCGAGACGGCCGCCCACGCCCTCGAGGACATGGGCTGGTACGTCGTCTACAACATCGTCCCGCAGCTGATCCCGCGCCTCGTGGAGCTGCATGCCTCGGCGGAGGGCCGCGACTACCGCGTGGCCGTGGTCGTCGACCCCCGCTCGGGCCCCTTCTTCGCGGAGCTCTCCGACGTCGTCGCCGAGCTGCGCCGGTCCCAGCACAGGCTGCGCCTGGTGTTCCTCACGGCGGACGAGGCCACCCTCGTGCGCCGCTTCGACTCGGTGCGCCGACCCCACCCCCTGCAGGGGGAGGAAGGTGTGCTCGAGGGCATCCGCCGGGAGCGGGAGATGCTCGCCGCCTATCGGCGCATGGCGGACCTGGTCATCGACACGTCGCCGCTGAACGTCCATCAGCTGACGATGAAGATGCGCTCCGCCTTCGGCACGAGCGCGGAGACGCGGCTCACGGTGACGATGCTGTCCTTCGGCTTCAAGTACGGCATCCCGCTCGAGGCGGACCATGTGAGCGACGTGCGCTTCATCCCCAACCCGTACTGGGTGCCCGAGCTGCGCGCCCTGCGCGGCACCGACCAGCCGGTCTCCGACTTCGTGCTGCGTGACGCCAACGCGGGCGAGTTCGTCGAGAAGTACCTCGAGATGATCACCCCGGCGCTGCGGGGGTACGTCTCGGAGAACAAGCACTTCACGACCCTCGCGATCGGCTGCACGGGCGGCAAGCACCGCTCCGTGGCCGTCGCCGAGCGGATCGGCGAGGAGCTGCGCCGTGCCGGCCACGCGGTGCGGATCCGGCACCGGGACCTGGGGCGCGAATGAGCATCGCGCACCGCTCCGGGGGCCGGCGCCCCACCGTCTCCTCGCGTGCCGCCTCCGCGCGCGCGGCCCGGCGCCGTCGCGGGGAGGGCGAGCCGCTGCGTGTGGTCGCCCTCGGCGGCGGGCACGGCCTCGCGGCGAACCTGCGGGCCCTGCGCCTGCTCGCCGACGACATCACCGCGATCGTCACCGTCGCGGACAACGGCGGCTCCTCGGGTCGTCTGCGCACGGAGATGCCCGTGCTGCCGCCCGGCGACCTCCGCATGGCCCTCGCGGCGCTGTGCGAGGACTCCGAGTGGGGATCGATCTGGGGCGAGGTCATCCAGCACCGCTTCTCGACGAGCGGCGACCTCGACGGCCATGCGCTCGGCAACCTGCTGATCGTCGCCCTGTGGCAGATCCTCGAGGACCCCATCGAGGGGCTCGACCAGATGGGGGAGCTCCTCGGCGCGCGCGGCCGGGTGCTCCCGATGGCCCTGGACCCGCTCCACATCGAGGCGGACGTCCGTGAGGCGGGCGGCGAGCTGCGCACGATCCGCGGGCAGTGGCAGGTCGCGACCGCGGAGGGGCGCGTGGAGCAGGTGCGGCTGGACCCGCCGCGCCCCCGCGTCCCCGCGGACGTCGTCGAGGCCATCGAGCGGGCCCACTGGGTGATCGTGGGGCCCGGCTCCTGGTACACCTCGGTGCTGCCGCACCTCATGATCCCCGAGATCGCCGAGGCGCTGCGCTCCACCTCCGCCCGGCTGTGCGTGACCACCAACCTCTCCGTGGGGCAGCAGGAATCGGAGGGCATGTCGAGCCTCGACATGCTCGACGTCCTGCTCCATCATGCGCCGGGCCTCCGGTTCGACGCCCTCGTCGCGGACCCGACCGCGCTCGAGGACGCCCTCGAGCTGGCCTCCGTCGCCGAGTCCCGGGGCATCCGCACGCTGCTGCGGCAGGTCTCCACCGGCGACGGCACCCCGCAGCACGATCCCGTCCGGCTCGCCGCTGCGTACCGTGACGTCTTCGCCGACGTCTACGGCGACGTCGACGGACCGTCCGATCACACCGGTCCCACCGATCCCGAGGAGCACGCCCATGGCGCTGACCGCTGACGCCAAGGAGGAGCTGAGCCACCTGGAGGTGACCCGGCCCTCGGCCCGCAAGGCGGAGGCCGCCGCGATGCTGCGCTTCGCGGGGGGACTGCACCTCGTCGGAGGTCAGGTGGTGGTCGAGGCGGAGCTGGACTCCGCAGCGGTCGCCCGCCGGCTGCACCGCACGATCGCGGAGATGTACGGCCACCGCGCCGAGCTGGGCGTGCTGCAGCCCTCGGGCATCCGACGCTCGACCCGCTACATCGTCCGCGTCGAGCGGGAGGGCGGTCAGCTGGCCCGCCAGACGGGTCTCATCGACGCCGGCGGTCGTCCCGTGCGGGGGATGCCGCCGACCGTCGTGGGCGGGGCCGCGGTGGACGCCGAGGCCGCCTGGCGCGGCGCCTTCCTCGCCCGCGGCACGCTCACCGAGCCGGGGCGGTCCTCCGCGCTCGAGCTGTCCTGCCCGGGCCCGGAGGTGGCGCTCGCGATGGTCGGCGCGGCCCGTCGCCTCGGCGTGGCCTCGAAGGCGCGGGAGGCGCGGGGCGCTGATCGGGTGGTGCTGCGCGACGGCGACGCGATCTCCGCGCTGCTCGCCCGGATGGGCGCCCAGCAGACGGTCGTCGTCTGGGAGGAGCGCCGCACCCGCCGCGAGGTGAAGGCGACGGCGCATCGGCTCGCGAACTTCGACGACGCGAACCTGCGGCGCTCCGCCCGGGCGGCGGTCGCCGCGGGGCAGCGGGTCCAGCGCGCGCTCGAGATCCTCGGCGACGACGTCCCCGAGCACCTGCGCACGGCGGGGGACCTGCGCCTGGAGCACCGGCAGGCGAGCCTCGAGGAGCTGGGACGGCTCGCGGAACCGCCGATGACGAAGGACGCCGTCGCCGGTCGCATCCGCCGTCTGCTCGCGATGGCGGACAAGCGCGCCGAGGACCTGGGGATCCCGGGCACCGAGGACGGCGTGGACGAGGAACATCTGCCGCCCTCGCCCGACCAGGAGCGCTGAGCGTCCCGAGCCCGTCGCCCCGCGGCGCCGCCGCAGGCCGGGCGGCCCGGGACCGAGGTCCCGCGCCGGGTGCCCGGGCGCCGGTCCGTCCCACGGAGTGTGCACGCCGTCCCGCTCCTCGGACGGACAGTGATGTGGATGACCCTCCTCATTGATAGGATCACCGCGGTCGTCGGCCCAACCGGCGTCCTCTCGAGCGTACGACGGGGTGCGCGCCATCAGTCCACACCCGCAGACACCCTGCGGAACGAGGAGGAACCGTGACCATTAAGGTCGGAATCAACGGATTCGGTCGCATCGGGCGCAACTTCCTGCGCGCTGCTCTCAAGCAGGAGGCCGACATCCAGATCGTCGGCGTCAACGACCTCACCGACAACGCGACCCTCGCGAACCTCATCAAGTACGACTCCATCGGCGGCGTCCTGCCGTTCGACGTCTCGCACGACGAGGACTCCATCACCGTCGGTGACCTGACGTTCAAGGCGTACGCCGAGCGCGACCCGAAGAACATCCCCTGGGGCGAGATCGGCGCGGACGTCGTCATCGAGTCCACCGGGATCTTCACCGACGCCGAGAAGGCCAAGGCCCATCTCGAGGCCGGCGCCAAGAAGGTCATCATCTCCGCCCCGGCGAAGAACGAGGACGCGACCTTCGTCATCGGTGTGAACGAGGGCGACTACGACCCCGCCGCGCACACCATCGTCTCGAACGCCTCCTGCACCACCAACAGCCTCGCGCCGGTGGCGAAGGTGCTCAACGACGAGTTCGGCATCGTCAAGGGCCTCATGACGACGATCCACGCGTACACCTCGGACCAGGTCCTCCAGGACGGTCCCCACAAGGACCCGCGCCGTGCACGCGCCGCCGCCCTGAACATCGTCCCCACCACCACCGGTGCGGCCAAGGCCGTCGCCCTGGTGCTGCCGGAGCTCAAGGGCAAGCTGGACGGCTACTCCCTGCGCGTCCCGGTCCCCACCGGCTCGATCACCGACCTGACCTTCGAGGCGAGCCGCGAGGTCACCGCCGAGGAGATCAACGCCGCGATCAAGAAGGCCGCCGAGGGTCCCCTCAAGGGCATCCTGCGCTACACCGAGGACCCGATCGTCTCGAAGGACATCGAGGGCGACCCGCACTCGTCGATCTTCGACGCGCAGCTGACCAAGGTCAACGGCAACCTCGTCAAGGTCTTCACCTGGTACGACAACGAGTGGGGCTTCTCCAACCGCCTCGTCGAGCTCTCGCAGCTCGTCGGCAAGTCCCTCTGATCCTCCCCGGATCATCGACGGAGCCCGTCCGGAGCTGAGTCGCCCCCGGCGACCCGGCGTCCGGGCGGGCTCCGCCCTGTCCACCCCACCCTGCGAGGAGCTCTCGTGCTGAAGACCATCGATTCCCTCGGTGACCTGCGCGGCCAGCGCGTCATCGTGCGCGCCGACCTCAACGTGCCGCTGGACGGCACCACCATCACCGACGACGGCCGCATCCGTGCGGCGCTGCCGACCCTCACCCGCCTCGTCGAGGCCGGCGCGAAGGTCGTCGTCGTCTCCCACCTCGGCCGCCCCAAGGGAGCGCCGGAGGAGAAGTACTCCCTGCGACCGGTCGTCTCCCGCCTGGGCGAGCTGCTCGGCCAGGAGGTCGCCTTCGCCGAGGACACCGTGGGCGACGCGGCCACCGCGAGCGTCGGCGCGCTCGAGGAGGGCCGCGTGGCCGTCCTCGAGAACCTGCGCTTCAACGCGGGCGAGACCGCGAAGGACGACGCCGAGCGCCTCGCCTTCGCGGAGAAGCTCGCGGCCCTCGGCGACGCCTTCGTCTCCGACGGGTTCGGCGTGGTCCACCGCAAGCAGGCCTCCGTCTACGAGCTCGCGACGCTGCTCCCGGCCGCGGCCGGCGAGCTCGTGCTCCGCGAGGTCGAGGCGCTGCGGAAGGTGACCGACGAGCCCGAGCGACCCTTCGTGGTCGTCCTCGGCGGCGCGAAGATCGCCGACAAGCTCGGCGTGATCGACAACCTGCTGGGCAAGGCCGACCGCATCCTCATCGGCGGCGGCATGGCCTACACCTTCCAGAAGGCCCAGGGCCTCGAGGTCGGCAAGTCGCTGCTGGACGAGTCGAAGGTCGAGGTGGTCAAGGAGTACCTCGACCGCGCGGCCGCGAACGGCGTCGAGCTGGTCCTCCCGGTGGACACCGTCGTGGCCCCCGAGTTCTCCGCGGACGCCACGCCGACGGTCGTCGCCGCGGACTCGATCCCCGCGGGCCAGGAGGGCATGGACATCGGCCCGGAGACCGCGAAGCTGTTCGGGGACAAGATGGCGGATGCCGCCACCGTGTTCTGGAACGGCCCCATGGGCGTCTTCGAGTTCCCGTCCTTCGCGAAGGGCACCGCGGCGGTCGCGGAGTCCCTCGCCTCGGCCCCGGGCTACACCGTGGTCGGCGGCGGCGACTCCGCCGCGGCCGTGCGCACCCTCGGCGTGGCCGAGGATCGTTTCTCGCACATCTCCACCGGCGGCGGTGCGAGCCTCGAGCTCATCGAGGGCAAGGAGCTGCCGGGCATCGCGATCCTCGAGGAGGGCAAGGCATGACCACCCGCACCCCGCTCATGGCGGGCAACTGGAAGATGAACCTCGACTGGAAGCAGGGCCTCGCCCTCGTCGAGGACCTGGGCGACGCGCTCAAGGGCCTGGACACCTCGGCCGTCGAGGCCGTCGTGCTGCCGCCCGCGGTGGACCTGCGCACCGTGCAGACCGCCGTGGACGCCGGGAAGCTCCCGATCGCCTACGGCGCCCAGGACATCTCCGAGCACGAGTCCGGCGCCTACACCGGCGAGATCTCCGGTGCGATGCTGACCGCCCTCGGCGCGACCTACGTCGCCGTCGGCCACTCGGAGCGCCGCCAGTACCACGGCGAGACCGAGCAGGTCACGAACGCCAAGGTGAAGGCCGCCTTCGCGGCGGGCCTCACGCCGATCCTGTGCGTGGGCGAGGCGCTCGACGAGCGCAAGGCCGGCAAGCAGGTCGAGTTCTCCCTCGCACAGGTCGAGGGCGGCCTCGAGGGCCTCGACGCCGAGCAGGTCGCGAGGACCGTCATCGCCTACGAGCCCGTGTGGGCCATCGGCACCGGCGAGGTCGCCACCCCGGACGACGCGCAGGAGGTCTGCGCCGCGATCCGCGAGTGGGTCCGCACCGTCCACGGCGACACCGCGGCGGACGCCGTGCGCGTCCTCTACGGCGGCTCGGTGAAGTCCTCGAACGTCGCCGAGCTCATGCAGCGCCCGGACGTGGACGGCGCCCTCGTGGGCGGCGCCTCGCTCAAGGCGGACGAGTTCGCGAAGATCGTCCGGTTCCAGGACGCCTGAGCGATCGTTCCTTCGGTCGCCGGCGCCCCGGCGACCTCGACGCTGTGACGGGCCGGACCCCGCGGGGTCCGGCCCGTCCGCGCACCGTGCCGTATCCTTGACCGGTACGTCCGAACCCTGTGGAAGGTGCACTCCCTCGTGGATCTCAGCCTCATCAAGACCATCCTCCTGGTGCTGCTCGCCGTGACGAGCCTGCTCCTGGTGCTGCTCGTCCTCCTGCACAAGGGGCGCGGCGGCGGTCTCTCCGACATGTTCGGCGGCGGCGTCTCCTCCTCCGCGAGCGCCTCGGGCGTCGCGGAGCGCAACCTCAACCGCCTCACGGTGACCGTGGCGATCCTCTGGGGCGCGTGCTGCGTGGGCCTCGGCATCCTCGAGCGCATGCTCTGACCCGGCTGCCGGCGCCCGGCACCACCCGCCGCATGCGGCGCCGTACCGCAGACGAAGAGCCCGTCCCCCTGCTCGGCAGGAGGACGGGCTCTCTCGTGTCAGGAAGCGGTCAGAGCTTCCCGGCGGCCGCCTCGTCGAGGAACCAGGTCGTCGACTCGAGCCCGCGCACCGAGGACGCCGGCACCTGCAGCGGGTCGATGTCGCCATGGGCCTTCGCGACGGCCTCCGCCTTCTCCGCGCCGGCCACGAGCAGCGCCACATGGCGCGCCGAGTTCAGCACGGGCCAGGAGAGCGACACCCGCAGCGGCGGGGGCTTGGGGGAGTCCTCCACCAGGATCGCGCTCGCGCTCGTGACCCGCTGCGCCGGGTGGCCCGGGAACAGCGAGGCCACATGGGCGTCCGGACCGACCCCGAGCCACAGCACGTCGAAGAACGCGCGGCCGCGGGTGCGGAACGGCTCGTCGCCGCCCGCGGAGTCGAGCTGCTGGCCGTACCAGGCGGCGGCCTCCGCGAGGGACATGCCGTCCTGCGTGGAGGGCACGAGGTGCACGTTGCGCTCGGGCAGCCCCGCTGCCTCGAGCGGCTCGAGCAGACCCTCGCGGACCTGCACCGCGTTGCGGTCGTCGTCGTCCGGGCCGACGAAGCGCTCGTCGCCCCACCACAGGTGGAGGGTCGAGAGGTCCACGCCCGCGGCCTCGAGCGCCGCGGGCAGGGCACCGGCGGCGCGCACGCCGACGGTCCCGCCCGTGACGACGAGATGCGCGACCCCGCGCTCGGTCTGCGCCTCGGCCAGACGCGCCGCGGCGGCGGTGGCAGCCTCGGTCGCGACGCCGGCGGCGTCCGCCGAGACGACGTCCGTGGGCGCGGGCTTGCCGGAGGCGAAGGTCGCCGCGTCGTCGACGCCCGTGAAGGCATGGGCGAGGACCTCGCCGTAGACCTCGTCGGGATCCAGGCGACGCAGCTCCTCCGCGAGCAGCTCGTACAGCGAGCGCTGCGGCATCGTCACGTGCTGGTCGGAGTCGTCGCCCGGGAGCGACAGCACCACGGTGTCCTCGCCGGTGCGACGCAGGGCGATCGTGCCGTCGGGACGCTCGAGGCTGAGCCCCTGCACGCCCTGGCCCGCGGCGTCCTGCTCCGGGGCGCGGAGGGTGACCTCCACGCCGAGCGCGTTCTCGAGCCATGCCTTCATGAGGACGACCGAGGGATCGTCCTCCTGGCCCGTGACCTCGACGGCCGAGGGGACGGCGACGGGCGTGATCTCGTACAGGCTCGCCACGAGACCGCGCCAGGTGGTCAGTCGCGACCAGGCGAGGTCCGAGTCGCCGCTCGTGTACCCGCGGCGGAGCCGCTTGAGCGTGCCCACCGGGTTCGAGCAGGCGGCCGCGTCGGTGATGCGACGCTGCGACATCGAGCCGAGGACGTCGTTCACCGGGGCGGACGGAGCCGCCTCCGGCCACCAGGTGACGATCGGGGCGTCCGGCAGCAGCAGCGGCATGACGAGCGTGTCCGGGGCGATCATCGTGTTCCCGCGGGCCCGCAGGATGATGATCTCGCCGGCGCCGGCGTCGCGGCCCACGCGGATCTCCGCGTCGAGGCCGGAGGTCTCCGCCTCCTGGTCCACGTCGACCACGATGACCCGCGCGGGGTGCTCGTGCGAGGCGTGGACGGCGGCCTCGAGGGGCTCGTCGATCGTCTCACCGGTCGCGACGATGATCAGCGTGAGGACCCGGCCGATGGTGTTCGCGCCGAAGGTCTCGCGCATCTCGGTCATCGTCTTCGCGACGGCCGAGGCGGTGGTGTCTTGCAGGGTGGTAATCACGGTCGCCTCCAGGTACGTCCGTCACGGGCGAGCATCTCGTGCGCGGTGTCCGGTCCCCAGGAGCCGGGGCGGTAGGGAGCGGGCCTCAGGTGCTCGGCCCAGTACGCGGTGATGGGGTCGAGGACCTTCCAGGACAGCTCGACCTCCTTCTGGCGCGGGAACAGCGGCGGATCGCCGAGCAGCGCGTCGAGGATGAGCCGCTCGTAGGCCTCGGGGGACTCCTCGGTGAAGTTCATGCCGTAGGCGAAGTCCATTGAGACGTCCCGCACCTCCATCTGGGTGCCGGGGACCTTGGAGCCGAAGCGCAGGGTCACGCCCTCGTCCGGCTGGACGCGGATGACGATCGCGTTCTGGCCGAGGTCCGCGGTGTCCGTGGAGCGGAAGGGCAGGAACGGCGCGCGCTTGAAGACGACGGCGATCTCGGTGACGCGGCGTCCCAGGCGCTTGCCGGCGCGCAGGTAGAACGGCACGCCCGCCCAGCGGCGGGTCGCGATGTCCAGGCGCATGGCGGCGAAGGTCTCGGTCGCGGAGTCGGCGGGGATGCCGTCCTCCTCGAGGTATGCCTTGACCTCCTCGCCGCCCTGCCAGCCGCTCACGTACTGGCCGCGGGCGGTGTGCGCGGCGAGGTCCTCGGGCAGCTCGATGGCCGCGAGCACCTTCTCCTTCTCCGCGCGGAGGTCCTCGGCGCGGAAGGAGACGGGCTCCTCCATCGCGGTGAGGGCGAGCAGCTGGAGCAGGTGGTTCTGGATGACGTCGCGGGCGGTGCCGATGCCGTCGTAGTAGCCCGCGCGCGAGCCGATGCCGATGTCCTCGGCCATCGTGATCTGCACGTGGTCCACGTAGCTGGCGTTCCAGACCGGCTCGAAGAGCTGGTTGGCGAAGCGCAGCGCGAGGATGTTCTGCACCGTCTCCTTGCCGAGGTAGTGGTCGATGCGGAAGACGTCCTCGGGACGGAAGACCTTCTCGACCACGGCGTTGAGCTCGCGGGCGGACTCGAGATCGTGCCCGAAGGGCTTCTCGATGACGACGCGCCGCCAGGAGCCGTCGCGCGGCGTGTTCAGCCCGGAGTTCGCGAGCTGCTCGCACACCTGCGGGAAGGCGTCCGGCGGGATCGAGAGGTAGAAGGCGTGGTTGCCGCCGGTGCCGCGGGTGCGGTCCAGCTCGCCGACGACCTCGGTGAGGCGCTCGAAGGCGGCCGGGTCGTCGAAGGTGCCGGTCACGAAGCGCAGTCCGCCGCGGAGCTGCTCGAAGACGCTCTCCGAGAAGCCCGTGCGGGAGTGCTCGGAGACGGACTTCTTCACGTACTCGGCGAAGTCGTCGTCGGACCAGTCGCGGCGGCCGTAGCCGACGAGCCCGAAGCTCGGGGGCAGCAGGCCGCGGTGGGTGAGGTCGTAGATGGCGGGCAGCAGCTTCTTGCGGGCGAGGTCGCCGGTGACGCCGAACATCACCATCGAGCTGGGCCCGGCGATGAGCGGGAGCCGCCGGTCACGCGTATCGCGCAGCGGGTTGAGGGCGTCCTGCGCGTCGCGCCCTGACGTGGGCGCACTGGAGTCGGTCACTGTGGTCCCTTCCTGGACACTGGACACGGAACCGTGCGCACGGCCCCTCCCCGGGCCGGGGTCGGGGGAGGGGCCGTGCGCACGGGCGGGATCAGGCGCGGGCGGCGTCGATCGAGGCGGAGACGGTCTCGAGCAGCTGGCCCCAGGCCTGCTCGAACTTCTCGACGCCCTCGGACTCGAGGACGGCGAAGACGTCGGCGAGGTCGACGCCGGCGGCGGCGACCTGGTCGAGGACGGCCTGGCCGGCCTGCGCGGCGGCCGCGTCGAGCGCGGGGGCCGGCGCGGAGTGGTCGGCCGCGGCGTCGAGGGTCTTCTCCGGCATGGTGTTCACGACGGGGGAGGCCACGAGCTGGTCGACGTACATGGTGTCGGAGTACTCGGGGTTCTTCACACCGGTGGACGCCCACAGCGCGCGCTGCACGTTGGCGCCCTTGGCCTCGAGCGCGGCGAAGCGCTCGGAGCCGAAGGCGGCGAGGTAGATGCCGAAGGCGGCCTGCGCGTTGGCGACGCCGGCCTTGCCCTTGAGGGCCGCCGCGTCGCCGCCGATCTTCTCGAGGCGGGCGTCGATCTCGGTGTCGACGCGGGAGACGAAGAAGGACGCCACCGAGTGGATGGTGGAGAGGTCCTTGCCGGCCTCCGCGGCCTTCTCGAGGCCCGCGAGGTAGGCGTCGATGACCTGCTGGTAGCGGTCGCCCGAGAAGATCAGGGTCACGTTGACGCTGATGCCCTCGGCGATGACCGCGGTGATCGCCGGGAGGCCCTCGAGGGTCGCGGGGATCTTGATCATGACGTTCTCGCGGCCGACGATCTCGAAGAGGCGCTTGGCCTGCTCGATGGTCTTCTCGGTCTCGTGGGCGAGGCGGGGGTCCACCTCGATGGAGACGCGGCCGTCGAAGCCCTTGCTCGAGGCGTAGACGCCGGAGAAGAGGTCCGCCGCGGAGCGGACGTCGTCCGTCGTGAGCTTCTCGATGACGGCCTCGACGTCCTTGCCGTCCTTCGCGAGGGCGGCGATGTCCGCGTCGTAGTCCTCGGCGCCGGAGATGGCGGCCTGGAAGATCGAGGGGTTGGTGGTCACGCCGACGATGTTCTTCGTGTCGACGAGCTCCTGCAGGTTGCCGGAGCTGAGGCGGCCGCGGGAGAGGTCGTCGAGCCAGATGGAGACGCCGGCGTCGCTGAGGGCCTGGGTCTGGGGGTTCTGTGCCATGGGTGGCGATGTCCTTCCGGGCGCTCGTGGCGCCCCGTGCGAACGATGGGGATGGCGGGGTGAGGGGCGGGACCCCAGGGGTCCCCCCTCGTGCGGATCAGGCGCCGGCGGCGGCCAGGGACTCCTTGGCGGCGGCGACGACGGCCTCCGCCGTGAAGCCGAACTCCGTGAACAGCGTCTTGGCGTCGGCCGAGGCGCCGTAGTGCTCGAGGGAGACCGCGCGGCCGGCGGTGCCCAGGAAGCGGTACCACGGCATCGCGATGCCGGCCTCGACGGTCACGCGGGCGGTGACCGAGGAGGGGAGCACGGACTCCTTGTACTCGTCGGACTGCTCGTCGAACCACTCGACGGACGGCATGGAGACCAGGCGGGTGGGCGTGCCCTCCGCCTCGAGCTGCTTCTGCGCCTCGACGGCGTACTGCACCTCGGAGCCGGTGGCGATGAGGATGACCTCGGGGGCGCCGTTCGAGGCGTCCTTGAGGACGTAGCCGCCCTGGGCGAGGCCCTCGGCGCCCGCGTACTCGCTGCGGTCCAGCGTGGGCAGCGCCTGGCGGGAGAGGATCAGGCCGACGGGGCCGTTGTCGCGCTCGAGCAGGGCCTTCCAGGCCTGGGCGGTCTCGTTGGCGTCCGCCGGGCGCACGATCGAGAGGTTCGGGATCGCGCGATAGGCGGCCAGGTGCTCGACCGGCTGGTGGGTCGGGCCGTCCTCGCCGAGGCCGATCGAGTCGTGGGTCCACACGTAGGTCGCGGGGACCTTCATGAGGGACGCGAGGCGCACGGCGCCGCGCATGTAGTCCGCGAACTGGAAGAACGTGCCGCCGTAGGGACGCGTCAGGCCGTGCAGCGAGATGCCGGAGAGGATCGCGCCCATCGCGTGCTCGCGGATGCCGAAGTGCAGCGTGCGGCCGTACTCGTCACCGGCGAACTCGGAGGAGGAGTACTCCGCGGGGATGAAGGACGGCTCGCCCTTCATCGTGGTGTTGTTCGAACCGGCGAGGTCGGCGGAGCCGCCCCACAGCTCGGGGAGCACCGGGGCGAGCTTCTCGAGGACCGTGCCGGAGGCGGCGCGGGTCGCGACGCCCTTGGCGTCGGCCTCGAAGGTCGGGAACGCCTCGGCGAAGCCCTCGGGGAGCTCGCGCGCCTGGAGGCGGTCCAGGAGGGCCGCCTTCTCCGCGTTCGCGGAGCGCCACGCCTGGTAGCCCTTGTCCCACTCGGCCTTCCGCTCGGCCGCGCGGTCCGCGAGGGCGCGGGTGTGGGCGATGACCTCGTCGGAGACCTCGAAGGTCTTCTCGGGGTCGAAGCCGAGCTCCTTCTTCAGGCCGGCGACGGCCTCGTCGCCCAGGGCGGAGCCGTGGACGGAGTGGCTGCCGGCCTTGCCCGGGGTGGGCCAGCCGATGACGGTGCGCAGACGGATGAAGGTCGGCTTGTCGGTGACGCCCTGCGCCTCGACGATGGCCTGCTTGAGCGCCGCGACGTCCTCGACGTACTCGGTGCCGCCGTGGGTCCAGTCGACGGTGCGCACGTCCCAGCCGTAGGCCTCGTAGCGCGCGGCGGTGTCCTCGGTGAACGCGATCGAGGTGTCGCCCTCGATGGAGATCTCGTTGTCGTCCCACAGGACGATGAGGTTGCCGAGCTTCTGGGTGCCCGCGAGGGAGCTGGCCTCGCTCGAGACGCCCTCCTCGAGGTCGCCGTCGGAGGCGATGACGTAAGTGAAGTGGTCGAAGGGGCTCTCGCCCGCGGCCGCCTCGGGATCGAGCAGGCCGCGCTCGCGGCGCTGCGCCATCGCCATGCCCACGGCGGAGGAGATGCCCTGGCCGAGGGGGCCGGTGGTGATCTCCACGCCCTTCGTGTGGAAGTTCTCGGGGTGGCCCGGGGTCTTGGAGCCCCAGGTGCGCAGCGCCTCGATGTCCTCGAGCTCGAGCCCGAAGCCGCCGAGGTACA
Organism: Brachybacterium rhamnosum; assembly: GCF_039526185.1. Taxonomy (NCBI): domain Bacteria; kingdom Bacillati; phylum Actinomycetota; class Actinomycetes; order Micrococcales; family Dermabacteraceae; genus Brachybacterium; species Brachybacterium rhamnosum. The sequence continues at coordinate 192,418 of NZ_BAAAIS010000003.1, forward strand.
GCTGGATGTACTGGGTCAGGCTCGAGTGGCCCGCGGAGAGGACGAAGCGGTCGCGGCCCAGCCACGACGGGTCCTTCGGGTCGTGACGCATGACGTCCTGGTAGAGCAGGTACGCGGCGGGGGCGAGGCTCACGGCGGTGCCGGGGTGGCCGTTGCCCACCTTCTGCACGGCGTCCGCGGCGAGCACGCGCACGGTGTTCACGGCGCGCTTGTCGAGCTCGGTCCAGCCCTCGGGGGCCTTGAAGGTGTCGGTCACGGGGAGTGCTTCCTTTCGCCGGGTGACGGCCTGTGCCGTCGGGATCACAGGCTCTGCGTCCCGCAGGAAGCGACGTCGGCGCTCGGTGCGGGACGCGGAGCGACGGGGTCCACCTTAGTGCGCACGAGGGGTGGTGAGGCGAGCCGTCCCGCCCCACGGGCCCCTGGTTCGCCGAGGGCGGAGCGTCTGCGGGCGTGGGGGACGGCTCCGCCGGGGCCCGGGAGTGAGCTGACAGACACCTGGATGTCGGCGCGCCGTCCGTGCCCGGACTCACCCGACTCACCCCTCGTGCACCGCCCACCTGGGCCTCGTCGGCACCTACACTGGGACCCGTCTGCATGCGGCGGGACCGTCGCGACCTCAGGAAGGACGGTGGGCGGTGACCGCCACCCCGGGAATGCCCTCGCAGGGCACCGACCAGCACGAGCAGCACGCCCAGCGGCAGGATCATGAGGGTGCGGGGGCGGAGAGCTCCGCGGCCGCGCCGTCGGATCCCGCGTCGACGCCGGCCCTTGCGCCGAGCCCCTGGCCCCGTGTGCTCGCCGTGCTCAAGCCCTACGTGGCGCTGACGAAGCCGCGGATCATCGAGCTCCTGCTCATCACGACGATCCCCACCATGTTCCTCGCCGCGGGCGGCTTCCCGAACCCATGGCTGATCGCCTGGACGCTCATCGGCGGCTACCTCGCCGCAGGCGGCGCGAACACCCTGAACATGTACCTCGACCGCGACATCGACGCGAAGATGAAGCGGACGAAGAACCGTCCGATCGTCACCGGCGAGGTCTCCCCGCGGGCCGCGCTCGTCTTCGGCATCGCGCTCTCCGTGGTCTCCGCGCTGTGGCTCGGGGCCCTGGTCAACGTGATGTCCGCCGTGCTCGCGGTCGCCGCGATCCTGCTGTACGTCGTCTTCTACACGATGATCCTCAAGCGACGCACGAGCCAGAACATCGTCTGGGGCGGCGTCGCCGGCTGCATGCCCGTGCTCATCGGCTGGTCGGCCGTGACCGGCACCGTGTCCTGGACCGCGGTGCTGCTCTTCCTCGTCATCTTCTTCTGGACGCCGCCTCACTACTGGCCGCTCGCCGAGAAGTTCTCCCGCGACTACGAGACCGCGGGCGTGCCGATGCTGCCCGTCGTCGCCTCCCGCTCCTCCGTGGCGCGGCAGATGATCCTGCACACCACGCTCATGATCGCCTCGAGCCTCGCGATCATCCCGCTGGGCCACACCGGGATCGTCTACACCGTCGCCGCCCTCGGCTCCGGCGCCTGGTTCGGCTTCCTCGTGGGTCGCTACGCGCTGCGCACCCGGAAGGGCCTCACCGGGAAGAAGCTCGACCCGATGGTCGTCTTCCACGGCTCGATCACGTACCTCACCGTGCTCTTCGTGGCCCTCGCGGTCGATCCCTTCGTGCACCTGTGAGCGGGCCGGCGGTGATCCCGGGTGCGGACGACCTGCGCCCGGCCCACCGCCGCCTGCTCGAGCAGTACCTGAGCCACCTGCGCATCGAGCGCGGACTCTCCGAGAACACCCTCGCCGCCTACCGGCGGGACCTGCTGCGCTACCTCGGTCACCTGGACCGCACCCGCACCGAGGCCGCCGCGGTCAGCACGGAGGACGCCGCCGCCTGGGTGCGCGCGCTGCGCACCGGGGAGGACGGCGGCGCCCCCCTCGCCGCCGCCTCCGCCGCCCGCGCCCTCGCCGCCGTCCGCGGTCTCCACGCCTTCCTCGACGCCGAGCGCGCATCGGAGACCGGGGACCCGACCCGGCTCGTGCCCGGCCCTGCGCTGCCCTCGCGGCTGCCGCACCCGCTGCCCGTGGACCAGGTGCTCGAGCTCATCGAGGCCGCGGGCCGGCCCGGCACCGGCGCGCTCCCCGCAGAGCGCGCGCTGCGCGACCGGGCCCTGCTCGAGGTGCTCTACGGCCTCGGCGCCCGGATCTCCGAGGCGATCGGACTGGACGTGGACGACGTGGACCGTGAGCAGCGGGCGGCACTGCTGCACGGCAAGGGCGACAAGCAGCGCACGGTGCCCGTCGGCTCCTTCGCCCTCGACGCCCTCGACGCCTACCTGACCCGTGCCCGGCCCGCCCTCGCCGCTCGCGGCCCCGGCGCCCCGGCGATCTTCCTGGGCTCGCGGGGGACGCGGCTCACGCGGCAGGCCGCCTGGCAGGTGGTGCGGCGCGCCGCGGAGGACGCCGGTCTCGCCGAGGCGGTGAGCCCGCACACGCTGCGCCATTCGTACGCGACGCACCTGCTCCAGGGCGGGGCGGACGTCCGCAGCGTGCAGGAGCTGCTCGGGCATGCCTCGGTCACCACGACCCAGCTCTACACGCAGGTGACCGTGGACTCGCTGCGCGAGATCCACGCGAGCGCCCATCCGCGGTCCGGAGCGGGGGCTTAGACTTGGGCGGCCGGATCGCCCCCGGGCAGGGGAGCGAGGGCACACCACTGCCGGGCGGCTGTCCTCAGCCGTCCCTCCCGGGGCTGGGGCCGCTCGTCGGCCCCCTCGGCGCCTCCGCCATGGCGGCGCGCCCCGCACGACCACGACGCCGACGACAGGACTCCTCCGTGAACGCGAACCAGCAGCTGGACATCGACCTCGGCCCCACGGGACGGCCGATGCCCGAGCTGCCGGAGCCCGCGCCCCTCGACGGGCACGGACCGGCGCGGATCATCTCGATGGTCAACCAGAAGGGCGGGGTCGGGAAGACGACCTCCGTCATCAACCTCGGCGCGGCCCTCGCGGAGATCGGCCGCAAGGTGCTGCTCGTGGACCTCGACCCGCAGGGCGCGCTGAGCGCCGGCACCGGGGTGAACCCCTACGAGCTCGACGTCACGGTCTACAACCTGCTCATGGACCGCAAGCACGACGTGCGCGACGTGATCCAGGAGACCGGCACCGAGAACCTCGACGTGCTGCCCGCGAACATCGACCTCTCCGCGGCGGAGGTCCAGCTCGTCAACGAGGTCGCCCGTGAGATGGCGCTCGCCCGCGTGCTGCGGCCCGTCGCGGACGACTACGACGTCATCATCATCGACTGCCAGCCGTCGCTGGGCCTGCTCACCGTCAACGCCCTCGCAGCGAGCCACGGCGTGGTGATCCCGCTCGAGGCGGAGTACTTCGCCCTGCGCGGCGTGGCCCTGCTCGTCGAGACGATCGAGAAGGTGCAGGACCGCATCAACCCGCGCCTCGAGATCGACGGGATCCTCATCACGATGTTCGACCCGCGCACGCTGCACGCCCGCGAGGTGTGCCAGCGCGTCGTGCAGGCCTTCCCGGACAAGGTCTTCCACACGACGATCAACCGCACGGTGAAGTTCCCCGACGCCTCCGTCGCGGCGGAGCCGATCATCTCCTTCGCCTCGTCGAACAAGGGCGCGGACGCCTACCGCCAGCTGGCCCGCGAGCTGATCTCGCGCGGCGGCGCGGCCTGATGGCCGGCCCGCGGGGCCAGGGCGCCGGCGGCGACGGCCGGAAGGACGCCTCCGGCGAGGGACGGGGACGCCGGGGCGGTCACCGCGGGGCGCGCACCGGGACGTCGCGGCAGCGCCGACGCAGCGCGTTCACCCCGCCGCGCACGGTCACGCTGCGTGACGACGAGGGCCGGAAGGGGACGACGCCCGCCGCCGCGGGATCCGAGCCGGGAGACGATCACCAGGAGGGTGGCGAGCGCCTCCAGAAGGTGCTCGCCCGCGCCGGCTTCGGCTCGCGCCGCGCCTGCGAGGCGCTCATCGCCCAGGGGCGCGTGAGCGTGGACGGCGAGATCGTCACCGAGCAGGGCCTGCGGATCGATGCCGCCACGCAGGCGGTGCACGTGGACGGGCGCCGGCTGCAGCTGGACGAGAAGAAGCTCACCGTGGTCCTCAACAAGCCGCGGCACGTGGTCTCCGCGATGCACGATCCTGAGGGTCGCCGCGATCTCACGGAGTTCACCGAGCGCTACGACCAGCGGCTCTACCACGTGGGTCGCCTCGACTACGAGACCGAGGGCCTGCTGCTGCTCACGAACGACGGTGAGCTCGCGCACCGCCTGACCCATCCCTCCTTCGCTGTGGAGAAGACGTACGTGTGCCGCTTCGACGCGCCCGGCGGCCCGCCCCGCGGTCTCGTCAAGGCCCTGCGCGACGGCGTCGAGCTCGAGGACGGCCCCGCGCGCGCCGACCGCGCCCGGGTGCTCGCCCAGGACGGCCGCGAGGCCGTCGTCGAGGTGAGCCTGCACGAGGGCCGCAACCGGATCGTCCGCCGCATGTTCGCCTCCCAGGGCTTCGAGCTGACCGGCCTCATGCGCACGCGGATCGGGCCGGTCCTGCTGGGCGACCTCGCCCCCGGCGCGACCCGCGAGCTGACGGGCCGCGAGCTCGGCACGCTCATGGCGGAGCTGGGGCTGTGAGCGCCGACGCGCTCGTGCCCTCCCCGGTGCGGATCATCGGGACCGGGCTGATCGGCGGCTCCCTGGGCCTCGCGCTGGGCCGCGCGGGCGCCCGGGTCCAGGTCGAGGACGTCTCCCCGGGGACCACGGCCCTGGCCGTCGAGCTCGGCGTGGGGGAGCGGCCCGTCGAGGGCGGTCCCGAACCGCGGCTCGTCGTCGTCGCCGCGCCGCCCGACGTCGCCGCGACGCTCGTCGCCGACGCCCTCGCCCGCTTCCCCGAGGCGCTCGTGACCGACGTCGCGAGCGTCAAGGGCACCGTGCTCGAGGGCGTGCGCGCCCTCGCCGCCCCCGCCGACCTCCCGCGCTACATCGGCGCCCACCCGATGGCGGGCCGCGAGGTCTCCGGCGTCATCTCCTCGCGCAGCGACCTCTTCCAGGGCCGGCCCTTCGTCGTGGTCCCGCACCCCGCGACCCGCGATGGCGCCGCGAGCGTGCTCCGGGGCCTCGCGACGGAGATCGGCGCCGTGCCGGTGGTCATGGACGCCGCGGCGCACGACGACGCGGTCGCCCACGTCTCCCACGTGCCGCAGGTGCTCTCGAGCCTGCTCGCGACGAGCCTGCTCGAGCCGACGGAGCAGGCCCTCGGCCTCGCCGGCCAGGGACTGCGGGACACGACCCGCATCGCGGACTCCGACGCCCGGCTCTGGGTCGAGATCCTCGGCGCGAACGCGGCCGCCGTGGGCGGTGTGCTGCAGGGGCTGCGCGAGCGGCTCGACGACGTCATCGCGGCGCTCGACACCCTCGAGGGCGATCCGCGCCCGGAGCTCGGGTCCCGGCGCGCGATCGCGGACCTCGTCGCCGACGGCAACCGCGGGGTGCGGCGCATCCCCGGCAAGCACGGCGGGGCCACCGACTCCTTCGCGACGGTCGTCGTGCTCGTCCCGGACAGCCCGGGCGAGCTGGGCCGCCTGCTGACCGAGATGGGCGAGATCGGCGTGAACCTCGAGGACCTCCGTCTCGAGCACACGCTCGGGCAGCCGGTGGGCCTCGCGCACATCGCCGTGGACGTCCGCGCCGAGAACCTGCTCACGAGATCGCTCACCGAGCGCGGCTGGACGGTGGCCGACGCCTGAGCGCCCCGTATCCTTGACGGATGCACACCAGCGCTCCCTCGACCGCCCCCGGCGGCGTGACCATCGCGATCGACGGCCCCGCCGGCTCCGGCAAGTCCACCGTCTCCCGCCTCGTCGCGGAGGCGCTGGACGGCGGCATGCTCGACACCGGCGCCATGTACCGGGCGGTGACCTGGTGGTGCCTCGAGAACGACGTGGCCCTCACCGACCAGGAGACCGTGGCGCGCGTCGCCGAGGCCCTCGACCTCGAGCTGGGGACCGACCCGGCCGGGGCGAGCGTCGTCGTCGACGGCGAGGACGTGACCGGGGAGATCCGCAGCGAGCGTATCTCCCAGCAGGTCAGCGCCGTCGCCACCAACACCCTGGTGCGGCCCGTGCTCCAGCGCCGGCAGCGGGAGCTGCTGTTCGCGACCGCCGCCGAGCGCGGCAGCTGCGTCGCCGAGGGCCGTGACATCACGACCGTCGTCGCCCCCGACGCCGCCGTGCGGGTGCTGCTCACCGCGAGCCCCGAGGAGCGCATGCGCCGCCGCGCGCAGGAGCTGGGGCTCCCCGACTCGGAGGAGTCCCGCGAGCGCATGGAGGACCAGGTGCTGCGCCGCGACCGCGACGACGCGACCGTCTCCGAGTTCGCGACCGCGGCCGACGGCGTCCACGAGGTCGACACGACGGGCCGCGGCGTGACCGAGGTCGTCGCCGCCGTGCTCGAGCTCGTCGAGCAGGCCCGCACCGCCTCCGCCACCGCCCCCGCCGCCGGCGGCACTGCCCCTGCCGCCGCCCGCGCGGGACTCGACACGAGCGACGACGACGCGGTCGAGGCCGCCCTGCGCGCCGGCCTCGAGGACTTCGACCTCGACGCCGACGACCTCGCCCTCCTGGACGCGGACGACCTCGAGGACCTCGGCTACGGGGACCCGGCGCCGAACCTGCCGGTCGTCGCCGTCGTCGGCCGCCCCAACGTCGGCAAGTCGACCCTGGTCAACCGCATCCTCGGCCGCCGCGAGGCCGTCGTCGAGGACGTCCCCGGCGTGACCCGCGACCGCGTGTTCTACGAAGCCGAGTGGGCCGGGAAGGACTTCTGGCTCGTCGACACCGGCGGCTGGGAGGAGAAGGTCGACGGCATCGCCTACCGCGTCGCCGAGCAGGCGGAGGTCGCGGTCGAGCTCGCGGACGTCGTCATGTTCGTGGTCGACGCGAACGTCGGCATCACGACCACCGACGAGCAGCTGCTGAAGGTGCTGCGCCGCTCGCAGCGCCCGATCGTGCTCGTCGCCAACAAGGTCGACGACCAGCGCGGCGAGCTCGAGGCCGCCGCCCTGTGGAACCTGGGGCTGGGGGAGCCGTTCCCGGTCTCCGCGCTCCATGGCCGCGGCTCCGGCGACCTGCTCGACGCCGTGCTCGCCGTGCTCCCCGAGGAGGGCCGCGGCGACGCCGTGGACCACGGGCCGCGGCGCATCGCCCTCGTGGGCCGGCCGAACGTCGGCAAGTCCTCGCTGCTGAACCGGCTCGCGGGGGAGCGGCGCGTCGTCGTCGACGACCTCGCGGGCACCACGCGTGACCCGGTCGACGAGAAGATCACCCTCGGCGGCAAGGAGTGGACCTTCGTGGACACGGCCGGCATCCGCCGCCGCGTGCTGCAGTCCTCCGGCGCGGACTACTACGCCTCGCTGCGCACCCGCTCCGCCCTGGACCGGGCCGAGGTCGCCGTCGTCCTCATCGAGGCGAACGAGCCGATCTCCACCCAGGACCTCAAGATCATCGACATGGTCCTGGAATCCGGGCGCGCGCTCGTGCTCGCCTTCAACAAGTGGGACCTCCTGGACGAGGAGCGCCGCCACCAGCTCGAGTTCGAGATTGAGAAGGACCTCGGCCACGTCTCCTGGGCGCCGCGCGTGAACCTCTCCGCCAAGACGGGACGTCACGCGGAGAAGCTCGTGCCGGCGCTCGAGCAGGCCCTCGAGTCCTGGGACCAGCGCATCCCGACCGGGCGCCTCAACGCCTTCCTCGGCACGCTCGTCGCGGCGCACCCGCATCCGCTGCGCGGCGGCAAGCAGTCGCGGATCCTCTTCGCGACCCAGGCCCGCACGCGCCCGCCGCGCTTCGTCATCTTCGCGACCGGCTTCCTCGAGCACGGCTACCGCCGCTTCATCGAGCGCCGCCTCCGCGAGGATTTCGAGTTCACCGGCTCACCCGTCGTGATCGGCGTCCGGATCCGCGAGAAGCGCAAGCGCTGAGCGGCGCCGGGTCGCCGGTACTGTGGTGCCCATGAGCTCCACGGACCCGCAGCGACCCGGTGACCACCCCGTCGACCCCTACGGAGCGCCCCAGCCCGGGGGCCGGGACCCGTACGGAGCGGGGTCGGGTGACCTGTCCTCCGGAGGACCCCAGGACCCGTGGGCCGCGCCCCCGCAGTCCGTCGGGTCGGCCGCACCGGCCGACCATGACCCGTGGGCGGCACCGCGCGCGGAGCCCTCCTGGCACCCGGCCCCGGCGGATCCCTACGGCGACGGTATCCCCTCGGCGGGCGCACCCTCGGCAGGGGCCCCGTACGGCGGATCGCCCTACGGCGCCGCACCGCAGGGAGGGGCCGTGCCCGCGCCCCTCCACGGGGCACCCGGCCAGATCGGCACGAGCAGGCTTCTCGCGGGGCTGATGGGGATCTTCCTCGGCGGCTTCGGCGTGCACCGCTTCCTGCTGGGGTACACCGCGATCGGCGTCGTCCAGATCATCGTCACGATCCTCACCTGCGGCGCCGGCCACCTGTGGGGCCTCATCGAGGGCATCATGATCCTCGCCAAGGCGGAGCCCTTCACCCGCGATGCGCAGGGCCGCCCGCTGACCGACTGACCACCCCCGGCACTTCCCGAGGAGCACCATGGCCACGCCCGAGTTCGTGCTCGCCCTGCGCGAGCGGATCGGCCACGCCCCGCTGTGGATGAGCGGTGTCACCGCGATCGTGCTCGACGCGGATCGCCGCCGGATGCTCGCCGTGCGCCGCGCCGACAACGGCGCCTGGACCCCCGTCACCGGCATCATCGACCCGGGGGAGGAGCCGGCCGTCGCCGCCGAGCGCGAGGTGCTCGAGGAGGCCGGCGTGCGCTGCCGGGCGCTGCGCCTGATCGACGTGAGGACCGTCGGCCCCGTCACCTACCCCAACGGCGACGTCGCCGAGTACCTCGACCTGTGCTTCCTGTGCGAGCACGAGGACGGGGACCCCCATCCCGCGGACGGCGAGAACACCGAGGCCCGGTGGTTCCCGATCGACGCCCCGCCCCCGATGAACGAGAGGTTCACCGAGATGCTGACCATCGCCCTCGCAGGCCGCCCCGAGGCGAGGTTCCGCCGATGAGGGACCCGCTGCCCGGCACCCAGGTGGCGATCGCCCTGACCGAGGACCCGCGGGACACGGCCGAGGTGCGCGTGCTGGCCGCGCCGCGCCGCGACCTCGCGCGCGACGGTGTGCTCTCCGCCCCGCTCGGCCCCTTCGCGGACGCCCTGCTCGTGGACGTCCACCGGGAGGGCCGCCTCGTGCTGCCCGGCGCCTGGGTGCAGCCCGAGGTGCTCGAGCGGGGGACCCCGCTCGCCCCGCGGCCCGTGCGCGCGAGCGACCTGCGCCTGCCCGCTGTGATCCGCGGCAAGGGCGCCGGCGCGGAGCTGCACTGGGGCGAGACGATCTGGCCCCTCGCCCTGGACGGCCACCTCGCGGTGCCGCCCGCCTCCCGGCCCTCGCCGCACCCCTACTCGCGGCTGCGCCGGCTCCTGCTCGTCGCGACCGGCCGCCGGGAGGAGGTCGCCCTGACGCTCTGGCAGAGCCCCTCATTCGAGGTGCCCTGGCACGACGTGCGGCTGCTCCCGCGCGCCGAGCGCTGGTTCGAGCTCGCCCAGGTCCCCGCCGGCATGCGCTACGCGGACGCTGAGCAGGCCCAGGGCGTCGGGCGGGCCGCGCGCCGCTGAGCCCTGCGCGCGGCGGCGCCTCCCCGCGGGCGGCGCCGCCACGCCGTCTCCTCCCTGATCATGTGATCCGCGCCATGGTCTGTGTAAGGTCGACGCGCGGTCCCGGACCCGGGCCGCCGTCACCGTCGACGAGGAGGACCCGTGCCCGCCGGTACCCCGATCCGCCCCCGCCCCGCGCGGCGCAGCTTCCTGCGCTGGACCGCGGGCGTGGCCACGGTGCTGCCGCTGGGGGCCCTGGCCGGCTGCTCCGGCAGCAGCCGCGACCCCAGCACCCTGCGCATCGCCTACCAGCAGTTCGGTTCGAACACGATCAAGGAGAAGTGGATCCAGGGGGCCGCGAAGGAGTTCTCCGCGCAGAACCCCGACCTCGTCGTGGACCTCGTGCCGATCGTGGCCGCGGAGAACGACTACTTCACGAAGAACGAGCTGCTCATGAGCTCGCCCCGCACGAGCCCCGACCTCGTCTACGAGGACTCCTTCATCCTCCTGTCCGACGTCGGCGCCGGGTACCTGCAGCCGATCACGGACCTCGTCGAGGGCTGGGACCACTGGAAGGACATCGCCGACGCCTCCAAGCTCGCCGTCACCGGTGAGGACGGCGAGGTCTACGGCGTCCCGATCACGACGGACACCCGTGCCATCTGGTTCCACCGTGGCGTGTTCGAGGAGGCAGGGCTCCCCGCGCACTGGCAGCCCACCAGCTGGGAGGACATCCTCGAGGCGGCCCGCGCGATCAAGGAGTCCGACTCCGAGGCGACCCCGTTCTTCCTGTTCGCCGGCACGCCGCAGGGCGAGAAGGCCTCGATGCAGGGCTTCGAGATGCTGCTCTACGGCACCGGCGACGGCACTGGCCTCTACGACGACGAGACCAAGAAGTGGGTGCTCGGCTCGGCGGGCTTCGTGGACGCGCTGACCTTCCTGCAGACGATCGTCCAGGAGGAGCTCACGCTCCCGCTCGGCCAGCTGCTGGACCCCAACATCTCCGAGCAGATCTACACGCAGCTGCTGCCGGACGGGAAGCTCGGCATGCTCGTGGACGGCTCCTGGATCTCCCAGAACTGGACAGAGTCCGCCGGCCGTCCGTGGCCCGAGTGGCCCGACGAGGTGGGCCTCGCGGACATGCCCACCCAGGACGGCGGCGGCACCGGCACGGTGACCCTCGCCGGCGGCTGGGGCCTGTCGATCCCGGGCCACGTCACCGACCGCGAGACCGCCTTCGCGTTCCTCGAGGTGCTCGTCTCCACCGAGACGCTCGTGCAGTACGCGATCGCGGACAACCACATCACCGTGCGCTCCGACGTCGCCGAGGTGAAGGAGTACCTCGAGTACTCCCCGGCCGTCGAGTACTTCACGAACCTGCTCGAGACCGCGTACTACCGGCCCGCCCTGCCCGCCTACCCGGAGGTGTCCTCCGCGATCCAGGAGGCGATGGAGGCGGTGCTGACCGGCAGCGACCCGGCCTCCGCGGCCGCCGCGTACGACTCCACGGTGACGGACATCGTCGGTCCCGAGAACGTCCAGGAGGCGAACGGATGACCACCGCGACACCCACCACCACTGCGGGCGCGCAGGTCCCCACGCCGCGTCGCCGCTCCCGGCTCGGGGACCGGCTAACGGCCGTCCGCGCCGTGCCCATGCTCCCGGCAGGGATCCTCCTGGTCGTGTTCATGCTCGGCCCGATCCTCTACTCGCTGTACCTCGCCTTCACCGACAGCGCGATCCGCGGCGAGGGCGCCTCGGACACGAGCTTCGTGGGCTTCACGAACTTCACCGACGCCTTCACCGACGCGGACTTCTGGAACTCCGTCGTGCTGACGCTGGTGTTCACGCTGATCTCCGCCGTGATCGGCCAGAACGTGCTCGGCATGCTCCTGGCCCTGCTCATGGAGCGCGCGAACCGGCTCATGACCTTCACGGTCACCTCGATCGTCATCGCCGCCTGGATCCTGCCCGAAGTGGTCGCCGGGTACCTGCTCTACACCTTCTTCGCCGACGGCGGCAGCCTGAACACGCTGCTCACCTCCGTCGGCCTGCCCGGCCAGGACCTCCTGTTCAGCGCGCCGATCATCGCGGTGTCCTTCGCGAACATCTGGCGCGGCGCGGCCTTCTCGATGCTCGTCTACTCCGCGGCGCTGAGCTCGGTGCCCGGCGACGTGTACGAGTCCGCGGCGCTCGACGGCGCCGGCCCGGTGCGGCGCTTCGTGTCCGTAACGATCCCGCTGCTGCGGCCCGCGATCGCCACCAACCTCATGCTCACCACCCTGCAGACCCTCTCCGTCTTCGGCCTGATCTTCATCATGACCGGCGGCGGTCCCGCCCGGCAGAGCCAGACCCTGCCCCTGTACATGTACGAGCAGGCGTTCTCGTACGGGCAGCTCGGCTACGGCACCGCCGTGGCCCTGCTGCTCCTGCTGATCGGGGCGCTTGCCTCCGTCGCCTACCTGCGCCTGCTGCCGGAGGAGGACAAGCGATGACCGCCGCCGACCCGACCGCCACCGCCCCCGCCGCGGGCCTCCGGGACGCAGCGCCCACCACCACGACCGCGCGCCGGGATCCCGGACCCCGCCGCCGGAAGGCCACCCGCGCCGCCGGCACCTCCCTCGCGAGCACCATCGCGATGGTCGTCATCGGCATCGTGTTCCTGGTGCCGCTGCTGTGGGTGGTGCTCGCCTCCTTCGACACGGAGGCCTCGCTCTCCGTGGGCTGGCCGAAGCGTTGGAGCCTGGGCAACTACGCCGCCATCTGGAACACGGAGACGACGTTCCGCCCGCTCGCGAACTCGCTCGTGCTGTGCGGCGGGGCCACGATCCTCACGATGGTGACCGCGGTGCTGTGCGCCTACCCGCTCTCCCGCTACCGCTTCCGGGCCAAGCGCCCGCTGCTGCTGACGATCATCTTCTCCACGGGCCTGCCGATCACGGCGATCATGATCCCCGTGTACTCGATGTTCGTGCAGGTGAACCTCATCGACTCGATGGGCGGGGCGATCCTGTTCCTCGGGGCGAGCTCGCTCCCGTACGCCATCTTCCTCACGAAGGGGTTCATGGACGGGGTGCCGCTCGAGATCGAGGAGTCCGCCTGGACGGAGGGCGCCGGTGTCTACCGCACCCTGTGGTCCGTGGTGCTGCCGCTCATGCGCTCAGGTCTCTCGGTCGCGACGATCTTCACCTTCGTCTCCATGTGGGGCAACTTCTTCGTGCCGTTCATGCTGCTGCTGAGCCCGGACAAGCTGCCCGCCGCGGTCACCCTGTACACCTTCTCCTCGCAGTACGGGCAGGTCGCCTACGGCCAGCTCGCGGCCTTCTCGATCTTCTACTCGCTGCCCGTCGTGGTGCTGTACCTGTTCCTGGGCCGCAACCTGGGCCAGGGCTTCGCAGCCGCCGGCGGCGTGAAGGGCTGACGGGACCTCCGACCGCATCCGTCGAGGTGCGCTGGGGCGGCGTCCGCGCAACGAGAGCGGTCCTCGCGCGCTCCCGGATGGTCTCGCTCCCCGGGGCACCCACCGACCGGTCGACCGGGGCGCGGGACGCGGAGGGGGTGCACGGCATAGCGTGGCGGCGCACGCCCTGGATGCACTTGCCCTCGATGAAGGAGCCGTGATGACCGAGAAGAACAGCACCCTGGAACCGCAGGTGGCCCGCCGCGCGCAGGAGCTCTCCACCCGCGACGGCGAGCCGTCGTTCCCCGCGCAGGACCAGCAGCCGCCCGGACTCACCGCGCCCATGACCCCGGTCCCCGACCACGGCGAGGAGAGCTACGTGGGCCACGGCCGCCTCGCGGGGCTCTCCGCGCTCATCACCGGCGGCGACTCCGGGATCGGCCGCGCCGTCGCGATCGCCTATGCCCGCGAGGGCGCCGACGTCGCGATCTCCTACCTCCCCGAGGAGCAGGAGGACGCCGAGGAGACGGCCCGCTGGATCCGCGACGCCGGCCGCCGCGCACTCCTGCTGCCCGGCGACATCCGCGAGGAGGAGATGGCGCGGTCGCTCGTGACCCGCACGGTGCAGGAGCACGGCGGCCTCGACGTGCTCGTAAACAACGCCGCGTTCCAGTGGGGCCGCGCGGAGCCCCGCGGCCTCGCGGGCATCGATTCCGCGCGCCTGCACCGGACCCTGACCACGAACCTCGAGGCGCTGTTCTGGATCACGCAGGAGGCCGCGCCGCACCTGCGCGCGGGGTCCTCGGTGATCAACTGCTCCTCGATCCAGTCCTACGATCCCTCGGTGCCGCTCATGGACTACGCGGCGACGAAGGCCGCGATCAACAACGTCACCGTGAACCTCGCCGCGGACCTCGGCCCGCAGGGGATCCGCGTGAACGCGGTCGCCCCAGGACCGATCTGGACCCCGCTCAACGTCGCCACGCGCGTCAGCGACGACTACGTCGCCTTCGGCGGGAACACGCCGCTGGGGCGCGCGGGCCAGCCCGCGGAGGTCGCGGGGGCCTTCGTGTTCCTCGCGAGCCCGACGGAGGCGAGCTACGTCTCCGGCACCGTGCTCGGCGTGACCGGCGGGCGACCGGTGTTCTGAGACCTCTCGGCCGCCCTCGGCATATCGATCAGCGGAAGATGACCGTCCGCGTGCCGTCGAGGAGGACGCGCGACTGCGAGAACCAGGTGACCGCCTGGCGCAGCGTGCGCACCTCGGCGTCCTGGCCGATCGCCATGAGCTCCTGCGGCGAGCGCGTGTGGTCCACCCGGATGACGTCCTGCTCGATGATCGGGCCCTCGTCGAGGTCGCTCGTGACGAAGTGCGCCGTCGCACCGATCTGCTTGACCCCGCGGGCGTGCGCCTGGCGGTAGGGGTTCGCGCCCTTGAACCCCGGCAGGAACGAGTGGTGGATGTTGATGCAGCGCCCCTCGAACTCCTCGCACAGCTCGGGGGTGAGGATCTGCATGTAGCGCGCGAGGACCACGAGCTCCACGTCGTGCTCGACCACGGCCTCCCGCACCCGGTCCTCGAAGGCGGCCTTGGCACCCTCACCCTTGGTGGGCAGGTGCTCGAAGGGCACCCCGTAGAACGTCGCGAGCGGCTCGAGCGTGGGGTGGTTGGCGAGGATGAGCGGCACCTCGATCGGCAGGTGGCCCGCGTCGATCTGGAACAGCAGGTCGTTCACGCAGTGCTTCGCGGTGGAGCCGAGGATCAGCGTGCGCACCGGGCGGGCGACCTCGTCGAGCCGGTGCTCGATCCCGAAGCGCTCCACGACGGGTGCGAGCGCCGCGGCGATCTCCGCAGGGGAGGCCGAGGTGGCCAGCTGGAGCCGCATGTAGAAGCGCTGGGTGGCGCCGCTCTCGAACTGGCGGCTCTCCGTGATGTTGCCGCCCACCTCGACGATCGCACCGGTGACGGCGTGGACGATGCCGGGCCTGTCCTCGCACACGACGGTGAGGACGTACTCGACGGTGGGGGAGGCGGTGGGGCTGCTCATGCCCGGAAGTCTAGAAGGGTGGCCGCCTCGTGAGGACGGACGCCGCGGGGTGGACGTCGTGAGTGGGGTCGAGGTCACGACGGGCGGGGGCCTGCCGGACGTTCCGATCGCCGATGGGGCGCGGGGGATCCGGCGAACCCCGGGATGACCGTCGGGGCGAAGGGGGCCGTGGACCAAGGTCGCCGTGAACGGGATCGTGACGTCGGATCCGCGCCTGCCCTGCGGCGGGATCACGTGCTCCGGCCACGGCCACGGCTACGAGCCGGGCCCGCTCGGCATCTGCGCCCTCGCCGACGCCCAGCAGGTGCGGATGGGCGCCGTGCGCACCCGAGGTGGACGGCCCCGGAATGAGAACAGGCAGGTCCGGGCTTCCGGACCTGCCTGTTCCAGCAATCTTCTCGGTCGGGCTGACAGGATTTGAACCTGCGACCCCTTGACCCCCAGTCAAGTGCGCTACCAAGCTGCGCCACAGCCCGAGAAGGTGAGCCCCGAAGAGCCGAGATCAACGATACCCCGCGCGGGGCCGTGCCCGCGAATCGAGAGGCACGTGACCTGCGGCACCCTCTGGGGAGTCGTCGCACAGCAGGGGCACAGGTACGCCGAAGCGGCGGCATAAACGCCCTGCGTAGCGTCGCTGTCATCATCACCGAGACGAAGGACGTGACCCGCATGACCGACCAGGACCCCCGCCTCCAGCGCGACGCCGACGGCACTTTGCATTACGAGGGCCGACGCCTCGCCCACCAGGACGAGCCGCTCGCGGACCAGGGCCTCGGCTTCGACATCACCACGATGGTCACCCGTCGCCGGGCCCTCGGCGCCCTGGGAGCCGGTGCCGCGGTCGCCGGTCTCGCCGCGTGCAGCACGTCGAGCTCCTCGGACTCGAGCACCTCGGCCGCCTCAGACGGCGGCTCCGACTCGACCACCTCCGACGGCGAGATCCCCGAGGAGACGAACGGCCCCTACCCGGCGGACGGCACCAACGGTGTCAACGTCCTCACCGAGTCCGGGATCGTCCGCTCCGACATCACCGCGAGCTTCGGCGACTCCACGACCGCCGTCTCCGGCGTCCCGATGACGCTCACCCTCACGATCACCAACATGGAGGAGGACAACGCCCCCTACGCCGGGGTCGCGGTCTACGTCTGGCACTGCACGGGCGACGGTCTCTACTCCCTGTACTCCGAGGGGCTCGAGAACGAGAACTTCCTGCGCGGCGTGCAGGTCGCCGATGAGAACGGCCAGGTCACCTTCACCAGCATCATGCCGGGCTGCTATGCAGGCCGCTGGCCGCACATCCACTTCGAGGTCTACCCGGACGAGGCCTCGATCACGAGCACCGACAACCTGCTCGCGACCTCCCAGGTCGCGATCCCCCAGGACGTGGCGGAGACCGTCTACGCGGAGGACGGCTACGACGGCTCCACCGAGAACCTCGCGAACATCACGCTGGACTCCGACAACGTCTTCGGGG
Source organism: Brachybacterium rhamnosum (assembly GCF_039526185.1). Classification (NCBI taxonomy): domain Bacteria; kingdom Bacillati; phylum Actinomycetota; class Actinomycetes; order Micrococcales; family Dermabacteraceae; genus Brachybacterium; species Brachybacterium rhamnosum. The sequence continues at coordinate 209,028 of NZ_BAAAIS010000003.1, forward strand.
ACGACGGCGGCGAGCTGCAGCTCGCGACCGTCGAAGGCGACGTCGCCTCCGGCTTCACGGTGACGCTCCCGGTCGCGATCGATCCGTCCACGGAGCCGGGCGTGAGCGGCGGCGACATGGGCGGGACCCCGCCCTCGGGCGGCGGTCCGTCCGACGGCGGCGGCGGCATGGGCGGCACCCCGCCCGAGGGGGGCACCCCGCCGTCCGGCGCCTCCGACGGCGGCGGCGAGAGCAGCCTCGTGGGCAACAACCTCGTCGGCTCCCGCTGATCCTCCGGGGCCCGCCCGTCACGGGCGGGCCCCGTCCCGCGCCCGCCCGGTGCGCCGCCGCCCGGCGCGCCGGGCGGTCATGCGTCCGCCCCGCCGTCACCTCCCGATATCGTGGCGGCCATGCCGGAGCCGTCCCGCGAGACACCTCATGGCGAGACCCCGTACTCGCCGATGTCGCTGCTGCGCGCCCTGACCTCGAGCCCGCTCGACGTCGACGAGCTGCGCGGCACCGAGGAGGACTCCGAGGCGGACTCCCACCCCGACACGCCCGCGAGCCGCGTCGTCACCCTCGCCATCGCGATCCTGCTGGGGCTCGCGGTCGCCGTCGCCGTGACGAACCTCCGCGCTGACGCCGTCTCCGAGGACTCCCCGCGCGCCGCCCTCGAGCAGGAGGTGCGGGATTCCCGCGAGCACGCCGTCGGCCTCGAGCAGCGCCAGGAGGAGCTCCAGTCGGAGATCAGCGCGCTCCAGGAGGACGTGCTGCAGTCCTCCGACTCCGCCGCGGCGGCCCGCCTGTCCACCTACGAGACCGCGACGGCCTCGACCGCCCTGAGCGGGCCCGGCGTCGTGCTGCAGGTCGAGGACTCCGCCCCGCTGCCGGCCTCGCCGGGTGTCGCCGAAGGCACCGTGAACCGCGCGACCGACGAGGACCTCCAGATCGCCGTCAACGGCCTCTGGGCCGCGGGCGCCGAGGCGATCGCCGTCAACGGGCAGCGGATCTCCGCCTCGAGCGCCATCCGCACCGCGGGATCGGCCGTGCTCGTGGACCTCCGCCCGATATCGCCGCCCTACCGCATCGTCGCGCTCGGCGACGGGGCCGCGATCGAGCAGGCCGTCCAGGGCGAGGCGACCGGGGAGTACCTCTCCGAGATCTCCTCCCGGTTCGGGATCGTCCTGTCGTGGGAGACCTCCGAGGACCTCTCCGTCCCGGCCCGCGCTCCCGCCGCCCTCCGCGAGGCCTCCTCGACGCCGCCGGGGGAGGCCGGCGCCGACGCCTCGCCCACCGACCCCGACACCGACCCCGGTGCCACCGACAAGGAGACCACCCCATGATCGCGATCCTCGGCCTGCTGATCGGCATCGCCGTGGGGCTGTTCCTCCAGCCGGACGTCCCCGCGGTGCTGCAGCCCTACCTGCCCATCGCCGTGGTCGCGGCGCTGGACACCCTCGCGGGCGGCCTCCGCGCCGTCCTCGACGGCGTCTTCAACGCCCACGTCTTCATCACCTCCTTCCTCTTCAACGTCCTGATCGCGGCGCTGCTGGTGTTCCTCGGCGACCAGCTCGGCGTGGGAGCCCAGCTCTCCACCGCCGTGATCGTCGTGCTGGGCATCCGGATCTTCTCCAACGCGGCCGCGATCCGTCGCCGCCTCTTCCGCTCATGAGCGACGGCTCCCGGATCCCCGAGTCCCGCCAGGAGCAGCGGGAGGTGCTGCGGCGCCTGCGCGAGACGCTGCGCCCCCATGCGAGCGCGCAGCAGGTCATCGTCGGCGTGCTCTGCTTCCTGCTCGGCATCACGATCGTCGTGCAGGTGCGCGCCCAGGACGAGGACGCCCTGCAGGGCGCGACCCAGGAGGACCTCGTGCGGCTGCTCGACGAGTCCGACCGCCACGTGAGCGACCTCGAGCAGGAGAACGAGGACCTCGACGGATCCCTCGCGACCCTGCAGGCCGGCCACGAGGACGACGTCGCCGCGCAGAACGCCGCGCAGCAGCGGCTCGAGGACCTCGAGATCGTCGCCGGGACCGCGCCCGCCTATGGTCGCGGGATCTCCGCCCGGGTCACGGAGAGCACCGGCACCGTCCGAGCGCGCACCGTCCTCGGCGTCGTGCAGGAGCTGCGCAACGCCGGCGCCGAGGTGATCCAGGTGGGCGACGTCCGGGTCGTCGCCTCGACGTCGTTCACGACCGCGGAGGACGGCACGCTGCTCGTGGACGGGACGCGCGTGCCCGCCCCGTTCGACGTCCTCGCGATCGGCGACCCGACCGTCATGGAGCCGGCGCTGAGCATCCCCGGCGGCGCGGTGGACTCCGTCACCGCGGACGGCGGGAGCCTCGAGGTGAGCGCGGAGGAGCAGGTCGCGATCGAGGCGCTCGCGACGGTCCGCGAGCCCGAGTACTCGCGGGTGGTCAAGTGAAGGTCAAATCCTGACAGGACCTGGGGCCGATGGTCCCCAGCGGGCTCTCGGCGGGCTCTCGACGTGCGAGGATGTCTCCGCCGTATCCTGTCGGACCAGAAGACAGGACGCGCCGCAGGTCCGGGAAGGGGTGCACGGTGTCCACGACGAACCACCAGTGGAACGACGACAATCTCGATCACACGTCGAAGCTGAGCGCGATCTCGCCCAGCGACCCGGTCGAGGAGGCCGAGCCCGGCCTCACCGCCCAGGACCGCCGGGCGATCGAGAACCTGCCGCGCGGCAGCGCGCTGCTGGTCGTGCGCAAGGGGCCGAACCTCGGCGCCCGCTTCCTGCTGGACGCCGACACCACGGTCGCCGGTCGCCACCCCGGCTGCGAGATCTTCCTCGACGACGTCACCGTCTCCCGCCGCCACGCCGCCTTCGTGCGGGACGGGGACTCCTTCCTCGTGCGTGACCTCGGGTCGCTCAACGGCACCTACCTCGGCAAGGAGCGGGTCGACGAGGCCGTCCTCCAGGCCGGGCAGGACGTCCAGATCGGCAAGTACCGCCTCACCTTCCATCCCTTCGTCGGGACGGACTGAGGCATGCCGGCCTCCGCATCGCGCAGGCCGGGGAGCTCGCCGTCCGCGCGGATGAGCATCGGGCAGGTGCTCGAGCTGCTCCGGGACGAGTTCCCCGATCTCGCGCACTCCAAGCTCCACTACCTCGAGGCGGAGGGGCTCATCACCCCCGAGCGCACGGCGGCCGGGTACCGCAAGTACTCCCGCTCCGACGTGGATCGGCTCCGCTTCGTGCTGCGCGCGCAGCGGGACCGGTTCTGGCCGCTTAAGGTCATCAAGGAGCACCTCCTCGAGCACGGGGTCGAGGGCGACGGGGAGATCACCTCGATCGCCTCCCGGCCCGGTCCCTCGGCGACGATGCACGCCGTGCGGCTGGACCGCAGCGGCCTCTGCTCCCGCGCCGCGGTGGACGACGCCTTCCTCGTCGAGCTCGAGCAGTACGGGATGCTCCCCGAGGGTCAGCTCTTCTACGGCGCGACGGAGCTCGAGATCACGACCGCCGCCCGCGACCTCGCGGCGGAGGGTCTGCACCCGCGGCACCTCGTCATGCTGCGCACCTCCGCCGAGCGCGAGGCGCACATGATCCGCTCGGTCGCCTCGCCGCGCTCGCGGCCCGCGGATCCCGCCTCGCGGGGTGAGGCCGAGGACTACGCGCGGGATCTCGGCGAGTCCATGATCACCCTGCACAGCTCCCTCCTACGGTTGCGGCTGCGGGGCAGCTGACCAGCGGATCCTCGGTTCGACGCCCCTTCGTCGGGGCGTTGGCGGGGCGGGACCGTGACCGGTCCGTGACCCGATCGCGGCGCGTTGCTTCCGGCGCGCCGCCCCTTCGCGCTACGCTGAGCCGGTGCTCCCATCTTCCCCGTCGGGAGCCGGAACCCGGAGGCAGCTGTGAACGCCACTCGCGGCGATGATCGACAGGCGCAGTCCACTGTGCCCGCGGAACCCCAGCAGGGAGTGCTCTTCGACGAGGTCGTCGACACTCCCGGAGAGCTCGGGTACCGCGGTCCTGCCGCGTGCAAGGCCGCCGGCATCACCTACCGCCAGCTGGACTACTGGGCCCGCACCGGCCTGGTCGAGCCCGGCGTGCGCGCCGCCTCGGGCTCCGGCAGCCAGCGCCTCTACGGCTTCCGCGACATCCTCGTGCTGAAGGTCGTCAAGCGCCTCCTCGACACTGGCGTCTCCCTGCAGCAGATCCGGGTCGCCGTCGGCGCCCTGCGCGAGCGCGGTATCGACGACCTCGCCGAGATCACCCTCATGAGCGACGGCGCCTCCGTCTACGAGTGCACCTCCGCCCAGGACGTCTTCGACCTCGTCCAGGGCGGCCAGGGCGTCTTCGGCATCGCCGTGGGCCGCGTGTGGCGCGAGGTCGAGAGCGAGCTCTCGGTCCTGCCCGGCGTCAATCCGGCCGACGACGCCGAGCTCGCCCTGCACGACGAGCTCGCCGCCCGTCGCCGCAGCCGCGCCGCCGGCTGAGACCGCATCGCCGGCCGCGGCCGGCACCTGCAGGCCGCGCACGAACGGCGGGACCCCGGGGGAGGGGGCCCGCCGTTCGTGCGCGGGAGCCGCATGCCCGGCGCCGCGGGTGCGCGGGGCGGCGGGCTCAGGAGTGCTGTCGGGAGTCGAGCACGCGGCGCAGCAGCGCGTCGAAGTCCTCGGTGAGGCGCTTGCCGGAGGCGCCCTCGTAGCGGTGCAGCGGCACGGCACCGCCCTGCGCCTGCTGCAGGCCCACGCGCTCCTCGATGACCGGCTCGAGCACGAGGTCGCCGAAGAGGTCGCGCAGCTCCGCGAGACGGTACTGGTGCTCGACCGAGCGGGGCCGGTAGCGGTTCACGGCGAGGCCCAGCGGCATGAGCCGGGGCGCGATGCCGTCCTCACGCATCTCCGAGGCGAGCTTGAGCGCGCGATCGGCGGCGGTGACGGCGAAGAAGCCCGGCTCGGAGACCACGAGGGCGCGGTCCGAGGCGGCGAGGGCCGTCTGCGTGAGGCCGTTGAGCGACGGCGGGCAGTCCACGAGCACGAGGTCGTACTGGTGGGTGCGCTTGTCCAGCGCCTCCCGCAGCCGGCGCACGTCCTTCGCGGCAGGGGCCGGGGAGTCCAGGAGCGCGGAGCGCCCCGTGCCCGGGATCAGGTCGAGATGGGAGGACTCACCCTCCGACCACGGCACCGGCACGATGGAGCGGTCCACCGTCTCCGTGCGCGGGGAGGAGAGCACCTCCGCGATGTCGAGACCCGTCGCGGGCTCGCCCAGCAGCCCGAGGGTCGAGTCGCCCTGCGGGTCCAGGTCGATCACCAGGGTGTTGATCCCCTGGTGGAGAGCGGCCGAGGCCAGCCCGAGGGTCACGGACGTCTTGCCGACGCCGCCCTTCAGCGAACACACACTCACGATGAACACCCGGGCAGTCTACCGATCCGCGGCCCGCAAGCCCGGTAGCCTTCCCGAGGGCCGCACCACAGATCGCAGATCAGGCGGCCGTCGGACCCCGCAGGACGGAGCAGGATGTCGCAGATCACGCACGAGCTGGTGCTCGAGGTGCTCGAGGGCTGTGCTCCCTCCGCCCTCGCGGAGGCGCGGCGGCTGGGCCCGGCGGCGGTGCGCACCCCCACCGAGCTCACCCTGCGCACCGCCGACCTCGACGCCGTGCGCGACCTCCGCCGCGTGGTCGCGGCCTCGACGACGCTCACCGCCGCGGCGCGCCGTCCCCGGGAGCTGCTCGAGACCTCGCTCCAGCAGCGGATCGCGGCCCTCCTCGAGGACATGGCCCGCCAGCGCCCCCGGCAGGTGTTCCACGGGCTCCGGCTCGAGGCCGCCGGTGCGGACTCGACGGACATGCGCCGGCTCGCCGAGGCCCTCGCCGACGCCGCCGGACTCCCCGTGGACGACGCCGACGGCGATCTCGTGGCCCGGGTGCGGCGCACCCCGAGCGGCGAGGCCGGCTGGCAGGTGCTCCTGCGCACCACACCCCGGCCGCTCGCGACGCGCGCCTGGCGGACCGTGAACTACCCCGGAGCCGTCAACGGGACGATCGCGGCGACCGTACTCGACCTCCTCGGCGTGCGCGCCGAGGACTCCCTGCTGGACATGACCTGCGGCTCCGGCACTTTCCTCGTCGAGCAGCTGCACGTGGCCGCCCCCGCGCGGGCCGTGGGCGTCGACCTCGACCCCGCCGCGATCGCCGCGGCCACCGCCCATCAGCGCGCAGCACGGCGCCGCGGCCGGATCGAGTGGATCACGGGGGACGTGCGGGACGCGCCGATCGAGGGCGGCTTCACCCGCATCCTCACCAACCCGCCCTGGGGCACCCTCCACGGGGAGCACGAGAGCAACGAGCAGCTGCTCGCCGACCTCCTGGACCGCGCGGCGGCACTCGCGGCACCCGGGGCACGGCTCGGCGTGCTCACCCACGAGATCCGTCGCATGCACGCCGTCCTCGAGCGGCCCGGCACCGCCTGGGCGCTGCGGGACGAGCACCGCTTCTTCCAGAAGGGGCATCACCCTCGGCTGTTCCTGCTCACGTCACGCTGAGGGGCGCGCGGGTCAGATGCCGCGGCGACCCTCGCGGAGCGCCGCGAGCCCGGCCTCGTCCCCCTGGATCTGGACGCGGGCGACCTCGTCGCGTCCCGTCACCCACAGGAGCAGCTCGAGCACCTCGCCGTGCACGCGCAGGCTGCCCTCCGCGCGGCGCGGTCCCACCTGCTTGCCGCCGCGCGGCGAGACCAGCGTGACCCGGGCGTCGACCCGCAGGGAGAGCCGCGCGAAGACGCCGATGCCGCGCCAGGCCGCACGCTCGACCTCCGGGGTGATCCGGCGCGGGCGCCAGCCGTCCTGCGCGCGGCGCAGGTCCTCGTGGTGGATGAGCTGCTCGAGGTCGCCGGTGAGCGCATCGGCGCGGCCGGCGGGGGAGAGACGCCCGGGGCCCTCGCGCAGGAGCGCGACCTTCTGCTCCCAGGGGAGGTCGAGCGCCGCCTCCTTGCGCTGCGTGAGCGCCGTCCCTGCGGGGCCCGGGAGCGCGCCGCCGAGCTGCAGCGTCCAGAAGCGCTCGCGCAGCAGCAGGTGGTCGAGCAGCTCGCGCGCGTCCCATCCCGGCAGGATCGTGGGCGCGGCCGGGCCCAGCTGCGCGAAGGCGTCGGCGATCTGGGCGCGCTCGGACCGGGGATCCGGGCCGGCGGCGCCGTCGGCGGGGCGGGGGTCGCTGGAGGGCGTCATGCCTGCATCCTAGGAGCGGGTCGCCGGGACGGTCACGGGGAGCGCACAGGGTGCGCGGGCGCTCACGGCGCCGAGGCGGCCGGCCGTGGCAGGCCGCCCCGGCGGGCCGTCAGGCGGGTGAGCTGAAGGCCGCGTCGAAGGAGGTCTCCGAGGTCGGGTAGTCGAAGCGGCGCAGCACCTCGATGGCCTCCGCGGCGCCGTGCAGACGGTCCATGCCCGCGTCCTCCCACTCGATGGAGATCGGGCCCTCGTAGCCGATCGAGCGCAGGGCGCGGAAGGCCGCGTCCCACGGCACGTCCCCGCGGCCGAAGGAGACGAAGTCCCAGCCGCGGCGCGGATCTCCCCAGGGCAGGTGCGAGCTCAGGCGCGTGTTGCGCCCCGTGATGCGCACCCGGATGTCCTTGCAGTCCACGTGGTAGATGCGGTCCGCGAAGTCCGTGATGAGGGAGACTGGGTCGATCTCCTGCCACAGGAAGTGCGAGGGGTCCCAGTTCAGACCGAAGGACTCCCGGTGCCCGATCGCCTCGAGGGTGCGCTGCGTGGTCCAGTAGTCGTAGGCGATCTCCGAGGGGTGGACCTCGTGGGCGAAGCGCACCCCGCACTCCTCGAAGACGTCGAGGATCGGGTTCCAGCGGTCCGCGAAGTCCTGGTAGCCCTGGTCGATGACGTCCTGCGGGACCGGCGGGAACATCGCCACGTACTTCCAGATGCTCGAGCCCGTGAACCCGACGACGGTGTCCACCCCGAGCTTCTGGGCGAGCCGGGCGGTGTTCTTCATGTCCTCCGCCGCCCGCTGCCGGACGCCCTCGGGGTCGCCGTCGCCCCAGACGGCGGGGCCGACGATCGCCTCGTGGCGGAAGTCGATCGGGTCGTCGCAGATCGCCTGGCCCTTGAGGTGGTTGGAGATAGTCCAGACCTTCAGCCCGTGCTTCTCGAGGATCCCGAGGCGTTCAGCGACGTACTCCTCGTCGTCCCAGCGGCTCGCGTCCAGGTGCTCGCCGGAGACGGCGATCTCGAGGCCGTCGTAGCCCCAGCCGGCCGCGAGCTCCGCGACCTCGTCGAGGGTGAGATCGGCCCACTGGCCGGTGAAGAGGGTGTGGGGGTGCGCCATACTGCAGTGCTCCTTCGCAGGGTGGTCGATGGCAGGACAGGGGGAGGACGAGCGAGGGGCCCGCCCCGGGGGAGCCGGGCTCCCGGGTCAGAGGGTGACGGTGCGGCCGCCGTCGGCGTCGGAGGCGATGACCGCGTCGAGCACGCGCTGGAGGGCGAGGCCGTCGGCGAAGTCAGGGGCGTAGGCCTCGCCGCCGGCGATCGCGGCGAGCAGGTCGTGGGCCTGGTTCGTGAAGGCGTTCTCCCAGCCCAGGATGTGGCCCTGAGGCCACCAGCCCTCGAGATAGGGGTGCTCGGGCTCGGTCACGAGTATCCGGGAGAACCCCTGCTCGGTCACGGGCACCGTGGTGTCCAGGAACCACAGCTCGTCGAGGGACTCGAGGTCGAAGCGCAGCGCCCCGCGGGTCCCGTACAGCTCGAGGGTGAGCGCGTTCTTGCGGCCCGTGGCCATACGGCTCGCCTCGACGGAGGCGATCGCCCCGCCGTCGAGCTCGAGGGTCGCCCAGGCCGCGTCGTCGACCGTGACCTGCTCCGGCCCGTCCGCGCCGGGCCGCTCGGGGACCATCGTCGCGAGGCGGCCGCGCACGGCGCTCACGCGCTGCCCGGTGAGGAACTGGACCTGGTCGATCGCGTGGGATCCGATGTCGCCCAGGGCGCCCGAGCCCGCGGTCTCCGCGCGCAGGCGCCAGCTCATCGGCGCCTGCTCGTCGACGAGCCAGTCCTGGAGGTAGGAGGCGCGCACCTGGCGGATCTCGCCGAGGCGCCCCTGCGCCACGAGGTCACGGGCGTGGGCGAGGGCCGGGACGCGCCGGTAGGTGTGGCCGAGCGCCGCGACCTGCCCGCGTGCCCGGGCGGCCTCCGCGGCGGCGACCATGCGCTCGGCCGAGGCGGTGTCGTTGGCGAGCGGCTTCTCGCACAGCACGTGTTTTCCCGCCTCGAGCGCGGCGATCGCGATCTCGGCGTGCAGGTGGCCGGGCGTGCAGACGTCGACGACGTCCACGTCCTCCCGCTCGAGCACGGCGCGCCAGTCCGTCGCGTGCTCCTCCCAGCCGAGCCGCGCGGCCGCCTCGCCGACGGCCTCCTCGTCCCGGCCCACCAGGACCTTGCGCGCCACGGGCGGGCCGTCGAAGGCGGCGCCGACGGTGCGCCAGGCCTGGGAGTGGGCTCGGCCCATGAAGGCGTATCCGACGAGGGCGACGCCGAGGGGACGATCGGCGGGGAGGGGCATGGAGCTGCTCCTTGCGACGGTGGAGGGGGCGGCGCGACGGGACATCGCTGCAGGGCCTCCACACTATGCCGCGGATCACTCCTGACCAAGGGCGGCCCGCGCCCCGGCGCGTTCCCTCCCGCGGCGCCCGTGCCGCACACTGGGACGGTGAAGCGGAACGTGCGGGCATGGATGAGGGCCGAGGTCGTCGAGGGGACCGAGGTGGCGCTGCTGGTCGCCGTCTCCCGGGCGCCGATCGCCGAGGAGGAGCTCACGGTGACCGCGGGCGGCAAGCCGGCGAGCGTCGTCGAGAGCCGCGACCCGGCCGGGAACCGGCTGCACGTGCTGGGCCCGCTGCCCGCGGGGACGCTCGAGATCACCTACACGGCGACGGGAGTGGGGCCGGCGCCCGTGCCGGAGCCCGAGCCCGTCGACGCGGTGGTGCACCTGCGGCCGTCGCGCTACTGCGAGGTGGACGAGTTCGGTCGCATCGCCCCGGAGGTGGTGGGGGAGCGGACCGGCCTCGGCGCCGCCCGCGCCGTCGTGGACTGGGTCCACGGCCACCTCGACTACGTGCCCGGCTCCAGCACGATCTCCGACTCCGCGCGCAGCACCTACATGTCCCGGAAGGGGGTGTGCCGCGACTACGCCCATCTCACCGCGACGCTGCTGCGGGCGAGCGGGATCCCGGCGCGCTGCACCTCCGTCTACGCGCCGGGGCTCTCGCCGATGGACTTCCACCTCGTGGTCGAGGCGCTCGTCGAGGGCTCGTGGCGCGTGCTCGACGCGACGCATCTCGCGCCGCGCGCCTCGATGGTGGCGATCGCGAGCGGCCAGGACGCCGCGGAGACCGCCTTCATGACGACGCTCACCGGGGACGTGCAGCTCACCGCGATGCAGGTCTCCGCGGTCGTGGACCCGGAGCTCCCCGTCGAGCGCTGGGACGAGCCGGTCGTCCTGCGCTGACGGACCCCGCGGCCGGGATCAGGCGGGGGAGTGCCCCTCGTCGTCCTCGGGAGCCCGGTGCTCCTCGGCGGCCGTGCCCTCGTCGGTCTCCGGCAGCTCCTCCGTGGTCGGGCGCGGCTCGGTGGCCGGACCCTCCGCGGAGCCGAAGGGCCCCTGGGGGCCGTCGGTCGCGTCGGCGCCGTCTGCCGGGACGTCCGATGCGTCCTCGTCGAGCCCCGCGAGGTACTGCTCGACCTCCGCGGCGATGTCCTCCGCCGAGGGGACCTCCGCAGTGACGCCGGCGGTGATCATCCGGTCGTACCGCTGCTCGAGGCCGTGCACCATCTCCTGGAGCTGCTCCTGCTCCTCGACCTGGGAGGCGATCGCCTCGCGCACGGGGATCGCCTGGGACTCGAGCGCGCCGACCGGCAGCTCCGGGCCCTTCTCCTCGCGCACCGCGCGCAGCAGCGCGATCGCGGCATCGGGGTAGGTCGCGTCGTGGAGGTACTGCGGCACGTGCGCGACCAGGCCCACCACGTCGTGACCGGACTCCGCGAGGCGCAGCGTCAGCAGCGCCGTGAACGGCGCGCGCAGGCGGAAGGTGCCCGGCATCGTGCGCCGCACGGAGATCGAGTCCGGCCTGCCGGCGAAACGGGTCACCGGGAGCTCGCGGGTGTGGGGGACCGGCGCGGGGAAGCCCTGCAGCAGGAGCGTGCGCTCGATGCCGAGCTGATCGACCACGATCCGCAGCGCGCTCGCGACGCGCTCCCACTGGAAGGACGGCTCGGGCCCGGTGAGCAGGAAGAAGGGCTCGCCATCGGGGTCGATGACCTCGTGCAGCAGGATCTCCGGGCGCTCGTAGTCCGCGAAGTGGTCGAGCTCGAGGGTCACCTCGGGGCGGCGCCCCGCGTAGTCGTGCACCTGGTCCATGTCCAGGCGGCCCACGACCCGGCTCGAGAGCGAGTTCAGGAGGTGGTCGTCGACGAGGTCCTGCACGGAACCGGCGTCGGAGAACGCCCCGAGCGTCACGAGCAGCGTGCGCCCGCGCAGGGACCGGGAGTCGACATGGCTCTCGTAGCTGAACAGGGTCGTGGCATCCATGATGACCTCCTCGAGGACAGGTGAAGACGTCTCCTGCAACGAGACCTCACTGCGGCGTATTCCCCCTGGGACGCCCTCGGTGCTCAGGTGAGCAGGGCCACGGTGTCCGCTCCGAGACGGATCGCGAGCGCGCCGGTCACGACGAGGAACACGATCCGCACGAAGCGCGATCCGAAGCGCAGCGCGAGCCGCGCGCCGAGGTAGCCGCCCGTGAGGTTCGCGACCGCGAGCACGGCCCCCAGCAGCCACCACACCTGACCCTGCAGCCCGAAGACGAGCAGCGCGCCGATGTTCGTGGTGAGGTTCGCGATCTTCGCGTGCACGCTCGCCTCGAGGAACCCGTAGCCGAGCCACGCGACCATCGCGATGATGAAGAACGAGCCGGTGCCGGGTCCCAGCACCCCGTCGTACAGACCCACGCCGCCGCCGATCGCCCCGGCCCGCAGCACGTGCCTGCGCCCCTCGTGCCGCGGGCGGTGCACGAGCCCCATCGTCGGGCGCAGGAGGGTGTAGGCGCCCACCGCGAGGATCGCGACGAGCACGATCGGCGTCATCCAGGCCCGGGGGATGAACGAGGCGAGACCGGCGCCCGCGGCGCTCCCGGCGAGCGCGCACACCACGAGCGGCAGGACGGTCGCGAGCACCGGCGTCACCCGGCGCACATAGGTGAGCGCCGAGGTCGCCGTGCCCGCCGCGCTCGCGACTTTGTTCGTGCCGAGCACCGTCGCGGTCGAGGTGTCCGCCGGGAGGCCGGTCAGCAGCGCCGGCAGCTGGACGAGGCCGCCTCCGCCCACGACCGCGTCCACCCACCCCGCGACGAAGGCCGCCGCGATCAGCAGGACGAGGGTCAGGGTGCCGAGGTCGGCGAGCTGGTCGAGGAGGGGCACCCGTGCACAGTAAGGGATCGCCGGCAGGGGAGCGGCCATGATCCAGGTACCGCTGTCCCCTGGCAGGGAGGGCGCCCACCTGGTGCGATGATCATCTGACCCGGCGCGCGGCGAGGTGCGGGGCACCGGGACCGGGCGCGAACAGCGCGCGCCGCGGGGTCCGGTCGCCTACCGTGAGCCCACCACCGCCCCGGTGAACCGCCGTCGCCTCGGAGAGGAGCGCCGTCGTGCCCAGTCCCACGCTCGCCGACGTCGCCCGTGAGGCCGGCGTGTCCAAGGGGACCGCCTCCAAGGCGCTCAACGGCGTCACCGGGGTCTCCGCGTCGACCCGGGAGCGGGTCGCGGCGGCGGCCGCGGCGCTGGGGTGGACGCCCTCCTACGCGGCGCGGGCGCTGTCGAGGGCGTCGACCGGGGTGTTCGGCCTCGCCCTCGCGCGCAGCTCGGAGACGGTGGGCACGGAGAGCTTCTTCATGGCGATGGTCGCGGGGCTCGAGGAGGAGCTCGCGCTCACGGACCGCGCCCTGCTGATCCAGCTCGTGCCGGATGTCGAGGCGGAGTCGGAGCTGCTCGCACGCTGGGCTGCGGAGCGGCGGGTGGACGGGGTGTTCCTGCTCGACGCCCGGCTCGAGGACCCCCGCACGGCGGTGGTCGAGCACAACGGTCTCGCGGCCGCGGCGATGGCGAGCTCCCCGCTCTCGCCGATGATCTCGCGCCTCGCAGTGGACGAGGATCTGCGGATGGACCTCGTGCTGGAGCGGCTGATGGCGGCGCTGGACGAGCTCCCGGAGGACGCCGGGCGGCACCTGCTGTACCTCGGAGGCCTGCCCCAGTTCCAGCACGTGATGGCCCGCGAGCGGCGATTCCGCGAGCGCTGCAGTGCGGCGGGAGTGGGCGCCTCGGTGCTCCACTCGGACTACCAGCAGCACGACGTGTCCCGGTGGACGCGGGAGGTGCTCGCGCTGCATCGCGAGGCAGGGTGCCGCGGGGTGGTGGTCGACAACGACCTGCTCGCCGCGCAGCTGCTGGTGGAGCTCGGTCGGGACGGGGTGCGGGTGCCCGAGGATCTCGCGATCGTGGCGCTCGAGGACTCGATCCTCTGCACGGTGACGAGCCCGGCGATCACGGCGCTGCACCGCGACACGCGGGAGGCGGGCCGGCTGCTCGCGAGGCTGCTGGTGCGCCACATCGAGGAGGGAACGCTCACGGAGGCCATCGGCCCCGGTGGGATGGTGGTGCGGGGGAGCGGGTGACCGGACGGTCACCGAAACCGGTTGCGATCGTGACCGGTTCGTGACCCGTGTCACGGGTATTTATTGGTCGTCAGGGCCTATTTTCTCTTCAACGGATCAAGGTCGATCCGCGGCTCCAACGGCGGAGCCCACCCAGAGAGGCAGTGGCCACCATGACCCATCGCGGCACGCTCGGCAGTTCCCCTTCTTCTTCCCGCCTCCTCCCGCAGCTGCCCTCCACGCGGCGCGGATTCCTCGCCGTCACGGGCGCCGTGGGCGGCGCGGCCGCCCTGGCGGCCTGCGGCGGCGCGACCGGCGGCGGCGCCGGTGGCGGCTCCGACGACGGCGGCGACCTCCAGGGCGTCGGCAACAACGGCAAGGCCGGCAGCGGCCGCAAGGGGGACGCGGCGGATCAGCTCTACATCGCCGGCTTCCAGTGGAGCCCGCCCACCAACTTCAACACCTTCGCCGGCGCCCCCGCCTGGCCCGCCTCCGGCAACGTCGCCCAGTACGTCTATGAGACCCTGCTGCGCTTCGACATCGTCACCGGCGAGCTGCTCCCGGGCCTCGCGAAGGAGTACAAGGCCGAGGGAACCGACTCCGTCTCCCTCACCCTCCAGGACGGCATCACCTGGAGCGACGGCACCGAGTTCACCGCGGACGACGTCCTCTACACCTTCGAGCTCGGCAAGATCGACCCGAGCCTCGGCATCGCCTCCTTCTGGATCGAGGCGGACGAGATGACGGCCGACGGCAACACCATCAACGTCGCGATCAACAAGGATCGCAAGAACGTGGGCAGCGTGCTCACCCAGCTCGCCCAGCAGTTCATCGTCCCCAAGGCCGTCTTCGAGAAGGCCGCCGAGGAGACCGGCAACAAGCTCGCCACCTGGGAGACCACCGAGCTGCTCGGCACGGGCCCCTTCACCCTCGAGGTCGCCGACCAGACCCAGATCATCCTCGCCCGCAACGAGAGCTACTGGGGCAAGGACTTCTACGGCGGCCTCCCGCCGATGACGAAGATCATCCACCCGATCTTCAAGTCCAACGAGGACGGCAACCTCAAGTTCCAGAACGGCGAGCTCGATGTCATCCAGCAGTTCGTCCCGCAGCTGTGGAAGATGTGGGAGGGCGGCAAGCCCGTGGGCACCTACCTGCAGGACAAGCCCTACTTCACGCCCGGCTCGATGCCGATGCTGCTCATCAACACCACCAAGCCCGGCCTCGACGACCCCGCCGTGCGCAAGGCCCTCGCCCACGCCGTGGACTACGGCTCGATCGCCGAGACCGCCATGTCCGGCTACTCCGCCGAGGTGCAGGCCTCGCTCGTCATCCCCGGCGGCGCGGAGGACGCCTTCCTCGACGCCGAGAAGGCGAAGGCGGACGGCTGGAGCTTCGACGCGGCGAAGGCCGAGCAGCTGCTCCAGGACGCCGGCTACGCGAAGGGCTCCGACGGCTTCTACGCCAAGGACGGCGTGAAGCTCGGTCCCTGGAAGCTCATCACCCCGCAGGGCTGGACCGACTGGAACGCGGCGCTCGAGATCGTCGCGAAGAACCTCCAGGCGATCGGTGTGGACGCGGCGACGAACTTCCCGCAGCAGGCCCAGGTCACGACCTCCATCCAGAACGGCGACTTCGACCTCGCCTGCTGGTACGTGGCCGGCACGAACCCCTCCACCCCGTGGCAGCGGTTCAGCGACGTCATGAGCAACGTCGACATGGTCGAGCTCGGACAGACCGCCTACCGCAACTACGGGCGCTGGGAGAACGGGGAGGTCAACGACCTGCTCCAGGCCGCGGCCGCCGCGGCCGACGACGCCGCCAAGAAGGAGGCCATCGGAGCGCTCGACGACCTGTACCGCAAGGAGGTCCCGGCCTTCCCGCTCATGTACCGGCCGGACGAGTTCTTCGAGTTCAACGCCACCAACTGGTCGAACTTCCCGACCGAGGAGAACGACTACGCGCCGCCGATGTTCCGCGGCGCCGGCAACGGCTGGATCTTCAAGCTCAAGAAGATCGGCGGCTGAGGGCACCCGTGAACCTCGGCCGATACATCCTGCAGAAGACGGGGTGGTACCTGGTCGCGCTGGTGGCAGCAGTGGGTCTGAACTTCCTGCTGCCCCGGCTCGTCCCGGGCAACCCCGTGGACGTCATCGTCTCGAACCTGACCCGCGGCGGCTCCATCACCGGCGAGCAACAGCAGCAGATCTACGAGACCTACGTGGCGGAGTTCGGGCTCGACAAGCCCCTCTGGGAGCAGTTCTTCACGTACCTCGGGAAGGTGTTCACCGGTGACCTCGGCACCTCCTTCGCGAACTACCCCGCCTCCGTCAACGACCTCGTCGGCCAGGCCCTGCCCTGGTCGGTCGCGGTCCAGCTGCCCGCGATCCTCATCGGCTGGGTGCTGGGCAACCTCGTCGGCGCGATCGCGGCGTTCCGCGGCGGGAACTGGGACCGGAGCGTGTTCACCAGCTCTCTGTTCCTCTCCTCGATGCCGTACTACTGCCTCTCGATCCTGCTGCTGTACGTGCTCGCCGTGGTCGCCGGGGTCTTCCCGGTGGGCGGCGCGTACTCGCTGGGGCTCACCCCGGAGCTGAGCGCGGAGTTCCTCTGGGACGCCGTGAGCTACTACTGGCTTCCGTTCCTGTCGCTCGTCATCGTCTTCATCGGCGGGCAGGCCGTGGGCATGCGCTCGATGGCGATCTACGAGCTGGGCGGCGACTACGTCAACTACGCCCGGGCCATGGGCATCCGCGACAACACGATCACGAAGTACATCTTCCGCAACGCGATGCTCCCGCAGATCACGGGGCTCGCGCTGTCGATCGGCACCCTCGTGGGCGGCGCGCTCATCACGGAGCTCGTCTTCAACTACCCCGGGGTGGGCACGCTGCTGTTCAACGCGATCTCGCAGAACGACTACCCGGTGATCCAGGCCATCACGCTGATCATCACCGTGGCGGTGCTGCTGGCCAACTTCGCCGTGGAGATCGTCTACGGCTTCGTCGACCCGCGGATCCGCGCGGCCAAGTCCGGGGAGAAGTGACATGTCGACTCCGAACGCACCGGTGACCGACGAGAAGTCGGCACCCCGCAGCAACCCGTTCCGCAGCTTCAACTTCTCCACCCGGTTCTGGGTCTCCCTGGTCATCGTCGTCGCCGTCGTCGTGCTCGGCCTCGCCGGCTTCCTCTACCCCACGGGGTCGGGGGAGAAGGTCGGCTCGCTGTACGACGCCCCCGGCGGCGGGCTCCCGCTCGGCACGGACAACTTCGGGCACGACGTGCTCGCCGTGCTCATGGCCGGCACCCGCACCTCGCTCATCATCGGTCTCGTCGCGGGGTCCATCGCGACCGCGATCGGCGTCGCCGTGGGGCTGGTCGCGGGCTTCGTCGGCGGCTGGGTCGAGGAGGTCCTCATGGGCATCACCAACGTGGTGCTCGCGATCCCCTCGATCATCGTGCTGATCCTGATCTCGATCTCGCTGCCGCAGAGCAGCATCTGGTCGCTCGCGGTGGTCATCGGCATCACGGCGTGGCCCTGGACGGCCCGCGCCGTGCGCGCCCAGGCCTCCTCGGTCGCCACCCGCGAGCACATCGACGTGGCCCGGCTCTCCGGGGCGCGGCTGCCCAGCATCCTGCTGGTGGACGTGCTGCCCTACATCCTGTCCTACGCGGTGATGGCCTTCGTGCTGCAGGTCTCCGGCGCGATCCTCGCCGAGTCGGCGCTGTCGATGCTGGGCCTCGGCCCCTCGGGCACGGACTCGCTGGGCACCCAGCTGCACTGGGCGCTCGCATTCCAGGCGGTCGCCACGGGCGCATGGTGGGCCTTCCTGCCGCCGACGATCGTGCTCACCCTCGTCTCCTTCGGCTTCCTGCTGCTGCAGGCGAGCCTCGACGAGGTCTTCAACCCCCGCCTGCGGCGCGGCAAGAAGAAGCAGATGAAGCAGGCCGCGGCCCGCCGCGCGAAGGAGGCCGCCGCGCTCGCCGCCGGCGAGCAGGTCCCCGTCGCCGAGCCCCGGCCCGTCCCCACCAGCGCAGGAGGAGCGGCATGAGCCACGCCACCACCCCGCCCGCCCCCGCATCGGCAGGGACGAAGGACCGCTCGGGTCTGCTCGCCCGGGTCACCGACGTCCGCTCCGTGTACGGCGGTGGCGAGCAGGACTTCACCGCCGTCGACGGGGTCTCCCTCGAGCTCGGCGAGGGGGAGATCCTGGGCCTCGCCGGCGAGTCCGGCTGCGGGAAGACGACGCTCGGCAACACCCTCGCGATGATCGCGACCCCGCCGCTGTACGTGCTCTCCGGCACGCTCGAGATCGACGACGAGGTCATCGACCTCTCGACGCTCTCGGCGGCGGACGTCAAGCGCCACCGCCCCTACCGTGGCAGCACCGTCTCGATGCTGCCGCAGGGGGCGATGAACGCGATCAGCCCCACGGTGCGGATCCGCAGCCTCGTCCACGACGTGATGAGGGCCCACCGCACCGGTGTCTCGAAGGACGAGGCGCTGGACCGGGCCCGGGATCGGCTGAAGATGCTCGAGATGCCGGTGCGCGTGCTCGACTCGTACGCCCACCAGCTCTCCGGCGGGATGAAGCAGCGCGTCATCACCGTGATCTCGACGCTGCTGGACCCCCGGCTGCTGATCGCGGACGAGCCGACCTCCGCCCTCGACGTCTCCAGCCAGCGCATGCTCGTGGAGATGCTGCTGGCGATGGTGGAGCAGCGGATCATGTCCGGCGTCGTCTTCGTGACGCACGACCTCCCCGTCCTCTCGCAGGTCTCGGACAAGCTCGCGATCATGAACGCCGGCTCCATCGTCGAGATGGGGCCCACGCGCCAGCTCGTCGAGGACCCGCAGCATCCGTACACCAAGAAGCTGCTCTCCTCGGTGCTGGACCCGACCGCGGAGACCCGGGAGCGCGGCCGCGACCGCGCCCAGGGCGGGGCACCCGTCCCCGGACCGAGCACGGAGGAGGCACGATGACCGAGAGCACCACCGCCCCCGACGCGTCCCCGGGCGCCGAGGCGGGCGGGATGATCACCCGCTCGGAGGCGGGGACCCCGCTGCTGTCCTGCCGCGACCTGACCAAGACGTTCAGCGTCGCGGGCGGCAGCATCACGGCGGTGGACTCCGTGAGCCTCGACTTCCCCGCCTCGAGCGTGCTCGCGGTCGTGGGGGAGTCCGGCTCCGGGAAGTCGACCCTCGCGCGGATGCTGCTGCGGCTCATGCCGGCGACCTCCGGGACGATCAGCTTCCGCGACCAGGACGTCACGAGGATCAAGGGCCAGGAGCTGCGGTCCTACTGGTCCGAGGTCCAGGCCGTCTTCCAGGACCCCTTCGCCTCCTTCAACCAGTTCTTCACCGTGGGCTCGCTGCTGCGCCGCAGCCTCAAGCTCGCGGGCGTGGAGAAGGAGGAGGGCGATCACCTCATCGAGGAGTGCCTAGGCTACGTGGGCCTCACCCCCAAGGAGGCGCTGCACAAGTTCCCGCACCAGATGTCCGGTGGGCAGCGGCAGCGCGTCATGGTCGCCCGTGCGCTCATGATGCGGCCGACGGTCCTCCTCGCGGACGAGGCGACGAGCATGCTCGACGCGTCGCTGCGCGTGAACGTCCTCAACGTGCTCCACGACCTGCGCCACGAGCTGGGCCTGACGGTCCTGTTCATCACCCACGACATCGGCCAGGCCTGCTACCTCGCCGATCGCGTCGCGGTGATGGAGCACGGCGTCGTCGTCGAGCGGGGCAGCACCGAGGAGGTCATCTTCTCGCCGCAGGCGGAGTACACCAAGCGCCTGCTCGCGGACGTCCCGGACCTCCGGGGCAGCCTCAAGCACCACGCCTGAGCGACCGGCGCGACAGGGCCCGGCGGGCGTGGGGGAGACCCCGCGCCCGCCGGGCCCTGTCGTGCCGGCGGGCCGGGGCGCATACTGCCGCCATGGCGATGACGCTGAGCGCCCCTCCCGTCCCCGCGGACTGGGCGCGGCACATCCCCACCTCCGACCCCGGGCCCTGGGCGAGGCTGCTCGACGCGGTGCCGCCGCGACCCGCCGAGATCGGGCAGGTCGTGCGGAACCTCGGCGCCCACTACCGGGGACAGGAGGCCGACCTGCCGGCGGCGACCCGCAGTGACGTCGACCTGCGCTGGGTCGCCGACATGCTCGCCACCGATCAGCGCCGCCACGACGGCCGGCCCCTGGACGCGGAGCGGCCGGTGGGGGAGCGGCTGCAGGGCTGCTGCCTTGACCACTCCCTGCTCGCTGTCGCGATCCTGCGCCACCACGGTGTCCCGGCGCGCTGCCGGGTGGGATTCGCCGACTACTTCGTGCCCGCATGGCACGCGGACCACGTCGTCCCCGAGTGGCACGACGGCGCCCGCTGGCGACGCTTCGACCCCGAGGTCGACCCGGCCTGGGGGCTGCTGCCGGACCCCCTGGACCTGGACGTGGAGGTGCTCGAGCACGGTGGCGCGGGCTTCGTGACCGCGGGGGAGACCTTCCGCCTGGTGCGTGAGGGCCGGCTGGACCCGTCGGACCACGGGGTCGCGCCGGGGATCCCGGAGCTGGCCGGCGAGGGCTTCGTGCTCGCGGAGCTCCTCTGGGAGCTCGCCCACCGCTACGGGGACGAGCTGCTGCTGTGGGACTCCTGGGGCGGGGTGCCCGGGCCGGGCGAGGCGATGGACCCGGCGCTGCTCGACGTGCTCGACCGCGCCGCTGCGCTGCTCGCCGCCGCCGACGCCGGGAGCGATCAGGCGGAGGCGGAGCTCCATGCGCTCTACTCCTCCGACGCCCGTCTCCACCCGGGGGCCGAGGTGGTCCGCCACTCTCCCGTCACCGACGAGGCCGTGACGGTGCGCCTGCGGTGACGGCGCGCCGCGCGCCCCGTACCGTGGGGGCATGGCGATCATCCATCGGGCCGATCTGAGCCCCACCAAGCCCGAGATCCTGCACTCCTTCCTCTCCGACCGCAGCTGGGGCGACGGCGGCGAGATCACCGTGCTGGGCGCCTACCGCTTCGACGATCCGACGGGCGAGGTGGGCGTCGAGTGCCATCTCGTGCAGGCCGGGGACTCGGTGTTCCACCTGCCGCTCACCTACCGCGCCGCGCCCCTCGACGACGCCGAGGACGCCTTCGTGGGCACCATGCAGCATTCGGTGCTGGGGGAGAGGTTCGTCTACGACGGCCTCGGCGACGAGGTCGCGATCGACTGCTTCGCCCGCGCGCTCGCCGGGGAGCAGCAGCAGGCAGAGCTCGACGTGTACGACGGCGAGACCCTCGTCGAGCACCGTCCCCAGTCCGTGCTGCTGCACCTCGAGACCGACGAGGGCGAGGAGGCGCCGAGCCTCACCGCGCTCATGGAGGACGGCGAGCCCTTCACCGTGGCGCGCACGGTGGGTGGCCTCGACGGCGCGGTGCGGCTGGTCGCCACCTGGAGCGGCGAGCACGCCGGCAGCGGCGTCGTCGCCTCCTGCTGAGCGGGCCCCCGGACGCCGTGATCCCCGGACCCTGGAACGCAGGGTCCGGGACGGAGTAGCGTCGCCCGCATGGCCACCGTCGACCCGGGTCCGACGACGATCCGCCCGCTCTCCGTCGAGAGCTGGGAGCTGTTCGACGCCCTCGTGGAGCGGCACGGTGGGATCTTCGGGGGCTGCTGGTGCACGTACTTCCATCCCGATGACGGGGAGCGTGCACCGGGCGCCGAGGGGAACCGGGAGTTCAAGCGCAGGCTCGTCGAGGAGGGTGTCGCACGTGCCGCGCTCGTGATCCGTGAGGACGCGGGCGGTGAGGAGGCAGTCGCCTGGGCCGAGTACGGGACGCCGGGGCAGCTCCCCGGCCTGCATCATCGCCAGCAGTACCTCACCGACCTCGAGAATGCGGGGGAGTCCGAGCCTGACTATCGCGTGACCTGCATCTTCGTTGATCGACGCTTCCGACGGCACGGACTCGTGACCCGGGCGCTGGACGGGGCGCTCGCCCTCATCGCCCAGGACGGCGGAGGGGTGGTCGAGGGGTACCCGCACGTGCCGCGGGAGAAGAAGGTCTCCGCCTCGTTCCTCTACAACGGCACGCAGAGCGTCTACGAGCGCGCCGGCTTCGACTTCGTGAGGCCCAAGGGGAAGTTCAACACGGTCATGCGGCGGGTCGTCGCCCCGGCCTGAGGGCGGGATCGGGCACGCGCTGCGTCGAGGTGCGCCGGCCCGGGTGCGGGATCAGGCCAGGTCGCAGCATCAGGACAGGAGCGCGAGGTCGCGGCGCACGTAACGCAGGTGCGCCCACTCCTCCTCGAGGATCGTCCGCAGGCAGTCGCCGACGGTGGGTCGCCAGAGGGTCGAGCCCCACGGGTCCGCCCGCTCCTCGTCGAGCTGAGCGGGGGAGACGCTCTCGAGGAAGCGGGTGACCCGCCGCTGGTGCTCGGCCCGCACGGCGAGGATCTCCTCGAAGGAGGGGGTGTCGGCGCGGAACATGGAGGTGCCCACGCCCATCTCGGAGGCGCCCGTGAAGAGCAGGCCGATCTCGTGGAACGGCTGCTCCTCGCCAAGGATCCCGCCGCCCAGCCAGGCGTCGGTCGCGAGGATGAGGTGCCGCAGGGTCTGGGCGAGGGACCATTCGTCCGGGACGTGCGCGTCGACGAGCTCCGGGGGAGTGGCCTCGAGCGTCGCCTGCCAGGCGTCCTGCACCGCGGCCCAGCCCTCGCGCAGCCCGTCCGGCGTGCGGGATCGGGACAGGGCGCGGCCGGGGAACAGTCGGTCCAGCTCCGCCTCGACGAACGGCACGACGTCGACGCCGTTGACGAGCAGCGTGCCGAGCGCGAGGTCGTGGCTGTCGAGGTCGAGCCCGTTCAGCTCGGTGCCGCGCACGGTGACGTCGCTGATGTCGCACCCGCGCAGCGTCGCCCCGCGGAAGCTCGTGCGGAGGAATCGCGCGCCCGTGAACTCGCGGCTGTTCTCGATGGTGCTCATGGTGCCGCCTCGTGTGGTGCCGGGCAGGATCCTGCGTGGTCGCGTCCAGCCTCGTCACGCGCCGTGGGAAGGTCAAGGGACGGAGGATGATCCGTCGTGGCGTCGTGGCGTCGTGGCGTCGTGGCGTCGTGGCGTCGTGGCGTCGTGGCGTCGTGGCGTCGGCGAGGGGAGCCCTCTTCTTCACTCAACTTTACATAACGTACATTATCGGCGTTACTCACGAGGGGTGAGAAGCGGTGAACGGGCTGCGGCGGCTCCCGGGGTGGCACGGCTCCTTACGCCGGATCCTGCGGAACTCGCCGTCCCGTCGTCCCACGTGGGACATGATCGGTGCACGCCCCGTTCACCACCGCTCGTCAGGGTCGACGGGCTCGGCGTCGCGACCGACCGTGACGCGCACCCGCTCTGACGGAACCGGAGACCAAGGATGACCACCCTCATGCGCCGCACCCTGCTCACCACCGCGACCGCCGCCGGCCTCGCCGCCGTCGCCGTCCCCGCCGAGGCCGCGCCGTCGGGCTCCGGCAAGGCGCTGATCGGCAAGGCCCGCAAGGACCAGCTCCACGTGATGACCTTCAACATCCGCATGGACAACTCCTCGAACACCCAGTCGGGCGACGCCGACCACTGGCCCGAGCGTCGGCCGCTGCTCGTGGAGCTCCTCGAGCGCGAGCAGCCCACCCTGCTCGGCGTCCAGGAGGCGAAGTTCTCCCAGCTCGGCGCCCTCGAGGAGGCGCTGCCGAAGCACCGCATGATCGGCTACGGCCGCCAGGGCGGCAGCCGCGACGAGTACTCCGCGATCCTCTACGACGCCACGCGACTCGAGGTGCTCGCCTGGGACCAGTTCTGGCTCTCCGACACGCCGGACGTCATCGGCTCCGCCACCTGGGGCAACACCGTGACCCGCATCGTCACCTGGGCGCACCTGCGCGATCTGCGCAGCGGCACCGAGCTCGTGCACGTCAACACCCATTTCGACCACCGATCCGAGGAGGCGCGGATCCGCAGCGGCGAGGCGATCTCGGCGCTGCTGGAGGACGAGGAGCTCGCCGGGCTTCCGCTGATCCTCACGGGCGACTTCAACTCCCCCGCCCAGGACTCCGGCGCGTACACGACTCTCGTGACCGACGGTCCGCTGCTGGACACCTGGGACAGCGCCGAGGAGCGGCTCACCCCGGCCTGGGGCACGTTCCCCGGCTACGAGGACCCGGTCGAGGGCAACGACCGCATCGACTGGATCTGCACGAGCGACGGCGTGCGCGCCCTGCGCACGGCGATCAACGTGTGGCGGGACGCCGACGGCCGCTACCCCTCCGACCATGCGCCCGTGCAGACGCTGATCGCCCTCCCCTGATCCTCGCCCGCCGCTCCTCTGCCCGCCGTGACCTGTCCGTGACCTGCAATTTCTCAGACACCCGCCCTCGAAGCGGGGCATGGTGTCAGACTCCTCACAGGTGGACGGCGTGGTTCATCGGACGTTCCCGTCCCGGTCCCTTCCCGGTCGACAGGCCGTCCCGATCCGGTCATTCCCGTCACCTGTGATGGCGAACGGCCGCCGATCGGGCGGCCCCGGACGGAACGAGGAGCGGATGTCGAGCACGACCACCGGTCAGGGGGCGCCACCGCGGCGCCGGGGACTCACGGCCCGAGGACGCCGCGACGCGATCTGGTTCCTCGCCCTCGCCCTGCCCAACATCGTGCTCATCGCACTGTTCACCTACCGGCCGCTGCTGACGAACGTGTACTACTCGATGCTGGACTGGACGCTCGGCTCCGCGAACGCGACCTTCATCGGGCTGGGCAACTACGTCGAGTTCTTCACCTCGCCGGCGGGCCATGCGAGCATCCGCATCACCGTGGTCTTCACGCTCGTCACCGTGGGCGGGTCGATGGTGCTCGGGCTGCTGCTGGCGCTCGCGCTGAACGCGCGGATCCCGGGCACCGCGATCGCCCGCTCCGCGGCCTTCGCGCCCTACGTGCTCTCCGGCGTGGGCGTGGGCCTGGTCTGGCTGTTCATCTTCGATCCCGACTTCGGCGTGCTCGCGTGGTTCCTCCGCCAGCTCGGCCTGAGCAGCCCCGAGTGGATGAACGATCCGACGATGGCGCTGGTCATGGTCATGGTCGTGTACATCTGGAAGAACCTCGGCTACTGCGCGATCGTCTACCTCGGCGGCCTGCAGTCGCTCCCGCAGGACGTGCTCCAGGCCGCCGCGCTCGACGGCGCCGGCCCCCTGCGACGGTTCTGGTCGATCAGCCTGCCGCTGCTCTCCCCCACCACCTTCTTCCTGCTCATCACGACGATGCTCAGCAGCCTCCAGGCCTTCGACATCCTCCGGATCATGACGCCCACGGGACGCGGCACCAACGCCCTCATCTTCGAGAGCTACCTGCAGGCCTTCGGCGGCTACTCGCGCGCCGGGTACTCCGCGGCGATCTCCGTGGTCCTGTTCCTCATGCTCATCGTCATCACGGTGGTGCAGGTCCGGTTCGTCGAGAAGAAGGTGCACTACGCATGAGCGCCCCCGCCACCACCTCCCCCGGCGCCGTGACCCCGCCCGTCGGCGATCCGCCGCCCAGACCGATCCGCCGCCGCGGCGGCCCCTTCTCCCGCGAGAACCTCGCCGCGACGATCCTCACCGGCTACGTCCCGCTGATCCTCGCGACCGCCGTGGTGGTGCTGCCGCTGCTGTGGATGATGATCAGCTCGTTCAAGTCCCCGTCGGAGATCCTCACGACGGACCTCGTGGTGCTCCCCTCGGATCCGACGCTGCACAACTACCGGGTCGCGATGACCTCCGTGCCGATCCCCCGGTTCTTCCTGAACTCCGTGATCGTCACCGTCATCGGGGCGACCCTCAAGGTCACCCTCGCGATCATGACGGCCTATGCGCTCGTGTTCGTGCGCTTCCCCGCCAAGCGGATCATCTTCGTGGGCATCCTCGTGGCGCTCATGGTGCCGCCGCAGGTCGCGATCCTGCCCAACTACGTGCTCATCGCCGGATGGGGCGGGGTCAACACCTACTGGGGCATCATCCTCCCGGGCCTCGGCACCGCCTTCGGCACCTTCCTGCTGCGCCAGCACTTCCTCACGATCCCGCCCTCGATCCTCGAGGCCGCGAGCCTCGACGGCGCGGGCCACTGGGGCAGCATCTGGCGGATCGTCGTGCCGATCTCCCTGCCCTCGATCGCGACGGTCGCCCTCGTGACCGTGGTCAGCGAGTGGAACGACTACATCTGGCCGCTGATCATCACCACCGACTCCTCGATGATGACCCTCCCCGTGGGCCTCACCGCCCTGCAGAACTCCGAGGGGAACACGGGGTCCGGCTGGGGGATCCTCATGGCCGGCACCGTCGTCGTCATCATCCCCGTGCTGCTCGTCTTCGCCGCGCTCCAGCGGTACATCGTCTCGGGGCTCACCCAGGGCAGCGTCACCGGCTGACCGTCCCCCGCGCGCCCTCTCGCACGTCTCCCTCCGTCGTCACCCCTGCAGGTCACCACCTCCCGTCCCGAAAGGACACCCACCATGACCGGACTCCCCCGCCCCCTCACCGCCTCCACGACGCGGCGCTCCCTGATCGGGCTCGGCGCCGCGGGCGCCGGCGCCCTCGCGCTCGCCGCCTGCGGCGGGCCCTCCGTGGGCGGCGGCTCCGGGGGCAGCGACGGCGGCTCGGCCGCCGAGGAGACCGACTTCTCCTCCGTCGAGCCCGCGACGGAGATCGCCTTCTGGACCAGTCACCCCGGCGGCTCCAAGGACGTCGAGGCCGAGCTCATCAAGAAGTTCACCGAGGAGACCGGCATCACCGTCAAGCACGTGACCGCGGGCTCGAACTACGAGGAGATCGCGCAGCGCTTCCAGACGGCCCAGGCCGCCAAGGACGACCTCCCCGCCGTCGTCGTGCTCTCCGACGTGTGGTGGTTCCGCTACTTCCTCGAGGGCAACATCGCCGCCCTGGACCCGATGATCGAGAAGATCGGGATCGACATCGCGGACTACCGCGACTCCCTCGTCGCGGACTACCAGTACGACGACAAGCAGTGGGCGCTCCCCTACGGCCGCTCCACGCCGCTCTTCTACTACAACAAGGACCACTTCGCCGCGGCGGGCCTTCCCGACCGCGCCCCGAAGACCTGGCAGGAGTTCGAGGAGTGGGCCCCGAAGCTCACCCAGGGGGACGTCGCCTACATGTACCCCGACCTCGCGGGCTACGCCGGCTGGACCCTGCAGAACGTGCTCTGGGGCCAGGGCACCGCGTGGTCCGACGACTGGACCCTGACGGTCTCCGACCCGAAGACGATCGAGGCCATGACCTGGGTGCAGGACACGGTCCACTCCGCCGGCTGGGCGCAGGTCGCCTCGAGCGACTCGGCGGACACCTTCGCCGCGGGCGTCTGCTCGACGACGATCGCCTCGACGGGTTCGCTCGTGGGCGTGCTCGAGGCGGCGAGCTTCGACGTGGGCGTCGGCTTCCTCCCCGCCGGCCCGGTCGACGGCCCCGTCTGCCCGACCGGTGGCGCGGGCCTCGGCGTCCCCTCCGCGATCACGCCCGAACAGCAGCTCGCCGGCGCGATGCTCATCGAGTTCATGGGCCGCCCGGAGTCCACCGTCGCGTTCTCCGGGGCGACCGGCTACATGCCGATCCGCAAGAGCGCCGACGTCTCCGCCCTGCTCGAGAAGACGCCGCAGATCCAGACCGCGATCGACCAGCTCGAGGTCACCCGCACCCAGGACTACGCCCGCGTGTTCCTCCCCGGTGCGGATCAGGAGATGGCGACCGCGGTGGGCTCGATCCTCACCGAGGAGGGCGACGTCGAGAAGGCCATGACGGACCTCCAGACGAAGCTCCAGGACATCTACACCAAGCAGGTCGAGCCGAAGCTCTCCTGACCTCCCGCCCGCCGCGAGCGGCGGCACCGCGCGAGCAGGGACGGCGCCCCCGGCCACGGCCGGGGGCGCCGTCGCGTCAGGTGAGGGGCGCTCAGGCCGCGGCGGCGTCGCGCAGGCGCGCCTGGTAGGTGGGGTCGGTGCGCTTGAGCCAGCGGATCACCGCGGAGGTCACCGGGATCATCGCGTACTGGACGAGGACCTTGTAGAGGAAGCCGAGCACCGTGTACTGGGCCCACTGCTCGAGGGTCGTGATGCCGATCGCCGCGGAGGCGATGGTGCAGAAGATGATCGTGTCCACGAGCTCGCCGAGCCCGGAGGAGGTGAAGAGCCGGCCGATCAGCCCGCGCTCGCCGAGGCGCTGCTTCATGCGGCCCACGACGAAGGAGTTCAGGCTCTGCCCGCAGGCGAAGCCGGCCAGACCGGCGAGGACGACGATCCACACCGGTCCGAGCGCGAGCTCGAGGGCCTCCTGCTTCGCGAGGCCGTAGTCGTCGGGGAACGGCGGCAGGGCGATGATCGCCCAGTAGCTGAGGGAGGCGAGGATGCTCGCGGCGAAGGAGACGATGATCGCGCGGCGTGCGGTGCGGGGGCCGTACAGCTCGGTGACGATGTCGCCGAGCACGTAGGCGAGGGGGAAGAGGATGAACCCGCCGTCGGTGATGATCTCGAGCCCGGTCCCCGGGACCGTGCCGAAGCTGACCCCCTTGGCGGCGCCGATGCCGGAGAGGATCACCACCGCCACCATGGCGGCGAGGAGGATGTCGAAGTGGGAGGACCCCCGGTCGGCGTAGACGGCGCCGGCCGGGCGTCCAGTGGTCGTGGATGCGTCTGTCGTGGTCACCGGGGAAGGCTACACAGCCCGCTCCCCCGCGACGTCAGATGCCCCGGGCCGTGTAGTCGACGTCGCTCACGAAGGACTCGAAGGAGCTCTCTCCCCCGTGCCACTTCACGGAGTCGCCCGCGAAGGGGCCGGACTCGGAGTACTGCCACAGCTCCCACGCCCACCAGTTGCCGGGCAGGTTCGTCGGCTCGGAGGACTGGTAGGCGGCGAGGAAGAGCGGGGTGTTCGACGGGGTCCAGATGCCCACGTTGTCGTCCCACCAGTGGGCGTTGGTGTAGATGACGGGGCGGCGGCCGACGGCGTCCTTGTAGGCGCTGAGGAAGCCGATGATCCACTGGCGCAGCTCCTGCTGGCTGAGCCCGTAGTCCGAGGGGAGACCCGAGTAGCCCTCGAAGTCGACCATGCCGGGGAGCGTGATGCCGTCGTCGGTCCAGCCGCCGCCGGCGCCGAGGAAGTTCTCGACCTGCTTCTCCGGTCCGCTGCGGTCCGGCCGGGCGAAGTGGTAGCCGCCGCGCACGAGACCGGCGCGGCCGGCGCCGGTGTACTGCTCGTTGAACGTCGAGCTGCGGTAGGTGACGCCCTCGGAGGCCTTCACGTAGGCGAAGCGGGAGCCGGCGGAGGCCTGCGCCTCCCAGTCCACGGAGGACTGCCAGCCGGAGACGTCCTGTCCGTAGATGCCGGCGGCCTGGGCGGCGGGGGCGGCGAGGGCGGTCGCGCCGACCCCGAGGGCGGCGGCGCCGACGACGCCCCCTCGGAGGAGCGAGCGCCGGCCGGCGTCGGCGCCGGAGGAGGCGGCGGGCGGCGCGGGGGCGGTGAGGTGCTTGGGGCGGTAGGGAGCCATCGGTGTCTCCTGGGGAAGCGGGGACGCGGGGGAAGGGCGGATGCGACATGCGTCGCACCTGTGGTCGACCCTAGGGGCCGCTCCCTCGTCCCGCCCGTGTCAGGCTCCCGCCCCGGCGTGTCGGTCGCTGATCTCCGGGAGGTTCGGGGCGAACCGGGCGGGCCCTGCCGGACGTCCGCGATGCCGGGCGCGCGTGCCCCGGGCCTCAGGCGGGCTCGAGGAAGGCGTGCAGCGTGCCGAGGATCGTCGTCGCGGCGAGCTCGGTGACGTCCTCCCGGCCGTCCAGCAGCTCCCGCAGCATGAGGTCCAGGAAGATCCCGACCAGGAGCTGGGCGAGATCCGGCAGCGGGAGCCGGCTGCGCTCGCCGTTCTGCTCCATGCCGCGCGCGAGCAGGCGGGCCACGGCGTCGCGGAGCCGGCCAAGCTCCGAGGACAGGGCCGCCCTCATCTCCGCCTCGCGCAGGGAGTGCGTCACCGCGTCGGTGTAGAGGAGGTACCACTGGCGCGAGTAGGGGCGCAGCGCTTCGAAGGCGGCGACGAGGACGGCCGCGTCGGGGTCCTCGCGCAGGCACGGGTCCGGGGCGGCGACGGGGATCGCGCCCTCGACCTCGGTGCGCAGGATCGTGAGCAGCTCGTCCGTGACCGAGGAGAACAGGGCGAGGAAGACCTCCTCCTTGTTGGAGAAGTTCGAGTAGAACGCCCCGCGGGTGAAGCCGGCGGCCTTGACGATGTCGTCGACCGTGACGCCGTCCACACCCTTGTCGACGAAGACGTCGAGGGAGGCCTGCACCAGGCGCTGGCGGGTGTTCTCCTTCCGGCGCGTGCCCGCGGAGGAGGGCAGCGGCTCGAAGAGGTCGGTCATGGGGGTGGAGGCTCCTCGTGGGGAGGCCCCCTCGACGTCGAGGAGACCGGTGATCGTGTTCCTCCGCAGTCTAGACCATCGATACATTTGTGTATCGAATGTGCGTACACTCGTGCATCGAGTGCGCCGCCGGCTGAGCTGAGACGTGCCCGTGCCCATCGCCCTGCCCCCGCCCCGGAGGTCCCGTGTCCTCGTCGCTCTACCGCCTCGGCCGCGCCATGGCCGCCGCCCGCTGGAAGGTCGTCGCCGTCTGGGCGGTCCTGATGATCGCCGTGGGCGGTCTCGCCGTCGGCCTCGGGGGCGCCTTCTCCACCGAGTTCCAGATCCCCGGCACCGACGCCCAGCGCGGCATCGACCAGCTCTCCACCCGGTTCCCCGAGATGAGCGGTGTAGCCGGCGAGGTCGTCTTCGTCGCCGAGGACGGTTCCACGGTCGACGACCACGAGGCGCGCATCCAGCGCGTCATGGAGCAGATCGGCGACGTCGAGGGGGTCGCCGTCTCCTCCGACCCCTTCGACGAGGACTCCCCCGGCACCCGGAACGACGACGACACCGCGCTCATGGGCCAGTTCCAGATGGACGGCCTGGTGGGCGACTTCCCCGAGTCCTCCGTCGAGAAGATCACCGACATCGTCGAGAGCGGCGGGGAGACCGGCCTCGAGGCCCACGTGGGCGGTCAGTTCCTGCAGAGCTCGGAGATCCCCTTCGGCGCCGGGGAGATCATCGGGCTGGTCATCGCACTGATCATCCTCGCGATCGTCTTCCGCTCACTCGTCCCCGCCGTCATCCCCATCGTCACGGCCGTCACGGGCGTCGGCATCTCGATGATGGCCGTCATGGCGCTCGCCGCGGGCATCGAGATCCCCTCGGTCACGACCTCCCTCGGCGCGATGCTCGGCCTCGCGGTCGGCATCGACTACGCCCTGTTCATCCTCTCCCGCCACCGCGACCAGCTCTCCCGCGGCGACGACGTGCGCGAGTCCGTGGGCGCCGCGATCGCGACCTCCGGCAGCGCCGTGATCTTCGCGGGCCTCACCGTCATCGTCGCCCTCGTGGGCCTCTTCGTCACCGGCATCCCCTTCCTCACCGTCATGGGCATCGCGGCCGCCGGCACCGTCGCCCTGAGCGTCGTCGTCGCCCTGACCCTGCTGCCCGCGATCATGGGCATCCTCGGCGAGCGGCTCCGCCCGCGCCGCGTGCGACGGCTCATGGCGGATCACGGCGGCGTGCTGCCCGAGGAGGAGATCGCCCGGCACGACGCCCCCAAGCGCGGGATCGGCCTCGCCTGGGTGCGCCTGGCGACACGCGTCCCCGCCCTCACGATCGTCGTCGTCGTGCTCGGCATCGGCGCGCTCGCCATCCCCGCGAAGGACCTCGCGCTCGCCCTGCCGGACCTCGGCACCGAGCAGCCCGGCACCGACGCCCGCGACACTTACGACCTCGTCGCGGAGACCTTCGGTCCCGGCTACAACGGCCCGCTGCTCGTCACCGCCGACATCATCAACACCACCGACCCGCTCGCCACCGTCGACTCCCTCGAGAAGGACATCGAAGCCCTCCCCCACGTCGAGTCGATCCAGATCGCCACCCCCAACCGCGGCGCCGACCTCGCCGTCGTCACGGTCATCCCCGAGGGCGGTCCGACGGACGACAGCACCAAGGAGCTCGTCGCCGACCTGCGCGACCACGCCGCCGGCTGGGAGGACGAGCTCGGCGTCTCCGACGTCATCGTCACCGGCGCGACCGCCGTCGGCATCGACATCACCGAGAAGCTCTCCGGGGCGCTGATCCCCTTCGCGATCTTCGTCGTCGGCTTCTCGCTGATCCTGCTCGCGCTCGTGTTCCGCTCCGTGTGGGTCCCGATCAAGGCATCGCTGGGCTACCTGCTCTCGGTGGGCGCGGCCTTCGGCGTGACCGCGATGGTCTTCGAGTACGGCTGGTTCAACGGGCCGCTGAACGTCTCCGTCAACGGCCCCGTCGTCGCCTTCATGCCGATCATGGTGATGGGCGTGCTCTTCGGCCTCGCCATGGACTACGAGATGTTCCTCGTGACCCGCATGCGCGAGGAGTTCGTGCACTCCGGCGACGCCCGCCGCTCCATCGAGCGCGGCTTCACCGGCAGCGCCCCCGTCGTCGTCGCGGCGGCGCTCATCATGACCGCCGTGTTCTCGGGCTTCGTGACCGCGGGCTGGTTCATGCTGCAGCCCATCGCGATCGGGCTCGCCGTGGGCGTGCTCGTCGATGCCTTCGTGGTGCGCATGACCCTCGTCCCCGCCGTGCTCGCCCTGCTGGGCCGCCACGCCTGGTGGCTTCCGCGGTGGCTGGACCGGATCCTGCCCACCGTCGACGTCGAGGGCGAGGGCCTCGCGGCCGTCCTCGAGCACCGCCGCTGGACCGCGGAGCACGGCGAGGCCGCCCTCCGCCTCCAGGACGCCGTCGCCCCGCTCATCGGTGCGCGCGGGGAGCTGGGCCCGCTCACCGGCTCCGTGCTCCCCGGCCGGCTGCTCGTGGTGCGCTCCCAGGGCGCACCCGCCCGCGACACCTTCCTCGCGCTCGCCGCCGGCCGCGCCGTGCCGAGCACGGGCATCCTCGCGGTGCACGACCGCCTCGCTCCGGACGACCTCGGCGCGATCCAGTCCCGCGTCCACCATCTCGCCGCGGGCGCCGACGTCACGGCCCGCCTCGCCGAGGTCTCCGGCCGCCATCTCGACCAGCGGCTCGTGGTCCTCGAGGACGCGACCGACCTCGAGCGGGCCCTCGACCGTGACCCCGAGGCCGTCGCGGCCCGGATCGACACGCTGCTCGACGCGGGCGTGACGTTCCTCGTGGGCGCCGAGGGCGAGGACGCGGTGCCGATCGAGCACCACCTCCACGACATGCTCCGCGACCCCGGCCGGCTGCTCGCCCTCACCGTCCGCCCCACCGCCGCACCGGGTCGGAGCGCCGACACCGGCACCCACCGCACCGACACCACCGCCCCCGCCGCCGAAGGAGCCCTCGCATGAACCGGCTGCGCCACCCCCGCACCCTCATCGTGATCCTGCTGCTGCCCGTGCTCGTCGCCGGCGTGGGCCTGTGGGCCCTCAGCGGGCGCGTGGACCGCATCGACACCGTCCCCGCCGCCGTCGTCAACCTCGACGAGGGCGCGGAGATGACCGTCGACGGGAAGACCCAGACCGTGCCGCTCGGCCGCTCCCTCGCCGGGGCGCTCACCCAGCCCGGCACCGCAGAGTCGGACGACGACGCGGCCGCCTCCGGGCTCGGCACCACCGGCTTCGACTGGCAGCTCACCGACGCCGACGACGCCGAGGCGGGCCTGCGCTCGGGCGAGTACGCGGCCGTGATCACCCTCCCGAAGGACTTCTCGAAGAAGCTCACCTCGATCGGCACCACCGACGCGGTCCCCGCGATCGTCGAGGTCACCACCAACGACGCGAACACCGCGCTGAACTCCCTCATCGCGACCGCCGTCTCCTCGGCCGCCGCGAGCTCGATGGGCGGCGAGATGACGAGCCAGTACCTCGACGGCCTCTACGTGGGCTTCGGCGACCTCAAGAGCGGATTCCAGGAGTCCGCGGACGGCGCCTCCGAGCTCTCCGACGGCGCCTCCCAGCTCGACGACGGCGTGCAGCAGACCGCCGACGGCGCCGGGCAGCTCGCCGAGGGCGCCCAGCAGGCGGCGGACGGCTCCCAGCAGTTCGCGGGAGGCGTGTGGAGCCTCGCCGACGGCGCCCAGCAGGCCGCCGACGGCAACGCGCAGCTCGCGAGCGGCCTCGACCAGCTCGCCACCGGCGCGGACGGCGCCGCCCAGGGCGGCTCCGATCTCGCCGTGGGCCTGGACCAGCTCGCGACCGGCAGCGCGGGCGTCGCCGACGGCAACTCCGATCTCGCGACCGGCCTCGGCAGCCTGGCCGACGGCAGCGACGGCCTCGCCACCGGCTCCTCCGATCTCGCGACCGGGCTGGATCAGCTTGCCGACGGCAGCGACTCCGTCGCCGACGGCACCTCCGACCTCGCCACGGGCCTCGACCAGCTCGCGACCGGCAGCAGCGACCTCTCCGACGGCGCCGCCGCGCTGAAGGCCGGCATGCACGGCACCGACGACTCCCCCGGACTGCTCGACGGCGCCGATCAGCTCGCCGCGGGCGTCACGGGCGACGGCACGGCCGAGAATCCCGGTCTCGCCTCCGGCGCGGACCAGCTCGCAACCGGCCTCGAGGACTACGCGGACGGTGTGAAGAAGGCCGAGGGTGCCCTCACGGGCGACGGCAGCGACGCGAACCCGGGCCTGTCCACCACCGCGCAGGGCGTCGCCGACGGCGCCCAGGAGCTCGGCGACGGAGCCCAGGAGCTCGCCGACGGCGTCACCGGATCGGGTGACGAGCCGGGCCTCGTCGACGGCTCCGGCCAGGTCGCGGACGGCGCCGAGCAGGTCGCCGACGGCGCGTCGCAGCTCGCCGGCTCGATCGGCGGCGGCGACGGATCGCCCGGCATGGTCGAGAACGCCCAGGCCCTCCGCGACGCGGTGTGCGAGGGCGATCAGGTCGACGAGACCCTGTGCTCGCAGGCCGAGGGGAACCTCGCCTACGCGCAGGGCGTGGACCAGGGCCTGAACGGCGGCGACGGGGAGGACGGCCTCGTCGACGGCACCGCCCAGGTGGCCGAGGGTGCCCGCGGCGTCTCCGACGGCACCACGGGCCTCGCCGACGGCGCGCAGCAGCTCGCCGACGGCCTCACCGGCACCGACGAGCAGCCCGGCCTCGTGCAGGGCGCCGAGGGCGTCCAGCAGTACGCCGACGGCCTCGCCACCGCCTTCGACGGCGACGGGACGCAGGAGAACCCGGGCCTCGTCGGCGGCGCGGACTCCCTCGCCGAGGGGGCCCGCGCGAGCGCGGACGGCGCCACCCAGCTCGAGGAAGGCGTCACCTCCCTCGCCTCCGGCCTGCACGACTACGCCGACGGCGTGGACCAGCTCGCCGGCGGCGCCTCCGATCTCGCCGACGGCACCCGGCAGTCCGCCGACGGCGCCTCCGACCTCGCCGACGGCGC
Organism: Brachybacterium rhamnosum; assembly: GCF_039526185.1. Taxonomy (NCBI): domain Bacteria; kingdom Bacillati; phylum Actinomycetota; class Actinomycetes; order Micrococcales; family Dermabacteraceae; genus Brachybacterium; species Brachybacterium rhamnosum. The sequence goes on from NZ_BAAAIS010000003.1 coordinate 244,119, forward strand.
CTCCCAGGTGGCCGACGGCACCCGCTCGAGCGCCGACGGCGCGACCCAGCTCGCCGACGGCTCCTCGCAGCTCGCCGACGGCGCCCGCTCGAGCGCGGACGGGGCGACCCAGCTCGCGGACGGCTCCTCGCAGCTGGCCGACGGCACCCGGCAGTCCGCCGACGGCGCCGGCCAGCTCTCCGGCGGCCTCACCGAGCTCGCCGACGGCACCCGGTCCAGCGCGGCCGGTGCCGGCCGGCTCGCGGACGGCTCCTCGCAGCTGGCCGACGGCGCGACGGAGCTCGGGACCGGCGCGGACCAGCTCGCGGACGGCTCCTCCCAGCTGGCCGACGGCACCGGGGACCTCGCCGACGGCACGGACCAGCTCGCCGACGGCTCCTCCCAGCTGGCGGACGGCTCCTCGCAGCTGGCCGACGGCCTCCAGGAGGGCGCCGACCAGGTCCCCTCCTACAGTCAGGCGGAGCGGGACCGGATGAGCGCCCAGGGCTCGGAGCCGGTCACCACGGACGTGACCCGCTGGAACGAGGCGGACGGCGCGGAGACCGCGATCTTCCCCTTCGTCGTGGCGCTCGCGCTGTGGCTCGGCGCCTTCGCGGCCTTCCTGCTCCTGCCCGCGCTGCAGAAGCGCCTGCTGGATCGGGCGATGCCCATGTGGCGGGTGGCCCTGCGCTCCCTCGCCCCGGCCGTCGCCCTCGGCGTCGCCCAGGCGGTCGCCGTGCTCGCGGTGCTCACCGCGATCGGCATCGCCCCGGTCTCCCCGCTCGCCGTGGGGCTCGTGGCGCTCGGCGCGGCGGTCATGTACGCCGCCCTGCACCAGGCGCTGCTGACGCTGCTCGGGGACCGCATGGGCCGCATCGTCTCGGTGCTGCTGCTCGTGCTGCAGGTCGTCGCGCTCGTGGGGATCCTGCCGCTGCAGACCGCTCCCCCGCTGCTGCAGGCCGTCAGCGGCGGCCTGCCGATGACGATCGTCGCCCAGGGCCTCGTGCACGCGGCTCTCGGCGGGTCGCTCGTCTCGACGAGCGGCACGCTCGGCCTGACCCTCGTGGTGACCGCCGCGTCCCTCGTGGTGACCCTGCTCGCCTCCCGCGGGGCGCGCCGGGCCGACGGCCGCCACCCGCGCGAGGTGGTGGGCGCGGAGCCGCTGCCCGCCTGAGCGGCGGGCCCGCTCAGCGGAAGTCGCGGGAGGGGGTCGCTGCGGAGACCTGCAGCGGCTGGGCGTCGTCGGCCACGAGGTCGACGGCGCCCGTCGCGTTCTCGACGATGCCGCGCAGCACGACCGCGCGGGAGCTGCGCAGCAGCGCCCGGTGCCGGGTCCAGAACCCCACCGAGCAGACGACGTTGAGGATCCCGGTCTCGTCCTCGAGGCTGAGGAAGGTGACGCCGCTCGCGGTCATCGGGCGCTGCTTGTGGGTGATGACTCCGCCCACCCGGATGCGGCTGCCGTCGGCCGCGTCCCGGGTCCCGCGGATCGTGAGCACCCCCGCCTCCTCGAGGCCCGCGCGCACGAGCGCCATCGGATGCTCCCCCGGCGTGATGCCGGTGGCCCAGGCGTCCGCCGCGGCGAGCTCCGCGTCGCTCATCCCCGGCAGCATCGGCGCCTCCGCGCCCACCGCGAGGTGCGGCAGCGTGCCCGGCGTCTCCTGGGCGGCGGCGCCCGCGGACCACAGGGCCTGCCGACGGGACGGGGCGAGCCCGTCGAGCGCCCCGGCCGTCGCGAGCGCCTCGAGCTGGCGGGCCGTGAGCCGCACCCGCCGGGCGAGGTCCGGGACGGAGGTGAAGGCGCCGTCCCGCTCCCGCGCCTCGACGATCCGCTGGGCCGTCGTGGTGGAGATCGTGCGCACCTGGTCCAGGCCCAGGCGGATCGCCGGCCCCTGCGCCGCTCCCTCACCCTGCACCTGCGGGCGGGCCGCTCCCGCGGCGAGCTCCTCGTCCGAGGGGACGCGGTAGCCGTGATGCCCCTCCCCCGTCTCCAGGTCGGTGAGGGCGCCGGAGACCTGCACGTCCGGGCCGAGCGTGAGCACGCCGTGGCGGCGGGCGTCGGCGACGAGCGACTGCGGGGAGTAGAAGCCCATCGGCTGGGAGCGCAGCAGCGCCGCCGTGAACGCCGCCGGGTAGTGGCACTTGAGGTAGCAGCTCGCGTAGACGAGGTACGCGAAGGAGTAGGCGTGGGACTCCGGGAAGCCGTAGTTCGCGAAGGCGAGCAGCTTGCGGTGCACGGCGTCCGCGTCCTCCCCCGTGATGCCGTGCCGGGCCATGCCGGCGTACAGGGCGTCGGAGAGCTCCATCATCCTCTGCGTGGAGCGCTTGGAGCCCATGGCGCGGCGCAGCTGGTCCGCCTGGGCGGGGGTGAAGTCCGCGACGTCGACGACCATCTGCATGAGCTGCTCCTGGAACAGGGGGATGCCGAGGGTGCGTCCGAGCGACTTCTCCAGCAGCGGGTGCAGGAAGGTGACCTCCTCCTCCCCGGTGCGGCGGCGCAGGTAGGGGTGGACGCTGCCGCCCTGGATGGGGCCGGGCCGGATCAGCGCGACCTCGACGACGAGGTCGTAGAACTCCCGCGGTCGCAGCCGCGGCAGGGTCGAGATCTGGGCGCGGGACTCGACCTGGAAGACGCCCACGCTGTCCCCCGCGCACAGCATGTCGTAGACGGCCGGGTCCTCCTGCGGCAGGGTGCGCAGCTCGAAGTGCTGGTCGTGGTGCTCGGCGACGATCCTCAGGGCGTGGTCGATCGCGGTGAGCATGCCGAGGCCCAGCAGGTCGAACTTCACGAGCCCGGCGTCGGCGCAGTCGTCCTTGTCCCACTGCAGCACCGAGCGGTCCGCCATCGCCGCCCACTGCACGGGGCACACCTCGATCACCGGCCGGTCGCACAGGACCATGCCGCCGGAGTGGATGCCGAGGTGGCGGGGCGCGTCCCGCAGCTGCTGGGCGAGGGAGACGACGTCCTCGGGGATCTCCGCCTCCGCGAGCGAGGAGAAGGAGCGCTCGATGCGGCGTGCGAAGGCGTCCTGCGCGCCGGGGTCGTGGCCGAGCGCCCGCGCCGCGTCCCGCACCGCGAGCTTCGCCCGGTAGGTGATGACGTTGGCGACCTGGGCGGCGTTCTCCCGCCCGTAGCGGCCGTAGACGTACTGGATGACCTCCTCGCGGCGGTCCGAGGCGATGTCGATGTCGATGTCCGGCGGGCCGTCCCGCTCGGGTGCGAGGAAGCGCTCGAACAGCAGGTGGTGGCCGACGGGCTCGACCGCCGTGATCCCGAGCGCGTAGCAGACGGCGCTGTTCGCGGCGGATCCGCGGCCCTGGCAGAGGATCCCCTCGCGGCGGCAGAAGGCGACGAGGTCGTGGACGATGAGGAAGTAGCCGGGGAAGGTGAGGTCGGTGATGACCTTCAGCTCGTGGTCGATCTGCGCCCACGCGCCGGGCACCCGCTCGGGGCGGCCCGCGGCGGGGCGCGGCCCGTACCGCTCGCGGCCCTCCTGCTCCACGAGCTCCACGAGCCAGCTCGCCTCGTCGTGCCCCGCGGGCACCGGGAACGGCGGCAGCGACGGGGCGATCAGCCGCAGGTCCAGCGCCTGGTCCCGGCCGATCCGTGCGGCCGCCTCGATCGCGTCGGGGTAGCGGGGCAGCAGCTGCGCCATCTCCTCACCGCTGCGCAGGTGGCGCAGGTGCCCGGGGAGGTGCGGATCCGCGCGGGACAGCGGCATCGCGGCGCGGAGGGCGGCGTGGGCGTCGGCGAGGCGCTTGTCCGACGGGGTCGCGTAGTGCGCGTTCGAGGTCGCCACGAGCGGCAGGCTCACCGTGTCCAGGCCGTGGGACTCGCGGACCATCCGCGCTCCCTGGGCGAGCGCGTCGTGCAGCTCGTCCGCCTCTCCCCCGCCGCCCGCCACGAGCTCGACGGCGACGTTCCCCGCGCCGAAGAGGTCCACGAGCCGGCCGATCCCGTCCGCGGCGGCGTGCGCGGCCGCCTCGAGGTCCCCGGCCGCGAGGTGCGGGGCGACGGCGCGCGTCACGGCGCCCTTGCGGCAGCCGGTGAGGATCAGCCAGTGCCCCTCCCGGGCGGTGCGGGAGAGGTCGGCGAGGCGGTAGCGGGGCACGCCCTTCTCCCCCGAGTCGAGGTGGGCGCGGGCGATCGCCGCGGAGAGCTGCGCGTAGCCCTCCGCGTCCCGCACGAGCACGAGCACGTGCTCGCCGTCCGGGTCCGGCACCCCGGTGCGCGGCGCCGAGCGCACGGGGGTGGCCGTGGCGACCTCCGCCCCGGGCTCGAGGCCGAGGGTCAGCTCCGCGCCGATCACGGTCGCCACGCCCTCCTCCGCGGCGGCCTTCGCGAAGCGGACCACCCCGTAGAGGCCGTCGTGGTCCACGAGTCCGATCGCCTCGAGGCCGAGCGCCGCGGCGTGGCGCGCCATGTCCTCCGGGGCGGAGGCGCCGTCGAGGAAGCTGAAGTGCGAGTGGGCGTGCAGCTCCGCGTAGGGGACGATCGTCGCCGGCCGGTGCGGCGTGCTGCGCCTGCCCGTGTGCTCCACGGTGATCGGCGGGGACACCACCGCCGCGGGGCGGTCCGAGAGGATCGCCTCGAGGTCCTTCCACGCGGGCGGCCCCAGGAACCATCGCGCCATCGGAGCCCTCCTCCCTGATCGTCCTGCTGCTAGTCGTAGATGCCCTCGACCCCCCACTGCCCCGTGCGGGACAGGGTGAGCAGGGCCGTCTCCTCGTCCTGCGTGCCGCGCACCACGAGCGGCAGGCGGGCGGCGCGGTCGCCGTCGGTCGCCCACCAGCGCTCGTCGAGCACCGTCGGCGCGCCGTGGGCGAGCACCGTGAGGGCCGTCCCCGCCCGCAGCCCCATCCGGTCCAGGGCGGGCACGCCGGGCGCGACCACGCGCAGCTGCGCGGGGGCGGCGCTGAGCAGCCCGCGCGCGGTGACGACGACGGGCGCGCCGCCGGCGTCCAGCAGCGCCACCGGCGGCGGGTGGCGGAACACGGTCGCCGGCACCGGGCGCGGCAGGGCCCCGGGCCACGGGCCGGGCTGCGGGTCGGGGCGCTCGCTGCGCCACGGCACCGCGGTCAGCTCGCGGGCCAGCAGGCGCCCGCCCACGAGCGCCGGCACGAGCACCGCGTCCTCCCCCGCGAGGCCCTGGGCGCGGGCCAGGGCCCGGGCCGCCCGCTGCGCGGACTCCCCCGCGCCGCCCCACAGCGCCGGGGCGCTCTCCCCCGCCGGGGCGAGCTGCGCGGGGTGCAGTCCGATCCGCACGATCGCGCCGGTCGCGGGACCGCCCAGGCGGGCCCGGGTGATCCAGCCGTCGCACTGCCAGCGGATGCGGTCCACGACGTCCGCGACGGTCAGCGCGCCGTCGTGCCGCCAGGTGCGCTCCATCTCCTCGCCGCCCTCGGTGCGGGCCACGATCCGCAGGCGCGTGCACACCAGCCCGCGGCTCACGAGCTGCTCGTGCAGCTGCTCGGCGAGCGGGCGGGCGACGAAGGCCGCCTGGTCGGTGCGCACCAGCGGCGGGTCCAGCACCGTCTCGGCGAGCACCGGCTGGGCGGGATGGTGCGCCGCCGGGGGCGCGGGCTCCTCGCCGCGGGCCAGCAGGTGCAGCTCCGCGACGTCGGGGCCGAACCGGTCCGCCACGGAGGCGGAGGGCAGCGCGGCGAGGTCGCCGAGGGTCGCGATGCCCAGGCGCTGGAGCAGGTCCACCGTCTCGGCGAGGTCGAGCTTCTTCTCGGGGCGGGTCGCGGAGGGCTGACCGCGGTGCCCCCAGCCGGGGCCGACGGGGGCGTGGCGGAGGGCGGCGACCGGGTGCGGGGCGAGGTAGTCGGCGCTGCGGCCGGGGCGCACGATCCGTCCGGCCCCGGCGGCGAGCAGGGCCGCGAAGGGGCCGTCGGCCACACCCACGGCGGCCTCCCAGCCGGTGTGGTCCGCGACGGCGTCGAGGATCCGCTCGGCGAGCTGCTCCTCCCCGCCGTGGTGGCGGGCCGGGCCGCGGGCGGCCATGAGCAGCGTGCCCGGGCGCAGCACGTCCACGCCCGCGGCGACCGTGTCCACGGCGGCGGCGACGAGCTCGAACAGGCCGGACTCGCTCTCGCGGTCGGCCTCGAGCACGAGCGCCTCGGGGCAGGCGGCGCGGGCCGCGCGGCGGGTCTGGCCGGGCCGGGCCCCCGCCTGCAGGGCGGCGGCGGTGACCTCGACGACGCGGTGGTTCTCCAGCAGCAGCACCGGGTCCTGCAGCGGGTCCACGGGGGCGGAGGGCTCCGCGCCCCGGGTGTCGCGTCCTCCCCCGCCCTCGCCGCCGCCGTCCCGGGAGCCGGGGGCCTGGGCGCGGGCGTCGGCCTCCGCGCGCCGCTGGTGGCGGTCCAGCGCGGCCATGAGCGGCCACTGCGGGACGCGGACGGCGACGGTGCGGGTGGGTGCGCCCATCAGCCGGCCCTCCGCGCGGCGTGCAGCGGTCGGGGCGCGGGCGCCTCCGTCGGGGGCACTGCCGTCGTGGGCACCGCGGTGGCGGCGACCTCCGCGGGGACCGTCCCGAGGACGCCCTGCTCCCGGAGGGCGGCCTGCTCCCGGCGCGCCGGTGGGGCCACGCCGATCATCCCGCCCACCTCGGGCAGCAGCACCTCGACGCGGTGCTCCCCCGCGAGGCCCCGCCCGGCGGAGGTCACCGCGAGGCGCCGCCGGCGCAGGCGGCCGGTGCCGGCACCGAGGCCCTGCCAGCCGAGCGTCGCGGCGGTGAGGGCGAGGTCGGCGCGGCCCGGCGGGCGGGCCGCGAGCACGAGCGTGTCCGCCGCCCGGGCGCGGCCCAGGAGGCTCCGCCAGAGGGCCGGGGCGAGGACGAGGTCGGGGCCCAGCACGAGCACTCCGATGCCGTCGGCCAGGGCGGAGAGCACCTGCGGGGCCTGCTCGCCGGGGGTCGGGGCGAGCGCGAGGCGGGCGGGGTCCAGGCCGGCGTCGATCGCGGCGCGCAGGCCGAGGTCCGGCATACCGGCGATCGCGCACCAGGCATCCTGGCCGGCGGCGGCGACCGCGAGGGAGAGCAGGAGCGAGGTCGTCGCCGCGCCGTCCACCGCGACCGCACTGCCGGCGCGCAGGCCGGTGCGGGGGAACAGGCCCGCGAGCGGGGCCGGGACCGGGAGGCGGGTGCCGTCGGCGAGCGGCTCGAGGGCCGGCTCCGTGGCGGGGGCGGTCCGGTCGGGATCCGCGGTGCGCTCCGGGCCGGCGGGCACGGCTCGCATGCGCGGGGCGCCGGCGGGGTCGCCGCCGATGCTGCGCAGGGCCGTGCGGTCCAGCCGGCCGCCCCAGCGGGCGGCGCTGCGCTCGGCCGCGCCGAGGGCAGCGCGGGCCCGGGCCAGCCGGTCCTCGTGCGGGGTGCCGGCATCACGCTCGGCCTCCGCCGCGCGCTCCGTGCCGGACGCCGATCCGGAGACTGCGCCGGACACCGATCCGGAGACCGTGCCGGACGCCGGGCGCCGGACCACCAGGGACATGACCACCTCCGTCTCCTGCCTTCCTCTCGGCGCCGACCACGACGCGACTCGAACTGATGTTCGAACGATACGCGCGTCGGATGGGGGTCTCAAGGTGTGCAGGGTGATGCTTCGAACAACCGTGCGAAGCCTCGCAGGAGGGTGCGACGGATGGAGCGGAGGAGGTGCGGAGCCGACCGGTCGTCGGACGGACGGGCAGCCGGGCGGACGGCATCCGGGCCGGCGTGCGGACGGCATCCGGGCGGACGGGCAGCCGGGCACTGATGCTGTTCAGAGAACGGCGCACATCATGTACATGATGTGCCGAAAAATTCGCACAGGCCCTTCGCCTCGAGCGGTCTCAGCCCTCGCGCCGGTCGACGACCGCGGCCCGTCCGAGCGGCACGGGACTCGCGGTGAGCACGTGCGGGGTGCGATGGGACCAGGCCCCGCGGCGCCCCGGTGCCGCGGCGCCTTCCGGCCCTCGGCACGGAAACCCGCTCGCGCCGGCTCGCGGCATGGACGAGGATCAGGGCATGAGCACGTACGAGGACACCCGCCACGCCTGGGAGCAGGCCTCGCAGAAGCATGTGCGGGAGTACGCGGAGCTGCTCGACGAGGCCCGCACCGCGCGCCTGCTCCCGCTCGAGGAGCAGCTGCTCGCGCCCCTCGTGGACGGTGCCCGCGTGCTGCACCCGCAGAGCGGCCACGGCATCGACGACCACGGCCTCGTCGCGCTCGGCGCGCAGGAGGTGCTGGGCCTGGACTACAGCCCCACCGCGGTCTCCGCGGCGCGCCGACGGGCGGAGGAGCTGGACCGGCCCTGCCGCTACGAGGAGGTCGAGCTGCCGGCCACCGGGCTCGCGGAGGGCACGCAGGACCTCGTCTACACCGGCAAGGGCGCGCTCATCTGGATCGAGGACCTCGCCGCCTGGGCCGCCGAGATGCACCGGGTGCTGCGGCCCGGAGGGCACCTCTTCGTCTACGAGGCACACCCGCTGGTGCCGCTGTGGGAGTGGGACGCCCACGACGCCCGCGTGCGGCGCGACCGCGGCTACTTCGCCCGCAGTCACGTCAACGACAGCTTCCCCGCCCTCGGGGCGACCGAGCATCAGCGCACCCTCGCCGAGCTCGTCATGACGATCACCGGGGCCGGCTTCGAGCTGCTGCATCTCGCCGAGCATCCCGAGCCGTTCTGGATGCCGCAGGACGAGGAGCCCGCCGCCGCCTGGGACGGGCGCCTGCCCAACGCGATCAGCCTGCTCGCCCGGCGCCGCTGACGTGCACCTGCTGCTCGACCTCGACAACACCCTCGTGGACCGCGAGCGGGCCTTCGCCAGCTGGGCCGCGGGACTGGTCGCCGAGGCCGGCGGCGGTCCCGAGGACCTCGCCTGGCTGCTCCGCGCCGACGCCGACGGCCTCACCCCGCGCCGTGAGCTCGCCACGCGGATCGCGGAGCGCCTGCTCCCCCGCGCCGCACCGGGTGACCTCGAGCAGCGCCTCCTGATGGAGCACGTCGAGCACGTGACCTGCTCCCCCGCGGTGCTCGCCCACCTGCGACGGCTGCAGGGGCAGGGGGTGCGGCTGACGGTGCTCAGCAACGGGACAGGGCGGCAGCAGCGGGCGAAGCTCGAGCGCACCGGGCTCGCGGCGCTGCTCGACGCGGTCGTGATCTCCGAGGAGGTCGGCGCGGCGAAGCCGGACCCGGCGATCTTCGCCGCCGCGCTCGCGCAGGCGCCGTCGGACCCCGACACCTGGATGATCGGCGACCATCCCGAGGCCGACATCCGCGGCGGCGCCGCGGCAGGGCTGCGCACCGGATGGGTGAGCCGCGGCCGCCCCTGGCCGCACGCCGCGCCGCCCACCCTCCAGGCGCCGACCCTCGCCGCGCTGCTCGACCTGCTGCCGGCCGGCGCGCACCGGCCCGGAACGGTGCACTGACAGTTCCTCCCTCCCCGTGCGCCCCTCTCCTAGCGTGGCGGGGCGCACGGACGCGCCGTGCACCCCGCACGAGAGCACCACGGAGGAAGCGCCCGATGACCGGAGCCCCCGCCCGCCCCTCACGGCTCCTGATCCCCGCCTCGGCCCTGCTCTGGGGCCTGCAGATCGCCCTCCTGAGCCCCGCCCTCGCCCTCATCCTGTCCACGCTCTACGGGGCCTCGACCACGGACATCGGCTGGAGCCTCGCGATCTACAACACCGGCGGGTTCCTCGCCTCGCTGCTGATCCCCGCCTGGGCGGACAGGCACCGCTCCTACCTGCAGGTGCTGCTCGCCTGCGGCGTGCTCACCATCGCCCTGGCCGGCGCGCTCGCCGCGGTGACCTCCCTGCCCTGGGCGACGGTCGCGCTCGTGGTGCTCGGCGGGCCCGCGGGCCTGGGCACGACGATGCTCTTCGCCCACCTGCGCTCCGCCGGCACCGCCACCTCGAGCATCGTCGACACCCGCGCGATCATCTCCGCCGCCTGGATGGGCGGGCCGCCGCTCGCCACCGCGATCATCGGCTGGGCCGGCGGCCGCGGCATCCTCGCCGCGATCGTCGTCATCGCGCTGCTGAACATCGCCACGACCGCCGCGATGATGTCGCGCCACCGCCGCGCCGCGTCGGAGCGGCCCGAGGCCGCGCGCCCCCGCGAGTCCCTGCCGCCCGGGAGCCGGACCGGGACGGTGCTCGTCGTCGCCGCCTTCGTGCTGTTCCAGGCCACCAACGCGACCGCGATGACGTTCATGGCGATCTACGTGACACAGACGATCGGCCTCGCGGTGCTCTGGGGCGGGATCGTCCTCGGCGTCGCCGCCGCGCTCGAGGTGCCGGCGCTCATGATCATCGGGCGCCTGGGCGACAAGGTCCCCCACCTCACCCTCGTGGCAGTCGGCGCCGTCGCCGGCATCGCCTACTACCTGGGCCTCGCCCTCGCCACCGGCCCCGTCGCCCTGCTGCTCCTGCAGGTCCTCAACGCCGTGTGCTTCGCGGCGATCGGCGGGATCGGGCTGGCACTCTTCCAGGACCTCATCCCCGGGGCGGGACTGTCCACCGGACTGTTCATGAACACACGGCGCCTCGGCGCGATCGTCTCCGGTCCGATCATCGCCCTGGGCGCGCTCTCGCCGCTCGGCCAGCGGGGCATCTTCCTCGGCTGCGCCGTGCTCACCCTGCTGGGGCTCGCCCTGGTGCACCTCGCGCGGCGTTCCGCGGGACGGCGCGCCGCGAAGGACCAACTGCCAGTAGGTGGATGAGCGGGTCCTCCCGCCGCGCCGCGGAACGCGGTCCGATGGGACCATGACATCGCTCCGCACCGCCCCGGCAGACGCCGGGAGCACCCCGCGCCACACCGGCATGATCCTCGCCATCGTGCTGGTCAGCTACTTCATGATCGTCCTGGACAACTCGATCATCTTCACCGGCCTGCCCCAGATCCGGGCCGAGCTGCAGCTCTCCCCCGCGGGCCTCGCCTGGGCGCAGAACGCCTACACACTCGTCTTCGGCGGGCTGCTCCTGCTCGGCGCGCGCACCGGTGACCTGCTGGGCCGGCGCCGGGTCTTCAGCGTGGGCCTCGTGGTCTTCGGCGTGGCCTCCCTGCTGGTGGGCACCGCCCCGAACGGCGCCTGGATCATCGCCGCCCGTGCCCTCCAGGGCATCGGCGCGGCGATCGTCGCCCCGACCTCCCTCGCCCTGCTCACCTCCTCCTTCCCTGCCGGTCCGGAGCGCACCCGCGCCACGGCCGCCTACGGCACCACGGCGGGTCTGGGGGCGAGCCTGGGGCTCGTGGTGGGCGGCGCGCTGGCGTCCTGGGTGTCCTGGCGCGCCGGGTTCTTCATCAACGTCCCGATCGCCCTGGTGATGCTCCTCCTCGCCCTGCGGTACCTGCCCGCCACCCGCCCCGCGAGCGGACGCTTCGACCTCGTGGGCGCGTTCGCCTCGACCCTCGGCATGGGGGCCTTCGTCTACGGGATCATCCAGGGCGGTGAGCGCGGCTGGGGCGATCCGCTGACGATCTGGCCGATCGTCGTCGGCGTCCTCGTCATCGCGCTCTTCGTGGTCGACCAGCGTCGGGCCGCCCAGCCGATCATGCCGCTGCGGCTGTTCGCGAGCGCGGAGCGCAGCGGCGCCGCCGTCGCCCGGCTGCTGTTCGCCGGCACGATGATCGCGTTCTTCTTCTTCACGACGCAGTTCTTCCAGGAGGTCTACGGCTGGACGCCGCTGCAGGCCGGGCTCGGCTTCCTGCCGATGACGGTCGTGCAGTTCGCCGTCTCCCTGCTCGTGCCGACCCTGAGCCGCCGGATCGGCGGGGCACCGCTGATCGGAGCCGGTCTGGGCCTGGTGCTCGCGGGGATGATCTGGATCAGCCTGATCTCGGCCGACGTCCCCTTCGTGGTCGGCGTCGTGGGTCCGCTGGTGCTGCTGGGGGCCGGGCAGGGGCTGACCTTCGGCCCGCTCACCTCCGCCGGTGTCGCCGGCGCCCTGCCCGAGGACGCCGGCGCCGCCTCCGGCCTCGTCAACACCGCCCACCAGCTGGGCAGCACGCTCGGTGTCGCCGTGCTCACCGCGGTCGCCGCCGGGGCGAGCACACCGACGCAGCGGGTCGTGGACGCCTACCGGGGCGGCGCGGTCATGCTCGCCGTCGCGGTGGTCGTGGTCCTCGTGGCCGTCATCCCCGCCCAGATCCGTGCCCGCCGGGCGACGGCGGAGTCATGAGCGGGCTCGCGCGCCGGGGGCTGCTCGGCGCCATGGGACGGGCCGGAGCGATCGCCCTGGCCGCCGGCCCGGCCCTCGCCGCCTGCTCGCGTCCCGACCCCGGATCGACGTCGACCCCCACCACCCCGGAGGAGCAGACCGTGCCCGTGACCACCGGACCCGCCACCGCCCCCACCACCCTGCTGGTGTACTTCTCGAGGGCCGGGGAGAACTACTGGGAGGGCGGGAGACGGGACCTCGAGATCGGCAACACCCAGGTCATCGCCGAGATGATCGCGGAACGCCTCCCCTGCCGGGTCCACGAGATCCTCGCCGCCGATCCCTATCCGGACTCCTACGACGAGACCGTGCGCCGCAACCAGCAGGAGCAGCAGGAGGACGCGCGCCCCGCGATCGACGGGGACCTGCCCTCCCTGGAGGGCATCGACACGATCCTTCTCGGCAGCCCCGTGTGGAACACCCGGGCCCCGATGATCATGCGGACCTTCCTCGAGCAGACCGGCGGCCTCCCCGGTATGACGATCCGTCCCTTCCTCACGTATGCGGTGGGTGAGGGATCCGTGGTCGCGGACTACGAGGAGCTGTGCCCCGAGGCGCGGGTGGAGGACGGCCTCGCGCTCCGCGGCGAGGAGGCGCGCGACAGCGCTGATGCCGTCGCCGACTGGCTGGCGACCTTCGCTTGAGCCCGTCCGGTGCCGGCCGAGCGGGCCGACGGGCGGCGCGGCTCAGCGAGCGGCGCGGTGCGGGTCCTCGCCGAGGAGGTGCGCGGGGAGGGCGACGCTGCCCAGCATGCTCAGCCTCTCCGCGGAGACCGAACCCGGCTCGGCGGAGTACGCGAACATGAACCAGTCGGGCTGGGCGGTGAACTCCATCGCCTGGTAGGTCAGGTCGAGATCGCCGACGACGGGATGGTGGAGGCGCTTGTCCCCCGCCCGGTGGTGGCGCACGTCGTGCCTCGCCCAGCGGACCCGGAACTCGTCGCTGCGGGTGACGAGCTCCCCGATGAGATCGGTGAGCCCCTTGTCCAGGGGGTTCTGCCCGGCGTAGGTGCGCAGCGTCGCCACGATGCCGTCCGCGTTCTTCTCCCAGTCCGGGAAGAACACCCGCGAGGCGGGGCTGAGGAAGGTGAAGCGGGCGGTGTTGCCGCGCACGGACTCGTCCTCGAGCAGCGGGGAGTACAGCGCCCTGCCCAGGGCGTTCGCGGCGACGAAGTCCAGGCGCCGGTCCCGCACCCACATCGGCGCCCCGGTGACGGCGTCGAGGAAGCGCTGGAGCTGGGGCAGCGCGGCGGCCTGCGAGGGACGGCCGCCGCGTCGCCGCGGTGGCCTCGGCCCGGCGGCCGCGGCCAGGTCGTTCAGATGATCAGTCTCCGCCTCGTCGAGCTGGAGCGCGCGGGCGAGCGCGTCGAGCACCTCGGCGGAGACCCCGCGGAGGTCGCCGCGCTCCATCCGCGCGTAGTACTCGACGCTCACCCCGGTGAGCATGGCGAGCTCCTCGCGGCGCAGCCCGGGCACCCGGCGTCGTGCCCCGCCGATGATCCCGGCCTGGTCCGGGGTGATCCGGCCCCGCCTGGTGCGCAGGAAGTCCGATACCTCGTCGCGATGCTCCATGCCCTCACGGTATGCCCGCGCGATCGGATGAAGGAGGAACTGCCAGTGCCTTCTTCCGTGCACGGGGCGGTGGTCGCATGGAGATCGTGCACGGTGCCACCGCCTCGGCGCCGTGATCCGAGAGAAGAAGGAACCCACCCATGGCCGAGAAGCAGAGCACCTCCCGCGTCGCCGTGATCACCGGCGCGTCCTCCGGCATCGGCGCGGCGACCGCGCGTGCCCTCGCCGCGCAGGGATACCGCATCGCGCTGCTGGCACGGCGCCTGGACCGTATCGAGGCGCTCGCCGCCGAGCTCGACAACGGGTCGATCGCCGTCCAGGCGGACGTCACCGACCGCGACGCCCTCGTCGCCGCCGCGGCGCGCGTGCAGGAGGAGCTGGGCGGGGCCGACGTCCTCATGAACAACGCGGGCACCATGCTGCTGGGCCCCTTCTCCTCGGAGCGGCGCGAGGACTACCGCGCCATGATCGAGGCCAACCTGCTCGGCGCGATCACCGCGACCGAGGTGTTCCTCGAGCAGCTCCGTGACGGCGGCGGCGACCTCGTCAACATCTCCTCCGTCGCCGGTCGCACCGCGCGCGCCACCAACGGCGTCTACGCGGCGACGAAGTGGGGCATCAACGGATGGTCGGAGTCGCTGCGCCAGGAGCTGCTGCCGGACGTGCGCGTCACCCTCATCGAGCCCGGCGTCGTCGACACGGACCTCGCCTCGCACATCACCGACGACGCCACGCGCGAGGCCGTGCAGAAGGGCTACGACGCGGCCACGGTCACCCCGGCGGAGGTCGCCGAGATCATCGCCTTCGTGCTCGCCCGGCCCCGGCACCTCGTGATCAACGAGGTCCTCCTGCGCCCCGCCGACCAGCTCGGCTGAGCGCTGGATGCCGCCTCGTCGACCCGGGCGATCAGCCCGCGCCGAGCATCGCCCGTCGCTGCCAGAGCACCACGGCGCTCGCCGCGGCGACGTTGAGGGAGTCCACTCCCCCGGCCATCGGGATGATGACGTGCTGGTCGACGGCGGCGAGGGTCGAGGGCTGCAGGCCGTGCCCCTCGGTGCCGAGCACGAAGGCGACCTTGCGGTCCGGGCCGAGATCCACCTCGTCCAGCGGCACCGCCTGATCGGTCAGCGCGAGGGCGAGCACGTCGAAGCCGGACTCGTGCAGCAGGTCCACGCCGGCCGCGGGGGCGGGCACGCCCGGCGGGTGCGGGGCGTGGGGCCAGGCCTCGAGCCGGGTCCACGGGACCTGGAAGACGGTGCCCATGGAGACGCGGATCGAGCGGCGGTACAGGGGGTCCGCGCAGCGCGGGGTCACGAGCACCGCGTCGACGCCGAGCGCGGCTGCGGAGCGGAACATGGCGCCCACGTTCGTGTGGTCCACGATGTCCTCGAGCACCGCGACGGTGCGCGCGCCCTCGAGCAGCTCCGCCGCGGAGGGCAGCACGGGCCGCTGCATGGCGGCGAGGGCCCCGCGGTGCAGGTGGAAGCCGGTGAGCTGCTCGATCAGCGGCTCCTCCCCCACGAACACGGGGACGCGGGGGAAGCGGGCGTACAGCGGGGCGAAGCGCTCGATCCACTTCTCGCTCATGAGGAAGGAGCGGGGCACGGCGCCGGCGTCGAGCGCCCGGGAGATGACCTCGAAGCTCTCGGCCATGAACAGGCCGCGCTCGACCTCGACGCGCGAGCGCAGGCGCACGTCCGTCATCCGCACGTAGTCCTCGAGGGCGGGGTCCTCGAGATCGGTGATGGTGACGAGCTGCGCGGCGGCTCCGTCGGGCGTCACGCGCTCAGCCAAGGGCCAGGGAGCGCGCGAAGTAGCGCTCGCCCACCCGGTCCACGACGAGCGGCAGGCCGAAGGTCGCGGTGAGGTTCTGGGAGGTGAGGGTCTGCTCGATGGGCCCGGCGGCGACGACGCCGCCCTTGCGCAGCAGCAGCACGTGCGTGTAGCCCGGCGGGATCTCCTCGACGTGGTGGGTGACGAGCACGGTCACCGGGGTCGCGGGGTCCTTCGCGAGCCGGCCCAGGGTGCGCACGAGCGCCTCGCGGCCAC
Source organism: Brachybacterium rhamnosum (assembly GCF_039526185.1). Lineage (NCBI taxonomy): Bacteria > Bacillati > Actinomycetota > Actinomycetes > Micrococcales > Dermabacteraceae > Brachybacterium > Brachybacterium rhamnosum. The sequence goes on from NZ_BAAAIS010000003.1 coordinate 259,922, forward strand.
CGAGGTCCAGGCCCGCGGCGGGCTCGTCGAGCAGGAGCAGCTCGGGGTCCGTCATGAGCGCGCGGGCGGCGAGCACGCGCTTGCGCTCGCCGGTGGAGAGGGTGCCGAAGTGGGCCCTCTCGAGGTGGCCCACGCCGAAGGCGGCGAGCAGCGTCGAGGCGCGCTCGAGGTCGAGGTCGTCGTACTGCTCGCGCCAGCGGCCCACCACGGAGTAGCCGGCGGTGACGACGACGTCCAGCGCGGTCTCGTCCGCGGGGATCGTGTCCGCGAGCTCCTGGGAGGCGAGGCCGATCAGGGTGCGCAGCTCGAACACGTCGACCCGGCCCAGGCGCTCGCCGAGGATGTCGACGGTGCCGGAGGTGGGGTGCAGGCGCGTCGAGAGCAGGCGGATCATCGTGGACTTGCCGGCGCCGTTGGGCCCGAGCACCGCCCAGCGGTCCCCCTCGGAGATCTGCAGGGACACGTCGTCGAGGATGTTGCGCCCCGCCCGGCGGACGACGACGTCCGTGAACGCGGCGGCGGTGGCGGTGTCGGCTGTGTCAGCGGAGGGGAAAGCCATGGCCGCAAGCCTATCGTCCGGTGGTGCACCGACGGCCCACGACCCGCCCGTGCCGGGCGCCCGCCTCACCCTGCTCCCCGCCCGCCCCGCCATAGACTGGCGCGGCCCGGAACCGACCCCGAGGAGTCCCCGTGCCGCACCGACCGCTCACCCTCCGCGCCCCGCGCGGCTCCGTCGCCGCCGAGGAGATCCGCGCGGGCATCGACGCCCTGCTCGCCGACGCCGCCGACGACCTCCCGATCGCGTTCCCGCCCGAGGTCCTCGCGGCCGCGGAGGCCGCCGCGGCCCGGACGGGCCGCGGCGACCGTGCGGACCGCACCGACGTGCCCTTCGTGACGCTCGACCCCGCGTCCTCCACGGACCTGGACCAGGCGATGCACCTCAGCCGCGACGGCGAGGGCTTCCGCGTGCTCTACGCGATCGCCGACGTCCCCTGGTTCGTCGACCTCGACGGCCCGATCGACCACGAGGCCCGTCGACGCGGGGCGACCGTCTACCTCCCCGACCGCCGGATCCCCCTGCACCCCGAGGTGCTCTCCGAGGGGGCGGCGTCCCTGCTGCCCGGGCAGACGACCCCGGCGTTCGTGTGGACCCTCGACCTCGACGCGAGCGGCGCCGTCACCGGCGTGGACCTCGAGCGCGCGCTCGTGCGCTCCACCGAGAAGCTCGACTACGCGGGCGTGCAGGAGCAGCTCGACGCCGGCACGGGACATCCGCAGATGCTGCTGCTCCAGGAGATCGGTGCGCTGCGCGCCCGCCAGGAGCTCGAGCGCGGCGGCGCGAGCCTGAACGTGCCCGAGCAGGAGATCGTCGAGGACGGCGACCAGGTGCGGCTCGTGTGGCGCCGCCCCGCCCCGATCGAGGACGCCAATGCCCAGATCTCGCTGATGACCGGTATGGCCGCGGCCGATCTCATGCTGCGCGGCGGGTCCGGGATCCTGCGCACCATGCCGCCCGCGGAGCCGGCCGCGGTGGAGCGCTTCCGTCGCCAGGCGGAGGCGCTCGGCGTCCCCTGGGAGGAGGGCGTGAGCTACGGGGCCTTCCTGCGCACGCTGGACTGGCAGGAGGGCCGGCACCTGGCCCTGCTGAACCAGGCGACGGCCCTGTTCCGCGGTGCGTCCTACGCGGCCTTCACGAGCGCGGCGGAGGTCCCCGAGGATCCGGCGCAGGCAGCGATCGCCGCCCCCTACGCGCACACCACCGCGCCCCTGCGCCGCCTCGTGGACCGCTTCGTGCTGCTCGTGTGCCACGCCCACGCCCGCGGTGAGGCGCCGGCCCCGGAGCTGCTCGCCGCGCTCGGCGAGATCCCCGAGGCGATGCGGAGCGCCGGCGGCCGGGCCGGGGACCTCGAGCGGCGCGGCATCGCGCTCGTCGAGAGCGCCGCTCTGCGCGCCTGGACCGGTGAGGAGCTCGACGCGACCGTGATCGACAGCCGCGAGGCCTCCCCCGCAAAGGACGGCAACGAGGGCACGCCCGCCCGGGTCGAGGTCCAGCTCCTCGACCCGCCGGTCACCGCCTGGGTCCCGGCCCGGGCCGAGGTGGGCTCCGCCCTGCGGGTGCGGATCGTCTCCGCGGATGCGGCCGACAGCCTCGTGCTCGAGGCGGTGCAGGGATGACCGACTCCCCGCTCGCGGGCAGGGACCTGCTCGCCCTCCCCCGCGGCGCCGTGCTCATGCTCTGGGCGGCGGCGTACCTGCGCGGCGACGTCGGCCCCGACGACGCCGCGGAGCTCGCCCACGGCGCCTCCGGCGGCACCGCCGTCCCCGGCGGCGAGGACCTCTTCGCCTGGCTCACCGGGCTGCGACGGCTCCCGCTCGCGCAGCTGCGGCTCGTGCTGCCCGTCCCCGGTCGCCTCGCGGGGCTCGTGGGGCCGCCGCCGGCGATCGCGGCGGCGCTCGCCGCGGAGCAGGCCGTCGTCGTCACGGCCGCCGGGATAGCCGACCACACCCTCGTACCGGGCATCGACGTGGACCGCGCCGAGGGACCGCGCGGGCCCCGGGTGACCTGGCAGCGCTTCGCGGCGCCGATGGGAGCGCAGGTCCCGCCGCCGGCGAGCTCCGGTCGCGCCCGCACGGAGCTGCTCACCGCCCTCCAGGAGGCGGCCCGCAGCACCGTGGACCTCGACATCGTGCCGGACGAGCCCGTCCCCCCGGACCGCATCCCCGCCGGCTGGACGGCGACCGGCCTGCCGCGGCACCTCGAGGGGGCGCAGGCGCACCTGCTCGTCCTCGCCGGTCGCACGCTGCTGCTCGCGCAGGGCGAGCTCGCCGATCCGGATCCGGGGGCGCGTCAGCTCTCCGACGCCCTCGCGCGGCGCGAGATCCTCGCCCGCCTGCAGGAGACGGCGCGGGCCGCGCTCGTCGAGACCGTCGAGCGGGTCGTCCACACCGAGATGGGCTGATCCGGCGGGACGGGCGCGGACTCGCTCAGCCCTCGAGGACCGCCCGGTACACGTCCAGGGTGCGCTCCGCGATCGAGGTCCACGCGAAGTGCTCCGCGGCGCGGCGCCGGGAGGCCTCCCCCATCGCCCGGGCGCGCTGCGGATCGGAGACCATGCGCTCGAGGGCGGCGGCGAGGTCCGCGACGAACTCCTCGGGACGCAGCGGGGTGCCGGTGCCGTCCTCGGCCTGGTCGAGCGGGACGAGGTAGCCGGTCTCGCCGTCCACGACGACCTCGGGGATGCCGCCGGTCGCGGAGGCGACGACGGGGATCCCGCAGGCCATCGCCTCGAGGTTCACGATGCCGAGCGGCTCGTAGATGCTGGGGCACACGAAGGTCGTCGCATGCGTGAGGATCTGCGTGAGCTCGTGACGGGGCAGCATCTCGCTGATGAGGTGCACGTTGCCGCGCTCCGCGGCGAGCTCCTCGACGAGGCCGGAGACCTCGGCGGCGATCTCGGGGGTGTCCGGGGCGCCGGCGCACAGCACCAGCTGGATCTCGCGGGGCAGCTCGCGCACGGCCCGCAGGAAGTACGGCAGGCCCTTCTGCCGGGTGATCCGGCCGACGAACACGATCGTCGGCGCCTCCGGGTCGATCCCCCGCGAGGTGAGCGCCGAGGTCTCCGGGTTCGGGGACCAGGTGTCGATGTCGATGCCGTTGTGCACGACGTGCACGCGGGCCGGGTCGACCGAGGGGTAGGCCCGCAGGATGTCGGCGCGCATCCCGCCGGAGACCGCGATGATCCCGGCGGCCGCCTCGTAGGCGGTGCGCTCGGCGAAGGAGCTCAGGCGGTAGCCGCCGCCGAGCTGCTCCGCCTTCCACGGCCGCAGCGGCTCCAGCGAATGGGCGGAGAGCACATGCGGCATGCCGTGCAGCAGCGATGCGAGGTGGCCGGCGAAGTTCGCGTACCAGGTGTGGGAGTGCACGAGGTCCGCCCCCTCGCAGTCCTGCGCGATCAGCAGGTCCGTGCCCATCGTGGAGAGCGCGGCATTGGCCCGGGCGAGCTCCGCGGGGGCGCGGTAGGAGTGGGTGCCGGGCTCGTCCCGGTCCTCCCCGAAGGCGCGCACCTGCACGTCGATCTGGGGCCGGAGCACCCGGGTCAGCTCGGCGACGTGCACACCGGCGCCGCCGTAGATCTCCGGCGGGTACTCCTTGGTCAGCAGATCCACGCGCACGGGGTCCTCCTTCTTCCGCTTCCTACGCTTCGGGTTTCGTCCGGGTGGCGACCGATCGGCGTGATCGGGCCCACTCCTGCATTATCCTCGCAGCATGTCCACGAAGGTCCTCGCGATCGTCCTCGCCGGTGGCGAGGGGAAGCGCCTCATGCCCCTCACGCTCGACCGCGCCAAGCCGGCCGTCCCCTTCGGCGGGATCTACCGGCTCATCGACTTCGCGCTGTCGAACATCGTCAACTCGGGCTACCTGCGGGTGGTCGTGCTGACCCAGTACAAGTCCCACTCCCTCGACAAGCACATCGCGCAGACCTGGCGGATGAGCTCGCTGCTGGGCAACTACGTCGCGCCGGTCCCCGCGCAGCAGCGCCTGGGCAAGCACTGGTTCCGCGGCTCCGCGGACGCCATCGCCCAGTCCCTCAACCTCATCCGCGACGAGAAGCCCGACCACGTGCTCGTCGTCGGCGCGGACAACATCTACCGCATGGACTTCTCCCAGATGCTCGACGCGCACATCGCGTCCGGGAAGTCGTGCACGGTCGCCGCGATCCGGCAGCCCATCGAGCTCTCCGACCAGTTCGGTGTGATCGAGACGGACCCGTCGGACCCGACGACGATCCAGGCCTTCGTCGAGAAGCCGAAGCAGACCGAGGGGCTCGCCGACGACCCCACGCAGATCCTCGCCTCGATGGGCAACTACATCTTCGACGCGGATGCCCTCGTCGAGGCCGTCACGCGCGACGCGGAGGACGACGACTCCGCGCACGACATGGGCGGCAACATCGTCCCGGAGTTCGTGGGCAAGGGCGACGCCGCCGTCTACGACTTCATCCGCAACGACGTCCCCGGCTCCACGGACCGCGACCGGGACTACTGGCGGGACGTCGGCACGCTCGACGCGTTCTACGACGCGCACATGGACCTCATCGCGGTCCATCCCGTCTTCAACCTGTACAACAACGACTGGCCCACCTTCACCGGCCATCGCAACGAGGCGCCGGCGAAGTTCGTGCACGCGGGCCCCGGCCGCGTGGGCACCGCGGTGGACTCGGTCATCTCCCCCGGCGTCGTCATCTCCGGCGCGCAGGTCTCCAACTCGGTGCTCTCGCCCGGGGTGCGTCTGAACTCGTGGTCCACCGTCTCCGACTCGGTGCTGATGGACAACGTGACGGTGGGCCGGCACTGCCAGATCCACCGCGCGATCATCGACAAGGACGTCGTCGTCCCGCCGCGCACCCAGATCGGCCTGGACCGGGAGAAGGACCTCGCCCGCGGCTGGGTCGTCACCGAGTCCGGCATCACCGTGATCGGCAAGGGCACGGTCATCGAGCCGTGAGCGCCGCCGCTCCCGCCCGTGGCCTGCTCGTCTCCGACGTCGACTCGACCTTCCTCACCCAGGAGGTGATCGAGCTCGTCGCGGAGCACGCGGGGGTCCGCGACCGCGTCGAGGAGATCACCACCGCCGCCATGCGCGGCGAGCTCGACTTCGCGGGCTCCCTGCGCGCCCGGGTCGCGCTTCTGGCCGGGCTCGACGCCTCCGTGCTCGCCGCGGTGCGCGAGGTGCTGGTCCCCACCGACGGCGCGATCGAGCTCATGCGGCGCGCCCATGACGCGGGCTGGGTCACCGCCCTCGTCTCCGGCGGCTTCCACGAGGTCATCGACCCGCTCGCCGCGGAGGTCGGCATCGACCACGTCGTCGCGAACCGCTTCGCGGTGCAGGACGGGAAGCTGACCGGCGAGGTCTCCGGCCCGATCATCGACGGCGAGGCCAAGCGGGCGACCCTCGAGGAGCTCGCGGAGCGCCACGGCGTGGACCGGGCGCGCACGGTCGCCGTGGGCGACGGCGCGAACGACGCCGCCATGGTGCGCGCGGCGGGCACGGGCGTCGCCTTCCGTGCGAAGCCCGCGTTGCGTGAGGTCGCCGACGTCGTGCTCGACGGGCCCTCGATGCTGGACCTCTGGCCGTACCTGGAGGGGGCGCCGGTCGCCTGACCCGTCCCGCCGCCTGACCCTGACGCGTCGAAAGGGCCCGGGACCTCGCCGCGCGAGGTGCCGGGCACGTTCGGGTGCCGCCTGCTCAGGGGCGGACGATGGTGTGCAGCGTGAGGCTCTCCTCGCCGAGCTCCGCCCAGGTGGGCAGCGCGCCGGAGAGGACGGCCGTGCCGCCGGTCGGCATGCCGATCCGGGCCTGTGCGGCGGAGGAGGGGTCGGAGTCGTCGTCCGCGAGGCCGGTGACCAGGTGGGCCATCGTCGGCTCGTGCCCGACGACGAGGACCACGGCGTGCTTCGCCTTGATGTCGCGGATCAGCTCGAGCACCTCGCCGGTGCCGCCGGAGTAGATCTCCTCGTGGAAGGTGACCTTGCCGTCGAATCCGGGCATGGACGCCTGCACGCCCTCCCAGGTCTCCCGGGTGCGCTCGGCGTCGGAGACGAGGACCCGCGTGGGCCGCACGCCCTGGGACTCGAGGTACTCGCCGACGAGACGGGCCTGCGCCCAGCCCTTCTCGACGAGGGTGCGCTCCTGATCGGGCTGACCGCCGCCGCTCTCCGCCTTGCCGTGGCGCATGATGAGGAGGAGGCGACTGTCGGGGTCGGAAGCTGACATGGGGGCGCGATCACACCTTGTCGTGGTCGAGGGCTGCGGGTGGGCGGGATCGCCCGGTGTCGGTGCTCAGTGTCCCATGCCGAGGCCGCCGTCGACGGGGATCACGGCACCGGAGATGTAGGCCGCGTCGTCGCTCGCGAGGAAGCTCACCACACGGGCGACCTCGACCGGGTCCGCGAAGCGCCCGGCGGGGATCGCCGCCCGGTAGGAGGCCTGGACGTCCTCGGGGAGGGCGGCGGTCATCTCGGTGTCGATGTAGCCGGGGGCGACGACGTTCGCGGTGATGCCGCGGGAGCCGAGCTCGCGGGTGAGCGCGCGCGCGATGCCGATGAGTCCGGACTTCGAGGCCGCGTAGTTGACCTGGCCGGGCGAGCCGTAGAGGCCCACGACGGAGGAGATCAGGACGATGCGGCCCTTCTTCTTGCGCATCATCGAGCGGATCACGCGCTTGACGGTGCGGAAGGAGCCGGTGAGGTTCGTGTCGAGCACGGATTCGAAGGAGTCGTCGCTCATGCGCAGCAGGAGCTGGTCGTCGGTGATGCCGGCGTTGGCGACGAGCACCTCGATCGGGCCGTGGGCCTCCTCCGCGGCGGCGATCGCCGCGTCGAGCGAGGCGCCGTCGGTGACGTCCGCGGCGAGGGTGAGGGCGCCCTCGGGCCCGCCCTGACCGGAGCGGCTGGTCACGGCGACCGCGTCGCCGCGCCGCAGGAACTCCTCGGCGATGGCGCGGCCGATGCCGCGGTTGCCGCCCGTGACGAGGACGCTGCGGGGGGTGGTGGGCTCGGTCATGCGTGCTCCTCGGAGGATCGGGGCGCGACCCGCTGTGACGGACGCCGCGCCGTGGTGTGGCGGTGCACTACGATACGTGGCGGAACAGTGTCGGGATCCTCGGGGGAAACTCGACGTCGACTCACCTCTGGAAGGTGCTCCTCCTCATGGCATATCGCTTCAACCCGCCGCCGAACTGGCCCGTCGAGGATGCCGATTGGACGCCTCCGCCCGGCTGGCAGCCGGATCCCTCGTGGGGCCCCGCGCCCGAGGGCTGGAACTTCTGGGTCGAGGGCGACGCCGCTCCGGCCGCTCCGGTCTCCAGCGCCCCCTCGTCCTCCGACCAGGACGCCGCCGCCTCCCCGCAGGGTGACCTCGGTGAGCAGCAGGACACTCCGGTCGAGGAGCCCGCGCCCGCGGGTGCGCCGGTCTCCTCGGACGAGCCGACGGTGCTCGGCTCCTCCTCCGACGTGGCGGTGCCTGCCGAGGGCGCCTCGACCTCCGGGGATGCCGTCCCCGCCGGGGGCGTCGCGCCCACCGAGGGCGAACCTGTCACCGGTGACGAGGCGCCCGCCGAGCCACTTGCTTCCGGGCACAGCCACCTCGACGACGACGCCACCCACGTCGCGGGCAGCGATCAGCGCGCCGCCCTGGGTGACGAGCGCTCGTCCGCTCCCGACGCCGACGCCACCCACGTGGCCGGCAGCGGCGAGCGCGACGCCCTCGGCGGTGGCGCCGCGGGCGATGCCGCCTCCGAGACGGCCGAGTACACCGGACCCGATCGAGAGGCCGGGCTCGCCGAGCGCGCCCCGTACGAGGAGAGCACCGGGGCGGCTCCCGCCGCCGACCAGGGCTTCGGCTCCTCCGCCCCCGCCGCGGGCGCCGGTGCTGCCGCGGGCGCCGCCGGTGCGCACGCCGCCACGCAGGGGCCCGGCGCCGATCAGGCCCCCTCCGCCCCCGCTTACGGTCAGCAGGATCAGGCGCAGGGCTACGGCCAGGCGTCCCCGGCGGCCGGCTACGGTCAGGACTCGGCCGCCCCGGCCTACGGTCAGCAGGATCAGGGCCAGGGCTATGGCCAGGCGTCGCCGGCCGCGGGTAACGGCCAGGATTCCGCGGCTCCTGCCTACGGTCAGCAGGATCAGGCGCAGGGCTACGGTCAGGCCTCCCCCGCCGGGTACGGTCAGAATTCCGCGGCTCCGGCCTATGGTCAGCAGGATCAGGGCTACGGACAGGGATACGGGCAGGCCTCCCCCGCCTACGGACAGTCCTCGCCCGCTCAGGGCTTCGGGACCTCCTCCGCCTCCGACGGCGCGGCCTGGACCGCCTCGACCGGCGCCGGTGAGCCCCCGAAGAAGGGCATCATCGCGCGGTTCTGGTGGATCGGCTGCATCGCCCTGTTCCTCGTCGCCGCGCTCATCGCCGCGATCATCGCGGTGGTCGTGATCTCCTCGAACAGCGGTGACGACCAGGCCGGCGGTGATCCCACCACCGAGGTCGCCACCACGGACGAGGCGACCCCGACCGAGGAGGAGACCACCGACGAGGCCTCCGACGGCGGCGACGAGACCATCACGCCGTCCGTGCTGCCCACGCTCGGCGCGGACCCGCAGTCCCAGGACGTCGTCTCCTCCGACGGCAGCGGCAAGATCACCGTCACCCAGGAGTGGATCGCCCCGGACAAGCTCGAGAGCAGCTACGGCGGCACCGTCACCCCGGGTGAGCAGGGGGACGAGTACCTCGTCGTCACCGCCCAGGTCGAGGTCACCGAGGGCACGCTCATGCTGGCCTCGTACAACTTCAACCTCACCACCCCCTACGGCGGTGACATCTCGCCGGCGACCGCGACCTACGAGCTCAAGGACGCGGGTCTGGACTACCAGGCGCCGGACGAGTTCACGAAGGGCGAGACGTACACGATCCGCGTGCTCTTCGACGCGAAGAAGGCCAAGGGCATCAAGCTCGTCTACGACACCTACTCCGATCAGTACACCTGGGACGTCCCTGCGTGACCGACCGCTTCAACCCTCCGCCGAGCTGGCCGGAGCCGCCCCAGGACGGGTGGCTGCCGCCGGACGGCTTCCGACCGGGCCCCGCATGGGGCCCGGTCCCGGCGGGATGGCGTCTCTGGTTCACCGGCACGGATGAGGCGACCGCCGAGGACGGCCCGCTGCAGCGCTCCGAGGACGTCCCCGCGAGCGGGGTCCGGCCCCGCCCGCGGGTGGAGACCTACCCGGTCTCCGTGCTGAACCCCGGGATGTGGTCCCAGAACCACCTCGAGGACGAGGACTACGGCTTCCCGCCCGCAGCGCCCGTGAAGCGCCGACCCGGACGCCGGCTCGCCGCGCACATCACCGTCACCGCCCTCGGATTCGTGATCGCCGCGCTCGTCGCGATCGGCTTCGTGCGGCTCACCGACTTCGCGGTGGAGGACCTGCCCGGCATGCTCAGCTCCTCCGGGAACCTGGGGGACGCGAGATCCCCCGGGGGCGAGACATGAGCGGCCGCTCCCTCCGCTCCCGGATCATCCTCAGCCGCGACACCCTGGTGGGCCTGCTGATCGTGCTCCTCTGCGCGGCGATCTGCGTGGGCCTCGGCCTGTGGCAGTACGGCCGCTTCGAGACCAAGCGGGACACGGCCGCGGTGATCGCGGAGAACTACGCGGCCGATCCCGTCCCGCTCGCCGAGGCGCTGCCGGACCCCGCTCAGCCGCTCGCCGCGAACGAGCGCTGGCGCGTCGTGGAGATGACCGGCAGCTACTGCACCGATCCCGAGTGCGTGCTGTACGTGCGCAACCGGCCCCTGAACAGCCAGGTCGGCTTCTGGCAGCTCGTCCCCTTCACCGCCGAGGACGGCACCACCCTGCTCGTCGTGCGCGGCTGGGTGCCGGCGCAGGAGACCGCCTCGCAGCCCCTGGACCCGCCCGCCGTCCCCACCGGGACGACCACGGTGACGGTTCGCATGCGCCCCGCGGAGGGGACCGTCGACCGACAGGACCCGCCCGGGCAGGTCCAGACCGTCACGCCCGACGTGATCGCCGCGAAGCTCCCCGCCGACGTCGGGGACTCGGTCGTGACCGGTGCCTACGGCGAGCTGGCCGCGGAGGACCCGGAGGCGGCGAGGCCCCAGGCGCTCGAGTCCCCGGACACCTCCCTCGGCCCCCACCTCTCCTACGCCTTCCAGTGGTGGATCTTCGCGCTGTTCTTCCCGGCCGCGCTCGTGTATCGCACCCGCAAGCTGATCCAGGACGCGGAGTCGGAGGAGGCGGTCCCCGCCGACGGCGCCCGGGCCGGGAGCAGGGGCGCACACGAGGGCGAGGACGGCGATCGTGCCGAGCCCGCCGCGCCGCTGGACGGATCCGACGGCGGCGCCGGGAGCTCGGAGGCCGTCGGGGAGGTCGGCTCCCCCGCTCCGCCGGCCCCACGCCGGGAGCACCGCCCGGTCACCGCGGAGCACGACCGCCGGCGGCGTGCCCGCCGGCGCAGCCACGACGAGGAGGAAGAGGATGCCCTCATCGACCAGCAGCGCTGACCGCGCACGGTTCCTGCCCGGACCCCGGCCGCGGCGCATCGCGCACCGGGGCCTGGCCACCGACGGCGCCGAGAACACGATGCGGGCCTTCGCCGATGCCCTCGCCGCCGGCGCGACGATGCTCGAGACGGACACCCGGGCGACGCGGGACGGGCTCGCCCTCGCCGTCCACGACGAGGACCTCTCGCGGATCGCGGGCGACCCCCGCCGGATCGACGCGATCGACGCCGCCGAGGCCGGTGCCGTGCGCCTCGCGGGCGGCGAGCGGCTCGCCCTGCTCGAGGACGTGCTCGACACCTTCCGGGACGTGCCCGTGAACATCGACGTGAAGAGCGCGGACGCGGTCCTCCCCGCCGTCACCGCGATCGCGCGCACCCGCAGCGCCGACCGCGTGTGCATCGCCGGTTTCGACGGCCTCGTCGCCCGCAGCGCGGCGAACGGCGTGCGCCGGGCGACCAACCGGCTCCCGACGCGCAGCCCGTCCCGCGCGGTGATCGCCGCCTTCCTCGCGGCGCGGGCCGTCGAGGCGCCGGATGCCGTGATCCGGCGGCTCCTGCGGCCCTACGGCGCGCTCCAGGTCCCCGAGCGCGTCGACGGGATCCCCGTCGTCACCGCGGCGAACGTCGCGGCGGCTCACCGGGCCGGGTGCGAGGTGCACGTGTGGACGGTCGACGACCCTGTGACCATGGCGGATCTTCTCTCGAAGGGCGTGGATGGTATCATCACCAATCGCGTCGATCTGCTGTCAGCACTGCTCGAGACCGACCGCGGTCGTCACTGACCGAGGCCGTTCCCGTCGGGGCCCCGGCACCGCTGAGGTGTCCGTCGGCGATCCCGCTCCATCCGTCCCATCCGTCTCATCCGTCAGAGGGTGCCTCCCCTCGACGTCCCCGGCGCACCACGCGCCTCCCGATCGTCCGTGACCGGGAATGACCTCGCCCTCCGGGGCGTTGATCCCGGGGCAGAACTCCGGGCGTGCCGCCGCCCGCACCGAAACACCGGCAGGAAGCGAGAACCGCATGAGCAGCCGAAGCCTGCGAGGCACCCGCCTCGGATCCCTCTCCATGGAGACCGACGAGGGCGTGCTCGCCGCCCCGCGTCAGGAGACCGTCTACGACTGCCCGAACGGGCACACGATCGTGCTGCCCTTCTCCGTCGAGGCCGACGTCCCGGCCGTGTGGGAGTGCCGCTGCGGCGCGACCGCCGTGCGCCGTGACCACGAGAAGCCCGACGAGAAGCCGGGCAAGCCCCAGCGCACCCACTGGGACATGCTGCTGGAGCGCCGCAGCGAGGAGGAGCTGCAGGTCCTGCTGGACCAGCGGCTCGCGCTGCTCCGCGCCGGCAAGCTGCACCAGCGCCGCAACCTCTGATCCCGACCGGATCAGCACGAGGCCCCCGCACCGGGAACGGTGCGGGGGCCTCGTCGCATACGGGGTCCGTCCTGCCGCGCCGGTCACCGGGCGCGCGAAGGTCTCAGGGAGTCATTGCTGGATCGTGGGCGGGGTGCGCTCCTCGCCCTGCGGGGGCGTGCGGGCGTCGATGACGATCTCGCCGTCCACGACCCCGCCGCCGCTGCGCCGGTAGAGCACGCGGCGCGCGGAGGGCGACCCGCCGGAGAGCCCCATCGCCCGCACGGTGCGCTTCTGCACCGGCGTCACCAGGAGCACGAGCCCGATCACGTCGGTGATGAGACCCGGGAAGAAGAAGAGCAGCGCCGCGATGACGGTGAACGCGGGCCGCGAGAGGTGGTCCTTCACGTCCCCGCTCCCCCGCAGCGCCCGCACGAGCGAGCGCAGGCGCACGAACGACTGCTGGCCGGCGGCGACGAGCAGGGCGACGCCCACCACCCAGCCGATCACGACGATCAGCACGGACCACCACAGGCTCGTCCGCACACCGATGAGGACGAGGATCGCGATCTCCAGCACGCCGAGCACGACGATGCCCACGGGGATCAGTGAGGCGAGGCGTCCCCTGCGCTCGCCCGGGGCGCCCTGACCTCCGGCTCGCGGAGCGGCGCCGGGGCGCGGGGTCGGATGGGGGGTGGAGCTCATGGCGGGTCCTTCCCGGGAGTCCTCGTGACCCGTGCCAGCCTAGCGGAGCAGTCCGAGGAGCTGCTGGGTGCGGTGCGTGAGTCCCCAGAGCGTCACCTTGACGAGCGCCTCGCGCACGATGCCGGAGCTCATCTTGCTCACGCCCTCGGCGCGCTCGTCGAAGTCGATGGGCACCTCGGAGATCGCGGCGCCGGCCGCCCGGGCCCGGCGCGTCATGTCCACCTGGAAGCAGTAGCCCTGGGAGGCGACGTCCCCACGGACGAGCGTCGTCAGGAGCTCCGCGCGGTAGGCCCGGAACCCCGCCGTCGCGTCGGCGACGCCCAGGCCCAGCACGGCGCGCACGTACAGGTTCGCACCGCGGGAGAGCAGCAGCCGTCGCAGCGGCCAGTCGTGGACGCGCCCGCCGGGCACCCAGCGGGAGCCGATCGCGAGGTCCGCCCCGCGGCGCACGGCCTCGAGCAGCCCCGGCAGCTGCTCCGGGCGGTGGGAGGCGTCGGCGTCCATCTCGCAGAGCACCTCGTAGCCCTCCCCGAGCCCCCAGGCGAAGCCCGCGAGATAGGCCGGACCGAGGCCCTCCTTGCCGGCGCGGTGCAGCACGTGCACGTGCGGGTCCTGCGCGGCGCGCTCCTCCGCCCAGGCGCCCGTGCCGTCGGGCGAGTTGTCGTCGACCACGAGGACGTGCGCGGCGGGCACCGCGGCCCTCAGCCGGGCGAGGGTCCCCGGGAGCGCCGCCCGCTCGTCGTAGGTGGGGACGACGACGAGGGTCGGCGGGGCCGGGGCGTTCGAGGCGGTCACGTCAGCTCCTGGTGCGAGGTCGGTCGCGGTCGCGGCGGCGAGCGGTGGGCAGGGCGCGGCGGCGCGTGCCGAGAGCGCCGAGCAGTCCGATCAGCCCGATCGCGGAGATGCCGATGCCGATCCAGGGACCGGCGGCGACGGCGGGCGTGATGCCGGTGCGCAGGGGCACCTCGGCGAGCAGCGCGCCCTGCTCCCAATGGCCCACGGAGGAGAGCCGGCGGCCCTCGGGGCTGAAGATGGCCGACTCGCCGACGGTGGCCACGTGGACCACGCTGCGGCCCGAGACGACGGCCATCACCTTCGCCTGGGCGAGCTGCTGGATCGACTCGTCGGAGTCGCCGAAGAGCGCGGTGTTGGACTGCACGACGATCACCTCGGCGCCGTCCCGCACCGTGTCCTGAACGAGGTTGTCGTAGGCGATCTCGAAGCAGATGAGCACGCCGACCTTCGCGGAGTCCTCGTCGCCGGTGATGCTCGCGAGGTCCATGACGCCGACCTCCTTGCCGGGCAGCATGTCGTAGCCGATCAGGTCCACCTTGTCGGTGAGCATGCGGAAGAAGGACCGTGCGGGGATGTACTCGCCGAAGGGCACGGGATGGCGCTTGGCGTAGGTGTATGGCACGTCGCCGTCCGCGGAGTCCGCGGTGTACAGCAGCGAGTTGTTGAGACGGTTTCGATCGCCCACGAGAGTCTGGGTGCCCACGAGGAGCGGGGCCCCGGCATCGGCGGAGGCCTGGGCGAGCTGCGCGGAGCGCACCGGGTCCTGCCGGGGGTCGTACTCGGTGGAGTCCTCGGGCCACACCACGAGCTCGAGCTGCTCGCCCTTGTCCTCCGCCGTGGTGATCACGTCCCGGGTGACGTCCAGGTGGTTCTCGTAGACGCCGTCCGGCATGCTGAGGGCGGCGGGGGCGATCGGGTCCATGTTGCCCTGGATCCCCGCGATCGTCATGCTCGAGCGACCCTCCGGCGCGCGGTTCTGCGGAAGCGGCACCACGACGGTGACGAGCACGAGTCCGACGGCCAGCGACAGCGGCCAGACCCCGGCGACCCCGCGGACGCCCCGCCGGGTGCGGCCGGTGAGGGCCAGCACACCGTACAGGAGGAGCATGCCGAGGATCCCGACGACGAGGGCGAGGCCCGCGGTGCCGATCCAGGGACCGAGGTTCAGCAGCGGCGACTCGGAGAGGGCGTAGGCGCTCGTCCCCCACGGCAGACCGCCCCACGGGGCGTGGCTGCGCAGCAGCTCGACGCCCGTCCACAGCGCGGCGACGACGAGGCAGCTCGAGGCCCGCAGCCCCCGGCGCACGATGACCGTGCGGGCCAGGAGCCCGAAGAGCACCGCGGAGAGCGACTCGAAGACCCCGAGCGCGATCCATGGCATCGCGCCCGCGTAGGTGTTCGCCCAGACGGTCAGCGGGACGAAGAAGGCGAGTCCCCAGAGAAGTGACACGAGCACCGCGAGCACCGCCGAGCGCACCATCACCCCGGCGACGAGCAGGGCGACGGAGACGGGCAGCAGCGCCCAGAGGCCGTACGGCGGGAAGGCGACAAGGCAGGCGAACCCTCCTGCGACGCCGCACAGCAGCGCGATCGGCCACGGGGTCGGGAGGAGCTCGGCGGCATGCTCCGCGTCATGCCGACGCGCCGGGGATCGCACGCCGCTCCGGGTGGCCGTCATGCGCCGCTCTGCGGCAGGGCGTCGTGGACGATCGCCCCGCCGATCACGGTGCGCAGCGCGCGCGGCGCCCCCTGCTCGAGGTCCGGCAGCAGGGGGGTCCGCGAGCGAGGGTCCGTCGACCAGGTCTCGATGAGGTCCCCGTGGCCCCTCACGGTCAGGTCCCACGGCTCCCAGACCACGAAGGTCGCCTCGATGCCGGTGCGCAGGGAGCCGGGATGGCGACGCCCCGCGACCCGCTGCCCGCCGCGGCTCGCGGCGAGGAAGGCGGCGCGGTCGCTGATGCGCTGCGAGGGCTCGCCCTGCTGGGCGGCGGCCCGCACCCAGCTCCACGGGTCCGCGGCGCCCTCCTCCCCCGCGGAGGCGAGGGCGAGTGGGGTGCCGTCGGCGACGAGGTCGAGGTACGGGGCGCTCTCGGTGAGCGGCGCGACGACGCGGACCCCCTCGCGCGTGCCCGTCGGGCCGGGGAGCCGCAGCACGATGCCGGCGGCGGCCACCGCGGCGTCACCGGCGGGATCCGGCGCGGAGCCGTCGGCGGTCGCGGCTGCGTCGACGAAGCCGGGGGTGATCAGGCAGCCGGTGACGTCCACGCGCCGGGCGTCGGGGTGCAGGACGGCCGCGGAGTCCTCCGTGCCGACCCAGGCGACGAGGCCGTCCGCGACGAGCATCGCGGTCGCCTCGGGCTCGTCCGTGCTGTACAGGACCATGCCCGTGTACAGGGTGGGGAGGCGGTCGTCGTCGGGCGTGGGAGCGTCGGTGCTCGAGGAGGGCGCTGAGGGTGCGGTGGACATGGGCTGTAGGCTCTCCTGCCCGCCTGGGAGAACGCTCATCGATCGATCTCCTGGGCGACGAGGCCCCGGCGCACGGCGAGGATCGCGGAGCGCGCCACGTCCCCGAGCTGCTCGTCGACGGTGAGCTGGTCGAGCAGGTCGATCACCTGGCGGCAGTGCCGCACGAAGTCGCCGGCCGGCATGCCGGTGCCCTCGAGCGCGCCTGCGAGGTGCACGCCGCGCGCCCAGCGGTGCACGGTCGCGGCGACGGCCGGGTCCGGGGGCGGCGTCGCGTCGATGCCGTGACGGGTCTGCGCGGCCTGCAGCTGCTGCGCCGTGCGCGCCGTGGCCTCGAGGGCGGCGTCCACGGCGGCGTCGACGATGATCTCCGGGGCGCCGCCGTCGTCCCGTCGCGACTCGTGCACCGCCGCGGAGACCACGGCCGCGAGACCCGCGGCGTCCAGCCCGGCCCAGGCGCCGTGCTCGATGCACTCGGCGATCATGAGGTCGCGGTCGGAGAAGATCCGGCGCAGGCGCAGCCCGCGCTCGGTGGGGACGAGCTGCCCGTCCGCACCCTCGAGGTAGCCGAGCTCCTCGAGCAGCGCCGTGAGGCGGTCGAGCTCGCGGGCGAGGGAGCTCGTACGGCCCTCGATGCGGCGGTGCACGGAGGCGAGCTCCTTGCGGGTGCTCTCGTGTCGGTGCACCCAGCGCAGGTGCGCCTCGAGATCCGGGCACTGCGCGCACGGGTGCTCGGCGAGCTCCGCCTTCAGCGCGATCAGCGTCTCGTCCGTCGCGGCGGTCGAGGGTACGCGGCCGGCCCGCCGGCGTACGTCCGCCCGGGCGTCGTCGTGGCCGGCGAGGTGCTGGCGCAGCGCGGCGGCGGTGTCCCGCCGCACCTTCGCCGCGGAGAGGGTCTCCGCCCGGGGCAGCTTCATCGCGTCGATGACGGCCGGCGAGGAGGGGAGGTCCGACGGGCGGATCGTGCGGCGACGGCCCTCGGTGTCCAGCAGCTGCACCTGGGGCCCGCCGAGCACGGCGGTGTCCACGTCGAGCACGACCGCGTAGCCGCGTCGCTTCCCGCCGGGCAGTGCGAGGATCTCGCCGCGCCGCAGCCCCTTCAGGATGCCCGCGGTCCGGTCGCGGTCGCGCTCGGCGCGGTGGCGGGAGAGCACCTTCTCGCGGTCCGCGATGCGGTCCCGCAGCGCGGCGTAGCCCAGCAGGTCGCCGCGGTCGCAGTCGAGCGCCTCGCGGTAGGAGGCGGCGGTGTCCTCGAGCTCGCGGGCGCGCCGGGCGAGGCCCACGACGGAGCGGTCCGCCTGGAACTGCGCGAAGCTCGTCTCGAGGGTCTCCCGGGCGCGGGAGAGGTCGAAGCGCTCGAGCAGGTTCACGGCCATGTTCGCGGTGGGGCGGAAGGCCGAGCGCAGCGGGTAGGTGCGCCGGGAGGCGAGGGCGGCGACCCCGGAGGCGTCGAAGCGGGGCCCGGCGAGCACGACGGCGTGGCCCTCGGTGTCGATGCCGCGGCGGCCCGCTCGCCCCGTCAGCTGGGTGTACTCCCCCGGGGTGAGATCGGCGTGCTCGACGCCGTTGAACTTCACGAGCTTCTCGAGCACCACGGAGCGGGCGGGCATGTTGATGCCCAGCGCGAGGGTCTCCGTCGCGAAGACGACCTTCACGAGGCCGGCGGCGAAGAGCTCCTCGACGACGGTCTTCAGGAGCGGCAGGATCCCGGCGTGGTGGGCGGCGTAGCCGTCGAGGGCCGCACGGCGGAAGGCATGGATGCCCAGCACTTCCTCGTCCTCGATCCCGATCGTGGAGAGGCGCTCGTCGAGCACGCGACGGATCCGGAGCCGCTCGTCCTCGCTCGTGAGGCGGAGCCGTCCCTGGGCGCACTGCCGCACCGCGGCCTCGCATCCCGCGCGGGAGAAGATGAAGACGATCGCGGGGAGCAGGGCGGCGTCGTCGAGCATCGAGATGACCTCGGTGCGGCGCGCGGGGCGCGGCAGCCCACCGCGATGGTCGCGATGGTCCCGGCCGTCCCTGCTGTACCGGTCGCGATCACCGCCGCGGTGCTCGCCACCCCGGGGATCCCCGCCGCGGTGGTCACCGCCACGATGGTCGCTCCCCCGATGATCGCCGCGTCCGCCCCGACCGGCACCGCGACCCCGGCCGCCGCCGTGCCGCTGGCCGCTGCCGCGAGGGCGATGGCGACCGCTCGTGCCGCGACGGCCCGAGTAACCGCGGCCGCCGCCGTCGGCCGGGAGGGAGACCGAGGCGATCTGCTGGATCTGCGGGTTCACGAGGCGGTCGCTGCGCGCCCCCGGGCCATGGGAGACGACCGGTTCCCCGGCGTCGTCGACGAAGAGGTCCAGGAGCTCGTCGCCCACGACGACGTGCTGCCACAGCGGCACGGGCCGCGTCTCGGAGACCACGATCCCGGTGTCGCCCCGGACCTCCTGCAGCCAGGCGCCGAACTCCTCCGCGTTGGAGACCGTCGCGGAGAGCGCCACGAGCTGCACGGCGCGGTCGAGGTGGATGATGACCTCCTCCCAGACCGGCCCGCGGAGCCGGTCGGCGAGGTAGTGCACCTCGTCCATGACCACGAAGCCGAGGCCCTCGAGCAGCGGGGAGTCCGCGTAGAGCATGTTGCGCAGCACCTCGGTGGTCATGACGACCACCTCGGCGTCCGGCCGCACGGAGGTGTCCCCCGTCAGCAGTCCCACGCGCTCCGCACCCAGCCACTCGGACAGCTCGCCGTGCTTCTGGTTCGAGAGCGCCTTGATGGGCGCCGTGTAGAACACCTTGCGGCCCTGGGCGAGCGCGAGGTGCACCGCGAACTCCCCCACGACCGTCTTGCCGGCGCCCGTGGGCGCGGCGACGAGCACGGAGCGGCCGGACTCGAGCTCCTGGCAGCCCTCGAGCTGGAAGGGGTCCAGCGCGAAGGGGAAGCGGCCGGTGAACCTCCCGAGCTCGGAGGCGTCGAGGCGTCGCTGCGCGGCCCAGGCCGCGTACTGCTCGGACGGGGAGGTCATGGCTGCTCCTTGCGGTCGTGCCCCTCCGGTGCGGCGGCCTCGGCGGGGCGCAGGGCGTCGGGATCCACGAGCAGTCGGACGGCGCCGGGCAGCACGCGGACGGTGAGCGGGAGCTGCGCGGCGGCCTCGCCGTCCGCGTAGGCGCGCTGGCCCTCCCCCGTGCGCAGACCGACGGTGACCTCGTGGACGGGACGCACGGCGAAGCCGGGCACGCCCGTGTGGGTGCCGCGGAACACCCGCGGGAAGAAGCGCAGCAGCTTCGCCCGGCCGACGCCGGTGAGCGTGACGAGGTCCGCCGCGCCGTCGTCCATCCGGGCGTTCGGCACGAGGTGCATGCCGCCGCCGTACCAGCCGGTCGAGCAGATCGAGAGCAGGGACGTCTCGATCTCCTCGCGGGGACCGCCGTCCACCTCCATCCAGAAGGGGCGGTCGCGCAGGGTGAGCAGCTCGCGCAGGACGGCGGCGGTGTAGCGGGTCGAGCGGCCCCGACGGTAGCTGTTCGCCCGCGCGTTCACCTGGGCGTCGAAGCCGATGTTCACCGTGCCCAGGGCGACGGAGCGGTGGTGGGGCACCTGGTCCCCGGCGGAGACCACCTCGAGCGCGTCGACGCTCACCGCAGGGCGCGAGAGGGCGTGGAGGAGGGAACGGGTGGAGGCCTCCGGATCGTCCACCGGGAGGTCCAGCGCGCGGGCGACGTCGTTGCCGCTGCCGGCGGGGACGATGCCGAGGCGCACGGGGGTCCCGGCGACGATCTCCGCCCCGAGGGCGACGGTGCCGTCACCGCCCACGACGACGAGCGCGGTGAGCGAGTCGCGGACCTCGAGCGCGCGGGCCCGGGCGACGTGCATCGTGGGACCGGAGAGGTCCACCACGGACACGCCGGCGAGGCGCAGCAGCTGGCCCACCTGGCGACCGACGCGGTGGGAGGCGCCGAAGGCGGCGGCGGGATTGGCGAGCAGGCCGACCCGGAGACGGCTCACCGGCCCTCACCGTCGTCGTCGAGGTCCGAGGGTCCGTCGATGCTGCTCGCGACCTCGTCGTCGAGCTCCTCGTCCTCGA
Organism: Brachybacterium rhamnosum; assembly: GCF_039526185.1. Classification (NCBI taxonomy): domain Bacteria; kingdom Bacillati; phylum Actinomycetota; class Actinomycetes; order Micrococcales; family Dermabacteraceae; genus Brachybacterium; species Brachybacterium rhamnosum. Next base: position 280,375 of record NZ_BAAAIS010000003.1, read on the forward strand.
CCCGGGGGTGGCGGCGGTCGTGGATGAGCGCGATCCCGACGGCGGCGAAGAAGAGCGAGGAGATCGCGAGGGACATGCCGATGAGGGTGATGGGCTCCGGGGTGGGGACCATGACCGCGGTGAAGGCGAAGCAGAGGAAGATCACCCAGCGCCAGGCCCGCAGCATCGTCTTCCCGCGGAGGATCCCGAGGAAGTTCAGCAGCACGAGCACGACCGGCATGACGAAGGCGATGCCGAAGGCGAGCATGGTCTTCACGAGCAGGGCGAGGTACTCGTTGTAGGTGATGTACTGGACGACGGTGTCGCTGTCCGGAGTGAAGCTCAGCATCACGGGGACCAGCTGGTTCACGGCCCAGTAGCCGGCGACGCAGCCCAGGAAGAACAGCGGGATCGCGCTGCCGAAGAAGCCGATCGCGTACTTGCGCTCGTTCCTGTGCAGGCCGGGCATGACGAACAGCCAGATCTGCAGCATGATCATCGGGCTCGCGAGGATGATGCCCACGTAGGCGGACATCTGGAGCCGCACGTTCAGGCCCGTGCCCACGCCCTGGAAGTTGAGATCCGCCTTCAGCCCCTGGGCGGCGGCCTCGGTGAAGGGACGCTGCAGGGCGTCGAAGACCCAGGGATAGCTGAGCCAGCCGATGATCGAGAGCAGCACGATCGTGATCGCGGAGATCACGAGCCGGTTGCGCAGCTCGATGAGGTGCTCGCCGAGGGACATGCGTCCCTCGGGATCCTTGGGGTGGCGACCCTTCTTGGGGGTCCCCTGGGCCTGGGTGTCACTGGCCACGGACGTGCTTCCTCCCGGCAGTCGCGGTCCGGGCCGTCACCGGCCCGGACCCCTGACCTCGTCGGGCGACGAGGTGATCAGTCGCGGCGGTACGAGTCGTCCTCGTCGCGCGGGGCGCGGACGGGGGTCGTCTCGTCGGCGGTGTCGCGGGGGTCGTACTCGCGGCTGCGCTCGGAGGTGCGCTCCGTGCTGCGTCGCACGGGGCGGTCGTCCTCGTCGTCCTCGTCGGAGGACCTGTCGTCGCCGCGCATCTCCTCGACCTCGCTCTTGAAGATGCGCATCGACTTGCCGACGTTGCGCGCGAGGCTCGGCAGCTTGCCGGCGCCGAAGAGCAGGACGACCAGGATCAGAAGCACCACGATCGCGACCGGGCTCTTGAAGAAGCTCATGGGGGTTACCTTTCAACATCGCCGTGGTCGTCACGGCTCGGGCCATGGTCCCACATCGGACCGGGTGCAGCCCGGGAGGCTCCGGAGGGGGCTCCGCCCACCGCTCGGCGGGCGGTCCCAGGGTAGTCCCTGGACCTAGGAATGGTGTGCCATGGCGGTGCGCGCCACGGTCACGATCGTGTCTCTCAGCGAAGGAGGCGAGAGCACCGTCGCCGCGCCCGCGGTCTCGAGGACCGCGTCCACGAGCGGGGCCCGCAGCGGGTCGTCGAGCCGTGCGTAGACCACGGCGCCCTCGCCGTCACGCAGCGCGGTGGCCTCGAAGGACTCCGCGATCCAGCGGGCCGGCGGCTCGAGCCGCAGCCAGGTCCCCTCGAGCGCGCTCTCGGGGTCGCTCCCGACCACGCCCCGCAGATCGGAGGCGTCCTCGCCGGGCAGCGCCGGATGCTGCTCCGCCCCCGGTTCGGGGAGCTCGACGATCCTGTCCAGGCGGAAGCGCCGCTCGGCGCCTGCGAGCTCGCAGTGGGCGAGCAGGTAGGAGCGGGCGCCGTCCGTCTCGAGCCGCAGCGGGCGGATCCGGCGCACGCTCGTGCCGGGACGGTCGGAGGCGGAGTAGCGGATCATCAGCAGGGAGCCGGGGTCGTCGTCGGTCGCCCGCAGCGCGGACTGCACCTCGGCCAGCACGGCGTCGGCGCGATGGGCGGTCCGCTCCTCGGGGCGCTCCTGGAGCTCGGCGTGCGACGGCGGCTCGGCGCCCGCGCCCTCGGCCCCCGGGGCGTCCGCCTCCTTCGCGAGGGCCCCGCCCCCCGCAGGCGCCGCGACGGCGGGACGGTCCAGTCCCGCCGCGGCGAGCAGCGTGGCGCGTGCGGAGGCGATCGCCTCGGCCGCCTCCCCCGCCGTGGCCTCGAGCGCCGCGAGGCCGGCGAGCAGCGCCGTGACCTCGACCGCGCTCAGGCGCAGGGCGCGACGCAGCGGCTCCGCGTTGCGCACGCGCACCACCCCGTGCTCCCACTCCGCCTCGATGAGGTCCTCCCAGCCCGTGCCGAGGTCGCCGCACAGGAAGAGCACCTGGAGATCGGCGGTCACCTGCTTCTCGGTGACCCCGAGCGCCTCGGCGAGCTCGACGAGCTCGACCTCGCCGCGCTGCATGACGTAGGAGGCCACGGCGATGAGCCGGGAGACGTCGTCGTTGCTCGAGCTCGAGACGCGGATCCGGGAGGCCGTGCGCTCGGCGGCGGCCTCGAGGGGGGCGAGATCGGCCGGTCCCTCGTGAGCCTCCGCGATCTGCGCGAGCACCTCGCGGATCTCCTGGCGCCACTCCTGCGGCGCGGTGACCTCGGTCCAGCGGATCTCGCCGAGCAGCAGCCGGCGCGCGGCGGCGCGGGGCAGCTCGGGCAGGGTCAGCTCGGGGGCGGCGAGATCGGCGCCCGCGCGATCGCGCAGGGCGAGCGCCTTGAAGGGCTCGGCGCGCAGCACGGCGCGGTCGCGGTCGTCCCCCGTGTGCATGCGGGAGAGGACCTCCTCGAGGTCCACCTGCTCCGGCCGGGGCCGGGCGGCCTCGCCGGCGGCGCGGGGGAAGGACTCGATGCGGGAGGCGCGGAACATCCGGACGTCCTCGCGACCGGTGTCCCATCCGTAGACGTACCAGTGGCCGTCGTGCACGCCCACCACCCAGGGCTCGACGGTGCGCTCGGCGACGGATCCGGTCGCGGCGCGATAGGAGAAGCGCACGCGGGTGCCGGCGGTGACGGCCTCGAGCAGCGGGCTCAGCACGGGGAGGGACTCGACCGCGCCGCGGGGCGTGCGGCGCAGCAGATCAGGATCGGCGTCGTGGCCGAGGCTCAGCAGCTTCGCCCTCACCCGCCGGGCGGCGCCGCCGGCGGCGGCCTGGTCCCAGGCCCGGCTCGCGGCGAGCAGCACGGTGTACTCCGCGGTGCTCAGATCCAGCACGGCGTCCTCGCGCGGCGAGGCGATGCGGTAGTAGACGGTGTTGTCGTCCAGGACGTCCGACTCGGTGACGAGCGGGAGACCGAGCTCGAGGATCGCTGCCTTGTCGCGCTCGAACATGCGCTCCGCCGCCTGGTCGCTCACCGCCTCCTTGTACTCGGGGATGACGGCGAACAGCTTCGCGCGGTCGATCCGACGGCGCGAGCCGATCGTCATGATGACGTTGAGCAGTCTTTCCACACCTCGTGCAGCCACCCGCCCAGGATAGTGGTCGCGGGCGCCCGCCCTGCGGATCTCCGTAGGATGGCGCGCATGCTGCGCTGGGAACGAGGAACCGTCGTCACGATCCTTCCCGCCTGGTCGGGGGTCGTGCGCTGCGAGGTGGAACTCGAGGGCGGCGAGCGGGTGCCGGCGCTCGCCTACCCGGAGCTCACGGGCGCCCCCTCCCCCGGCGAGGTGGTCCTCCTGAACACCAACGCGCTGCGGCGCGGCCTGGGAACCGGAGGGCAGGCCTTCGTCGTCGCCCGACCGGACTCCGTCGCCGCGACGGGCGAGTCCGCTGCCCAGCCGGACCCCGCCGGCCACATGGTCAAGGCGCGCTACACCCCGATGCAGACGGTGCTCGACGCGATCGACGACCCCGCGAGCCCGCATCATGCGCTGCTCCAGGACGCCGAGGACCTCGGCGGCATGCCCGTGGTCGTCACAGACCTCCACTCCGCGCTGCCCGCCGTCGTCGCCGGCATCCGGGAGACGGACCCGGACGCCCGGATCGTGCACGTGCACACCGACGCCGCGGCCCTGCCCGCGGCGTTCTCGCGCACCGCCGCCGAGCTCCGGGAGCGGGACCTCGTGCAGGGGGTCATCAGCTGCGGCCAGGCGTTCGGCGGCGAGCACGAGGCCGTGACCGTGCACTCGGCGCTGCTGGGCGCGCGCCACGTGCTGGACGCCGACGTCGTGATCGCGGTCCAGGGCCCGGGCACTCTCGGCTCGGGGACGCCGTGGGGTTTCTCCGGCCTCCAGCTCGTGGAGTCCCTGCATGCCGCCCATGTGCTGGGCGGGACCGTGCTCGCCGCGCTGCGGGTCTCCGAGGGCGACGCGCGGGAGCGCCATCATGGACTGTCCCACCATGCGTCGACGACGCTCGGCCGTGCGGCGCTCGCCCCGGCGCTGCTGCCTCTGCTCGCGCCCACCGATCCCCAGTACAGCGCTTTCCATGCGTCAGTCGCGGAACAGGTGGATTCGATGATCGTCGCACCGGCCCGTCGGCGCGGGGTCGAGCACCGGCGCCTCGAGGTGCCCGGTGACGGTCTGCGGGCGGCGCTCGAGCGGATCCCGGTGCGGCTGTCCACGATGGGGCGCTCGCTCGCCGAGGATCCCGCCGCGTTCCTCCACGGCGCCCTCGCGGGGCGCGCCGCGGCGCAGCGGATCACCCGCAGCTGAGCGCCGTCGCCCTGCGACGGGCGGTGGCGCGCCGGATCAGCCCAGGGTGCCGGGACGTGCCTCCCCGCGCTCGCGCACGAGCGCCGCGAGCCGGTGCGCGGCGGCGACGGCGCGACGGCCGTCCGCGCGCTGCAGGGCCATGGTGTCGAGGGTGGTGCCGTCCGCGAGGTCGAGGTGGGCCCACGGATCGCCCATCGGGAAGCTCACGCCCACGACCTCCGCCCACTCGACGGTGCGGGTGCGCAGGTGGTTCACGACGACGAGCGTGTCCGGGCGGGCGATCAGCCGCACCCGCGCCTCGAGGTGGCAGATGGCGAGCGCGACCACCCCGGCGCCCATCAGCACGGCGCGGCCGCCCGGGGTGAAGCCGGGGATGACGAGCGCCCAGAAGACGACGCCGGCGAGGGTGAGCACCCCCGTCGCGTAGCCCGCGACCCGGACCAGGCGGGGTCGCAGGACGATCGTCGGCAGCTCCTCATCGGTCATCGTGACCGCCCGGCCTCCTCAGATGCGGCAGGACTGGATCGCCGTCGCGAGGATCGCCCGCGCGCCGACGTCGTACAGCTCGTCCATCATGCGATGGGCGCCGCTCTTGTCCACCATGACACGGACGGCGGACCACTCGCCGCCGTGCAGCGGCGAGACCGTGGGCGACTGGAAGCCCGGCGAGACCGCGACGGCCCGCTCGAGCTGCGCGGTGGGGATGTCGTAGTCGAGCATGACGTAGCGGTGCGCGACGAGCACGCCGCGGATCCGCCGCTCGAGCACCTCGAGGGAGCGCGCGGCGGCGTCCTCGAGCTCGAGCTCCGGGCGGGAGAAGAGCACCGCCTGGCTCGTCATGATCGGGTCGCCGAAGGGCTCCAGGCCCGCCTGGCGCAGCGTCGTGCCGGTCTCGACGACGTCCGCGATCACATCGGCCACGCCGAGCCGGATCGAGGACTCGACGGCCCCGTCGAGGTGGACGACCTCGGCGTACACGCCGTGCTCCGCGAGGTGGTCCTCGACGAGGTTCTCGTAGCTCGTGGCGATCCGCAGACCCTCGAGCTCGGCGAGCTGGGAGCGGGTGCCGCTCGGCGCGGCGAAGCGGAAGGTCGAGCGGGCGAAGCCCAGGTCGAGGATCTCGCGCGCGGGGGTGCGGGAGTCCAGGAGCATGTCCTGGCCGGTGATGCCCACGTCCACGGTCCCCGAGCCCACGTACACGGCGATGTCGCGGGGGCGCAGGTAGAAGAACTCGACGTCGTTCTCGTGGTCGACGACCACGAGCTCCTTGGCGGTGCCGCGACGGCGGTACCCCGCCTCCTGCAGGAGGTCGGCGGCGGGCTCGGACAGGGCGCCCTTGTTGGGCACGGCGATGCGCAGCATGGAAGCTCCTCCGCCGCCGGGAGCGGCGGCGTGCTGGGTCGGGGGACGGAGGGGGACGGTCCGGGCGGGCCCGCCGGATCTGCGGGCCGGTCGCTCAGAGCTTGCGGTAGACGTCCTCGAGGGTGAGGCCCTTCGCGACCATCATGACCTGGACGTGGTAGAGCAGCTGGCTGATCTCCAGGGCGGCGTCGTCGTCGGTCTCGTGCTCGCAGGCCATCCAGACCTCTGCCGCCTCCTCCACGATCTTCTTGCCGATCTGATGGACGCCGCCGTCCAGCTCGCGGACGGTGCCGGAGCCCTCCGGTCGGGTCCGGGCCTTCTCGATGAGCTCGGCGTACAGCGCCTCGAAATCCTTCACGGGTCCAGGATACCGATCCCGGGGACCCGCCCGCGCCCGCGCCCGCCCTCCGGGCGGCGGTGAGGGCGCGGCGCGGTGCCGGGACGAGCGGTGGTGTGCGTCAGCTGCTGCGGCGCCGGCCGTGGCCGCCGCGGCCCACGGTGGGGTCCAGGTGCGCGGTCTCGACCGTCACTCCCCCGCCCTCGGCGTCCTGCCGGCGGCGCACCCGCCACCAGACGAAGAACCCGATCAGCGTGAACGCGCCGTAGAAGACGTACATGAAGGCGCTCGCCCAGTAGCCGGCGCTGATCAGCAGCGGCACGCCGACCACGTCGACGGCCACCCAGATCAGCCAGAACTCGACCCAGCCCTTGGCCATGCCGAAGGTCGCGAGCAGGGAGCCCATGAAGATCCAGGCATCCGCCCAGACCGGCTCGTAGGAGCCGAGCGCGCGGAACAGCGGGGTGAGGGCGGCCGTGCCGCCGACGAGGGCGACGAGCAGCAGGGCGCGGGTGCCCCAGGAGGCCCAGACGGGCTCGACGGCGGTGCCGCCGGAGTCCTTCGCCTGCTTCCAGCGGACCCAGCCGTAGACGCTCGTGACGATGAACATGATCTGGCGGCCCGCCTGGCCCAGCAGGTCCACGGCCTGTGGATCGCCGAACAGGGTGCCCATGAACACGGTGAGCAGGAGCAGGTTGCCGAGGATGCCGATCGGCCAGGCCCAGACCTTGCGGCGCATGCCGCCGAGGGCGCTGAGGAGTCCGAAGACGTTGCCGAGCACCTCGCGCCAGAGCAGGAACTGTCCGTTCCCGAGGTCGAGGCGGGCGGTGAAGAGCCACTGCAGAAGATCCATGTCGGTGCCTTTCTCCCGTCGGATGCAGTGACTCCGGGGGACAAAGCTGTGCCGGCACGGGAGGACGGACGCACGGAGGCGCCCGACCGCGTGCGGACGTGCGCCTCTCTTCCAGGCTGTACTGTCGGTGCCGGAATTCCACCGGCTCCACCGCCGGAGCGGGTCGCGGACTGTCACCGCCGGCTCGGACTTCCACCGACCCCGGAGCACGTCACGTTGCGTGACAGGGGAACTCTAGACCAGCCCGACGGGGACGACGACGCCCGTCCGCCGAGGGCGGACGGGCGTCGGACGAGGCACTCCTCAGGGGGATCACGCGGGGATCAGTGACCGGCGGCGAGCTCCCGCAGCACGGCGATCTCCTCCGCGGCGTCGCGCGCCTTGTAGATCGCGGAGCCGGCGACGAAGACGTTCGCCCCCGCCTCGGCGCAGCGCTCGATCGTCTCGCGCGAGACGCCGCCGTCCACCTGGATGGAGACCTGCAGGTTCGCCTCGCTGATCGCGCGGCGCGCGCGGCGGATCTTCGGGAGCATGCTCTCCAGGAAGCTCTGCCCGCCGAAGCCCGGCTCGACCGTCATGAGCAGCAGCATGTCGAACTCGCCGATGACGTCGAGCAGCGGCTCGACCGGCGTCGCCGGACGCAGCGCCACCCCGACGGCCGCGTTCTTGCGACGCAGCTCACGGGCGAGGCGCACCGGCGCCGCCGCCGCCTCGAGGTGGAAGGTGACCGAGGACGCCCCCGCCTCGGCGTAGACCGGCGCCTCGCGGTCCGCGTCGGCGATCATCAGATGCGCGTCCACGGGGATCGGGCTGCGCTCGACGATCTGCTCGACCATGCTCGCGCCGAAGGTGAGGTTCGGGACGAAGTGGTTGTCCATGACGTCGACGTGGACGCTGTCCGCGGTGGAGATCTTGTCGAGCTCCGCGCCGATGCTCATGAAGTCGGCGTTGAGGATGCTGGGGTGGATGTAGCGGCCGTCGGTCGCGTAGGCGGAGTTCATGAGGCCTTCGGTCCTTCCTCGGAGGGGGTCCTGCGCAGCAGGGCGATGAACATGGCGTCGGTCCCGTGCACATGGGGCCACAGCTGCACGGAGGGTCCCTCGCCGAGCTCGGCGGCCTCCTGCTCCTCGGGCAGGATGCCGGCGCGCACGGCGGGGCGGGCGTCGAGCTGCTCGACGTCGTCGCGGCGACGCAGGACGTCCGCCACGACGAGCCGGGTCTCCGCGAGGTGCGGCGAGCAGGTCACGTAGGCGACGACGCCGCCGGGGGCGGTCGCGTCGAGGGCGGAGCCCAGCAGGTCCCGCTGGAGCGCGCCGAGGTGGCCGATGTCGCCCGGGCTGCGGCGCCACCGCGACTCCGGGCGCCGGCGCAACGCACCGAGGCCCGAGCAGGGGACGTCCGCGAGGACGCGGGAGAAGCGGCCGGGCATCTGAGCGCCGATCGCGGTGCCGTCGCCGGTGCGCGTCTCGATCTCGCACCCCGCCTCGCGGAGCGTCGCGACGGCGCGGTCGACGAGCTCGGTGCGGTGGGGCTGCAGCTCGAGGGCGAGCAGGTCCGCGTCGTGGTCCACGGTGAGGCCGCCCAGCAGCGCGGTCTTGCCGCCAGGCCCTGAGCAGAGGTCCAGCCAGTGGGCGTCGTCCGCGGTGACGAGGTCGTCGGCGCCGAGGGCGAGGGCGAGCGCCATGAGCTGGCTGCCCTCGTCCTGGACGGCGGCGCGTCCCTGCTTGACGACGTCCATGCCGCCCGGGTCCCCCGAGGGCCAGGCCGCGCCGATCACGGAGAGGTGCCCGCGGGAGGCGCCCTCGTCGATCAGCTCATCGAGGTCGGTGAGACCCGGTCGCATGACGAGGGAGACGGCGGGGGCGGCGTTCTGGGCGGCGAGCAGGGCATCGATCTCGGACCGGTCGCGGCCGTGGCCGGCGAGGGCGTCGGAGAGCGCACGGACCACCCAGCGGGGATGCGAGTGCCGCACCGCGAGATGTCCGGTCTCGTCGCTCGCGCGATCCGGGGCCACCTCCTCGAGCCACTCCTCGAGCGTCCGCTCCCCCACCCGTCGCAGCACGGCGTTCGCGAAGCTCGCGGCCCCCGCGCCGACCTCCTGCCGGGCCAGCGCCACGGTCTCCGAGGTCGCGGCGTGCGGGGCGACCGCCATGTCCAGCAGCTGATAGGCGCCGAGCCGCATGACGTCCAGGAGATCCGGGTCGACGTCCTCGAGGTCGCGGTCGATGCAGGCGGCGAGCACGGCGTCGAGACGGCCCTGCGCGCGCAGGGAGCCGTAGAACAGCTCGGTCGTGAAGGCGGCGTCCCGGCCGGGGAGGCGGTGTCGGCGCAGCAGCTGCGGGAGCACGAGGTTCGCGTACGCGTCGTCCTCGCGCACCGTGCGCAGCCCCTCGAAGGCCACGAGCCGGGAGCCGGTGGTGCGACCACGGCGCTCGGAGGGCCGCTGCTGCGACCACCCGCGGCGCGGGCCGCCGCTGCCCCGGGAGCCGGAGCGCTCGTGGCCGTGCTGGTCCCGGCCGCGGCCCTGGCCGCCACGGCCCTGTCCGTCCCGGCCGTTCCCGCTGCGGCCCTGACCCCCGCGGCCCTGACCGCCGTGGCGGTCCCCGCCCGGGACGCCGGAGCGGCGCTGTCCGTCCTCGCGGCTCATGCGCGGTCCTCCTCGTTCTCGAAGCTGGTGCCGGGCTCGAGGCCGGCTCCCCGCGCCCAGTCCGCGGCGCGCATGGCCCGCTTCCCGGCGGGGGCGACGACCGACAGGGCGATCGGCACGGTGCCGGTGCCCACGAGCAGCTGCCGACGGGTCGCGACGAGCTCGCCGGGAGCGGCGGTGACGGAGGGCCCCGGTGCGGGCTCCTCGGTGCCGAGGGCCTTGAACCGCTCCCCCCGCAGCAGGGTCCAGGCGCCCGGGTCCGGGCTCATGCCGCGCACGTGCGCGTCGACCTCCTCGGCGGGGCGCGTCCAGTCGATGCGGGCCTCCGCGGTGGTGAGCTTCGCGGCGTGGGTCGCGGCGTCGTGGTCCTGGACGGTGAAGGAGGCCGTGCCGGCCTCGAGCGCGTCGAGGGCCTGCAGCAGGAGGCCCGCACCGTCGTGGGACATGCGCTCGAGCAGCTCGCCGGCCGTCTCGTGCGGGCCGATGGCCGTGGGCGCCGAGGCGATGACGTCGCCGGTGTCCAGGCCCTCCTCGAGACGGAAGACGCTCATGCCGGTCTCCCGCTGGCCCGTGAGCACGGCCCGCTGCGCGGGGGCGGCGCCGCGCCACGCGGGCAGCAGGGAGAAGTGCAGGTTGACCCAGCCGTGGGCGGGGATCGAGAGCGCGGCGGCGGGGACGAGGTTGCCGTAGGCGACGACCGGGGCGGCGTCCGGCGCGAGCGCGCGGATCTCCTCCTGCACAGCGGCGTCGCGGAGGGTGCGCGGCGTGAGCACGGGCACGCCCGCCTCGAGGGCGAGCTCCTTGACGGGGCTCGGGTGGAGGCGGCGACCGCGGCCGCGGGGGGCGTCGGCGCGTGTGAGGACCCCGACCACCTCGTGGGGGGAGTCGAGCAGGGCGCGCAGGGACGGGAGGGCGGCCTCGGGGGTGCCGGCGAAGAGCAGACGCATGATGGCTCGATTCTACGGGGACGGCAGGGTCAGAAGACGTCGGGCGGGTCGAGCCGCACCCGCAGCGAGCCCCGCTCCTTGCGGGCGGAGCGGCCCGCGACGCCCGAGCGCAGCGCGGTCGTCAGCTCCCGGGAGCGCGAGGGGGTGATCCTGACCACCGCGCGCGCCGTGCCCGCCTGGCCCGGACCGTCGAGGTCCACGGGGCCGAAGCGGTCCGTTCCGTCCGGGAGCTCGACGTTCTCCAGGAAGCGGCGGCAGGCGTCCCGGTCCCCGACGATCTCCGCGAGCCGGCTCGCGGGAGGCAGGTCCAGCTCGGCGCGGTCGGCGAGCACCCGGTCCAGGAACACCGAGGAGCGGTGGGCGACGAGGTCGCGGATCGCGGGGAGCGTCGAGGTGCCGACGACGAGCACCTCCCCGCCGTGCTCGGCGGTGCGCACGAGGGCGATCGCGTTGCGCCAGCGGCGCACCGCCTCGACGTCCGCGTCGTAGGCGGCGCGGGCGAGCATCGCGTCGGCGTCCAGCAGGAGGCCCGCGGCGAAGCCGCCCACGGGAGCGGGCTCCGCCCCGGGGGTCGCGACGACGATCCCGGCGGGGTCGACGTCGGCGTCCTCGAGCGGTCCGTGGGCGCCGCCGGCGACCTGGAGGCGTGCGGACGGGAAGGCGCGGGAGAGCTCCTCCGCGGTGCGCGTGGAGCCGACGACCATCGCCCGCACCTCGGTGCGATGGCACTCGGGGCAGCGGTAGCCGTCCTCCCGGCGACCGCAGACCCGGCAGTGCAGCGGGCCGGAGCGGCCCGTGAGCGAGAGCGGGGCGGAGCACTCGGGGCAGTGGCAGCGGGTGCCGCAGAATGTGCAGGCGATCGCCGGGACGTATCCCGATCGCGGCACCTGCACGAGCACGGGCCCGCGGGTGAGGCCCTCGCGGATGACCCGCAGCGCCTCGCGCGGCATGCGGGAGCGGCCGGAGGCGCCCTCGCGGTCACGCAGGTACTGGTCCATCGCGGTGATCCGGGGCCGCACGGCCGTCACCGGCGCGGGCAGCGGCTCGAGCCGGCGGAGGTAGCCGGCGGTCTCGAGGGCGCGCAGCGGCACGGACTCGCTCGAGGCGAGGAAGAGCAGTGCGCAGCGCTCCTCGGTGGAGCGCGCCTGCAGCACCGTGCGCACGTGCGGGTACGGGGCACGCGGCTCGGTGAGGAGGTCGTCGGAGGCGTCGTAGCAGATGACGAGAGCGAGATCGCGGACGGGGGCGAAGGCCGCGGAGCGGTTGCCGAGCACCACGCGGGTCGCGCCGCGCAGCACCCGCCGGAAGGTGCGGTAGCGCTTCTCCGGACCCTCGGTGCCGGCGAGCACCTCGTGGTCGACGCCGCGCTCCGTGAGCACGCGGGACAGCCGTGCCACGTCGCGCTGGTCCGGGGCGATGACGAGGGCGCCGCGGTCGGGGCCGAGGTCCTCGAGGGCTCCGGCGGTCACGGCAGTCCAGGGGTCGCCCGCGTCGAGGGTGAGGCTCGCGCGGGGCACGGGCCCCTCGGCACCGCCCGCGCGGGTCAGGAGGGCCGCGAGCCCCGGGTAGCGGTCGCCGGGGCGGGGCGGCGTCGGCGCGGCATCCGCTGCGGGAGCATCCTCGGTGTCGGTGTCGGTGTCGGTGTCGGTGTCGGTGTCGGTGTCGATCTCGGCATCGGCGGAGGCAGCCGCTTCCGCTTCCGCGGCCGACGCGCGGGCCGCGGCGGCGTCCCGCTCCGCGGCCGCCATCTCCCGATCGCGCTTCTCGGCGCGGGCGTGGCGCGGCGGCAGCGCGAGCCGGAGCACGTCGCCGACGGTGCCCGCGCAGCGATCGGCGACGTCCTCGCACACGCGCATCAGGGCGGACGGCACGACGACGTCCTCGGAGACGAGACGGACGAGCGGGGCGAGCGCGCGGTCCGTCGTCGGCGCGTCCCGCCGCTCGAGGACGATGCCCTCGGTGTCCTTGCCGGAGAAGCGGACCCGGACCCGCATGCCCGCCTCGGCGGCGGAGGTCTCGGCGGTGACCGCGTACTCGAAGGGGCGGTCCAGGTGCGGCAGCACCCCGATCAGCCGCACGGAGGCGACCGGCCGCTCCGGCGCGAGGGCGAAGCCGGCGGTGGTGCGCAGACCACCGACCCGGCCCGCGGAGTCGCGGGCCGGGTCGGTCGGGGCGGGCGCGGCGGGGGCAGGGGCCTCGAACAGGCCCTGCTGCTCCCCGCCCGACGCGTGGGCGGAGGGGCTCAGCGCTTGTGCACCGCCACCAGGTCGCACACGAAGACGAGGGTCTCGCCCGGGGCGATGACCGGCGGCGCGCCGTGGTCGCCGTAGGCCAGGTGCGCGGGGATGTCGAGGCGGCGGCGGCCGCCGACCTTCATGCCCTGCACGCCCTGGTCCCAGCCGGTGATGACCTGGCCCACGCCGAGCTGGAAGCGCAGCGGCTCGCCGCGGTCCCAGGAGGCGTCGAACTGCTCACCGGTCGAGTGCGAGACGCCGACGTAGTGCACGTCGACGACGTCGCCGCGGCCGGCCTCCTCGCCGTCGCCGACCGTCTCGTCGACGATCACGAGCTCGGTGGGCGCGGGGCCCTCGGGGGCGTCGATCTCGGGCTTGCTGCGGTTCATCGTTCCTCCGATGTTGGGGGTGGTCAGGCGTTGGTGTGGGCGGCGTCAAGGACGTCGACCACGAAGATCAGGGTCTGGCCCGCGAGCTCGGACCCCGAATCGGCAGGATAGGCCTCGTCACCGGGGATCACGAGCATGACCTGGCTGCCGACCTTGAGGTCCAGCAGGTTGTCGTCCCAGCCCGTGATGACCTGGCCCTGGCCCTGCACGAAGCTGAACGGGGCGCCGCGCTCCCACGAGGAGTCGAACTGCTCGCCCGTCTCCCAGGCCCAGCCGGTGTAGTGCATCGTCAGGTAGTCGCCCTTGCGGGTGGTGTCGCCGGTGCCCTCGATGAGCGCCTCGCGGACGGTCTTCGCGGGGGCGTCGCCCGAGCCGGGACCGTCGATCGCCGGGGCGCCGTCCTTGCCGAGCGTGACCTTCGGGTAGGAGCCCGAGGGCTTCTGCTCGGCGCCCTCGGCGCGCAGCGGGGAGACGACGCGGTCCACGTCGCCCACCTGGACGAGCGAGACGGCGTTGCCGCTGCTGTCCTGCTGCCAGCCGGCCATCGCGAAGCGGGAGCCCACCGCGACCGTCTGGAAGAAGGCGAAGGCCTCCGCCCCGAGGCCGTCGGAGGTGACCTGCAGGCCGCCCGCGGGAGCGCCCTGCCACCACGACTGGAGGGTCTCACCCGTGCTCGCGTCGACGTACATGCTGCGCATGATCACGGTGTCGCCCTCGGCGAGGGTCGCACCGTCGCCGGCCGCGATCACCCGGGCGTCCGCGGCATCGATGCTCAGCGGCGCGGTGAAGGAGACCGTCGGCTCGGAGCCGAGGTCGTCGCTCACGTCCACGCCGGAGAGCGCGGCGGCGCCGCCGCCGTCGGACCCGCCGTCGGAGGCGCTCGAGCCGCTGTCGTCCTTCGAGCAGGCGGCGAGGCCGATGGCGGCCGTCGCGGCCAGGGCGGTGGACAGCAGGGTGCGGCGACGGATCACGGAGGACCTTTCGGATCATGGGCCCCGGGGTGGGACACGAGGACCAGGGTACGGGGGCGCGCCGGGAGGGTTCACGCGGAAGCTGGGAAGCGGCGGCCGATGCGGCTCAGACGGCGCCGGGGGTCGGGGCACCGCCGCCGCGGATCCGCGCCAGGAGCGCGTCCACCTCGTCGCTGCGGGTCTGGAACGGGTCCAGGATCTGCACCGGCGCGGAGCCCGAGCGGGTCAGCCGCAGCGTGGTCCAGTCCACGACATGGTCCACCCCGTGCTCGAGCGCGGCCGTCACGACCTGCCCGCGCAGGTGGGCGCGGGTGCTCGCGGGCGCCGTCGTGACCGCCGCGGCGATCCGCTCCTCGTCGAGCACCGCCGGGGCGAGCCCGCGCCGGCACAGCGAGGCGAAGACCGAGCCGCTCGGGTCGATGTCGTGGTAGCCGAGGTCGAGGCGCTCGATCACCGAGTCGTCGAGCGCGACGCCGCGCCGCTCGACGACCTGGGAGACCAGACGCTCCTTGATGGCCCAGTCGAGGTGCTGCGCGGCCCAGGAGCGGTCCCCCGTGCGCACCGCGTCGAGCGCCTTCTGCCAGGTCTCGAGCACCCCCTGCTCGGCGGGCTCGGCGACGGTCGCCGCGAGGTCGAGCCAGCGCTGCTGCACCTCGAGCGCGGTCGTGGTGCCCCCGGCGGCGAGCTCGAGCGGCTCCGTCCCCGTGAGGTCACGGGCGACGACCCGGATCGCGGCGATGTCGTCCGCGAGCGCGAGCTCGGGGAGCGAGCGCCCTGACTCGATGAGCCGCAGCACGAGATCCGTGGTCGCGAAGCGCAGATGCGTCGAGACCTCGCTGCGCGTGGAGTCCCCGACGATCACGTGGAGGCGCCGGAACCGCGTGGGGTCGCCGTGCGGCTCGTCCCGGGTGTTGATGATCGGGCGGGTGCGCGTGGTCGCGGAGGAGACCGTCTCCCACATGTGGTCGCTGCGGCGCGAGAACACGAAGCGCGGGGTGCCGGGGGCGGTGGGCTCCCCGAGCGGACGGTCCACGACGACGCCGCCCGCGCCGGTGACGATCTGGCGGGTCACGAGGAAGGGCAGCAGGTAGCGCGGCAGCCGCGTGAACTCCCCGCGGCGGTCCACGAGGTAGTTCTCGTGGGAGCCGAACGCGTT
Organism: Brachybacterium rhamnosum; assembly: GCF_039526185.1. Lineage (NCBI taxonomy): Bacteria > Bacillati > Actinomycetota > Actinomycetes > Micrococcales > Dermabacteraceae > Brachybacterium > Brachybacterium rhamnosum. The sequence goes on from NZ_BAAAIS010000003.1 coordinate 295,837, forward strand.
GCCCTGGGAGTCGACGTTGTTCTTGAGCAGGTGGATGCGGGCGTCCTGGCCGTCCTCGGCCAGGCGCGCGTTCGCGGAGCCGACGAGCTCGGCGAGGATCCGCTCCCCCGCGGCGTCCTGCGCCACGAGGTCCCACCAGTCGTCGCACTCGGCGGTCGCGTACTCGGGGTGCGAGCCCACGTCCAGGTACAGGCGGGCGGCGTTGCGCAGGAAGACGTTCGAGGAGCGCCCCTGGGCCACGACCGGTCGGAACAGCTCCCGGGCGGCGGCCTCCGGCTCGAGGGCGCGCGTGCCGTCCGCCCGGACGCACACGAGCCCGAACTCGGTCTCCAGCCCTCCCACGCGGCGCCTCATCGGCTCACTCGCCGCCCTTCTGGACGAAGGAGCGCACGAAGGTCTCGGCGTTCTCCTCGAGCACGGCGTCGATCTCGTCGAGGAGGTCGTCGGCGCCCTGCGCCGAGGCGAAGGTCTGGCCGCCGGTGACGGCCTCGGACGCGTTCTCCTCGTCGTCGCCGGGACGCGGGGCGTTGATGCTCTGCTGGGACATGGTGGCCTTCTTCCGTCGTGGGGGTGGGTGGAGGTGGTGGGTCAGCGGTCGCCGACGGCGCGGTGCAGGGCGGTGAGCAGGGAGTCGAGGTCCTCGGCGGGGTCCACGCCGTGCTCCTCGCACCAGGCCGCCGATCCCAGCCGGGGATCGGCGAGGCGCAGGCGGTGGCCCTCCTCCTCGCCGGCGAGGGTGATGACGTCCCAGCCGGCGGAGGGCACGGCGCCCGGGTGATGGGTGATGAGCTGCCCGCGCAGGTGCGCGCGGGTGCTCGCGGGCGGGGTCGTCACCGCGGCGGCGACCTCCTCCTCGCTGACGAGCGTGCGGACCTGCCCGGCCGCCCGCAGCTTCTCGAACAGGCCCCGCCCGGGGCGGAGGTCGGAGAACTGGAGGTCGATCGCGAGCAGGCGGGGGTCCGCCCAGTCGAGATCCCCGTGGCGCCGCCGGTACTGCTCGAGCAGGCGCAGCTTCGCGATCCACTCGACGCGATCCGCGGCGAGCATCGGGTCCTGGGCGAGCAGGTCGAGCAGCTCGCCCCAGCTCGTGATCACCTGATCGGTCTCCGCGTCACCGCGATCGGCGACGGCGGCGACCGCGTCGAGGATCTCCCGCTGGATCTGCAGGGCGGTGAGGGAGCGGCCGTCGGCGAGCTCCACCGTGGTGCGCAGGCTCGGGTCGTGGCTGATCGCGCGGACCGCCGCGACCGGGTCGGCGAGGCGCAGCTCCGGGAGGATCGCCGCACCGGTGCGGTGCTGCGCCTCGAGCGCCGCGAGCACGAGGGAGGTCGTGCCGAGCTTGAGGAAGGTCGACTCCTCGAGGAGGTTCGCGTCCCCGATGATCACGTGGAGCCGGCGGAAGCGGCTCGCATCGGCGTGGGGCTCGTCGCGCGTGTTGACGATGGGACGGTTCAGGGTGGTCTCGAGGCCCACCTCCGCCTCCATGAAGTCCGCCCGCGAGGAGATCTGGAAGCCGGGCTCGGAGCCGCGGGTCCCGCGCCCCACCCGGCCGGCGCCCACGAGCACCTGCCGCGTGGTGAGGAAGGGCAGCAGCACCGCGACGACGTCCTCGAAGGGGACGGAGCGGTCCAGCAGGTAGTTCTCGTGGGTGCCGTAGGAGGCGCCCTTGCCGTCGGTGTTGTTCTTGTACAGCGCGACGTCGGGGATGCCGTCGGCCTGCCCGACGATCGCCATCGCCTCGCGGGCGACGAGCTCGCCCGCGCGGTCCGCGACCACGGCCTCCCGGGCGCGCAGCACCTCGGGCGCCGAGTACTCGGGATGGGCGTGGTCCACGTACCAGCGGGCGCCGCTGCGCAGCACGGAATTGCCGATCGAGCGGTGCACCGCCCAGGCGAGGACCTCGTCGTCGGTCCCCTCCGGGGCGACGTCGGATCCCCGGACGGGTCCGTCGAGCTCGACGCTCGGCAGGTGCGCGTCCTTCACCTCGTCGGTCAGCTGGGTGGGGTGGGCCGCGGCGCGCTGCAGCTCGAAGCCGCGCGCGTCCCGCAGCGGGGACTCGTCCCCGTAGTCCCAACGGACCCGGCGCCCGCGCTCCCCCTCCGCGGGGGCGAGCAGCGCATAGGCCGCGACCGTGAGGTGGCTGAGCAGGATCGCGCTGCCGGCCCCGGCGCGCGTGCGCTCCTCGAGGTCGACGTGGAGCACGCCGAACTCGGTCTCGATGCCCATGGGGCGCTCGGTGGTGAGGCCTCCGCCGCTCATCGCCGCTCCTCCTGCCCGGTCGTCCCGTCGGCATTCCGCGCATCGTCCTGACCGGTTCCCGCATCGGGACGCCGGAGCGGCACGATCGCCTCGACCCGCGCCCCGCGGTGCCCGGAGATCCTCGCCCACTCCTCGGGGTGGGCGGCGGAGGGCATGTCCTCGTTCTCGGAGAACTCGTCCGCCACGGCGTCCAGCAGGTGCTCCTCGCTCACCCCGGCGATCCCGGTGGTGAGCTGGTCCTTCACCGCGTTCTTCTTCGCGCGGTCCACGATGTTGCGCAGCGTCGCCCCGGAGACCACGTCGCGGAAGTGCAGGACGGCCTCGCCGCCGTCGGAGTAGTCGATCCGCACGAAGGCGGAGGCCGGGGAGTCGTCGTAGATGCGGGCGACGGCCGCGTCGAGCAGCGCCTCGCGGTCCCCGCGCAGCGGGACGTCCTCGTCGAGGTAGAGGCCCAGGATCTCGCGCCCCGCGGCGGCATCGGGGCGCTGCACGCGGATCTTCACGTCGAGCCGACCCGGGCGCAGGATCGCCGGGTCGATCATGTCCTCGCGGTTGGAGGCGCCGATGACGATCACGTTGTCCAGGCCCTCGACCCCGTCGATCTCCGCGAGCAGCTGCGGCACGATCGTGGTCTCGACGTCGCTCGAGAGCCCCGTGCCGCGCGTGCGGAACAGGGCCTCCATCTCGTCGAAGAAGATGACGACCGGGTGATGGGCGCTCGCCTTCTCGCGGGCCCGCTCGAAGACGAGCCGGATGGAGCGCTCGGTCTCCCCCACGTACTTGTTCAGCAGCTCCGGTCCCTTGACGTTGAGGAAGGCGGAGTTCTCGAGCGCCTCGGCGACGCTCACGCCGCGCACCTCCGCGGAGCGCAGCACGAGCTCGTGCGCGACCGCCTTCGCGATCATCGTCTTGCCGCAGCCGGGAGGGCCGTAGAGGAGCACGCCCTTGGGCGGTCGCAGGCCGTAGGTGCGGTACAGGTCCTGCTGCAGGAAGGGCAGCTCCACCGCGTCGCGGATCGTCTCGATCTGGCCGGAGAGCCCGCCGATCGACTCGAAGGCGACGTCCGGCACCTGCTCGAGGACGAGATCGGTGATCTCCGCCCGGTCGATGCGCTCGAGCACGAGCTGCGCCTTGAGGTCGACGAGCACGCTGTCCCCGGGATGCAGCAGCTCGTCCTCGAGCTCGCCGGAGCGGCGCAGCACGCGCGTGTCGTCCGGGGCGACGGCGACGAGCACCCGCGAGTCGGCGAGCGGCTCGACGACGGCGACGACGTTCCCTGCGTCACCGGGGGTGATCGTCTCGACGGCGGCGAGGGACTCGTTCAGCCGCAGCTCCATGCCGGGACGCAGCGCCTCGAGGTCCACCTCGGAGGAGGTCGCGACCCGCAGCCGCCGGCCGTTGTGCAGAACGTCGACGGTGGTGCCGTCGGTGCGCCGCAGGAAGGTCGCATAGGAGTTCGGCGGGTCGCCGATCCGCTCGAGATCCGCCTTGAGCTCGAGGATCTGCCCGCGGGCCGCGCGCAGCGCCGCGGTGAGCCGGTCGTTGCGGGTCGCGAGCTGCTCGAGCTCGGAGCTCATCTCCGCGTAGGTCTTCATGGCGCTCCTTCCGAGGGGGTGAGGGGTTCCGGGCGGGTCAGCGGTCCCGGCCCTGGCGGATGTCCCGCAGCGCGCGCTTGATCTTGCGCGGGGCGACGCCGCGCTCGCCCACGTCCTGCGCGGTCCAGTCGCCGGAGCCTCCGCCGAAGCCCTCGTTGTCGGGGTGGTTCAGCTCCTCCTCGTCCCGGGAGCCCGGGGCGGGGCGGGTCACGCGGGTCAGCGCACGGGTGCCGTGGGCGGTGCGGCGCGCCGTGATGAGGAAGCCGGTGTGCGCGTTCATCCGGTGCTCGGGGCGCACGGCGAGACCCTCGAGGTGCCAGGGCCGCACGAAGCACTCCCAGGCGTCCGGCTCGGTGAACTCCCCGTGGTCCCGCAGCGCCTCGGCGGTGCGGGAGAGCTGGGTGACGGTCGCGACGTAGGCGAGGAAGACGCCGCCGGAGACGAGCACGTCCCCGGCCGCCTCGACGCACTCCCAGGGGGCGAGCATGTCGAGCACCACGCGGTCCACGGCGGACTCGCCGAGGGTCGGGGCGACGTCCTGGAAGTCCCCGATCGTGAGGTCCCACCAGGGGTGGTCCTCGCCCTCGCTGACACCGAAGAAGGTGTCGACGTTCTCCTTCGCGACGGTCGCGAAGTCCTCCCGGCGCTCGATCGAGTGGACGGCGCCCTCCGGCCCCACGGCGCGCAGCAGCGCGGTGGTGAGGCCGCCGGATCCGACCCCCGCCTCGAGCACCCGCGCGCCGGGGAAGATGTCGCCCCACATGAGGATCTGCGCGGAGTCCTTGGGGTAGATGATCGCGGCGCCGCGCGGCATGGACAGCATGTAGTCGGCGTAGAGCGGCCGCAGCGCCTGGTACGGGGTGCCGTGGTTGTCCTCGACGACGACGCCGTCCTCCGCGCCGATGAGCTGCTCGTGGCGCAGCACGCCGCGGTGGCTGTGGAACTCGCCGCCCTCGCGGAGGGTGATCGTGTGCAGGCGACCCTTGGCGTCGGCGAGCTGCACCTTGTCGCCGAGGGTGAGGGGGCCGGTGCGGTCCAGCCCCGGGCGGGCCGCGCGGGGGGCGGGCGCCGAGGCGCGGGCGGGGGCCGGGACGCCGGCGTCCGGGGAGGGGGTCGAGGTCATGCCCGCCAGCATAGGCGGAGGTCCGCTCCCGCTCCGGGCCCGTTCACCGTCCCCGCAGGCGCGCCGCGACCTCGGAGCCGATGATCACACCGAGCACGGTGCCGTCGTCCTCCCGGACCAGGTACACCGGATGGGGCCGCGCCATCATCGCCTCGACCAGGTGGTCGCCGGCGAGCCCCGCCGGGAGCTCCCCGAGCTCGCCCAGCGGCGCCGCGACGGCGGTGACCGGGACGGAGGGGCGGCTCGCCGCGGGCACGCCCCGGGCCGCGTCGACGTCGATCCGCAGCACCCGCGGCGCGCCTCCCCCGGGGGCCGGGGCGAGGACGAGCGCCCCCGCGAGCGCGTCCGGGTCGTGCCGGAGCGCGTCCGGGAGCTCACCGAGCAGCGTCTGCGGCCGCAGCAGCGGAACCCGGCGCGCGAGGTCGCGAGCGGTGAGCACGTCGATCCGCTCCTGGAGGCTCGCCCCGCGCAGCGCCGCGGAGGCGCCCTGCCAGAGCATCGACGCGATGACCACGGCCCACAGCAGGGTGAGCATCAGGCCGGTGCCCGCTCCCCCGGCGCGCATCATCCGGTAGAGCGGGACGAGCACGACGAGCACCGCGATGGCCATGCCGAGCACGGCCGTGATCCGGGTGCCGAGCGCCCGCCGGCGGAGCACCGCGCCGAGGGCCGTCTCGAGGGCGCGGCCGCCGTCCATCGGCAGCCCCGGCAGCAGGTTGAAGACCGCGAGGGCCACGTTCAGCGTCGCGGTCAGCCCCACGACCTGCGCCGGGGCGGCCCCGACGGGGAGCAGCGCGGCCGCCCCGGCGGCGAGACCCGCGAGCACGAGGTTCGCGGCGGGGCCCGCGAGGGAGACCAGCAGCGAACCCAGCGTGCCCACCTTCTCGCCGTGGTACTGCGTGTGGCCCCCGGCGAAGGTGAGCGCGATGTGGTCCACCCGGCCGCCGAAGGCGCGGGCGACGAGGGCGTGCGCGATCTCGTGGCCCAGCACGGAGAGGATCAGCGCGAGCGCCGTCAGCACGGCGAGCAGCACCGCGACCCCCGTCGGACGGTCCGGGGCGGAGAGCAGGGGCAGCACGAACGCGGCGAGCACGACGACCGTGAGCAGGGTGCTGGTGCGGATCTCGAGCCGCGGGAGGCCGGGCAGCCGGAGCGAGGGTGAGGGCATGGGCTCCGGTTCCTCCGTGTCAGCGGGACTGCGGGACAGCAGGTCGACGGGCGGCCGGTGGATCCGCCCCGCCCGAGCGTATCCGGGGATCCTGGCCCGCCCCTGGTGACGGGGAGAGCACCGCCGCCAGGGGCAGGGGCGCGGTCCTATGATGAAGGGATGAGTCGCATCGCCCTCACCGCCTTCAGCGGATGGAACGACGCCGGGGAGGCCGCCACCGGAGTCCTCGAGCACCTGCTCGAGATCTGGCCCTCCCGCCCGGCCGGAGCGGTGGACGCCGAGGCCTTCATCGACTTCCAGGTGAACCGTCCCGAGATCCGCACCACCGAGGAGGGGCTCCGGGTCCTGGACTGGCCGGACACGGAGCTGCGCATCCTGCAGCCGCCGCAGGGGCCCGAGATCGTCACCGTCATGGGCCCCGAGCCCTCGCTCCATTGGAAGCGCTTCTGCGACGAGGTGCTCGAGCAGCTCCAGGTCCTCGACGTGAGCTCCGTGATCTCCCTCGGCGCCCTGCTCGCCGACGCCCCGCACTCGCGGCCGCTCCCGGTGAGCGCCGGGGTCGAGCCCGGCGCGGCGGAGAAGGTCGATCCGGCCGGCCAGTACGAGGGACCCGTCGGCGTGCCGACGATCCTCGCCCGCCGCACCACGAGCGCCGGCCTGCGCACCACGAGCATCTGGGTGCAGGTGCCGCACTACGTGGCGCAGAACCCCTCCCCCAAGGCGACCCTCGCGCTGCTGCGGGCCGTGCAGGACTCGATCAGCGCGCCGATCCCGATGGAGGAGCTCGTCGAGGACGCCGAGGCCTGGGAGCGCGGCGTGGACGACCTCGCCCGCACCGACGAGGACGTGGCCGACTACGTGCGCAGGCTCGAGCGCGCCCAGGACGCCGCCGAGCTCCCGGAGGCGAGCGGGGACGCGATCGCCCGCGAGTTCGAGAAGTTCCTGCGCCGGCGCGACGGCGAATGACCCACGCGTGAGCGGGCGGTCGCGACTGCCCGCGACCGCCCGCTCAGGCGCTGGTGATCAGCTCGCCAGGGAGATGCCGAACAGCGCGTCCACGGCCTGGGCCGTGTCCGACGGGGCACCCGCCGGGACATCCGCCGCCGCGCCGTCCCCGCGCGGGGCCGCGGCCCAGGCGTCGAGCGCCCTGAGCGCCCGCGGGGTGTCGAGGTCCTCGCGCAGCGCGGAGCGCAGCTCCTCGACGACGTCGGCGCGCGGTGCGCCCGTCGCCGCGGCGGCGCGATAGGCGCTCAGCCGCTCCTGTGCCTGCTCGAGCTCGGCGTCCGTCCATTCCCAGTCGGAGCGGTAGTGGTGGGCCATGAGCACGAGGCGGATCGCCGCCGGCTCGACCCCGTCGCGCACGAGACGGTGCACGAACACGAGGTTGCCGAGCGACTTGCTCATCTTCGTGCCCTCGTAGGCGACCATCCCGGTGTGCGGGTAGAGCGCGGCGAAGGGGTGACCCAGGCCGGCGGCGTGCGCGGCGCTCATGTCGTGGTGCGGGAAGACGAGGTCGCTGCCGCCGGTCTGCACGTCGAAGGGCAGGCCCAGGCCGCGCTCCGCGATGGACAGGCACTCGACGTGCCAGCCCGGGCGGCCGCGGCCCAGCTCGCCGGCGTCCCAGGCGGGCTCGCCCTCGCGCTCGGCGCGCCACAGCAGCGGGTCGAAGCGGCCGCGCTTGCCGGCGCGATCGGGGTCCCCGCCGCGCTCGGCGAACACCTCGAGCATCGCCGTCTCGTCCCAGCCCGAGACGTCGCCGAGGGCGCCGTCGATCGAGAGGTCCTGGTACCAGTCGGGGCCCGCGGCCTCGTCGCCGTTGTCGACGGGATAGGCGCGGCCGCGCTCGCGCAGAGCGTCGACGGTCGCGATGATCCCGTCCATCGCCTCGCTCACGGAGAGGTAGGTCTCCGGGGCGATGATCCGCAGCGCCTCCATGTCCTCGGCGAAGAGCTCGACCTGGGAGGCGGCGAGGTCCTGCCAGTCGACGCCGTCGCGCTCGGCCCGCTCGAGCAGCGGGTCGTCGACGTCGGTGACGTTCTGCGCGAGCTCGACCTCGTGGCCGGTGTCTCGCAGCGCGCGCCGCATGAGATCCGCCGCGTGATAGGTCGCCGCATGGCCCAGGTGGGTCGCGTCGTACGGCGTGATCCCGCAGACGTACACCCGGGCGGTGCCGGGGGTCTGCGGGATCACGGTGGTCATCCGCCCCAGTCGGTCGTCGTGGAGCCGCAGCGGGCGGCCCGACGCCGGGAGGGGGGTGAGGGAGGGAGAGGTCCAGGAACGCACCGCACGATCATACGGGCGCGCCCCGGCCGGTGGTTCAGGAGCCCGCGAGGGGGTCCAGCACACCCGCCAGCAGCAGGACCAGCAGGAGCACGCCCGCGGCGACGCGGTAGACCACGAACGGTAGGTACGACCGGTTCTCGATGAGCTTCATGAACCAGACGATGACGACGTAGCCCACACCGAAGGCGACGATCGTCGCGATGACGATCGCGAGCAGCGAGGGCTGGCCCGCGGCGGCCGCGGCGGCCTGCCCGTCCGAGCTCAGCAGGGTCGGGATCTCCTTCGCGGCCTTGTACAGGCCCGAGGCGAAGACCGCGGGGATCGCGAGAAGGAACGCGTAGCGGGCGGCGGCCTTGCGGGAGTAGCCGAGAAGCAGGCCGGCCGTGATCGTGCCGCCGGAGCGGGACACGCCCGGGATCAGCGCGAGCGCCTGGGCGAGTCCGAACAGCACGCCGTCGCGCACGGTCATGTCCGAGAGCTCCTTGCGCTGCGGTGCGATCCTGTCCGCGAGGCCCAGCAGGAGGCCGAAGAGGATCAGCATCGTCGCGGTGATGTAGAGGTTCCGCAGCGCGTGGTCGATGGGGTTCTCGAACAGCAGCCCGAGCACGCCGATCGGGATCGAGCCGAGGATCACGAACCAGCCCAGGCGCACGTCCGGATCGGACTGCGGGACCTTGCCCGCGAGCGCCCGGAACCAGCGGCCGATGATCCTCGTGATGTCCTTCCAGAAGTACAGGAGGACGGCGGTCTCCGTGCCGAGCTGCACGATCGCGGTGAAGGCGGAGCCCGGGTCCTGGCCCGGCATGAGCAGCTCGCCGATGATGCGCAGATGGGCGCTGGAGGAGATCGGCAGGAACTCGGTCAGCCCCTGGACGATGCCCAGGATGATCGCGTCGAGGACGGACAAGGAGGCTCCTTCTCGGTGCTCCGCTCATGCGGTCCACCCGGGTCGGGACGGGGCGAGGGCGCCCTCGTCGACGGTCGGGCCGCATCGCGGCCGGGGACAGACTACGCGGCGCCGGGCACGGGGCCCGGCGCCGCGTGGGCACCGTCGGTGAAGAGTCGGTGGAGGTCCTGCGAGGAGTGCCGGAGGGCGCTCGTCAGCGCCGGTCAGCGCTCGTCTCCGTCGCCCTCCTCCTCGTCGTCGAAGTCGTCTTCGTCGTCCTCGTCATCGAGGTCGTCCAGATCCTCGAAGTCGTCGAAGTCGTCATCGTCGTCGTCCTCGTCGCCGTCGAAGACGATGAGGGGCGTGGCGATGTCGTAGGCCTCGAAGAGGGCGTCGTCATAGGTGTCGAACGCGCTGGTGAGCTGCTCGGTGGCGGCCTCCAGCGCGGGATCGTCGTCACCGCGGGAGGCGGCGGCCGCCTCGTAGTGACGTTCCAGGGCAGCGATCAGCGCGGCGAGAGCGGAGCGAGGATCCGTGTTCATGCTTGGACGGTACCCCGTCCGGCGGCAGAATGGACAGCACGGACGACCGGAAAATCCTGGGAGACCTGCAGGACCCTCGGTCCGGCGCCCGCCCGCCGACCACCCACGTCCCGGAGGCCCCGCCCGTGCCCTCGCCCGCCCGTCCGCCGCTCGGCCGCATCGTCCACGTCCGCGATCCCCGCGGGGTGCCGGACCTCCCCGTGGAGCGGGGCCGACGTCCCGAGGACTACGAGTTCCAGATCATCACGGTCCCTCCCCGCACCTCCGTGGGCCAGGTGCGCGCGCACCTCACGGAGGAGGCCGAGTACGGGCGCTGGGAGCTCGCCCGCACCCGGAGGTACCTCGGCGGCGGAAAGAAGGTGTGGATGCGCCGACGCATCATCCGCGTCCGCTCGACGCTCGGGGACCCGAGCGGCCTCTGACCCGTCGTCGCCGAGGCCGACGGGCCCGTCCACAATCGGCGCCGTGACGGCGCGCCGGCGCGGCCGCTCTGCTGGAATGGGCCGATGCCGTCCCCGGACCCCACCGTGCTGCTCCCCCTGCTGGTGCTCGTCCTCCTCTACCTCCCGCTCGCGATGCGGCTGTCCTGGTGGGACGCCCGCGAGCACCGGCTCCCCAACCCGCTCGTGGGGGCGCTCACGGCGGCCACCCTCCTCGGACTCGGTCTGGCCGCCCTGATCGAGCCGGCACTGCGCTCACCGCTGCGGGTCGCGCTCGTGCTCGCCGCGGTCATCGGCGCCGGTGCGGTGCTGCTGGCGCTCCTCGCCCCGCCGCTGCTCGGCATGGGGGATGCGAAGACGCTCCCGGCCGTCGTGCTCATGACGGGCATGCTCGGCGGAGGAGCCGTCGTGGCCGGGGCCTGCGGCGCCCTGCTGCTCGCCGGGATCGCGGGCGCCGTGACGCTCGTGCGCACGGGGACCGGGAGATCCCGCTTCGCCCTGGGGCCGGTGCTGCTGTCCACCCCGTTCCTGGGACTGCTCGGCGCCCCGCTGCTGGGCCCCGCGCTCGGGGGATGAGCCCGCCCCGCCCCGGTCGGGAGGGGCAGCCGGCTCAACCCAGCTGCCGGCGACGCTCGTAGAGGGCGATCGAGCCGGCGACGGAGGCGTTCAGGGAGGAGGCGCTGCCACCCATGGGGATCTCCGCGACCTCGTCGCAGGCCTCGCGCCACGGGGCGCTCATCCCGGTCGTCTCGTTGCCGACGACCAGCACCGTCGGCCCCGTGAGGTCCACCTGGTCGAGGGTGCGTCCGCCCGCTTCGTCGAGACCCACGACCGTCCACTCCTCCCCCGACGCTCTCCGCGCGTCCACGACCGCGAGCAGGTCGCGCGGCGCGGCGAGGCGGAGCACGGGCAGCGCCATGAGCGATCCCGTGCTCGCCCGGATCGCGCCCGGGTCCCAGACGTCGGCGCTGTGGCCGGTCGTCACGAGCGCGCTCGCGCCGAGGGCGTCGGCCGTGCGGGCGAGGGAGCCGATGTTCCCCGGGCTCGACGGGCGGTCGAAGGCGACGATCACCGGCGACGCGCCGGCGGCGTCCAGCACCGGCCCGAGGCGCGCGGGATCGTCCTGCGGCACGACGACGACGGCGAGCAGCTCGGGCGGTCCGTCCTCCCGCTCCCCCAGCTCCGCCATGAGCTCGGGGGCGAGCTCGACGACCGGGGCGGGCGCGGCGGCGAGCAGCTCGGCCGCCCAGCGGGAGTGCCGCTCCCGGCCGTCGGTGAGCAGCGCCCGCAGCTCCATGCCATGGGCGACCGCCTGGGTGATGGGCCGGACGCCCTGCAGGATCATCTCGCCGCTGCGGGTGCGCATCGTGCGTGAGCGCAGGAGGGACTCCCACTGCTGGAACTGGGCGTTGCGGCGCTCGATGCGCGAGGGCAGGGCGGGCCTGCCCCGGGAGGAGCCGTGCCGCGCGGAGCCGCTCATGCTCCGGCCCCGTCGAAGCCGAGCTGACGCCAGGCCTCGTAGACCGCGATCGAGGCGGAGTTCGCGAGGTTCAGGGAGCGGCGCGCGGGGAGCATCGGGATCCGCACCCGGTCGCTCACCCGTGGGTGGGCCATCGCCTCCTCGGGCAGTCCCGTGGGTTCGGTGCCGAAGAGCAGCACGTCCTCGCGCCGGTACTCGACCTGCTCGTACGTGGTGCTCGCACGGGCGGTGAAGGCAAACACGCGGGAGTCCGGGACGGCGGCGAGGGCGGTCTCGAGATCCGGGTGGATCCGGACCTCCGCGAGGTCGTGGTAGTCCAGCCCGGCCCGGCGCAGCTTCGCGTCCTCGAGGTCGAAGCCGAGCGGCTCGATGAGATGGAGGCGGGCACCGGTCACGGCCGCGAGGCGGATCGCGTTGCCGGTGTTCCCGGCGATCACCGGGTTGTGGAGGAAGACATGGACCATGGTGGCGATCATGGCATGCGCGGCGGGGCCCGGGGGAACCGGGCCGGGGAACGCCGAAGGCCCCGGCTCTGGGAGCCGGGGCCTTCGAGAAACGTGTCCGAGGGGGTGTCCGGTCTCAGGACATCGTTCGCACCTGTCTCGAGTCATCGTTCGCAGTGCGTGGAGGGTGATGTCTCGGGACATCGTTCGCACACTGGGTGATGGTGAAGAACCGGGTGATCGTGCTGTCCGTCATCGAGGGTGGGCTTCGTCCTGCCGATGCCGCGCGCCGTTACGGCGTGTCCCGGCGCTGGGTGGAGATCCTCCTGGCCCGGCATCGTGACGGCGGCCTCGATGCCCTCGACCCTGGGTCTCGGCGCCCGCACTCCAGCCCCACCGCCACTGATCCCCCTGTCGTCGCACGGATCATCGAGCTGCGCCGACAGCTCGAGCAGGACGGCAGTGACGCCGGCGCCGAGACGATCTCCATGCACCTCGAACGCGAAGGACGACCTGTCCCTTCCCGCGCGACGATCCACCGGATCCTCCGTGCGAACAACCTGGTCATCCCGCAGCCCCAGAAGCGTCCCCGCTCCTCATGGCACCGTTTCGAAGCCGACCAGCCCAACGAGATGTGGCAGTCCGACTTCACCCACTGGCCGCTCGCCACCGGCGCCGACGTCGAGATCCTCGACTTCCTCGACGACCACTCGCGCTTCCTTCTCGCCCTGCGCGTGTTCACCCCGGTCACCGGGCCCGACGTGACCGCCACGTTCCTGGACCTGACCGGCATCTACGGGCCGCCCGCCGCGATGCTCACCGACAACGGCATGGTCTTCACCACCCGCTTCGCCCAGGGACGCCGCGTGCTGAAGACGCTGAACTCCTTCGAGAGCACCCTGGCCGACCTCCACGTCCGCCAGCTCAACGGCGCACCGAACCACCCCCAGACGCAGGGCAAGATCGAACGCTTCCACCAGACCCTCAAACTCTGGCTCTCCGCCCGCCCCCACCAACCCGACACCAAGGCGCTGCAGGACCAGCTGGACACCTTCCGGACCTGGTACAACACCCAGCGGCCGCACCGCGCTCTGCGCCGTCGCACGCCCGCAGAGACCTACGAAGCGACCCCGAAAGCCCGCCCCGCGCCGCACTCCCATCCCGCCTCGAGCACCATCCGCACCGACCGCGTCGACGGCGACGGCAAGGTCTCCCTCCGCCATGCCGGACGCATGCGCCACCTCGGTCTCGGCCGTGCGCACAAGGGAACCCCCGTGCGGCTGCTGATCCACGGGGACGACGTCCTCGTCGCCTCCCTCGAGACCGGGGAGATCCTCGGCGAGTACATCATCGACCCGACCCGCGGCTACCAGGCAAAGAAGAAGGGCCCTGGTGAAAACCAGGGCCCTTCTTCGTGAACCATGTCCCGAGACATCTGCGAACGATGTCCCGAGACTTCACAACGTGTCCGAGGGGGGACTTGAACCCCCACGACCTAATACGGTCACTAGCACCTCAAGCTAGCGCGTCTACCAATTCCGCCACCCGGACGAGTGGTCGTTGCGACGACTCCTGAACAGTAGCACGGGAATGACCCCGCTCCTGCACCGAAAGGGTCGCTGCCAGCAGTTTCGTGGCGACGATCACGCTCTGACGGAGAGCGGGCGGGTCGGGATCTGTCCCGTCAGCACGCCGAGGGCGTCCGCGACGCGGGCGGCCAGCGCCGTCGCCGCCCCCGGGATCCTGTCCGCGAGGTCGAGCAGGGCCGCGGCGCACAGGGCGAGCATCGTCGGATCGGGGTCGTCGAGACGGGAGCCGGACCAGGAGACGATCTCGTCGAGGACCTCGGAGAGCTCGTCGGCCGCGCGGTGGCGGTGCTCGGAGAGCAGCTCGACGCGGGCCATCGTGGCCAGTGCCGTGCATCGTCGCAGCAGCGGGGTGGTGACGTCCGGCGTCAGGTCCATGGTGACTCCTCAGCCCCCGGCGGAAGGGCCGGGGATCGACGGTCACTTTACGTTCCCTTGACCGAGCGCGGCAAGGATTCCGGACAGTTGCCGGGGCACGTCCCGGGGCGTCCCGGTCCGGTCAGCGGCGCAGCTGCTCCCGCGCGGCGTCGAGCATCGCCGCGACGGGGGCGGAGGGTGCGCCGACCATCGACCGGATCTGCATGTCGGCCTGGTGCACGAGCATCTCCAGACCGTTCGCCACCTGCGTGCCCCGCTCACCCAGCAGGCCGGCCAGCGGCGCCGGCCACGGGTCGTAGAGCACGTCGAGCAGGAGCGGGACGACGGGAAGATCGGGGCGGGCCCGCCACTCCTCGGCGACCGCGCGGGCGCCGGCCGCGGCGAGGGCGCTGACCACGACCTCGGTGCCGAGCAGCTCGGCGGCGCCGTCCCAGGGCACGATCCGTGCGTCCGCACCCTGCGAGGAGACGAGGTCGACGACGGGGGTGAGCCTCTCCGGGCGGCGGGCACTCAGCAGGATCTCCTGCGCGCCCATCCGGCACAGGGCCAGCGCCGCGCTGAGCGCCGTCGCCCCCGAGCCGAGCACTCCCGCGAAGCGCACCGTCCCGGCGCCGTGGTCACGGAGCGCGGCGACGATCCCGTGCACGTCGTGGTTCTCCGCGCGCCAGGATCCGTCCGCGCGTCGCACGAGGGTGTTGGCGACGCCGAGGTCGGCGGAGGTGTCGTCGTGCTCGGCCGCGAGGGCGAACGCCTCCGGCTTGCCCGGCATCGTGACGGAGAGCCCCTGCAGATCCGCGCCGTCCCCTAGCAGGAAACCGGCGAGCTCGCCCGCACCCACCTCGTGGCGCTCGTAGACGGCGTCCTCGATGCCCAGCTCGCGATACGCGACGGCATGCAGCAGCGGGGAGAGCGAGTGCTCGATCGGCGAGCCGACCACGGCGAAGCGGCGCACGGGATCAGCCGCCCTGCTTCGCGTCGTACCAGTCACGCCACTCCTGCACGTTCTTCTCGTGCTCGGAGTAGGTCGCCGCGAACTTCGTCTCGCCCGTGTCGGTGTTGATCGTGACCCAGTACAGCCAGTCGCCCTCCGGCGGGTCGATCGCCGCCTGGATCGTCGCCTTGCCGGGATTGGAGATCGGCCCGACGGGCAGCCCCTCGTGGAGGTACGTGTTGTAGGGGCTGTCCTGCTTGCGCTGCGCGGGCGTGGTGGAGATCGTGTCGCTGCCCGTGAAGTAGGCGACGGTCGAGTCCAGCTGGAGCTTCATCGGCTTCCCCTTCGCTTCCCCCACGCCCTCGAGGCGGTTCTCGAGGGTGCGCACCACCCGTCCGTAGTCGTCCGGGTCGCGCGCCTCCTTCTCGGCGATCGAGGCGAGCGTGAGCACGCGGTGCTCGTCCTCCGGGGCGACACCGAGCTTCTCGAGCTCCGTCTGCATGCGGTCCGTCATCATCGAGATGACCTCGCCGGCGGTCGCGTCCTCGGGGACGTCGTAGCGGCCCGGCCACAGATAGCCCTCGAGGGACTTCGCGTCGTTCTCGGGCACGCCGAAGGAGGTGTAGTCCTTCGCGGCGGCCTCGAAGTCCTCGACGGGGATGTCGGTCGCCTCGCTGAGCACGGCCCAGATCTTCTCCGCCCGCAGCCCCTCGGGGACGATCACGCGGTGTCCCGCCACGTTCGCCGGGTCCAGGATCATCGTGAGGGCGTCGGAGGAGGTCATCCCCTTCTTCAGCCGGTACAGGCCCGGCTCGATGCCGGAGGCGTCCGGCGAGTTCGAGAACTGGGTGATGAAGGGCCCGGAGGTCTTGATGACACCGGCGTCGACGAGGGTCTCGGCGATGTCGGTGCCGGTGTCGCCCTCGGCGACCTGGACGAGGACCTCGCCGCTGCCCGGCCCGGGGAAGTCCGGCTCCTCCTGCTCGAGGCTCACGTTGGAGGTGAGCCACTGGTAGCCGTAGACGCCGCCCACGCCGAGACCGCCGAGCACGAGAAGGACGAGCAGCACCGGAAGCGCCCGGCGCAGCGGTCCGCGGCGTCGCCCTCGACGCACCGGTCCGGCGGCGCGCCGACGGCCGTGGCCGGTCGAGGCGTCCTCGTCCCGCGGGTTCTGCGACTCGGCGAGCTCGTCGAAGCTGACGGAATCGTCCTCGCCCTGGCCCTCGCTCATCAGCCGTCCTCCTGCTCGGGTCCCCCGGCGGCGCCGGGCTCGGGAACCGCCGCGGCCACGAGCTCGCCGGCGCGACGGCCGGCGCTGCGCTCGAGGTCCAGCGCCTGCTGCAGGATCATCACGGCAGCGACCTGGTCCACGACCTGGCGGTGCTTCCTCCCCTTGCGACCGGACGCGTGGAGCGCCTGGTGCGCGGAGACCGTCGTGAGCCGCTCGTCGACCATCCGCACCTCGGCGGGGTCGGGATCGCCGGCGAGCTCGGCGACGAGCTCCTCGGCGACCTGCCGCGCCTTCTGCGCGGCGGGGCCCTCGGCACCGCTCAGGGTGCGGGGAAGCCCGACCATGATGGCACGGGCCTCGGTCTCCCGGGCGCAGGCGGCGATGGTGGCGACCGCCGTGTCCCGGGGCACCGTCTCGACCGGGGTGGCGAGCATGCCGTCCGGGTCGCTGCGGGCCAGGCCGACGCGGACGTCGCCGACGTCCACCCCGAGCCTGACCCCGCGCGGGAGCTCGCTCATGCGGTCGCGTTCGCCGACACGGCCCCGCGGACGGCCTCGAGGGCCTCCCCCGTGCGCGCCGGCTCGCCGCCGCCGCCCTGGGCCATGTCGTCCTTGCCGCCGCCGCGGCCGCCCATGGCCTCCGCACCGGTGCGCAGGAGCGCGCCTGCCTTGAGACCCGCCTCGCGGGCGGCGCCGTTGGTGGTGACGACGAGCGCGGCCCGCCCGTCCTCGTGGCCGGCGACGGCGACGACGGCGGCGGAGTCCTCGCCGAGCCGGGATCGGAGGTCCTGCGCGAGGGTGCGCAGGTCGCCCGCGGCGATGCCCTCCCCCGCGTCGTGCACGAGCAGGCGCACGCCGCCGGCGTCGACCACGTGCTCGAGCAGCTGGCCCGCCTGCGCCTGGAGCTGGGCGCCGCGCAGGCTCGCGAGCTGCTTCTCCATGTCCTTGAGCCGCTGGGTCAGGGAGCGCACGCGCTCGGGGATGTCCTCCGCGGTGCCGACCTTCAGCAGGTCGGTGAGCTGGGAGACGAGCGCGCGCTCCTTCGCCTGCCGGCGATAGGCCGAGAGGCCGACGAGCGCGTCGACACGGCGCACGCCGGAGCCGATCGAGGACTCGCCCATGAGCTGCACGGAGCCGATCGCGCCGGTCGAGCCCACATGGGTGCCGCCGCACAGCTCACGGGACCAGTCGCCGCCGATCGAGACCACGCGGACCACGTCGCCGTACTTCTCGCCGAACAGCGCCTGCGCACCGAGCGCCCGCGCCTCGTCGATCGGCATCTGCCGGTCGGTGACCTCGAGCTCGTCCTGGAGCAGCGTGTTCACGCGCCCCTCGACCTGCTCGAGGCTCGAGTGCGGCACCGCCTGCCCGAAGCGGAAGTCGAAGCGCATGCGGCCCGGCGAGTTCTCCGATCCGGCCTGGGTCGCGCCGTCACCGAGCTCCTCGCGCAGCGCCTGGTGCACCATGTGCGTCGCGGTGTGCGCGCGGGCGATCGCGCCGCGACGCTCGAGGTCGATGCTCGCGACCGCTCCCGCACCGGGATGGACCTCGCCCTCGACGAGCCGGCCGCGGTGCACGGGCAGGCCCTTCACGGGCGCCTGGACGTCGTCCACCTCGACGATGCCGCCGGAGGCGACGGCGATGCGGCCCTGATCGGCGAGCTGTCCGCCCATCTCCGCGTAGAACGGGGTGGTCGCGAGGACGATCTCGACGTCCGCCGGCGCGGTGACCGTGTCGACGAGCGCGCCGTCCACGAGCACGGACTCGACGGTCGTGGAGACCGTGGACTCGGTGTAGCCGAGGAAGGGCACGGCCTCGCCGCGCTGTCCGAGCAGGCGGTTGTAGAGCGCGGTGTCGGTGTGGCCGGTCTTCTTCGCCGCGGCATCGGCGCGGGCGCGCTCCCGCTGCTCCTGCATGGCGGTGCGGAAGCCGGTCTCGTCGACGGAGAGCCCCACCTCCTGCGCCATCTCGAGCGTGAGATCGATCGGGAAGCCGTAGGTGTCGTGCAGGCGGAACGCGGCATCGCCGGGGACGGCACGGCCGCCGCCCTGCTTCACCTCGCCCACCATCTGGTCGAAGATCGTGGTGCCCGTCGCGAGGGTGCGGCGGAACGCCTCCTCCTCGCCGAGGATCAGGTCGCTGATGCGCCCGCGATCGGTCTCGAGCTGCGGGTAGGACTCCTTCATGACCTCGAGCGAGGCGGGGAGCAGGTGCGGCATCGACGGCTCGGCGTAGCCCAGCAGGCGCATGGAGCGGACGGCGCGCCGGATCAGCCGGCGCATCACGTAGCCGCGGCCCTCGTTGCCGGGGCGGACGCCGTCCGAGGCGAGCATCATCGCGCTGCGCACGTGGTCCGCGACGACGCGCATCCGCACGTCGTCCTCCGCGTCGGCCCCGTACACGCGGCCGGTGAGCTGCTGCGCGACCTCGATGACCGGGAAGACCTGGTCGATCTCGTACATGTTCTGCTTGCCCTGCAGGAGGAACGCGAGGCGCTCCACGCCGAGGCCGGTGTCGATCGCCTTCTGGTCGAGCTCGCCGAGCAGCTCGTAGTCCTTGCCCTTGCCGGGGCCGCGCAGGAACTGGTCGAACACGAGGTTCCAGATCTCGAGGTAGCGGTCCTCCGCACGCTCGTCACCGGGCCACTCCGGCAGGCGCCCGGTGGGAGCGTCCGGGCCGTACTCCGGGCCGCGGTCGTAGTACCACTCCCCCGTGGAGCCCGCGGGGCCGGGCTGGCCGGTGTCCCAGCAGCTCTCCTCCCAGGGCAGCTGCACGATGCGCGCGGGGTCCAGGCCGATGACCTCGGTGAGGTGGGTGAAGGACTCCTGGTCCTCCTCCCACAGCGTGATCCAGAGCTTATCGGGGTCGAGGCCGTAGCCGCCGTCCTCCACGGAGGAGGTCAGGAGCTCCCAGGAGAAGTCGATGGCTCCGGTCTTGAAGTAGTCGCCGAAGGAGAAGTTGCCGGCCATCTGGAAGAAGGTGCCGTGGCGGGTCGTGCGGCCCACGTTCTCGATGTCGTTGGTGCGGATGCACTTCTGCACGCTCACCGCGCGATCGTAGGGCGCCTTCTCTGTGCCCACGATGTAGGGGATGAAGGGCACCATGCCGGCGATCGTGAAGAGGATCGAGGGGTCGGCGGAGACCAGGGAGGCGCTGGGCACGACCGTGTGCCGCTTCTTCTCGAAGTGGGCGAGGAAGCGCCGATGGATCTCGGAGGTGCGCATGGTCGTGGGGGTCCTTCCGGGCACGAGGAGCAGGGAGGCCGCACGGACCGGGGCCGGATGGCGGTGCGGTCGTGGGGCCGAGGAGGCAGATGGGGACGCGAAGGCCCCGGTCAGCGTACCGGAGCACGCCAGCCGGGGCCTTCGCCGTGATCCCGGGGGATCAGCGGGCGTAGTACTCCACGACCATCTGCACGTCGCAGGTCACGGGGACCTCGGCGCGCTTGGGACGGGAGACCAGCTGAGACTTGAGCTCGGACAGCTCGACCGAGAGGTAGCTCGGCACGGCGGCGAGAACGTCGGAGTTGCCGCCCTCGGCAGCGACCTGGAAGGGCTCCATGGCCTGCGACTTGGGCTTGATCTGGATGGTCTGGCCCGGCTTCACGCGGAAGGAGGGGCGGTCCACCAGCTTGCCGTCGACCAGGACGTGGCGGTGCACGACGGCCTGACGGGCCTGCAGGATGGTGCGGGTGAAGCCGGAGCGGAGCACGAGCGCGTCCAGTCGCATCTCGAGGAGCTCGACCATGCTCTCGCCGGTCAGGCCCGGCTGCTTCTTCGCGTCCAGGTAGGAGCGGTGCATCTGCTTCTCGCGCAGGGCGTACTGCGCGCGCAGACGCTGCTTCTCGCGGAGGCGCACGGCGTAGTCGGACTCGGTGCGGCGGCGGGCGCGGCCGTGCTCGCCGGGCGGGTACGGACGCTTCTCGAAGTACTTGACGGACTTCGGGGTCAGCGGGAGCCCGAGTGCTCGGGACAGACGCGCCTGGCGGCGCGCGCGGGTGACGTTGGTCACGAGGTCTACCTCTTGTTGTCGACGGGGGTTGAATCCAATGAAGCAGCCGCGGATTCAGCGACCCAGACTAGCGCAGCCCCGCTCGCGGCTCAACGGCTCGCGGCGCAGGTCGCACCGCGCTTCCTGTGGAGTGCCTCACGCCGTGCCGCCGTCGCCGCTCCCACCGGCGCCGTTCCCGCCGTCGCGACCTCGCACGATCCGCCGCAGGGCCTGCACGCGCTGGGCCACCCGGCCCTCGGGGCCGGACTCCCGCGGGCGGTAGTAGTCCGTCCCGACGAGCTCGTCCGGCGCGTACTGCTGCGGGACCACGCCGTGCGGCGAGTCGTGCGCGTAGCGGTACTCCGCGCCGTGACCGAGGCTCTTGGCCCCGGAGTAGTGGGCGTCGCGCAGGTGCGGGGGGACCACCCCGGCGCGGCCGGAGCGGACGTCCGCGATCGCCTCGTCGAGCGCCTTGTACGCGGCGTTGGACTTCGGGGCCGTCGCGATGTGCACGACCGCCTGGGCGAGCGGGATGCGCCCCTCGGGCATGCCCAGCATCTGCACGGCCTGCATGGCGGCGACGGCGACCTGCAGCGCGGTGGGATCGGCCATGCCGACCTCCTCGCTCGCCGCGATGACGACCCGGCGGGCGATGAAGCGCGGGTCCTCCCCTGCCTCGATCATCCGGGCCAGGTAGTGCAGCGACGCGTCCACGTCGCTGCCGCGCATCGACTTGATGAAGGCGCTCGTGACGTCGTAGTGCTGGTCCCCGGCGCGGTCGTAGCGCAGCGCAGCGCGGTTCACGGCCTGCGCGAGCACCTCCGCGTCGACGACGGGCGGGTCCTTGGTGAGCGCGGCGGCGGCGGCCGCCTCGAGCGAGGTGAGGATCTTGCGCGCGTCCCCGCCGCCCAGGCGCAGCAGCGCCTCCCGGGCGTCGTCGGTGAGCTCGACCGCACCGCCGAGCCCCTTCTCCTCGGCGAGGGCACGGTCCACGAGCGTGTCGAGGTCGGCGCGCTCGAGCGGTTCGAGGGTGAGCACGATCGAGCGGGACAGCAGCGGCGAGATGACGGAGAAGTGCGGGTTCTCCGTCGTCGCGGCGATGAGGGTGACCCAGCGGTTCTCGACGCTCGGCAGCAGCGCGTCCTGCTGGGACTTCGAGAAGCGGTGCACCTCGTCCACGAAGAGCACGGTCTCCTTGCCGGTGGTGCGCAGGCGACGACGTGCCGCGTCGACGACGTCGCGGATGTCCTTGACCCCGGCGAGCACCGCGGAGACCTCCACGAACTCCCGGTCACCGGAGCTCGCGACGACGTACGCGAGGGTCGTCTTCCCGGTCCCGGGCGGGCCCCAGAGGATCACCGAGGACGGCGCGGTGCGGGAGTCGTCGGCCGCGACCAGGCGTCGCAGCGGGCTGCCGGGGTCGAGCACCTGGTGCTGCCCCACGACCTCGTCGAGGGACGCCGGGCGCATGCGCACGGCGAGCGGCGCCCGGTGGTCCCGGTTGCCCTCGCTCAGGGTGCGCGGCGCGGGGGCGTCCCCGCCCAGCGAGAAGAGGTCCTCGTCCATGCTCTCCAGGGTAGGCGCGGGCTCAGACGATGCCGCGGGAGGCGAGCTCGCGGGCGATCCGACCCGGCCAGCCGGGACCCTCGTAGATGAGGGCCGTGTAGCCCTGGACGAGATCCGCACCGGACTCGAGCCGCTCGGCGACGTCCGCGGCGGTGGTCACGCCGCCGCAGCTGATGACGACGGTCTCCGCCGGCAGCTCGCGGCGCAGCAGGCGCAGCACCTCGAGGGAGCGCCGCGCGAGCACCGGGCCGGAGAGTCCGCCCGCGCCGATCGACTCGACGAGCCCGCGGTCGCTGCGGAGGTCCGCCGGGCGGTCGATCGTGGTGTTGGTGGCGATGACGCCGGCGAGACCGACGTCCGTCGCGAGCCGCGCGACGGCGACGACGTCCTCGTCGTGGAGGTCGGGGGCGATCTTCACGAGCACCGGGACGTCCCGGCGCAGTCGCCGCTCCGCGGAGTGCGCCTCCTCGAGCACGGCGGCGAGCACCGGGCGCAGCGCGTCCACCGACTGCAGGTCGCGCAGGCCCGGGGTGTTCGGGCTCGAGACGTTGATCGCGAGGTAGCTCGCGTAGGGGGCGAGCAGGCGCGCCGAGGAGCGGTAGTCGTCCGCCGCGTCGTCGAGCGCCGTCGCCTTGTTCTTGCCGATGTTCACGCCGATCACGGCGCGCTGGCCGCGCTCGGTGCGACGAGCCCGGGCGAGGCTCTTCGCGAGGGCCCGGGCCCCCTCGTTGTTGAAGCCCATGCGGTTGATGAGGGCGCGGTCCGGGATGAGGCGGAAGCTCCGCTTGCGCGGGTTGCCGGGCTGCGGCCGCGCGGTGACGGTCCCCACCTCGACATGGCCGAAGCCGAGGTCCAGCAGCGCCAGCGGCACGACGCCGTCCTTGTCGAACCCGGCGGCGAGACCCAGCGGGGAGGCGTGCTCGGCGCCCAGCACGGTGCGCGTCGGCCGTGGGTCGCGCGCCGGGTGCGGGGTACCGAAGAGGGTGCGCAGCAGGGCGTGGCCCCCGGGCAGGGACTGCGCGAGACGCAGGGCGTCGATCGTCAGATGATGGGCGCGCTCCGGGTCGATCCGTCGCAGGACGTGCTGGAACAGTGCCTCGTAGGCGGTGCTCGAGGAGGAGTCGGCGGTGGTCACGGCCCTACCGTACGCGGTCATCGGCCCTCCCCCGTGGTCGGTCCCGCGTCCCGTCCGCGGCGGGCGCCGCGCCTGCTGCGCGCGATGTGCGCGAGCGCGGCGAGCGGCAGCACGAGCGGCACGAAGCCGTACCCGATCCCGAAGTCGGACCACACCGTGGGCTCGGGGAACAGCGCCGGGTCCGCGAGGGTGAGCGTCCCGACGGCGACCACCCCCACCAGCTCGACGATCACGAGGGCGAGGGCGAGCGGCGAGCGCGGGCCGCGCAGCGCGAAGGTCAGCGTGACGGCGATGTAGGTGAGCGCGGCCACCAGGGAGAGCGAGTACGCGACGGGCGCGCGGTCGAACTCGCGGAGGATCTGCACGAGCGAGCGGGCGGTCGCGGAGAGCGCGAACAGCCCGTACACGAAGACGAGGAGGGTCGTGAGACCGCGGGAGGGGCGCGCGCTCATGCGAAGCCCCCCGCCCAGATCTGCGGGAGCCGCATCATGAGCACCATCTCGGTCACGGCCGCCGCGCCGATCACGAGGCTCCCCCAGCGCGTGCGCTCCCAGAGGCCCGCCCATCCGCCCGCGAGCGGGAGCACGAGACCGGTGAGCAGGTAGCCGTAGAGCGTCACGGGGTCGTCGACGCTCCCGCCGCCCAGGTCGCGGGCCAGCAGGGCGCCTCCCATCACCGCCCACACGAGGAGCGTCAGGGCGCTCGCCCCGAGCAGCACGAGATCCGCGCTCAGGTCCCGCACCGTGTAGTAGACGGCGAGCAGCGCCGTCAGCGCGCCCACCACGTAGACCAGGGTGCTGAGCACCGCCATGTCCGGTCCGTCCTCGTCCTGCCGCCGTGCCGGTGTCCGGGGCCTCCCCGGCGGCGGGGAGCCCGGGCCCGGGAGCAGTCGCCCCGTGGGCGCCGGACCGGTGCCTACGATAGATGCCATGCCTTCGATCACCGTTTCCGATGCCAGTGTGACCTCCGTCGACACGGACGTCCTGGTCCTCCCCCTGCTCCGCGGCGCCGACGGCGCCCCGTCGGTCGTGCCCGGCGAGGACGCCGTCACCGCGGCCGTCGCCGCCCTCTCCCCCTCCGCCGGCCGCGGCGAGACCCATCGCCTCCCCGCCGGAGACCTGACCTCCGCGGGCAGCCTGCTGCTCGTCGGTCTCGGCGCCGAGGAGCTCGCGGACGTCTCCGACCAGGACGTGCGCCTCGCCTACGGCGCGGCCGCCCGGTCCCTCGCGGGTGTCGGCTCCGCCGCGATCGCGCTCCCGGGGGCCACGGCCGAGCAGCTCGCCGCCGCCGTCGAGGGTGCGGCGCTCGGCGCCTACGCCTTCATCGCCCACAAGTCCGAGGCCGCGGGCGCCAAGCCTGCCCTCGGCGCGATCTCCGTGCTCGGCGACCTCGCCCCGGCCGCCGTCGAGCGGGCGGAGATCCTCGCGGACGCCGTCGCCGCCGTGCGCGACCTCGTCAACACCCCGCCGAACCTGCTGTACCCGGCGGCCTTCGCCGAGCGCGCCCAGGAGCTCGCCGCGGATCTCCCGCTCACCGTCACCGTGCTGGACGAGGAGCAGCTCGTCGCGGGCGGCTACGGCGGCATCGTCGGCGTGGGGCAGGGCTCGGCCCGCCCGCCGCGCCTGGTGAAGGTCGAGTACGCCCCCGCGGGCGCGGCCTCCTCGGTCGCCCTCGTGGGCAAGGGGATCACCTTCGACACCGGCGGCATCTCGCTCAAGCCGCCGGCCGGCATGGAGGAGATGACCTCCGACATGGCCGGCGCCGCGACCGTCCTCGGCGCGACCCTCGCCGCCGCGCGCCTGGGCCTCCCCGTCGCCGTGACGACCTACCTCGCCCTGGCCGAGAACATGCCCGGCGGCGGCGCCCAGCGTCCCGGGGACGTCGTCACGATGCGCAACGGCCGCACGGTCGAGGTGCTCAACACCGACGCCGAGGGCCGCATGGTCATGGCCGACGCCCTCGTCGACGCCGCGGCCGGCGAGCCCGACCTCGTCATGGACGTGGCGACGCTCACGGGTGCGGCGGTCGTCGCGCTCGGCCAGCGCACCGCCGCGGTGATGGGCACGGAGTCCGCGCGCGACGAGGTGCTCGCCGCCTCCGCCGCGACCGGCGAGCCCTTCTGGCCCCTGCCCTTCCCCGAGGAGCTGCGCCCCGCGCTCGACGGCCTCGTCGCGGACCTCCGCAACATGGGCGCCGGCCGCTGGGGAGGCGCCCTCACCGCGGGCGTGTTCCTCCAGGAGTTCGTGGGGGACGTGCCGTGGGCCCACCTCGACATCGCCGGTCCCGCCTACGCCGACTCCCCGTTCGGCTACATGGGCAAGGGCGCGACGGGCATGAGCATGCGCACCGTGCTCTCCGTGCTCGAGCAGCGCGCCGGACGCGCCTGAGCAGACCGGCCGACGCGCCGTGGGGGCCGGACCGACCGTCGGGTCCGGCCCGCCACGGAGCGGACGCCGCTCAGGTCACTCCCGACGAGGCCCCGACTGGGCCTCATGAGCCCCTGACGTGGCCTAGCATGGACCCCGCAAGCGGCAGCGTCGGCCACGGGGCCGGCAGCCGTGCCGCATGATCCCCCTACGCACCGAGGAGCACACAGGTGGCGGATACAACCACTGACCAGTACGACGTCGTGATCCTGGGCGGTGGCAGCGGCGGGTACGCGACCGCGCTGCGCGGCGCCCAGCTCGGCCTCAGCATCGCCCTCGTCGAGAAGGACAAGGTCGGCGGCACCTGCCTGCACCGCGGCTGCGTCCCCACGAAGGCCCTCCTGCACGTCGGCGAGGTCGCCGGCACCCCCTCCGAGGGCTCCGCCCTGGGCCTGGACATCACCCTGAACTCCGTGGACTACTCGAAGGTCCTCGGCTTCAAGGACAAGATCATCGGCCGTCTGTACAAGGGCCTCCAGGGCCTCGTGAAGTCCTCGAAGGTCGAGTACGTCGAGGGCTACGGCAGGCTCACCGGCAAGAACACCGTCACCGTCGAGACCGAGGGCGGCACCCGCACCCTCACCGGCAAGAACGTCGTGCTCGCCTCCGGCTCCTTCTCCAAGACGCTCCCCGGCCTCGAGCTGGGCGGCCGCATCATCGACTCCGAGGCCGCGCTGCAGCTCACGGACATGCCGAAGAACCCCATCATCCTGGGCGGCGGCGTCATCGGCGTCGAGTTCGCCTCGGTGTGGAAGTCGCTCGGCGCCGAGTCCGTCACGATCATCGAGGGTCTGCCCCACCTGGTCGCCAACGAGGACGAGGCGCTCTCGAAGGCCCTCGAGCGCGCCTACAAGAAGCGCGGCATCGCCTTCTCGCTCGGCATCTTCTTCGAGAAGGCCGAGCAGACCGCCGACGGCGTCAAGGTCACCCTCGCCGACGGCACCGTGTACGAGGGCGACTACCTCCTCGTCGCCGTGGGCCGCGGTCCGAACACGAAGGGCCTCGGCTACGAGGAGCAGGGCATCGAGATGGACCGCGGCTTCGTGCTCGCGGACAAGCAGACCCTCGAGACGAACGTCCCCGGCATCCACGCCGTCGGCGACATCGTCCCCGGCCTCCAGCTCGCGCACCGCGGCTTCGCCCAGGGCATCTTCGTCGCGGAGCGCATCGCCGGCCTGAACCCCGCGCCGATCGTCGAGTCCGGCATCGAGCGCATCACCTACTGCGAGCCGGAGCTCGGCTCCGTGGGCCTCACCGAGAAGCAGGCCAAGGAGCAGTTCGGCGAGGAGGGCGTGCAGTCCTACGAGTACAACCTCGGCGGCAACGGCAAGTCCCAGATCCTCAACACCACCGGCTTCATCAAGCTCGTGCGCGAGAAGGACGGCCCGATCGTCGGCGTCCACATGATCGGCACGCGCGTCTCGGAGCTCATGGGCGAGGCCCTGCTCATGGTGAACTGGGAGGCGTACCCCGAGGACGTCGCCTCGCTGATCCACGGCCACCCCTCGCAGCACGAGGCCATGGGCGAGGCCGCCCTCGCACTGGCCGGCAAGCCCCTCCACGCCCACGCCTGAGCCTGACGACTCCCGAAGGAGACACCTGATGTCCGAAACCGTCAAGATGCCCGCACTGGGCGAGTCCGTCACCGAGGGCACGGTCACCCGCTGGCTGAAGAGCGTCGGCGACACCGTCGAGGTCGACGAGCCCCTGCTCGAGGTCTCGACCGACAAGGTCGACACCGAGATCCCCTCCCCCGTCGCCGGCACCATCGAGCAGATCCTGGTGCAGGAGGACGAGGACGCCGAGGTCGGCGCCGATCTCGTCGTGATCGGGGACGGCTCGGGCTCCGGCGCCGCCGATTCCGGCGACTCCGGCGCCGAGGCCCCGGCCGAGGAGGCCCCCGCGGAGGAGCCCGCCGCCGAGTCCTCCCAGGGTGAGGACCTCGCCTCCGACGAGACCGCCGCTCCCTCGACCGACACCCCCGCGTCCGAGGAGAAGCCGGCCGCCGGCGGCTCCGGCGAGGGCCAGGAGGTGACGATGCCCGCGCTCGGCGAGTCCGTCACCGAGGGCACGGTCACCCGCTGGCTGAAGAGCGTCGGCGACACCGTCGAGGTCGACGAGCCCCTGCTCGAGGTCTCGACCGACAAGGTCGACACCGAGATCCCCTCCCCCGTCGCCGGCACCGTGATCGAGATCCGCGTCCAGGAGGACGAGGACGCCGAGGTCGGTGCCGTGCTCGCGATCGTCGGCGACTCCTCGGGCTCCGCCCCGGCGGCCGCCCCGGCCGCCCCTGCGCCCGAGGCGAAGGTCGAGGAGAAGGCTCCGGAGCCCGCGGCCGAGGAGAAGCCGGCCGCAGCCCCTGCGCCGAAGGAGACCCCGGCCCCTGCCCCGGAGAAGGCCCCGGCCGCTCCGGCGGCGCCCGCCGCTCCCGCCCCGCAGGCCGATGCCTCGGTCTCCGGCGCGGAGTCCTCCGGCTACGTGACCCCGCTCGTGCGGAAGATGGCGGCCGAGGCCGGCATCGACCTCTCCACGGTCTCCGGCACCGGCCTCGGCGGCCGCATCCGCAAGCAGGACGTCCAGAAGGCGATCGACGCGCAGGCGCAGCAGCAGGCGGCCCCGGCCGCCTCGGCTCCTGCCGGCGCCCCCGCCACGGCAGCCGCTCCGGTCGAGGTCTCCCCGCTGCGCGGCACCGAGGAGAAGATGACCCGCATCCGCAAGGTCACCGCCAAGCGGATGATGGAGTCGCTGCACTCCATGGCCCAGCTGACCACCGCGGTCGAGGTCGACATGACCCGCGTCGCGAAGCTCCGCGGCCGTGCCAAGGACTCCTTCGCCCAGCGCGAGGGCGCCAAGCTCACCTTCCTGCCGTTCATCATGCAGGCGGCGGTCGAGGCGCTGAAGACCTACCCGAAGCTCAACGCCACGATCGACGGCGAGACGATCCGCTACGGCGCGTCGGAGAACATCGGCATGGCGGCGGACACCGAGCGCGGTCTCGTGGTCCCGGTCATCAAGAACTCGGGTGACCTGAACCTCGCGGGCCTCGCCCGCCAGATCGGCGACCTGGGCGCCCGGGCGAAGGGCAACAAGCTCACCCCGGACGATCTCCAGGGCGCGACCTTCACGATCACGAACACCGGTTCGGGCGGCGCCCTCTGGGACACCCCGATCGTCCCGGACCCGCAGGTCGGCATCCTGGGCTGCGGCACCATCGTGAAGCGCCCGGCGGTCGTGCAGAACGCGGAGGGGGACGACTCCATCGCGATCCGCTCGATGATGTACCTGTTCCTCTCCTACGACCACCGCCTGGTGGACGGCGGCGACGCCGCCCGCTTCCTCACCCACATGAAGAAGCGGCTCGAGGAGGGCGCGTTCGAGTCCGATCTCGGACTCTGAGCCCGATCGACGCCCGGCCCGCTCCCCCGCGGGCCTGAGCGAGCACCGATGGCCCGGCATCCTGCCCAGGATGCCGGGCCACCGGCTTTCCTACGCCGCCTCGGCGGAGGCGATGCGCCAGCGGGTGCCGGTCCACTCGAGGTGCAGCACGACGACCGACGGCGCCGTCGCCTCGACAGTGCGCACCGTGCCGTCCTCCTCCTGCACCTCGTGGGCGGGTGTCGAGGTCACGACGCGCAGCGAGGCCGTGCCGGGACCGTCCTCGACCGCGAGCAGCGCGGCCTCCTCGACGACCGGCTCCCCGCCGTGCACCTCGCTGCCGGCGTAGGCGGCGCGCAGCGCGTCGTCCTCCGCGGCGGCGTCGCTGCCCGGGACGGCGACCGAGGTGCCCGAGGCGCCGGTCACATAGGCGTGGCGCGCCGTGCCCAGCTCGGTGGCGAGCGCCAAGGCGTCGGTGATCTCGGCCGCGTCCGGTGCCTGAGCGGCGGGGGCGTCGGCCGTGACCTCGCCCGCGGTGCCGGTGCCGGCGAGACGCGTCCCCACGACGGCGCATCCGCCGATCAGGACGGCTCCGGCCAGCACCGCGGCGAGGAGGGTCCGCGGGCGTCGCCGGGCCGTCCGACGGACCCGGTCCACGGTGCGATGGCGCAGACCGGCGCGGGATCGCGCTCGTGCGCGGTGCTCCCCGCCGGCGGCGCGGGGCGCCGGGAGCGGGAGTGCGCCCGCCGGGACGGGCCCGGGCCACGGCGGGGACGCCGCCGGTGCGGATTCCGGTGCCGGGACCTCGGGCGGCACCTCCTGGACCTGGTCCCCCGCAGGTCCCGCGTCGCCGGCGTCTCCGGTGATCCTCGCGCCCTCGACGTCCGTCCAGCCCCGCGAGGGGCCGCGGCGTCGGAGCGTCCGGTCGCCGTCCTCGAGCACCGAGTCCGCCCAGAGCCGGTCGAGCTGCCGGTCGCCGATGCTCCCCGAACGCCGGAGCCCGTCGAGCCGGATCGGGGCGACGCCCCCGGAGGCGCGTCGGCCGAGGCCCGTGCCCGGCGGCGCCCCGAGCACCCACCCGCGATCGTGGAGAGCGGCGAGCAGCTCGTCGAGATCCTCCCGCGCCGCCGCCAGCGCCTCGCGCTCCCCGGTGTGCGGGGCGCCAGCGGGGTCGCTGCGGCGCCCGGTCCCGGCACGCACCGGTGCGAGGAGCTCACGCAGGTAGCCCTCCTCCTCGACGGCGAGAACGGCCGGCGCCGCGCGCACCCCGGCCAGCTCGAGCTCGGCGAGCAGCTGCATCTCCTCACGCACCCGGAGCTCCCCCGCGGCGGTGAGCGGTCGCACGCGCACGCCCTGCCGGCCGTCCTCGAGCAGCGTCTCCTCCCGATCCTCCTGGGTCGGGAGGGCGCGGGGAGCGCGTGCTCCGTCGCTGCGTCGGCGTCCGTGCCCCCGTACCCCGGGCTCGTGCCCCACCGGGGTCGGTGAGGGGGCGGCGTCATCCGATGGCTGCATGGCGGCAGTGTCGTCCACGGTGCGTGTCGGGCCCGCTGGTCGTCCACAGTGCGCAGGTCGTGGCCGGAGTAGGGTGGCCGGGTGCTCGACGTGATCCGCCTCGGCCTCAGCGACCCCCGTCCCGGGGAGGACCGCCATGAGGAGTTCGATCTTCCCCCCGGTCCCCTCGAGTACCGGGCCGCGTGGGACCTGCAGCGCAGGATCCATGCCGAGGTCGTCGCCGGCGAGCGGCCGAACACCGTCCTCCTCCTCGAGCACCAGCCCGTCTACACGGCCGGGAAGCTCACGGCGGAGGCCGAGCGGCCGCAGGACGGCGCACCGGTCGTCGACATCGACCGCGGCGGCAAGATCACCTGGCACGGCCCCCAGCAGCTGGTCGGCTATCCCATCGTCACCCTGCCTGCCCCGATCGACGTGGTGGGCCTCGTCCGTGCCCTCGAGCACGCGATCATCGACGTGTGCGACGAGATCGGACTCCCCACGCGACCGGTCGAGGGCCGCAGCGGGGTATGGGTGGTGCGCGACGGCGAGGAGGACCGCAAGGTCTGCGCGATCGGCATGCGCGTCTCGAAGCGCACCACGATGCACGGCTTCGCCCTGAACTGCGCGAACGATCTCTCGTGGGCGCAGAACGTGATCCCCTGCGGCATCGACGACGCGGGCGTGACGAGCATCAGCCGCGAGCTGGGGCGCCAGGTGCCCGTCTCCGCGGTGATCGACGTCGCGGAGGAGCGGCTGCGCGAGCTCGTGGCGGAGCGCACTGCCCCACGGGCGCGCTGAGCCGCCGCCCGCCCTCCATGCTCGATAGACTGCCGTGACAGTCGACTCCGAGGAGGCACGAGGGTGACCATCGCTCCCGAAGGACGGCGCCTGCTGCGCGTCGAGAAGCGCAACGCCGAGGTCCCGATCGAGCGCAAGCCCGAATGGATCAAGACCCGTGCCGTGATGGGCCCCGAGTACAGCGCCATGAAGAAGCGCGTGCACGGGCAGGGTCTGCACACCGTCTGCGAGGAGGCAGGCTGTCCCAACATCTTCGAGTGCTGGGAGGATCGCGAGGCGACCTTCCTCATCGGCGGTGACACCTGCACCCGCCGCTGCGACTTCTGCGACATCGCCACCGGCAAGCCGATGGCCGTGGATCCGATGGAGCCGTTCAAGGTCGCGCAGTCCGTCAAGGAGATGGGCCTGCGCTACTCCACGATCACGGGCGTGGCCCGCGACGACCTGCCCGACGGCGCCGCCGGGCTCTTCGCGCAGACCTGCCGCCAGATCCACGCGATGAACCCCGGCACCGGCGTCGAGCTCCTCATCGACGACATCAAGGGCAACGGCGAGGCGCTCGCCCAGGTCTTCGAGTCCCGGCCCGAGGTGTTCGCCCACAACCTGGAGACGGTGCCGCGGATCTTCAAGCAGATCCGCCCCGCCTTCCGCTACGACCGCTCCCTCTCGGTGATCCGCCTCGCCAAGGACAACGGCATGATCACCAAGTCGAACCTCATCCTCGGGATGGGCGAGACCACCGAGGAGATCGTCGACTCCCTCCAGCAGCTGCACGACGCGGGCTGCGACATCATCACCATCACCCAGTACCTGCGACCGTCGAAGCTGCACCACCCCATCGACCGCTGGGTCAAGCCCGAGGAGTTCCTCGAGCTGTCCCGTGCGGCCGAGGAGATGGGCTTCCTCGGCGTCATGGCCGGTCCGATGGTCCGCTCCTCCTACCGTGCCGGCAAGCTCTGGGCTCAGGCCATGCGCAAGCTCGGCCGTGAGATCCCGGAGAACCTGCGGCACCTGGACGTGGACCAGCCGGCACGGCAGGAGGCGGCGAGCGTCGTCGCCCGCCAGCAGCAGGTCGCAGCGGGCTGACGCCCGACCACCGAGAGGACCGAGTACCACCATGGCCCGCAAGAGCGAGTCCACCGCGCCCCGGGGCGCCGCCGCCGAGAAGCCGAAGAAGGAGCCCGGCCGGCTCAAGCAGATGCTCGAGGTGTTCAAGTACACCCAGAGCGTCGACAAGGCCACCGCGCCGCTGATGATCGGGGCGATCGTGCTCTCGATCGTCGTGTTCGTCCTGCTGAGCTGGCTCGTCTTCGACAGCCCCTGGTACGGCGTGTTCCTGGGTCTGGCCGTGGGCGTGCTGCTCGCGATGATCATCCTCGCCCGTCGTGCGGAGCGTGCCGCGTTCGAGCGGATCAAGGATCAGCCCGGCGCCGCCCTCGCGGCCATGCAGTCGATCCGTCGCGGCTGGAACGTCTCCGAGGAGCCGGTGCAGATCGATCCGCGCAGCCAGAAGATGCTCTTCCGCGCCTCCGGGCGCCCGGGCATCGTGATCGTCGCCGAGGACTCCTCGAACCTGTCGCTGAAGCTCATCGAGAAGGAGCGCCGGGCGATCGGCCGGGTGCTGCCCCATGACGAGGTGCCCATCCACCAGATCGTCGTGGGCGACGGAGAGGGCCAGGTGCCGCTGCACAAGCTGCCCTCGCACATGACGCGCCTGAAGAGGACGCTCACGAAGGACGAGGCGGCGCAGGTGACCAAGCGCCTCGCGGCGCTCCAGCGCTCGATCCGTCAGGCCGTGCCGAAGGGCGTCGACCCGATGCGCGCACGCCCGAACCGCAAGGCAATGCGCGGCCGCTGAGCCCCGGATCGTCTCAGCATCCGGAACCCCGTCGGCTCCTGCCGGCGGGGTTCCGTGCTGTCCGGCGCCCTTCCGGCGGCACCGGCCGGGCCGACGGTGGACGCCCGTGAGACCCCGTTATCTTGTCGTTACCTTCGTTATCGGAACGTTATCTTAATGGACGTGCAGGTCAGAGGCCACATTTGGGCGGTCCATGTGTGCGGATCGGGGCGCCGTCGGCAGTCCCCCGACGGGGCGAGAGGGTGCGCGGGGACGCGCCGCACGCGCATGCCTGCGGACCCCCTCCGCGTCCAGCGGGCGGTCAACGGGTTCGCGGCGCCGGGTCTGCGCCGACGGCCGGGGTGCGTTCGCGGGGGCTCAGGCCCGCACGACTGCGGTCCCGGCGACCGCGTCATGGAGGGGCTGCCGGTCGCGGTTCCAGATCACCGCGGGCAGGACGAGCAGCAGCAGGAGCGTGCGGATCAGCGCGCGCAGCACCATCGGCGAGCGGCCGCTCACCGGGGTCACCCGCAGGCGCAGCAGGAACTGCCCGGGCGTCGCACCGAAAACGGTGATGAGCAGGACGTTCATCGTCGCGAAGAGAACGAGGGTCGCCACGGACTCGTAGTCGAACACGAGGGCGGAGACGACCGAGGCGAGCGCCCAGTCCACGAGCAGCGTCGCGAAGCGGCGGCCCGCCGCGGCGACCGCGCCGGGGCCGTCGGCCGGCAGTCCCCAGGTCGATCCGGGGACGTGCCCGGCCTCGCTCGGGGCGCCGTCCATCCAGCTGCCCAGGTCCTTGCGCTCGATCACGCGCCCAGCCTAGCCGCGGGCGCGGAGCGGTCCCTGGGACCCACCCCGGTCCCCGGCGAGAGGGGGGCGGGACGGGTTCCGGGGCGCCGCGACCGGTCCGCGGGAGCGCAGGGCGACCGCCTTCCCCACGGTCTACGCTGGGCGCACCCGCGAACGGCGCTCATGCTCGGGCGCCGGGACGTCCGGGGGCACGAGATGGCCCCGGGGTGAGACAGCACAAGACGCACCGCCCGGTGCGGATGGAGGAGATGTGTTCAACAATCCCAGCGAGGTCGTGAAGTTCATCGAGGAGGAGGGCGTCGAGTTCATCGACATCCGCTTCTGCGACCTTCCCGGCGTCATGCAGCACTTCAACCTGCCGGCCAGCTCCTTCGACGAGGAGGCCATGGAGACGGGGCAGCTGTTCGACGGCTCCTCCATCCGCGGCTTCCAGGCGATCCACGAGTCCGACATGAAGCTCGTCCCGGACCTGGACACGGCGTACCTGGACCCGTTCCGGGAGCGCAAGACGCTCATCATCAACTTCTCGATCGTGGACCCGTTCACGGACGAGCCCTACTCCCGCGATCCGCGCACCGTCGCCTCCAAGGCGCAGGAGTACCTCACCTCGACCGGCATCGCGGACACCGCGTTCTTCGCCGCCGAGGCCGAGTTCTACATCTTCGACGACGTCCGCTTCAAGACCGGCATCAACTCCGGCTTCTACGCGATCGACTCCGACGAGGCCTCCTGGAACACGGACCGCGACGAGTCCGAGTTCGGCGGCAACCAGGGCTACAAGACCCGCGTCAAGGGCGGTTACTTCCCCGTCCCGCCGAACGACCAGATGGCCGACCTGCGCGACGAGATCTGCGCGATCCTCGGCGACACCGGCCTCGAGGTCGAGCGTGCGCACCACGAGGTGGGCACCGCCGGCCAGCAGGAGATCAACTACCGCTTCAACACGCTGCTCAACGCGGCCGACGACGTCATGAAGTTCAAGTACGTCGTGAAGAACACCGTGTGGGACGCCGGCAAGACCGCGACCTTCATGCCCAAGCCCCTCTTCGGCGACAACGGCTCGGGCATGCACACCCACCAGTCGCTCTGGAAGGACGGCGAGCCGCTGTTCTTCGACGAGCGCGGCTACGGCGGCCTCTCCGATCTCGCCCGCTGGTACATCGGCGGACTGATCGAGCACGCGCCCTCGCTGACGGCCTTCACCAACCCCACGGTGAACTCCTTCAAGCGCCTCGTGCCCGGCTTCGAGGCCCCGGTCAACATGGTCTACTCGGCCCGCAACCGCTCCGCCGCGATCCGCATCCCGGTCACCGGCTCCTCCCCGAAGGCCAAGCGCATCGAGTTCCGTGCGCCCGACCCCTCGGCGAACCCGTACCTGTCCTTCGCGGCGCAGCTCATGGCCGGCATCGACGGCATCCGCAACCGCATCGAGCCGCCCGAGCCGATCGACAAGGACCTCTACGAGCTGCCCCCCGAGGAGCACCAGCTCATCAAGCAGCTCCCGGCGTCCCTCGGCGAGGCGCTCGACGCCCTCGAGGCGGACCACGACTACCTCACCGAGGGCGACGTGTTCCCCGAGGACCTCATCTCGACCTGGATCGAGCTCAAGCGCACCACGGAGATCGATCCGTTCCGCTTCCGCCCGCACCCCCACGAGTTCGAGCTGTACTACGACATCTGAGCCGATCTCGGTGTCCTGACGGGCCCCGGTCCTGCATCCGTGCAGGGTCGGGGCCCGTCCCCTGTCTCGGGGGCCGAACCATCCGCTCGCACCGATCTCGTTCCCGGGGACCCCGGGACACGCGGATAGGCTCGCACCATGTCCCACCCGCGCCACGAGCCCGACCCCTCGCCCCCGGGCGCCGTCCCCCCGGTCGTGCCGGCGCAGGACCTCACCGTGGACCTGGTGGGCACCCCTTTCGCCGCGGCGCTGCGCTGGGCGGTGCACGCACTGGTCTACCTGCTGATCGCGCTCGCGGCGGGGCTCGCGCTCGCCCCGCCCTCGAGCTCGGCGGATCTCCTGCTCGTCGCCCTGCTCGTGGTCCTGGCCTCCGTGTACTCGATCGGTGCGCGTCGGGCACTGCGCCACTCCCCCTCGCCGCGCGGCAGCTGGTGGGCGCTCGGCTACCTCGTCCCCACGGTCCTGGTCTGGGCGGCGACCCTCGTGCTCGACCCGGGCACCGTGTGGATCGCCTTCGGGCTCGACTTCGCCGTGCTGTACGCCCTGCCCACCGCGGGCGGCGTGATCGCGCTGATCGCCGTGACCGTCCTCGCCGTCCTCGGCTACGGCGGGCGGGACGGCAGCCCGAGCGCCGGGGAGATCGTCGGCCCCGTGGTGGGGGCGCTCGTCGCCCTCGCCGTCGTGCTCACGGTGCGAGCCCTGCAGCGAGAGGTGGACCGGCGCACGCGACTGGCCCGCGAGCTCGCCGAGGCCCGGGACCTCATCGCCGAGCAGACCCGCACCGCCGCGACCGCCGCGGAGCGGGACCGGATCGCCCGCGAGCTGCACGACACCGTCGCGCAGTCCTCGCTGTCCATCCAGCTCCTGCTCGATGCAGCCGACGGCGCGCTGCACCGCGAGGACCCGGCGGAGGCTGGACGCCTGCTCGCCGAGGCCCGTGCCGCGGCGCGTCGCACCTCGATGCAGACGCGGCGCTTCGTGGACGACGCGGAGCCCGAGCTCCCCACCCCCGCCGCCCTCCATGCGGAGCTCGAGCGGATCGTCGCGCGCGGCGCGGCGGAGGGCGACCTGGACCTCCGTCTCCGGGACGAGCTGCTCACCGACCCCGCGTGCCCGATGCTCCCCCGCAGCCTCTCGCGCGCCCTCGCCCGGCTCACGGAGAACCTCGTCGCGAACGTGGTGCGGCATGCCGATGCCCGGCAGGCGGTCGTGACCGTCTCCCTGCAGGGGGACGCGGTGCTGCTCGACGTCGTCGATCACGGCCGGGGATTCGACCTCGCGGCGGAGGGGTTCGGCCTGCGCTCGGCCCGGGCCCGCGCCGCCTCGGTGGGCGGGACCCTGCTCGTGGAGTCCGCTCCCGGCGACGGCACCGCCGTGCAGGTCTCGCTCCCGCTCCCGCAGGACACCCCGATCCCCGGTGCCCCCACCGGCTCCACCCGCCCCCAGGAGGACCGATGACCTGCCGTGTGCTGCTCGCCGACGACCACGCGATCGTGCGCCGCGGCCTGCTCGCGGTGCTCGCCGCGGAGGAGGGCATCGAGGTGGTGGGCGAGGCGGGGACCGCCGAGGCCGCTCTCGACCTCGCCCGGCGGGTACTCCCCGACGTCGTCCTGCTCGACCTGCAGTTCGGCGCCGGCACCCGCGGCACCGCCGTGATCGGCCCGCTGCGTGCTCTCGACCCGCCGCCCGCGGTGCTGGTCCTCACGACCTACGACAACGACCAGGACGTGCTCGCGGCGATGGACGCCGGCGCCGCGGGCTACCTCCTGAAGGACTCCCCGGCGGAGGAGCTCGCGACGGCCGTGCGCCGTGCCGGTCGGGGCGCCGGATCTCCCGGTGCCGTGACCGCGTCAGATGCCGTCGGGGCGCAGCTGGACGCGCGGATCGCGCGCCGGCTCCGGGACCGGGACTCGCCGACGGCGCTCAGCGCGCGCGAGCTCGAGGTGCTCGCCCTCGTCGCCGCCGGGCGCAGCAACTCCGCGATCGCGAGCGAGCTGTTCCTGTCCCAGGCGACGGTGAAGACGCATCTGGTGCACGTGTTCGACAAGCTCGCCGTCACGAGCCGCACGGAGGCCGTCGCCGCGGCGCGGGAGCGGGGGATGCTGCGTCCGGAGCACTGAGAGCGGCGGCTCAGCCCAGGTCGTCGAGGCCGCCCTTGGCGCGCAGGAGCGACAGCAGCAGCTCCTTCGGCGTCCCCGCCGCGGGGAGGGCGCAGTCCTCGGGGACGAAGGACCAGGCGGTGCGCAGGGAGCGGAAGACCTCGAACTCGGCGTCCCCGGTGCGCAGCGGCACCGCGGCGAAGCCGCCGCCCTCGGGCAGGTGGATGACGAAGGCGCCCATGAGCTCGGGCATGTCCCGGATCGTGCCGTCGTCGTCGAGCAGGTGCTCGGCGCGGGTGACCGCGACGCCCTGCAGCGCGTAGTCGCCGCGCACCTTCTTCGAGGTCTTGATGTCCGCGCTGAGCACGGTGTTGCCGATCCGCACGATCGCATCGGTCGTGCCGGCGTAGCCCACGGTGTGGTTGACGACGGTCTGCTCGACCTCGACGAACTCCGGCTGGTACGCCTCGAGGAAGGCGCCGTATCCGTCGAGGCGCTCGTCCGCGCGGGCGAGCAGCGTGTCGAGGTCCTTCTCGGTGGCGAAGGCGCCGCTCGCGGAGCGCATCTCGGCGACGATCTCCCCCACCTGCGCCCGCGCCGGGCGCGCGCCGTCGCGTCCCCAGACCTCGCAGGCCGCGTGGACGAGGGTGCCGAAGTCCGCCGCGCCGCGGGTGTGCTCCTCGGCGGCGGCGGCGATCTTCTTCTGCGAGCCCCAGCGGTCACGGGTCACGCGGGAGATCTCCGCACCGGCCCGGTCGGGGTTCCGGGCGAGCCAGGAGTACATCTCGAGCGCGCGCTTGGAGGCCATCGTCGCGTACCAGCCCTGGAGATGGTCCTTCGCGCGCATCCCGGAGACCGTCGTGATCGAGGGATAGACGAGCGGGCCGTCCGGCTCGAGGCGGTACATGCGTCCGCGCGGGGTGTCGGCGCTCAGTCGGGGCGTGGTCATGGCACCTCGGGGTGGTGGAGGAACGGGATGAGGGTGAGGACGGCGGTGCCGGAGGGAGGGACGGCAGCGGGTCCGGGAGCCCGGCCCAGGCTACGCCGGGCCCGGCCTGCGGTGCGGGACGCCGTCCCGTGCGGGCCGGAGTGACGTGGCGCGCTCCTCAGCGGTCCGACATCCCCGAGCTGTCGCCGAAGAGGATCTCCTCCGCGATCGTCCGGGAGCGGCGGGTGAGCCGCAGGTAGCGCTCCTCGAGATCCGCGGCGGAGTCCTCCTCGCCGTCCACGAGCCGGGCGAGGGCGCGGAGGTCCCAGCGGTCCGTCGGCAGCAGGTCCCCCTCGCGTCCCTTCCACAGGAACAGGCAGCGCCGGATCTGCCAGCACAGCGCCCAGGCGTCGGTCAGCTCGCGGACCTCGCGGGCGTCGAGCAGCTCGGCCTCCGCGGCGGCCTCGAGGGTCGCGAGGGTGGACGGCGTGCGCAGCTCCTCGTGGTCGTGCGCGTGCTCGAGGGCGACGAGCTGCGCGCACCACTCGACGTCCGTCATCGCCCCCCTGCCGAGCTTCACGTGTCGGGCGGGATCGGCGCCGCGCGGCAGCCGCTCCGACTCGATCCGCGCCTTCATGCGCGTGATCTCCCGCCGGGCATCGCGATCGAGGCCGCCGGCGGGATAGCGGTGGCGGTCCATCTCCGTGGTGATCTCCTCGGCGAGGGACTGCGAGGCGACGACGGGCCGTGCGCGGAGCAGCGCCTGCTTCTCCCAGGTGAGGGCATCGCGTCGGTAGTAGTCGACCCATGCGGGCAGGGTGCGGGCGAGCAGGCCGTTGCGGCCCTCGGGACGGAGGTCCGCGCTGACCCTCATGTCGGTTCCGGAGGCGGGAGCGTTCAGGATGTGCTGGACCTGCGTCGCGACGGCCACGCCGATCTCCCCGCTCGCCGCTCCGGCTCCGCGGTCGAGGACCAGGAACTGGACGTCCGCATCGGAGGAGTAGCCCATCTCCCGGGCGCCGAAGCTGCCCATCGCGATGATCGCCATCTCGATGCCGAGGGCGCGGGCCGGATCGGAGCGGCGCTCCCGCAGCTGCGGCGCGGTGTGCTCGTCCACCGCATCGACCTCGGGCAGCGGCACCGAGTCGACCGCGACGACCTTCCGCTCCCGTGCGACGGCGTGGTAGGCGACGAGCAGCCCGGCCTCGAGCACCGCCTCCGCGAGATCGGTGAGCGCATGCGCCACCTCGCGCGGGGCGGCGAGTCCGGTGAGGTGGGCGAGAGCGATGCGGAGCAGCTCGCGGTTGCGGGTGCGTCGCAGCACGTCCCGTGCCGCCTCGACGGTCTCGACCCGCCGGATGACGGCGAGGAACTCGCGGCTCAGGTGCTCCCTGCCGAGCGGGCGGAGGTCCTCGTCGCGGGACAGCCAGCGCACGGCGCCCGGGATCTGCTCGAGCTGCTCCCCCACGAAGCGGCTCGTGGAGAGCACCGCGGTGAGCCGGCGGGCCGCGGTGCCGGAGTCGCGGAGCAGCCCCAGGTACCAGTGCTCGGAGCCGATCACGTCGGAGAGCCGCCGGAACATGAGCAGGCCGAGGTCCGGGTCCGTGCCCTCGGAGAACCATTCGAGCATCGCGGGCAGCAGCTGGCGCTGGATCGCTGCGCGGCGCGAGAGCCCCTCGGTGAGGGCTTTGATGTGGGTGAGGGCCCGGGTCCCGTCCCGGTAACCGATCGCGGACAGCCGCACGGCGGCGCCCTCGGGGCTCAGCGCGATCTGGTCGTCGGAGAGCTTCGCGGAGGTGACGAGCAGCGGCCGGTAGTAGATCTCCTCGTGCAGCTGCCGCACGCGCCGACGGGTGCGCTGGTAGCGGCGTCGGAACTCCTCGGGGCCCAGTCGCAGCGAGCGGGCGAGACGGCGCAGGTCCCCCTCGGCCGTCGGCAGGACCTGGGTGCGGCGCATGCGGTGCAGCTGCAGCCGGTGCTCGGTGGCGCGCAGGAAGCGGTAGGCCTCGTCCATCTCCTCGACCTGGGAGCGGGCGATGTACCCGCCCTCCCCCAGCCGCGCGAGCGCCTCGAGGGTCGTGCGGGCGTGGAGCTCCTCGTCGGTGCGCCCGTGCACCATCTGCAGCAGCTGGACGGTGAACTCGACGTCGCGAAGGCCGCCCGGGCCGAGCTTGAGGTTCCTGTCCGCCTCGCCGGCCTTGATGTGGGCGATCACCCGGCGGCGCATGGCGCGGGTGTCCTCGACGAAGCCGTCCCGCGTCGAGGCCTTCCAGATCCAGGGCTCGACCATCGCCTCGAAGTCGCGGCCCAGCTCGCGGTCGCCGGCCGCGGCGCGCGCCTTCAGCAGGGCCTGGAACTCCCACGACTTCGCCCAGGTCGTGTAATAGCGCCGGAACGAGTCCGGGGTGCGCACGAGCGGGCCGTCCTTGCCCTCGGGTCGGAGGTTCGCGTCGACCTGCCAGAGGGAGCCCTCCGCAGTGCGGTCCGAGCAGACGCGCGCGAGCTCCCGAGCGAGGGCGGATCCGCGCGCGACGAGCTCGTCCTCGTCGATGTCCGCGCCGTCGGCCACGTCGACGACGTGCATGAC
The DNA here is from genome assembly GCF_039526185.1 of Brachybacterium rhamnosum. Lineage (NCBI taxonomy): Bacteria > Bacillati > Actinomycetota > Actinomycetes > Micrococcales > Dermabacteraceae > Brachybacterium > Brachybacterium rhamnosum. The sequence goes on from NZ_BAAAIS010000003.1 coordinate 336,910, forward strand.
GTCGACGTCCGAGAGGTAGTTGAGCTCCCGGGCGCCCGTCTTCCCCATGGCGATGACGCTCCAGCGCACGTCCTCGTGCCCGTCCACCGCGCCGCGGGCCACGGCGGCCGCGGTCTCGAGGGCCGCGTCGGCGAGGTCCGCGATCGCGGCGGAGACCTGCGGCTGCAGCGGGACGGGCTCCTCGGCGACGACGTCCGCCGCGGCGATCTGCAGCAGCCGCTCGTGATAGGCGACGCGCAGCGCGTCCCGCGCCTCACGGCCGGTGAGCGCGGCGAGCGGGACGTCGGCCGCGGGGTCGGCGCCGACGGCCCGCAGCAGGTCCTCGCGCACCGCGTCCCGGGGCCTGGTCAGCCCGTCGTCGCCGCGGCGCAGCACCTCGAGCAGCTCGGGGTGACGGGTGAGCACGTCGCCGAGCGCGACGGACGTGCCCAGCAGCCGGATCAGCCGGTGCCCGGGGGCCCCGGGCGTGGTGACGTCCTCGAGGAACTCCTGGAGCAGGGACCGGTGACCCGCCTCGATCGCGGACTCCGCCAGACGGAGCAGACCGAGCACCGCCTCGTCGCCGTCCGGTGTCGCGCCGAGCGCGGCCGCCGCCCCCTTCTCGAGACCGGCCAGCGCCGGCTCGGTGAGGAAGCGGCGCACCCGCTCGGTGCTCGTGAAGCCCAGTCGTGCGAGGGCGCCGGTCGTGGTGGGCGGCTCGGGGGTCACGCGTTCTCCTTCCCCACGCGTCCTCAGACGCGACCGAAGGTCGCGTCGAGCTCGTAGGCCGTGACCTGCTCGCGGTAGCGGGACCACTCGTTGCGCTTGTCGCGGAGGAAGAACTCGAAGACCTGCTCGCCGAGGGTGCGGGCCATGAGCTCCGAGCCCTCGAAGCTCTCGAGGGCGCGGAAGAGGTCCGTGGGCAGCGGCTCGATGCCCATCGCCTGGCGCTCGCGCTCGGTGAGGTCCCAGACGGCGTCCTCGGAGCCCTCGGGGAGCTCGTACTCCTGCTCGATTCCCTCGAGCCCCGCCGCGAGCAGCACCGCGAAGGCGAGGTACGGGTTGGAGGCGGAGTCCAGGCCCCGGAACTCGACGCGGGAGCTCGTGCCCTTGGTGGGCTTGTGGAAGGGCACGCGCACGAGAGCCGAGCGGTTGTTGTGCCCCCAGCAGACGTAGCTCGGGGCCTCCTGCGCGCCCCACAGGCGCTTGTAGGAGTTGACCCACTGGTTCGTCACCGCGCAGTACTCCCCCGCGTGCCGCAGCAGGCCGGCGATGAACTGCCGGCCCATACGGGAGAGGCCGTACTCGGCTCCCGGCTCGTGGAAGGCGTTGCGCCCGCCCTGGAAGAGCGAGAGGTGCGTGTGCATGCCGGAGCCGGGGTGCTCGATCATCGGCTTCGGCATGAAGGTCGCCACCTGGTCCATGCCGAGCGCGACCTCCTTGACGACGGTGCGCAGCGTGATGATGTTGTCCGCCGTGGTGAGCGCGTCGGCGTAGCGCAGGTCGATCTCGTTCTGGCCGGGGCCGTTCTCGTGGTGGGAGAACTCCACCTGGATGTTCATGCCCTCGAGGTGCTCGATCGCAGCACGACGGAAGTCCTGGCCGTTGCCGCGGTGCACGTGGTCGAAGTAGCCGGCGTGGTCGATCGGCTGGAGAGCGCGGCCGTTCCGGTAGGGCTCCTGGAAGAGGTAGAACTCGATCTCGGGGTGCGTGTAGAAGTCCAGGCCCTTCTGCTCCACGCGGGCGAGCATGTCCTTGAGGACACGGCGCGGGTCCGAGGCGGCCGGCTCGCCGTCCGGCGTGAGCACGTCGCACATCATGCGGGCGGTCGCGTTGCTCGTGCCGCGCCAGGTGAGCAGCTCGAAGGTGCGCGGGTCCGGACGCAGCAGCATGTCGGACTCGAAGCTGCGGGTGAGCCCCTCGATCGTGGAGCCGTCGATGCCGACGCCCTCGGTGAAGGCGGTCTCGAGGTCCGCGGGCGAGATCGCGATGGACTTCAGCGTCCCCACGATGTCGCAGAACCACAGGCGGATGAACCGCACGTCGTGATCGGTGACCCGGCGGATGACGTCGTCCTGCAGCTGATCCATGCCCTTAGTGTGCACGACGCGACCCGCCCCCGGGATGCTGTCCCGGGGGCGGGTCGGGTCGTGCGAGGTGTGTGCTGGGCGGGCTCAGCTCGTGGCGGTCGAGGTGTCCACGAGCCAGGTGCCCGCGGAGCCCTTGGACATCGAGATGCCCATGTCCTGGCCGTTGAACGAGATCGCGGCGGTGCCGTCCCCGTTGTCCGCCGCCGTCACCGTCTCGGTGGTGAACAGGCTCGAGTCCTGGCCCTCGTACGCCTTCGTCATCGATCCGAACTGCGACTTGCATGTCTCGAGGTTGTTCGAGGCGAACGCATCCCCCGTGGTCGGATCCTTGATGAGTCCGCACGCCTTCTCCGAGTCGCCCTCGACGGCCGCGGTGAGGAAGTCGACGAACGCCTGGCTCGCGGCGGTGAGGTCCTCGTCGGACAGCGGGCCGGAGGCGGCGTCGTCACCGGCGTCCTCGCTCGCGGCGCCGCCCTCGTCGGAGGCGCTGTCCTCGGCGGCGGCCGCGTCGTCCCCGGCCTCCTCGGCGGCGCTGGCGGCCTCGGTGGTCTTCTCCTCCGGCGCGGCGGCGTCGTCGGAGCTGCCGCCGCATGCCGCGGCGCCGAGCACCACGGCCAGGCTTCCGAGCACGACGGCCCCGCGACGGGCGTTCCTGCGGATCATGGTGGTCATCGCTGTTCCCTGTTCCCCGGTGGGACCCACCTGCTGTGCGCCCCTTGTGCCCCGTAGCCTGCCACGGCGACCGCGCCGCCCACCATGGGGAGAGGTCCCCACTCCGGTCGCGGCGCGGGCACAATGGGAGCCGACCGCCACCGACCCGCCCAGGAGACCCCGTGAGCAGCGCCCCGACACCCCCGACCTCCGGCCCGGCCAAGATCCGCCTGCGCCACCTGCTGGACGCCAAGGAGCGAGGTCGCCCGTTCACGATGCTCACCGCGTACGACCAGATCTCCGCGCAGGTCTTCGAGGCCGCGGGCATCGACGTGCTGCTGGTGGGCGACTCCGTGGGCACCGCCGTGCTCGGGTACAGCTCGACCACGTCGACCACCCACCAGGACATGCTGACCTTCACGGGCGCCGTCGCCCGCAGCGTGCACCGCCCGCTGGTCGTCGCGGACCTCGCCTTCGGCACCTACCAGACCGGCCCCGAGGACGCCGTGCGCCACGGCGTCGAGCTGATCCGGGCGGGCGCCGAGGCCGTGAAGCTCGAGGGCGGCCACGAGATCGTGCCGCAGGTGCGGGCGCTCGTCGCCGCGGGGATCCCCGTCATCGGCCACCTGGGCTTCACGCCGCAGTCCGTGAACTCCCTCTCCGGGCACCGCGTCCAGGGCCGTGAGACCGCCGGGGCCGATCAGCTCGCCGACGACGCCATCGCGCTCCAGGAGGCCGGGGTCTCCGCGATCGTCCTCGAGCTCGTGCCCGCGGCCGTCGCCGCCCGCATCACCGAGGTGGTCGCGGTGCCGACGATCGGGATCGGCGCCGGCCCCGACTGCGACGGCCAGGTGCTCGTGTGGCAGGACATGGCCGGTCTCTCCGGCTTCGAGGGCCGCTTCGTGCGCACCTTCGCGCACCTGCGCGGTCAGCTGCAGACCGCGGCGGAGGAGTACCGCGCCGCGGTCACCTCCCGCGCCTACCCGGGCCCGGAGCACTCCTTCGAGTGACCCCGGGCCGGGAGGGCCGATCCGCTGAGGTCAGTCCTCCGCGTCCCAGGCCGCGTCGTCACGGTCCCAGGACTCGTTGCGCGCGGCGGCCTTCTCGAGCGCGTGCTGCGCCTCCTCGCGCGAGGCGTAGGGGCCCATCAGCTGGCTCCCCGGGGACTGGTGCCCCTCCTCGACCTGCTTCGTGTCCAGGTTGTAGTAGAACGGCGTGGGCTCGCTCACGGTGTGCTCCTTCCCAGAGCTGAGAGGATGGTGCCCATGACTGTAGAGCAGGAATGGATCCGTCCGGAGGGACGCGCGGAGCTGGTGCCCGGCGAGCTCTCCCCCCGTCGCAGCGTGCCCGCGAGCATCGAGCGCCCCGAGTACGTCGGCAAGGACGAGGCGGTCTCCGACTCCGGTCCCTACGTCCAGACGCCCGACGTCATCGCCCGCGTCCGCGAGGCCTCCCGCGTAGCGGCCCTCGCCCTGCAGGCCGCCGGCGAGGCCGCGCGCCCCGGGGTGACGACCGACGCGATCGACGCGGTCGTCCACGAGGTGCTCCTCTCCGAGGGCGCGTACCCCTCGACCCTCGGCTACCTCGGCTTCGAGAAGTCGTGCTGCACGAGCCTCAACGAGGTCATCTGCCACGGCATCCCCGACTCGACGGTCATGGAGGAGGGCGACATCCTCAACGTCGACGTCACCGCCTACCTGCACGGGGTGCACGGCGACACCAACGCCACCTTCCGGGTGGGCGAGGTCGACCCGCGCGTCGACGAGCTCGTCACCCGCTCCGAGGAGGCGATGATGCGCGGCATCCGCGCCGCGAAGCCCGGCCGCGAGGTCAACGTCATCGGCCGGGTCATCGAGAAGTACGTGCGCCGCTTCGGCTACGAATCCGTGCACGACTACACCGGACACGGCGTCGCGGAGGGCTTCCACAACGGGCTGGTCATCCCCCACTACGACTCGGCCCCGATGTTCGACGACGTCATCGCCGAGGGCATGACCCTCACCGTCGAGCCGATGGTCACGCTCGGCTCGCAGGCGTGGGAGCAGTGGGACGACGGCTGGACCGTCGTCACCCGCGACCGCGGCTTCACCGCGCAGTTCGAGCACACCCTCGTCATCAACGAGGACGGGCCGGAGCTGCTCACCGTCGTCTGAGCGGGCCGACGGGCAGGACGGGGTCCGTGCCGCGAGGAGATCTTCGGCATACTGTCCCTCGCGGCCGCCCGTCGGACGGCCCCGGACCCGGCGGACCGGGACGAGGACCCATCGTGAGCTCTGACAAGCAGAAGACGGCCTTCGGCATCGACATCGGCGGCAGCGGCATCAAGGGCGCCCCCGTCGATCTGCGCAAGGGGAAGCTCGCCGCGGACCGCGTGCGCATCCCGACCCCGCAGCCGTCCCTCCCGGATGCCGTCGCGGACACCGTGCGCGACCTCCTGGACTCCTTCGACGTCCCCGCCGGCATGCCGGTGGGCGTCACCTTCCCGGCGGTCATCCAGCACGGGATCGCCCGCACCGCGGCGAACGTGGACGACTCCTGGATCGGCACGGACGCCGACGCCCTGTTCACCGAGCGCACCGGCCACGACGTGTTCGTGGTCAACGACGCTGACGCCGCCGGCATCGCCGAGGCCGAGTTCGGCGCGGCCCGCAAGCAGAAGGGCGTCGTCATCGTGACCACGCTCGGCACCGGCGTGGGCAGCGCGGTGTTCAACGACGGCGAGCTCGTGCCGAACACCGAGCTGGGGCACGTGCTGCTCCACGACATGGACGCCGAGAAGTACATGGCGGACTCCGCCCGGGACCGCGAGGACCTCGACTGGAAGACCTGGGCGGCGCGCCTGCAGGAGTACTACGCGCACATCGAGTTCCTCTTCAGCCCCGACCTGTTCGTCGTGGGCGGCGGCGTCTCCAAGCACCACGAGAAGTACCTGCCGCTGCTGGACCTGAAGACCCCGATCGTCCCTGCGAAGCTCCGCAACGAGGCCGGGATCATCGGTGCCGCGGCGCTGGCCCGCAAGGAGGCCAAGCGGGCGAAGAAGGCGGCGTCCTCGGACTGAGGACCGCCACCGCCGACGAGGAACGGGCCCGGACGCTCTCGCGTCCGGGCCCGTCCATGTCGAGCGGACCAGCCGGCCTGTAAGCCGGGTTCTGTGTTCGACAGTCATCCCTCTCGGATCGCCGTTGCCGACGACCTCCAGCGGTCCACCCGGACGCTCGGGCTGGCACCCTCGAACGCGCCCTGTCCGACCTTGCTCCCGGTGGGGTTTACCGTGCCGGCCTCGTCACCGAGACCGCGGTGGTCTCTTGCACCACCCTTTCACCCTTACCGCCCCGCCCGAGGGCGGGGAGGCGGTCTGCTCTCTGTGGCACTGTCCCGCGGATCGCTCCGGGTGGGCGTTACCCACCACCGTGCCAGGTGGAGCCCGGACTTTCCTCGGCCCCGCACGAGTGCGGGGACGCGACTGCCCGGCCGACTGGTCCGCCCAGGATCCTACGCCCGCGCTCCCGTGCCCTGCACCGGGCCCGGGCGCGGCGTGCGCAAGCTCTCCGCGCCGCCTGCCGGCGCGGGCGCCGCGGCCCGGGACAATGGACGGGTGCTGATGCTGCTGCCGCCCTCCGAGACGAAGACCCGCCCCGCCGACGGGAGCGCGCCGCTGGATGCGACGGCGCTCGCCCACCCGGAGCTGTCCAGGGCGCGGGAGACGATGCTGAGGGCCGCGCGGTGCACCGCCGAGGGGCGCGACGGCGGGGAGCGCCTCGGCGTGCCCGCCTCCTCCCCCGAGCTCGTGGCGCGGATGGCCGCGATCCACGAGGAGCCCGCGGGTCCGGCCCTCTCCGTCTACTCCGGGGTGCTCTACGACCAGCTCGCCCCCGGGGCCGTGATCCCCGAGGACCGCCGGGTGCTCGTCATGAGCGCGCTGCTCGGCGTCGTCGACGCCGCCGGGGACCGCGTGCCCGCCTACCGTCTCTCCGCCGGGTCCCGGGTGCAGCGGCTCGGCGCGGCCGGGCCCTGGTGGTCCACCCACCTGAGGCCGCTGCGCACGCGACTGCTCGAGGAGACGGGGGCGGGGCCCTCGCCGCTCGTGGTCGACTCCCGCTCGGGGGCGTACCGCTCGATGCTCCCGCTGCGCAGCGGGCGCGGGGCGCGCGTCCTGCAGGTCGCGCCCGTGCAGGAGCGGGGTGGATCGCGGAAGGTGATCTCGCACGACGCGAAGCGCTACCGCGGGATCGTCATCCGGGAGCTGATCGCGGCCCCGGAGCTGCCCGGGGACGCGGACGCCCTCGTGGACCTCCTGCGCGAGCGTCTCGCCGCAGTGCCGGGCGTCGCTGGTGCGCCGCTCGGCGTCGAGCTCGACGGGGATCAGCTCGTGGTCGTCGACCCGGTGGGCTGAGTCCCCTCCCCCGATCCGCCGGGACCCTCCGCTCCGCCGGGACCCTCCGCGCCGCCCTCGCCCGCCTGCGCGCCGTCCCCCGACTCCGCCGCGGTGATCGCGGCACGGAGGCGCTCCCGCACCTCCGCGATCCCGCCCCGCGCATCGATGCGTCGTGCCCGCGGGCGGATCTCCTGGACCCTCTCGAGGGAGGCGATCAGGTCCACCGCGTCCGACGGCGGCGTGAGCGCGCTGTTCACCGCGTGCTCGGGCCGGTCCGGCCGCTCCGCCCGGGTGGCGAGCCGGGACGCGAGCGTCGAGGCGTCGAGGTCCAGCACGAGCTCGTGGAAGCGCGCGCCGTGGCGGCGGGCCGCCTCCTCGAGCGCCGCGGGGAACTCGGGCCGGGCGAGGTACTGCCCGAGCACCGCATCGGCGCCGGCGGCGAGCTGCGCGTCGACGAGCGCGAGGGCGAGCTCCCGGGCCCGCAGCCCGGCCCGCTGCGGGTCACCCGGCCAGGAGCCGAGGCCGTGCTTGATCTGGTCGACGTCGATCGCGAGGGCATCGGGGTCGCCCGCGACGAGCTCACGCGCGAGCGTGGACTTCCCGCTCCCGGGCGCGCCGTTGAGGAGGACCAGACGGGCCATGGCTCAGCCCGCGCGCCCGGTCCAGGGATCGGTGGTGCGCGCGGAGACGGCCACCTCGAGACCGGGAAGGGCCGTGGTCAGCAGCTCCTGAGCGAGTGGGAGCCACAGCGCCTCGCTCGCGGAGTGCGGCACGTCCACGAGCGCCGGCACCGCGAGCGGATCCGCCGCGGACTCCACGTGCTCGAGGGTCGGATGATGGCGGAGGTCCGAGGTGACGTAGGCGTCCACCCCCGCCGCGGCGGCGTCCGAGAGGAAGGAGTCCCCCGCGCCGGGGCAGACGGCGAGGGTGCGGACGACGCGGCCCGGATCTCCGGTGCGGAGGATCCCGCGGGCCGTCGCAGGGACGATCCCGGCGATCCGCTCGCTCAGCGCGGCGACGCTCATCGGCGCGGGGAGCGTGCCCACGGCGCCCAGACCGAAGCGGGCGGAGCCGTGGCCGGCACCCTCGAGGGCACCCGTGCCCCCTCCCTCGCCGCCCCCCAGCGGCCGTGGGTCCTGCAGGTCGAGGGCCCGGATCCAGGCGCCGACGGTGCCGAGGGTGGAGCGGTCCACGTTCGTGTGCCCGCACCACAGGCCGACGCCGGCGCGCAGCAGGGCGGTGACGACCGCGCCCTTGCCGTCGTCTGCCGGGAGGAAGCTCGCGCCGCGCAGCAGCAGCGGATGGTGGGTGACGAGCAGCTGGTGGCCGTCCTCGATCGACTCGCGGGTCACGTCGAGCGTCGGGTCGACGGCGAGCAGCACGGAGCGCACCGTCGCCTGCCGCTCCCCCAGCACGAGGCCGGCGCGGTCCCAGTCCTCCGCCCACGAGAGCGGGTAGGCCTCCTCGAGGACGCCGACGACGTCGCCGAGCATCGGGGTGCCCATCAGGCGCCCAGCACGCGGGTCTCGACGAGCGCGGCCTGGAACGCCTTCCAGGACATGAGCACGCACTTCACCCGGTTGGGGAACTTCGCGGCGCCCACCAGCGCGATGCCGTCGCCGATGATCTCCTCGTCCCCCGCCTGCTTGCCGCGGGCGTGCATGACCTGGTCCATGTGAGCGGCGATCGGCTCGATCTCGGTGAGCGTGCGCCCGATGAGCAGGTCGCTCATGATCGAGGCGGAGGAGCGGCTCATCGCGCAGCCCGTCGCGTCGTAGGAGACGTCCTCGACGCGCACGGCGCCGTCCTCCCCGGTGCCGAGGTGCACGCGCAGGGTGATCTCGTCGCCGCAGGTGGGGTTCACGTGGTGGACCTCGGCGTCGAAGGGTTCGCGCAGCCCCGCGTGGAGCGGGCGCTTGTCGTGCTCGAAGATGATGTCGGTGTACAGGGAGGTGAGATCCATGGGGTCTCCGATCACTCGAAGCGGGCGAAGAAGTCGATGACGGCGCCCATGCCCTCGACGAGCGCATCGATCTCCTCCGGTGTGGTGTACACGGAGAAGGTGGCGCGCGTGGTGCCGGGCACGCCGTAGCGGCGGTGCAGCGGCCAGGCGCAGTGGTGGCCCACCCGCACCTCGACGCCGCGGGAGTCGAGCACCTGGCCCACGTCGTGGGGGTGACGCCCCTCGAGGACGAAGGACACGGCGCCCACCCGGTCCGGACCGGGGCCCGGGCCCAGGATCCGCACCCCGGGGAGGGCGGCGAGGCCCCGCACGGCGCGGTCGGTGAGCTCGCGCTCGTGGGCGGCGACCGCCTCCATGCCGAGCGCGGAGAGGTAGTCGCAGGCGGCGGCGAGGCCGACGGCCTGGGAGATCATCGGGGTCCCCGCCTCGAAGCGGGCCGGCGGCTCGGCGTAGGTCGACCGCTCCATGGTCACGGTCTCGATCATGGAGCCGCCGGTGATGAAGGGCGGCAGCTGCTCGAGGATCTCGTGGCGGCCCCAGAGCGCGCCGATCCCCGTCGGCCCCAGCATCTTGTGCCCCGAGAAGGCGGCGAGGTCCACGCCGAGGCCCGGCAGGTCCACACTCATGTGGGGCACGGACTGGCACGCGTCGAGCACCACGAGCGCGCCCACGGCGTGGGCGGCCTCGGCGAGCTCGGCGACCGGGTTCACGGTGCCCAGCACGTTGGACTGGTGCGTCAGGGCGAGCACCTTGGTGCGCTCGGTGAGCAGGGAGCCGAGATCGGAGAGGTCCAGCCGGAAGTCCTCGCCCAGCGGGATCCACCGGAGCGTGGCACCGGTGCGCCGCGCGAGCTCCTGCCAGGGCACGAGGTTCGCGTGGTGCTCCATCTCGGTCACGAGGATCTCGTCGCCCTCGCGCACCCGAAGCCGCTCCGGCGTCGAGGCGTCCCCGTTGCCCAGCGAGTAGGCGACGAGGTTCAGCGCCTCGGTCGCGTTCTTCGTGAACGCGATCTCCTCGGGACGCGCGGCGCCGACGAAGCCGGCGACGGTCTCCCGCGCGGTCTCGTAGGCGTCGGTCGCGGCCTCGGCGAGGCGATGGGCCCCGCGCTTGACGGCGGCGTTGTCGTGGCGGAGGAAGGCGACCTCGGCGTCGATGACCTGCTGGGGGCGTTGAGCGGTCGCTCCGGAGTCCAGGTAGATCAGCGGGGTCGTCTCGTCGAGCCGGCGGCCGAGGATCGGGAAGTCCTCCCGGATCCGGGCCACGTCGAGCGGGGACGGGACGGTGGACGCCTGCGGCGCGGTCATGCGGTGCCTTCCCATAGGGGACCTTGGGGGTCTTCCAGTATAGGAACGGGAGGCGCCGCCGGCGGTGCCGGGGTCGGGCACGCCACGTCACGCCCCTCCTCGATCGCCTGCCCGTCGCCCCGTGCATCGCAGGCACCCTGGGGCCGGGCACGGGACACGAGCAGGCAGGGGATGCCAGACTGGGCCCGTGGGCACCGTCATCCTCATCGTCTTCGCGATCGCCATCGTCACCACGCTGGTGGTGATGATCCCGCGCACCGTGCGCGCCCTGCGCGCCGACGCTGCGCGACCCCGATCGGAGCGCGAGCGTGAGCGCGACTCCCGCTCCGCCGTCATCTGGCTGCTCGTGGTCGTGATCGTCGTCGGGGCGCTGTGCCTCGCCTATCTGCTGACGCGCAGCGCCTGAGCGCGAGCGCCCTCACGGCGCGGCTGCGCGCCGCCGGCAGCGTCTTCGCCGAGGAGGAGGCGCAGCTGCTCCTGGCCCGGGCACGCTCCGCCGAGGAGCTCGAGGAGCTCGCCGCGCTCCGGATCGCCGGGGCCATGCTCGAGCACGTGGTGGGCGAGGTCGAGTTCTGCGGGCTGCAGCTGCCGCTCGGCCCCGGCTGCTTCGTGCCCCGGCGTCGCACGCGCCTGCTCGCCCGGCTCGCGGTCGCTGCCCTGCGCGGTCACCCCGCCTCGCCCCGCGACCTCCGGTTCGTCGAGGTCTGCTGCGGCATCGCCCCGATCGCCGCGGTCGTGCACCGCGCACTCCCCGCGGTCTCCCTGGACGTGACGGACGTGGACCCGGTCCCGCTCGCCCACGCACGCCGCCACCTGCCGCCCACGGCGGGGGTGCACCGCGGGGACCTGCTCGACGCGCTCCCGGAGTCGCTGCGCGGAGCGGTCGACGTGATCGCAGCGGTCACCCCGTACGTCCCGACCACGGCGCTGCCGCTGCTCCCCCGCGAGGTGCGTGAGCACGAGAGCGAGCTCGCGGTCCACGGCGGGGAGGACGGGCTGGACCTCGCACGGCGGCTCGTGACCGCGGCGCCGGCCTGCCTCGCGCCGGGCGGGACGCTGCTGCTCGAGCTGCACCGGGAGCAGGCCGCCCTGCTCGCGCGGGAGTCATCGGATCCGGGGCTCACGTCCCGGTTCCACGGGGCGCTCGACGGGCGGACCGGAGTGCTCGCCCTGCGTCGAGGGTGCTGATCGGGTGGGTCGTGAGGGGTTCGAACCCCCGACATCCACGGTGTAAACGTGGCGCTCTACCGGCTGAGCTAACGACCCCGTCGGGGCGGGGCCCCGTGGGCGCCGCCCCGGGAGGGCGGCGCCGGTGGATCACTGACGGGAGGCGAGGCGGGTGCCGGTCCAGTCCGCGGCGAGGCTCACGGTGCTCATGACGCGCAGGCCCGCGGTGCCCGCGGCCTCCTGGACCTCGCCGGGGGTGACGTGGCCGTCACGGCCGGCCTTGGGCAGCAGCAGCCAGATCGGACCACCCGCGGTGAGGGTGGTCAGGGTGTCGACGAGGGCGTCGGTGAGGTCGCCGTCCTCCTCGCGCCACCACATGATGACGGCGTCGACGATCTCCTGGCAGTCCTCGTCCTCGAGCTCCTCGCCGATGGCGTCCTCGATCGCGTCCCGCAGATCGAGGTCGACGTCGTCGTCGTACCCGAACTCCTGCACGATCTGCCCCGTCGAGAGGGCCATCACCTCTACGGGCGAGCTGGTGGCATTGACGTCGGACGACGGTGACAAGAACGGACTCCTCACGGGACGGGGATGACGGACGGCGCACGAGCGGCGCCGGATGCGGAGCGGACGCCCGGGGACGGAGGCCCCGAGGCACTGCTGCGCGCAGGTCGATGCTATCCCACGGCCCGTCGGCACGCACCGGCGGAGGCGGGATCCTCGGCCTGCCCGCCCTCCCCGACCCGCGGCGCGTGTCGGGTCTCTCACGGTCCCAGGGGCCGACAGGACCGTCGGGAGCGGTGCTCACGACGGTAGGCTGACGGGCACCATGGCCGAAGGTCCGGGCGCACCGTCGCACCATCCGTCGGCTGGTCCGACGCCTCCCGTAGAGAGAAGGACAGTGTGAGTTCGTTCGAGACGCCTCGTCCCATCGGTATCAACCTGCCCAGCCATGCGCAGGATCCTGATCCCGAGGAGACGCGGGAGTGGCTGGACTCCTTCGACGGCCTCGTGGAGCAGCGCGGTGAGGACCGCGCCTCCGAGATCGTCCAGAACCTCATCCAGCATGCCCGTCACCAGGATCTCCACCTGCCTGATTCGCTGACGACGGACTACGTCAACACGATCCCGGCGGATCAGCAGCCCGAGTACCCCGGTGACCTCCGCCTCGAGCGCGAGATCCGCGACATCAACCGCTGGAACGCGGCGATGATCGTCCATCGCGCCCAGCGCCCCGGCGTCTCCGTCGGCGGCCACCTCTCGAGCTACGCCTCGATCGCGACGATGTACGAGGTGGGCTTCAACCACTTCTTCCGCGGCCGTGACCACGAGGGCGGCGGCGACCACGTCTTCTTCCAGGGCCACGCCTCCCCCGGCATCTACGCCCGCGCCTTCCTCCAGGGCCGCCTCACCCAGGAGCAGCTCGACGGGTTCCGCCAGGAGAAGTCCAGCCCCGTCGGCATGCCGTCCTACCCGCATCCGCGGGCGATGCACGACTTCTGGGAGTTCCCGACGGTCTCGATGGGCATCGGCCCGGTCAACGCGATCGAGCAGGCCTCCTTCGACAAGTACCTCCACAACCGCGGTCTCAAGGACACCTCCCAGCAGCACACCTGGGCGTTCCTCGGCGACGGCGAGATGGACGAGGTCGAGTCCCGCGGCGCGCTGCACATCGCCGCCAAGGAGCACCTCGACAACCTCACCTTCGTCGTGAACTGCAACCTGCAGCGGCTCGACGGCCCGGTGCGCGGCAACGGCAAGATCATCCAGGAGCTCGAGGCGCAGTTCCGCGGTGCGGGCTGGAACGTCATCAAGGTGATCTGGGGCGCCGGCTGGGACCCGCTGCTGGACGCCTCCGACGACGGCGCCCTCATCGACCTCATGAACTCCACCCCGGACGGCGACTTCCAGACCTACCGGGCGGAGAACGGCGGCTTCATCCGCGACAACTTCTTCGGTCGCGACCCGCGCACGAAGGCGCTCGTCGAGGACATGTCCGACGACGACATCTGGTGGAAGCTCAACCGCGGCGGCCACGACACCCGCAAGATCCACGCCGCCTTCCAGGCCGCGATGGACCACAAGGGCCAGCCCACGGTGATCCTCGCGCACACCATCAAGGGCTACCGCCTGGGCAAGAGCTTCGCGGGCCGCAACGCGACCCACCAGATGAAGAAGTTCACGCTCGAGGACCTCAAGGCCCTCCGCGACACCCTGAACATCCCCTTCTCCGACGAGCAGCTCGAGTCCGGCAGCGTCTACGACGCCCCGCTCTACGTGCCCGAGCCCGACTCCGAGGTCATGCGCTACTTCGAGTCCCGTCGCGCCGAGCTCGGCGCGGTGCCCTCGCGCCGCACCGAGCACACCCCGCTGCCGATGCCCGAGGAGAAGGTCTGGGAGGTCGCCAAGCGCGGCTCCGGCAAGCAGGAGATCGCCACGACCATGGCGCTCGTGCGACTGCTCAAGGACCTGCTGCGCGACAAGCAGAGCGGCAAGCGCTGGGTGCCGATCATCCCCGACGAGGCGCGCACCTTCGGCATGGACTCGCTGTTCCCGACGGCGAAGATCTACAACCCCGACGGCCAGAACTACCTCTCGGTGGACCGCGACCTGCTCCTGGCCTACAAGGAGTCGGTGCAGGGCCAGATCAAGCACATGGGCATCAACGAGATCAGCTCGACCTCCGCGTTCACCGCGGCGGGCACCTCGTACTCCACCCATGACCTGCCGATGATCCCGCTCTACATCTTCTACTCGATGTTCGGGTTCCAGCGCACCGGCGACTTCTTCTGGGCCGCCGGCGACCAGATGGCGAAGGGCTTCGTGATCGGCGCGACCGCCGGCAAGACGACCCTCGCCGGCGAGGGCCTCCAGCACATGGACGGCCACTCCCCGATCCTCGCCTACACCAACCCGGGCACGGTCATCTACGACCCGGCGTACGGCTACGAGATCGGGCACATCCTGCGCGACGGCCTGCAGCGCATGTACGGGGAGGACGAGACCCGCCTCCAGGAGGTCTTCTACTACCTCACCGTCTACAACGAGCCGATCGTGCAGCCGGCCGAGCCCGAGGGGCTCGACGTCGAGGGCCTGCTCAAGGGCATGTACCTGCTCGAGGGCGCCGCGGAGGGCGAGGGCCCCGAGGTCCAGCTGCTCTCCTCCGGCGTCGGTGTGCCGTGGGCCCGCCACGCCCGCGAGATCCTCGCCGAGGACTGGGGCGTGCGCGCGAGCGTGTGGTCCGTGACCTCGTGGACGGAGCTGCGCAAGGAGGCCCTCGAGGCCGAGAAGCACAACCTGCTCCACCCCGAGGACCAGCGCACCCCCTGGATCTCCTCCCGCCTGCAGGGCGTGACCGGGCCGTTCGTCGCCTCGAGCGACTACGACTTCCTGGTCCCGGACCTCATCCGCGAGTGGGTCCCGGGCAGCTACGGCGTGCTCGGGGCGGACGGCTGGGGTTTCTCCGACACGCGCCCCGCCGCGCGCCGGTTCCTCAAGATCGACGCCCACTCGATGGTCGTCAAGGCGCTCCAGCTGCTGGCCCGCGAGGGCAAGGTCGATCCGTCCCTGGTGCGCCGGGCGATCGACAAGTACGACCTCACCGACGTCAACGCCGGCCAGTCCGGCTCCTTCGGCGGCGAGTCCTGACATCGACGGGCCGTCCGTCCCTCCGGGGGCGGGCGGCCCGTCGCCGTCCCCGCACGCGGCCGCGCACCGGCGCCGCCGCTCCCCTGCACCACCCGTCGTCCCCTCATCCGGAGGTCTCCCCGTGCTCGCGATCGTCTGCCCCGGCCAGGGCGCCCAGAAGCCCGGCTTCCTCGAGCCCTGGCTCGACCTGCCCGGCGTCCGTGAGCGCCTCGAGGCCCTCTCCGTCCCCGCCGGCATCGACCTGGTCGCCCACGGCACCGTCTCGGACGCGGACACGATCCGCGACACCGCGGTCGCCCAGCCGCTCCTCGTCGCCGCCGGCATCATCGCGGCCGCGGAGCTGCTCTCCCCCGCCGATCTCCCGTCCCCGGACCTCATCGCCGGGCACAGCGTCGGCGAGCTCACCGCCGCCGCGATCTCCGGGGCGCTCTCCGACGAGGACGCCCTGCGGCTCGTCGCCGTCCGCTCCCGCGCCATGGCCGACGACGCCGCGAAGGAGCCGACGTCCATGGCCGCGGTCGTCGGCGGAGTGCGCGAGGAGGTGCTCGCCGCGATCGAGCGCCACGGGCTGCACCCTGCCAACCTCAACTCCGCCGGACAGGTCGTCGCGGCGGGCGCCGTCGACGCCGTCGCGGCCCTCGCCGAGGACGCCCCGGCGCGTGCCCGGGTGATCCCGCTGCAGGTCGCCGGAGCGTTCCACACGCCCTACATGGCCGGTGCCCGGGACGCCGTGGCCGCCTTCGCCCCGGAGCTCGCGCCGGCCGCCCCCTCGACGCCGCTCGTGTCCAATGCGGGTGGGGAGCTCGTCACCGACGGCGGCCGCTACCTCGAGCTGATCGTCGGCCAGGTCGCCTCCCCCGTGGACTGGGAGGCCTGCATGGCCACGCTCAAGGAGCGCGGCGTCACCGGCATCATCGAGGTCGCCCCCGCGGGCACCCTCACCGGTCTCGCGAAGCGTGAGCTGAAGGGCGTGGCGCTCGCGAACCTCAACGTGCCCGCCGACCTCGAGGCCGCCCGCGCCCTCGTCCGCGAGCACGCCGGCGTCGCCCCGACCGCCGAGGAGGCCTGAGCGATGGCGATCTCCCTGCGCTCCCGTCCCACCGTCCCCGGCTCCCGGGTGCTCGCCTACGGCGCGGCCCGCGGCGACCTCGTGGTCCCCAACGACGACCTCGTGGGTCCCATCGACTCCTCCGACGAGTGGATCCGCCAGCGCACCGGCATCGTCACCCGGCACCGCGCGAGCGCCGAGCTCGGGGTGAAGGACCTCGCCCTCACCGCGGGTCGCGAAGCGCTCGAGCGCTCCGGCATCGCGATCGACGAGCTCGACGCGATCATCGTCTCCACGATCTCCTTCCCGTACCCCACGCCCTCGCTCGCCACCTGGCTCGCGGGGCAGCTGGGACGTCCCGACGTCATCGCCTACGACATCTCCGCGGCCTGCGCGGGCTTCGCCTACGGGATCGGCCAGGCGGACTCCCTCGTGCGCTCCGGCTCCGCCCGGAACGTGCTCGTGATCGGCGCGGAGAAGCTCTCCGACTTCGTCGACCCCACCGATCGCTCGATCAGCTTCCTGCTGGGCGACGGCGCGGGCGCCGCGGTCGTGGGAGCGTGCGAGCAGCCGCTGATCGGCCCCACCGTGTGGGGCAGCGACGGCGACAACTGGTCCACGATCCGCATGACCGGCTCGCTCACCGAGTTCCGCGACGGCACGGGCCCCTGGCCCACGCTCGAGCAGGACGGTCGCACCGTCTTCCGCTGGGCCGTGTGGCACACGGCGAAGAAGATCCGCGAGATGCTCGAGCTGAGCGGCCTCACGATCGAGGACGTCGACGTGTTCGTGCCGCACCAGGCGAACATGCGCATCGTCGACGAGCTCGCCAAGCAGCTCGCGCTGCCCGAGCGCGTCGTCATCGGGCGGGACATCGCGGAGACCGGGAACACCTCGGCCGCATCGATCCCGCTCGCGACCCATCGTCTGCTCGAGGAGGGCGCCGCGGGCAGTGGCGACGTCCTCGTCCAGTTCGGCTTCGGCGCGGGCCTCGCCTACGCCGGCCAGGTGATCGTGCTCCCCTGAGCACCCGCCACCCGGTGCGGCATGTCGTGACCGTCACGCCGCGCCGGACCACCTGGACCATCACCGCTCGGACACCGTCCGTCGCGGGTAGTCTGTCCCCGCCAGAGAAACCGACCCACAAGGAGCACCCATGGCCAGCACCGAGAACGAGATCCTCGAGGGCCTCGCCGAGATCGTCAACGAGGAGACCGGTGTCGCCACGGAGGACGTCAAGCTCGACAAGTCCTTCACCGACGACCTCGACATCGACTCCATCTCGATGATGACCATCGTCGTCAACGCCGAGGAGAAGTTCGACGTCCGCATCCCCGACGAAGAGGTCAAGAACCTCGTCACCGTCGGCGACGCCGTCACCTACATCGCGGGCGCCCAGTCCTGACCCGCTCCTGGCGCCCGGGGCCCCAGGTCCCGGGCGTCGCTGCACCCCGCCCCTTCCCGTCCCCGTCGTTCCGGAGGTCCAGATGACCGCTCCTCGCCCCCGTGTCGCCGTCACCGGTCTCGGCACCGTCAACCCCCTCGGCGGCGATATCGCCACCACCTGGGAGAACGCGCTCAAGGGCACGTCGACGGCCCATACCCTCGACAACGACTGGAAGGAGCGCTACGGCCTCGCCGTGGACTTCGCGTGCGAGGTCACGATCGACCCGTTCGACGTGCTCGCCCGTCCCGAGGCGAAGAAGCTCGACCCCTCCGGCCAGTTCGCCCTCATCGCCGCGCGCGAGGCGTGGTCCGACGCCGGCACCCCCGAGGTGCCCGGTGAGCGCCTCGGCGTCGTCATCGGCACCGGCATCGGCGGCGTCTGGACGATCCTGGACCAGTGGGACGTGGTCCGTGAGCGCGGCGCCCGCCGCGTGAACCCCTTCACCGTCCCGATGCTCATGGCGAACTCCTCGAGCGCGCACATCGAGATCGAGCTCGGCGCGAAGGCCGGGGCGCACACCCCCGTCTCCGCCTGCGCCTCCGGCGCGGAGGCCGTCGCCCAGGGCTTCGACATGATCCGCTCCGGCCGGGCCGACGTGGTCGTCGTGGGCGGCACCGAGTCCTGCGTGCATCCGCTGCCGCTCGCCGGCTTCGCGAACATCCGTGCGCTCTCCACGCGGACCGACGATCCCGAGCACGCCTCCCGTCCTTACGACACCGATCGCGACGGATTCGTCCTCGGTGAGGGCGCGGCCGTGCTCGTGCTCGAGTCCGAGGAGCACGCCGCCGCCCGCGGAGCGCGCGTCTACGCCTACGTGGCCGGCCGCGGCATGGCCTCGGACGCTCACCACATCTCCGCCCCCTCCGCGGAGGGGCAGGCCCGTGCGGTGCGCGAGGCGCTCGAGGACGCCGGGCTCGAGGCGGCGGACGTCAAGCACGTCAACGCCCACGGCACGTCGACTCCGCTCGGCGACATCGGCGAGCTGAACGCCGTCTCGCAGGCCCTCGGCGGCGTCACGGACCAGCTCGTCGTCACCTCGACGAAGTCGATGACCGGTCACCTGCTGGGTGGCGCGGGAGCGCTCGAGTCGGTCTTCTCCGTGCTCGCGGCGCACCACCGCATCGCCCCGCCGACGATCAACATCGAGAACCTCGATCCCGAGACCCCGATGCGGATCGCGCAGAACGCGCCGGCCGAGCTCCCCTCGGGTGATCTCGCGGTGCTGAACAACGCCTTCGGGTTCGGCGGCCACGACGTGGCCGTCATGTTCACCAGCGCCTGACCCGGCCGTCGACGAAGCGCCCCGCCCCGGAGTGATCCGGGGCGGGGCGCTTCGTCGTGCTGGAGCGGGGCTGCGGGCCGATCCGCTGCAGCAGGGCCGCGGGAGGGCTGCGGCGGTCCCGGCGGACCCCGCAGGAGACGGGTCGGTTCAGCCCACGCGGTGGAGCCAGCGCATCGGTGCGCCCTCGGCGCCGTGGCGGTAGATCTCGAGCTCCTCGTCCCAGGGCTCGCCGAGAGCGATACCGAGCTCGCGGTGCAGGGCGGTGGGATCCGCGCCCGCCCGTTCCATCGCGCCGCGCACCTGGTCCTCGCCGAGCACGGTGTTGCCGGCCCGGTCGGTCATGGCGTAGTGGATGCCGAGGTCGGGGGTGCAGCTCCAGCGGGAGCCGTCCTCCTGGGTGGTGGCCTCCTGGGTCACCTCGAAGCGCACCTCGTGCATGCCTCGCAGGGCGCTGACGAGGCGGGCGCCGGTGTCCTCCCGGCCGCGCCAGGTCATCTCGCCGCGGAGCATCCCACGGTGGGCGGGCTGCTCCTCCCAGCGGATGCGGCACGGCATGCCGAGGACTCCGCTCGCGGCCCACTCGATATGAGGGGTGAGGGCGCGCGGGGCGGAGTGGATGTGGACAACACCCTGGGTCATCGCGTTCCTTCCGGTCTCCGAGACGTCTTCCCCACGAATCGGCGGACAGGATGCAGGCTGCGATGGACTGCAGGTGGCGGGCCGGGGCCCGGGGACAGACTAGAGGGTCTCGCGGATGGCGCGCAACGCCTGCTTGCGCACGGAGCGCTCGAGGCCGTCGATGTACAGCGCCCCGTCGAGGTGGCCCACCTCGTGCTGGATGAGGCGCGCGATGATCCCCTCCCCCTCGAGCTCGATCTCCTGTCCCTCGACGTCCATGCCGACGCAGCGGGCATAGGCGGAGCGGGTGCGCGGGAACCAGAGGTTCGGGACGGAGAGGCAGCCCTCGTCCCCCTCCTGCAGCTCGTCCGAGAGCTCGACGATCACGGGGTTGAGGATGCAGCCCAGCGGCTGGTCGAGATCCGGGAGGTTCCAGGAGAAGGCGCGCACGGAGACGCCGATCTGGTTGGCGGCGACGCCAGCACGACCCTCGTCGTCCACGGTGGCCACGAGGTCCGCCGCGAGCCGGCGCGTGGAGTCGGTGATGTCCCGGACGGGATCGCAGGGGGTGCGCAGCACGGGATCGCCGACGATCCGGATGGGGCGGATGCTCATCGGGCATCCTCCTCCGCCGGCGGCTCGCCCTCGGCACCGAGGATCCGGTGCGTGACCTCGACCCCCGGGACGATGCTGCGCTCGACGGTGCAGGCGGCTGCGACGGCGCGGCCGAAGACCTTCACGACCGCGGCGACCTCCTTCTCGTCCAGGCCCTCCAGGGGCAGCTGGATCTCCTCGCCGATGCGGAGGTAGCGGTCCTGCTCGGCGTCGGACTCGTCGTGCGCCCACAACCGCATCGGGAAGTCCTCGCCGAGGCGGCGTGCGAGGGTGCGGTCCGAGCTCATGCCCGCGCAGCCGAGCAGCGCGATCTTCAGCAGCTCGCCGGGGTTGACCTGCCCCTCGCCGGAGCCGATGGGGATCTCGACGCCGCGCTGGTTGCGTCCCACGAGGGAACGCTCTCCCACGCGGTCCACCCAGACGCTCGCCCCGGTGACACCCTCGGGGAGCGGGAAGCTGTCGTGCGGCAGGACCATGGGATCTCCCGATTGACGGTGGGGGCGGGGCAGGGGGGGAACGAGAACAGCCCCGGCGCTGGGCCGGGGCTGTTCTCGGTGATGCTGGCTCCCGCGACTGGACTTGAACCAGTAACCGTTCGATTAACAGTCGAATGCTCTGCCGATTGAGCTACGCGGGATCGACCTGGACGACTCTAGCAAGCCTCCGCCCTCCGCGCATCCCGAAGAGGCCTCCGACCGGTGACTATGCCCTAAATCACGACACGCTCGAGCGGAGAGCGCCGTCCATCGGGCTCTTCGGGGCGGAGGGGTCGGTGGAGGCCCGCACGAGCAGCTCGGGCTCGATCACCCGGGACTCGAAGGTGCCGGAGCTGCGGTCCCCGCGTGCCGCGACGACCTCGAGCAGGCGGCTCGCTGCGAGGCGCCCGTACTCGACGGCCGATCGTCCGATCGCGGTGATGGGCGGGCGGTGGCTGCGGGCGAGCGGTGAGTCCTCGATGGTCACGACGGCGACGTCCTCGGGGATCGCGCGACCGGACTCGAGGACGACGTGGGCGCCGGCGAGGGCCATCTCGTCGCTGTCGAAGACGATCGCGCTCGGGGCGTCCTCGGTCGCGAGGAGGTCCGCCGTCGCGCGGGCGGCGCCCTCGGCCCCGTAGCCGGCGTCCTGGAGCACGGTGCCGACGCCGAGCTCGGCGCCGACGGCCTCGAAGGCGGCGTCCCGCTGCGCGGTGTGGAGGAAGGACGCGGTGCCTGCGACGCGCGCCACGCGGCGGTGGCCGAGCGAGGCGAGGTGCTCGACGACGAGGCGCACCGCGAGGGCATCGTCCACGTAGACGGCGGGCAGGCTGCCGTGGTGCCCGGGGCCGCCCACCACCAGCGCGGGCTCGCCGAGGGCCTCGAGGGCGGGGACCCGCGGATCGTCCACCCGCAGGTCCACCATGACGACGCCGTCGACGCGACGCTGCGCGAACCAGCGACGGTAGGTCTCGACCTCCGCCTCCGGGGAGTCGACGATCTTCATCTGGAGGGCGTAGTCGCGAGCGCTGAGCACCTCCTGGAGCCCGGCGCCGAAGGCGCCGAAGAAGGCCTCGGAGCCGAGGACGTCCGCCGGGCGGGCGAGCACCATGCCGATCGTGAGCACGGGGGCGCCGGCGAGGGCGCGCGCGGCCGGCGACGGCTCCCAGTCCAGCTCCTTCGCGATCCCGAGGATCCGCTCCCGGGTGGCGTCGGAGACCCCGGGGCGACCGTTCACGGCGAGGGACACCGCAGCGGGGGTGACGCCGGCACGGCGGGCGATGTCCGCGATAGTGACGCGCCCCCGGCGCGGGGCGGGCGTGGACGGTGGCATGGGCTCTCCCCTGGGACGGCGCCCGCAGGGGCGGCGGACGGCGGATCGTGCTCGCTCCGACGGTACCGGGGAAACACGGCGCGGACGGCTACTTGAGCGCTATAGTAAACCTCGTTGACCGACGGGGAGGAGCCCTGTCGGCGATGCGGGCCGCGCCCGTGCTCCAGCCGCCCCGGAAGGACGACGATGTCTGAGGCCCTCGCGCCGCTCCCCCGCACCGTGCGCTTCGGCGTCAACCACACGCCCCGCCAGGGGTGGTTCCACTCCTGGCTCGACCTGGACCTCGACGCGGTGGGAGAGGATCTCGCCGCGATCGCCGCGATCGGGGCGGACCACGTGCGGATCTTCCCGCTGTGGACGCTGCTCCAGCCCAACCGCTCACTCATCCGCTCCCGCGCGCTCGACGACGTGCGCGCCGTGGTCGACGTGGCAGCGGGCGTCGGACTCGACGTCGTGGTCGATGCGCTGCAGGGCCACCTCTCGAGCTTCGACTTCGTGCCGAGCTGGCTGACCAGCTGGCACCGCCGGAACATGTTCACCGATCCCGAGGTCGTCGCCTCGACCGCGCGCCTCGTCGGCGAGCTCACGGACCGCCTCGCCGGCGCGCCGAACCTGCTCGGCATGACGATCGGCAACGAGGTCAACCAGTTCTCCGCCTCGAACCACCCCGACCCGGACCCGCTCTCCCCCTCCCAGGCCGAGGCCTGGACACGGACGATGCTCGACGCCGCCGAGGAGCGCGCGCCCGGTCTCCTGCACACCGTCGCCAACTACGACGCCGCCTGGCTCCTCGACGACCACGCGTTCACCCCGGACCAGTCGGCGACACTCGGCGCGGCGACCGTCGTGCACAGCTGGGTCTTCGACGGCACCGGTCAGCGCTACGGCGGCCGGTCCCACGAGGTCGCCCACCGCGCTGAGTACTACCTCGAGCTCGCCCGCGGCTTCTCCCGCGATGCCCGGCGTCCGCTCTGGCTGCAGGAGGTGGGTGCGCCGCGCAACGTCCTCGAGGAGGCGGACGTGCCGTGGTTCGTCGAGCGCACCGTCGCGAACGTCCTGGACTGCCCCGACCTGTGGGGCGTCACCTGGTGGTGCTCCCACGACGTCTCCGAGGACCTCGCGGACTTCCCGCCGCTCGAGCACACGCTCGGCCTGTTCGACGCACAGGGACGGCTCAAGCCCGCCGGCGCCGCGTTCCGCGACGCGATCGCCGCCGCCGCGGAGGCCCCCTCCCCTGCTCCGCGCGGGACGGCCGTCGAGCTCGCGGTGGGCGAGGACCCGCTCCTGCATCGCTCCGCCGCGGCGCCGGGAGGCTCCGTCTTCGAGGCGTGGATGGAGGCCAGCCGCGCCGGCGAGCGGCCGACGGTGCACGTCCTGCGCGAGCACGCGCAGGCGCGGGCGGGTGACTCCCGGACCGGGGGCGCCGCCGCGACCCGCGCCGCCCGGTGAGGATCCCCGCCCTGCTGATCCCCCTCGGTCCGCGCCGCCCGGCGCCACGAGGACCTGCAGGTCGGTGATAGATTCGGCACGGCTCTCCCCCAGGGCCGAGGCCCAGTAGCTCAGCCGGTCAGAGCAGCGGACTCATAATCCGTCGGTCGAGGGTTCAAGCCCCTCCTGGGCTACCCTCGCTCCCCGGCAGCACGAGGTCCTCCTCACGACGGGCGCTCCGGGTCCGGGGCGACCCCGGGGCCCACGGGTGGCACGCGCCGCTTCCGCGTCTCGACCTTCGGACCCACATGCCCACGCCACGAGATGCGCGCGAGGGTCCGCACCGGTCAGCACTTGCTGACCATTCAGTGTTCACTGTATGGTCATCACATGCTGACCAAAGCCTCGCAGCTCGACGTGATGAATCGGCTCGGCCGCGCCATGGCCGATCCCACGCGCTCACGCATCCTGCTCTCGCTCCTCGATCATCCGGGCTATCCCGCCGTCCTCGCCGATGAGCTCGACCTCAGCCGCACGAACGTCTCCAACCATCTCTCGTGCCTGCGCGGCTGTGGGATCGTCGTCGCCGCCCCCGAGGGTCGACGCACCCGTTACGAGATCGCCGACGCCCACCTCACCCGGGCGCTCTCGGCACTGGTCGAGACCGTCCTCGCCGTGGACGACGGCGCCCCCTGCACGGATGAGAACTGCGACGTACCGCTGTGCTGCAACTCCAGCGTTCCCGAGGAGATGACCCGATGAGCGACGAGTGCTGCGGGTCCGAGCGCCCCACCACGACCCCGCGGTCCCCGATCACGCTCGCCGCACGTCCGGCCCCCGAGGTCGACGCGTGCTGCGGCCCCGATCCGAGGCCGACGCCGGTCGAGGACGGGGACGCGTGCTGTGGGAGCACCTCACCGAGCCCGGCGGACGCTCCGCTCGAGGCCGAGCAGTCCAGCCCGTGGTGGCGGGACCGGACCCTCCTGCTCCCGATCACCGCCGGGGTCCTCTGGATCGCCGGGATGGTGATCGACCGTGCAGGACTGGAACTGGTCGCGCTGATCGTGCACGCCCTCGCGCTCGCCGCGGGTGCCTCGACCTTCGTGCCCGGCACGCTCCGACGCCTGGTGCTGGGCCGCGGCCGGGGACGGCTCGGCGTGGGCCTGCTCATGACGATCGCCGCGACCGGGGCCGTGCTGCTCGGCCACGTCGGCGAGGCCGCCGCGCTCGCGTTCCTGTTCTCCCTCGCCGAGGCGCTCGAGGACCGGTCGATGGACCGGGCGAAGCAGGGACTGCGCGCTCTGCTCGCCCTCATCCCCGAGACCGCCCGCGTCCAGCGCCCCGACGGCACGCGGACGGTGCCGGTCTCCGAGGTCCGCGTCGGAGACGTGCTCCTGCTCGGCGCCGGTGATCGCGTCGCCACCGACGGAGTGATCGAGACCGGCCGCTCCTGGCTGGACACCTCGGCGATCACCGGAGAGTCCATCCCCGTCGAGGTGGGGCCCGAGGACGAGATCCACGCCGGCTCGGTGAACGGCTCCGGCTCCCTGTCGATGCGCGCGACGGCCGACGGACGGGACAACTCCCTGACCCAGATCGTGCGCCTCGTGGACCAGGCGCACGCCGCCAAGGGAGAGCGCGCGCGACTGGCCGACCGCATCGCCCGACCGCTGGTGCCGACCGTGCTCGTGGTCGCCGCACTCGTCGCCCTCGTGGGCGTCGCCACGGGAGATCCCTCGACCTGGATCGAGCGGGCCCTCGTCGTCCTGGTCGCCGCCTCCCCGTGCGCACTCGCGATCGCCGTGCCCGTCACGGTGATCTCCTCGATCGGCTCGGCGAGCAAGCTCGGCGTGGTCATCAAGTCCGGCGCCGCCTTCGAGCAGCTCGGCACGATCCGCACCGTCGCCCTGGACAAGACCGGCACCCTCACCCGCAACCAGCCTCGCGTCGTGGACGTCGCAGCGATCGACGGGCGCAGCGACGACGAGGTCCTCGCCATCGCCGCCGCCCTCGAGTCGGTCAGCGCCCACCCGCTCGCCGCCGCGGTCCTCTCGGCCACCGGCAGCGCACCCGACGCCGAGGCCGTCCAGGAGATCCCGGGGCACGGGATCACCGGGACCCTCCGGGGACGCGCCGTGCGCGCCGGCAGCCCCCGCTGGATCGCCCCGGGAGCGCTCGAGAGCCGCACGCGTGACATGGCGTCCCGAGGGATGAGCGTGGTCATGGTCGAGGAGGACGCACGGGTGATCGGGGCGATCGGGATCCGTGACGAGCTGCGTCCCGAGGCCGTCGAGACCGTCGCCGCGCTCCACGCCCAGGGCATCCGCACCGTCATGCTCACCGGCGACAACGAGCTCACCGCGCGGGCCATCGCCGCGGAGGCCGGCATCGACGAGGTCCACGCCGAACAGCTGCCCGCCGACAAGGCCGCCCACATCCGCCGTCTCGCCGAGATGTCCCCGACCGCGATGATCGGCGACGGCATCAACGACGCACCCGCCCTCGCCTCCGCGACCGTCGGCATCGCGATGGGCGTGACCGGCACCGCTGCAGCGGTGGAATCAGCGGACGTCGCCTTCACCGGCACCGACCTGCGTCAGCTCCCTGCCGCCCTCGCCCATGCCCGTCGAGGACGCCGCATCATGACGGGGAACATCGCCCTGGCCCTCGCGATCATCGTGGTGCTCTTCCCGCTCGCGCTGCTCGGCGTGCTCGGCCTCGCCGCCGTGGTGCTCGTGCACGAGGCCGCGGAGGTCGTCGTCATCGCCAACGGCATGCGCGCCGCCCGCACCGCAGGTCTCCACCCGCAGGGGGCACCCGGTGCCGCCAGCGGGGATCAGCGCAGGACGACCCCCGACCAGGAGGTCTCCGCATGAGCCGCAGCCTGAAGCTCAGCATCGGTCTGGTCGCCGTCGCCGCGCTCGTCCTCACGGCCGTCGTCGTCCTCCTCCCCCGGGTGAAGGACCCGTCGGCGCAGGCCGAGGCCACGGACTCGACGAGCGCCCAGCTCGTGCGCGAGGACAGCCCCCGCCTCTCCGAGGGCAGCAGTGACGTCGTGTTCGTGGAGTATCTCGACTTCGAGTGCGAGGCCTGTCTCTCCATGTACCCCACGATCGAAGAGATCCGTGCGGAGTACGGGGACCGCGTCACCTTCGCGGTGAGGTACCTGCCGCTCCATGGCAACTCGCTCGAAGCCGCCCGGGCCGCGGAGGCGGCGAAGGACCAGGGTGAGTTCGAGGCGATGTACGCGGCGCTGTTCGAGAACGCCGCCACCTGGGGACATCAGCAGACCTCCCAGCGCGAGCAGTTCTTCTCCTACGCGGAGGAGATCGGGCTGGACATGGAGCGCTTCGGGAAGGTCTACGACGACCCCGCCACCGCGAAGCGCATCGAGCAGAGCGCCGCCGACGCCGAGGCCCTCGGCGTGACGGGGACCCCCACCTTCTTCGTCGACGGGAAGCGTCTGGAGCCGACCCGTGTCGAGGACCTCACGGATCCGCTCGATGCCGCTCTCGACGGGTGAGGTCGTGGCCACGGACGCGCCTCCCCCGGCATCGCCCTCCGTCGTCGACGGGAACCCCGGCAGGTTCGCCGCGCTCCTCATCGTCACCGGGACGGTCGGCCTGATCATGGCCGTCGTGCTGCTGGTCGAGAAGATCGCTCTGCTCGAGGATCCCGCCTACGTCCCCTCGTGCAGCCTGAACCCGGTCCTGTCGTGCGGGTCGGTGATGTCCACCCCGCAGGCCTCGGCGTTCGGCATCCCCAATCCGATCCTCGGCGTCGCGGGATTCTCGGCGGTCCTGACGCTCGGTCTCGCCGTGCTCGCCGGTGCGCGCACGGCCCGCTGGATGGAGGTGCTCATCCAGGTCGGCGTCTCGTTCGCCGTGCTCTTCGTGCACTGGCTGATCGGGCAGAGCCTGTTCGAGATCGGCGCGCTGTGCCCCTACTGCATGGTCGTCTGGACGGTGACGATCCCGCTGTTCTGGATCACCACACTTCGCCACCTGCACCGCTGGACAGGCGGCGCCGCCCCTGCCGTGCGCCGGGCGGTCGCTCTTCTGATCGAGTTCCGCAGCACGGTGCTCGTGGCCTGGTACCTCGTCATCCTGGCGCTGATCGCCGTGAGGTTCTGGGACTACTGGTCCACGCTGCTCTGAGCGATCGCCTCCTCGCGACCTGAGCCCTCACCCCTCACGACCCCTCGAAGGAGAGCCACCATGGGCCCTCGCTCCCGACGTCAGCTCCTCCACGCGACAGGGCTGGTCACCGCCATCGGCCTGACCTCGGCATGCAGCAGTTCGGACACCACGGATCGCTACGGCGACGAGGCATCCGGATACGTCTCCGGCAACGGGGTCACGACGGAGATCGCCCTCCAGGATCGCACCGAGCCGCTCGAGTTCTCGGGGACCACCTATGACGGCGAGGTGTTCGACTCCGTCGAGCAGCGCGGCAGCATCCTGGTCGTGAACGTCTGGTACGCCTCCTGCCCGCCCTGTCGCATCGAGGCGCCTGAGCTCCAGGCCATCAACGAGGAGTACGCCGACCGAGGGGTCGCCTTCGTCGGCATCAATCTCCGGGACGACGCCGGGCCCGCCCAGGCCTTCGAGGACAAGTACGGCATCACCTATCCCTCGATCCCCGACCAGCAGTCCGAGGTCATGTATCAGCTCCGGGGCCACGTCGCACCCAACGCCGTCCCGACGACGCTGGTCCTCGACCGCAGTGGACGGGTCGCCGGACGGATCTCCGGGGCGATCGATCCCTCGATCCTGCGGGCCATGCTCGACGGCGTCATCGACGAGCCCGCGTCATGAGCGGCGGCGGTCTGGCCGAGGTCTTCCAGACGATCGCATTGGACGGATCACTCGTGCTGGCCATCGCCGTCGCGGCGTCGGCCGGTCTCGTCGCGTTCCTCTCGCCCTGTGTGCTGCCGATCGTCCCCGGATATCTCGGCTACGTCTCCGGACTCGCCGGGCAGCGCGCCGGACGCCCCGCCGCACCGCCCGCGCACCATGACACCGGGAAGAGATCATCTCGAGGAGCATTCCTCCGCCGGGGAGCCGGACGAATGCTGGCCGGCAGCATCCTGTTCGTCGCCGGCTTCGCCACCGTCTTCATGACGCTCGGCGGATTCGCCGGTGCCATGGGTTATCTGCTGCAGGAGCATGCCCTGTGGATCAACCGCATCGCCGGAATACTGGTCATCTTCATGGGACTCATCTTCATGGGTTTCCTGCCGCGCCTCTCCGGGAACGTGAGGGCCACGAAGAAGCAGCCGGATGCAGGACTCCTCGGGGCTCCGCTCCTCGGTTTCGTCTTCGGGCTGAGCTGGACCCCGTGCATCGGACCCACCTATGCCGCGATCATCGCGCTCTCCCTCGACCCCGGCACCGACGGGACCGGGGCAGCACGCGGCGCGGTCCTCGCGCTCGCCTACTCGCTCGGCCTGGGGATCCCCTTCGTGATCAGCGCACTCCTCCTCGACAAGGCCATCGGGGTGAGCAAGCTGCTGTCACGTCATCGCCGGCTCATCGGGATCCTCTCCGGTGCGCTCCTGATCAGCATCGGACTGCTGCTGCTCACGGGGACCTGGGCCTCCTGGATGGATCGGCTCCAGGGCTCCATCGCCACGTTCCGGCCCGTGGTCTGAGCGCCCTGGTGCGCACGGACGGGACAGCGCTCCACGAATCCCCGCGTCCTCGTGCGCGACCCTCGTGCGACGCACGTGACGACTGCCCCACCAGGTCACCACGATCAGGTCAAGAGAATGTACACGAGGCCCGTCCGAGGCGCCTTCGGTTCAAGATCCGGTGAAGTCATCGGCCCGGGTCGATCTCCGAGGTTCCCTCGGACCTCGGGCCTGGGTACGTTGGTCATACCGGTTACGAGGTACGAGAGTTTCTTCCCGATACTTGCGCTGCTTTTCCGTTGCCGCGACCCGATACCCGACTCTCCCCGAACATCTCGGGGATAAACACGGAGAACATTCATGGCCACGAGCAATTCCCACCGCGCGCCTGGCCGCGCAGTCACCCCCCTTCGACACAGCGGCCGCGCCCTGCGCGGGACCGGCGGCGCTGCCGTCCTCGGCACCGTTCTGATCGGATCCGCCTTCGCGAGCGGCGCCGCCCAGGCCGCTCCCGCCGCGCCCGCCGCCGCGGCCGTCGCCGCCCCTGCCGCCGCCCCGACAGCTCCCACGTCCGTGCTCGATTCCTCGAAGAAGCTCCGCTGGGGCTCCGAGGGCTCCTCGGTCGAGCAGCTCCAGTCCGCGCTGAACGACGAGGGCGCCTCCCTCGCCGTCGACGGCAAATTCGGCAAGCGCACCCACAGCGCGGTGAAGGACTACCAGCGCGCCCACGGCCTCCAGGTCGACGGCGTCGTGGGCTCCGAGACCCGGGGCTCGCTGAACGGTGGTGCGTCCGTCGCCAGCGCCGGCGCCTCCGCCCCGGCCTCGGGCTCGTCCAGCTCCTCCAGCAGCAGCGGCGAGGCCATCGTCGACGCCGCCCGCACCCAGATCGGCGCCTCGTACTCCTGGGGGTCCAGCAACCCCGGGGTGAGCTTCGACTGCTCGGGTCTGACCCAGTACGCGTACAAGCAGGTCGGCATCGACCTCCCCCGCACCTCCGGCCAGCAGGTCGCCGCGGGCACCCAGGTCTCCAAGTCCGAGGCCCAGCCGGGTGACCTCGTCGTGTGGCCCGGCCACATGGGCATCTACGCCGGCGGCGACAAGGTCGTCGATGCGGGCCGCTCCCCCGGCGCCGTCACCGAGCGCACCATCTGGGGCAGCCCCACCTTCGTCTCCTTCCGCTGAGCCCAGCGACCACGAGCGGCGTGCACTCCACCGGGATGGTGGGGTGCACGCCGCTTCCGCATGTGCCGGAGGAGCCCCGACCTGGGGCCGCCTTCACGAATGGAGGGAGCGGCCGCCCTCCCGGTGTCGCACCGACGGGCTCTCGAGCTGGATCGTGGCGTGCTCGAACGCCACCGGGAAGTGGGTGCTGACGCAGAGCTGGACCTCCTCGAGGATCTCCAGCGCGTGCGACGACTCGAAGCACTCCTCCCCCACGACCACGTGCGCGGAGATGATCGGCAGGTTGCTCCCGATCGCGGAGGCATGGAGGTCGTGGACCTCCTGCACATGCTCGAGCGCGAGGATGTGCTCCCTCACCTGGTCGAGATCGACCCCCTTCGGGGTGTACTCCATGAGGATCCGCAGGGTCTCCGCCATGATCCGGAAGGCTCGAGGGACGATCAGCGCGGCGATGAAGAGCCCGGCGAGGGCGTCGGCCTGCTGGAATCCCGTCACCTGGATCACGATCGCCGCGGTGATCACCCCCAAGGACCCGAGCGCGTCGTTGAGGACCTCGAGGAAGGCGGCCCTCATGTTGAGGCTCGAGTCCTTGCCCCCGGCGAGCACGAGGATCGCGATGACATTGGCGAGCAGTCCGACCACGCCGAAGACCAGCAGCTGCCCCGAGGGGACCTCCGGCGGCCGGCCGAGGCGGGAGATGCCCTCGATCGCGGTATAGGTGCCGACGACGATGAGGAGCGTCGCCTGCGCGAGCGCCGCCAGGACCTCGATCCGGGCGAATCCCCAGGTACGCGTGCTGCTGGCGGGGCGGAGAAGCATGGTCGCCGCGATCAGGGCCACCAGCAGCCCGGACGCGTCCACGACCGCGTGCGCCGTGTCCGTGAGCAGCGCCAGGCTCCCGGTGACGACACTCCCCACCGCCTGGGAGAGGACGATGCCGGCGGTGATCGCGAAGGCGATCACGAGTCGGGTGCGGGCGGAGCCCGTCGCGCCGGAGCCGTGCCCATGATCATGGCCCGCGCCCATCAGAGCCCCTCCTCGTCGAGCTGCTCGTGGTCGCGGTGGCTCCTCAGGGACAGCGAGGAGCCGGACGCGTCGAGCAGCCGATCGGCAGCCTCGAGCACGTCGGCGAGCCGGGAGGGATCGGCCAGGGAGAACCACGAGGCGCGTCCCTCGGCACGGGTGGTCACGACACCGCAGTCGCGCAGGCACGCGAGGTGATTGCTCACCGTGGACTGGGCAAGGTGCATGTGGTCGACGAGGTCGCGGACACGATGCTCCCCCGTGGCGAGATGGCGGATCAGGGCGAGGCGCGTCGGCTCCGCCAGGGCGTGGAACAGCGCCGCGTGGGCCTCGGTCACCTCGAACCCCGCGTCGGTCAGATTCTCATTCATCGGCATATAGCGATGATATCGCCGATCGGGTCGAGCGGGAAGTGTGGGCAAGGCCTCGGCTGCCGCCGCGACCCGATCCGCTCTCATCGCGGGATACACTCATTCCATGACTCCATGGAATGACGAAGAACCGTCGAAGGCGGATGTCTTCACGGCGTTCGCCGAGGTGCTGAAGGCCGTCTCGAACCCTCGGCGGCTCGAGCTCCTCGAGCTGATGGCCCAGGGAGAGCACAGCGTCGACGCCCTGGCACGGATGTCCGGACAGGGCGTGACCACCACCTCCGCGGGCCTCCAGAGCCTGCGACGCGCCGGCCTCGTCGCCACCCGGCGCGAGGGTGCGTACATCTACTACCGGCTCGCCGGTGACGACGTCGCCGAGCTGTACACCGCCGCGAAGAGGGTCGCGCTCGAGCGCTACCCCCGGATGCGTCGTTCCCTGGACGAGTTCCGCGGCCTGCTCGACACCGAAGTCCCCGAGATGGCGCCGAGCACCGTCACTGCGGACATGCTCGTCATCGACGTGCGACCGCGGTGCGAGTACGACGCCGGGCACTTCCCCGGCGCCCTGTCCATGCCGATCGACGAGTTCGACAGATCCTCGAGAGAGATCCCCGAGGACGCGATCGTCGTCCTCTACTGCCGCGGGGAGCTGTGCAGGCTCGCTCGCGAGGCCGCCGGCGCCCTGCGCGCCCGAGGCATCGATGCGCGAGTCCTGGACGAGGGCGTCGTCGAGTGGCGCGCCACGAAGGAGGTCGCGCTCGATGGTGCATGAGACCGATCTCCCGTCGCCGACGACGGTGAGCGAGCTCGAGCGAGCCCGGGTCCACCGGCGCACCCTCACCGTCGTCATCGCCAGCCAGATCCTCGGCGGGGCAGGCCTCGCCGCAGGAATCTCCGTCGGGGCGCTACTCGCCCAGGACATGCTCGGCAGCGACGGCCTCGCCGGGCTGCCCACGGGACTGTTCACCCTGGGGTCCGCGCTCGCAGCGTTCCTCGTCGGGCGCTCGACCCGCGCCTTCGGTCGGCGCCGGGGCCTCGCCTCCGGATTCCTCGCCGGCGCGATCGGCGCGGCCGGGATCGTCGTCGCGGCGCTGGTCGACTCGGTACCGATGCTGTTCGCCGCACTGTTCGTCTACGGGGCGGGGACCGCGACGAACCTCCAGGCCCGCTATGCCGGCTCCGATCTCGCCCTCCCCCACCGGAGGGGCCTCGGCACCTCGATGGCGATGGTGGCGACGACCATCGGCGCCGTCGCCGGCCCGAACCTCATCGAGCCGATGGGCGCACTCGCCACCTCGCTCGGCATCCCCGCTCTCGCGGGGCCGTTCCTGCTGGCCGCCGTCGCCTACGGCTCCGCGGGCATCGTGCTGTTCCTCTTCCTCCGTCCCGATCCCTACCTGCTCGCGCAGCGGATCGCCGCCGACTCCGCTCCCCGGGTACGGCACGGCGCGTCGGTCCACCGCCCGCGGGTCGGGGCGGGTGCCTACGTGGGGGCGCTGATCATGGTCCTCACCCAGATCGCGATGGTCGCGATCATGACGATGACCCCGGTGCACATGAGCGCCCATCACCACGGCCTGGGCGCCGTCGGCCTGGTGATCGGGATGCACGTCGGCGCGATGTGGCTCCCGTCCCTGGTGACCGGAGCCCTCGTCGACAAGGTCGGCAGGATCCCGGTCGCGATCGCCGCCGGTGCGACCCTGCTCAGCGCAGGGGTCCTCGGAGCGCTCGCTCCCGGGGACTCCCTCGGCCTGCTCGTCCTGGCCCTGGTCCTGCTGGGGCTGGGATGGAACCTCGGCCTCGTCTCCGGGACCGCTCTCGTCGTCGACGCGACGGTGCCGGCGAACCGCCCGCAGACCCAGGGCACGATCGACGTCCTCATCGCCCTGGCCGGGGCCGGGGGCGGCGCGGCATCCGGTCTGCTCATGACGACGACGAGCTTCCAGATCCTCGCCCTGACCGGTGGGGTGCTCGCGGTGCTGCTCGTCCCGGTCGTCCTGGGGGCCCGAGGGCGCCTTGCCGCCGATGCCCCGTCCACCCGGTGATCCGCCGCGCCACGACCCTCGCACCCACCACAGCAACCGCCCCACCTCGGAGGAGAAGCTCATGTCCGCTCGCTCGCATGGCCAGTCGACCCGTGCCATCCACGGCACGCACCTGAGAGATGCCCACGGGGCACCTCACCTGCCCGTCTACAACACCACGACCTTCGCGTTCCCCTCGACGGCCGATTTGCTCGACGTGGTCGAGGGGCGTAAGGCGGGTGCCCTCTACTCCCGGTACGGCCTGAACCCCACCACCTTCGCGCTCGAGGAGACGATGGCGGGCATCGAGGAGGCCGAGGCCGCGATGGCCTTCTCCTCAGGCATGGCTGCGGAGACCGCGCTCTTCGCCCAGTACGGGCGCGACGGCATCATCTGCCTCGGGGACGCCTACGGCGGCACTCTCGAGCTGCTCGCCGACCAGCTTCCGCTGCTGGGCATCCGCACGACGTTCCTGCTCGGCGATGAGCTCGGTCGCCTCGAGGACGAACTGCGGGGCGGGCCGAAGCTGATCTTCTTCGAGACCCCCACGAACCCTGCGCTCGAGATCTTCGACATCTCCGCGATCGCCGCACTCGCCCACCGCCACGGCGCGCTGGTGGCCGTGGACAACACCTTCGCCTCGCCCGTGAACCAGCGTCCCCTCGACCTGGGCGCGGATCTCGTCGTGTACTCGGCGACCAAGTACCTCGGCGGACACTCCGACATCACGGCCGGCGTCGTCCTCGGCTCGGCGGAGAAGGTCGCCGCGCTGGCGCCGTGGCGGAAGAACCTGGGCACCGCCATCGCACCGGAGACCGCCGCGATGCTCTCCCGATCGCTGCGCACGCTCACCGTGCGGGTGAAGGCGCAGAACGCCGCGGCGCAGGCCGTCGCCGAGGCCATGGACGCCGACCCGCGGGTCGCCCGGGTGCTGTACCCGGGGCTCGCGTCGTTCCCCGGCCATGAGCTCGCTCGCGCGCAGATGAACGGCTTCGGCGGCATCCTCACCATCGAGCTCGCGGCCGACGGCGCCACGACCAGCCGCGTCGCCGATCGGCTCGAGCTGTTCGCCCTGGCCCCGAGCCTCGGCGGCGCCGAGTCCCTGGCCACGCAGCCCGTCACCACGACGCACCACGGTCTGAACCCTGCGGAGCGGTCACGGCGCGGGATCACCGACTCCATGATCCGGCTGTCCATCGGACTGGAGGATCCCCAGGATCTGATCTGCGATCTCGACCAGGCGCTCGGAGAGGTCCGGGCATGAGCGCCGCGGAGCGTGCCATCGTCCTGGAGCATCTCGCCTCCGTCGACGTCGATGTCCGTCCCGTGCCCTATCCCGAGCACTCGACCGTCGAGGAAGGCAAGCGACTGCGCGGCGATCTCCCGGGCACCTTCACCAAGAACCTCCTCCTGCGGGACAAGAAGAGCAATCTGTACTTCCTCACCGCCCACGAGGATGCCGAGATCGATCTGCGCACTCTTCACACCCGAATCGGCGCACGCGGTCGCATGGGCTTCGCCTCCGTGGAGGTCATGGAGGAGCGGCTGCACGTCGGCCCGGGCACTGCGACCCCGCTCGCCCTGGTGCACGATCCCGACGCCGAGATCACGCTCGTCGTCGACCAGGGTCTCGAGCACGCCGATCAGCTGAACTTCCATCCGATGGTCCAGAGCGAGAGCATCGGACTGACCTGGGAGGAGTTCACCCGCTTCGCGCACTCCACCGGTCATCCCCCCGTGCTCGCCGCGATGAGCGGTCCGCAGGACGACCCGACCAGCCCGACGCCAGGAGGCACGCTGTCAGGACGACCATCCAGAACCCCGCCCACTCCGTCGATCCCACCGGGGCCCGGCGGCTGATCCTCGAGCGCGACGCCCAGGTCATCGACGTCCGCGAGACGTACGAGCACGAGGCCGGACACATCCCGGGAGACCGACATCTCGACCTGCAGCACGTCGCCCTCGAGACCGACTCGATCGACCAGGACCGCCCTGTCATCTTCTACTGCCGGGCCGGGATCCGCTCGGCCATGCCCACCGAGGCTTTCCGTGCCGCGGGCTGGGAGGCGTACAACCTCGAGGGAGGCCTCCTGGCCTGGATCGCTGCCGAGGACGGCATCGAGCCCTCTGACGGTCGGGTCGCCCCGCACTGAGCCGGCTCGTCGGGGCGTTCAAGAGCATGCGAGACCCGGCCTCGTGAGCCCGCGACCGGTCGGACGCAACCTCTGCGGTCTCACGTACCGGCGCCGACGGGCGGAGGGCGCGTGCGCTGATCATCGTCAGCTCGTCGCGTGAGGCGAGATCATCGTCGCGAGGACCGGTCGCCGGTCCACGGGGAGTTGCCGGCCCGCTCGAGACGCACCACCCCCGTCCCACCAGTGCAGCACGCCCTCCCGGCAGACCTCGACGACATCGCAGATCGGCCGCGGGGTCTGTACGTGGACCACGGCGGCCGTGCCCGGGTCGCAGCCGGGGAAGCGATGCTCCTCGAACTCATGGAGGAGGACCGGGAGATTCAGCAACAGGATCAGCCGGAGGGAGCCAGTCGCCGAGCGCCGCCCGGACCAGCAGCAGAGTAGCGGCGACTCCGGCCGCATCGACCGATTTCTCAGCGGTGCGCTCATCGCCTCCTTCCCGCCGCTCGTGGTCACACTTCGCCGCTGTGATGGGCTCGCAGCGCGGCGAGCGGACCTGCCATCGCTCCGTGGTGTCCGAGGCGGCACCACTGATCAGCACGGCGGGGGTGGGGTGGCCGTGGATCGATCCGCGTCCGTCGACGATCCCTGCCCCCGCCCCACGATGGCGCCGGGGAAGTCGGTCGCGCCGAGGACGAGCAGGCGCGCCGCGGGGTGGAAGCTCTGCACGAGGACACCGCATCCTGCGCGGCCGAGGAGCACGCCTGGACGAGCATGCCGCGGGCGGCCACGACCGCCGCCTCATTCCCGTCCCGGTCCTGGTATCGCCCTGTCCCGCCCCACTGCCGGCGTCGTCGGTGGGACGCGCGGGTGGCGGACGATCAGCTCCACATCGGGGTGCTCGACGATGGTCGCGTCGGCGACGCGGCCGACGCGGAGTCGGACGACCTGGCCAGAGCGTCCCCGTTCAGCCGGCGCCGGGCCGGTCGACGTCCGCCCCGTCCCAGAGGTCGCCGCACTCGACCTCGAGGACGCCATGGTGCACGAGAAAGCTGCGCGCACCCCGGTCACCCTGCAGCGTTCCCGACAGGGCCGACCAGTGCTCGGCGCCGATCGCCACGGGGTGCGCCGGTGCGCCGCCGTGCATCGCCTGCACGAGCGCGTCGCGCGCTCCGTGCCTGGTCGCCCGGTCCACGATCCGCTCCACGGCCCCGACCGGGAGGCCCGGGGTGTCCACCGGCACGAGCACGACGAGATCCGCACCCTCGTCATCGGCAGCCCGCAGTCCCGCCCGGATCGAGGCGGCGATACCCTCCTGCCAGTCCTCGGCCGGCACGATCCGCGCCCAGCTGGGCACGAGCGGCGCGGCCTCCTGGGCGGAGGCCCCCAGGACCACGACGACCACCTCGCAGTCGGCGTCCCGGAGCACCGTGGCGGCGCGGGCCACCCACGGGGTGCCGTCCTCGCCGATCACGAGCGACTTCGGGCGACCGTAGCGCCGGCCCGCCCCCGCCGCGAGCACGATCCCAGCCGCCCGCGGCCGGTCGACGGGCGCGTCGGGTCGCCGGTCAGTCATCCTGTCCACCGCCCCCGACCCCGGGGACGAGACCGTCGAACGCGAGGATCGCCTCGCCGACCGCTGCCCGCGCGGCGAGGTGCTCCGCGGCGTCGTAGGAGAAGCGGTCGTAGGCGAGGGTGCCGCCCTCATCGACCAGCGCCGCGGCATCGTCGTGGCCCGCGAGAGCCGCGAGCAGGGTGAGCGCGCGGTGATCGGCCATGGCCTGGGCGAGCACGCGGTGCCGGATCGAGGGCCACGGGGTCCCGTCGGGTCCCGGGTAGACGACCGAGGCGTCACCGCCCGGGAAGGCGCCGCCCGCGCAGGTGTCCGTGAAGGGGTCCACCGGGGCGAGCGCGTGCTGCGTCCACCAGAAGTTGAAGCCCCAGTGCAGGAACCCCGGCGCGCCGTGCACGAACAGCTGCCGGCCCAGCACCCGGGAGCGCACCGAGGGCAGGGCGATGAAGCGGTTCGCGACGTCGCGCCCCTGGGAGACGCAGTAGTACACCCACGGCTGCAGACCCGCCTCGAGGAAGGGACGCACGTGGTCCGTCGCGACGACGGGCGTCGCCACGAGCCCCGCGGCGGCATAGGCGTAGGAGCTGAGCGCGTCGACCACCTGCGCCCCCTCGAGCAGGTCCGCGACCTGGGCCCGCGCGGCGCGGTACCCCTCGAGATCCGCCTCCCCGGGCTCGTCGCTCAGGTGCCAGAGCACCTCCCCGGGCCACTGCGCGTCGAGGTGCGCGCGCAGCACCGGGATCATCTGCTCGAGAAGACGACGGTAGGAGGGGTCCGTCGCCGGCACGTGCCAGCCGAACCGCTTCTCGGGACCCGCCGGGGTGTCCACCACGATCTTCGGGGTGGCCTGCGCGCCCCACTGGGTGAACAGGTGAGCGAGCTCGATCGCGCGGAACCCGGCGGCCTCGCACAGGGCGAGCCAGCGGTCCAGCGCCGAGAGGTCGACGCGGTACTCCCCCGGTCCCGTCTCCTCGATCCCGACGAGCTGGACCGTGGGCCGCTCGTGCCCGACGGCCGTGTCCAGAGGCGGGGTCCACACGGGGGTGAGCACCGAGTTCACGTCCATCCCGCGGGCGGCGCCGAGGAACGCCTCGATGAGCTCCCAGTGCCGTTCCCCGAGGACCGGCACCTCGTAGTGCACGGCGAGGCTGTCCGCGTGGAACCAGTGGGTGTTGAGGAG
The DNA here is from genome assembly GCF_039526185.1 of Brachybacterium rhamnosum. NCBI lineage: Bacteria > Bacillati > Actinomycetota > Actinomycetes > Micrococcales > Dermabacteraceae > Brachybacterium > Brachybacterium rhamnosum. The sequence goes on from NZ_BAAAIS010000003.1 coordinate 375,454, forward strand.
GGAGAGGGGCGGGAGCTCCCGGGGGTGGATGCGCACCCGCACCCGGTGCCGGGCGCTGCCGCCCTCGGACTCCACCGCGATCTCGAGGTCGTGGTCTCCTGCAAGCTCCGGGTCCGTCACCCGCACGTCGATCCACAGCGCCTCCCAGGTCCCCGGGGTGAGGCGCACGGGGCCCGTGGGGGCCGGCTCGAGCAGGTCGGGGTACTCGCCGGGATCGGTGACGAGGTAGTGGGGGTCAGCGTCCTCCGGGGCGGCGAGGGAGACCGGGACCCGGCGCACCACGCTCAGCTCCGTCACGCCCGCGAGCGGCCCCTCCGCCCCCGCCCGGACGCTGTCGCCGTCCCCGTGCTCGAGGAGCACCGCGAGCTGGAGGGACAGCCGCTCGCCGAGGAATCCGGAGACGTGCATGTCCCCGCGGGTCGCGAGCGGGCGGGGCGGCGTCGGCCCCAGCACCTTCTCGAGGGAGTCGGTCAGGCGGGTCTGCACAGGGAGGTCTCCGGACGTCGGTGTCGGACGGGGCTGGGCTGCGGGTCTTCTGCTCCACCGGTCAGGTGGGAACGCTACCGCTCAGGCGCCGTCGGCGTCCTCGAGATAGCGCAGCACCGCGAGCACCCGGCGGCTCGTGCCGTCCTCCCCCGTGAGCTCGAGCTTGTCGAAGATCGCGGTGATCGCCTTCTCCACGGTGCTCTGCGAGATGAACAGCCGCTCCCCGATCCCGCGGTTGGACAGGCCCTCCGCCATCGCCTCGAGCACCTCGACCTCGCGCGGGGTCAGGCGGGCCACGAGCCGCTGCTGCTCGGGAGCCCGCAGCAGGGAGCGCACGACGGCCGGGTCGATGACGGTGCCGCCCGCGGCGACCCGCCGCACCGCGGCGAGGAAGCCGTCGATCTCGGTGATGCGGTCCTTGAGCAGGTAGCCGATTCCCGGGGACTCGGTGCCCAGCAGCTCGCTCGCGTACTCGCGGGCCACGTACTGGGAGAGCATCAGCACGCCCACGCCCGGATGCTCCCGGGTGATCCGCAGCGCCGCGACGAGGCCCTCGTTGGTGTGGGTCGGCGGCATCCGGACGTCGACGATCGCGAGATCCGGAGGATCCGCGGCGACGGCCTGCAGCAGCTGATCACCGTCGCCGACCGCCGCGACCACCTGGACGCCCTCGTCCTCGAGCAGGGAGCGCACCCCCTCGCGCAGCAGCACGGAGTCGTCGGCGAGCAGCACCCTCAGCGGGCGAGGCGCGGTCTGGGGCTCAGGCATAGGGGATCTCCGCGATGATGAGGGTCGGTCCGCCGAGGGGACTGCGGACCTCCAACGTACCGTCGAGCGCGGCGACCCGACGGGCGAGGCCCTGGAGGCCGCCGCCCTCGGGGTCCGCGCCGCCGGCGCCGTCGTCGCGCACGACGAGCCGCAGCACCCGGCGATCGCCCTCGCCGCTGCTGGTCAGCGTGAGGCTCGCGGAGCCCGCTCCCGCGTGCTTGACCACGTTGGTCACGGCCTCCCGCGCCACGAAGTACGCGGCGGACTCGACGGCCCGGGGCGGGGGGCCCTCGATGCGGTTCTCGACGGTGAGCGGGACCGGGCAGGTCTCCGCGATGCCGGCGAGGGCGGAGGCGAGGCCGTGCTCGTCGAGCGCCGTCGGGTAGATGCGCCAGGCCACCTGGCGCACCTCCTCGATGAGCGCCTGGGACTGGCGGTGCGCCTGCTCGAGCAGCTCGTCCGCTCGCTCCGGGTCGGTGGCGCGGCGTGCCCGCGCGAGCGCCACGGAGAGCGAGACGACGTTCTGCTGGACCCCGTCGTGGAGGTCGCGCTCGATGCGGCGCCGCTCGTCGTCGATCGCGAGCACCACACCGCGTCGAGTGGTGAGGAGGCGGCTGATCCTCGATTCGAGGGCGTCCTCCCGCGCGACCGTCGTCCAGCGGCCCAGCAGCGCTCGCTGCAGGCGTGCCGCGAGCTCCGCGTACAGCGCCGCGGCGAGCAGGCTCGAGGTCCCGAAGATGACGAGCACCGCTAGGGCGGGCCGGCTGATCGTCCAGGCGTCGAACTCCATGGTCACCGGCCCGCCGAGCAGGAGCTGGGTGAGGCTGCCGAGCACCACGGCGGCGACGAGCAGCAGCAGATCGCCCATCACGTACCCGAGCACCGCGGCGAGCAGGCCGTGCACGATCGCCCGGCCGGGGCCGAGGAACTCCGGCTCCGCGCCGTCGTCGACGAGCCGCAGGCGGTGGAAACGGTGCAGACGGCGCTGCTCCCAGCGGCGTGCCGCCTGCAGGGGGCGGCGGATCCGGATCAGCGCGAGCAGGGCCGTGAGCACGAGCAGCGTCCCGGTCATGAGACCCAGGACCGTGCCCACCACCTGCCGCACGGAGCGGCGCACGAGGCGGCTCGGCTCGCGGGGCGCGGACTGCAGGGTGAGCACGGGCAGGCGCACCGGGACCTCCTGCGCGTTCGGGGAACGGCGCCGGGGCCGGCACCGGGATCGAGGCTAGCAACGCCGGCCGGCGCCGGTCAGGGGGCGTTCCCCGAGGCATCCGGGGGTTTTCCCCAGGGTCGGCCGACGGGGCACCGTGTGTCGGGAACAGGTCCCCGCTCTCTAGCGTGGATGCACCGCCGGGCACCGCGACCGCCCATGTCGCGCCCGGTCCCGCCCTCCACCTGGGAGTCATGCATGGACGCCGTCCTCCACCTCGCCGAGTCGCTCCTCGGCTCCCCCTGGTTCTTCGTGCTCGTGCTGGGGCTGTCCCTGCTCGACGCCGTCGTCCCGGTGGTCCCCGCGGAGACCGTCGTGATCACGGCCGGGGCCTTCGCCGCCGCGCAGGGGTATCCGGCGGTGGTCCCGCTGGTCCTCGCGGCCTGGGCGGGGGCGCTCGCGGGGGACGTGATCGCCCACCACCTGGGGCGCCGGGCCGGCGGGCTCGCACGGCTGCTGCGGCGGCTGCGGATCGGCGACGCGGTGCTGCGCTGGGCGGAGACGGGGCTGCGCGAGCGCGGTCCGGCGATCATCATCGGCGCCCGCTTCATCCCCGGTGGACGCACCGCGACCACGGTGACGAGCGGGATGATCGGCTACCCGCGCCGCCGCTTCGTGCTCTGGGCCGCGGTGGCGGCACTCGCCTGGGCGGTGTACAGCGTCGGCATCGGGATGCTCGGCGGGCTCGCCTTCCACGACCAGCCCCTGCTGGGCGTGGCCCTCGGCATCGGGATCGCGCTCGCGGTCGCCGGCGGGATCGAGGCCGTGCGGCGGCTGCGGTCCCGCCACGCCGGGAGGTCCGGCACGGAGGGGGCCGACGGCGGCGTCAGTCGCCCGCGCCCCGCAGCGAGCGACGACGCTCCTGCACCTGCGCGAGACGGCCGAGGATCTCCTGATAGCGCTCGCCGTCCGAGGGATCCGTCCGCTGCAGGCGCTGCTTGAGCACCGAGTACTCGCGGGTGATCGACAGCTCCGTCAGCCGGTCCATGAGCGAGTCCCCGAGCTTCTCGAGGGCCGGCTCGGTGCGGGCGGGCAGCTCGAGGTTCGCGATCTCCACGATGAGCGGACGCACCGTCTCCCCCGCGATCTCGAGGACCTGCTCGAGGTAGCGGGCAGGGTGCAGGGCACCGGTGACCGCGTCGAGCAGGGTGCCGGCGGCGAGCATGACGTCCCACACGCCCTGCAGCGAGAGCACGTGGAAGGCGTCGTCCGGGAGGGCGGCGACCTTCGCCTCGGCGAGCAGCTGCGGGGCCTGGAGCATGACGGCGAGGGACTGCACCTCGACCTGCCCCACCGGGTCGCGGCGGCTGACGACGTCCGCGAGGCGCGGCACCGGCAGCGCGGGGGCCTCGTCCTCCTGGGGAGGGCGGGTCCCCGAGGGCGGCTCGACGGTGTCCGCGTGGCGGCCGCCGCTGCGACCCTCGGAGCGGGCGGCGTCGTGCACGGCGCGCAGCACCGTCCGCTCGTCCATGCCGAGCCAGCCGGCGAGACGCCGCGCGTACTCGGGGCGCATCGCGCGATCGCGGATCCCGGCCACGACCGGTGCCGCCATGCGCAGCGCCGTCACCTGCCCCTCGACGGTGTCGAGATCCACCTGGGCGATCGCGCTGCGGATCGCGAACTCGAACAGCGGCCGGCGGGACTCCACGAGATCCACGACGGCCTGGTCGCCCTGGGCGATGCGCAGCTCGCAGGGGTCCATGCCGCTCGGCTCGACGGCCACATAGGTCTGGGCGACGAAGCGCTGGTCCTCCTCGAAGGCCCTCAGCGCCGCCTTCTGCCCGGCCGCGTCGCCGTCGAAGGTGAAGACGACCTCGCCGGCGAGGCCGCGGCCGTCGGTGTTCAGCCGCAGCCCGGCCGAGGGGTTCGAGTCGCCCATGACGCGCCGCACGATCTTCACGTGGTCCGCGCCGAAGGCGGTGCCGCACGAGGCGACGGCGGTCGTGACCCCCGCGAGGTGCGCGGCCATGACGTCGGTGTAGCCCTCGACGACGACGACCCGGTGCTGGGTCGCGATCTCCTTGCGGGCGAGGTCGAGCCCGTAGAGCACACTGGACTTGTGGTAGATCGCCGTCTCGGGCGTGTTGAGGTACTTGGGGCCCTTGTCCTGCTCGAGCAGGCGGCGGGCGCCGAAGCCGATCGTGTTGCCGGTGATGTCGCGGATCGGCCACACGAGCCGCCCGCGGAAGCGGTCGTAGACCCCCCGCTGGCCGGCGGAGACGAGGCCGCTCGCGGTGAGCTCCGCCTCGGTGAACCCGCGGCCGCGCAGCACGTTCGTGATCGAGTCCCAGCCCTCGGGGGCGAAGCCGACGCCGAAGCGCTCGGCCGCCTCGCGGTCGAAGCCGCGCTCGGTGAGGAAGCGCCGGCCCACCTCCGCCGCCTCGGTGCCGAGCTGATCGCGGTAGTACTCCTCCGCGATCGCGTGCGCGTCCAGGAGCCGGCGGCGGGTGCCGAAGTCGGGACGGTCGCCGCCGCCCTTGCCGCTCTCCTCGTACTGGATCTGCACGCCGTACTTCGCGGCGAGCATCTCGACGGCCTCGACGAAGCTGAGGTGGTCGATCTTCTGGACGAAGGCGATCACGTCGCCGCCCTCTCCGCAGCCGAAGCAGTGCCAGTGGCCCAGCTGGGGGCGGATGTGGAAGCTCGGGGTCTTCTCGTCGTGGAAGGGGCACAGGCCCTTCATCGAGCCGATCCCGGCGCCGCGCAGGGTGACGTGCTCGCCCACCACCTCGTCGAGCCGCGCCCGCTCGCGCACGAGCTCCACGTCGGAGCGTCGGATCAGTCCCTGGGCCACGCGCTCAGAGCTCCGCGCCGAGGCCGGGCAGCGGGGTGTCCGCCGCGGTGACGTGCGTGGCGCCGCGGTCGAAGAGCCGCTCGTGCAGGCGCCCCGCGGTGACGTCGGTGTAGGAGGCGATCTGATCGACGATCACGCGGCGGCGGGCGTCGTCGTCCTCAGCGGCCTCCCACAGCTCGGCGAACAGCGGGCTGAGGTGCGTGGTGCCGGTGTTCCACAGCTGCGCGTAGAGGTCGCGGATGATCTCCTCCTGCCGCTCGTAGACGGGCTGCTGCGAGGCGGAGGACATGACATAGGCGGCCGCGAGGCCCTTGAGCACGGCGATCTCGAGGCGGGACTCCTCGGGCAGCTCCGCCTGGCCGCGGTAGCGGGCGAGGGGGGCGTCGCCGTGGCGCTCCCGGGTGGTCGTCACGACGGCGCGGGTGAAGCGGCCGATGAGCTGGCTGGCCATGTCCTTGAGCGCGGCGGCGGAGCGCATGCCGCCGGTGAAGTCGAGGACCCACCAGGGCTCCGCCTCGAGCCGGCCGAGCGCCTCGTCGAGCGCGGCGATCGACTCGCCGGGCACGTACCAGTCCTGGACGACGTAGAGCGCCGCGGCCCGCTCCATCGGGTCGCGCAGGCGCCGGAGGTCCAGGGTCCCGCCCGTCACCGCGTCCTCGACGTCGTGGACGGAGTAGGCGATGTCGTCGGCGAGATCCATGACCTGCGCCTCGAAGCACTTGCGGCCCGGGACCGCGCCCTCACGGGCCCAGGTGTAGACGTCGAGGTCGTCGGCGTAGGCGCCGAACTTCGGGGAGGCCGGGTCCGGCCCCTCCGCGCGGGCCCAGGGGTACTTGATCGCGGCGTCCACCCCGGCGCGGGTGAGGTTCAGGCCGTAGGGGCGTTCCTCGCCGATGACCTTGGGCTCGAGCCGCGTGAGCAGGCGGAGGGTCTGCGCATTGCCCTCGAAGCCGCCGAAGTCCTCCGCGATCGCGTCGAGGACCTTCTCGCCGTTGTGGCCGAACGGCGGGTGTCCGAGGTCGTGGGAGAGGCAGGCGGCGTCGACCACGTCGGGGTCGCAGCCGAGCTCGGCTCCGATGTCGCGACCCACCTGGGCCACCTCGAGGGAGTGGGTCAGCCGCGTGCGCACGAAGTCGTCGGACCCGGCGCCGAGGACCTGGGTCTTCGCGCCGAGCCGGCGCAGCGCGGAGGAGTGCAGCACACGCGCCCGGTCGCGCTGGAAGGGCGTGCGGGCCTCGGACTTGGGCTCCTCGGGCGCCCAGCGCTCGAGGTCACCCGCGCTGTAACCGGCGGGGACGCGGACGGTGGTCGCGGAGGACGCTGCGGCGGTGCTCATCGCTCAGCCCCCCGAGACGTCGAGCTCGGCCTCGTGGAGGCTCTCCCGGTGATCGGTGCTGAGCGAACGGCTGTCCATCCATCCCTGGGGCACGACGGCGTTGCGGGCGTGCCCGCTGCGGCCGCGCGGCCCCTCGACGGCCTCGCCGGGGTAGGGCGCGTCCAGGTCGAGCTCCGCGAGCTTCTCGTCGAGGTCCGCGAGGGACTCCATGGTGGTGAGGCGGCGACGCATGTCCCCGCCGACGGGATAGCCCTTGAAGTACCAGGCGACGTGCTTGCGGAGGTCGCGAACGCCGCGGCCCTCGTCCTCGTAGAACTCGGCGAGGAGCTCGGCGTGGCGGCGCACGATCCGTGCGACGTCGCCGAGGCCCGGGCGCACGCGCTCGTCGCTGCCGGAGAACCCGGCCGCGAGATCGGCGAAGAGCCACGGCCGGCCCTGGCAGCCGCGGCCGACGACCACGCCGTCGGCCCCGGTCTCGTCCATCATCCGCAGCGCGTCCTCCGCGGACCACACGTCGCCGTTGCCGAGCACGGGGATGTCGGTGACGGTCTGCTTGAGGTCCCCGATCGAGGTCCAGTCGGCGGTGCCGGAGTACTGCTCCTTGACGGTGCGGCCGTGCAGGGTGATGGCGGCCGCGCCGACCTCCTGGGCGATGAGCCCGGCGTCGTGGTAGGTGAGGTGCGCGTCGTCCACGCCCTTGCGGGTCTTGAGCGTGACGGGCACGTCGCCGGCGGCGTCGACCGCGGCGCGGAGGATCCTCGTGAACAGCTCGTCCTTCCAGGGCAGCACGCCGCCGCCGCCGCGACGGGTCACCTTGGGCACGGGGCAGCCGAAGTTGAGGTCGATGTGGTCCGCGGCGTCGCGCTCGAGGATCAACTCGATGCTGCGCGCGACGACGGCCGGGTCCACGCCGTAGAGCTGGACGGAGCGGGGGCGCTCACGATCGGCCATCCGCAGCAGGCGCCACGACTCGGTGTGGTCCTCGATGAGGGCGCGGGTGGTGACCATCTCCGTGGGGAACAGGCCGCCGTCGTCGTCGCTGTGCCGGGCGCCGAACTCGCGGCAGAGCACACGGAAGGCCATGTTCGTCACGCCGGCCATGGGGGCGAGCATGACGGGGGTGTCCACGGTGAGCCGGCCGATGGTCAGCGACCGGCGCTCGCGCGGGCCCTCCGCAGGAGCGGATTCCCGTGCCGCGGCGTCGGGAGCGGTCGCGGGAGCGCCGGGCACAGGGGTGTCCGGCGAGGTGCGGGCGTCGTGGAGAAGGGTCATCGTCCCGCGATTGTCCCATCCTGGCCCGTCCCGCGGGAGGTGGGGCGGGGGTGATGTGCATCCGGGTGTCCTCGGGAGGAGGGACGGATGACGCCGGATGACGACCCCGTGCACCGAGGGCGGCGGGGACCTACAGTGTGCTTGACCCTTCAATCATCCCGGCCGGCACCGCCCGACCACGAGGAGCAGCCATGACCTCCCCCGTCGCCTCCCCCGCCACGACCGCCGGCCCCCTCTCCCACCTCGGCATGGGCTTCCTCGCCTTCGTCGACCACACCGGCGTCGACGACGCCGCCGGCCGCTCCCGAGGGCTCGACGACGGGCTGGACCTCTTCGCACGGGCGGAGGGCATGGGCCTGGACAACGGTTACGTGCGCCACCGCCATCTGCAGGACTACCTCTCCTCCCCGCTGCCCTTCCTCGCCGCCGCCGGCCAGCGCACCTCGACCCTCACCCTCGGCACGGCGCTCATCCCGCTGCGCTTCGAGAGCGCGGGCCGCCTCGCCGAGGACCTGGCCACGACGGACCTCCTGGTGGGCGGCCGTCTGCGGATCGGCGTCGGCTCCGGCTACGCCAAGCAGGACCACGTCAACGAGCGCGCCTTCGGCGCCGTGCCCGAAGGCGTGCGCCCCCGCGTGGACGCGGTGCTCCACGACCTCCTCGACTTCGTGGGCGGCGAGCAGGTCTCCACGGCGGACGAGTTCTTCGAGACCGAGGCGGAGGGCACCCCGCTGCGGATCCGCCCGCAGGTCGCCTCGCTGCGCTCGCGGATCGCCTACGGCGCCGGCTCCGTGGCGAGCGCCGAGCGCGCGGGACGGCTCGGCATCGGGCTCCAGGTCTCGACCCTGCAGCCCGGCGAGGCGGGACGCTCCTTCGAGGAGCTCCAGCTCGAGGTGATCGAGGCCTACCGTGCCGCGAGCCGCGAGGCCGGGCACGGCGAGGGGCATGTCTCGGCGAGCCGGCAGATGCTGCCGGTCGCCGATCCCGCGGATCTCGCCGCCTTCGCGGACCTCATCGAGCGCGACCGCTCCCGCCAGCAGGCCATGCGCGAGGGCGGGGCGGGGATCGGCGGGATGGCGGTGGCCTTCGGCCGCGTCGTCGCGGACGCCCCGGAGGCCGTGGCCGCCTTCCTCGCGGAGGACCGCGCCCTCGCCGCGGCGGACGAGCTCGTGCTCGCACTCCCCTTCGGGCACCCCTACCCCGTGGTGCGACGGATCCTCACGACCTGGGCCGAGCAGGTCGTCCCGCTGCTGCGCGGGGCCTGACGCGACCCGCCGCCACGGCCGGGACAGGCCGTGCACGGACGAGGCCCCGCCCCGCAGCAGCGGGACGGGGCCTCGGGTCTCGCAGCTCAGGCGCTGAGCAGGCGGACGGCTCAGGCGCCCAGCAGACGCGCCGCGAGGTAGGACTCGACCTGGTCGAGGGCGACGCGCTCCTGCGCCATAGTGTCGCGCTCTCGGACCGTCACCGCCTGGTCCGTCGCGGTGTCGAAGTCGACGGTGATGCAGAACGGGGTGCCGATCTCGTCCTGGCGGCGGTAGCGGCGACCGATCGCCTGGGAGACGTCCATGTCGACGTTCCAGTGCTTGCGGAGCTTCGCGGCGAGCTCCTCGGCGCGGGGCACGAGGTCCTCGCTCTTGGACAGCGGCAGCACCGCGGCCTTGACGGGCGCGAGGCGCGGGTCGAGCTTGAGCACGGTGCGCACGTCGACGCCGCCCTTGGTGTTGGGCGCCTCGTCCTCGGCGTAGGCGTCCACGAGGAAGGCCATCATCGCGCGGGTGAGCCCGAAGCTCGGCTCGATGACGTACGGCGTGTAGCGCTCGTTCGCGGCCTGGTCGAAGTACTGCATCTTCGTGCCCGAGCCCTCGGTGTGGCTCGTGAGGTCGAAGTCGGTGCGGTTCGCGATGCCCATGAGCTCGCCCCACTCGCTGCCGGAGAAGCCGAAGCGGTACTCGAGATCGATCGTGCCGGCGCTGTAGTGCGCGCGCTCGTCCTCGGGGACGTCGAAGCGGCGGAGGTTCTCCTCCTTGATCCCGAGGTCGATGTACCAGTCCCAGCAGGCTTCGACCCACTCCTTGAAGTGCTGGTCGGCCTCCGCCGGAGGCGTGAAGAACTCGATCTCCATCTGCTCGAACTCGCGCGTGCGGAAGATGAAGTTGCCGGGCGTGATCTCGTTGCGGAAGGACTTGCCGACCTGGCCGATGCCGAAGGGGGGCTTCATGCGCGAGGCGGTGACCACGTTGAGGAAGTTCACGAAGATGCCCTGCGCGGTCTCGGGGCGCAGGTACGCGAGGCCGGCCTCGTTCTCGACGGCGCCGAGGTAGGTCTTCATGAGCCCGGAGAACTGCTGGGGCTCGGTGAACTCCCCGCGCACGCCGCAGTGGGGGCAGGGGACCTCGGCGAGGCCGCCCTCGGGCTCGCGGCCCTTCTTCGCCTCGAAGTCCTCGAGGAGGTGGTCCTCGCGGAAGCGGTTGTGGCAGCTGCGGCACTCGACGAGCGGGTCGGTGAAGGTCGCGACGTGGCCGGAGGCCTCCCACACCTTCGAGGGCAGGATGATCGAGGAGTCCAGGCCCACCATGTCGCCGCGGGACTGCACGAAGGTGCGCCACCACTGCTTCTTGATGTTCTCCTTGAGCTCCACGCCCAGCGGTCCGTAGTCCCATGCGGAACGGGTACCGCCGTAGATCTCACCGGCCGGGAACACGAAGCCGCGCTTCTTGGCGAGTGCGATGACGTTATCCAGCGTGCTGGCGGGGGCCTTGGCCACGGGGGTGCTCCTGGTGACGGGTGGGACGGACGGTGCCCCAGCATAGCCAGCCCCGCGCCTGTGACGGTGCCCACGAATGCCGCATCTCACCGCGCCGCCGCTTGCCGTCGGCCGCCCCGCTCGTGAGAATGATTGTCATGTCGTTCGCACCCAGCCGTCGCCACCTCCTCGCCCTCCTCGGCGCCGCCTCCGGCGCCGCGGTGCTCGCCGCCTGCGGGGAGGGCGGATCGGGATCCGACGGGAAGCCTGCCGTGGTCGCCGCCTGCTACCCGATGGAGTACCTCGCGACCCGCGTGGCGGGCGATCACGTCGACATGATCCAGCTCGCGACGCCGGGCGCCGACGCCCACGGCCTCGAGCTCTCCGTCAAGCAGACCCTCGAGATCCAGAAGGCCGCGCTGGTGCTCCGGATCCCCGGTCTCTCCACCGCGCTCGACGACGCGATCGCGAGCGAGGGCACCGACAACGTGCTCGACGTCTCGAGCGTCGTCACCCTGCTCGCGAGCTCCGGCGAGGACGAGCACGAGCACGAGGAGGGCGGGTCCGACGACGGCGGCGAGGAGCACGACCTCGCCGGCGACGACCCGCACCTGTGGCACGACCCGCAGCGCATGGCGGACATCGGCGACGCGATCGCGAAGCGCCTCGGCGAGCAGCTGCCGGACGTCGCCGACGAGCTCACCGCGAACGCGACGTCCCTCCGCACGGACCTCGAGGCCCTCGACGCCGAGCTCGCGGAGGACTTCTCCTCGGTGAGCGGGAACCGCACGTTCATCACGAGCCACACCGCCTTCGCGTATCTCGCGGACCGCTACGACCTCCACCAGGTCGGGATCAGCGGCGTCGACCCCGAGACCGAGCCCTCCCCCCAGCGCCTCCTCCAGCTCGAGCAGGTCGTGAAGGACGAGGAGGTCACGACGATCTTCTTCGAGACCACGGCCTCCCCCAAGGTGGCCCAGACGCTCGCGGAGAACGTCGGCGTCACCGCCGCGGAGCTCGACAATCTCGAGACCCAGCTCGACGAGGACCAGGACTACCCTGCGGTCATGCGCAGCAACGCGAAGGCCCTGATGGCGAGCTGGTCATGAGCCGTCCCTCCACCGACCCCGTGCTCGAGGCGCGCGACCTCCACGTGAGCCTCGGCGGCTCCCCCGTGCTCGACGGCGTGGACCTCCGGATCGCGCCCGGCGAGATGGTGGCCCTGCTCGGCGCGAACGGGTCCGGCAAGTCCACCCTGCTGCGCGCCCTGCTGGGCCTGATCCCCCTCGCGAGCGGCGAGGTGACCCTGCTCGGCAGCCCCGCCCGCCGTCGCGCGGGCCACGACCGCCTCGGCTACGTGCCCCAGGACAGCGCGAGCGGCGGCTCGATCCCGGCCACGGCCCGCGAGGCCGTCGCCGCCGGGCTCCTGGGACCGCGCACCTGGACCGTGCGCCGCAGCGACCGCCGCGTCCAGGAGGCGCTCGACGCGGTGGGCCTCGGTGACCTCGCCGGCCGTCCCGTCACCCGCATGTCCGGCGGACAGCGACGCCGCGTGATGATCGCGCGCGCCCTCGTGCGCCGCCCGGAGCTGCTCGTGCTCGACGAGCCCTTCGCCGGCATCGACCTGCCCACCCAGGAGCTCATCGCCGGCCTCTTCCGCGACCTCTCCGCGAGCGGCACCACGATCCTCGTCGTCCTCCACGAGACCGGCGCGCTCGCCGAGCACCTCAGCCGCGCCGTCGTCCTCGACCACGGCCGCGTCGTGCACGACGGTCCCGTGTCGGCCCTGCCCGCGCAGTCCCACGGCGACGACCACGACGACCACAGCGGCCCCGCGGGGCACATCGACGAATGCCTCGGACAGGAGATCCACCCCGCATGATCTCGCCCCTCGACCTCCTCACCTCCGACGTCCTGCGCTACCCGCTGATCATCGCCGTGCTCATCGGGCTCACCGCGCCCGTCGTGGGCACCTTCCTCGTCCAGAAGAAGCTCTCCCTGCTCGGCGACGGTCTGGGCCACGTGGCCCTCACGGGCGTGGCCGTCGGCTGGCTCGTGGGCGCCTGGCTCGCCGCGAGCCCTGCGGACCTCCTCGCGATCCCCGGCGCGCTCGTCGCCTCGATGATCGGCGCGATCGCGATCGAGTACGTCCGCGAGATCGGGCACACGAGCCGCGACGTCGCCCTCGCGATCCTCTTCTACGGCGGCATCGCCGGCGGCGTCGTCATCATCAAGCTCGCGGGCGGCACCTCCCAGTCGCTCATGGGCTACCTCTTCGGCTCCCTCTCCACCGTCACCGGGCCCGACGTCGTCATCGCCGTGGTGCTCGCGGTCGTGGTGCTCGGGATCGGGCTCGGCCTGAACGGGCTGCTCGCCGCCGTCACGAGCGACGAGGAGTTCGCGCGCGCCTCGGGCCTGCCCGTGCGCGCCGTCAACGTGCTCATCGCGATGATGGCCGCGCTCACCGTCACCCTCTCGATGCGGATCGTGGGCGCGCTCATGGTCTCCGCGCTCATGATCGTCCCCGTCGCCGCCGCGCAGACCCTCGTGGTGGGCTTCGCGCGGACCATGCGCACGGCGATGGTCATCGCGGTCGTGTGCGCGGTCGCCGGACTCGTGATCACCGCGAGCGTCGACCTCCCGCCCGGCGGCGTCATCGTGCTGCTGACGATCGGCGTCTACGTCCTCGGCCTCGTCGTGAAGGCGGTGCTGCCCACGCCCTCGCGGCGCACCGCGGTCGAGACCCCGCAGGCGCGGGCATGACGCGGCACCGGTCACCCGGGATGGAGGTCCCGACGCCCATGGGGGAGAATCGGGGCATGCAACGGAACACCCGCCAGCGCTCCGCGATCCTCGAGGCGCTCTCCCGGCAGGACGACTTCCGCAGCGCCCAGCAGATCCACGAGCAGATGCGGGCCGACGGCGAGACCGTCGGCCTCGCGACCGTCTACCGCAACCTCCAGGCGCTCGCCCAGTCCGACCGCCTCGACGTGCTCGTCGGCGACGACGGGGAGACCCGCTACCGCCAGTGCGAGGCGACAGGGCACCACCATCACCTCGTGTGCCGTGAGTGCGGGCGCACCGTCGAGTTCCTCGCCCCCGAGCTCGAGGCCGCCATGTCCCGGATCGCGCGCGAGCAGGGCTACACGGACCTCGACCACACCCTCGAGGTGTTCGGCCTGTGCACCGGGTGCGAGGCCGCCCGGGAGCAGGCCTCCGCCCGATGATGGAGTGGGTGCGGTCGCTGCCTCTGCTGCCGGCGATCGGCGTGCTCTACCTCGTCATCCTCTGCCGCGCCGGGGCCACCTACGCGATCGCCCGCGGCGCCCGCTCCGTCGCCGATCGCGGCCGGGTCGCGGAGCTGCTCGCCTCCCCGCGCGTGCGGCGCGCCACCGGGATCGTCAACGCGTGGGGCGCCCCGGTCGTCGCGCTGAGCTTCCTCACGGTGGGCTTCCAGACCGCCGCCAACGCCGCCGCGGGCCTCACCGGGATGCCGCTGCGCCGGTACCTGCCGGCGCTCGCGATCGGAGGCCTCGCCTGGGCGGTCGTCTACGCGACGATCGGGCTCGTGGCCCTCGCCGCCTGGCTCGAGCTGTTCCTCCGCTCGCCCTGGGCGGCCGTCGCGGTGCTCGCGCTGATCGTCGTGCTGGTCGTCGTGGTCGTGCTCAGCCGTCGGTCCCGGGCGCGTCGCCGCGCTCAGGATCCGATCCCGGCAGATCCACGGCCCCGCCGTAGCGACGATCCCTCCGCGCATACTCCGTGATCGCGCGCCACAGCACCACCCGGTCCACGTCCGGCCACAGCTCCGGCACGAAGACCAGCTCCGCATAGGCGGCCTGCCACAGGAGGAAGTTCGAGGTGCGCTGCTCCCCGCTCGTGCGGAGGAACAGGTCGACGTCGGGCATCGTCGGATCGGTGAGATGCCGGGCGAAGCTCTTCTCGGTGATGCCGCGGCCGCGGAGCCGCCCCGCGCGAGCCTGCTCCGCGATCTCGCGCACCGCATCGACGATCTCGGCGCGGCCGCCGTGGTTCACGCACATGTAGAGCGTCATCCGGGTGTTGCCCCGGGTGAGCTCCTCGGCCGCCTTGAGCTCGGAGATCACCGAGCCCCACAGGCGCTGCTCCCGCCCGATCCACACGATCCGCACACCCCAACGGTTCAGGGTGTCGCGCTGGCGGCGCAGCACCGAGCGGGAGAAGCCCATGAGGAAGCGCACCTCGTCCGGGGAGCGCTTCCAGTTCTCCGTGGAGAACGCGTACGCGGAGAGGTGCGTGACGCCGATCTGCAGGGCGCCCGCGACCACGTCCAGCAGCGCCGCCTCCCCCGCCTCGTGGCCGGCCGTGCGCGGCAGCCCCCGACGGTTCGCCCAACGTCCGTTGCCGTCCATGACCACCGCGACGTGCCCCGGCACGAGCTCGCGCGGCAGCTGCGGGGCGCGGGCGCCGCTCGGGTGCTCGAAGGGCTCGGCGTACGGGGCGTCGGCGGGCATGGGAGGGCCTCCGGGGCAGGACGGGGACGGACCCGCTGATCGTATCCGTGAACATGACGGCGGATGACACGGCGCTTGGGGGCGGGACTCCCCCGCCCGTAGCGTGCCGCGGGGCCGTGCCGCGTGATCAGCTCCCCGCTGCGCCCGACGGCCCTGCCGCTCCCCGCGGCACCGGTGTCACCGCTCGAAAGGTCCCCCATGCCCCGCACCCTGACCGCCCCTCCCGCGCTGATCGACGACCTCGCCGCGCTGCGCGCGCACTTCGCCCCGCTCCTGGACCGCATCCGGGCCGGAGCCGTGGAGCGGGAGATCGGCCGGGTCCTCCCCCACGAGGAGATCCGCGCCCTCGACGAGGCGGGCTTCGGCACCCTGCGCGTCCCCGCGGAGCACGGCGGCCCCGGCGTGAGCATCGCGACCTTCACCGCGCTGCTCGTGGACCTCGCCGCCGCGGACTCCAACGTCGCCCACCAGTACCGCAGCCACGCGGGCTTCCTCGAGTCGCTGCGGTTCCAGCCCACCGCCGTGCAGGAGCACTGGTACCCGAGGGTCCTCGCCGGAGCGACCGTCGGCAACGCGTCCACCGAGCGCGGCGGCAACCGCCTCGGCACCCTGAGCACGACGCTCACCGCGGGGGCCGACGGAACGATCCGTCTGAACGGCACGAAGTACTACTCGACCGGGACGATCTTCGCCGACTACACACGCGTCTCCGCGGCCCTCGAGGGGCAGGACGGCCGGCGCTTCGCCGTCGTCGCGACCGACGCCCCGGGCGTGCGGATCGAGGACGACTGGGACGGCTTCGGCCAGAAGCTCACCGGCACCGGCACGACCGTCCTCGAGGACGTCGAGGTGGAGGCCCTGGCCGTGCTCGAGCGCGAGCCCCGCGGGATCGAGGCCACCCACGAGGCCGCCTTCTTCCAGCACGTGCTGCTCGCGGTGCTCGCCGGGATCGCCCGCGCGGCCCGCGACGACGCCGCCGCCCTCGTCGCCTCCCGCGCCCGCACCTTCAACACCGGCAGCGGGGTGCCCTTCCGCGAGGACCCGCTGATCCTCGAGGCCGTCGGCCGGATCGCCGCGAAGGCGCACAGCGCCGAGGCGATCGTCGAGCGCACCGCGCGGGCGCTGGACGCAGGCATCGCCGCCGCGACCGACCCCGCCTCCGGCGACCCCGCCACCGGGGCGAGCGGGCTGCGGGGCGTGGACCGGGCGGAGCTCGAGGTGGAGCAGGCGCAGATCAGCGTCCCCGAGCTCGCCCTCGGCGCCGCCCAGGACCTCTTCCTCACCGTCGGCGCCTCCGCGACCTCCCGCACGAAGGCCTACGACCGGCACTGGCGCAACGCCCAGACCGTCGCGACCCACAACCCGATCGCCTTCCGCGCCCGGGCGATCGGCGACCACCTCGTCAACGGCACGGTCCCCGAGGGGCTCAACGCGATCGGCGACGCGACGTCCGGCTCCGCCGCGGCCGCCACCACCTCGCCGGGCCAGGAGCAGGGGGCCCGCGCATGACCGCCGCCCTCGAGCAGGCGCCGCCCGCGCCGGAGCTCGCGAGCCCGCGCGAGCAGCGCCGGGTGCTCGCCTCGGCCTTCGCGGGCACCACGATCGAGTGGTACGACTTCTACCTCTACGGCACCGCGAGCGCCCTGATCTTCACGACCCAGTTCTTCCCGAGCAGCAGCCCGCTCGCGAGCACGGTCGCCTCCTTCGCCTCCCTCGCGATCGGCTTCCTCATGCGGCCGCTCGGCGGGATCGTCGCCGGTCACCTCGGCGACCGGATCGGGCGGAAGTCGCTGCTCGTGGGCTCCCTGCTGCTCATGGGCACCGGCTCCCTGCTCATCGGCCTGCTGCCGACCTTCCAGGCGATCGGCCCGTGGGCCGCCGTCGCCCTCGTCGCCCTGCGCATGGTGCAGGGGCTCGCCGCGGGCGCCGAGTGGGGCGGCTCCGCGCTGCTCTCCGTCGAGCACGCCCCGCCCGCCCGGCGCGGCCTGTTCGGCTCCTTCACGCAGGTGGGCTCCTCCGCGGGCATGCTCCTCGCGACCGGTGCCTTCGTGATCGTGCGTGCACTCACCACCGAGGAGCAGTTCGCCGCCTACGGATGGCGACTGCCTTTCCTCGCGTCCGCGATCCTCGTGGGCCTCGCCCTGTGGATCCGCCTCGGCGTGAAGGACGCCCCGGAGTTCACGGCCGTCCAGGAGGAGGGCCGCACCTCCCGCGCCCCCGTGCTCGAGGTCCTCACGCACCACCTGCGCCCGCTGCTCATCACGATCGCCCAGCGCGTCGCGCAGAACAGCATCTACTTCCTCATCACGGTGTACCTGCTGAGCTACCTCTCCACCGCCCGCGGCGACGACGAGGCCGGCGTGACCGCGGTGATGATCGCCTCGGCGGTCGGCATCGTGACCACCCCGCTGTGGGGTCTGCTCTCGGACAAGGTGGGAAGGCGCCCCGTCGCCGTCTTCGGATACGTCGCGATCGGCGGCTTCGTCTGGGTGCTGTTCCTCTTCCTGGACTCCGGCCCGCTCTCGCTGCTGCCGCTCGTGATCATCGCCGGCATGAACGTGGCCCACGACGCGGTCTACGGCCCGCAGGCGGCCTGGTTCGCCGAGCAGTTCCCGGTCGAGGTGCGCTACTCGGGCGTGAACATGGGCTACCAGCTGGGATCGGTGGTCGGCGGCGGCATCATGCCGATGGTCGCCGCGCTGCTCTTCGCCGCCGGCGGGGACACCCCCTGGCTGATCTGCGCCTACGTCACCGCGATCTCGGTGCTCTCGCTCACCGCCTCGCTGCTCGCGAAGGACCCGCACGGCAGCGCGCTCCGCGCCGCCCGCCGCTGACCTCCCCTCATCCGCCGGCCGGGCCCCGCGCCCGGCCGCCCCTCCCTCCGAGAAGGAGACCCATGACCTCGCGCCCGATCCTCCTGAACGCCTTCGACATGCTCACGCCGGTGCACCAGTCCCCCGGCCTGTGGCGCCACCCCGAGTCCCGCAGCGGCGACTTCCAGCGGCTCGGCCACTGGACGGAGCTCGCCCGCACCCTCGAGGAGGGCGGCTTCGCCTCGCTGTTCCTCGCCGACATCGTGGGCGTCTACGACGTCTACGGCGGCGGGGCCGACGCGACCTCCCGCGGCGGCGTCCAGTTCCCGCTGCTGGACCCGCTCGTGGCGGTGCCCGCGATGGCCGCCGTGACCGAGCACCTCGGCTTCGGCGTCACCGCCTCCGTCTCCTACGAGGAGCCGTACCTGCTGGCCCGCACCCTCAGCACCCTGGACCACTTCACCGACGGCCGCGTCGCCTGGAACATCGTCACGAGCTACCAGGACTCCGCCGCCCGCAACCTGGGGCGCAGCGCACAGATCCCCCACGACGAGCGCTACGACCGCGCGGACGAGTACCTCGAGGTCATGTACGAGCTCTTCGAGGGCTCCTTCGCACCGGACGCCCTGCGCCTGGACCCCGAGGCCGACGTCGTCGTGGACCCGGCGAAGGTGCGGGACGTCGAGCACCACGGCCGCTACTTCGACGTGCCCGGCCGCGCGCTCTCGGCCCCCGGTCCCCAGCGCACGCCCTTCCTCTTCCAGGCCGGCGCCTCCTCGCGCGGTCTGCGCTTCGCCCAGGAGCACGCGGAGGCGATCTTCTTCTCCGGCCCCACACCGGGCCACGTGCGGCGCTGGGTCGACGCGGTCCGCGACGGCCTCGAGAGCGCCGGCCGCGGCCGTGACGCCGCCCGGATCTTCTCCCTCGCCACCGTCGTCGTCGACGAGACCGACGAGGCCGCCCAGGAGCGCCTGGACGCCTACCGGCAGTACGTGGACACCGAGTCCGCGCTCGCGCTGTTCGGCGGCTGGACCGGCGTGGACCTCGCGGGCGCCCGGCCCGAGGACCCGATCGAGCACGTGCGCACCGAGGCGAACCAGTCCGCTCTCGCCTCCTTCACGACCCTCTCCCCGGACCGCACCTGGACCGTGGGGGACCTCGCGGAGTTCGTCGCGATCGGCGGCCGCGGCCCGGTGATCGTCGGCTCGCCGCAGACCGTCGCCGACGAGCTCGAGCGCTGGATCGAGGAGGCGGGGGTGGACGGCTTCAACATCTCCGCCGCCGTGCGGCCCGCGGATCTCGAGCGCTTCGCGCGCTTCGTGACCCCGGAGCTGCGCCGGCGCGGGCTGCTGCCCGAGGCGGGCGACGCCCCGGTCACCCTGCGCGAGCGGATCGGCGGCGCCGGTCCGCACCTGCCCGCGACCCACCCGGGCGCCCGGCACCGCTGGGACGGCTGAGCGTGGGAGGGCCCGCCCGGAGGAGGGCGGGCCCTCCCACGACGGGCTGTGCTCAGCGCTCGACGTAGCTGAGCGAGCGCACGGAGCGCTCGAGGTGCCAGGTGATCGTGTCCGCGATGATCCGCCCCGCCTCGTGGACGACGGGCTCCTCCGCGGTGACGGCGTTCTCCCAGTCCCCGGCGAGCAGGAAGATCATGTGCTCGACGGCGGCCTGGCGCACGGCCCGCGCGCCGGGCTTCCGGCAGGCGGTGCACACGATCCCGCCCGCACGGATGTCGAGGGCGTGGTGGGGCCCGTGCGCGCCGCAGGAGGCGCAGACGCTCAGCTCCGGCGCCCAGCCGGACAGCGCGAGGGTGCGCAGCAGGAACGAGTCGAGCACGAGCGGCGCCGGGATACGGCCCGCGGCCATGGTGCGCAGGGCGCCCACGAGCAGCAGGAACCCGCGCTGGGAGGGGTCGACGACCTCGTCGGTCAGCCGGTCCGTGGTCTCGAGCATCGCGCTCGCGGCGGTGAAGCGTGCGTAGTCCGCGCTGATCGGCCCGGCGAAGGCCTCGATCGTCACCACCTGGTTGACGGTGTGCAAGCCGCGGCCCGCGTGGAGCTGGACGTCGACGAGGGTGAAGGGCTCGAGGCGGGCGCCGAAGCGGCTCGCGGTGCGGCGCACGCCCTTGGCGACGGCGCGCACCTTCCCGTGCGTGCGGGTGAGCAGCGTGATGATGCGATCGGCCTCGCCCAGCGGGTGGGTGCGCAGGACGATCGCATGGTCACGGTAGAGCTTCTGCATGGTCCCTCGAATCTACCGCCGCACGGGGACGCGCGGCGGCAGGCGGGCCGGGCTCAGGGCCTCCGCGCGACGGCGAACACACGCCGGAAGGGCAGGACGACGCCCGCGCCGGTCTCCGGGTACGCCTCCCGCAGCCGCGCGCCGAGCTCGGCCTCGAAGCGGGCGCGCAGGTCCTCGGGCAGGGCGAGCAGGGTGGGCCGGGCGCCGGTGCCCTTGACCCACTCGAGCACCGGGTCCTCGCCGTGGAGCACGTGGAGGTAGGTGGTCTCCCAGGCGTCGACCTCGCAGCCCAGCTCCTGCAGGGCCCGCAGGTAGTCCGCGGGGTCGTGGGAGGCGGGGTGGTCCACCCCGGCCGTGTGCGCGGCGAAGGGCTCCTGGGCGGCGAGCTCGCGGCGCAGTGTGTGGCTGGGCTCCTCGAAGTTGCCCGGCACCTGGAGGGCCAGCCATCCGCGGGGGGCGAGGTGGTCCACGAGCCGGGGCAGCAGCGCGAGGTGGTCCGGCACCCATTGCAGGGAGGCGTTCGCGACGATCACGTCCACGGGCGCGTCGGGCCGCCAGCGGCGCAGGTCGGCGTGCTGGACGGCGATGCCCTCGATCGCGCGCGCACGCCCGACCATCTCGGCGCTCGAGTCGACGGCGGTCACCGTCGCCTCGGGCCAGCGCTCGTGGAGCAGGGCGGTGAGCGTGCCCGGCCCGGCGCCGAGGTCGACCACGGTGCGCGGCGCCTCGGCGCGGATCCGCACGGTGAGCTCGAGGAAGGGGCGGGCGCGCTCGTCCGCGTAGGCGAGGTAGGTGTCGGGGTCCCAGCGCATGGCCATCGGTGTCCTCTCCGTCGGGTCGGGGGTCCCGACCCGCATTTATCTTGACGTCAAGATATCACCGGAGGTGCCGTGTCGACCGGAAGGTCCGCCGTCGGGGCGACGTCGGCGCCGACGCACGGCATGATGAGGGCGGGCGGCGTCGCCGCCCCGCGAGCACCGACCGAGGAGGGGCCATGGGGATCAGGCAGATCCTGCGCCAGGACGAGAACGCCCGCAGCACCACCCGCGCTGCCATGAGGGCCGCCCGCCGCGACCGCGGCCGCGGCGACGAGCAGCACATCCATGCCGACCGCGGCGCCCTCGCCCGCACCGTCGAGACGATCCGGGACATCGGGCTCGACGGCCGCCTCACCTACTCCTCCGCCGCGGCCGTCGCCGAGCGCGCGCGCCGGGGCCGCGGCAGGCGACGCCCCCAGGTCGCGATCCGCCGTATCGTGCGCAGCCACCGGCGCGGCGTGACCGTGGGCGGCTTCCTCACGGGGCTCGGCGGCTTCATCACCCTCCCGGTCCTGCTGCCCACCAATGTGCTCGAGTTCTACGTGCAGGCGACCCGCATGGTCGGGGCGATCGCCGTGGTGCGCGGGTACGAGCTCGACGACGAGGAGATCCGCACCCGCGTGCTCGCGACCCTCGTGGGCGAGGACTCCCAGGACCTGCTCAAGGGCCTCGGCCTCGGTCCGGTGGCGGGCGCCGCCGCGCGCGTCGCGACCCAGCGCATGCAGCGCACGCCGCAGTCCGACGTCGCCGCTGCGATCGCGAGCCGCGCGCTCTCCCGCTTCGGCATGCGCTCGGTGCGCCTGTTCGGCAAGGCGATCCCCGGGCTCGGCGCCGTCATCGGTGCCTTCTCCGACCGCCGGCAGCTCTCCCGCATCCTCACCGCGGCGCTCGCGCAGTTCCCGGACCGGGGCTGAGGCGCGGCGCGCTCGGGGCAGGGCATCAGATCTCCACGGCGATCTGCACGCGCGGCTGCATGAGGGAGACCTCCTCCCCCGGCTCCACCCATCCCCCGGCGATCGTCGGGTCGGAGGTCGTCTCGACGAGCTCGAGCGCGGCCGCGTCCTCGACGGTCGCCTCGACCGTGACGGGCTCGTCCTGCGGGGCGCCGGCGATCTGCACCCGGCGGAGCGGAGTCCCCGAGGGGTCGGCCCCGAGGGGCTCGCCGTCGACGCTCACGTCCCGGAGGTCGCCCGCGCTCGTGGTCAGCTCGAGGCGCGCCGCCTCGCGCGGTGAGGTGATCAGCAGGCGCACCCGCCGATCGCCGTCGGCCCCGGTCCCCGCGCTCTGCAGGTCCTCGACCTCGACCGACGGGGGCGGGACGTCGGAGCTGCTCGTCGTGCCGTCCAGCTCGCGTCCCCATGCGGTCGCGCCGGAGACCTCCCAGGTGGTCATGCCGGTGGAGCCGTCGATGCGGGCCACCACACCCTCCTGCACCGGCTCGGGCGAGGCGAGCGTCCACGCGGTCCCGCCCGCCACGAGGGCCGCCGTGAGCACGGCGGGGAGCACCGGGATCAGCAGTCGTCGAGGGCGGCGCGCGGCACGGCCCTCCTCCCGCCCCCGGCCGATGAGCAGCGGGGCGGCAGCGCCGAGGCCGATCGCGGTGGTGCCGGCCAGGGCGCCGGCGCTCGAGGCGATGCCGAAGTCCATGAGCGAGGAGATCTGCGCGCCGAGCATCCAGCCCGTCGGGAGCAGGGCGAGCAGCCGGACCACGAGGCCCGGCCGGGGCGGCAGCAGCGTCGCCACGAGGGTGCCCGCGGCGGCGAGGATCGCGGGCGGGAGCATCGAGCTCCCCAGCGCGGGCGCCAGGACGGCGAGCACGGCGAGCAGCGCCGAGACGGCCATCCCCGTCCCCGCGAGCAGCGCGGCACGCCCGATCAGCAGGCGTGCGAGCACCCAGCAGAGGGCGACGCCGACGGCGCCCGCCGCGAGATCGGCGATCAGGAAGGGCTCGGCACGCACCGGCTCGCGGGTGGTCTGCGAGAGCATGCCCGGCGTCGCCGCCGTCGCGAGCTGCCAGGTGAGCAGCGCCGCCCCGACGGCGAGGACCAGGCCGATCAGCCCGGCGACGGCCCCGAGCGCGACACCGCGCAGGGTGAGCCGTCCCCGTCGGCGCTCGACCAGGATCGCGGCCAGGATCGCGAGCGGCCCGAGCAGGCCGAGCACGGTGAGCAGCACCGGCGGGAGGCGGAGGATGCCCCACGGCGCGGTGGTCTGCACGGGGGTCGTCCCGGACGACTCGCCGAGCGCGACCAGGTCCCGGTCCACGAGCTCGTCGGTGAGCGCGAGGGTCATGTCGCCGTAGTGCTGCAGGGAGCCCTGGTCGAGGTGCGAGGCATCGTCCTGGGGGCTGTGGTAGGCCCAGGCGCCGTCGATGATCGCCATGTCCATCCCCCACCAACCGGCGTCCCGGTAGACGGTGAAGTCGGTGTCGTTGGGGATGAGCTCGAAGAGCGCGTCGGTGAAGGGCTCGTACTCGGGGTGCGGCATGGACCCGAGCACCTCGTGCATGGGCCCGCTCGTCCGGGTCACGAGGGGCCGGACGGAGATGCCCCGCGCCTCGTGGTTCAGCACGACCACGGGCTCCGTGAGCTCCTCGGCCCCCTCGTCGAGGTAGGCCTGCGCCCCGAGCAGTCCGCGTTCCTCGCCGTCCACGAGGAGCACGACGAGGTCGTTGCGCCGGGCCTCCGGGCCCAGCGCCCTCACGGTCTCGAGGATCGTCGCGAGACCGATCCCGGCATCCGCCGCGCCCGGGGCGTGGGGCACGGAGTCGATGTGGGTGGCGAGGACGATCGTGCCGGTGGGGTCCGTCCCGGGCCGCACGCCGACGAGGTTCTGGGTGAAGCCCGCCGCTCCTTCCCCGTCGATCACCCGGGTCCCCACGCCCTCCTGGGTCGAGGTCGCGAAGCCGAGCTCCGTGAGCTGCTCGTCGAGCTCCTCGCGCGCGGCGTCGTTCGCCGCGGAGCCGACGGGCCGCGGTGCGGCGACCACCGGTGCCGCGGCCTCGGAGGCGCGGGCGGCGCTGAAGGCGTCCTCGGGGGCGTCCGTCCCCCGCGGGGCCTCGACGCCGCGGGAGGCGAAGCCGAGACCGGCCACGAGTGCGAGCACGAGGAGGAGCAGCGGGACCTGGTGGCGGAGGAGCGGGCCGAGGCCCGGTCGGGCGGTCGCGTCGTCCTCGTGCGGCGTCGTCATGCCCTGATCCTCCCGGACCGCGGCTCTCGCCGCCCCCTCCTTCGGGAGGAGATCCCCGTCCCCGCGAGGAGCGCTCAGCCGCCGATCCGGTCCAGACCGACGAGGTCGCGCGGGCCGGCGCCGGCCTCGAGCAGCGCCGCCCGGAAGGCGAGCAGCGCCGGGTGGCCCGCCGCCCCAGCCCGGGCGGCCGTGTAGAGCGAGCGCTGGGGGTCGCCCGGGAGCCGCACCGGGCGGGTCCCGCCGAGGTGCTCGGAGGCGATGATGCCGGGGACGAAGGCCACGGCGTGGCCCGAGCGCACGAGGTGCACCTGCAGCAGCGGGTCCGGGGTGTCGAAGCGGATCCTCGGCTCGATGCCGGCGGAGCGCAGGTAGGTGCGCTCCCAGTCGCCGGTGCGGGTGTCCTCCGGGTCCAGCGCCCACGGGGCGTCCGCGAGGTCCGCGAGCGTCCCCGGTGCGGACCACGGGCCGGCGCTCGGGAGCACGAGCAGCAGCGGGTCGTCCAGCAGCCCCTCACGGTCGGTGCCGCGCCGCACGACCTGCCGGCCGCCCGGGTAGTCCTCACCGAGGATCACCTCGAAGCGGTGGGCGAGCAGCCCCTCGTAGGCCTCGTCGACCTCACGCTGGGCGAGCTCGATGCGGAGGTCCGGGTGGCTCTCCTCGAGGATGCTCACGGTCGCGGGTGCCAGGGCGATCAGCGGCGTCTGGAAGGAGGCGACGCGCAGCACTCCGCTCGCCTCGCCCTGGGCGAGGGCGAGCTCGGCCTCGGCGGCCTCCACGAGCCCGAGCATCTCCTCGGCGCGGCGGGCGAGCTGCATGCCCGCATCGGTGAGGATGACGCGTCTCCCGGCCTGCTCGAACAGGGTGACCCTGGTCTCCCGCTCCAGGTGGGAGAGCTGCTGGGAGACCGCGGAGGGCGAGAGCGAATGCGTCGCCGCGACGGCGGACATGGTCTCCAGCCTGCGCAGTTCGTGCAGCAGGAACAGTCGGTGCAGGTTCAGCACGGCGGGCCCTCTCATCCTTGAAGCATCGCTTCACGGTACACGTCGGGAACATGCGCTGGACCGAAAGGGAGATGGGGCCGCAGAGTGGAGCCGTGACGACCTCCTCCCCCGCCCCCACCACCGCTCTCGGGACGACCCGCGGCGGCTCCGGCGTGCCCCTGACGCCGGTGCTGTTCATCCTCGGCTCGTGCACCTCCCTCCAGTTCGGCGCCGCGCTCGCGACCCGGCTCTTCCCGGAGCTCGGCTCGTGGGGCACGACCGCCCTCCGCCTGGGCATCGCCGCCGTGGTGCTGCTCGTGATCGTGCGCCCGAAGCTGCACCGCTTCACCCGTGAGCAGTGGATCGCCGTGCTCCTGTTCGGCGGGGCGATCGGCGGGATGAACGGCGCCTTCTACGCCTCGATCTCGCGCATCCCGCTCGGCACCGCCGTCGCGATCGAGTTCCTCGGACCGCTCGCGGTCTCCGCCGTGCTCTCCACGCGGCGCACCGACCTGCTCTGGGTCGTGCTCGCGCTGGGCGGCGTGAGCCTGTTCGGCCTCGAGTCCGCCACCGGGGACACCGCCCTGAACGGGATCGGCGTGCTCTTCGCCCTGATCGCCGCCGTGTTCTGGGGCCTGTACGTGCTCGCGAGCGCCCGGGTGGGCCGGCTCGTCCCGGGCCAGGACGGCCTCGCCGTCGCGATGGCCGTCGGCGCGCTCGTGGTGCTGCCCCTCGGGGCGCCCGGGGCGGTCGCGGGCCTCACGGACCTGCACCTGCTCACGCTCGGCATCGGCACCGCCCTGCTCGCCTCGGTGCTGCCCTACACGCTCGAGCTCGCGGCGCTGCGCCGTCTCCCCCGCCACGTGTTCGGCATCCTGCTCAGCCTCGAGCCGGTCATCGCCCTGCTCGCCGGTGTCCTGCTGATCGGCCAGGGCGCGACGCCCCTGCGCGTCGCCGCGGCGCTGCTCGTGGTCGGCGCGAGCGTGGGCATCACGCTGACCGCGCGCGGCGCCGCCCCGGACCAGCCGCAGCCGGCCGACGAGCAGCCCGGCTGGGAGCTGCCGACCCCCACCCACGCGACGCTCACCGGGGAGATGCCGGTGGTGCTCCCGGACGCGGAGCTCACGGAGGACGTCGAACGGCGCTGATCAGCAGGACGGCCGCCCGGCCGGCGTCGGAGTGTTGCTCCGTGCCGGCCGGACGGCCGTCCGCTCAGCCGCTGCTCAGACGCGGGCGCGGTGCTCCCGGTTCAGCGCGGAGACGATCGCCTCGAGGGAGGCGCGGGTGATCGAGCCGTCGATGCCGACGCCCCAGAAGATCCGGTCGCCGATCTCGCACTCGATGTAGGACGCGGCGAGCGAGTCGTCGCCCTCGGTGAGGGCGTGCTCGGCGTAGTCGAGGATCCGCACCGGGATGTGACGCTCCGCGAGGGCCTTGGTGAAGGCGTCGAGCGGACCGTTGCCGATCCCGGTGATCTCGTGCTCCTCGCCGTCCACGAGCAGGGTCACGGTGAGGCGGTCCTCGCCGTCGCCCGTGGACTCCTGCTGCACGCCGCGGAAGCCGAAGCGACCCCAGCGGCGGCCCGGGTCCGTGGCCGGAAGGTACTCGTCGGTGAACGCGTCCCAGAGCGCCTCGGAGGAGACCTCGCCGCCCTCGGAGTCGGTGCGCTGCTGCACGATCCCGGAGAACTCGATCTGGAGGCGGCGCGGCAGGTCCAGCCCGTGCTCGGTGCGCAGCAGGTAGGCCATACCGCCCTTGCCGGACTGCGAGTTCACCCGGATCACGGCCTCGTAGGAGCGGCCCAGGTCCTTGGGGTCCACGGGCAGGTACGGGACCCGCCACTCGGACTCCTCGAGGGTGCGGCCCGCCGCGGCGGCGTCCGCCTCCATGCGGTCCAGGCCCTTCTTGATCGCGTCCTGGTGGGAGCCGGAGAACGCCGTGAACACGAGGTCGCCGCCGTAGGGGCTGCGCTCGGGCACCGGCATCTGGTTGCAGTGCTCGACGGTGCGGCGCACCTCGTCGAGGTCGGAGAAGTCGATCTGCGGGTCGATGCCCTGGCTGAACAGGTTCAGACCCAGGGTCACGAGGTCCACGTTGCCGGTGCGCTCGCCGTTGCCGAACAGGCAGCCCTCGATGCGGTCCGCGCCCGCGAGGTAGCCGAGCTCCGCGGCCGCGACGCCGGTGCCGCGGTCGTTGTGCGGGTGCAGGGACAGCACGATCGAGTCCCGGCGGTCCAGGTGGCGGTGCATCCACTCGATCGAGTCGGCGTAGACGTTCGGGGTCGCCATCTCGACGGTCGCCGGGAGGTTGATGATCATCTTGTCCTCGGGCGTGGGCTTCACGATCTCGATGACCGCATTGCACACGCGCACGGCGTACTCGAGCTCGGTGCCCGTGTAGGACTCCGGCGAGTACTCGTAGGTGATCTCCGTGTCCGGGATCGTCTCCTCGTACTTCTTGCACAGCAGGGCGCCCTGCACGGCGATGTCGAGGATGCCGTCCTCGTCGGCACGGAAGACGACGTCCCGCTGCACGATCGAGGTCGAGTTGTACAGGTGCACGACCGCGCGGCGTGCACCCGCGAGCGCCTGGTAGGTGCGCTCGATGAGGTGCTCGCGGGACTGGGTGAGCACCTGGATCGAGACGTCCTCCGGGATGCGGTCCTCCTCGATGAGGGTGCGCACGAAGTCGAAGTCGGTCTGGCTCGCGGAGGGGAAGCCGACCTCGATCTCCTTGTAGCCCATCTGCACGAGCAGCTCGAACATCCGCAGCTTGCGCTGGGCGTTCATGGGGTCGATGAGGGCCTGGTTGCCGTCGCGCAGGTCCACGGCGCACCAGCGGGGCGCGCGGGTGATGCGGCGGGTGGGCCAGGTGCGGTCCGGGAGGTCCACGGCGATCTGCTCGTGGAACGGCCGGTAGCGGTGCACGGGCATGCCGGAGGGCTGCTGGGGGGCGTCGCCGCGGGGGCCGACGACGGGGACCGACGGGTCGAGGGTCGCGGGCACGTCGGCGACGACGGGAGCGCTGGGGGTGGTGGAGCTGGGGGTGGTCATCGATGGTCCTTCACGAGACGGGGAGCCGAACGCCGGGGCACGACATCAGCCGCGGCGGGGTTCCGGCCGTCAGGCCCCGTCGCGGCGGAGAAGCAGGAGCATCGATCCACGCACGCGGTCACCGTAGCACCGTCGCCGGGGCTGCCCGGCCGCGGTCGCGATGCGAGACGGGGCAGGCCGGCGAGGGGCGCAGGTGCCCCGCGGATCGGCCCGCGGATCAGAAGCCGAGCCGGCCGAGCTGCTTGGGATCGCGCTGCCACTCCTTGGCGACCTTGACCCGCAGGTCGAGGTGCACCTTGCGGCCCAGGAGGCGGTTGATCTCCCCGCGGGCCGTCGAGCCGACCTCCTTCAGCCGCGAGCCGCCGCGGCCGATGATGATGCCCTTCTGGCTGTCGCGCTCGACGAAGAGGCTCGCCCGTACCACGAGCCGTCCCTCCCCCGGGGCGACCTCGGCGAAGGGGTCGTCGGGATCGGTCTCCACGACCTCCTCGACGACGACGGCGATCGAGTGCGGGAGCTCATCGCGCACGCCCTCGAGCGCCGCCTCGCGGATCAGCTCGGAGATGCGGTCGTCGCGCGACTCCTCGGTGAGCTGGTCGTCGGGGTAGAGCTGCGGCCCCTCCGGGAGCAGCCCGGCGATCACCTGCAGCAGCAGGTCCACCTGCTCGCCGGTGACGGCGCTGATCGGGACGATCTCGTCGACGTCGAGCAGGGAGTCCACGGCGAGCAGGTGCTCGGCGAGCTGGTCGCGGGTCACGAGGTCCGTCTTCGTGACGACGGCGACGACCTTCGGCCCGCGCCGGCCCGAGCGCATCTCGGCGAGGTCCTCCGCGATGAAGCGGTCGCCGGGACCGATCCTCTGGTCGGCGGGGAGGCAGAAGCCCACGACGTCCACCTCGCCGAGCGTCTCGCGGACGAGGTCGTTCAGCCGCTCGCCGAGGAGCGTGCGGGGACGGTGCACCCCGGGGGTGTCCACGAGGATGATCTGCGCGTCCTCGCGCGTGACGATGCCGCGGATCGCGCGGCGCGTGGTCTGCGGCTTCGAGGAGGTGATCGCGACCTTTTCGCCCACGAGCGCGTTCGTGAGCGTCGATTTGCCGACGTTCGGCCGGCCGACGAGGGCGACGAAGCCCGCGCGGTGCTCGGCGGGATCGGGGGCGGGGGTCTCAGCGGTCATCGGGATCCTCCGGAGGGGACGGGTGGTGGTCGTCGCCGGGGCGCGGGGCCCGCGAGACGAGAAGGGTGGAGAGGCGCTTGCGGCGCCCGGAGGTGGCCTCCGCCTCGAGCCGCAGGCCGTGGGCCTCGCCCGAGGAGCCGACGATCGGGACCTGGCCGAGGACCTTGCCGAGCAGGCCGCCGACGCTGTCGACGTCCTCGTCGTCGATGTCGAGGCCGAAGATCTCGCCGACCTCGCCGACGCCGGCGCGGGCCGGGACCCGGAACGTGCCGGGCTCGACCTCCTCGATCTCGGGCTCGACGCGGTCGTGCTCGTCGGCGATCTCGCCCACGATCTCCTCGACGATGTCCTCGATCGTGACGATCCCGGAGACTCCGCCGTACTCGTCGACGACGATCGAGATGTGCACGCGGCTCGCCTGCATCTGCCGCAGGACCTCGTCCGCGGGGACGAACTCGGGCACGAAGCGGGCCGGTCGCATGATCTCGGAGACGGGCCGGCCGGGCCGGGGGTCGCGCGGCGCGTGGATCGTGCGCATGACGTCCTTGACGTAGAGCATGCCGCGCAGGTCGTCGACGTCGTCCCCCACGACGGGGACGCGGGAGAAGCCGGAGCGCACGAACAGCCGCATGGCGGCCTCCGCCGTGCCGTCCGCCGGGACGGTCACCATGTCCGTGCGCGGCACCATGAGCTCACGCACCATGGTCCCGCCGAGCTCGAAGACGCCGTGGATCATCGAGCGCTCGTCGGAGCGGAGGTGCTCGTTCTCGAGCGCGCGGTCCACACCGCGGCGGGCCGCGGCGGCGGCCTCGTACGGGTCCTCGGCGACGCCCGGGGTCACGGTCGCCCCGATCCGCAGCAGCGCCCCGGCGACCGGCCAGAGCAGCACGCGGGCGGCGGCGGTCGCGTGACGGGTCGAGACGATGACCCGGGCGGAGCGGCGACGGCCCACGGTGCGGCCCGCGACGGACGCGGCGCAGAACAGCACGAGCGCGCTGCCGAGCACCCCGATGATCAGCGGGAGCACCCAGCCCTCGAGCACGAGCACGAGCGCCGCGGTCGCCGCGCCCGTCGCGAGCGTCTCGCCGAGCACGGTGCCGATGCCCACCGAGGCGAGGGTGCGCCCGGCGTCCTCGTACTGCCGCCGCACCTGCGCCGCGGCCTCGTCGGGCTCCTCCTCGAGGACGCCGGTGACGTCCTGCCGGGTGACGGAGCGGTGCGCGGAGTCCGCGGCGGCGAGCACCGCGGCGACGACGGCGCCGAGGACCGCCAGGGCGGCGAGGGCGAGCGGGGTGAGGAGGTCCGCGGTCATGGGGTGGGCGGGGTCCTCAGGATCCGGGCCGCGAGGCGAGGAAGGTGAGCAGCAGGGTGCGCTGCAGGTCGAACATGACCTTGCGCTCCTCCGCCTCCATGTGGTCGTAGCCCAGCAGGTGGAGGATCGAGTGCACGGTGAGCAGCAGCAGCTCCTCGACGGTGCTGTGGCCGGCCTCCGCCGCCTGCTTCGCGGCGACCGAGGGGCACAGCACGACGTCGCCGAGCAGACCCTCGGGCGCGGGATGCTCGGCGGAGCCGGGGGTGAGCTCGTCCATCGGGAAGCTCATGACGTCCGTGGGGCCGGGAAGATCCAGCCACTGCACGTGGAGGCGCTCCATGGCCTGCTCGTCGATGAGGATGATCGACAGCTCGGTCGCCGGGTGCAGGTGCATCGACTCGAAGACGAAGCGGGCGAGCTCGACGAACTCGGTCTCCTCGACGACGGCGGTGGTCTCGTTGCGCACCTCGATGCTCATCGCTGACCGCCCTTCCCGCCGCGGTGGCGGGAGTCGCGGTTCCCGCCCGGGCCGATCTCCCAGCGCCCGTAGGCCTCGACGATGTCGCTCACGAGACGGTGGCGCACCACGTCCCGCGGCGAGAGGTGGCAGAAGGAGATGTCCTCGACGCCCTGGAGCACCTGCTCGACCACCCGCAGACCGGACTTGTGGCCGCTCGGCAGGTCCACCTGGGTGACGTCGCCGGTGACGACCATGGTCGAGTTGAAGCCGAGGCGGGTGAGGAACATCTTCATCTGCTCGGGCGTCGTGTTCTGCGCCTCGTCGAGGATGATGAAGGCATCGTTCAGGGTGCGACCACGCATGTACGCGAGCGGGGCGACCTCGATCGTGCCGGCGCCCATGAGCCGCGGGATCGACTCGGGATCGAGCATGTCATGCAGGGCGTCGTACAGCGGCCGCAGGTACGGGTCGATCTTCTCGTTGAGCCCACCGGGCAGGAAGCCCAGCCGCTCGCCGGCCTCGACCGCGGGGCGGGTGAGGATGATCCGCTGCACGCGCTGCGAGAGCAGCTGCTGAACCGCCATCGCCACGGCGAGGTAGGTCTTGCCCGTGCCCGCGGGACCGATGCCGAAGGTGATCGTCGAGGTGTCGATCGCCTCGATGTACTCGCGCTGGCCGAGGGTCTTGGGTCGGATGCTCTTGCCGCGCGAGGAGAGGATCGTGCGGGAGAGGACCCGCTCGAGCTGCTCGCCCTGGGCCCGCTCGTCGCCGTAGAGCGCGGCGGCGCGCTGGACGGCCTCGGCGGTGACGGCCTGGCCGGTCGCGGCGAGCTCGATGAGGCTGCGCATGATGTGCTCGCTGCGGCGCAGGGCGTCGCCGGTGCCGCGCAGGGTCACCTGGTGGCCGCGCACGTGGACGTCGGTCCCGGGGACGGCGTCCTCGAGGGCGGCGAGGGCCTGGTCGTTCTCGCCCAGCACCTGGAAGGGGCTGAGGTGGTCGGGGATCGCGAGCCGCCGCTCCTGCACCTCGGGGGTGGTGCCGGGAGGCGGGGTGAGTCCATCGGTCGAGCTGGTCACATCGCTCCTTCTGCGAACGTCCCGCCCGCGAGGACGTGCGCGTGCACGTGGAAGACGGTCTGGCCGGCGTTCTCGCCGGTGTTGAAGATCAGGCGGAAGTCGCCGTCGTCGGAGTGCTCGGCGGCGACGCGGCCGGCGACCTCGGCGACATGGGCGAGCAGGGCGGGTTCCGCGGCGAGCTCGCGGACGTCGCGGGAATGCGCGCGCGGCACGACGAGCACGTGCAGGGGCGCCTGGGGGCTCAGGTCGCGGAAGGCGATCACGGCGTCGTCCTCGTGGACGCGGTCCGCGGGGATCTCGCCGGCGACGATCCGGCAGAAGACGCAGTCCGGGTCGGCGTGCGGGGCGGCACCGGGGGTCGTGGAGCTCATGCCTCGAGTCTACGCGTGACGCAGCTCGCGCCGGATCCGGGAACAGATGAGGCCGCCGCGGAGTTCTGGTCACCATGACAAAGCTCGGAATCCTCGTCTCCAGCGCCCGCCCGAACCGCGTCTCCGACTCCGTCACCCAGTGGGTGCGCGAGTCCGTCCCGACCGACGTCGAGATCGACCTCATCGATCTCGCCGCCGAGGTGCTCCCCGCCTTCGACGAACCCCACGCCCCGAAGTCCGGTGCCCGCCCCACGACCGCCCACGGTCAGGCCTGGGCCGAGCGGATCGGCGCCCTCGACGCGATCGTGATCGTGACCCCGCAGTACAACGGCTCCTACACCGGCGCGCTCAAGAACGCCGTGGACTGGCTGTACACCGAGTGGGCCGAGCTGCCCACCGTGATCGTCGGCTACGGCTGGATGGACGCCGCCGAGGTGCTCGGCCACCTGGGCGCCCTCATGCGCCGCGTGGGTGCGGACGTCGTCGCCGAGATCGGCCTCGGCTTCGGCGAGGACCTCTCCGTGGAGGGCGAGATCACCGCCCGCGAGGAGAAGGCCGCCGCGCTCACCGCCGGCCTCGAGGCCGCGACCGCGAAGGCCCTGCAGGCCGCCGCCGTCTGACCGCGACTCCCTCATCACTCAGGACCCCGTCGGCCACGAGCCGGCGGGGTCCTGGGCGCTCCGTGGCCGGGGCGCGTGCCATGTGCTGGGAGAGGCGGGTGAAGACGACGACGCCGAGCACCAGCAGGAGCGGACGGGAGTGCGGCGAGCAGCCACGCGATGGCCCCTCCGGCCGTCGCTCTCCCGATTCCCGCCGAGTGCGGGATCAGCCCCAGCGACCCACGAGCGTGCTCAGCACCGCGAGCGCGGCGGGTCCGGCGGTCGAGGAGCGCAGCACCTCGGGTCCCAGCAGCACGGAGCGGGCGCCCGCAGAGCGGAGCCGGTCGAGCTCAGCGGGGGCGATGCCGCCCTCGGGGCCCACCACCACGACGATCTCGGGCACAGCTCCCCCGGCATGGCGGAGCTCGGCGACGAGCGACATGAGCCCCACCGACTCCTGCTCGTGCAGGACGAGCACGATCCCGCCCGAGGCGGTCGTCGCGGCGACCTGCTCGGCGAGGGCGGCGGTGGCGACGGGCTCGTCGACCTCGGGGATGCCCGGTCGCCGGCACTGCTTGACCGCCGCGCGGACGGTGCCCTGCCAGCGGGCACGGCCCTTGCGCAGCTTCTCCCCGCGCCACACGGAGACGGAGCGCTCCGCGATCCACGGCACGATGCGATCCGCGCCGAGCTCGGTCGCGGACTCGACCGCCTGCTCGTCGCGCCCGCCCGTCGCGAGCGCCTGCACGAGGGCGAGCCGCGGGAGCCGCGGGGCCGGGGCGCTCGGATCGCCGAGCAGGCGCAGCTCGAGCTGCTCCTTGGCCGCGGCGGTGACCTCGGCGAGGACCTGGCGGCCCGGGCCGTCGGTGAGGAGCACCTGCTCCCCCACGCCGATCCGGGCGACCTTCGCGGCGTGGCGACCCTCCTCGCCGTCGAGGGTGAGCGCATCACCCTCCGCGGCGCCCTCGAGGGCGTCGTCGAGGATCAGGAATCCGGGGGGCGTGGTGGGCATGTCCGCTCCAGGTGCCGGGATCGGGGGTCAGCGCGCTGCGCGGCTCAGAGGTCGCGCAGGCGCTCGCGGAGCTTCGCGAACGGGCCGTGCACGCGCGGGCTGGGGCGGTCCGCCTCGTCGCCGCGCAGCGCCGCGAACTGCTCGAGCAGGTCACGCTGCTCGTCCGTGAGCGAGGAGGGCACATCGACGTCGAGCACGACGCGGATGTCACCACGGCGCTCGCGACGCAGCGGCGTGACGCCGAGGCCCTTGAGCACGAACTCCTCGCCGGGCTGGGAGCCGGCGCGGATCTCCACCTGCTGGACGCCGTCGAAGGTCTCGAGCGGGATCGTCGCGCCGAGCGCCGCGGAGGTCATCGGGACCGCGAGGGTCGTGACGAGGTCGTCGCCCGAGCGTGCGAAGGTCTCGTGGTCGTTGACCGAGAGCTCGACGAAGAGGTCGCCGGCGGGGCCCCCGGCCTCGCCCACCTCGCCCTCGCCGCGCAGCTGGATCCGGGTGCCGGTCTCGACGCCCGAGGGGATGCGGACGGTGACCTCGCGCTGCTGGGAGATCCGGCCGTGGCCGGAGCAGGCCGTGCAGGGCGACTCGATGACGTCGCCGTGGCCCTCACAGGTGGGGCAGGGCGCCATGGTCACCATCTGGCCGAGGAGCGACTGGGCGACGCGCTGCACGTGGCCGGAGCCGTTGCAGGCGGTGCAGCGGGTGGGGCTCGTGCCCGGCTCGCTGCAGGAGCCGTCGCAGCGCTCGCAGAGCACGGCGGTGCGGTAGGAGACCTTCTGCTCGGAGCCGAAGACCACGTCGCGGAGGTCGATCGTGGCGCGGCGCAGCACGTCACCGCCCCGGCGGCGGCGCGGGATCGGGCCCTGGCCGCGACCGCGGCCGCCCATGCCCGCGGCCCCGGCGAACATGTCGAAGATGTCGCCCATGTCGAAGCCGCCCGCGCCGCCGAAGCCGCCGAAACCGGCGCCGCCCATGCCCGGGCCGCCGCCCATGTCGTACTGGCGGCGCTTGTCCTCGTGGGAGAGCGTCTCGTAGGCCTGGGAGACCTTCTTGAACTTCTCGGCGGCCTCCGGGTCCGGGTTGACGTCCGGGTGGAGGGAGCGGGCGAGCTTCCGGTACGCCTTCTTGATCTCCTCGGTGGTGGCGTCCTTCGAGACGCCGAGGAGCTCGTAGTAGTCGTCGTTCACCTGGTGGGTCCTTGCGTGGTCGGGAGGGGTGCGTTCAGGAGGAGGGTCATGCGAGGAAGCGGGAGACGTAGCGGGCGATCGCCTGCACGGTTGAGATCCCGGTGACGTAGTCCATGCGGGAGGGGCCCAGGATCGCGACGTGCGATCCCGCCCCGTAGCCGGCGCCCACGACCGCGGCCTGGTTCAGCGCCTGGTCGCGCAGCTCGGAACCGATGCGCACCTCGACCGCGCCCGGGGAGGCGTGCATCTCGGTGAACAGCCGCAGCAGCACGAGCTGCTCCTCGAGCACGTCGAGCAGCGGCTCGACGTCCCGGGAGAAGTCCTCGGCGGAGCGCGCCAGGTTGGCGGTGCCGGCCATCATGATCCGGCCCTCGGCGCGGCTCGCCGCGAGCGCGACCAGCGCCTCGGAGACCTCCACGACCGCCGGACGGTCGATCGGCGGCACGGTCTCGAGCAGCTCCCCGAGCGGGGCGGCGAGATCGGTGACCTCACGGCCCGCGACCGCCCGGTTCAGCGCATCGCGCATGCCCGCGTAGTGCTCCGCGGAGCGCCCCGGGGTGACGGGGATCGTGCGCTGGTCCACGCGGCCGGACTCGGTGATGAGCACGACCAGCAGCAGGGACTCGGCGACCTTCACGAGCTCCACGTGGCGGATGCGGGCCTGCCGGCGGGCCGGGTACTGGACCATGGCGACCTGCTGGGTGAGCTGGGCGAGCAGCCGCACCGTGCGGGCGAGCAGCTCCTCGACGTCGCCGGAGTCCTCGAGCAGCGCACGGATCGCGCGGCGCTCGGGGGTGGAGAGCGGCTTGATCGCCGCGACGTGGTCGACGAAGGCGCGGTAGCCCTTGTCGGTGGGGACGCGGCCGGCGGAGGTGTGGGGCTGCGTGATGAGCCCCTCCTCCTCGAGGGCGGACATGTCGTTGCGCACGGTCGCGGCGGAGACGCCGAGCTCGTGCCGTTCGAGCAGGGACTTCGAGCCGACGGGCTCGCGGGTCGCGACGTAGTCCTCGACGATCGCGCCGAGGATCTGCAGCTTGCGGGGATCCGTCCCTCTCACCTCCCTGGTCCGTGTGCGGTGGTGCCGTGCGGCGGCCGTGCTGCGGGGCGCCGGCGGGACGCTGGCACCCGGGGCCGCCGAGTGCCAATCTTACGCGTCCCCGGGACCCCTCCCCGGGAGGCGTTCGCCACGGGCGTGCACCACGGCGGGCGACCGCCTCACGTGCCCGCCTCACACGACGGCGCCGGCAGGCGACTACCGTGCATGACGACGGAGATCCAGGAGGTCCCGATGACCGCACGCCATGCCGTCCTGCCGAGCACCCTCGGCCCGCTCACGACCCTCGCCGAGGGTGACGCGCTCGTGGGCCTCTACTTCCCGGGCCACACCTACCCCTTCGCCCCCGGCAGTGAGGGCCCCGAGGTCGCCGCGGGCGAGGATCCCGTGCTCTCCGCGGTCGCGATCCAGATCGGCGAGTACCTCGACGGGGAGCGCACGGACTTCGACGTGCCCGTGCGCACCGCCGGCGGCGAGTTCTCCGAACGGGTCTGGGCCCGGCTGCGCGAGATCCCCTACGGGACGACCATCACCTACGGCGAGATCGCCCGCGAGCTGGGCGGGCCGGGCCTCGCCCAGCGCGTCGGCCAGGCCGTCGGCCACAACCCGATCAGCATCATCGTCCCCTGCCACCGCGTCGTGGGGGCCGACGGCTCCCTCACCGGCTACGCGGGTGGTCTCGAGCGCAAGCGGGCCCTGCTCGCCCTCGAGGAGCCCTCCGCGGAGGACGGGGCGCGGCTGTTCTGAGCACCGAGATCCTCGTCCCCTGCCGCGGGCCCCTCGACGCCGTCGCGGCGTGGGGCTCCCTCGCGGCGCACACGATCACGGGCCTGGACCATCTCGATCCGGAGGCCGGAGCCCTGACCCGCCTCCTCACCGGCCCAGCCGGCCCGGTGCCCGTCACGCTCACCCCGCGGCCGGACGGCATCACCTTGCGCACCCCCGCCGCGGACCCGGCCGTGCTCGAGGACCTGCAGGCCCAGGTGCGCCGCTGGTTCGACCTCGACGCGGACCTCGCGCCGATCGACGCGCACCTCTCCCGCTCCCCCGTGCTCGCCGCGCAGGTCGCCGCGCGGCCCGGGCTGCGCATCACCCGGTACCCGGATCCGTTCGAGGCGGTGGTCCTCATCGTCCTCGGTCAGCAGGTCTCCCTCGCGGCCGGCCGCCTGTTCGGCTCCCGGCTGCTCGCGGCGCACGGCGAGGGGACGGCGGCGACGCCCGTCGGCCCGCTGCGCCGGTTCCCTCGCCCCGGAGCGCTCGCCCGGGTCGATCCCGATCGGCTGCGCGACGAGCTCGGGCTCACGCGGTCCCGCACCCGCACGGTGCTCGGGACAGCCGCGCTGTTCGCGGATCTCCCGGACCGGGCGCCGACCTCGGAGGAGCTCGCCGCGGTGCCCGGTATCGGACCCTGGACCCTCGCCTGCGCGGCGATCCGCGCGGGCAGCGATCCGGACGCCTTCCCCGCCTCCGACGCCGTCCTGAAGCGGGCGATGGTCGCCGCCGGTGCGGGTGAGGACCCCGCGGTGGTGGAGAGCTGGCGGCCGTGGCGCAGCTATGCGGCGGTGCGGCTGTGGGCCGGGTCCGGAGCGCATCCAGCCTGAGACGGCCGCCGTCCTGGCCGCCGTTCCGGCTGCCCCAGCGTGGTGCCCCGGAACGGCGCCGATGCCGGTGTACGGTGCCGGGCGTGCCTGCCCCGACCTCGCGATTCCCCGACCGCTACAGCCGAGACGTGCTCGCCTCCGGCCCGCCGTCCCACCACCGCAGCCGTCCCGCCTCCCGGGAGGTGCCGGCCCAGCGCGGCCTCGTCGTCGAGGAGGCCTCGACCGGCTTCACCGGCGCGATCCTGCGGGTCGAGAAGATCGCCGGGGAGACGGTCGTCGAGCTCGAGGACGGCCGCGGCAGGGTCCGCTCCTTCCCGCTGGGCCCCGGCTACATGATCGACGGCAAGCCCGTCGTCCTCACCCGGGCCGTCGCGATGCAGGCCCCCGCGGGTCCCAAGCGCTCCGCGAGCGGCTCCGTCTACGTCGAGGGCGCCCGCGCCCGCACCGCCCGGGCGTCCCGCATCTGGGTCGAGGGCAAGCACGACGCCGAGCTCGTCCAGAAGGTCTGGGGCCACGACCTGCGCATCGAGGGCGTCGTCGTCGAGCTGCTCGACGGCGCGGACAACCTCGTGGAGCGCATCCGCGAGTTCGGCCCCTCCCCGACCCGCCGCATCGGCGTGCTCGTCGACCACCTCGTGACGGGCTCCAAGGAGACCCGGATCGCGCAGGAGGCGCTCACGCAGCCCGGGGCCCGCGGCAACGTCCTCGTGCTCGGGCATCCGTACATCGACGTGTGGCAGGCCGTGAAGCCGGCCCGCGTGGGCATCCCCGCCTGGCCGCACGTGCCGCGCGGCACCGACATCAAGGTCGGCACGCTCGCCGCGCTCGGCTGGCCCCACGAGGACCAGGCGGACATCGCCCGCGGCTGGCAGCGCATCCTCGCCACCGTCCGCTCGTACGCGGACGTCGAGCCGACGCTCTCGGGCCGCATCGAGGAGCTCATCGACTTCGTGACCGTCGACGCCTGACCCCCGGCGGTCCCCCGCGCCTGGGGGATGTCCCCCGGGCGCCACGGCGGCTCGCCACGGTGACGCGTGCGCCCGCGCTCCGTAGGCTGGACCCTGTCCACGAGATCGCCGGTCCCGCCGGCGCCGTTCCCGAGGAGGGGCCATGAGCCAGAACGAGTACCCGCACGATCCCTTCGGCGGTCGTCCCGCGACCGATCCTTACCAGAGCGCCCCGCAGAGCTCGGGAGCCGAGAAGGCCGCGTCGGAGCCGGCGCCCGGCACCGGCCAGGCCCCGGGCTCCCAGCCCGCTGCCGCCCCGGAGGGCGCCGCCGCGTCCTCCCCGTACGCGGCGCCGCAGTCGCCCTACGGGGCGCCGTCCTCCGCCGGCACCGGCTCGCCGTACGGCGCGCCCTCGCCCCACCAGGCTCCCGCCGCGGATGGCGCGGCCTCCGCCGGCCCCGCTCCGTCGGGCCAGCAGCCGGGCGCCCAGCACCAGCCCTACGGCGCCGGTCAGCCCGGCGCGGGTCAGGCCCCGTACGGTGCGCCCCAGGGCGGCCCCCAGGGCTACACCGGCGACGCGCACCCGTCGGCCGCGCCGCTTCCCCCCGGCTTCTCGGGCGCCTACGACGGGCCGCTCTCGGGGCAGCCCGTGAGCCCCTCCGACTCCCGCATGTGGTCGATGTTCGCGCAGCTCTCCGCCGTGCTCGGCTACGTCATCGGCGCGGGCTTCCTGGGCTGGGTCGGTCCGCTGATCATCTTCCTGGTCTACAAGGACCGTGACCGCTACGTGCGCTACAACGCCGCGGAGTCGCTCAACGCCGCGATCGCCACCGTGATCGCGGAGGTCGTGCTCTCCATCGTGATCACGATCCTCGCGGTGGTCACCCTCGGCATCGGCTCGATCCTCTTCCCGCTCGTGTGGGTCCCGGCGCTGCTGCACGTCATCTTCGCCATCGTCGGCGCGGTCAAGGCCAACCAGGGCATCTGGTGGAACTACCCGCTGAACATCCGCCTGGTGAAGTGAGCCCCGCGGCCGCGGGCCGCACCACCCACCCGGCACGGAGCCCCCGCCGGTCCTCGGACCGACGGGGGCTCCGTCACGTGGGGCGCGGGCCTCCGCTCAGGGCACGAGGTCGCGGACGACGGCGTCGGCGAGCAGCCGCCCGTTCCGCGTCAGCACCAGCCGGCCCGCCTCGAGGGCCGCCGGGTCCAGGTGACCGCGCGCAGTGTGCACGGCGATCTGGTCGCGGGTCTGCTCCGGCACCGCCTCGACGGGCAGGCCGTCGGCGATCCGCAGCTCGAGCAGGATCCGCTCGGTGGCCCGGGTGGCCGCATCGAGCGTCTCCGACTCCTGCACGGGCAGCTCCCCCTCCGCGAGACGGGCGGCGTAGCGGCTGGGGTGCTTGACGTTCCACGAGCGCAGCCCGTCGCGATGGCGGTGCGCCCCGGGGCCGATCCCCCACCAGTCGCCGCCGCGCCAGTAGGCGAGGTTGTGCCGGGAGCGGTGCGCGGGAGTGCGCGCCCAGTTCGAGACCTCGTACCAGGACAGGCCAGCCGCGCTCGCGAGGTCGTCGACGAGCTCGTACTTGTCCGCCATGTCGTCGCCGTCGGGCTCCGCGATCTCGCCCTTGCGCAGCTGCCGCGCCATGGCCGTGTTGCCCTCGATGATGAGGGAGTACGCGGAGAGATGGTCGACCTCGCAGGCCAGGGCCGCCCGCACGGAGGTCTCGACGTCCGCGAGGGTCTCCCCCGGGGTGCCGTAGATGAGGTCGAGGCTCACGGCGAGCCCGGCGTCCTTCGCCCACTGCACGACCTGCGGCACGCGCTCGGGGTCGTGGGTGCGGTCCAGGGTCGCGAGCACGGAGCGCACGGCGGACTGCATGCCGAAGGAGACGCGGGTGATGCCGCCGTCGGCGAGGACCCGCAGCGACTCCGGGGTGACGGAGTCGGGGTTCGCCTCGGTCGTGACCTCCGCGCCCGGGGCGAGGGGGATCCGGCCCCGGAGGTGGTCGAGCATCGAGACGAGGTCCGGGGCGGGCAGCAGCGTGGGAGTGCCGCCGCCGAAGAACACGGTGGAGACCTGCTCGTACTCGTATCCGGCGGCGCGGTCGTCGGCGAGGACGAGGTCCATCTCGCGCCGCGCGTTGTCGGGGTACTCGCGCTGCGAGCCGCCGCCGCCGAGCTCCGTCGCGGTGTACGTGTTGAAGTCGCAATAGCCGCAGCGCACCGCGCAGAACGGCACGTGGATGTAGACGGAGAGGTCCCGGCTGCTGCCCGCGGCGCTCACCGCTCGTCCTTCAGATGACGCTGCGCGCGGGCCTCGAGCTCGCGGTGCAGGGCGACGCCGGCGCCGTCGGCCCAGCGGACGAGGCTGCGGGTGAGATCGCGGTCGCGGGCGCCCGCGTAGACCGCGGCGACCGTCGCGCCGTGCCCGGGCACGGACTCCACGAGGAGCTCGTCCCCGGCGCGCACCTCGCCGCGCTCGAGCACCCGGAAGTAGACGCCCGTGCGGCCGCGCTCGTGGTAGCGGGCGCGGAAGTCGTCCGTGCCCATCCACCGCTGGAAGGTCAAGCACGGGGTGCGCGGCGCGGTCACCTCGAGCAGCGCCGAGCCCGCCCGCACGCGCGCCCCGATCTCGAGGTCGTCGACAGCGAGGCCGCCCACGCGCAGGTTCTCGCCGAGGCCACCCGCAGGAATCGGGCGCCCCAGCTGCACGGACCAGTGCTCGGCCTCCGCGGCGTCGATCGCGTAGACGGCCTGGTCCGGCCCGCCGTGGTGAGCGCGGTCCGCCTGGACGTCCGCGTACAGTCCCAGCTCGCCGATCGCGACGGGGCCGTCCACCGGGCGCTTGTCGATCGCCGTGGTGCCGACGCTGCCGGCATCGGGGCGCAGGGCGCCGACGACGCACACCGCCTCGACCGCGCCGCGCGAGCCCGCCGCGAGGGCGCTCACTTCTTCTTCCCGTCCTTGGGCTCGGCGGCGTCGGAGGAGAGCGCGGCGATGAAGGCCTCCTGGGGCACCTCGACGGAGCCGATGTTCTTCATGCGCTTCTTGCCCTCCTTCTGCTTCTCGAGCAGCTTGCGCTTGCGGGAGATGTCGCCGCCGTAGCACTTGGAGAGCACGTCCTTGCGCATCGCGCGGATGTTCTCGCGGGCGATGATCCGGGCGCCGATCGCGGCCTGGATCGGCACCTCGAACTGCTGGCGCGGGATGAGGTTCTTGAGCTTCCCCGCCATCTCGACGCCGTAGTGGTACGCCTTGTCGCGGTGCACGATCGCGCTGAACGCGTCGACGGGCTCACCCTGCAGCAGCATGTCGACCTTGACGAGGTCCGCCGTCTGCGAGCCGGAGACGTCGTAGTCGAGGGAGGCGTAGCCCTTGGTGCGGGACTTCAGCTGGTCGAAGAAGTCGAAGACGATCTCCGCGAGCGGGAGCGTGTAACGCAGCTCGACACGGTCCTCGCTGAGGTAGTCCATGCCGCCGAGGGTGCCGCGCTTGGACTGGCACAGCTCCATGACCGCGCCGATGAACTCGGCCGGGACCAGGATCGTCGCCTTCGTGATCGGCTCGTGGATCTCCGCGACTTTGCCGGTCGGGAAGTCCGAGGGGTTCATGACCTCGACCTGCGTGCCGTCCTCCATCCGCACCTGGTAGACGACGCTCGGCGCCGTCGAGATGAGGTCGAGGTCGAACTCGCGCTCGAGGCGCTCGCGGATGATCTCGAGGTGCAGCAGGCCCAGGAAGCCCACGCGGAATCCGAAGCCGAGCGCCGTCGACGTCTCCGGCTCGTAGTTCAGCGCGGCGTCGTTGAGCTTGAGCTTGTCCAGCGCGTCGCGCAGGTTCGGGTAGTCCGAGCCGTCGATCGGGAAGAGGCCCGCGAACACCATCGGCTTGGGGTCGGAGTAGCCGGCGAGCGGCTCCGTCGCGCCGCGCACCGAGGTGGTGATCGTGTCGCCCACCTTGGACTGGCGCACGTCCTTCACGCCGGTGATGAGGTAGCCGACCTCGCCGGGTCCCACGCCGTTCGTCGCATGCGGCTCCGGGGAGCTCACCCCGATCTCGAGGAGCTCGTGGTGCGCGCCCGTGGACATCATGTCGATGCGGTCGCGCGAGCGGAGGTAGCCGTCGACCACGCGGATGTAGGTGACCACGCCGCGGTAGGTGTCGTAGACGGAGTCGAAGATCATCGCCCGGCAGGGGGCGTCGGGGTCGCCCAGGGGCTGCGGGAGCGTGCGCACGAGGTGGTCGAGCAGCTCGGGCACGCCCTGGCCGGTCTTGCCGGAGACGCGCAGGACGTCCTCGGGGTCCACGCCGACGAGCTGGCCGATCTCCGCCGCGTACTTCTCGGGATCCGCGCCCGGCAGGTCGATCTTGTTGAGCACGGGGATG
Source organism: Brachybacterium rhamnosum (assembly GCF_039526185.1). Classification (NCBI taxonomy): domain Bacteria; kingdom Bacillati; phylum Actinomycetota; class Actinomycetes; order Micrococcales; family Dermabacteraceae; genus Brachybacterium; species Brachybacterium rhamnosum. The sequence continues at coordinate 418,835 of NZ_BAAAIS010000003.1, forward strand.
ATGGTGAGGTCGTTCTCCATCGCGAGGTACAAGTTCGCGAGGGTCTGCGCCTCGATGCCCTGCGCGGCGTCGACCAGCAGGATCGCGCCCTCGCAGGCGGCGAGCGAGCGGGAGACCTCGTAGGTGAAGTCGACGTGCCCGGGGGTGTCGATCATGTTCAGCGCGTAGTTCGTGCCGTCGACCTGCCAGGGCATGCGCACGGCCTGGCTCTTCACGGTGATGCCGCGCTCGCGCTCGATGTCCATACGGTCGAGGTACTGGGCGCGCATGGAGCGGTCGTCGACCACCCCGGTGATCTGCAGCATGCGATCGGCCAGGGTGGACTTCCCGTGGTCGATGTGCGCGATGATGCAGAAGTTGCGGATGCGCTCCTGGGGGGTGGACGCGGGCTGGATGTCCCGTGCCTCGTCGGCAGCGATCCTGGGGGTCACCGGCGGTGGTCCTCTCTGTGGTGGGGACGGGCCCGGGGCGCGCGGAGGCGCCGCCCGGACGGCGTGTCGCCCCATGCTCTCACGCGGCGCCGCGCAGGGCCCGCCACGGCGCACGGAGCCCGGGGCAGGTCACAGGCCGCGTGCGAGGCCGCCCTCCGGCGGGATCCCGCCGGGCAGGATGATGCGCACCACCCGCGAGCCTCCGATGAGGGAGGGGCGCAGCCCAGCGAGGACGGTCCCCGATGGGGCGGCACGGTCCTCTCAGTGCGCCGGGTGGAAGTAGGTCGAGCCGAGCGTGCGGGTCACCGCACCGGTGACCTGCTGGAGCTGCTCCATCTCCGCATCGAAGTCCGAGGTGAGCTCCTCGAGCGAGCGGTAGCGCAGGCTCGCCACGGCCCGGCCGACGATCCGCCGGCCGGGATCCGCGGTGCCCAGGCGGTCCGGTCCCGCGCCGTGCATCCGCGCGAGCACCTCGAGCGCCTCGTCGATCTCGAGCAGGCAGTGCGCGGCGGACCGCGGGAAGATCGAGTCCAGGAGCAGGAAGGAGATCGCGGCGGAGGCGTCCACGCGGCCCCGGTAGGAGCGGATGTAGGCCTCGTGGGCGCTGCAGGTGCGCAGCAGCAGCACCGTCGCCTGGTCCGAGGAGTCCTCGAGGTCATGGGCCTGGAGGATGCGCGCGCCCATGTCCACCCGCTCCACGAGCTGGCCGAGCCGCCAGAACAGCCACGCCTCGTCGCGGGTCATCGAGCCGTCGACGAGCCCGTTCACGACCGCGCAGCGGTCCTTCGCGTACTGGAAGACGCTGTGCATCCGCGCCGGGCGCACGCCGCGGGGCATGCCGAGCGTGGTCGTGTTCAGCGACTCCCAGACCTCGGTCGAGAGCACCTCGCGGGCGCCGCGGGCGTTCTCGCGGGCGGTCTGCAGGGAGCCCGCGATCGAGGACGGGTTCGACCGGTCGGTGACGAGGCGGTCGAGCACCTTCTGCACGGACTGCTCGGCACCCTCGGGCGCGGGGCTGCCGAAGATCTCGTGCACCGCGGCGCAGGCGGGGGCCACGTCCCCGCTGACGTCCTCGGTGATCGACTGCAGCCTCACGTCGAGCACGCGGGCCGTCTGGTCCGCCCGCTCCACGTAGCGGCCGATCCAGAACATGGCGTCGGCGATCCTACTGAGCATCGTGCGCCTCCTCGGTCGTGCGCCCGTCGTCGGTCCGGTCCTCGTGCTCCTCGGCGAGGTCGTCGGCGTCGAGCATCGGGATGGCGGAGGTGATCGGCATCGGCTCGAGGGCCCGGTCGGGCTCGCGCTCGGCGGCGTCCGCGACGAAGGACTCGTCCACGCCGGTCTCGAGCGGGGCGTCGGCCGCGTCCTCCTCGACCACCCGCACCGTGCCGGCGGAGGTCGGGACCTCGACCCGGGAGGGCCTGGTCCCGGCGAGCACCCAGGTGTCCTTGGAGCCGCCGCCGCGGGAGGAGTTGACGATCATCTCCCCCTCCGGCAGGGCCACGCGGGTGAGGCCGCCGGGCAGCACCCACACGTCCTCGCCGCTGTTCAGGGCGAAGGGGCGGAGGTCCACGTGCCGGGGCCGCAGGCCGTCCTCGACGAGGGTCGGGATCGTGGAGAGCTGGACGACGGGCTGGGCGATCCAGCCGCGGGGATCGGCCTGCAGGCGACGCCGGAGCTCGTCGAGCTCGTCCCGCGACGCGGCCGGGCCGATGACGATGCCCTTGCCGCCGGAGCCGTCCACGGGCTTGACGACGAGCTCGGCGAGGCGGTCCAGCACCTCCTCGCGGGCCTCCGGCTCCTCGAGCCGCCAGGTGTCCACGTTGCGCAGGATCGGCTCCTCGTGGAGGTAGTAGCGCACGAGGTCCGGCACGTAGGTGTAGGTGAGCTTGTCGTCGGCGATGCCGTTGCCGATGCCGTTGGCGACGACCACGTTGCCGGCGAGGACGGCCCGCACGAGCCCGGGTACGCCGAGCATCGAGTCGGGGCGGAACACCTCGGGGTCGATGAAGTCGTCGTCGGTGCGCTTGTAGATGACGTCCACGCGGCGCAGGCCCGCGGTGGTGCGCATGTAGACGCGGTTGTTCCGCTCGACGAGGTCCGACGCCTCGACGAGCTCGACGCCCATGGTGCGGGCGAGCAGCGAGTGCTCGAAGTAGGCGCTGTTGTAGCGGCCGGGGGTGAGCACGACGACCGTCGGCTCGTCGCCGCCGACGTCCGGCGAGGCGGCGCGCAGGGCCGCGAGCAGCCGACCGGGGTACTCGCCGACGCTGCGCACGGGCCTGTGGGCGAAGAGCTCCGGGAAGGTCTGCACCATCGCGCGGCGGTTGGAGAGCACGTAGCTCACGCCGGAGGGGGTGCGGACGTTGTCCTCGAGCACCCGGAAGCCGCCCGATCCGTCCCGCACGAGGTCGATGCCGGCGATGTGCAGGCGCACCCCGTTGGGCGGGACGTAGCCGCGCATCGCGTCGACGATGTAGGTGGAGGAGTCCACGAGCTCCCGCGGGATCACGCCGTCCGCGACCGCGCGGGAGTCGGTGTAGAGGTCCTCGAGGAAGGCCTCGAGCGCGCGGACGCGCTGGGCGATGCCCTCGCTGACCTCGGCCCACTCCTCCGCGGCGATCAGCCGCGGGATCGCGTCGACCGGGAAGGGACGCTCCTCCCCCGCGTAGTCGAAGGTGACGCCCTGGTCCAGGTAGGAGCGGGCGAGGGATTCCGAGCGCGTTCGGAACTCCTCCTCGCCCAGCTGCACGAGAGCGTCGTGGAGCGGTGCGTAGGTGGGACGGAGCCCGCCGTCCGCGGCGAACATCTCGTCGCCGTCGGTCCCGGGCCCGGTGCCGTCGAAGAGGGAGCGGTCGGACATGGCTACCATTCAACACCGTCTCCCGTCGGGGACCGTGCCCCGCCCCCGGGCGTGACCCGCTCGAGACCCGGCGTCCGTGCCCGTCCCCAGGAAGGTCCCCCATGCCCTTCGGCTCCCGACTGTCCTCCGTGCTGCGCTCCGTCCTCCGCTCCCCGGCCGCGAGGCGCGCGGCCCGCGACCTCGGCCGCTCGGCGATCGACGCCCTCCAGGACTCCCGCCGCGGCGGCGGCTCGGGCGGGGACACCGCGAGCACCGGGAGCACCGGGCGACCGTCGGCCCCCACCGGGCGCGACCGCGGTGCGGCCGGCGGCGGCGGTGCCGGTGGGAACGGCGACGTGCTCGCGGACCGCAGCACCTCCTCGCCGGTGACGATGACCTACGCCCCGCACCCCGACGACGTGCCCGACCCCGGCGAGGTCGTCTGGGCGTGGGTGCACTACGAGGAGTCCCTCGAGCAGGGCAAGGACCGGCCGGTGCTCGTCATCGCCCTCGAGGACGCGGCCGACGGCGGCGCGGACGGCTCGGGGCCCACCCTCGTGGCGCTCATGCTCACCTCGAAGGACCGCGTGGGCTCCGGCGACACGTCCCGCGACGGGCACGGCAACCTGTGGGTGGACGTGGGCACGGGCGACTGGGACTCCCAGGGCCGCGCCTCCGAGGTGCGGGCGGACCGCCTGCTGCGGATCGCCCCCGGGGCGGTGCGGCGCGCCGACGGCCGCCTGCCCGCCGAGGCCTTCGAGCGGGTCGCCGCCGCGGTCCGCTCGGCCCACGGCTGGGGCTGAGCCCGGGCCGCCGGCGACCGCCGGACCTGCGGATCCGCGGGAGCGGGCGGGCGCGGATGGGATGCAGGACACGCCCCGTGCATCGTGACCGGGGTGTTCGCCCTCTGCTAATGTCTCTCCTTGTATGTGTGACATACCGCGAGGTGTGCGCATCTCGGCGACCCGCCGTGTCAGGGTCCGCCGGTCGGTGCGACCCGAGCGAGTACCCGTGGCAGCGACCCGGGTCCGACGTCTCCCGGCGAATCCCCACCGCCCGTCCCCGTCGGTTCCGATCCTCAGCCGCTGCGGACGACCCATCACAGCAGCAGCACAAGAGAAGAGTCTTCGTGGCAAACATCAAGTCCCAGATCAAGCGGATCGGCACCAACGAGAAGGCGCGCCTGCGCAACCGTGCGGTGAAGTCCGAGCTCAAGACCTACACCCGCAAGGTCCGCACCGCGGTGACCTCCGGTGACGCCGAGGCGGCGGGCGAGGCGCTGAAGCTCGCCTCCCGCAAGCTCGACAAGGCCGTCTCCAAGGGCGTCATCCACAAGAACCAGGCCGCGAACCGCAAGTCCGGTCTCGCGAAGCTCGTCGCCGGCGTCTCCGCCTGATCGCTGATCTCCTGATCATCTGATCGGCGGGCCCCCGGGTCCAGCAGCCACGGAGCCTCGTGCACCTCGGTGCACGGGGCTCCGTGCTGTCCGGGGCCCTTCGCCCGGCAATCCGAGAGGTCAAGGATCCGGGAGGTGACGACTGCCCGGCGGCGCGTCGTTCAGCGGGACCGGCGGGCCCGGCAGATCTCCATCACCATGCGCTGGACGGACCAGCGGGGATCCCGGCCGGCGCCCTTGACCTCGTGATCGGCGCGCGCGACGGCCTCGATCGCGCGGGCCAGGGAGCGGTCGTTCCAGGCGCGGGCCTCCCGGGAGAGGTTCCGGATCATCCAGTCCGGCATGCCGAGGGTCCGCGCGCTCGCCCCGGGTGAGGTGATCTTCGCGAGCTGGCGCATCTTCATCGCGACCGCCGCGACGATCGGCACCGGGTCCGCCCCGGCGAGCTGCGCCTGGGCGAGGAGCTGGAGGGCCTCCTGCTCGCGGCCGGCGATGGCGGCGTCCGCGACGGCGAAGGCGGTGGACTCGACGCGTCCCGCCGTGAGGGCGTGGACGTCCTGCGCGGTGATCGGTGCGGGCTGCTCCCCCGGCTCGGGGGTGGTGTCCTCGATGAGCTGGCGGCTGATCGCGGCGAGCTCGGCGAGATCGGTGCCGAAGGCGTCGACGAGGGCGGTGATCGCCTCGGGCTGCGCGCGACGGTCGGCGCGCGCGAACTCCGCGGCGATGAAGGCCTGCTTGTCCGCGGGGCGCTTGACGGGGCTCGCGTCCACGCGCGGGACGCCGGCCTTCTTGAGCGCGTCCAGGAGCTTCTTGCCGCGGTTGCCGCCGCGGTGGACGAGCACGAGGGAGACGTCCTCCTCGGGGCGGGGCAGGTAGTCGAGGAGCTCGAGGATCAGTGCCTCGGGCGCGGCCTGCAGCTCGGGGACGACCACGAACCGCGGCTCGCCGAAGAGCGAGGGGCTCGCGACCTGGGTGAGGGCGCCGGCGGTGAGCGCCTCCCCCGAGAGGTCGTGGATCGCCACGCCCGGGTCCTGCTCGCGCGCGAGGCCTCGCAGCCGCTGGACGGCGCGGTCGGCGATCAGCGTCTCGGTGCCCTGGATCAGCACGATCGGGGCGGGCGTGACGCTGTGCCACTCGACGTCGCTCACAGTGCTCCTTCTCATCGACGGGGACCGGATCGATCCTAGCGGCCGGGACCGACGCTCCGCGGCGCGAGGGGGTCCTCTGCGGGAAGCACCACGGTCCCGTGGAGGTCGGTGCGGGCGACGTCGGCGCCTCCGCCCGCGAGCATGTCGAGGGTCCGGGTCGTGGGGTGGCCGAAGGTGTTCTCCTTCCCCACCGTGACCAGCGCGAGCTCCGGGTCGAGCTGCGCGTACAGCTCCTCGTCCTGGTAGCGGGAGCCGTGATGGGCGACCTTGACGATGTCGGCCCGCCCGGGCGAGAGGGCCGCGAGCTCGGCCTGGGCGGCGGGCTCGAGGTCCCCGAGCGCCACGAGCCGCGTGCCGCCGCCGTCGGCCGCGTCGGTGCCGAGACGGGCGTCGAGGGCCAGCGAGCAGTCGTTCTCCGCTCCCGCCTCCCCGCCGTGCTCCCGCGCGGCGGCGTCCTCCGCGGCCTCAGCGCTCGGCGGCCACAGGACCTCCAGCGCGAGGCCCTCCAGCTCCCATGCCGTTCCGGTGATCGCCCCGGTCACCAGGACGCCGGGGACGATCGCGGAGCGCGCGGAGGGCAGCGGGCAGATCCACTGCTGCGCGGGCGCACGGTCCCCGGTGAGCGCGGCGAGACCGCCCACGTGATCGGCGTGCGGATGCGTGAGGACGAGCAGGTCCAGACGATGCACCTGGAGCCGGTCCAGGCACTCCCTCAGCGCGGCCGGGTCCGGCCCGGTGTCCACGAGCACGGTCACCGGGTCGGCGCCCGTGCCCCGCAGAAGCAGCGCATCGCCCTGGCCGACGGCGCAGGCGGCGACCACCCAGGAGGGGGCGCGCTGCCCCGGCAGCCAGCGCGCCGCCCCCGGAGCGAGGACGACCACGAGCACCGCGGCGACGACCCAGCGCGTGAGCGGATGCCGCCGCATCGCGACCGCGACGGCGAGGCCGATGATCACGGCGATCGCGCCGAGCACCCCGGGCGCGCCCTCGGGGACCGCGATCCTCGATCCGGGCAGGGCATCCGCGGTGCGCGCCACGAGCAGCACGAGATGCGCGCCGCCTGCGGCGAGCGTGCTGAGCGCGCTGCCGGCCGGCGGCCAGAGCAAGCCGACCAGGAGCGCGAGCAGGCCGATCACGGTGCTGGGCCCGACGAGCGGCCCGACCACCATGTTGACGGGGACCGCCCAGATCGAGATCTCGGGGGCGAGCAGGATCAGCACGGGGGTGCAGGCGAGCTGGGCGACGAGGGGCACCGCGAGGACGAGCGCCGCCGTGCGGCCCACGCGGCCGCCGCTCATCCCCGAGATCGCCGCGGCCAGCGGCGGTGCGGCGAGCAGGATCGCGGCCGTGGCGAGGGCCGAGAGCAGGAAGCCGATGGACGCGGCGGTCACGGGGTCCAGCACGGACCACAGGGCCACGGTCATCGCGAGCGCGGCGACCGGGGAGGCGCGCACGCCGGCGAAGCGGGCCGCGAGCAGCGGGGCGGCCATCGTCGCGGCGCGCTGCACGCTGGGCTCGTCCCCCACGAGCCACACATAGGAGGCCATCGCGAGGGCCGCGAGCGCGATCCGGCGCCGGCGGCGCACGCCGAGCAGCAGCAGCGGGCCGAGCACGGCCGCGATCACGAGGGCGATGTTCGCCCCGGAGACGGCGACGAGGTGCGAGATCCCGGCGCGCCGCATGATCTCCTCGCTCGTCTCGGAGAGCCCGCGGGTGTCGCCGGTGGTCATCCCGCGCACGAGCGCGGCCTCGTCCGGCGGGAGATGGGCCGTCGCACGGCGGTTCTGCTCCCGGAGGACGTGGCGGGCGTCCTCGAGGGCGCCGCGCACGCCGCCGGCCGGCACGACGCGGACCTCGCGGGCGCGGAGCACGACCAGGCCGCCGTCCGCCCGGACGGTGCCGCGCACGGCGATCACGCTCCCGTCCCTCGCGCCGCGCAGCTGCTCGGCCGGCTCCGTGCCCTGCGCCCGCACCAGGAGCGGGACGGAGGCCGGGAGGAGCTCCTGCTCCGGGCCGAGGCGCACGGGACCGCTCACCGTGCGTGCCATCGCCCCGACGCCCTCACGGGCCCAGACGGGACCGGTGCTCGGGGCCTCCGGATCCGCGCCGAGGCGCACCTCCAGCTCGACCACGAGACCTCGCGCCGCGGCGTCCTCGAGCAGCTCCGTCGCGGTCTCGGCGCGGTGAAGGGCGGGGAGCAGGAGCGCGGCGGCGAGCACCCCGAGCCCCAGGTGGGCGAGGAGGCGGTGCGCGAGGCTCCGGCCGCGCCACCAGAGCACGGCGGCGAGGACCAGGGCGGTGAGCAGGGCGCCGCCGCCGATCGCCGCGGCGGTGCCCGCACTCATGCCGAGCACCGCGAGGGCCCAGGCGGCGGTCGCCGCGGGCAGCAGGTGCAGGTCACCGCGGCGCATCAGACGGTCGCCCGCGGCCGGATCTCCTCGAGGGTCGCCGGGCCGATCCCGGAGACCTCCTCGAGCTGGTCGACGGAGGTGAAGGGACCGTTGGCCTCGCGGTGCTCGACGATGCGCTGCGCGATCGCGGGCCCCACCCCGGGCAGCGCGTCGAGCTCCTCGACGCTCGCGGTGTTGAGGTCGACCGTGCCTCCCTCTCCCCCGCCCGCACCGGCGTCGCCACCGCTCGCACCGCCGGTGCCTCCCGCGCCGCCGCCTGCGGCCTCTGCACCTCCTCCAGCGGGGATCTCCTCCCCGGGCGCGGGCACGTGGATCTGCTCGCCGTCGGTGAGGGGGCGTGCGAGGTTCACGGCCGCGAGATCGGCATCGTCGGTGGCGCCGCCGGCGGCCTCGAGGGCATCGGCGACGCGGGATCCGGCGGGCAGCTCGACGACGCCCGGGCTGGCCACCTGCCCGGAGACGTGCACGACGACGGGAGTGCCGTCCGCCGGCTCTCCCCCGCCCGACGCCGGCGCCGCCTCCTCCGTCGCGACCGGCGCGGAGGACGCCGGGCCCGCCGGGGATGCTCCACCGGAGGCCGAGGCACCGGCGTCGTCCTCCCCGCTGGAGGCCGTGCCGCTCGCGGCGATCGCGACGGTGCCCTCGCCCTCGGTGACCGGGACCGCGGACCCGGAGGTGGAGAGGTGGACGATGCCGACGGCGAGCAGCACGAGCACACCGATCCCGAGCAGCGAGGCGGCGGAGGGCGCCGGGAGCCCCCGGCGCGGGGGTCGCGGCGGCTCGTGGTGGATCTCCTCGACGAGAGGCTCCGGACCGGTCCGACCCCGACGCCCTCCCGCGCCGCCGGTCCTGTGCCCGCCCCGGCCGCCCACCCGGTGCCGTCCCGGTCGTGGGGCGATGTCCCGACTCCTGCTGCGTGCTCCCATGCCCCGAACCGTAGGGACCGGCAGGGGGACGCACGACGCCCCGCCGTCCGGTGGGGACGACGGGGCGGTGGGGAGGAACGATCAGGCGATGCCGAAGGTCGCGAGCCACTGGTTCCAGAAGGCCACGGCGATCACGAGCACCACGAGGACGTACCAGGCGATCGTCAGCAGCACCCAGCGCCGCAGCACGGCGGCGAGCGGTGCCGGGACGCGCAGGTCCCCGGACTCGACGGTGTGCGCGAGGGTCGCGAAGAACATCGGCGCCGTCACCGTCCACACGACCATGCACCAGGGGCACAGCGCTCGGATCACGAAGATCGCGGAGACGGCGAGGAAGTGCACGAAGGCGAAGGCGAAGGTCATCCCGCCGAGGCGCGCCCACCGGAACCACCTCGGCAGCGCCGCCCCGGAGAGCATGAGCGCACCGATCGCCCCCATGATCGCGAAGCCGCCCAGGCCGATCGCCATGTTGGGGATGCCGAGCGCGCTCGCCTGCCAGGTCATCATGACCGTGCCGCAGGAGATGAACGGGTTGATGTCGCAGCCGAGGCTCGCGCCGGGGTTCTCGAGCAGGAAGATCTTGTCCATGAACAGCGCGAGCGCGGCGATCCAGCCCGCGAGGCCGCCCACGAGCAGCACGGCGCCGACGGTCCGGGAGCCCGCCCGGGGACGGGCGGCGCGCTCCGCCGCGAGCTCGGCGTCGATCTCGGCGAGCAGCGCGGCGTCCTGATCGGACGCACCGCTCCCGCTGTCCCGGTGACGGTCGCCCTCGGCAGGGGTCGGAGTCATGGCGGTTCTCCCTCGGTCTCGAGCTCGGGCTCGGTGTCGGTCCTGCAGCAGTCTCAGGCGGTGACGGGGTGCTCGCGGAACCAGGCGGCGAGGCGGTCGAAGCCCTCGTCCACGCTCACCGCGGGGGTCCAGGCGAGGCGCTCCTGCGTGGCCCGCTGGTCGAACCAGTGCGCGGTGGACATCTGCTCGGCGAGGAACTCGGTCATCGGCGGCTCGTCCTCCCCCGGTCGCACCGCCCAGACCGCCTCGACGAGACGACCGGCGAGACGGCCCACGGCGCCGGGGACGCGGAGCGTCGGCCGCGGCACCCCCGCCGCGTCGCAGAAGCCGCCGAACACGTCGCGCACGGTGCGCGGCTCGCCGTTGGTGACGACGAAGCTCTCGCCGTGGACGTCCTCGACGCGGTCCAGGGCCGCGACGATCGCGTCGGCCGCGTTGTCGACGTAGGTCGTGTCGATGAGCGCCATGCCGTCGTCCAGCAGCGGGAGCCGGCCGGCGGCGGCCCGCTGGACGATGCGGCCCACGAGCTGCGTGTCGCCGGGGCCCCACACGATATGGGGGCGCACCGAGGTGACGAGCAGGCCGTCGTGGCCGTCCGCGGCCATGGCGAGCTGCTCCGCGGCGGCCTTGGTGCGCGCGTAGGGGCCGCGGGCGTGCGCGGGATCCGCCGGGGTCGCCCCGAGGCCCACGATCGCGGTGCCGAGGTGGGCGACGGACGGCGAGGAGACGTTGACCAGGGCGCCGCCGCCGCGCTCGCGCAGGGCGTCCACGACGTTCCCGGTGCCGCCGATGTTGATCGCGCGGTACTCCTCCTCCGGTCCGGAGATGGAGACCTTCGCGGCGAGGTGCACGACCGCGTCGACGCCGTCCACGGCGCGCCGGACGTCCTCCGCGCTCGTGAGCGAGCCCTGCACGTCGGCGACGCCGGGGATGCCGGCGGGTCGCCGCTGGAAGGCGCGGACCGAGTCGCCGCGGTCCCGCAGCCGCTCGGCGACGGCGCCGCCGAGCATGCCCGAGGCGCCGGTGACGAGGACGCTGCGGGCGCTCACAGGGCGTCCGCGCGCTCGCCGCGGAGCGTCTGCTCCGCCCAGCGGGACAGTGCGGCCCGGTCGATCTTCGAGTTGTGGCGGATGTCCGTGGGCAGCGAGCGCGTCGTGAACACGGCGACGACGCCCACCCCGGCGGCCTCGCGGACGCCGCGGCGCACCGCCTCCTGGAGCGCGGGCGACGCCGGACGCGGCCGGGTCGCACGCCCGGGACGGTGGTCGTCCTCCGTCTCGAGCACGACCACCACCTGCTGGGTGCCGCGGGGGCCGACGACCGCGGCGCCGGCCCGGCGCACGGTCGGGACGGCCTCGGCGGCCTCCTCGATCCGGACCGGGGTGAACAGGCCCTCGGCGGTCGCGAGCACATGGGTGGTGCGCCCCTCGACCCAGAGCCGGCCGTCCTCGTCGAGGTGACCGGCGTCGCCGGTGGCGTACCAGCCCTCGAAGCGCCGGGAGGTGCGTGTCGTGCCCCAGAGCATGAGGTAGCGGTCCCGCACGTGCGGGGCCCGGACGAGGATCTCGCCGGTCACGCCCGGCTCCTGGGTGATCTCGGCGGTGGTCCTGCCCTCGGCGTCCAGCGGCGCGAGGGCCACCTCGACGCGCGGGACGGGGGTGCCGACGCACACACCGGAGCCCTCGCCGGCCGCCTCGATCCCCTCGAGGGAGATCGCGGTGACGGCCAGGCACTCGGTCATGCCGTACGGCGTGAGCGCGCTCGCGGCCGGCATGAGGTCCTTCAGCCGGCGCAGCAGGTGCGCGGGGATCGGGGCGCCGGCGGAGAAGAAGCTCGGCACCCGGGCGAGGGCCGCGCGGCCGCGGTCGTCGAGCGACGCGGCGGTGTCGAGGATGTTGCGCAGCGCCGCGGGGGCGGTGAACACGGCGGGCGAGCCGAGGGCGTCGACCGCGTCGGCGAGGGCCTGCGCGGTGAGCTCTCCGGGCCGGGTGACGTCCATGTCGGGGACGACGCTCGGCGCGCCGAGCGCCGGGCCGAGCAGCGCGAAGGGCGCGAAGCCGGCGACCAGGCCGCGGGACGGGTCCAGCCGGAGCGTGTCGCCGACGGCCGCGAACATGGCGCCGAGCTGGGCGTGCGTGTACACCGCGCCCTTGGCGGGACCGGTCGAGCCGGAGGTGAAGAGCACGGCGGCGTCGGCGCCCGGCGCGGGGTGCGGGGCGTCGAGCGGGGCGCCGAGGTCCCGCATGCGGGCGCCCTCCGCGGCGAGCTGCGCGATCGAGGTGTCGACCCCGAGGGCACGGCGGTCGACCGTCGGCAGCTGCTCGACGCTGATCCGGCGACCCGGCCAGCCGAGCGCGCGGGCGCCGACCAGCGCCTTCGGGATGCCGATGATCCAGTCCGGGTGCGAGCCGATCACGGCGCGCGTGAGGCCGTCGACGCCGAGTCCGGCGTCGGCGATGACGGCGACCGCGCCGATGCGCAGGCACGCGTAGAGCACGACCGTGAGATCCGCGCCGGGGGTGATGAGCACGCTGACCCGGTCCCCGGGGCGCACCCCGTGGGCGAGCAGGCCGCAGGCGACGTCCTCGACGCGGCGGTGCAGCAGCGACCAGGAGATCTCGCGGCCGGCGCTGCCGTGCCCCACGATCTCGACGACGGCCGGCCCGTGGGCGTGCGCGGGATCCGCAGCGAGGCGGGCGATCGGCGCGCCGACGGGCTCCGCGGGCGCCTGCTCGGCGTAGGTGGAGACCGCGGCCGGCGCCGGCGCGGGCGGCGCGGACGCGTCCTCGCCGAAGGTGTCCGCGAGCCAGGTGGCGACGAGACCGGCGACGTCGGCGTCCTCCCACACGAGGTGCGAGGCGCCCTCGAAGCGGTGCACGGCGGCGTGCGGGACCCGCGCGATGAGATCGCGCAGGTAGCGGTCGGAGAAGGTGATGTCCTTCGGGCCCCAGGCGAACAGGGTGGGCACCTGCATCTCGCGGATGCCCTCGGCGAGCCGCTCGAGCGTGGCGCGGGAGGGGTGGTCCTCCGCGGCGGGGATGTCCGCGACGAAGGTCTCGATGCCGCGGCGACGCGAGCGCCCCCGGTAGGGCGCGAGGTACGCGTCCTGGACCTCGCGCGGGAGCGCGGGCTTGGACAGGGCGAGCGTCGTGCGCAGGAAGGCGTCGGTGATCGACGTCGTCGCGGGGAGCACCGCGGGGGTCGTCGCGAGCTGCAGCGCCCTGGGCAGCTGCTCGCCGATCCGCTGGTGGATGCCCGTGTTCGTGAGGACCATGCCGACCACGTCGTGGCGGTTGTCCAGCGCCCATCCCACCGAGACGATGCCGCCCCAGTCGTGGCCCACGGTGACGACAGGGCCGCGCAGGTCCAGGGCATCGGTGAGCAGGGAGAGGTCCGTGATGCGGTCCTGCAGGCGACGGGTGGTGCCCGTGCGCTCGGACCAGCCCATCTCGAGCTGGTCCACGGCGATCACGCGCCACGGGATGTCCTCCCGCACGAGCGAGCGGTAGAGGAAGGAGTACGTGGGGTTGCCGTGCACCGCGAGCAGCGTGCCCCGCGGGGTGACGCCGCGCTCAGCGAGCAGCGGGGCGGAGTCCAGGAGGTGCCAGCGGCGCTCCTCCCCTGCGTGGTCGCGCACCTCGAGGGTGCGCTGGATGCGCGGGTCGACGCCGGGCAGGGCGGGGGGCTCGGGCTGCGGGCGGCGGGTGCTCACCACTCGACCTCCATCATCGCGGTGTTGAGTCCGGAGCCCACGCCGAGCAGCAGCACGCGCTCGCCCCGGGCGATGTTCTCCTGGTGGTGGGCGAGGGTCATCGGCACGGCCTCTGCGGCGATGTTGCCCCAGTCCGGGAAGGTCACGGGGATGCGGTCCATCGAGACGCCGGTGATCTTCGAGAAGTTGCGGGTGTACACCATCGAGACCTGGTGCGGGATGATGTGCTCGATCGAGCGGAAGTCGTGGCCCGCGTCGTTCGCGTCCTTCCAGGTGTCCAGGATCAGCGAGATCCCGTTCTCGAGGAGGCCCGCGGAGTCGGTGCGCATGTCGTGCATGTCGCCGATGCAGAGCTCGTGGTGCTGGGTGCCGGCCCGGGCCTGCGTGACCTTCAGCCGGTGGCCCTCGGGGTGCTCGTCCGCCGGGCCGATGACGGCGGCGGCGGCGCCCGAGCCGAGGGTCAGCGAGGCGAACTGGTTGTTGAAGTCGTCGCGCACGGCGGTCTTCGAGTTCAGGCGCTCGATCGTGCCGCGCTGGGCGCGCTCGACGTCCTCCGCGCCGACGATCAGCGCGTAGCGGACCTGCCCCGAGTCGATGAGGCCCGCGGCCATGGTCATCGCGTTGACGAAGCCGAGGCACGCGTTGGTGATGTCGAAGTTCATGGCGCTCGTGGGCAGGCCCAGCGAGTGGTGGACCGTCGTCGCGACCGCGGGCTCGAGGTGCTGGCGGGAGACCGAGGCGTTGATGATGAGGTCGACCTGGTCGCGCATGATGCCGGCCTTGGCCATCGCGCGCTCGGCGGCGAGCACGACGCCCTGCTTCCAGCCGTTCTCGCGGTCACGCCACCAGCGGCGCTCGTAGACGCCCGCGACGCGCTGGAGCACGCCCTTGGGCAGGCGCAGCCGCTTGCGCGCCGGGGCGAGCATCTCGTCGATCTCGTCGGACGTGACGGTGACCTGCGGGAGGCTCATCTCCACGGCGAGCAGCGCCGCGTTCCTGTGCACGAATCCCGTGTTCGCATTCCCCATGTACGTGCGCTACCTCGTCTGTCGTCGTCGGACTCGGCGCCGGACCCCCGCTGGATGCACGGGTGGATCGGGCGCAGATGGCCCCTATCCTCCCACCGGCACCTGGCAGTGGGCCGTGGGGTGTCGGATCCCACGTCAGGGAGCGGTGGTCTCCCCCGGCTCGTCGAGGTGGTGGCCCAGGTGGTGACGTGCGAAGGAGAGGCACTGGCGGAGGATCCGCTCGCGGCCCTCGGCCCCGCCCGCCCCACGGGTGTTGACCTCGAGCAGCACGGAGCCGCCCCAGCCCGTGTTCGCGAGCCGTCGCAGCACCTCGGCGCAGGGCTGGTTGCCCTCCCCCGGCGGCAGGTGCTCGTCCTTCGTGGTGGAGCCGGAGCCGTCCGCGAGGTGGAGGTGGGTGAGCCGGTCGCCGAGGCGGTCGATCATCGCCAGGGCGTCGTCCCCCGCGGTCGCGGCGTGCGAGAGGTCCACCGTGACGTGCTCGTAGTCCTCGTCCGTGGGGTCGTGGTCGGGGAGGTAGGTGAGCACCTCGCGCACCCCGAGCCGCCACGGGTACATGTTCTCCACGGCGATCGCGACGCCGTAGCGCTCCTCGAGCTCGGCGACGCCGTCGACGAAGCCGTGGGCGTACTTCCCCTGCCAGCGGAACGGCGGGTGCGCGACGACCGTGGGGACCTCGAGGTCGACGGCCATCTGCACCGTGCGCTCGATCTTCACCCACGGGTCCCGGCCCCACAGGCCCTGCAGGAAGAACAGGGTGGGCGCATGGAGGGACATGATCGGCTGCTCGTAGAGGCGCGAGTAGCCGCGCAGCTCGGCGACGTCCTGGCTGTCCTTGGGGTAGGAGACCATCACCTCGACGCCGTCGTACCCGATGAGCTGGCCGAGCCGGAAGGCCTCCTCGACCCCGGAGGGGAAGACGCACGAGGTCGACAGGCCCACGGGGATCCGGCGCGCGGGATCCTGGTCGCTGCGCGGGTCACCGGCGGAGAGCCGACGGTGCAGGGCCTCGCGTCCCGAGCGGTGCGCGGTGCTCGGGCGGGTGATGGGCTTGCGGGGCGCGGGGCGCGACCCCTGCTCGCTGCGCTGGTTCACGGGACCTCCTCCTGGCCGGGCACGAGCGCGGCCGCGACAAGTATGCAACGGCTCCCCTGGGCGCAGCGGGAGCCCACCTAGACTCGCACCATGCCCGTTCGAGAGCTCACGACCTCCGACGCCGCCGCCTACCGCCGTCTCAGCGCGCTCGCCTTCGGCGGGAGCGCCGGGGAGGACCCGGGCAGGCCCTTCTCCCCCGGGCTCATCCCGATGGGCATCGACTCGACGTCCCTGCCCGGCGGCGCCGAGGGCGTGCTCGCCGCGGGCGCGCAGATCCGCGAGGACCGCGTGACCCTCGCCGGCGGCACGGTCGCCTGCGGCGGGATCGGTGGGGTCGCCGTCCACCCGGCGCATCGGGCGGGAGGCCTGTTCCGGGAGCTCATGACCGCGGTGCTCGCGCGCTGCACGCATGAGGGCATGGCCTTCTCGATGCTCTACCCGGCGAACGTCGCGATCTACCGGGCCCTCGGCTATCAGGTCGTCACCGAGGTGGGGTTCCTGCGCGTGCCCCTGCTGGACCTCCAGCGGCTGCGCCCGGTCCCGGACCGTCGCACGGTGCCCGTCACCGCCGGGTCCTTCGAGCGGGTGCGTGCCCTGTACCGGGAGCTCACCGCCGGGGACAACGGCATGCTCACGCGGGAGGGGCCGCTGTTCGGGACCGAGCTCCCCGCCGAGCCCTGGCACGCGCTTCTGCTCGAGGACGGGGCGGGCACCGCCCACGGCTACGTCTCCTTCACCCGCACGGGTGGGGATGACGGCGTGGGGCTCGAGGTGCATGAGCTGCTGGGTCGCAGCCGCGAGGACCGTCGCGAGCTGCTGCGCTCGCTCGGCACCTGGTCCACGGTCACCGAGACGCTGCGGCTGCGCCTCCGCGTGGAGGACCCGGTGCTCGACGCCCTCCCCGGGGGCCGCGCCCGCCACGACCCGCAGGTGATGCCGCTGGTCATGGTGCGCGTGACGGACACGGCCGCCGCGCTCACCGCGCGGCCCGCCCCGGCGGGGCTGCAGGGCGCGCTGCGCCTCGAGGTGGACGATGCCGCGCTGCCTGCGGGCACGACGGCCGCGGCCGGTGCGTGGCGCGTGGAGATCGCGGACGGCGCCGTGCGACCGGTCCCGCTCCCGGACTCCGGTGCGACCGACGGCGCGCAGGACCTCCCCGCGGTGCGCCTGGACGTCCATGCGGCGTCGCTCCTGCTGATCGGCGGCCGCTCCCTGGCCGACGCCGAGCGGCTGGGCCTCGGCGTGCAGGCGGACCCGGCGGCCCGTACCCTGCTCGATGCGCTGCTCGCCGGGCCCCGGCCCGCGGTCATGGACCAGTTCTGAGCGCCGCCCCCTCACGGAGCCCCTTTCCGACACCCCGACACCGGAGCGACCACCCCGCATGGCGAAGCTGCACTTCAAGTACGGAGCGATGAACTCCGGGAAGTCCGACACCCTCATCAAGACCGCCTACAACTACGACGAGCGCGGCCTCGCCACGATCACCGTGAAGCCCGCGCTCGACACCAAGGGCGAGGACTGGGTGGTCGCGCGCGGCGGCGCGAAGCGCCGGGTCGACGTCCTCGCGACCCCCGGCGAGGACCTGCGCCGGCACATCCTCGACGCGGCGGACGCCCTGGACCGTCGGCCGCTGCACGCCGTCCTCGTCGACGAGTCGCAGTTCCTCGAGCCCGCGCAGATCGACCAGCTGCTGCGCCTCGCGAAGGCGGAGTCGATCTCGGTGATCTGCTACGGGCTGCGCACCGACTTCCGCACCGCCGCGTTCCCCGGTGCCCAGCGGCTGCTCGAGCTCGCCGACAACGTCGAGAAGCTGCCGACCATGTGCCGCTGCGGCTCCCAGGCCGAGTTCAACACCCGCACCGTGGACGGCCGCTTCGTCTTCGAGGGCGAGCAGGTCGCCATCGACGAGGGCGCCGACGGCGCGACCGGGGCGGTCACCTACGTGTCGCTGTGCGGGCCCTGCTTCATGGAGGAGCAGGAGCGGGCCGGGGTGCACGTCCTGGGCTGAGCGCTCCGCACCGTCGAGCGGGACGACGGCAGCAGATGGCCCCCGTCCCTCAGGGACGGGGGCCATCTGCTCACCGCTGCGAGGAGCGAGGACGCTCAGGGCCGCACCACCTCGCGAGCACGTGCGATCAGGAGCTCAGCGGACGGTCCTCGCCGACCTCGGCGTCGCCGCCGGCGGCCGCGGTGGAGTCCTCGGCGACGGTGGCGTCGGCCGCGTCGTCGGAGGAGCCGGAGACCTTCTCCTTCGCGGCGCTCGCGGCACCGGAGACGGCGCCGCTCGCGGCCGAGGCCACCTCGGGCGCCTTGGCCTTGACGGTCTCCGCGGCGTCGTGCGCGACCTTGCCCGCGGCCTCCTTGGCCTGACCGGCCCGGCGCTGCACCTCGGGATCCCCGGCGACCTGCTTCGCGGTGCGCTCGAGGGACTCGTAGGGACCGCGGCCCAGGCGGGAGCCGACCACCACGCCGATCGCGAGACCGGCCAGGAACACGAACTTCTTCACGATGATCTCCTTCGTCGGACGGCACGCCGGATGCGACGTGGGACACGTCGAGCATGCCGGAATCCGGTCACCGTGTCACGTTCCGATCAACGCGGACCCGTCGCCGACCGGTCGGTCGCGCAGGGCAGCAGGATCGTCGATGCGGTCCTGCCCGAGGCCCTACGATGCAAGAGGCGGGGCAGCGTCGCCCCGCGGCCCACCACCCCCGCCGGGGATCCGGCGACCCAAGGAGCAGTGCACGTTGTCCTCGTCCTCCCCTCAGCGCGAGACCCCCCGTCCCACCAGCCTCACCCCGCAGGAGGTCACCGCCCAGGTCAGGGCCTGGGTCTCCGAGGCCGCGACACGGCCCGTGCCTTCCTCCTCGCAGCTCCTCACGGGGCTGCTGCGGGACCCGAAGGGCCTGGACTTCACGCTCGCCTTCGTGGACCGCGTGATCCGCCCCGAGGATCCCCGCGCCGCCGCCGTGGAGCTGCGGCGTCTCGCCCAGGACCCGCCGCGCTTCCTGCCCGCGCCGCTGCGGCGCGTGCTCGGCCTCGGCGGCGCGGCCTCGCGGCTCGCTCCGCAGCTCGTCGTCCCCACCGCACAGCGGGTCATGCGCCAGATGGTCTCCCATCTCATCCTCGACGCCCGGCCCGCCCCGCTCACCGCCTCGATCGCCCGTCTCACCGCGGACGGCACGACGCTGAACATCAACCTCCTCGGCGAGGCCGTGCTCGGCGCCCAGGAGGCCGCGCGCCGGCTCGCCGGGGTGCACGAGCTCGTCGCCCGCCCCGACGTGGACTACGTGTCCATCAAGGTCTCCTCGATCGTCGACCACCTGCCCCTGTGGGCCGCCGCGGAGACCGTCGACCACATCGTCGAGACGTTGCTCCCGCTGTACCTCGAGTCCGCCCGCTCCGAGCACCCCACCTTCCTCAACATGGACATGGAGGAGTACCGCGACCTCGAGCTGACCCTGCAGGTCTTCGAGAAGCTGCTGGACCGGCCCGAGCTCGCCCACCTCCCCGCCGGGATCGTCCTCCAGGCCTACCTGCCGGACGCTCCGCGCGCCATGGAGCGGCTGCGCGTCTTCGCCCGCCGCCGGGTCGCCGCCGGGGGCGAGCCGATCAAGGTGCGCCTGGTCAAGGGCGCCAACCTCGCCATGGAGAAGGTCGAGGCGTCCCTCCACGGCTGGCAGCAGGCGCCCCTGCTCACCAAGGAGGAGACCGACGCCCAGTACGTGCGGATGCTGCTGGACTGCCTGCGCCCCGAGGAGCTCGCGGCGGTGCGGCTCGGCGTCGCCGGCCACAACCTCTTCGACATCGCGCTGGCCCACCTGCTCATGACCGAGCGCGGCATCCCCGGCGGCGGCGAGGGCGGCGTCGAGTTCGAGATGCTCGCGGGCATGGCCCCCGGCCACCAGGCCGTCGTCGGCGAGGCGGTGGGCAGCATGCGGCTGTACGTCCCCGTCGTCCACCCCCAGCACTTCGACGTCGCCGTCTCCTACCTCGTGCGCCGGCTCGAGGAGAACGCCTCCCCCGAGAACTTCATGTCCGCCCTCTTCGAGCTGGACCGCTCCGAGGAGCTGTACGCGCGCGAGGAGGAGCGCTTCTCCCGCTCGCTCGTGCGGGCGCTGCGCGAGGTCTCCGTCGACACCCACCGCACCCAGGACCGCCGCGAGGAGCCGCTCGACGGCGGCCCCGAGCTGGGCGACCCCGCCCTGCCCACGGTGCCGGGACGCTTCCGCAACACCCCCGACACCGACGTCTCCGTGCGCGCCAATCACCTGTGGGCCGGCCAGATCACCCACCGGATCCGCTGCTCGACCCTGGGGACCGACGAGGCCGAGGCGGCGCGCGTGGACACCCTCGAGGGCGTGGACGCGGCGATCACCGCGGCGCTCGAGGCGCAGCGGTCCTGGGCCGCCCTCGGCACCGAGAAGCGGGCGCTGCTGCTGCGGCGCGCCGCCCGCGTGCTCGCCGCCCACCGCGCCGAGCTGCTCGAGGTGATGGCCTCGGAGACCGGCAAGACCCTCGCCCAGGGCGACGCAGAGGTGAGCGAGGCGATCGACTTCGCCCTCTACTACGCCGAGCAGGCGGAGCGCCTCGAGCGCCACGGCGAGCTGTCCCTCGCCCCGCGCCCGCTGACCCTCGTCACACCGCCCTGGAACTTCCCGCTCGCGATCCCGACCGGCGGCACCCTCGCCGCCCTCGTCACCGGCAGCGCCGTGATCATGAAGCCCGCCCCGCAGGCACGGCGCACCGGCGCCCTGATCGGGGCGCTGCTCCACCAGGCCGGGATCCCCGAGCACGTGCTCACCCTGATCGACGTCCCGGAGGACGAGGTGGGCCGCGCGCTCATCACGGATCCCCGGATCGACCAGCTGATCCTCACCGGCGCCTACGACACGGCGAGCCTGTTCTCCTCGTGGCGCCCGTCGCTCCGGGTGCTCGCGGAGACGAGCGGCAAGAACGCGATCATCGTGACGCCGCAGGCGGATCTCGATCTCGCCGCGAAGGACGTCGCCGACTCCGCCTTCGGACACGCGGGCCAGAAGTGCTCCGCGGCGAGCCTCGTGATCACCGTCGGCTCCGTCTCCCGCTCGCGGCGCTTCAACGCGCAGCTCGCCGACGCCGTGCTCTCCCTGCACGTGGGCGAGCCGCTCGACCCCACCGTGCAGATGGGACCGATCATCGAGCCGCCCGGCGAGAAGCTGCTCTCCGGCCTCACCGAGCTCGGCGAGGGCGAGTCCTGGCTCGCGGAGCCCCGGCAGCTGGACGACTCCGGCCGGCTCTGGTCCCCGGGCGTGCGCGTCGGCGTCCGGGAGGGCTCCGCCTTCCACCTCACGGAGTACTTCGGCCCAGTGCTGGGCGTCATCCACGCCGACACCCTCGAGGACGCCGTCCGCATCCAGAACGGCACCGACTACGGCCTCACCGCGGGCCTGCACTCCCTGGACCCCGCGGAGATCGCCTGGTGGACCGAGCACGTCGAGGCCGGGAACCTCTACATCAACCGCGGCATCACGGGCGCGATCGTGCAGCGCCAGCCCTTCGGCGGGTGGAAGCGCTCGGCGATCGGCCAGACCTCGAAGGCCGGTGGCCCGCACTACCTCGTCCATCTCCAGGACCTCGCCGACTCCCCCGCCGTGCCCTCGCGGGAGCAGGACCCGGCGGCCTGGCTCGAGGCGGCGAAGGCCTCGGACCGCGATCACCTCGCCGGGCTGCTCGCCCCGCGGGACGTGCAGGACCTCCACGGGGAGATCAACGTGCTGCGCCACCTGCCGCTGCCGGTGCTCGTGCGCGGAGCCGCGGGGACGAGCGCGGCGGAGATCGAGCGGGTGCTGCACGCGGCCGCGACGGCGGGCGCCCCGGTCGAGGTCTCCCTCGCGGACCCGGCGCTCCTCGCGGTCGCCGTCGCCGCCGGGCAGGAGCCCGGGGCGGTGCGCGTCGAGGACGCGGCCGCGTTCGCGGGCCGGATCGCCATGCTGGACCAGCACCGGGTGCGGGTCATCGGCGAGGTCGACGACGCGCTGCGCGCGGCGCACGCCGAGCGGGTCGAGGTGGGCCTGTTCACCGGCCCCGTGCTCGCGAGCGGCCGCGTCGAGCTGCTGCCCTTCCTGCGCGAGCAGGCGATCAGCGCGACGGCCCACCGCTACGGCAACCCGCTGCCGCATCCGCTGGACCTCACGGGCGGCCGGGGCTGGGAGCGCGGCGAGCTGTAGGCCCGCCTCCCCCGGTGGGGCGGCGCCGGGGTGCACGGTCCCTCCGGGGAGCCGGATCCCCGGTTCCCGGGACGTGGCGGGAGGACGCGGGTAGGGTTCCGGGACCTGTCCTCGGTCGCACATCGAGGTGCCCCCACGTCCCTGCAGGTCCCCCTCCGCCCCACGGCGCTCCCCCTGTCCACCGACGCCGCCGGACGAGCTCCCGGCCCGGCCCGGCGCCCGCTCCTGCTCGCCGCGGCGGCGGGCGCCGTCGCGGCGCCCGTCCTCGGCTCCGCCGCGATCGCCCACGCGGCGCCGTCCCCCGGCCCCGCGGAGCGCCGACGCCGCGCCCTCGCCGTGACCGACGCGATGCTTAGCGCCTTCCGCGCCGAGAGCGATCCCGACATGCTCCAGGAACGCGTGCCCCGGCAGCCCGACGACCCGGAGTTCTGCTACGTCTGGCCGCTGTCCCAGGCCCGCGCCGCCGTGACCGAGCTGCTCGCCGGGCTCGACGCGGGCGGCCCGGACGCCGGCGACGCGAGCGCCGTCGAGGAGGCCGACGCGGCGCTGATCCGCGCCCAGGAGCACTACTGGTACCCCGAGGGCGGTAGCACCGGAGTGCCCGGGTACACGGCCGCGACGAACTCCGAGCAGGGTGCGAACGGCGATTTCTTCGACGACGACAACGACTGGATCGCGCTGCTGGAGATCGAGCAGCACCTGCTCACCGACGGCGCCGCGGGCGACCTCGAACGAGCGGTGGAGCTGCTCGAGCTGCTCCGCTCCGGGGAGGCGACCGACCCGGGTCTCCCCTCGCCAGGAGGGATCTGGTGGACCCAGGCCGACTGGAACGACGACCGCAACACCGTCTCCACGGTCCCCGCCGCGAAGCTGGCCCTGCGGGTGCACCAGCTGACCGGGGACGCCGCGGCGCTCGAGGACGCCCTGCGCTGGCTCGACTGGACGCGCGGGGCGCTGCTCTCCCCCGAGGGTCTGTTCTGGGACAACGTGAAGCTCGACGGCACGATCGACCGCACCTTCTGGGCCTGCAACCAGGGCGTGCCGCTCGCGACGGAGGCCCTCGCCCACGAGATCACCGGGGACCGGGTCCACCGCGACCGCGCGCTCGATCTCGTCGCCGCGATCGAGGAGCACTGCTCCCCGCTCGAGGAGGGCGGCCCGCTCGACGAGCAGCCGCTCCAGTTCACCGCGATCCTGCTCGCCGGCATGCTCCACGCGGAGGCCCTGCTCGGCGCCCGGGTGGGCGGTCGCCGCACCGTGCAGGCCGTCGCGGAGCGGCTCTGGCGCACGCGCCGCGACCCGGCGACGGATCTCGTCACCGGCTCCCGGTAGACGGACGTGGGCACGCACCTCCTCGACCAGGCGGGTCTCGCGCGCATCCTCGCGCTCGCCACGCTGCCCCGGAGGGCCTGGCGACACCTGAGCTGATCCGCCCCGGGGCCCCGGGTGGTGCCGCTGCCCGGGTGGTACCGCCGGAACCTCCCGGATCGCCGCAGGCGCACCTACGCTCGTGGGATGAGCCTGCAGTCCGACGTCCGCGACTTCCTCACCTCGCGCCGCGCCCGCCTCACCCCGGACCGGGCCGGTCTGCCCGCGTACGGCGGCCATCGGCGGGTGCCCGGGCTGCGCCGCGAGGAGGTGGCGATGCTCGCGGGGATGAGCGTGGACTACTACATCCGCCTCGAGCGGGGGAACCTCTCGGGTGCCTCCGGCTCGGTGCTCGAGGCGCTCGCCCGCGCGCTGCAGCTCGACGAGGCGGAGCACGACCACCTGCTGGACCTCGCACGGCGCGCCGACGTCGGCACGCGCCCGCCCCGCTCGACCTCCTCCGCGCGCTGTGTTCCCGCGGTGGTCCAGCAGGTGCTCGACGCGATCACCGACGCCCCCGCGTGGGTGCGCAACGCCCGCCACGACGTGCTCGCGGCGAACGCGCTGGGACACGCCCTCTACGCGCCGCTCATGGAGAGCCCCGTCCGTCCCCTCAACACGGCCCGCTTCCTGTTCCTGGACCCCGCCTCCCGCACGTTCTTCCGGGACTGGGAGCGCTCCGCGGACGACGTCACCGGCATGCTCAGAATCGAGGCGGGGCGCCACCCCGGCGACCGGGACCTCAGCGACCTGATCGGCGAGCTCTCCACGCGCAGCACGGAGTTCTCGGTGCGCTGGGCGCGGCACGACGTCCGCTTCCACCGGGCGGGCTCCAAGCGCCTGCACCATCCGGTGGTCGGCGACCTGGACCTCGACTACCTCGCGATGGACCTCGCGGAGCAGGACGACCTGCGGCTCCTGGTCTACACCGCGGCGCCGGGATCGCCCTCCGCGGACGGCCTGCGCGTGCTCGCGGCGTGGGCCGCCCGCGGTCCGGAAACCGCAGGAGGCCCGACGGCGGGGGCTCAGGCCTCCGGGCCCTCGGGGATCACCATGTCGAAGTAGGCGTCGCTCGGGGTCTCGGGGTCGGGGCCCCCGCGCACGCCGGTCTCGAGGGCGTCGAGGCGGGCCAGCTCCTGCTCGTCGAGCTCGACCTCGAGCGCTTCGAGGTTCTCGCGGATCCGCGAGGGCGTGACGGACTTGGGGATCGCCGAGCGGCCCTGCTGGAGGTGCCAGCGGAGCATGACCTGCGCCGGGGTCGCCCCGTGCGCGGCGGCGATCTCCCCGATCGTGGGGTCCTCGAGCACGCTGCGGCGGGCCTCGCCCCAGCCCGGGTAGAAGGTGATCCCGCCGATCGGCGACCAGGCCTGGGTGAGCACGCCGTGCTCGGCGTCCTTCGCCTGCACGTCCGCCTGCTGGAAGTAGGGGTGCAGCTCGACCTGGTTGACGGCCGGGACGACGGAGGCCTGCTCGAGCAGGGCGTCGAGGTGGCCGGGCATGAAGTTGCTGACGCCGATCGCGCGCACCTTGCCGTCGGCGAGCAGTGTCTCGAGCGCCCGGTACGCCTCACGGGTGCGCTCGAAGCGGGTGGGGATCGGCTGGTGGAGGATCAGCAGGTCGAGGGTCTCGACGCCGAGCTTGCCCGTCGCCTTGTCGAAGGCGTGGAGGGTCTGGTCGTAGCCGTAGTCGCTCACCCACACCTTGGTCTCGAGGAACACGTCCTCGCGGGCCACGCCCGAGCGGCGCAGGCCCTCGCCCACCTCGCGCTCGTTGCCGTAGGCGGCGGCGGTGTCGATGTGGCGGTAGCCGGCGCGCAGCGCCGTGTCGACCGCGGCGGCGGTCTCCTCGGGCGGGCTCTGGAAGACGCCCAGTCCGATCGGCGGCATGGTCACGCCGTTGTTCAGGACGAGATCGGGGATCGGTGCGGTCATGTGCTGCTCCTTCGTCGGTGGTCGGATCCCATCCGACCACCCCCCGGGAGCGCGTGGGAGTCCCTGGCGTTCCGGGGACCGGCAGTACCTGTCACACGGGGGCAGGACGCGGAGCGGGCCCCGGTCCTCGAGGAGACCGGGGCCCGCTGTCCAGCAGCAGAGGGAGGTGGAAGGGATCAGCCCTCGGTGCCCACGCGGGCGCCCTCGGGGACGGTCCCGCCCTCCTCGCCGAGCACGGCCGCCCCCACGACGGAGACGTCGGCGCCGAAGGTCCAGTCGCCCTGCACGTCGAGGCTCGTCGCCTCCTTGAGGGAGGGGACGCCCTGGGGGAAGCGCAGCTCGAAGTCGCCGATGAGCTTGTACGGCTCGGAGGTCAGCGACACCCCGGGGACCGTGTCGACCTTCTGCACGAGCGCGCGGCGCTCGTCGAGGTCGTAGACGTCAGAGCGCACGAGCAGCAGGTCGCTCGTCGCCTTCACGGGGAGGAAGCGGTCGCGGCCCACGACGATCGCGGTCGCCCCGTCGAACACCTCGATCGCGGCGCCCATCGCCGACTCGATCTGGTAGACGGGCGTCGAGGTCTTGTCGCCGGGGTCGACGGTCTTCTCGTTGCGGATGAGCGGGAGGCCCATGACGCCGCCGCGCTCCTTGAGGATCGCGTCGAGCTTCTCGAGGTCCCACCACAGGTTGTTCGTGTGGAAGAACGGGTGGCGGTGCTCGTCGGTGAAGTAGTCCATCTCCTCCGGCGGGGTCTGCGCCGTGTCGCGCAGGATGAGCCGGCCGTCGGAGCGGCGCACGGCGAGGTGGCCGCCCTTGCGGTCCGCGGGGGTGCGGCGGCACAGCTCGGCGGCGTACGGGGCGCCGGTCGAGGCGAACCAGCCGGCGAGGACCGGGCTCGGGACGGTGCCGAGGTTGTCGGAGTTGGAGACGGAGGCGTACTTGAAGCCGGCGTCGAGCAGCTGCTGGAGCAGGCCGGAGGTCTGCAGGGCGGTGTAGATGTCGCCGTGGCCGGGCGGGCACCACTCGAGATCGGGATCGGGGTCCCAGGTGACGGGCTGGAGGCCGTCCACCGTCAGCTTGGGCTCCTTGTTCTGCAGGAAGTCCAGCGGTAGGTCGCCCACGGGGAGGTCGGGGTGCTTCGCGAGCACCTCGAGTGTGTCCTCGCGGGTGCGGAAGGAGTTCATGAACACGAGCGGCAGGCGGGAGCCGGTGGCGCGGCGGGCCGCGAGGACCTGCTCGACGATGAGGTCGAGGAAGCTCTTCCCGTCCCGCACGGGCAGCAGGGACTTCGCGCGGTCCATGCCCATCGAGGTGCCGAGGCCGCCGTTGAGGTTGATGACGACGAGCTGGTCGAAGGCGCTCTTCGCCTGCGCCGGGTCGATGGTCACGTCCTCGAGGCGGGGCGGGTCGAGGTAGGGCTCGATGGTGTCCTCGGGGATCGACCCGGTGACGCCCTCCTCGAGTTGACCGTAGTAGTGGGAGAAGACGTCGATCGCCGTCTGCGCCACGCCGGCGTCGGCCATCTTCCGCTGTGCGGCCTGGAGTCCTTCGTTGCTCATGCGCACCAGCGTATCCGGAGGGGGCCCGCTCCTCCTCCCCCGACCCGCGCCCGGTGCGCGACGGGGCCCGGAGCCCGGCGGGAGTCCGCCCGCGGGCGCTGCTCGAGGAGGAGCGATGACCGCCACTGATCCGGCCCCCACCGCAGCCGGCCGCCCGCCCGTCGTGGACGAGGCCGCGGGGGTCGAGATCGCGGATCCGACCCCCGCGCGGCTGATCCTCACGCGCCACGGCCCGTGCGAGGCCGGGGACCCTCCCGCACAGGAGCCGGTGGGGACCGGCGCAGATCCGGGAGAGGAGCTGGGGGGCTCCTGCGCGGCCGGGGGCGCCCGGCGCCTCCGCCCTCCCCTAGAATCGGTCCCCATGAGCACAGTCCTGTCCGCGGTCGCCTGGCCGTACGCCAACGGTCCCCGCCACATCGGCCACGTCGCCGGCTTCGGCGTCCCCTCCGACGTCTTCTCGCGCTACATGCGGATGGCCGGCCACGACGTGCTCATGGTCTCCGGCACGGACGAGCACGGGACCCCGATCCTCGTCGCGGCGGACGCCGAGGGCGTCACCGCCCGCGAGCTCGCGGACCGCAACAACCGCGTGATCGTCGAGGACCTCGTCGCGCTGGGCCTGTCCTACGACCTCTTCACCCGCACCACGACCCGGAACCACTACCAGGTGGTCCAGGACATGTTCGTGAGCGTGCGGGACAACGGCTACATGATCGAGCAGACGGGCCACGGCGCGATCTCGCCGTCGACCGGGCGCACGCTGCCGGACCGCTACATCGAGGGCACCTGCCCGATCTGCGGGGCGCCGGGCGCGCGCGGCGACCAGTGCGACACCTGCGGCAACCAGCTCGACCCGACGGATCTCATCGACCCCGTCTCCCGCATCAACGGCGAGACCCCGGAGTTCGTGGAGACCACGCACTGGTACCTCGACCTGCCCGCCCTCGCCGGCGAGCTGGGCCGCTGGCTCGACGAGCGGGAGGCGACCGGGCTGTGGCGCCCCAACGTCATCCGCTTCAGCCAGAACATCCTCAAGGACATCCGCCCCCGCGCGATGACCCGCGACATCGATTGGGGCATCCCGGTCCCGGGCTGGGAGGACCAGCCCACCAAGCGCCTGTACGTCTGGTTCGACGCCGTGATCGGCTACCTCTCCGCCTCCATCGAGTGGGCGCGGCGCAGCGGCGACGCCGACGCGTGGCGGAAGTGGTGGAACGATCCCGAGGCGCTCACCTACTACTTCATGGGCAAGGACAACATCGTCTTCCACTCCCAGATCTGGCCGGCGGAGATGCTCGCCCAGAACGGGAAGGGCGATCGCGGAGGCGAGCCGGGCCGGTTCGGCGAGCTGAACCTGCCCACCGAGGTGGTCTCCTCCGAGTTCCTCACGATGGAGGGCCGGAAGTTCTCGAGCTCGAAGAACATCGTCATCTACGTGCGCGACGTGCTCTCCCGCTACCAGCCCGACGCGCTGCGCTACTTCATCTCCGCCGCCGGCCCCGAGAACCAGGACGCGGACTTCACCTGGTCCGAGTTCGTCTCGCGCACGAACAACGAGCTCGTCGCCGGCTGGGGCAACCTCGTGAACCGCACCGCGGCGATGATCGCCAAGAACGTGGGCGAGATCCCGGAGGCCGGGAAGCTCGAGGAGATCGACCGCGCGCTGCTCGAGCAGATCGAGGCGGGCTTCGAGACGGTGGGCTCGCTCATCGCCGCGCACCGCCAGCGGGCCGCGATCGCCGAGGCCATGCGCCTGGTGGGCGAGGCGAACCGCTACGTCTCCGAGACGGAGCCCTTCAAGCTCAAGGCCGAGGAGCAGCGCCCGCGCCTGCTCACGGTCCTGCACGTGCTCGCGCAGGCCGTCACGGACCTCAACACGATGCTCGCGCCGTTCCTGCCCTTCTCCGCGAACGCGGTGGAGCGGGCGCTGGGCGGGGAGCTGGAGATCGCGCCGCTGCCGCAGCTGCAGGAGGTCGAGGACCTCGACGGCGGCCCGGCGTACCCGATCATCACGGGCGACTACACGGGCGTCCCCGCGTGGGGGCACCGCGAGGTCGTCACCGCCCGGCCGGTCGCGAAGCCCACACCGATCTTCACGAAGCTCGACCCGAAGATCGTGGACGAGGAGCTCGACCGCCTCGGCACCGACTGATAGGTCCTCCGACCCCTCCTGGACCGCCGACGGCTCCTTGCTTTCACTTTCCGAGAAACGGTAAGCAAGGAGCCGTCGTGGTTGCACTTCCGCCGCTCGCGGTCCCCCCGCTGGGCCACCGCGAGGGACGCTGGGCCGTCCGGGACTCCGGCCTGCTCTCCCGCCGTGCCCGCGCGGCCGGCACCGGCACCTACCGTGCCGCGCTGCCGGCCCCGATCGCCTCGCTCCCGCTCCCCCTCCCGGCGGATCTCGCGGCCGACGTCGCCGACGCCGAGGCCGCGCTCGTCGGCCTGGACCGCGAGACCGCGGCCGCGCTCGGCGAGGACGCGCCCGTGCTCGGCCCCATGGGCGCGATCCTGCTGCGCACGGATTCCGCCTCGAGCTCCCAGATCGAGGACCTCACCGTCGGCGCCCGGCAGCTGGCGCTCGCGGAGCTGCGGGAGTCCTCGAGCGCGAACGCCGCCCTCGTCGTCGCGAACGTGCGCGCGATGGAGGCCGCGCTCGCCCTGGCCGACCGCCTCGACCTCGCGGCGGTGCTCGACATGCACCGCGCCCCGCTGGGCGACGACGCCGTCCGCGGCCGGGGCGCCGGCCGCCTGCGCGAGCAGCTCGTCTGGGTGGGGCGCAGCGCGAGCTCACCGGTCGGGGCGGGCTTCGTCGCCCCCGAGGCCGAGGACGTGCCCGCGGCGATGGAGGACCTGCTCGACTTCGTCGCCCGCACGGACCTGCCTCCCCTGCTGCACGCGGCCCTCGCCCATGCCCAGTTCGAGACGATCCACCCGTTCACCGACGGCAACGGCCGCACCGGGCGGGCGCTCGTGCACGCCATGCTGCGCGGGACCGGCCTCCTGCGCACCGTGACCGCGCCGGTCTCCGCGGGACTGCTGCGGGACGTGGGCGGCTACACCGCGGCGCTCACGGCCTTCCGCGACGGAGACGCCCGGCCGGTGGTCGAGGCGTTCACGGGCGCCGCCCGGTACGCGGCGACGACCGGAGGGGTGCTCGTGCGCGATCTGCGCGCCGAGCTCGCCCGCTCCCGGGAGGCGCTGCGGGGCCTGCGCCGCCAGGCGACCGGGCACCGCCTCCTGCCGCTGCTCGTGGGCCAGCCGGTGATCGACGCCGCCTACGTGCGCGGCGCCCTCGGCGTCGCGGACCCGACGGCGCACCGCGCGATCACCCAGCTGGTCGAGGCCGGGGTGCTCGTGGAGCGCACCGGCGCCCGCCGCAACCGGGTGTGGCACCATCCGGGCATCCTCGCCGTGCTCGACGACTATGCCGACGCTCTCCGCCGCGAGGGCTGAGCAGGATCCGCGACTCGCCCCGGGCCCGGCGCCGTGGGACGATCGCCCCATGAGCCAGCGATGCGATCAGTGCCGGAGCAAGATCCGCGGGACCCCGCACCGCACCTACACGGGCAGGATCCTCTGCGAGCGCTGCAACGACCGCCTCACCGGCGCGACGGCCGGCGCGATCGTGGGCGGCGGCCTGCCGAACATGATCTCCACCGCCGGCTGGTACCAGCGGGCGAAGAAGGCCATGCGCCCGAGGAGCCGCGGCTGACCTGTCCCCGGTGGAGCGCGCTGCCCCGCCGGGGACGGCCCCTCACTTGACGCTGCCCGCCGCGAGGCCGCCGATGATCCGGCGCTGGAAGGCGAGCACCATGATGATCAGCGGCACCGTGACGATCACACCGGCGGCCATCTTCGTGCCGTAGGGGGTGTCGAACTGCGAGATGCCCGTGAACTTCGAGATCGCCACGTTCGCCGTCTGCATCTCGGGGCGGTTCACCATCGTCAGCGCGATGAGGAACTCGTTCCAGGCGGCGATGAAGGTGATGATCGCCGTGGTGAACATGCCCGGTGCGGCGAGCGGCAGGATGACCCGCACGAAGGCCCCGAACCGCGTCGTGCCGTCCACCATGGCCGCCTGCTCGAGCTCGACGGGCAGCTGCCGGAAGAAGGCGTTGAGGTTCCACACCGCGAGCGGCAGCGCGAAGGAGATCGACGGCAGGATCATCGCCTGGTAGGTGTTGATCCAGCTCCAGGGCCACCAGTCGAAGCCGCCCGTGAAGAGCTTCAGCAGCGGCACCACCAGGATGATGACGGGGAACATCGACGTCGCGACCACGAGGAACATGACGAGCACCTTCCCGCGGAAGCTCAGCCGGGCCAGCGCATAGGCGCCGAGGGTCGCGAGGAGCAGCACGAGCACGGTCGTGCCCCCGGCGACGACGAGCGAGTTCCCGAGCGCCCTGCCGAAGTGGTTCGCGGGGTCGAAGACTGCCCGGTAGTTCTCCACGCTGATCGGCCACGGGATCAGCGCGGTCGAGCGGCCGTCGCTCGGCCGCCGCAGCGAGGAGATCAGCATCCAGACGAACGGGGCGAGGCAGTACACGAGGATCAGCGCCATGCCGATCCCCACCACGATCGCGCCGAGGCGTCGGCCCCGCCGTGCCGCGCTCGCCCTGTCGGCCCCGACCGGGACCTGGTCGCGCGGGGAGGTCGTCGTCGTGCTCATGGCAGGTCTCCTTCGGCGGTCGTGCGCAGGCGGCGCGGTCGTGCCCGACGGGCGCGCCCGTCGGCGTCCCCGATGACGTCCGCCCCGAGGCCGCGGACGAAGATCACCGCGACGAGGCAGATGTAGAGGAAGAGGACGACGGCGTAGGCGGAGGCCATGCCGAAGTCGGTCTTCGAGGCGGCGTCCGCCGCGAGCATCGAGAGGGTCTGCCCCGAGCGGAGCCTCCCCAGCAGCACGTACGGCAGGTCGAACATGCGCATCGCGTCGAGCAGGCGGAACAGCACGGCCACCATGAGCACGGGGCGCACGAGCGGCAGCGTGATCCGCCAGAAGGTCTGCCAGCGGTTCGCCCCGTCCACCTTCGCGGCCTCGTAGACCTGCTCGTCGATGGTCTGCAGACCGGCGAGGGTGAGCAGGCCGATGTAGGGCGCCGTCTTCCAGATGTCCGCGATGAGCACGGCGGCCTTCGCCTGGAGTCCCTCGGTGGTCCACAGGATCTGCTGCCCGATGATCTCGTTGGCGATGCCGTTCGCGTCGAAGATCAGCTGCCACATCAGGGCGGAGACCACGGTCGGGATCGCCCAGGGCACGAGGATCGAGGCGCGGATCAGTCCGGTCGCCCGGAGCGCGCGGGCCATGATCAGCGCCATCGCGACACCGAGCACCGTCTCGATCGCGACGCCCACCACGGTGAAGAGGGTCGTGTTCCAGAAGGCGTTCCAGAATCCCGCCCCCGCCCCGGAGGAGGTGAAGGCGTCGAGGTAGTTCTGCAGGCCCACGAAGGTGTCGCCCTGCTGGATGATCCCGGTGGTCGGGTCGATCTCGTCCCCGCCCTGGAACAGCGACTGCCGCACGGACAGCACGAGGGGGAAGCCGACGACGAGGGCGAGCAGCAGGAGCGTCGGGGAGAGCAGGAGACCTGCGAGGCCCTCCTGGCCGTCGCCCCGTGCCCGGCGCCGGTGCGCGAGCGTGCTCATGCTCAGCTCTCGACGAGACCCGTGAGCTGCTCCTGCAGCTGGGCGAGGGCGTCGGCGGCCTCCGCCTCACCGGAGATGCAGGAGTACGCCGCCTCCTGGATGGCCTGGGTGACGTCGCCGTACTTGACCACCTGGGGGCGGCTGACGCCCTTGTCGATCGCGCTCTTGAGCGTGTCGAGGAACTCGAAGGTCTTCGCGACCTCGGCGTCCTCGTAGACGGCGGCCGTGGCCGTGGGCGTCGCGGTCTCGATCATCCAGGCCTTCTGCTGCTCGAGCGCGGTCATGAAGGCGATGAAGTCCACCGCGGTGCCCTTGTTCTTCGCGAACGCGCTGATCGCGTAGTTCGCGCCGCCGATCGTCGAGGTCCCCTCCCCGGCGACCGCCGGCACGAGCGAGACCTGGACCTTGTCGACGACCTGGGAGGAGCCGTCGTCGTTCTGGAAGTGGTCCCACACGTACGGCCAGTTCTGGAGGAAGATCAGCTTCCCGTCCTGGAAGGCCTGCCGGGACTCCTCCTCCTTGTAGGTGAGCGCCTCCTGGGGGATGTGGCCCTGGTCGAACCCGTCGCGAAGGGTCTGCAGGGCGGTGGTGGCCTCGGCGGAGTCGGCGTGCGGGGCGCCCTCGGCGTCGAAGATCTCGCCGCCCGCGGAGGCGACGACGTCGGTCAGCTGGCAGGTGAGGCCCTCGTACTTCGCGTACTGGGAGCCGAAGCCGTTGATCTCGGGATGCTTCTCCTGGACCTTCGCGACGATCTCCCACATCTCCTCGAAGGTCGCGGGCGGCTGGTCGTACCCCGCCTCCTCGAGCAGGTCTTTCCGCGAGAACAGGAGCTGGGCGTTGGTGGTGAAGGGGACCGCATAGAGCTTGTCGAAGTAGGTGCCGGTGGTGACGGTCGCGGGGATGAGGGCGTCGAGGTCGAACGTGTCCTCGGGCAGGGCCACGACCCATTGGTTCGCCGCGAACTCCGCCGTCCACACGACGTCGAGGCCGAGCACGGTGTAGGAGTCCGACTTCGCCTGGGCGTTGGAGATGAACTGGGAGCGCTGGTCGTCCGCGCTCTCGGGCAGCTCGATGAGGGTGACCTGCTCGTCGGGATGGTCGTCGTTCCAACGGCTGAGGAAGTCCGCGAGCGCGCCGGTGGTGTCCTTCCCACGGGCGAGCGTGATGGGGCCGCGCTCCTCGAGATCGATGCTCGTGCCGCCGCCGTCGGAGGAGCCGGAGTCCCCGCCGCTGCTGCAGGCGGCGAGTCCGGCCGCGGCGGCGGCGAGACCGCCGACGGCGAGGGCCGAACGGCGGGTGGTGAGCGGGAGGGACCTGGTCATGGGGACTCCTTCGTCGCAGTCGTCCGCGGGTGCACGGGAGCGCCCGGGTCTGGCGAGAGTATGTCGTGAGTCACATCACGGGAGGTTGGTCCGTCGGCGGTGACCTATTCGTGACCTCTGACCGGAGAAGCACGACGGCCGCGCACCCGGAGGGGTGCGCGGCCGTCGAGGGACCGGGGCGGAAGCCCGGTCGGGAGGTGAGGCTCAGTGCCCGTGGCCCCCGGCGGGAATGTCCTCGGTCTCCTCCGGCTTGCGGACCAACCAGGCGAGGACCACCGGGAGCAGCGCGATGAAGGCGGCCACGAGGAACGCGGCGCGCGCTCCGGGGGCGCCGGCCGCGGCGGTCACCAGGCCGTCCTGCTCCCCCGTGTGGAGGATGCTCGAGTACAGGCCGATGAGCACGGCGACGCCGGCGGCGCCGCCCACCTGCTGCAGCGTGTTCAGCGCGGCGGAGCCGTGCGAGTACAGCCGCGGCACGAGCGAGCCGAGCGAGGCGGAGAACAGCGGCGTGAAGGACATCGCGAGGCCCACGCTCATGACCGACTGCACGATCATCAGCACCGGCCACGGGGTCGTCTCCGACACCGTCGCGTAGTAGAAGAGCGATCCCGCGATCATGATCGTGCCGGGCACGAGCAGCGTGCGCGGCCCGTGCGCGTCGTAGATGCGTCCCATGACGGGGCCCAGCAGGCCCATGAGGATCGAGCCCGGCATGAGGATCAGCCCGGACAGCAGCGCGTCGAGCCCGGCGACGTTCTGCAGGTACTGCGGCAGCAGGGTCAGCGTGCCGAACATGGCCATCGCGATGACCGCCATGATGACCACGGAGATCGTGAAGTTCCGCGAGAGGAACACGCGCAGGTCCAGGAGCGCCGCGTCCTTGCGCTGCAGGGTGAGCTGGCGCCAGGCGAAGCCCGCGAGGATCACGATGCCGAGGGCCAGCAGGATCCCGCCGGAGGTCTGCGCCGTGGTGCCCGGGATGACCCCGGTCGCGGAGCCCTCCGCGGAGTGGGAGCCG
This sequence comes from Brachybacterium rhamnosum, assembly GCF_039526185.1. Taxonomy (NCBI): domain Bacteria; kingdom Bacillati; phylum Actinomycetota; class Actinomycetes; order Micrococcales; family Dermabacteraceae; genus Brachybacterium; species Brachybacterium rhamnosum. The sequence goes on from NZ_BAAAIS010000003.1 coordinate 453,664, forward strand.
AACAGGCTCAGGCCGTACACGATGCCGCCGAAGCCGCCGGCGGAGAGCACGATGGAGAGCACGTCGATCGGGGCCTTCGTGGTCTCGCCGAGGTTCGTCATCCACTTCGCGCCGAGCAGGAGGGCGATGATCGCGATCGGCAGGACGATGCCGAACAGCCAGCGCCAGCCGAGCGTGTCCAGCACGAGGCCGGAGAGCGAGGGGCCGATTGCCGGGGCGAGCGAGATGACCATGCCCACGCGGCCCATCATGCGGCCGCGCATGTGCGCGGGCACGACGTTCATCATGGTCGTCATCAGCAGCGGCATCATGACGCCGGTGCCGACGGCCTGGATCACGCGCCCGCCGAGCAGCATCGGGAAGCCCGTCGCGAGCAGGCTCACGAGGGTGCCGAGCGTGAACGCGCTGATCGCGGCGAGGAACACCTGGCGCGTGGTGAAGCGCACCAGGAGGAAGCCGGTGGTCGGGATGACCACGGCCATCGTGAGCATGAAGGCGCTCGTGAGCCACTGGCCGAGCTCCGGCGGCAGGCCCAGATCCGCGTTGAGGTGCGGGATCGCGATGCCCATCGTGGTCTCGTTGAGGATCGCCACGAACGCGGCGACCAGCAGCAGCCAGATGACGCGCATGCCCTGCGGGTCGATCTCCGGTTGCGCGGCGCGCGCGGCGGTGATGTCGGTGGTGGTCATGCGTCTCCTGCATGGGAACGGACGGCCGTCAGCGGGTGACGGCCGCTCGGGGCGGACGGGAAGGGGGGCGGCCACCGGGGAGGAGGCGGGCACGGGTGCGGCCGGGCGATCGGGGCTGACCGCGGCCGGGGACGGCTACGGGAGATCGCAACGACGCCCCGCAAAGGACTATTCCCGGGACGGGGCCTTTCCGCCAGGTTTTTTGTGCGCGTCGCCGGCGAGGGTGACCAGCAGCTCGGTGACCGCCGCGCGCCCGGCGCGGTTCGCACCGATCGTCGACGCGCTCGGACCGTAGCCGAGGAGGTGGATGCGGGGATCAGCGGCGACCGCGGTCCCCTGCATCCGGATCCCGCCGGCGGGGCCGTGGAGGTGGAGGGGTCGTAGGTGGCGCAGCTCGTGGCGGAAGCCGGTCGCCCAGAGGATGACGTCGACGGCGCGCCGTCGACCCTCGGCCTCGAGGACGCCGTCGGGGAGGATCCGGGTGAACATCTCGTGGCGGTGCAGCAGGCCGCGGTCGACGGCGGCGCGCAGGGCGGGTGTCCAGGCGAGGCCGGTCGCCGAGACGACGCTGCGCACGGGGAGCCCGGCCTCGACCCGCTCGGCCACGCCGGCGACGGCGAGCCGGCCCGCCTCCTCGGTGAAGGGCTCGTCGCGGAACACGGGCTCCCGCCGCGTGTACCAGGTGGTCTCCGCGACGCCTTCGAGGTCCAGCAGGAAGCCGAGCGCGCTGATCCCACCCCCGACCACCGCGACGCGGAGGCCGGCGAGGTCCTCGGCGCGGGTGTACTCGGCCGTGTGGAGGGTGCGGCCGCGGAAGTCGCGCGCCCCGGGCACGGCGGGGACGAAGGGACGGGTCCAGGTGCCGGTCGCGTTCAGCACCGCGCGGGTGCGCAGCGGCGCGGGGGCCGGCCCGCCGTCGGTCCGCTCGGCGTGGACGCGCAGCAGCGGCAGTCCGGTCGCCGGATCGGGGGGTGAGGTGCGGTCGTCCTCGACGCGGGTGACGCGGACGGGGCGCAGGATCGGCAGCGGGTTCCGCCCTTCGAAGCGGGCGAAGTAGTCGGGGACGGCGCGGCTCGCGGGCTCCTCGGGGACGGGCTCGACGGGCGGCATGCCCGGCAGCTCGCGGATCCCGTTGACCGTCGCCATGGTGAGCGCGTCCCAGCGGTGGCGCCAGGCTCCGCCGGGACCCTCCTCGGCGTCGAGGACCACGACGCCCGGTCCCCCGGGCGGCGCCCCCTCGATCGGTGACGGCGCTCCCGGGGCGTGGGCGCCGCGGCGCAGGAGGTGGTGCACCGCGGAGAGCCCGGCCTGGCCCGCCCCGATCACGACGGCGTCGACGACCCCGACCGCGTCGACGACGCGGGCCTCGCCCGGGCGGGCGGTGCTGGCGGGAGCGCTCATGACGCGGTCAACCGGCGTCGGCCCGATCGTGTTCCCCGGGGCGACGGGGCTCACGCCGGCCGGCGCGCCGACGGACCGGCGGGAGCGCTCAGACGGCGGCGGTCTCGGTCGCGGCGGACGCGGCAGCGGTGACCTCGGGGGCGAGGCGGCGCACCGCGGCGAGGCCCCGCTGCAGATCCGTCCAGAGGTCCTCGAGGTCCTCGAGCCCGGCGCTCAGGCGCACGGTGCCCGGGGTGACCCCGCAGATGCCCCGCTGGGCCTCGGTGAGGTGGGAGTGCGTGGTGGTGCCCGGATGGCACACGAGCGAGCGGACGTCGCCGATGTTCACGGCGATGGTCCACAGCTCGAGAGCGTCGGTGAAGGCGCGGGCGCCCGCCTCCCCCGCCGGCAGGTCCACAGAGAACACACCCGCGGTCCCGAGCGGGAAGTCGCGCTCGGCGATCGCACGGTCCTCGCGGTGGGGCAGCTGCGGGTGGTTGACGCGGAGCACGCCCGGCTCGGCGTCGAGCCGCTCGGCGAGGGTGCGCGCGGTGCTGCTGATCGCCCGCATGCGCAGGTCGAGGGTCTCGATGCCGAGCAGCACCTGCTGGGCGCTCGAGGCGGGCAGGGTCGCCCCGAAGTCGGTCATGTACTTGGCGCGGGCGAAGGCGAGGAGCCCGGAGCGTCCGTGCTCGTACTCGCGGGCGAAGGTCACGCCGAAGCGTGCGTTGCGGGTGGTCAGGCGCGGCCAGCGCTCCGGACATCGGCGCGGGTCGAACCGGCCCGTGTCGACGATCAGCCCGGCGAGCGTGGTGCCGTGCCCTGCGAGGTACTTCGTGGCGGAGTGGACGACGACGTCGGCCCCGTGGTCGCCGGGCCGGTACAGGGCGGGGCTCGCAAGCGTCGAGTCGACGACGACGGGGACGTCCCGCTCGTGGGCGATCCGGGCGATCGCGGGGAGGTCGACGAGCTCGCCCCCGGGGTTGGCGATCGACTCCACGAGCACCGCGCGGGTGTCCTCCTCGATCGCCCCGGCGAGGGCGTCGAGGTCCCACGGGTCCACGACGGTCGTGCGCACACCGAGATCGGCGAGCGTGTCGTCGAGGAACTCGGTGGTGCCTCCGTACAGGCGCTGCGAGGCGACGACGTGGGTGCCGGGGGCGAGCAGCGCGCACAGCGCGATCGTCACCGCCGCCTGGCCGCTCGCCACCGCGATCGCGTCGGTGCCGCCCTCGAGGGCGGAGATCCGCTCCTCGAGCACGGCCGTCGTCGGGTTGCCGGAGCGGGAGTAGGCGTAGCCCTCGGTGCGGCGGGCGAAGAGGTCCTTGAGCGAGTCGTGGTCGGGGTGCGCGTAGGCGCTCGTCGCGTAGATGGGCGGGTTGACGGCGCGGTGCGCGTCCTCGGCTCGCCACCCGGCGTGGATCGCGGCTGTGCTCATGGTGTCCTCCCGTGCTTCGCTGTGGGTCCACCGTGGCGCACGGGAGGGGCAGGGGTGAAGGTTCGTGAAGAACTGTTTCGCCACCTGCCGGTGCGGTCCTCCCAGCCGCGGTCGCCGCGGGAGGGAGGACCGTGGGGCTCAGGAGTCGATCGCGCCGATCGGCTCGCGCTTCTCCGCCTGGAACTGGTCCTCCACCCGTCCCAGCGCCCAGTACGCGGAGATCGAGAGCTGCTCCTTGGGGACGCCCCGCTCGGACACGAGCAGGCGACGCAGCGACTTCGTGAGGCCCCGCTCGGCGTGGCAGAACACCTGCAGGCCGCTGACGTCGGAGAGGTCGAGGGTGGCGGCCTCGGAGAGCAGCTGCTCGCGCTCCCCCACCACCCAGCGCAGCTCGACGCCGGCGGGGTGCGGGATGTCCAGCGCGTCGTCGGCGTGGTCGAGGTGCACCAGGGCGGTGCCCGTCGCGTGCGCCGGCAGCGACTCGAGGGCGGCGGCGACGGCGGGGAGCGCCGCGTGGTCCCCGAGGAGGAGGTGGCGGGCGGCATCGGGGTCGGGCGTGTAGGCGCCGCCTGCCCCGCTGAGGGCGATGCGGTCCCCGGGCAGCGCCTCGTCCGCCCAGCGCGCGGCGACGCCGGCGATCCGGGTGCCGCCGTCGGCGTCCTCCTCGGCGTGGAGGACGACGTCGAGGTCGAGGGCCTGCTCGGCATCGTGCCAGCGGCGCACCGTGTAGGTGCGGCGCACGGGGAGCTTCTCCGGGGCGGCCTCGCGGATCGCGTCGAGGTCGTAGGGCGGGGTCAGCCCGGAGGAGGGATCAGCGAGCAGCAGCTTCACGTAGGAGTCGGTGTGCTCGTTGCGACGCAGGAGCCCGAACTGCTCTCCGCCGAGGCGGATCCGCAGGAGTCGCGGGGAGATCCTGGTCTTGGCCTGCACCTCGAGCACCGCCTGCACCCGCTGGGGGCGCTTCTGCGGGGCGGGGGCGGCGGTCGCGGTGCTCGTTCTGTCCATGCCCGCCAGATTACGCGCAGATCCTGTGACGAAAAACAGCTGTCCAGCAGACGGTGCCGTGGGACCGCCGTCCCCGCACGGCGCGCCGACCCCGGATACCGTGGGCCCATGAGCGCCGCGCCCCGTCCGCACGAGCACGACGTCGTCGTCGTCGGCAGCGGGCCCAACGGCCTCGCCGCCGCCGTCACCCTCGCCCGCGCCGGGCTGGAGGTGCTCGTCCTCGAGGCGACCTCCACCCTCGGCGGCGGGTCCCGCACCGAGGACCTCGGTCTCGCACCGGGCATCCGCCACGACCTCTGCTCCGCCGTGCACCCGCTCGCCCTCGCGAGCCCCTTCCTGCAGCGCTTCGACCTCCCCGCGCGCGGCGTGGACCTGCGCGTCCCCGAGGCCTCCTACGCCCAGGTGATCGGGACGGAGCGCTCGGCCGTCGCCTGGCACGACCTCGACCGCACCGTCGAGGGGCTCGGGGCGGACGGCCCCGCCTGGGGCAGGAGCGTCGGCGCGCTGGCCGCCCACGCAGGGACCGTCGTCGATCTCGCGCTCGGGGACAAGCGCTCCGTCCCGCCCTCCCTGCTCTCCCCCGGCGGCGTGGTCACGGCGGCCCGGTTCGGCGCGCTCCTCGGGCTCCAGGGCACCCCGCTCTGGGACCGGCCGCTGCGCACCGAGCGCGGCCGGGCCCTCCTCGCCGGGGTCGCCGCCCACGCGATCGGGCCGCTGCCCGGTCTCGCCCCTGCCGCGACCTCCCTCCTGCTCGCCTCGCTGGGCCACGCGGGCGGCTGGCCCGTCCCCGTGGGCGGCTCCCAGGCCATCGCCGACGCTTTGCTCGCGGACCTGCGCGCGCACGGCGGGCAGGTGCGGACCGGCGAGCGGGTGCGCACCTGGAGGGACGTGCCGCCCGCGCGAGCGGTGCTGCTGGACACGACGGCGCCCGCCGCGGCCGGGATCCTCGCGAACCGCCTGCCCGGCCGGCTCGAGCGCTCCCTGCGACGGTTCCGGCACGGGGACGCCGCCGCGAAGGTGGACCTCGTGCTCTCCGGGCCGATCCCCTGGCGCGATCCCGAGGTGGGGCGCGCCGGGACCCAGCACGTGGGCGGCACCCGCGCCCAGATGGCGCGCGCCGAGACGCAGGTCGCCGCGGGCCGCATGCCCGAGGAGCCGATGGTGCTCGTGAGCGACCCCGCCGTCGCGGATCCCTCCCGGGCCGTGGGCGGGCTGCGCCCCGTCTGGGCCTACGCCCACGTGCCGCACGGGGACCCGACCGATCCCACCGAGCTGGTGCTGCGCCGGCTCGAGACGATGGCGCCCGGGGTGCGCGACCTCGTCGTCGCCGCGCGCGGCGTCCCGGCCTCGGAGATGGCCGCGCACAACCCGTCCCTCGTGGGCGGGGACATCGCGCTGGGCGCCGTGACGATGCGCTCGATGATCGCGCGGCCCACCGCGACCGCGGACCCGTACCGCCTGGGCGCCGACGGCTGGTACCTGTGCTCCGCGGCGACGCCTCCCGGTCCCGGGGTGCACGGGATGAGCGGCTGGCACGCCGCGCGACGCGTGCTGCGCGATCGCTTCGGGATCCGCGACCTCCCGGAGCTCGCGCCGCTCCCCCGCTGAGGCCGGTCAGGGCCCGTCGCCCCAGGCCAGGGTGACGCAGGGCACCCGTGGCCGCACCCGACGATGCACAGTCATGCACGCGGCTGCATGCAGGGGAACGGGTCACATCGAGGGTTCTCACGTTGATCCGTGAACTTATGCGGCGCAGGATGGATGATCGTGAATTCCACCGGACCCCAGAATCCCCCGCGCCCGCAGGACGCCGTGCCCGCGGGCGCCACCGCCGGCGGCACCGTCGCCACGGCGGGCACCGGCGCCCAGGACCCCCACAACCCCACCGGGAAGACCTTCTTCGGTCACCCGCGTGCGCTCGCGAACCTGTTCAGCGTCGAGATGTGGGAGCGCTTCAGCTTCTACGGCATGCAGGGCATCCTCGCGATCTACATGTACTTCGCGGCGACCCAGGGCGGCCTCGGCATCGACGAGACCACCGCGCTCGGGATCGTCGGCGCCTACGGCGGCTCCGTCTACATCTTCTCGATCCTCGGCGCCCTCGTCTCCGACCGCCTGCTCGGCCCGGAGAAGACCCTCTTCTCCTCCGCCGTGATGATCATGCTCGGCCACATCGCGCTCTCGCTGCTGCCGGGCGTGCCGGGCCTCGTCATCGGCCTCATGCTCGTCGCCGTCGGCTCCGGCGGCCTGAAGTCCACCGCCGCGACGCTCGTCGGCTCGCTCTACGAGGTCAACGACCCCCGCCGCGACGCCGGCTTCTCGCTCTACTACATGGGCGTGAACATCGGCGGCCTCTTCGGCCCGCTCGTCACCGGCCTCGCCCAGGACCTCTGGGGCTTCCACCTCGGCTTCGGCCTCGCCGCGATCGGCATGGCGATCGGCCTGGTCCAGTACGTGCTCACCCGCAAGGGGCTGCCCGAGTCCGTGCACAGCGTCCCCGACCCGCTGCCCCGCTCGCAGTACCCGGTCTGGGCGGCCACCGCGCTCGTCGTCGTGGTCGCGATCATCGTGCTCGTCGCGACGGGCCTCGTGAACCCGGGGAACCTCGCCACGATCGTCTCCGCGCTCGCGGTGATCGGCGCGGTCGTCATCTTCGCCCTGCTGCTGCGCAGCCGGAAGCTGGACGCCGACGAGCGCTCCCGCGTGGTCGCCTTCATCCCGCTGTTCATCGGCACCGCCGCGTTCTTCGCGCTCTTCCAGCAGCAGTTCACCGTCATCACCCTGTACTCGGACACGCGGCTGAACCGCTCCGTGCTGGGCTGGGAGATGCCGATCTCCTGGGTGCAGTCCTTCAACCCGTTCTTCATCATCGTGCTCGCCCCGGTCTTCGCAGCGCTGTGGACGAAGCTCGGCAGCCGCAACCCGATCACGCCCACCAAGTTCGGCGTGGGCATCATCCTCATGGGCTCCGCCTTCGTGCTCTTCCTGCCGATGGCGGCGATCACCTCGGTGCCGGTGCTGTGGATCGCGCTGATCATGCTCGTCGCGACCCTGGGCGAGCTGTGGATCTCCCCCGTGGGCCTCTCGCTCGCGACGAAGCTCGCGCCGCGCTCCTACCCGGTGATGATGATGGCGCTGTACAACCTCGCCGTCGCGCTCGGCACGTCGCTCTCCGGCTCGCTCGCGACCTTCTACTCCGCGGATGCCGAGGTCGGCTACTTCGGTGTGCTCGGCGCGGTGACGATCGGCATCGGCGTCATCATGCTGCTCATCGCCCGCCCCGTCTCCCGGGGGATGCGCGGGGTGCGCTGATCCCCTCCTGAGCCCTCGCGGCCGGGTCCCGACGGGCCCGGAGCCGCGAAGGTCACACCACGGCCCGCCGGGACGATGTCGCTCATCGTCCGGCGGGCCGTTAGCGTGGAACGCATGCTCACTCTCGATGAACTCGGGCTGAACGCGGCTTCCGGCACCTGGGAGCTCGACGCCTTCCACGGCGACGGGGAGGGCGTGCTCACGTCCGATGCGCGCCTGGCCCGGTCCTGGACCCGCTCGCCCGCGGAGGATCTCCCCCCGCTGTCCCCGGCGAGCGGTCTGACCCTGCACATCTCCGACGACGGCCACCTCGACGAGGAGGCCGCCGCCGGCGCCGACGAGCAGGTCGACATCTTCGCCTCCGATGGCGTGCTCGGCACGACGGCCGACGCCTTCCCGGGCCGCGTGCTGTGCGAGGGCGGCCGGCTCTTCGTGCTCTCCGACGACGAGGAGCCCTGCGGCATGCGCCGCCTCTCCGACGGCGACACCGAGATCCTCGACGAGCTGCGCCCCGCGGGCGACCAGCTGCTGCGGATCGTCTCCGTGGTCACCGACGACTCGACGCTGCACCGCTTCGTCTACCGCTACTCGCGCGCGGACTGACCCGCCTGCGCGTCCCCGCCCCGCTCAGGGACGCAGCACGACGAGATCCGCGGTGGCCCGCGTCATCGCGACGTAGCGGGAGACGGCACCGGCGACGCCCTCCCCGAGGCCGTCCGGGTCCGCGAGCTCCCCCCCCCCACCTGGGCGTATCCTGCTCACGGCGGACGGATCGGGGGAGCCTCCGCGCCGCATCCGTGTCCTCCCCCTCCTCACGCACCGGAGCGCACTGCACCATGCCGCGGCCCTCGGCCCGCCCCACCATCGCGACGATCGCCCGTGACCTCGGCATCTCCCCCGCGACGGTCAGCTACGCCCTGAACGCGAAGCCCGGGGTCAGCGCCGCCACCCGCGATCGCGTGCTCGCGCACGCCGCGACCGTCGGATGGACGCCGCACTCCGGTGCCCGCGCCCTGCGGCAGGGGCGCAGCGGCAACGTCGGCCTCGTGCTCGCGCGTGACCCGCGCGAGGTCTCGCACGAGCCGTTCTTCGCCGCGCTCACCGCGGGCATCCAGTCCGCCGCGAGCGACGCCGGACGGGAGCTGCTGCTGCGCTTCGTCGCGGGCGGCGCCGAGGAGGAGATGACGGTGTTCCGCTCGTGGACGGAGCAGCGCCGGGTGGACGGCGTACTGCTGCTGGACCTCCATATCGAGGACCCTCGGCCGGCGCTCCTCGCCGAGCTGGGCCTGCCCTTCGTGGTCCTCGGCGCATGGGAGGGCAGCGGCCCCGGGGTGCGCCTGGCGGGGGCCGAGGCGGCCGACGCGGCGACGCTCGTCGAGCACCTGCGCACCACCGGGAGGGACGCCTGTCTGCAGCTCACGGGACCGCTGGTCTACGAGCACGAGCACCGGCGCACGGAGCTCGTGGCCGGGCTCTGCGCCCGTGCCGGCATCGCGCACGCGGCGGTCTCCGCGCCGTACACGCGCTCCGGCGGCGAGGAGGGGCTGCGACGCCTGCCGCTCGACCTCGGGGAGCGCCCGGCGGTCGTCGCCTCGAGCGACCTGCTCGCGCTCGGGGCCCAGCGGGCGCTGCTCGCCGACGGCCGTGCCGTGCCCGGGGACGTCGCGGTGCTGAGCTGGGACGACTCGGCCATAGCGGAGAACGTCGATCCGCCGATCACCGCCCTCGCGCGTCGCCCGTACGAACAGGGCCAGGAGGCGGGATCACTGCTGCTGGGACTGCTCGACGGCGGCGCGACCGCGGGCACCGTGCGCCGCTCCGCGCCGTCGCGGCTGATCGTGCGCGCCTCGAGCGTCGATCCGGGGGCGGGACCGCGTTGACACCGTCCTCGGCACCCGGGAATACTTCCGTTCGAATCGATTAAGCGACGGCCTGCCGCCGTCCACCGTGCGAAGGAGCACCCGTGCAGATCTCCGTCCAGATGTACAGCGTCCGCGACGCCCTCGCCGAGGACTACCAGGGGACCGTGGGCCGTCTGGTCGAGCTCGGGTTCGCCGTCGCCGAGCCCTTCGCCCTGCTCGAGCGCCGCGACGAGCTCGTGAAGGCTCGCGACTCCTTCGAGATCGCCTTCCCGAGCGCGCACCAGTCCTTCCTCGGGGACGACGACTTCACCCCGGTGCTCGAGGCCGCGAAGGCCGTGGGCGTCACCTACCTCGTGGACCCCTTCTGGAACCCCGAGGACTGGAAGGACGAGGCGGGCGTCGCCTCGATCGCCCAGCGCCTGAACCAGCGCGCCCAGCAGGCCGCCGCCGAGGGGATCCGCGTGGGCTACCACAACCACGCCTTCGAGGTCTCCTCCCGGATCGGCGACCGCAGCGCGCTCGAGGTGCTCGCCGAGCAGCTCGACCCTGAGGTCGTGCTCGAGGTGGACACCTACTGGGCCGCCGTCGGCGGTGCGGACGTCCCCGCCCTGCTCTCGGCCCTCGGCGACCGCGTGCGCCTCGTCCACCTCAAGGACGGCGACCTCGCCGAGGACCCCGCCGGCCAGCTCCCGCTCGGTGAGGGCCGCATGCCCCTGCCCGGCACCCTCGCCGCCAGCGCCGGGGTCGACTACGGCGTCATCGAGTTCGACCAGTACGCCGGCGACATGTTCGACGGCATCGCCACCTCGCTCACCTACCTGCGCGACCGCGCCTGAAGCCCCTACGGAGAGAGAACCTCATGACCAGCACCTCCACCGGACCCGTCGGCGTCGGCATCATCGGCGCCGGCGTCATCTCCGAGCAGTACCTCACGCACCTCACCTCCTTCCCGGACGTCGCCGTGCTCGCGATCGGCGACATCGTCCCCGAGGCGGCCGCCTCGCGCGCCGGGGAGTACGGCATCGAGCTGCACGGCGGCCCCGAGGTCGTCCTGGACCACCCGGGCATCGAGATCGTCGTGAACCTGACGATCCCCACCGCCCACTTCGACGTCTCCCGCCGGATCGTCGAGGCCGGGAAGCACGTGTGGACCGAGAAGCCGATCACCACCGCCTCCGAGGACGCGGCCGCGCTGCTCGCGCTCGCGGCGGAGAAGGGCGTGCGCGTGGGCGGCGCCCCGGACACCGTCCTCGGCGCCGGCATCCAGACCGCGCTGCGCACCCTCCGCGAGGGCACCATCGGCACCCCCGCGAGCGCGCTGACCCTGTTCCAGACCCCCGGCCCGGAGGACTGGCACCCGAACCCCGCCTTCCTCTTCCAGGAGGGCGCGGGCCCGCTGTTCGACATCGCGCCCTACTACGTGACGACCCTCGTCCTGGCCCTCGGCCCGGTCCAGAGCGTCTCCGCGGCGGGCTCCAAGGCCCGCGAGCAGCGCACGATCGGCTCCGGCCCCAAGGCCGGCGAGGTCTTCGACGTCACGGTCCCCACCCAGGTCACGTCGATCCTGCGCTTCGAGTCCGGCCAGAACGCGACGACCCTGCTGAGCTTCGACAACCCCAACTCGCGCGCGGGCTTCGTCGAGGTCTACGGCACCGAGGCGACGCTCTCGTTCCCGGACCCCAACGTGTTCGACGGCGACTCGGAGCTCACGGTGTACCGCGGCAAGGAGGCGACCGCGATCCCGGCCGCCGGCCCCGTCACGGGTCGTGGCCTGGGAGTGCTCGAGATGGCCCGCGCGATCCGCGCCGGCGTCCCGCACCGCGGCCAGGGCGAGATCGCGGCGCACGTCCTCGACGTGATGCTCGCGATCGAGGCCTCGATCGGCTCGGGCGAGACCGTCGAGGTCACCTCGACCTTCACCCCGGTCGAGCCCATGCCCGCGGACTTCGATCCCTTCGCGACCACCCTGTGATCCCGGCGCCCCGCACGGGGCGCCCGATCACCTCCCGTCGCGGGACGCTCCGGCCACGACCTCTCCCCCGAGGTCGTGGCCGGAGCCGTTCCGGGCACGCCACCCCCGGGGCGTGACGGACAGGACAGCCCGATAGTTGCATTCTCAACCATCGAGGTCTAAAGTTGCCTCATCAACCACTTCCGGGGGTGCGCGACAGCGGGCCCCGAACCCAGGAGGACAACCCCATGACCACCGTCTCGATCTTCGGCACCGGATCCATGGCCACCGCGATCGCCGGCGTGCTCGCGAAGGGCGGCGCCGACATCCAGCACGTCGCCCACGCCGATGCCGCCTCCGCGACGCTCGCCGGCGACATCGTCGTGCTCGCCGTCCCGCACCCGGCCGTCGCGGAGATCCTCGACGCCCACGCCGAGCAGCTCGCCGGCAAGGTCGTCGTGGACATCACGAACCCGCTGGACTTCTCCACCTTCGACTCCCTCGTCGTTCCCGCGGACTCCTCCGCGGCCGCGCAGATCCAGTCCGCCCTGCCCACCGCGAAGGTGCTCAAGGCCTTCAACACGAACTTCGCCGCGACCCTCGCGAGCGGCACCGTGGGCGCACTGACCACCACGGTGCTCGTGGCCGGGGACGACGACGCCGCCAAGCAGACCCTCCTGGGCCTCGTCCGCGAGGGCGGCCTCGAGGCCGCCGACGCGGGCGCCCTCTCCCGCGCCCGTGAGCTCGAGGCCGTCGGCTTCCTCCAGCTCACCCTCGCCGCCGGCGAGAAGATCTCCTGGACCGGCGGGTTCGGCCTGGCCCGCTGAGGTCATCCCCTCGCAGCAGGGAACAGGCGGGGACGGGGCGAGCACGCCCCGTCCCCGCCCGTCCGTCGTCGGAGGACGCCCCGGTCAGCGCAGGACCGACACGACCTGCCCGCTCACGGCGCTCTCCCGCGCGGCGTCGAGCACGGCGAGCACCGCGACACCCTCGTGCGCGGGGGACGGTGCGGCCCCTCCCCCGCGCAGGCCCGCGCGAACTGCTCGTAGAAGGCGGCGTAGTCGCCCTGGACAGAGGGCACCCGCTCCTCCCCCGCGGCGGTGCGGAGCAGTCCGGCGCGGGAGGGGTCGTCGAACCCCCAGCCCGCCCGTTCCTCCGCCGGATGACGTCCCGCGGCGACCGCCTCGGCCTGGACGTCGGCGCTCGTGACCACGTAGGAGCCCGCGGAGCCGTAGGCCCGGAGCGTCCTCTCGCGCAGGTGGGTGAGCTTGGTGGAGCTCACGCAGGAGGTCACGCCGGAGTCGTGGCGCAGCGAGAGGACGAAGGCGGCATCGGTGCGCCCTGCGGGGAGCTCGACCTCGTCCCACTGGGCGTGCACGCTCGAGACGGGGCCCAGCAGCCACATCATCTGGTCCACCAGATGGGTGCCGAGGTCCCGCAGCAGCCCCCCGTCGGGCCCGGCCTCGGGCTGGTCGAGGTCGAAGCGCGAGTGCACCCGCCAGATCTCGCCCAGCCTCCCGCTCCCGAGGACGCCGCGCAGCGTGAGCAGGTCGGCGTCGAAGCGGCGGTTGTGGAACACCGACAGGACCCTCCCCGCCTCCTGTGCGGCATCAGCGAGCTCCTGCCCCGCCGCAGCGGTGGGGGCGAAGGGCTTGTCCGCGACGACATGCACGCCGGCGGCGAGGGCCTCGAGCACGAGATCCCGCCGCGTCGCGGGCGGCGTCGTGATCGTGTCGGCGTCGACTCCCGCGGCGAGGAGCTCGGTGAGCGAGCCGTGGATCGGCACCCCCCGGGAGATCCGCCGCCACGGCCTCCCGGGTGCGAGGGGCGCGGGCGACGACGCCCGCGATCTCCACCCCCTGCGCCGCCTCGATGAAGGGCGCATGAAAGAGCCGCCCGCCGTTCCCGTATCCCACCAGTCCCAGTAGCACGGCGTCCTCCTCGACAGCTCCATCGGTCTCTTGTCCGTACATAACCCATCCCATGTCCCGACACGAGGCATGCTCGCCGGGAAGTGCGAGGACGGCGCCCACCGCACCGCTCCGCAGGACCGCCCGCGAGCGAGCAGGGAGAATCCCTGGATCGACGCCCGGGAAGCGCTCGCCCTCACCTAGGCTGAGCCGGTGACGTTCACCGTGGAGCCCCCGATCAGCGCCGTCCTCACCGCCGCCGCCCAGCGCGTGCGCGAGCAGCTCGGCGACCGCGCAGGCCTCCTCGTCGAGCAGGCCCTGCTGCGCACCCTCACCGACACCATCACCGCACCGGGCGACGGCACCGCCTTCGTCATCACCGGGGACATCCCCGCGATGTGGCTGCGGGACTCGACCACGCAGATGCTCCCCTACCTGCGGTTCGTCGGCGAGAGCCCCGAGCTCGCGGAGCTCCTCGCGGCCGTCGTGCGGCGGCAGCTGCGCTGCATCGTCCACGACCCCTACGCGAACTCGTTCAACCTCACGGGGAACGGCGCCCACCACGACGACCGCGACCTCTGCGAGGACCCGTACGTCTGGGAGCAGAAGTACGAGGTGGACTCCCTCGCCTACCCGGTGATCCTCACCCACCGCCTGCTGCGCCTCGCCGGGAGCGAGGAGCTGCGCCGCGGCGTCCTGGACGACACGGCGCATCGCGCCCTGCGCACCGTCGTGGACCATTGGCGGCTCGAGACGGACCACGAAGCCCGCAGCAGCTACCGTTTCGTGCGGGACATCGGCATCCCGACCGAGACCCTCGAGCGCGACGGCCGCGGCACGCCCGTGGGCGTCACCGGCATGACCTGGTCCGGCTTCCGCCCCTCGGACGACGCCTGCACCTTCGGCTACAACATCCCCGCGAACCTGCTCGCCGCCCAGGCGCTGCTCGCGATCGCGGACCTCGCCCGCACGGACCTCGAGGACGAGGCCCTCGCCGCGGACGCCGACGCCCTGCGCGAGCAGCTGCTCGAGGGCGTGCGCCGCCACGGCGTGCTCGAGGAGGGCGGACGCTTTGTCTACGCCTACGAGGTCGACGGCCTGGGCGGCACGCTCGTCATGGACGACGCGAACATGCCGTCCCTGCTCTCCCTGCCGCTGGACGCCGCCTCTGTCCATGACCAGGCGATCACCGCGGCGACCCGCGACCTCGTGCTGAGCGAGCGGAACCCCTTCTACTTCAGCGGCTCCGTGGCCTGCGGGGTGGGCAGCCCGCACACGCTGCCCGAGCACGTCTGGCCGATCGCCTTCGCGGTCGAGGGGCTCACCGGGACCCGGGAGCGGGCCCTCGAGATCCTCGACCTGCTGCTGCGCAGCGACGCGGGGACGGACCGCATGCACGAGTCCTTCCACGTCGACGACCCGACGAGCTTCTCCCGCCCCTGGTTCTCCTGGGCGGACTCGATGCTCTGCGAGCTCGCCCTGCACCTCGTGGACGGACCGCACCCCGCGCTCGCCGCCGAGCGCGCGCTCTCCGAGGCCCTCACGGCCTGAGGCGAGCCCTCGCGAACGCCCCGCCGTGGGCCTGCGTCAGCCCTCGTCGAGCAGGGCGAGGGGGTCCTCGCGGAGCCGGTCCAGCGCGAGCGCGACCGCACCGCGCAGGACGACCTCCCGTCCCAGCGTGCTCGCGGTGAGCTCGGGCCACGGAGGGGAGAACTGCTCCTCGAGCACGGTCCGGGCCTCGTCGAGCACCGGGCCGATGCCCGTGACGTCGGCGCCGCAGAGCACGATCTCCTCGACGTCGAGGAGGCTCTCGATCACGGCGACGAGCCGGGCGAGTCGCTCCCCGAGCCTGCGCAGCACGCCGAGCGCGAGCACGTCCCCGTCCGCCGCGGCGGCGAGCACCTCGGCGATGCCGAGCACCTCGGGGTCCACGGACCGCAGCGAGGAGGATCCGTCGTCGCGGGCGAGCGCGCCGAGCGCCCAGCGCCTCGCGAGGGCACCGAGGCCGTCGGTGGTGCCCGCATCCGGGTCGCTGCCCACGAGGAGCTCGAGCATGCGCATCTCGCCCGCACCGCCGCGGCGTCCGCGCAGGAGCCGACCGTCCACGACGAGACCCGCGCCGAAGCGCTCCCCCGTGAGCAGGGCGGCCATGTGGGCGACCTGCCGATGAGCGTGCTCGGCGAGGACGGCGAGGTTCGCGTCGTTCTCGACGAGCACGCGGGCGCCGGGGGTGTCCGCGAAGCCGGGGTTCATGGCCGCCCAGAAGGGCGGGTCGTCCGTGGGTGAGGCGCCGTCGGCGTCGACCGGGGCGGGGACGCCGATGACCGTCAGGAGGGAGGGCGCGCCGCCCACGGCGGGCTCGGCGAGGACCTCGGCGACGGTGCGCGAGACCAGCTCGCGGCGCGCGGGACCGTCCCGCGTGGGGCCCTCGAGCTCCAGCGTGCGCTCCGCGAGCGGCCGCCCGCGCAGGGAGCACACCTCCACCCGGAGCACGGCCTCGTCGGCGTCGACGCCGACGAGCACGCCGACCTGCTCGCGCAGCCGGTAGCGACGAGCCGGGCGGCCGCGCTGGGTCAGCCCCGCCTCACGGGAGTCCGCGAGCTCCTCGAGCCAGCCGGCGGCCACGAGATCCGTGCACACGCCGAGCACGGTCGCGCGCGTGAGGCCGCTCGCGGCCATCGCCTCCCCCGCTGTGAACTCCTCGGTGTCCAGGGCGAAGCGGAGCAGTGCGGCGGAGTTCATCCGCCGCAGCAGCCGAGGGGATCGTGCCGTGCCGTGGACCATGGCTTGACGGTAGCGGACGGGCGGGTCTATTTTCTCCACTATCTAAATCTAGACCCTAGATTTATCTGGATCCCCGGCCCCGTGGACGCCCCGCCGTCCTCGCCCGACAAGGAGACGCCGTTGTCACCTGCTCGCCCCGCCCACCCCTCCGCGACCGCGCGGCCCGGCCGCCGCGCCCTGCTCGCCGGCGGCGCCGCGCTCACCGCGGGACTGCTCGCCGGATGCTCCGGCGGCAGCCGCCCCACCGTCACGCTCTACCAGTCCAAGCCCGAGGCCATCCCCTTCTTCCGCGACCTCGTCGGCGAGGCGAACGGCGCGCAGTCCGCCTACCGCTACGTCCACGACGTCGCCACCAACCTCTCGGCGAGCTTCGTCCGCACCTCCCCGCCGGACATCGCCTGCCAGAACTACAACCTCGAGATGGCCCGCTTCATGGAGCGCGGCGCGCTCAGCGACCTCTCCGACATGCCCGAGGCCGCGACCATCCGCGAGGACGTGCTGGCGCTCGCGGACTGGTACCCCGGCTACGAGGGCCGCACGAGCGTCATCCCCTACTCGGTCACCGCGGCCTCGGTCATCTACAACAAGCGGATCTTCGCCGACCACGGCCTCGAGGTCCCCGTGACCTGGGACGAGCTGCTGGAAGTCTGCCGCACGCTGCAGGACGCCGACGTCACCCCGATCTACGCGACCCTCGCGGACACCTGGACGATCACCCAGGGCCTGTTCGACTACACCGTCGGCGGCATGGTCGACGTCCGCTCCTTCTACGAGACCATGAATGCCCAGGGCACGGACATCGGCCCGGACTCCGAGGTCTCCTTCCAGCGCACGCTCCTGGAGCCCATGCGACGCATGGTCGAGCTGCTGCAGTTCCTCAACCCCGACGCCTCGAGCCGCGCCTACGGCGACGGCAACACCGCCATGGCCAACGGCGAGGCCGCGATGTACTTCCAAGGTCCCTGGGCGCTCGCGGAGATCGACAAGGCCGGGACCGACGTCGAGCTCGGGACCTTCCCGCTGCCCATGACGGACTCCGCCGAGGACCTGAGGATCCGTGTGAACATCGACCTCTCGCTGTGGATCCCCGAGGAGGCGGACCAGCCCGAGGGCGCCCGCGAGCTGCTCACCCGCTTCATGGAGCCCGCCGTGCAGGACGAGTACAACGCGTCCTTCCTCGCGTTCGGCACCACGAAGGACGCGCCGCCCGTGAGCGACCCCCGCATCGCCCCCATGCAGGAGTACTACGACCGCGGCGCATTCACCATGGGCGCCTCGCAGTTCATCCCGCTGACGATCCCCTTCGAGAACTACGTCCAGTCCATCGCGTTCGGTGCGGACCCGGAGACCGTGCTGCGCCGCATCGACTCCGACTGGGCCCGCCTCGCCTACCGCCAGTGACCACCCCGCCGCCCACCACCGAAGGAGTCCGCAGCATGTCGACGACGACACCCGGATCCGCGACCGGCACGGCGCCCCGCTCACGCCGGCGCCGCACCGATCCCGTGTACTACCTGTTCCTCTTCCCCGCGCTGATCCTGTTCACGCTCGCGATCACCCTGCCCGCCCTGCTCGGCTTCGGCTACAGCTTCACCAACTCCATGGGCTTCGGCGACTGGGACCTCGTGGGCGTGCGCAACTACATCGCCCTGTTCCGCGACGAGGGCGTGGTGAGCGCGTACCTGTTCACCCTCGGCTTCGCCCTCGTCACCGTCGTCGTGGTCAACGCGATCGGCTTCGCCCTCGCGCTCGGCCTGACCTCACGGATCCGCCTGCAGTCGCTGCTGCGCACGATCTTCGTGCTGCCGATGGTCATCTCCGGCATCATCATCGCCTTCGTCTTCCAGTTCCTGTTCTCGAACTCGCTCCCGGCGATCGGGCAGGCCCTCGGGATCGACGTGCTCTCCTCCTCGATCCTCGCGAACGAGGACCTCGCCTGGATCGCGATCGTCGTCGTCACGGCGTGGTCCACGATCCCCTCGACGATGCTGATCTACATCGCGGGCCTCGTCACGATCCCCGCCGAGGTCTACGAGGCGGGCGCCATCGACGGCGCCACCGGCCTCCAGCAGCTGTGGCGGCTCACCCTGCCGCTCGTCTCCGGATACGTCGTCATCAACACGATCCTGGGCTTCAAGAACTACCTCAACGCCTACGACATCATCGTCGGCCTCACCGACGGCGGACCCGGCACCGCGACCCGCAGCGTCGCCATGTCGATCTTCAAGGGCTTCAGCGGCGGCGACTACGGCTACCAGATGGCCAACGCCGCGGTCTTCTTCGTCATCAGCATCATCATCGCCGTGGTGCAGCTGCGCATCACGCGCGGGAAGGCGAGCTTCGGCGCATGAGCACCTCGACCACTCTCCCCCGTCCCGGCGTCGCGAGCGACGCCTCCCCCGCCCCGCGCACGCCGAGGCGCCGCCCGCGTCGCGGCACCGTTCTCACGGTGATCCTGCTGGTCTGCTCCCTCAGCGTCATCGTGCCGCTGCTGGTGACCGTCTCGATGGCCTTCAAGACCGGCGCCCAGGCGGTGGACGGGAAGGCCTTCAGCCTCCCCTCCCCGTGGAGCCTCGAGGGCTTCGTCGAGGCCTGGGATCTCACCGACTTCCCGCGTGCCTTCGCGGTCTCCGTCTTCGTCACCGCCGTCTCCGTGGCCGGGGAGATCATCATCTCCGCGCTCGCGGCCTACGCGATCGTGCGCAACTGGGACCGGCGCCTGTTCCGCTGGTCGTTCTTCTACCTGCTCGCGGCGATGTTCATCCCCTTCCCCGTGGTCGCGCTGCCGCAGGTGCGGCTCACGGGCATCGTGGGGCTCGACAACCCGCTCGGCGTCGCGATCCTGCACATCGTCTTCGCGCTCGCCTTCAACACGATGCTCTTCACGGCCTTCCTGCGCTCGATCCCGATCGAGCTCGAGGAGTCGATGCGCATGGACGGCGCGAGCACCACGAAGGTGTTCTGGCGGCTGATCCTGCCGCTGCTGGGCCCCATGGCCGCGACCGTCGGCATCTTCGCTTTCCTGGGCTCGTGGAACGACTTCATGATGCCGAGCCTCATCACCTCGAACCCCGAGCTGCAGACGATCCCCGTGCTCCAGCAGATGTTCCAGACGCAGTTCTCCAACAGCTACAACGTCGCCTTCGCGAGCTACCTCATGGCGATGGCCCCGGCGGTCGTCGTCTTCGCGATCACGCAGCGCTGGGTCATCTCCGGCCTCACCCAGGGCGCCGTGAAGTGACTCGGCCCCGCCGCTGACGTCCCCACCCCGACCACCCGACACCGATCCGAGGAGCCCCCTCCCATGACCCTCCCCGCCACCGGCCCCTCCGCCCCGGCCACCGACCCCACCTGGTGGCGCCAGGCCGCCGTCTACCAGATCTACCCCCGCTCCTTCGCCGACGCGAACGGCGACGGCATCGGCGACCTGCGCGGCGTGACCTCCCGCGTGCCCTACCTGAGCGCGCTCGGCGTCGACGCCGTGTGGCTGAGCCCGTTCTACCCCTCGGCGCTGGCCGACGGCGGCTACGACGTGGACGACCCCCGCGGCGTGGACCCGCGGATCGGGACCCTCGAGGACTTCGACGCCATGGTCGCCGCGCTCCACGAGTCCGGGATCCGCGTCGTCGTGGACATCGTTCCCAACCACTCCTCGGACCGTCAC
Source organism: Brachybacterium rhamnosum (assembly GCF_039526185.1). Lineage (NCBI taxonomy): Bacteria > Bacillati > Actinomycetota > Actinomycetes > Micrococcales > Dermabacteraceae > Brachybacterium > Brachybacterium rhamnosum. The sequence goes on from NZ_BAAAIS010000003.1 coordinate 473,659, forward strand.
GCCTGGTTCCGGGCGGCGCTCGCGGCGGGGCCCGGCTCCCCGGAGCGGGAGCGGTACATCTTCCGCGACGGCCTCGGCGAGCACGGCGAGCTGCCGCCCGCGGACTGGACGAGCGCCTTCGGCGGCCCCGCCTGGACCCGCGTCGAGGACGGCCAGTGGTACCTCCACACCTTCGCCACCGAGCAGCCCGACTACAACTGGGCGCACCCCGAGGTGCGCGAGGACTTCCTGACCACCCTCCGCTTCTGGGCGGATCGCGGCGTGGACGGATTCCGCGTGGACGTCGCGAACTCCCTCGCCAAGGACCTCCCCGAGGTGCTCCCCTCCGCCGCGGAGCTCTCCGCGATGCCCAAGGACGGCACCCACCCGCTGTGGGACCGCGACGAGGTCCACGAGATCTACGCCGAGTGGCGGCGCGTGTTCGACGAGTACGATCCGCCCCGCACCGCCGTCGCCGAGGCCTGGGTGGACTCCCCCGAGCGCCGCGCACGCTACGCGAGCCCCGAGGGTCTCGGGCAGGCCTTCAACTTCGACCTGCTCGTCGCCGACCCCGAGGCGGGCGCCTTCCGCCGCATCATCACCGCGAACCTCGAGCAGTCCGCCCTCTCCGGATCCTCGAGCACCTGGGTGCTCTCGAACCACGACGTGGTGCGCCACGCGACCCGCTACGGCCTGCCGCCTCTCGAGGGCCGCCGCGAGAAGCAGGGCACCGCCTGGCTCGCCGAGGGCGGCCCCGAGAAGGGCATCGACCGCGAGCGCGGGCTGCGGCTCGCCCGCGCGGCGACGCTCGTGGAGCTCGCCCTGCCCGGCAGCGCCTATCTCTTCCAGGGTGAGGAGCTGGGCCTGCACGAGGTCGCGGAGATCCCCGACGCCGACCGGCAGGACCCGGCGTTCTTCCGCACCACGCCGGAGGACCGCGGCTTCGACGGCGTGGGCCGCGACGGCTGCCGCGTGCCGCTGCCGTGGACCCGCGAGGGCTCCTCCTTCGGCTTCGGCGAGGGCGGCGCGCACCTCCCCCAGCCCGCCTGGTTCGGCGGCTCCTCCGTGCAGGCGGAGGACGGCGTCCCCGGCTCGACCCTCGAGCTGTACCGGGAGGCGCTGCGCCTGCGCCGCGAGCTCCAGGGCGCCGAGGAGCTCAGCTGGGCCGAGGGCATCGACGGCGGCGACGTGCTCGCCTTCGAGCGACCCGGCGGATGGCTCACCGTCGCGAACCTCGGCGCCGCGGGCACGACGCTCCCCGCCGGCGAGCTGCTCCTCGCGAGCGGCCCGCTCGAGGCGGCGGCCGACGGCGCCGCCGTGCTCCCCGCGGGCACGACGGCCTGGATCCGGCGCTGAGCCGGGCCCCGGGACCGGCCACGCAGAACGACAACGACAACGCCAACAGGAGCATCCGCGACATGACCACCCGCGTCCTCGTCTGGAACGAGAACATCCACGAATCCACCCAGGAGGAGATCCGCGCGATCTACCCCTCCGGCATCCACGGCGCGATCGCCGAAGGCCTCGCCGAGCTGCTCGGCGACGAGGTCGAGGTCGCCACCGCGACCCTCGCCGATCCCGAGCACGGTCTCACCGCCGAGGTGCTCGAGCGCACCGACGTCATCCTCTGGTGGGGCCACATCGGCCACGACCGGGTCGACGACGCCGTCGTCGCCCGCGTCCAGGAGGCCGTCCTCGGCGGGACGGGGCTGATCGTCCTGCACTCGGGTCACTTCTCGAAGATCTTCACCCGCCTGCTGGGCACCACCTGCTCGCTGTCCTGGCGCAACGAGGGCGAGCGGGAGATCGTGTGGACCACCTCCCCCGGCCACCCGATCGCCGCGGGCGTCGAGCAGCCCTTCGTCATCGACAAGCAGGAGATGTACGGCGAGCACTTCGACATCCCCGAGCCCGAGAACCAGGTGTTCATCAGCTCCTTCGAGGGCGGCGAGGTGTTCCGCTCCGGCGTGACCTTCACCCGCGGCCGCGGGCGCATCTTCTACTTCAGCCCCGGCGACCAGGAGTACCCCGTCTACTTCCACCCGCAGGTGCGGCGCGTCCTCGCGAACGCCGTGCAGTGGGCGGCGCCGGCCTCGGAGGACCGCGCGACCCCGGCGGTCTCGAACCCCGCCCGCCGCGACTGGGCCGCCCTCGCGGGCGCCGCCGCATCCACCGCCGAGACCGCCACCACCACCGAGGAGGCCACCCGATGACGCTCCGGCTCATCCACGTGGGCCTCGGCGGCTGGGGCGGCGACTGGGCGCGCACCGCGATCCCCGCGGTCGACGCCGTCGAGGTCGTCGCGATCGCCGACCCGAGCGAGCCGACCCTCCGCGCCGTCCAGGAGCACCTGGGCCTGCGCGAGGACCAGGCCTTCCCTAACCTCACCGCCGCCCTCGCGGGCGTCGAGGCCGACGCCGTCGTCATCACGGCGCCGGCCGTCACCCATGCCCCGCTCGCCCTCGAGGCGCTCGAGGCCGGCAAGCACGTGATCGTCGAGAAGCCCTTCGCCACGAGCGTCGAGGACGCCGCGACGGTCTCCCGCCGCGCCGCGGAGCTGGGCCTCGTGGTGCAGGTCAGCCAGAACTACCGCAACTACCCGGCCCCGCGGGAGGCGCAGCGGCTGCTCGCCGAGGGCGCCGTCGGCGAGCTCGCCGGGATCAGCATCGACTTCCGCCAGTGGGACAACGACCGGCCCTTCGCCGACCACCCCCACTACCGGTTCCCGCACCCGCTGATCCACGACATGGCGATCCACCACTTCGACCTGCTCCGCAAGGTCACCGGTCAGGAGGCCGTGCGGGTCTACACGAAGGTCAAGGACCCCTCGTACAGCAAGTACGTCGAGGAGGCCTCCGCCCTCATGACGATCGAGATGGCCGACGGCCTGCTCGTCTCATACCGCGGCAGCTGGCTGAGCCGCGGCGAGCCCACCCCGTGGGCGGGCGAGTGGCGGATCACCGGCGAGGACGGCGAGCTGTCCTTCACGAGCCGCGGCGGCGGCCACCTCCCCCACCCGGCGGACGAGGACCGCGTCTCCCTGCGCGGCGCCGACGGCACCGTCGAGGAGATCGCCCTGCCCGAGCAGGAGCTCTACGGCCGCTCCGCGGGGCTCGCCCTGTTCGCCGAGGCGATCGCGGACGGCACCGCCCCGGAGACCGCCGGCGCGGCGAACCTCGGCAGCCTCGCCCTCATGGAGGCGGCGACCCGCTCCGCCGCCTCCGGGCAGGTCGAGGAGGTGCGCCTGCCCTGACCGGCGCAGGAGCCCCGCACCGGACCCCGTCGCAGCTCGGGGCGCGGCGGGGTCCCGTCGTGCCCGGGGACGCGCGATCAGCCCGTGCCGGGCGAAGACCTCCGCGAGACCGTCCTCGTGCACGGCCCCGGTGATCTCGTCCGCCGCGGCGAGGGCCTCGGCGGTCGCATTGCCCATGGCGATGCCCACCCCGCACGCCGCGAGCATCTCGAGGTCGTTGTTGTTGTCGCCGATCCCGATCGCCCGGGACGGGGGATGTACAGGCCCTGCTCGGCGAGCATCCGCGCGGTGGTAGGGCCGTCGACGTGCCGGCCCACGGTCTCCCCGCCTCCTCGCGGCACCACCGAGTGCATGATCGTGTCCTCGTGGACGTGCACGAGGTTGAACGCCGGCGACGTGTCCCGGCCGCGGGTGCCGCGGTCCGGGGTCTGGAGGTCCTGCGTGTAGCAGGTGGCGGACGCGACGGAGACGGGGATCCCCGCGAAGCTCGCGAAGGTCGAGCAGTGGAAGTGGCCGCCGATGATCGCCCGCACGTCCGTGCCCTCGAGCACCTTCGCGAAGGGGCCCTGGTCGCGCAGCTCGACCGTGACGGCGAGGTCCTGGACGCACGGGATCGGCGGATGGTGCAGGGCGAGGACCGTCCCCTCCGGGGCCGGGGTCGCGAGCACCTCGCGCAGCCAGGCGTGCTAGGCCGGGCGGATCTCGCCGTGGGCGCGGCTGGGCACGGTCGTGTCCAGGACGATGATCCGCAGCCCGCTGAGCTGGACGACGCGGTCGTACGGGGAGTCGTTTGCCGGGAGGTCCAGCAGCTCGGTGCGCATCGTGGAGCGGTGGTCGTGGTTGCCCATCACCCAGATCAGCTCGGCGCCGAGGCGCTCGGCCACGGGCTCGACGAGGCCGCGCAGGTCCCGGTAGGCGAGCGCCTCGCCGGCGTCCGCGAGGTCGCCCGTGACGACGAGCGCCTCGGGACGGAGGTTCGTGGCGACGAGGTCCTCGAGCAGCGCGATCGCCTCGTCGAACCTGTCCGCACCCGGTCGGTACACGAGGCGGTGCACGGTCGCCCCGCTCTCCTCGAGCGCCCGGGCGCAACGGATCCGCGGGGGTGTCGAGGCTCACCCGGGACACCCACACCATCCTCACTCCCTATCTCATATCTGAGATACGCTCCCCGCATGACGACGACCGAGGACTACCGCTCCCGCATCGGATCCCTCATCCGCGACGCACGGCAGCACGCCGGGCTCACCCAGAGCGAGCTCGCCACCGAGCTCGCCACGAGCCAGAGCGCCGTGCACCGCATGGAACAGGGCCAGCAGAACATGACGCTCGACACCCTCGCGAAGATCGGTCGCGTGCTCGACTCCGGCTTCGTCGGCATCGGCACCTCCGGCCCCACCCACCTGCGCGTCGAGGGCGGCCGCACCCTGAGCGGCGCGATCGATGTGAAGACCTCGAAGAACGCGGGCGTCGCACTCCTGTGCGCCTCGCTCCTGAACCGCGGCACGACCGTGCTGCGCCGCGTGGCGCGCATCGAGGAGGTCAACCGCCTGCTCGAGGTGCTCACCTCCATCGGCGTGCGCACCCGCTGGCTCAACGAGGACAACGACCTCGAGATCATGGTCCCCGAGCAGCTCGACCTCGAGGCCATCGACGCCGACGCCGCCCGCCGCACGCGCTCGATCATCATGTTCATGGGCCCGCTCATGCACCGTGCCGAGCAGTTCCAGCTCCCCTACGCCGGCGGCTGCGACCTCGGCACCCGCACCGTCGAGCCGCACATGACGGCGCTGCGTCCCTTCGGCCTGCAGGTCGTCGCGACCGAGGGCCACTACCAGGCGACCCTCGACCCGGGCACCTCCCCCGCCAAGCCGATCGTCCTCACCGAGCGCGGCGACACCGTCACCGAGAACGCGCTCCTGGCCGCCGCCCGCCGCGAGACGGAGACGGTGATCCGCAACGCGAGCCCCAACTACATGGTCCAGGACCTCTGCTTCTTCCTCGAGAAGCTCGGCGTCCGCATCGACGGGATCGGCACGACGACCCTGCGCGTGCGCGGCGTCGCGGAGATCAGCACCGACGTGGACTACGCGCCCAGCGAGGACCCGATCGAGGCCATGAGCCTCATCGCCGCCGCGATCGTCACCTCCTCCGAGATCACGGTGCGCCGCGTGCCGATCGAGTTCATGGAGATCGAGCTCGCCGTCCTCGAGGACATGGGCTTCTGGTACGACCGCTCCGAGGAGTACCTCGCCGCGAACGGCCGCACCCGCCTGGTGGACATCACGACCCACCCCTCGGAGCTCACCGCCCCGATCGACAAGATCCACCCCATGCCGTTCCCGGGGCTGAACATCGACAACCTGCCGTTCTTCGCCGTCATCGCGGCGACCGCGCAGGGCCGCACCCAGCTGCACGACTGGGTCTACGAGAACCGAGCCATCTACCTCACCGACCTCACGAAGCTCGGCGGCCGGGTGCAGCTCATGGACCCGCACCGCGTGCTCATCGAGGGCCCCACCCGCTGGAGCGGCGCGGAGCTCGTGTGCCCGCCCGCTCTGCGGCCCGCCGTCGTGATCCTGCTGGCCATGCTCGCCGCCAAGGGCACGAGCGTGCTGCGCAACGTCTACGTCATCAACCGCGGCTACGAGGACCTCGCCGAGCGCCTCAACGCCCTGGGCGCGAAGATCACCACCTTCCGCGACATCTGATGCACCTCCGCTCCGGCCGACGCCCGCTCCCCTCACCCGGGGTGCGGGCGTCTCCCGTCCCTGCCGCGCCCGGGGCCTCCTGCCCGGGCCACCGAGCATTCATCCCCTGTTCCGGATAAATCGGTTGCCACCCGCCCCGCCCTGCGGCAGTCTGGACGAGGTTGCGGGCGCTGTGCCCGCGACGACCAGCAGCATCAGGGGAAGGAGGAGCCATGGAGCCGATGCGCACGCAGCATCACGAGCACCGACGAACGGCCGATGCGTCGGCCGGCATGCTCCTCCTGCCGATGCCCGCGGTCTGAGCACCGCGGCGAAGGGAGGGCAGCGACATGGCACGTCGCACCGCTCCCTGCCTCACGGCGAGAGCGCCCTTCGCGGGTTCGATCCCCGCCCCTCCCACGGGTCCCCTGGCACCGGGACATCCAGAGCCGCTCCCGCGCCTGCGCGCGGCGATGCGGAGAGTGCTGAACGACGAGTCGTTCGCTCCGGCCCCGATGCCGGGGCGGCGACTCGTGCTCCGTGGAGGTGGTCGGTGATGGGCCAGGTCAGAGTCTTCAACAAGGGGTACGACCCCTTCACCGGCATCGGCGAGATGCTCCACACCACGAGCGTGCGCCATGCCTCCGGCATGATCCGGCGCGGCGTCGCGGAGCCCGTCGAGCTCGCGATCGTCGAGGACCGCATCGTGCCGACGGTGCTCGCCCTGACACGTGAGCTCAGCGGCGCCTGGGTGGAGGGCATCGGCCAGCGCTCGATCGGCTTCTCCTACCGGGCCGTGCACGAGCGCGATCACTGGAGCTGCGCCTACTGCGGCCGCAGCGTCTCCCGCACGCCCGCGTGCGACGCCCTGCTCGCGACCGTCGACCATGTGCTGCCCAGCTCCCGCGGCGGCGAGTCCTCCTGGCTGAACCTCGTGTGCGCCTGCAAGGAGTGCAACAACCGCAAGGCGGACCGGACTCCCGAGGAGGCGGGGATGGCGCTGCGCTTCGATCCCTACGACCCCTCCCGCGCCTACCGCGCGGCGGGCGGGCACATGGAGCTGATCATCGTGGGCACGGACCGCATCGCCGGCTGATCCGCCTCCCGGGCCCGCGAGCCTTGTGGTCGTCGCCTGGGGCGGGTGGAATGAGTCGCCCCAGGTCCGATCGACGACGAGGAGCCGTCCCGTGCCCCGCTCATCCGCCCCGTCCGTGCGCGCCGCACTCCTCCGTCGCCGTCTCCTCACGCTGCTCGCGGCGCTGCCGCTGCTCCTGCTGGGTGTCACCGCGTGCGGCGGTGCGGCGGAGGAGCAGCCCTCCGCCTCGACGAGCGGCGCCGAGGAGTCCGCGACGCCCACGGAGGAGGCCACCGGGGAGGACTCCGCGAGCCCCACGTCGGAGTCGACCTCCGAGGCCCCCACGGAGAGCACCTCCCCCATGTCGATCGAGGCCACCCGCGCCGGGGACGACGCCGAGACCGGGGATCCGACCGAGCCCGAGGACGGCGGCGAGGACGGCACGGCGGAGGAGGACACCTCGCCCGCGCCTGGCGACGCCCCCGCTCCCGGCTCCACCGAGCTCACGACGCTCTGGGTGGACGACTCCTGGACGATCGAGGAGCGCGAGGACGACCCGTGCTCCTTCGGCGGCCCGACGGTCTCGCCCTACTCCGAGCAGGACGACGTGTTCACCTGCGGGGCGACCGCGGACAGCCTCCTCGCCTGCATGATCGAGGACGGCGACACCGCAGTGTGCATCACGAACCCGCTCGAGCGCACGGCCATGCGCTTCGACTCCCTTACCGCTCGCGACGCCCTGGACGCGGGGCTCGAGGTCGAGGGGGAGCCGATCCCGATGACGGTGGAGCTCGCGGACGGTGCGCTCTGCGCGACGGTCTCCCACGACCACGACACGCACTGGGACGGGAAGTTCAGCTGGTACCGCTGCGAGGACGGCTCGGAGCTGCTCACGGACGAGGACATCACCCACACCTTCGACGAGGGTGATCCCTGGACGGTCCAGCGCTCCGTGGACACGGGCGCCCCGGAGGAGACCGCCGTGGCGGTCGTGGCCTTCGCGGGGGTCTGATGGGGCGGGGCGGGACCGGGCCGGTCAGACCGCGGCGAGCGGCCCCGCGGTGATCGAGGCGGCGGCGCGGCGGCGCTCGACGAGCACGTCGACGACGGCCGGGTGCGCGCCGAGCGGTGCCGTCGTGAGGTCCGCGCCGGCGGCGGTGACGAGGTTCGCGAAGTGCCCGGGGGCGAGCACGTAGCTCACGGCGATCACGCGCCGCGCACCGGAGGAGCGTGCGCAGTCCACGGCGTCCGGGATCGACGGCGCGGCGCCGGCCCCGTAGCCGATGGTCACCGGGCAGGGCAGCCAGCGGGCGAGCAGGTCCCGCATCTGGCGGACGGCCACGGCGGCGGCGGGGTCCGAGGAGCCGGCGGCCGCGAGGACCACATGGTCGCCGGGCCGGTGGCCGGCGTCGTTCCCGGAGAGGTCCGCGATGCGGTCGCGGAGGGCGAGGACGAGCCGCGGGTGCGGCCCGATGGGGGCGGCGGCGACGGCCTCGGGCCACGGCTCGACAGATCCCGCGATGTCGACGCCGGTGTGGAACCCGGTGGAGAGCAGCAGGGGCACGACGACCACCTCGGCGCTGCGGGCGGTGTCGTCCTCGGATGCCGGGGCGGACTCGCGCGCGGTGGCGACGGCGCGGGCGACGACGTCGGCGACCTCGGGCTGCTCGACGTCGACGAAGGCCTCGAGGACCGTGTCTCCGGGGAGCGCGGCGGCGAGGGCCTCGCGCACGCGGGCGATCTCGGCGCGGCCCTCGGCGAAGCGCGTGCCGTGGGAGCAGGCGATGACGATGCTCATGACGGGTTCCCTCCTCGGGGACCGGCGGGGTCGGCGGGGGCGTCGGCGACGTCGGACGTGTAGTGCTGGACGACGGCGCGCACGAGCGCCCCCATGCGGCTGCGCTCGGGGAGCAGGGCGGGCAGGCCGCGATCCACGAGCGGCCCGGCGGTGAGCGGGCCGACGGCGGCGAACAGCAGGTCACCGGCCTCCGCGTGCTCCGTGATGCCGGGCATGACACCGGCGGCCTCCGCGGCCTGCAGCCAGTTCTCGGTGCCGGGGGCGGCGGTGAAGAGCACGGCGTCGACCTCGCCGCGGCTCGCCTCGAGCACGGAGCGGTGCACGGCGGCGGGGTCGCGCGGCGGTCCCCAGCGGTAGACGGTGAGGTTCACGACCTCGGCGCCGAGCGCGGCGAGGTGCTCGTCGAGGCCGTCGGCCCCGGAGCCGTGGTGCTGGACGGCGACCCGCACACCCTGGAGGTCGAGGGTGGACAGGTGCTCGGCGATCTCGGCGGAGGTGCCGTTCTCCGCGACCCAGTCGACGGCGAGCCCGGCCTGCTGGGCGGCACCGCGCGCCTTGGGCCCGCGCGCGATGACGCTCGCCCCGGCGAGGGCCTCCCGCAGCCGCTCGTCGACGTCCGCGGACTCCGCCGCCTCGAACCAGCCCCGCAGGCCCACCCCCGTCGTCACCACGAGCATCGACGGCGGATCGGCGAGCAGCTCACGGGTCGTGGCGAGCAGCTGCGGATCGTCGACGTGCGGGATCATGCTCAGCGCCGGGGCGTGGTGGATCTCGGCGCCGTGCCGCTCGAGGGCGGCGGCGAGGTCCTCGGCCCGCCGGTCCAGGGCGAGCACGATGCGACGGCCGCGGAGGGTCGTCGAGAGCATGGCGGGGGCGGTGGTCACGTGATGAGCTCCCTGGGGGTGGTCGGGCCCGGCGTCGCCGTGCCGGCGGCGGGGGCGGTGAGGGGGACGGGCAGCAGCAGGCCCTCGCGGGCGACCTCGCCGATGACGACGACGGCCGGGCTGCGCACCCCGGCCTCGCGCACGGCGCGCTCCGCCTCGCCGAGGGTGGTGCGGGTGGTGCGCTGCTGCGGGGTGTGACCGTTCTCGACGACGGCGACGGGCCGTGCGGCGGGCACCCCGTGCTCGAGGGCCGCTCCGACGAGACCGGGCAGCGCGGCGACGCCCATGAGCACGATCGTCGTGACGGCGGGGTCGGCGAGGGCGGCGAGGGTCGCCGGGCTCGCGCCGAGCGGGCCGAGGGCGTCGTGCCCGCTCACCACGTGCAGGGCGGTCGCGGTGCCGCGCTGGGTGACGGGGATGCCGGCGGCCTGGGGGACGGCGATCGCGCTCGTGATCCCGGGGACCACGTCGACCGCGATCCCGGCGGCGAGGCAGGCGGTGTACTCCTCCCCGCCGCGGCCCAGCACGAACGGGTCCCCGCCCTTGAGGCGCACCACGCGGTGTCCCGCGCTCGCCTCCTCGACGAGGATCCGGTTGATCTCCGCCTGCGGCACGGGGTGGTGACCGGGATGCTTGCCCACCGGGATGATCCGGGTGCGGGCGCCGAGGATCTCCGCGACGGCCTCGCCCGGGCCGAGCCGGTCCGCGACGACGACGTCGGCCTCGGCGAGCAGGCGTCGGGCGCGGACGGTCAGGAGGTCGAGCGGGCCGGGCCCGCCGCCCACGAGGGCGACGCTCCCGCTCGCGGCGGGCCGGCGGGGCTGCAGGGGCAGCGCGCCCTCCGCGAGGAGCAGGGAGATCCCGTCGCGCACGGCCATCGAGCGGCGGGGGTCGGCGCCGACGGCGGAGACGACGCCGACGGCCACGTCCCCGGCGGTGGTCTGCGCGGCGAGTCGCGCGGTGCCGTGTCCCGCCTGGGAGGCGTTCGTGCAGAGGAGGCGGCGTCGCTCGCAGTCCGCGGCGACCTGACGGTCCACGGCGGGGCGGCCGGTCGCCGCGTGCACGAGCCAGGCGCCGCGCAGGTCACGGCGCCGGTAGGTGCGCGGGGTCCACGTGATCCGGCCGCGCGCGGCCAGGTCGGCGAGCACCGGGTCGAGCCGCGGGGCGACGACCCGCACCCGGGCGCCCTCGTCGAGGAGCCGTCGGGCGCGGCGCCCCGCGACCTCTCCCCCGCCCACGAGGAGCACCGTGCGCCCCCCGAGGGCGACGCCGAGCAGCAGGGTCATCGCGCGCCGCCGCGCAGCAGGTAGACCTCGCCGCCGCGGTCCTCGATCGGCCACACGTGCAGGCGCCGGTGCTCCTTGCCGCGGGGGTCCACGCAAGTGCCCGAGCGGAGGTCGAAGACCTGCTTGTACATGGGCGAGGCGACGGTGGCCCGGCTGCCGCGCGTGCCGACGATCCCGCGGGAGATGACGTTCGCCCCGCTGTAGGGGTCGTGGTTGTCGAGGGCATGGAGGCTTCCGTCGGGCAGGAGGAACAGGGCCACCTGGTCGCCGTCCACGAGGGCGGCGCGGCCGCGCTCCACCTCGAGGTCGCCGAGCGCGCACACGCGCGTCCACTCGGTGCTCGAGCGGGTGGCCGGGGAGAGGGTCTGCGTGCTCATCGTCGTACCTCCAGGGTAGTGCCGGCGATGAGGACCTCGCCGGATCGTCGTTCATCGGGACGTGCGGGGCGCACCTGGCCGCGCTCGGGGACGTAGGCCAGGGACGGGTCGGGGGTGGTCGGGGCGTTCACGAAGGAGCTGAAGCGGGCGAGCTTCGCGGGGTCGGCGAGGGTCGCCGCCCACTCGTCCTCGTAGTGCTCGACGTGGCGGTCCATCGCCGCGTCGAGGTCCGCGCAGATGCCGAGCGAGTCCTCCATGACGACCTCGCGGAGGCCGTCGATGCCGCCGTCGAGGGCCTCGAGCCAGGGCGCGGTGCGCTGGAGCTTGTCCGCGGTGCGGATGTAGTACATGAAGTACCGGTCCAGGGTGCGGATGAGGGTGTCGTCGTCCAGCCCCTCGGCGAGCAGCTCGGCGTGCCGCGGGGTCGCACCGCCGTTGCCGCCCACGTACAGGTTCCAGCCCTGGGCGGTCGCGATGATGCCCGCGTCCTTGCCGCGTGCCTCGGCGCATTCGCGCGCGCAGCCGGAGACGCCGAGCTTGAACTTGTGCGGCGCCCGCAGGCCCCGGTACCGCAGCTCGAGCCGGACGGCCATGCCGGTGGAGTCGAGCACGCCGTAGCGGCACCAGGCGGAGCCCACGCAGGACTTCACGGTGCGCAGGGACTTGCCGTAGGCGTGGCCGGACTCGAAGCCGGCGTCGACGAGCCGCTGCCAGATCAGCGGCAGCTCCTCGAGCCGCGCGCCGAACATGTCCACCCGCTGGCCGCCGGTGATCTTCGTGTACAGGCCGAAGTCCCGGGCGACCTCGCCGACGACGATGAGCCCCTCCGGGGTGACCTCGCCGCCGGGCATCCGCGGGACCACCGAGTAGGTGCCGTCCTTCTGCATGTTCGCCATGACGTGGTCGTTGGTGTCCTGGAGGGTCGCGTTCTCGCCGTCGAGCACGTGGCTCGGGGTGAGGACCGCGAGGATGCTCGCGAGGACCGGCTTGCAGATGTCGCAGCCGCGACCCCGGCCGAACCGCTCGATGACGGCGCTGAAGGTGGTCAGCTCCGAGACGCGGACGGCGTCGAAGAGCTGGCGGCGGGAGAGCTCGAAGTGCTCGCACAGGGCCGTGGAGACCGTGCGGCCCATGCGGGTGAGCTCGGTGCCGACGAGGCTCTTCACCATGACCAGGCACGAGCCGCAGGTGGCGCCGGCCTTCGTGCAGGCGGTGACCTCGGCGGGGTCCGTGCAGCCGTCGACGCGGACGGCGTCGCGGATCGTCCCGGCGGTCACCGAGGAGCACGAGCAGACCACGGCCTCGTCGGGCAGCTCGGCCGTGGGGGCGGCGGCGTCGGCGGGCAGGAGATAGGCGGCGGGGTCGGCGCCGAGCGCGCTGCCCACGAGCGGGCGCAGCGCGCCGTAGGCGGAGGCGTCGCCCACGAGCATGCCGCCCAGCAGGGTCTTCGCGTCGTCGGAGAGCACGAGCTTCTTGTGCACGCCGCCCACGGGGTCGGTGTAGACGACGTCGAGGGCGCCGGGGGTCGTCGCGAAGGCGTCGCCGAAGCTCGCGACCTCCACACCGGAGAGCTTGAGCTTCGCGGAGAGGTCGTAGCCGCCGAAGGTCGCCTCCCCGCCGAGGATGCGGTCACAGGCGACCTCCGCCATCGCGTAGCCGGGGGCGACGAGGCCCACGCACTGCCCGTCGAAGGAGGCGACCTCGCCGATCGCGAGGACCGCGGGATCCGAGGTCACGCAGCCGGCGTCGATGGTGACGCCGCCGCGCTCGTGGCAGTCCAGACCGGCGGCGCGGGCGAGCTCGTCGCGGGGGCGGACGCCGACGGTGAGGACGACGACGTCGGCCTCGACCTCGGAGCCGTCCGCGAAGGCGACCGCGCGCACCTCGCCGTCCTCCCCCGCGAGCACCGCGGAGGTGCGCGAGCGGGTGCGCACGGCGATGCCGCGCTGCTCGATGAGCCGCTGGAGGACGCCGCCCGCGGGCAGGTCCAGCTGGGCGGACATCAGCCGGTCGCCGGACTGTACGACGGTCGCCTCGGCGTCCATGCCCTGCAGGGCGCCGGCGGCCTCGAGGCCCAGGAGCCCGCCGCCGATGACGACGCCGCGCGCGGGCCGGCTGAGCTCCGCGGAGCGCCGGGCGACGTGGGCGCGCAGCCCCTCGACGTCGCCGAGGGTGCGGTAGACGAAGCAGCCGTCGAGCTCGGCGCCCTGGACCGGCGGCCGGGCCGCGTAGGAGCCCGTGGCGAGGACCAGATGGTCGTAGGGGTGGACCGTGCCGGCGGCCGTGGTAACCGTGCGCGCCTCGCGGTCGATCGCGGTCGCGGCGTCGCCGCTGTGGAGGGTGATGCGCGGGTCCTCGAAGATCGTCGCGGGAAGGGTGAGGTCCTCCGCCGTGGCGCCGTCGAAGAAGCGGGTGAGCCCGACGCGGTCGTAGGGGTGGCAGGACTCGTCGCCGAGGACGGTCACCTCGAGCTTCTCCTCCGCGCGGGTGACGAGGGAGTCGACGAACCGGTGCGCCACCATGCCGGCGCCGATGACGACGATGCGGGCGCTCATCGGGTGGCCCCCACGAGCTCGGACTGCGGGGCGAGGGCCACGCTGCCGGGGGCGGCCTCCGCCGCCTTCGCGGCCGAGCGGCGGCCGTGGGCGAGGTACAGGGGGACGGCCACGAAGGTCACGCCGCCCACGAGGTTGCCGAGCACGGTCGGGATCTCGTTCCACACGAGGTAGTCGGTGAGGGTGAAGTCGGCGCCGAGGAGCAGGCCCGATGGGAACAGGAACATGTTGACGATCGAGTGCTCGAAGCCCATGTAGAAGAAGAGCATGATCGGCATCCACATCGCGATGATCCGGCCCAGGAGGTCCTTGCTGAGGAAGGCGACGACGACGCCGGTGGAGACCATCCAGTTGCACAGCACGCCGCGCACGAACAGGGTCAGCATGCCGGCGGCGCCGTGGTCGGCGTAGCCGACGGTCCGCCCGTGGCCGATCTCGCCGATCGCCTCGCCGACGGGGCTCGGCGGTGCGGAGAAGCCGTAGGTGAAGTAGATCGCCATGAGCACGGCGACGGTGATCGCCCCGCCGAGGTTGCCGAGGAACACGAGGCCCCAGGTGCGGAGCATCGCGCCCCAGGTGACCTCCTTGCGCCGCATCATCATCGCGAGCGGGAGGAGCGTGAACACCCCCGTGAGCAGGTCGTACCCGAGCAGGTACAGGAGGATGAAGCCGACGGGGAAGAGCAGCGCGCCCAGCAGCGGCTGACCGGTCTGGGTCGAGACGGTGACCGCGAACGCGGCGCCGAGGGTGAGGATCGCGGCCCCCATGTAGGAGCGCACCAGGGTCTGCGTGCGGGTGTAGGAGACCTTGGAGGCGCCGACGGCGGCGAGGCGGTCGACGAGCTCGGCGGGCGAGAGGGAGGACATGGCAGCTCCTCAGCGAGAAGGGGAGTGTTCACATGTCCCGTGCGCCTGCAACGGGGTGCGGCCATCGTGGGCTCTGGTCCCGGGGACACGAAGCCCGGGAGGGCGCCGTGACCTTCTCGTGATCTGGGGTCTCAGTCCTGGATGCCGCGCGGCGCCGCACTCAGCAGGTCTCGCGGAGGTGGCCGTGCTCCCCTTCAGGGGCGAGGTCCCGGTCGCGGAGCACCATGAGCGGGGCGCGGTCGGTGCGCGCGCAGGCATCGGCGGAGGTCAGCCCGGCCTCGTCGATCTTCGGGAAGCGGGCGAAGGCGTCGAGGTTGCCGACCACGGCGGCGTCCGTCGGGGAGGCGCCGCCCAGCTGGTCGTCGGGCCGCCGGTGGTGGGCGGGAGCGCGATGTCGCCCCTGCCGCCGTCGGAGGTGAGGCCCCGGGGCGCGGGCGGGTCGCCCGGCGCCGCTCACCCGTGGGCCGGTGAGACCCCGAGCGTCGCGGCGTGCTGGGCGACGATCTCCGCGAGGTCGAGGTCGCGCCGGGTCACCCCGCCGACGTCGTGGCTCGTGAGCGTCACGGTCACGGAGGGATAGGTGAGGGTGAGGTCGGGATGGTGCGCCGCGGCCTCCGCGGCCGCGCCGATGCGGTTCACGAGGTCGAGACCGGTGGCGAAGTCACCGGTGTCGTAGCCGGCGGTGATGCTCTCGCCGCTCTGCGTCCAGCCGCTGGGCAGGGACGCGGCGATCTCGGTGGAGGTGAGGGTCTGTTCTGCGTCAGCCATGGGGCCATCGTGCCGCAGTTCGGCTCCCGGTGCCTCGGGCAGGCGTCTCGGTGCTCGCGGTGCGCGAGCGAGTGCGGCTGCTGCGGGAGGCGGGCGCGGAGCCCCGCACGACGCTGCTGCCCCCCGCAGCGGGCAGAGGCCGTCGGCGCTGCCCGGACCTGCTGACGCCGCCGACCCCGATCGGCGGCGCCCACCGGGTGTCCCACCCCTGCGCGAGACTGTCCCCATGAACGCGACCGATCCTGCCTGGCACCGCGGCACCTGCCCCCGCTGCGAGAGCCCGGAGGTGCTGCTGCACGTGATCGGCCTCCCGCTCGCCGGCGTCATGGAGTCCTCCCCGCACTGGGTGCGCTGGGACGGATGCCTCGGGCTCGGCCCCGATCGTGAGTGCACCTCCTGCGGCTGGACCTGGTGGGAGCACGACCACGGCCACGCGGAGCGGGAGGAGTTCGATCCCGACGACGCCGAGGAGGAACCGGCGGCGCCGCTGCGCGTGGTGGGCGCGGTGCTCGTGGACGCGCAGGACCGGGTCCTCGCGGCGCGGCGGCGCGCCGGCCTGCGCGAGGCCGGGCGCTGGGAGTTCCCGGGCGGCAAGATTGAGCCGGGCGAGTCCCCGCAGGAGGCGCTACGGAGGGAGCTGCGCGAGGAGCTCGGCGTCGAGACCCGGGTGGGGTGGCTGATCGGCCGCGGCACCACGGGCGCGGGCGGGCGCGAGCTGCACCTGGACTGCTACTGGGCGCGCGTGCTCGGCGCCCGCCCCGCGGGCTCCACCGATCACGACGAGCTCGCATGGCTGGATCGTGACGCGCTCGCGGAGCGGGACTGGCCCGAGGCGGATCAGCCGATCGTGGATCTGCTCGTCGAGGGTGCGCTCCCCCGCTTCTGATCGCCGCGACACACCGGCCCGGCGAACGGCCGGGGTCCGGTCACGGAGGAGTCAGCTCGCGGGCTTCCGGGTCTCCGCGGAGAGGAACCAGGCCTGCTGCTCGAGCTTCTCGATGATGCCGTGGAGGATGTCCGCGCTCGTCGGATCCGCCTCGTCGACCTCGTCGTGCACGGTGCGCATCGTGCGCACCGTCTGCTCGACGGCGGCGGTCATGAGGTCGATCGCGTCATGGGTGAGCACCTCCCCGGCGGGGAACTCGGCGAGCGAGGTCTGCTCGGCGACCACGTCGGGGCGGCCGTCGGGCGTGGCATGGAGGGCGCGCATGCGCTCGGCGACGTCGTCGGAGCTGTCCCGGGCGATCGCGACGACCTCGTCGAGGTTCAGGTGCAGGTCCCGGAAGTTGGGGCCGACGATGTTCCAGTGCGCCTGCTTGCCCACGAGGTGCAGGGCGGTGAGGTCCACGAGGACCGCCTGGAGGTTCTTGGCGAGCGCGTCGTCCGCCAGGAACCCGCTCTCGGCGTTCTCGGTGGGGGTGGTCTTCGCTGACGCCTTCGAGGATGAGCTGGTGGACATCATGACGATCCTTCCGTCGGTGGAGCGTAATGCCTGACCCCGTCGACGGTACTCGGATCCTCGCGGATTGTCCCGACCTCGTCGCAGTTCGGGTCACAGGACCGTCACCTGCGCGGACTCGCCCCGCCGCGGCCCCTCCTCCCCCGCTATCGTCGCGCCCATGCCCTCCGGTCACGCCGCCCCGCTCAGCGCCGGAGCGATCTCCGCCCTCGTCGCCTTCACGAGCTCCTTCGTCGTCGTCCTCACCGGCCTCGAGGCCGTGGGCGCGAGTCCCGCGCAGGCAGCGAGCGGGCTCACCGCGGTGAGCGTGCTCATGGGTCTTGGCTCGATCGTGCTCTCGCTCATGACACGGCTGCCGATCACGGTCGCCTGGTCCACCCCCGGCGCCGCGCTGCTCGCCGCGACCGGCACCGTCGAGGGCGGCTGGCCCGCCGCGGTGGGCGCCTTCGCGCTCGTCGCCGTGCTCATCGTGCTCACCGGGCTGGTGCCCGCCCTCGCGGACCTCATGGCGCGGATCCCGCCGGCGCTCGCGCAGGCGATGCTCGCCGGGGTGCTCCTCCAGCTGTGCCTCGAGCCGGTGCTGGGCCTCGCGGCGAACCCGCTCGAGGTCGCGCCCGTCGTGATCGTGTGGCTGCTCGCGCTGCGGCTCGCGCCCCGCTGGGCCTCCCCGATCGCCTTCGCCGCGGCGGCCGTCGTCATCGTGGTGCATCTCGTGTCGACGGGCGGGTCCCTGCCGGCCGGCGCCCTCGCCGGTCATCTCGAGCTCACCGCGCCGCGGCTCACCCCGGGCGCCGTGATCGGCATCGCGCTGCCGCTGTACCTGGTCACCATGGCCTCGCAGAACGTGCCGGGCGTCGCGGTGCTGCGCAGCCTCGGCTACGAGGTCCCGTGGCGACCCGCCATGCTCGTCACGGGCGGGGGCTCCCTGCTGGGGGCGCCGCTCGGCGGGCACGGCATCAACCTCGCCGCGATCAGCGCGGCCCTCGCGGCCGGGCCGGGAGCCGGGGAGGACCGTTCGCGCCGCTGGATCGCGAGCCTCACCTCGGGGATCGTCATGGTCGTCCTCGGCGTGCTCGCCTCGGCGGCCGCGCAGCTCGTGGCCCTCGCCCCGGAGGGCGTCGTCCCCGCCGTCGCGGGGCTCGCGCTGCTGGGCACCTTCGTCGCTGCGGTGAAGGGGGCGCTCGCGCGCGAGGAGGAGCAGCTGCCCGCGGGGATCACCCTGCTTGTCGCCGCCTCCGGCATCGCGGTCGCCGGGATCAGCGCGGCGTTCTGGGCGCTGCTGGCGGGGCTGGTGGCGCGCTCGCTGCTGCGGGCGCGTCCGCGTCGCTGACGCCCTCCCCGGTGGGGCCGTCGGCGGCTGTGCCGTCGGCGGGCTCGTCGGCCCGCTCCCCGATCCGCTCGCTCGGCGACTCGACCGCCGCGCGCGGCGTGTCCGCGACGAAGGCGTTCAGCCAGCGGGCCGACGGGTCCGCGTCGAGGAACAGCTCCTTCACGAGCAGGGTCATCGGCACCGAGAGCAGCGCCCCGGCCGCCCCGAGCACCCAGGACCAGAAGAGCACCGAGAGGAACGAGATGCTCGGCGCGAGCCCCACCGCGCGGCCCGTGACGCGCGGCTGCACGAGGCCCTGCAGGAGCATCGCGACGACGACGCACACGGCGACCACGAGCGCCGCCGTCCACGGGCCCTGCGCGAGCAGCGCCATGAGCGTGGGCGGCACCATCGCGATGAGGAAGCCGATGTTGGGGATGTAGTTGCACACGAACAGCAGCACCGCCCACACCGCGGGCAGGGGCACCCCGAGCGCCCACAGGGCGAGGCCGTCGATCACGGCGACGACGACGCCGAACACGGTCGTCACGATCCAGTAGGTGCGCACGGCCCGGGAGAAGTCCACGAGGGCGTGGGCGAAGCGCGGGTGCGTGCGCTCGACGACCGCCATCCGCTCCGGCAGACCGGCCGCGTCCATGCCGAAGAAGATGATCGTCGCGACGGCCGCGGCGACGAGGGCGCCGATCGCGCTCACCGAGGACAGCGCCTGGTTGAGCAGGCCGAACAGGCTCGAGAAGTTGAACTGCGCGAGCCAGGTGCTGATCTGGTCCTGGCTCACGCCCACCCCGGCGAGCGCGTCGAGCGAGCTCTGCAGCAGCGCGTCGAAGGAGTCCGAGTAGCCGGGGAGCTCGAGCACGAGGGTGCGCACCGCCCACGTGATCGAGAGGAAGAACGCGGCGAGGGCGAGCAGCACCGCGAGCATCGCCGCGATCGATCCGAGCACCCGTGGCGCCCCCGCCCGTTCGATCACCGCCGCGAGCGGGTGCGCCGCGATCATGAGGTTCAGCGCGAGGAAGACCGGCACGACGAGGGAGGCCAGCTCCTGGAGCCCCGCGAGGACCAGCCAGGCCGCGGCGAGGCCGATCAGCAGGAGGATGCCGCGCGGGAGGACGGGGTTGCTCATGCGGCGATCGTAGAGCCCTCGCACGGGCAGGTCAGCGGGGCCACTCCAGGGGTGCCGGGCCCGTCGTTGTAGTAATGGACGTAGGTGTGGGTGCGGGTGCGCACCCCGTAGTAGGCGGGGGCGTGGTGCTCGGGGTCGTCGTGCTCCCAGTAGCGGTAGTAGCCGGCCTCGGGCCAGTCCTCGACGCGCTCGCCCCGCAGCAGCGGCAGGAAGCTGCGCCCCTGCTGCTCCGGGAGCGCGGTGGGTGAGATGCCGGCGGCCTCGAGCAGGGTCGCGGCGACATCGACGTTGGTGACCATCTCCTCGACCCGGGTGCCCGCCGGGATCCCGTCCGGCCACCGCACCACGAAGGGCATGGTGAACGACTCGTCGAACATGGGCCGCTTGTCGAACCAGCCGTGGTCGCCGAGGAGGAACCCCTGGCCGGAGGTGTAGATGACCAGGGTGTTCTCGGCGAGGTCGTGCTCGTCGAGGTAGTCGAGCAGCTCGCCCACGGAGTCCTCGACCGCCTGCACGCAGCGGAGGTGGTCGCGCATGTACCGCTGGTACTTCCAGGAGGAGCGCTCGGCGCAGCGCTCCTCCCCCTCGAGCTCGGGCGGCACCGGCTCCTTGACGTCGGTGAGGGTGAGGTCGTCCAGGCGCATCGCGACGCGCCGCACCGATGCGCTGCGGCCGGCGTGGTCGTCGGCAATGGTCTCCGGCTCGGGGATCGTGCCCTCCGTGTAGCGCCCCTCGTAGCGGGGGTGCGGGATCCAGGGGCGGTGGGCGCCTTGTGGTGGACGAGGAGGCAGAAGGGCCGCTCGGGATCGCGACGGTCCAGGAAGTCGATGCTGCGGGAGGTGACCTGTCCGTCGCGTAGCCCGGGACCGTCTCCTCCCCTGCGGGGCCGATCATCACCGGGTCGACGTAGGCGCCCTGCTCCGGGAAGATCGACCAGTCGTCCATGCCGCGCGGGAGCGAGGCCTCGGAGGTCCCCAGGTGCCACTTGCCGTGGACGGCCGTCTGGTAGCTCGCGTCGTGGAGCACCTCGGGGAAGGTCCCCACCCGATGGTCGAACTGGGAGTAGATCGAGCAGGCCCGGTTCACGTGGCTGTAGGTGCCGGTGAGGATCGACGAGCAGGATGTTGGGCCGGGACATCGCCCCATCCTCCACCGATCGTGCCCGTCGTCACAGCGACACGGCCGCGGAGGCCCTCCCCGACCGCTCGCATGGGCCCCTTCATCACGGTGTGATCACACGGGCGTCGATTGTCCGGGCAAGGATAGAGAATCGTGCCATGACCTCACAGCAGGATGAGCCCACCCCCGAGTCGACGGGCGATCGGGGCAGCGGCACGCCTCCCTCCCAGGCGACCCCGCACCGGCTCCGGCGGCGGCGCCGGGGCATCACCCCGGCACCGCCGCCCTGCGCCGGCTGGCGCCCGGCCCGCGGCTGATCCTCCGCCCTCCACGAGCCTTCTCCTCTCAGTCCCCGGTGAGCAGCAGCCACCCGTCGTCGGTGACCTCCCCGTGCGAGGCGATGGCGATCGCCGGGGCACCGTCCTTCGTGGTGTCCACGATCGCGACCGCCCAGACCCTCCGCTCGCCCGCACCGGGCTCGAGCGTGACCGCGAGATCGTGGTCGGCGTGGTCCCCGCGCAGCCAGTCCGACGGCTCCGCCTCCTCGTCCACATAGGTGCGCAGCACCCGGTGGTCCGCGGCGTCCAGCAGGGCGAAGGCGACCCGGTACCGGTGCCCCCACTGCGGGAGGTCGTTGGGGAACATGCCCCAGCCGAGGTTCGTCCAGCGATGCCGTATCGTGCAGCTGCCCGCGCGCTCGGCCGGCGGCAGGACCACCTGCTCGAGCTGCAGGCGGTAGCCGCCCTGGGACTCGAAGTCCGCGACGAGGTCGGGGACGTCCCGGAACCAGGACTCGGTCTCCCCCATCCGGAAGTCGAGCATGTTCACGTGGGCCTCGACGGCGTCCTCGTACTCGCCGCGGCGCACGTCCTCGACGGTCTCGTAGCCGCGAGGATCCACCGAGAAGTCGTGCTGCTTGGTGACCCAGCCGCCCTCGAAGACGATCGGCCGCCGGCCGATCCACTCCGCGGCGAGGTCCCGCTCCCACTGCCCGTAGTAGACGCTCATGCCGAAGGCGTCGTGGCGCAGCATGCACCCCTTCTCGAAGGCGTACTCGAGCAGGCCCCGGGAGTCGGGATCCGCGGGCCCCCAGTCGCCGGCCGCGCCGATCATGCGGTGGTAGTTGATCGCGAGCGGGACGTGGTCGAAGAGCCGGTGGTACAGGTCGATGTTCCAGTGGAAGACGTCCGCCCGGTTCGCGGGGTCGAGGTAGCGCATCGAATGCCCCTCTCCCCATTTGCCCAGGCCGTAGGCGTCGATGAAGGCGACCTCGTCGGGGTCGTCGAAGCGCGCGGCGAAGGCCTCGAGGAAGGTCTCGTAGCTCGACCGGAACACCGGGTCGTCCGGGTAGGGGGTCCACACGGTCCTCGAACCGGTCTGGGTCTCGTAGCCCTCGGCGCCGGCCGCGCGTACCCAGGCGGGGGTGAAGTCGCTGGACTTGTCGCGGCTGTCGACGACCACCCGGAAGGCGAGGCGGAGGTCCCGCTCGCGGGCGCCCTGGATCATGCTGCGCAGGCCCTCGTGCACGTCCCAGCCGTAGACGCCCTCCTCGGGGTTCAGCACGGTCCAGCTGAGGCGCATGTAGAGGGTCTGGGCGTGGTCGGCGACGCGCACGGGCTCGTCCCGCCCCTCGATCTCGAGGGCGTCGTAGGTCGTCCAGTAGTCGGCCGACGGGGACCCGGTGCCGTACAGCACCCATCCGGTGAGGGGGTTGCGCAGGATGCTGGTGGTGTCCGCCGCGAGGGCGAGGGTGCGGCCGGGCGGGGCGGCTTGGGCGGCGGGGGCGGCGAGCAGGCCGGCGCCGGCGGTGGCCGCGGCGGCGCCCATGCCGAGCATGCTGCGACGGGGGATGCGGGATGCGCTGGTCATGGTTCTCTCCTTCGAGAACACCCCGGAGGGTCCGGGGAGCGGATCAGGGGACGGGACAGGGATCGAGGTGTCGGCCGGGAGTGGGGCCGAGCGGCGGGAACGGCAGGAGCAGGGAGAGCTCAGAGCTGCTCCTCGTACTCCGCGCGGATCGTGTCGCCGCTCTGGGTGGTCCAGGTCGAGGTCGCCTCCTTTACCGCGTCGAGGGAACCGCGGCCCAGGATGTACTCGTCCAGCGCGGTCATCACGGCACCCGCGGCGGAGGAGTTCTTGGCGGCCGTCGGCGAGTAGAGGCCCGCGACCGCGCTCTTGAGCAGCATCGGGGAGGAGTCCTCCTGCCAGGCGTGGGAGCGGCGCAGCTGGTCGTCGATCCGCACGGCGGAGGTGAGGATCTGCGGCGGCGCGGAGATCCTGTTCAGGGAGGTCGGGCCGATCTGGGCGGTGCCGGCGTCGGTCACAGAGATCGAGCCGTCGCCCGCGCGCTCGAAGTGCTCGCCCTTCTTCCCGTACTGGAGGAAGAAGCCCTCCTCGCTGCCGTAGGGCGCGGCGAGGTAGTTGAGGACCTTGAGCTGCTCGAGGATGCGGCCCTCCTCCGCCTTCTTGAGCGCGGTGAAGGAGAACAGCGAGCTGCCCTGGTAGATGATCCCGGCGCCACCGTCGGCCGCGAAGGGGACGATCGCGCCGGTCGCGGTTCCCTCGGGGAGCGAGGTGTCCAGCAGCGCGGAGATCCCGTCGAGGTGCATGAGCACGCTCCCGTTCGCGATGTTGGTCTTCGCCTGTGAGCCGGACATGCTCGGGGTGTCGGGGTGGTAGTACCCGGCGTCGTGCATCTCCTTGATGTACGACGCCATCTCGAGGTAGCCCTCGTGCTCGAACTTGTGGACGAGCTTCCCGTCCACGAGGCCCCAGCCGTTGGGCACGCCGAACATCGCGGCCATGAAGTCGTAGCCCCAGTCCACGCTGTCGCCGGCGGTCTGCCCGCACAGCGCCCAGCGACCGGCCTTCGCGTCGGTCACCGCGTCCAGCAGGGCGGTGAACTCGTCCTTCGAGGAGGGGGCGGGCGCCTCGCCGGTGAGCTCCTCGACGAGGTCGGTGCGAGTGACGAGGATGCTGCCGAACGGCGGCCGGTGCACGGGGGTGCCGTAGATGCGGCCGTTGACCCGGCAGTTCTCCCACGAGGAGCTGGGAATGTTGGCGAGGTTCGGGTACTCCGCGATCGCGTCCCCGCCGAGCAGCTCGGAGAGGTCGGTGAACTGGGCGTCCAGGAGCTGCGGCGCATTGGTGGGCATGTCGAAGGCGAGGAACTCGACCATGTCGGGGATGTCGCCGCCGGCCATGACGGTCGCGAACTTGGCGCTGAAGTTCTCCGAGGAGACGATCTGCACCTCGAGGTCGGTGTCCAGCCGCTTCCGGGCCTCCTCGAGGTAGCTGTTGGAGGAGGGCGCCGGCGGGGCGTAGGAGATGACGAAGGCGGAGACGGGATCCGTGGTGTGCGGCAGCTGCGCCTCGGCGACCGAGGTGAAGAGGTCCGCCTCCTGGGGCGCCTCGAAGTAGACGGGCTGGACGTTCTCGTCGCCGGGGAGGTCCGGGGTGGGGCCGCCGGTGACGGGCGTGTAGGTGGGGACGGCGGCGAGCTCGGTGGCGATCTCCTCGGTCGCGGCGGAGCCGCCGCAGCCGGCGAGGGCCCCGGCACCGGCGATGCCGGCGATGCCGACGGCGGCCCCGGTGAGGGCGCGGCGCCGGGTGACGGCGCGCTGGGAACGGTCGGAGGCGTGCAGGGATGCGGACATGGTGAACTCCTGTGATCGGATGGCGGATGGTGGAGCGGTGGGGTCTGCGGGGCCGACGGGCAGGGCCGACGGGCGGGACGCGCGGTGGTGTCAGCCCTTGACGGCGCCGGTGAGCACGCCCTTGGTGAGGTGGCGCTGGACGAGCGGGTAGGCGCACAGGATCGGGATGATCGCGATCATCACGACGGCCATCTGGATCGACTGGGCGGGCGGTGTCACGGAGTCCGTGCTCGCCTCGACGAGGGAGGAGCCCTGCAGCACGTAGGTGCGCAGCACCAGCTGGAGCGTCCACTTCGAGGTGTCGTCGATGTAGAGCATCGCGTTGAAGAAGGAGTTCCAGTAGCCGACGGCGTAGAACAGGGCGACCACGGCGATCACGGCGCGGGAGAGCGGGAGGATGATCCGCAGCAGGATCCGCAGCTCGCCGGCGCCGTCGATCTTGGCGCTGTCCACGAGCTCCTGCGGGATGCCCATCATGAAGCCGCGCACGACGATCATGTTGAAGACGCTGAACGCCGAGGGCAGGATCAGCGACCACAGGCTGTCCAGCAGTCCGAGCTGCTTGACCATGAGGTACAGCGGGATCATGCCCGGGGAGAACAGGAACGTCAGCAGCACGAACATCAGCACGGGCCGCTGGAAGAACGAGGGCCGGCTGAGCGCCCAGGCGGCGAGCACCGTCGAGGCGACGCTGATCGTGGTGCCGACCGCGGTGACGGCGGCGGTCACGAGGATCGCCCGGGTGACGAGACCCCCGGAGAGGATCTGCTCATAGGCCTCGAAGGTCACCGAGCGGGGCCAGAGCACGTAGCCGCCGGCGGCGGTGACGTCCGCTGCGCTGGACAGGCTCGTGGAGATGACCATGAGGAACGGGAAGAGCACGACGGTGAGGGCGACGAGGATCGCGAGCGCCTTCAGCAGGAGGACGACGGGCTGGGGTTTTCCGGCCCACACGGGCCGCACGACGGTGCTCATGACTTCGCATACACTCCTTGCTCGCCGAGCATGTGGGCGGCCTTGTTGGCCGCGAGGATCAGCACGAGGCCGACGAGTCCCTTGATGAGTCCGGCGGCGATGCCGGTGGACCAGTTCCCGTCGATCACGCCGTGGTAGTAGACGTAGGTGTCCAGGACCTCCGCGGCGCCCGGTCCGACGGCGCTGCGCTGGAGGATGATCTGCTCGAAGCCGACGCTCAGCGCGTCGCCGAGCCGGAGGATCAGCAGCAGCACGATGATCGGGCGGATGCCCGGGAGCGTCACGTGCCAGAACCGGCCCCAGGCGCCGGCGCCGTCGATCGCGGCGGCCTCGTAGAGGGAGTCGTCGATCGCGGCGAGCGCGGCGAGGAAGATGATCGTGCCCCAGCCGGCGTCCTTCCAGATGACCTGTGCGGAGAGCAGGAGCTTGAAGGTCGAGGGCTCCGCGAGGATGTTGATCGTGTGGATGTCCAGCTCGCGCAGCCAGCGGTTGATGATGCCGGCGGAGCCCAGGCTCTGCTGGAAGAACCCCACGACGATCACCCAGGAGAGGAAGTGCGGGAGGTAGAGCACCGACTGCACGACCGCGCGCAGCCACGGCCACACGAGCGAGTGGATGAGCAGCGCGAGCGCGATCGGCACCGGGAAGAAGAGCACGAGCTGGATCGCTGTGATCTCGAGGGTGTTGACGACCGCGGCCCAGAAGGCGGCGTCGGTGAACAGGGCGGTGAAGTTGGACAGCCCCGCCCACGGGCTCTGCAGGATCGGGATGTAGGGCTGGTAGTCCATGAACGCGATGACGTTGCCCAGCAGCGGCACGTACACGAACAGCAGCAGCAGGATCACCGCGGGGGCGACCATGAGCGCGAGCGGGTAGTCGCGGCGCAGCCGCTGCGCCCACGGCACGGTGCGCCGCGGGATCGCGGCGCCGGTGTCGCGGCGTGCGGCGGCGCGCCGGAGCACGCCGGTGCCCGGCGGCCTTGTCGGTGTCCTGACGGTCATGTGGCTCCCTCGCTCACGGGACGGTTCTGTCCTGACCTGGGGATCGGCCACTCGGCCGTCCCGCTCGGGCGCGCCTCGTCGCGGTGGCCCGGGTGCTGGACAGTGAACGCAACCGCTACGATCACGGTCAATCACCTTCGATCACTCGCACATAACTCGAACAGGAGTCCTCATGAACGTCCCGGGGCGCCAGGAGCGCATCCTCATGGAGCTGCGGATGCACGGCACCGTCTCCGTCGCGGACTTCGCCGCGCGCATGGGGATCTCCCCCATGACCGTGCGCCGCGACCTCCGTGAGCTCGCCGACGCCGGCGCCCTGCGACGGATCCACGGCGGCGCCGAGGCGATCGAGGTGCCGCCCTCCACGACCGTCCGCCACCGGCCCTCGGCGCGCCGCGGCCCGGATGCGGATCCCGAGGGCGGGGCGCTGTTCACGCTCGGTGTGCTGAGCCCCGACCCCAGCTACTACTTCCCCACCGTCGTGGACGGCGCCCTCGAGCGCACCCGTGAGCTCGGCGGCCGGATGATGCTCGGCGTCTCCCGCTACGACCCCGACCGCGAGCGCGTCCAGCTCGAGCGCCTGATCGCCGGCGGCGCCGATGCCCTGCTCGTGACCAGCGCCTCCGCCGACGACCCGGCGCTGCGCGAGCGCCTCGTCGACTGCGGCCTGCCGGTCGTCATGGTCGAGCGCGGCGTCGCCGAGGAGACCGAGGGCGCCGTGCTCGAGTCGGTGCGCACGGACCACGCCGCGGGCGCCGCCCTCGCCGTCGGCCACCTCGTCGAGCTCGGCCACGAGCGGATCGGCATGTTCACCTACGACACCCCCACCGCCGGAGCGCTGCGCCCGGGCTTCGCACGGGCGCTCGAGCGCCGGGGCCTTCCCGGCGACGCCCCCGTGATCGTCATCGAGGAGGGTGAGGACACGGCCGCGCAGTCCCGACGCTGCCTGGACCGGGCGCTCGAGGCCGGGGTCACGGCGCTGCTCGTGCACTCCGACCACTACGCGGCGGACTTCCTCGGCACGGCGCTCGAGACCGGGCTCGAGATCCCCGGGGACCTGTCGCTGATCTCCTACGACGACGAGATCGCGGAGCTCGCCGCGGTGCCGCTCACCGCGGTCTCCCCGCCGCGCCGGGACGTGGGCCGGATCGCGGTGGGGCTCGTGTTCGATCGGCTCTCGAGCGGCGCCCAGGCCGGTCTCGCCGCACGTCACGTGGCCGTGCGCCCCTCGCTCGCGGTCCGCGCCTCGACGGCCGCACCCTGCCGGTGATCGGTATCTGTTCGATCGCACGGTGATGGTTGACGTGGTCGTTCGGGAGCCGGTGAGATGACGGGGCCACCGAACGAGGAGACACACCCCATGACCGATCACGCCTCCGCATCCCGTCGCAGCGTCGGGATACTCCTTCCCGAGGAGACGTTCCGACGGGTCTTCGGGCAGGTCGACCTGCAGCGGCTCGAGTCCCATCCCGCCCTGCGCCTGCTCGCGGACCGTCCCCTGCGCATCGATGCGCAGGACGCCGCGCTCCTCTCCGAGGTCGAGATCCTCGTGACCGGCTGGGGCTCCCCCGTGCTCGACGCGGCGCTCCTGGACGAGATCCCCGCCCTGCGCGCGATCGCCCACTCCGCCGGCACCGTGCGCACCCTCGTCACGGACGAGGTCTACCGCCGCGGCATCGCGGTGAGCTCGAGCGCGAGCGTCAACGCGATCCCCGTCGCCGAGTTCACCGTGGCGCTGATCGTGCTCGGCGCGAAGCGCGCCTTCTGGGCCGCGCAGCGACTGCGCGAGGGCGCCGCGGAGATCGACCTCGAGGGCAGCTGGCCCGCCGTCGGCATCCGCTCCCGCACCGTCGGCATCATCGGCGCCTCGAGCGTGGGCCGGCTCGTCATCGAGCGCCTGCGCGCCTTCGACCTCGACGTCGTCCTCGCCGATCCCACGCTCACCCCCGCCCAGGCCCGGGAGCTCGGTGTGGCCCTCGTGCCCCTCCCCGAGCTCATGGAGCGCAGCGACATCATCTCCCTGCACGCCCCGCTGCTGCCCTCGACCTCCCGCATGATCGACCGCGAGCTGCTGCGTCGCATGCGGCCGGGGACCACCTTCGTCAACACCGCCCGTGGCGAGCTCGTGGACCAGGACGCCCTCGCCGACCGCCTCGACGACGGGGACGTGACCGCGCTGCTCGACGTCGCCGAGGAGGAGCCTCTCCCCCTGGGCTCACGTCTTCGCACGCACCCCCACGCGTTCCTCACCCCGCACATCGCCGGGTCCGTGGGCACGGAGCTGGGCCGTCTCTCCGCCCATGCGGTGGACGAGGTCATCTCCTTCGCCACGACCGGCACCTTCGCCGAGGAGATCTCCGCCTCGACCTTCTCCCTGCGCGCCTGAGGAGGCCCCCGATGACCGTCCCCTCCCGCCTCTCGGACCTCCTCACCCCTCCCGTCCTCGCCGCCCTCCGCCCCGGCGCCTGGCGCGCCGCCCCGCCCGTCGCGGACCGCGCCGCCTGGGAGCACGTGCCCGCCGCGCACCGCGGGAGGGTGCTCGAGGCGGCGGAGGCCTGGCAGCGCGACTCGCGCGAGACCCCGCCCAGCCTCGAGCTGTGGAATCACTACCACCGCACCGGGGAGCGGCTGCCCTACGACACCGCGCAGCGGCTGCTGCTGAACGCGACCGCCTCCGCCGCCCTCGCGCTCGCGCTCACCGGCGAGGACCGCTGGCGGCGCGACCTCGCGGACGACGTCTGGCGGCTGTGCGAGCTCTCCGCCTGGTGCCTGCCCTCCCACTACGCGCTCCCCGAGGACGGCTCCCGGCCGCCGCTCCCCCAGCCCGGGCGGGACGTGCTCGACCTCGCCTGCGGCTACGCGGGCGGGATGCTCGCCGCCGTCGACTCCTTCGCCGGTGAGGCGCTCGAGGAGGAGTACCCCGGGATCCGGGCGCGCATGCACCACGAGATCCGCACCCGGGTGCTGCGCCCGTGGCGCGAGGAGGTCTACTTCTGGCACGGGATCGAGGAGACCCCCAACAACTGGGCGCCGTGGATCGTCTCGAACGCCCTGCTCTGCGCGGCGGCCCTCGAGGAGGACCCGGCCGTGCTCGCCGAGGACTCCCGCCGGGCGCTCGCGATCCTCGACCGCTTCCGCGCGGGCTATGCGGCCGATGGCAGCTGCGACGAGGGCGCCACCTACTGGTGGTGGGCCGGGGCGACGCTCTTCGAGGCGCTCGACCTGCTCGAGGAGATCACCGACGGCGCCCTCGACGGCTTCGTCGTCGAGCCGGTCGCGGCGATGGCCGCCTTCCCCATGCGCATGCAGATCAGCGCCGACTCCCAGGTCAACTACTCCGACGGCGCCGCCTCCCTGCCGCCGAACGCCTCCTGGCACCTGCTCGCCCGCTTCGGCGAGCGGGTGCAGGACGAGGCGGTCGCCGCGCACGCCCGCTGGATGGGCGGGCTGCACCCGCTGCGCCTGCCCGAGCAGCTCGCACCCCAGTTCCTGCGCACGCTCCACGAGCTGCGCGATCCCGCCTGGCGCGAGGCGGGGCCCGAGGCGCCCGGCATGCCGCGCTCCTGGTACGCCCCCGGCACCGAGATCGCCGTGATGCGCGAGGAGGAGGGCGAGGTGCGCGGCTGGTTCCTCGCCGCGAAGGGCGGCCACAACGACGTCAGCCACAACCACGACGACGTGGGCGGCGTGATCGCCTCGCTCGACGGCCTGCCCGTGCTCATCGACGCCGGCGTGGGCGACTACCGGCGCGAGACCTTCCTGCCCGAGACCCGCTACACGATCTGGACGATGCGCAGCAGCTTCCACAGCTGCCCGCTGCCCGGCGGGCTCGAGCAGCCACCCGGGATCGGCTTCCGCGCTGCGGGCACCGTCTTCTCCGACGACGGCGACCGCGCCGCGCTCTCCGCGGACCTCGCCGGGGCGTACCCGGAGGAGGCAGGGCTGCGGCGCTGCGACCGTACCGCGACCCTGGACCGACGGTGCCGGGAGGTGCGGATCGAGGACGACTGGGAGGCCGCCTCGCCGCTCGTGATGGAGCAGGTGCTCATGACCCTGGACCGGCCCGAGCCGCTCGGCGAGGGGCGGCTGCGCATCGGCCCCGCCGAGCTGCGTCTGGATCCCCCGGACCTCGCGGTGCGCATCGAGGAGATCCCGCTGACGGACGTGCGGCTGCGCGGGACCTGGGGCGAGCGTGTGCACCGCACGGTGCTCACCCCGGGGACGGCGGCAGCCCGCGGCCGGAGTAGTTTCGTGCTCTGCCGCGGGCCGGGTGCCGGCGGGGCCACCGCCTGAGCGAGGGCCTCCCGACGGCCGTCGGCCCCGCCCCGCAGGACGTGCGGGGCGGGGCCGAGGTGTCTCACACTGCGGGGACGGGCTCCGCCTTGCCGGAGCGGGAGCTCTCGTACGCCGCGAGGATGATGCCGAGCACCGCGATGCCCTCCTCCTCGGTGTTGATCGGGCGACGGCCCGTCTCGAGGCAGGTGACGAAGTCCGCGATCTCCGCGGCGAAGGTGTCGATCGGCTCCGCCGCGAACACCTGCTCCTCCTCCTCGGCGCGCAGCTTCACGCGCAGGGTCGAGCCGTCGGAGCTCAGCGAGCCCTTCTCGCCCACGACGGAGAAGCGGTCCGTGCCCGGCGCGGCCTGGTAGGCCCACGAGGTCACGAGCTGGCCCACCGAGCCGTTGTCGAAGCGCACGAGCACCTGGGCGGAGTCCTCGCCCTCCATGAAGGTGAGACGGTGCGTGGACATCATGGAGAACGCCTCGACCGGCTTGCCGCCGGAGAGGTGCATGAGCAGGTAGGTCGGGTGGTAGCCGGTGTCGATGTACTCGCCGCCGCCCGAGGTCGCGGCCTTCGCGCGCCAGCCCATGGACTCCGGGTCGAAGTCGTTGAAGAACGAGTCCGTCGTGCGCACCTCGTAGACGGTGCCGAGGGCGCCGGAGTCGATGACCTCCTTGGCCTTCGCGACGGCGGGCATGAACAGCTGGTTGTGGGCGCACATGAGGGTCACGCCCGCCTTCTGCACGGCGTCGCGCACCTCGCGCGCCTCCTCGGCGGTGAGGCACAGCGGCTTCTCGCAGAGGATGTGCTTGCCGGCCTCCGCCGCGGCGATGATCGCGGGCTTGTGGAGGTGGTGGGGCAGGCAGATGTCGACGGCGTCGACGTCCGGGTCCTTCACGAGCTCGGTGAAGTCGCTGTAGCCGGTCGCGCCGAGCTGCTCGACGCGCTGGGCGAGGGTCTCGGGGACGGCGTCGGCCACGGCGGTGACCTTAGCGCGGTCGGGGATGGTGGCGTAGCCGCCGAGGTGGGCGTTGGCGATGCCGCCGCCGCCGATGAGGCCGATGCGGACGGGAAGGGTGAGGGTCATGGTGTCTCTCCTGGGGGGTCAGGCCGCGGCGTTCGCGGCGACGACGAGCTGGGTGAGCGCGCGGGCGCGCTCGAGGTTCTCGGTGGTGGGGGTGCCGGTGCGGATCGCGGTGACCCACTGGGCGAAGGGGGCGTCGGTGTCGGCGGGGACCTCGAGGTCCTTCCACCCCTCGGCGGTGCCGAGCTGCATGCGGCCCTCGTCGAACCCGTACAGCAGGGTCCCCTCGGTGCCCTGCACCTCGATGGTGAAGGGGCTGAAGGGGGTGACGAAGCCGGTCTCGATGACGCCGATCGCACCGTCCGGCGTGGTGATCGTGACGACCGCGTTGTCCTCGACGCCGCGGCCGGTCATGTCGGTGTACGCGGCGCGCACGCTCGAGGACTCGGTGCCCAGGATCAGCTGGGTGAGGTACACGGGGTGCGCGGCGAGGTCGCTGAACGCGCCGCCGATCGCCTCGGCCGGGTCGTAGAAGCGGGCGGGCAGCCAGTCGCCGGTCGAGCCGTTGTGGGCCAGGCGCACGCGCGAGTAGCTGATGCGGCCCAGGGTCCCGGCCTCGAGCACCTCGCGCAGGGCGACGGTGTACCCGTGCGAGAGCCGCGGCAAGGACACGGTGATCTGCACGCCGGCGGCGCTCGCCGCAGAGGTCAGGGCGTCGCAGCCCTCGACGGTGGGCGAGAGCAGCTTCTCGGTGAAGACGTGCTTCCCGCTCGCGATCACCTTCCCGAGGATCTCGTCGTGGTCGGTGGTCGCGGTCGTGTTCGTGACGCCGTCGAGGTCCTCGCGGGCCAGCAGCGCGTCGAGGTCCGCCTCGAAGGGCACCCCGAGGGTCGCGGCCAGGGCGGCGCCGCGCTCGGCGTCGTCGTCCCAGACGGCCACGAGCTCCGTGTCCGGGTGGTCGAGGGCGGCGCGCCCGTACTCCTCGGCGTGCACGTGCCATGCGGAGAGCACGGCGATGCGCAGGGGGTGGGTCATGGGGAGGGTTTCCTTCTTCTCTTCTCGTGGGTGGGGTCCTGTCCGGCCCGTGCGGCCGGTGGTTGTGGGGGCGGCGCTCAGGCCGCCTCGATCTCCTGTCGCTCCCCGTAGGTCTCCGGCATGCGGAACCCGGGGAAGAGATCCATCTTGGGGACGACCATCGCCTGGGTCTCCTCGAGGACCTGCTGAACGGTCTTCGAGCCGAGGGCGACGGAGGTCTTCGCGCGGTCCATCGCGTCGGAGGCGACGGAGCCGACGGGCAGCGGCGGGCGCGAGGTCGATCCGGGCAGCATCTGCCGGAACAGCTCCGCGGTCGGGTCGTACGCCTTCTCCTCGATCGCGTGCAGGTGGGTCGGCAGGCTGCCGAGCTCGGGCACGTAGCTGCGCTGACCGTCGAGCCCGGTGTGGAACGTCATGAAGTCCCAGGCGGCCTTCGACATGCTCGACCCCTTGGGCATCACCAGGGAGAAGCCGCCGGACCACGTGTACGTGGGGTCGCCCTCCTCGGCGACCGGCAGCCAGGTCCAGGTCAGCGGGAGGTCCGGGGCGTACTTCCTGTTCCCCGAGTTCTGCCAGGGGCCGGTCGCCGTGATGGCGAGGCGCTGGCTGAACAGGGCGATCCGGGAGGGCGGAGCGTTCGGCGGCTGGTAGGTCGCGTAGAACGCGTCCACACGGGAGAAGGGGAACTCCTCGCCGGCGCCCTGGAGGACGTCCTGGTTGCACAGCAGGCCGCGGGCGTCGGTCGAGGTGGGCAGGCCGTAGACGCTGCCCTCGTAGGTGAGCTCGTCGATCGCGAACTGGAGCCACTGCGAGGTGAACTCCTCCACGGAGACGCCCTCGTACTCCTCGATGAGGTCGTCGAGCGGCTCAAGCAGCCCGATCGAGGCGTTCAGGACCGCGTTGAAGCGGTCCATCCACCACAGGTCCGGGGCGGTCCCGCCGCGCACCGCGGTGATGATCTGGGACATGTCCGCGGCGCCGCTCGAGGGCACCTGGTCGATGTGGATCTCGACGCCGCGGCCGGCGTCGGTGGCGAGGAAGGCGGCTTTGACCGCCTCGTCCTTGTCCTTGACCGCCGCGCCCATCCCCCAGTAGCGCACCGTGCTGGCGTCGCTGTCGGGGGTGCGGGCGCAGGCGCCGCCGCCGAGGGCCGCGACGGCCGCGAGGCCGGTGCCCTGGAGCAGGTGTCGTCTGTCGATCATGGTGGAGCGCCTTCGCTCGTCGGGTGGTGGGGCAGGGGGACTCGCCCCCTGCCGCACCGGGTCAGCTGCCGGGGACGGGACTGGGCTTCCCGTAGGTCTCCGGCATCTTGTAGTCGGGGAACAGCGCCATCTTCGGCTCGATCATCTGCTGGTTGGAGGCGACGGCCTCCTCCGGGGTCGATGATCCCAGCGCCACCGAGGACTTGGTGCGGGTGAGCGTGTCCCACATCGCCGAGCCCACCGGCAGCGGGGGCCGCGAGGTGGAGTTCGGGAGCATCGTGCGGAACAGCTCGGCCTTGGGGTTGTACTTCCCCTCCTCGATGGCCTGCAGGTTCGTGGGGAGGTTGCCGTACTGCGGCACCACCCTCGACTGCCCCTCGTAGCCGGCGTAGAACTTCAGGAACTCCCAGAGGGTCTTCGTGATGTTCGCGCCGCGCGGGATGACGAGGCACTGGCCGCCCGACCACGTGTAGGTGGGGTCGCCCTCCTTCGCCACGGGGAGGTAGGTGAACTTCAGCGGGAGGTCCGGCGCGTACTTCTCGTTGCCGGAGATCTGCCAGGGACCGGTGGTGTCGATCCCGAGGCGTCCGCTGAACATGGCGGTCTGCGTGGGCGGGGCGTTCGGCGGCTGGTAGGTCGCGAAGAACGCGTCCACCGAGGCGTAGGGGAACCGCTCGGCCCAGTCCGCGTAGAGCTCGTACACCGACTGCCACTCGGGCGAGTCGAGGGTGACGGTGCCAGTCGCGTTGTCGTAGGCCGACGCGCCGAGGCCGAAGCCCCATGTGTAGGGCCAGCCCTCGGAGAGCCAGGGAGCGAAGCCGAACCGCGTGTAGTTGCCGCGCTTGTCCTGCTGCACGATCTTCTCGACCGCGTCGTCCATCTCGTCCCAGGTGATGGTGTGCTGGGAGGGGTCGAACAGGTCCAGGTCCACGCCGGCGTCCTTGAGGACGTCCTCGTTGTACATGAGCCCGCGAGCGTCGGTCGTGCAGGGCAGCCCGTAGAGGCGGCCGTCGTAGGTCAGCTCGTCCACGGCGAACTGGATCCACTGCGACTTGAACTCCTCCGGGGAGACGTCCTCGTACTTCTCGATGAGGTCGTCGAGCGGCTCGAGCAGCCCGATCGATGCGTTCTGCACCGCGTTGAAGCGGTCCATCCACCACAGGTCCGGAGCGGTCCCGCCGCGTACCGCGGTGATGATCTGGGACATGTCCGCCACGCCGGAGGAGGGCACCTGATCGATGTAGATCTGGGCGTCCTTCCCGGCGTCGGTCATGAGGAACGCATCGCGGACCTGCTCGTCCTTGTCCTTGTCCGCTGCGCCCACACCCCAGTAGCTGATGGTGTTGGGCCCTGAGGCGGGACGGGAGGCGCAGGCGCCGAGGCCCAGCGCGAGACCGGCGGCGGAGGTGCCGGTGAGGAAGGAACGCCTCGAGATCACTTGAAGCCTCCGATCGTGATGCCGCGGATGAAGTACCGCTGGAAGACGAAGAACAGGACCAGCAGCGGGAGGATCACGAGGAACGAGGCCGCCATGAGCTGGTTGAAGGTGACGTCCTGCGCGTTCACGGAGCGGAAGGTCTGCAGACCGATCGAGAGGGTCTGGACCTTCGAGTCCTGCAGGTAGATCAGCGGGCCCATGAAGTCGTTCCACGAGCCGACGGCCGCGAAGATCGCGACGGTGGTCAGCGCCGGCATCGAGGTGGGCAGCGCGATCTTCCACAGGATCATCCACTCGCTCGCACCGTCCACGCGGGCCGCGTCGAGCATCGCCCGCGGGATCTGCAGCAGGAACTGGCGCAGCAGGAACACGTAGAACGCCGAGCCGAACGCCGCCGGGATGATGAGCGGGAAGAGCGTGTTGACGAGTCCGAGCCGCGCCCACATGTCGAACATCGGGATGAGGGTCACCGGGAAGGGCAGGAACAGCGTCGCGATGACGACGTAGAAGATCTTGTCCCGGCCCGGCCAATCGATGCACGAGAACCCGTAGGCGATGACGAAGTTCGAGATCACCGAGAGGATCACGACGCTGATCGTGATGATCGCGGAGTTCGCGAAGAACTGCAGGAACGGCATCGCCGTGACGGCCTTGACGAAGTTCCCGAACTCGGGGACGTGGGGCCACAGCGTGGGCGGGAACTTCGCGAGCTCCTGGTCGGACTTCAGCGCCGAGGCGATCATCCAGTACAGGGGCAGCAGGAAGAGGATGCTCAGCGCGATCATGACGACGCGCGCGATCACGGTGGAGTACCAGGGGCGACGGGTGCCGTCGGCCCGGCGGTTGTAGAGCTCGGCGTCGGACTTCTTGCGTCGGACGACGTTCTCGGTATCGGTCTGGATCATGCTGCTCATCAGCCGGCCTCCACGTCGTAGTTCACGAACCGGCGCGAGAGCCAGAAGATCAGCAGGGCCAGGGCGAGGCCTGCGAGGAACAGCAGCACGGCGAGGGCGGAGGCGTAGCCGAGCTCCGCGAAGCCGAAGGCGTTCTTGTAGAGGTACATCATGTAGAAGAGCGCGCCGGCGTCGGGGTCGCCGGTGCCGTTGGTGACGATGAAGGCCTCGGTGAACACCTGGAGGGCGCCGGAGACGCCGGTGATGAGGTTGAAAAGCAGCACCGGGGTGAGCAGCGGGAAGGTGATCGAGAAGAACTGCCGGATCGGGCCGGCACCGTCCACGCGGGCTGCCTCGTACACGGTGCGCGGGACGTTGCGCAGGCCCGCGAGGAAGATCAGGGCCGCGTTGCCCGCTCCCAGCTGTGCCATGAGGATGATCGCGATCTTCACACCCGTGGGGTCGCCCAGGAGGTTGACGTTCGCGCCGCCGAACAGGTTCAGCACCTGGTTGAAGACGCCGAACTGGGGATTCAGGAACACGATGAAGATGAAGGACATCGCGAAGGCGGGGATGAGCGAGGGCGCGTAGAAGATCGTCCGGTAGAGGGCGACCTCGCGCACGTTCTGGTTCATCGCGATCGCGAGCGAGAGGGCGACGATCAGTCCCAGCGGCACCGCGATGATCGCGTAGAAGATCGTGTTGCTCGCGGCCTTGGCGACGAGGGGGTCCGTCACGGCGGTGACGTAGTTCTGGATGCCCACCCAGGTGGGCGCCTCCATGCCGGAGTACCGCGTGAAGCTCAGCGAGATCGAGTAGATCACCGGGTACAGGATGAAGACGACCACGCCGATGATCCAGGGCGAGATGAACAGCAGGCCCGTGCGCAGCTTGCGCCGCTGGCCGGAGTTCATCCGCCGGGGTCGGTCCGGTGGTCGGGCGGCCGCCCGGTCCGAAGCCGCGGCGCGCTGCACGCCGGGTTCCGTGACCTGGGGGCCGACGGTGTCGGGGACACTCATCGTGCTTCCTTCCTCCGCGACGTTGCGGAGTGGAGAGGGGCGGGGATCGGGTCCGTGACGGCGCCGCCGTCGGCGTCGTGCTGTGTCTCGGGGCCGTGGTGGTCCCGCTCGAGCATCGGATCCGGGGTGGGACGACCTGCGGCCGTCCGGGACGTGTCGTACATTACTCACACTGTTGGACTAAAGGCAATGAGGGCGGAAGGACGGTCATGCGCGGCTCCTCGATGGTGGACATCGGCGCACGCAACGAGCTCGTGGTGCTCGATGCGATCCGCAGCGATCCCGACGGCAGCTCCCAGTCCGAGGTGATCCGGCGCAGCGGTCTCTCGCGTCAGGCGGTCTCGCTCATCACGCGCCGCCTGCTCGAGCGCGGCATCGTGGAGACGGCCGGGACGCTGGGCGGCGCCCGCGGCAAGCCCCGCACGCTGCTCAAGGTCGTGCCCACGGCGCTGCTCGCCGCCGGCGTGCACCTGGACCCCTCGGGCATCGCGATCGCGATCGTGGACCTCGAGGCGCGGGTGGTCGCGGAGGAGACGCTCCCCGCCCCCACCACCGACCCGGAGGCCGACGTCGCCCGCATCGCGGCGGGCCTCGACGCGGTCCTCGACCGTCTCGAGCGGGAGGGCTGGCGCGCACCGGACGGCGGCACCCCCGCCGAGACGCTGCTCGGGATCGGCGTCGCCTCCCCCGGCAGCCTCGACGCCCGCAGGGGTCTCGTCGAGAGCCCGCCGTGGCTGCCCGGCTGGCGGGACGTCCCCCTCACCGAGCTCCTCGGCGCGGCCACGGGTCGCCCCGTCATGCTGGACAAGGACACCAACGCCGCGCTCACCGCGGAGCTCTGGTACGGCCGGCGCACCGTCGAGGGCACCGTGCTGTACCTGTACGTCGGCGCGGGCGTCGGCTCCGCGGTCGCCTCCGGAGGGAGGGTCCGCGCCGGCGCGACCACGCAGGCCGGCGAGATCGGCCACCTCCCCACGGGCCTGCCGGGGACGCGCTGCGGCTGCGGCCGTCTCGCCTGCCTGTCGATGTTCACCGACGTCGCCGGGATGCTCGAGCGCACCGCGCAGGGCGTGCCCCTCTCCGGCGGCGCGCCCACCTCCGCGCACGTCGCCGCGCTCGTCGCCCGGGCGGACGCCGGCGAGGAGGGCCCGCTCGCCGAGGTGCGCGGTCACGGCACGGCGCTCGGCGAGGCCCTGCGCACCCTCATCAGCGTCCACGACCCGTCCCTCGTGATCATCGGCGGCCCCTACTGGGAGCTGCTCTCCCCGCATGCCCTCCCGGGACTGCTGGAGCGGGCCCGCTCCACCGATCGCGGCGCCCCCGAGGTCGAGATCCGCTCCTCGGTGTTCGGCGACGACGTCGGCGCGATCGGCGCGGCGACCCTCCAGATGGGGCGGGCCCTCTCCCCCGCTACGCTTCCCGCATGAGCGAGCAGAGCAGCGTCCAGGGCACGTCGGGGCACGGGACCTCCCGGGACGAGGGCACGGCGTCGTCGCTGCTCGAGCCCGGGGCGGCCGTCGAGAAGGTCGCGAGCGGCGCCACCTGGGCCGAGGGGCCGCTCTGGCTCCCCCGCCGCCGGGCGCTCCGCTTCAGCGACATCCCCGGGGACCGGATCCTCGAGTTCTCCGAGGAGACCGGGGAGCTGAGCGTCTTCGCGGAGGGTGTCGAGTTCACCAACGGCCGCACCCTGGACCTCGAGGGGCGCGTCGTGGAGTGCTCCCACGGCCGCCGCGCCGTGCAGCGCGACGACTCCGCCGGCCCCGGAGACGCGCACCGACCCGAGGTGCTCGTGGACCGCCTGGGGCCGGTGCGGCTGAACTCCCCGAACGACGTCGTCGTCGCACCCGACGGCGCCATCTGGTTCACCGATCCGTCCTACGGCATCCAGAAGCCCGAGGAGGGCCACCTGGGCGAGGAGGAGTACGGCGACCGCTGGGTGCTGCGCCTCGACCCCGCGACGGGCGAGCTGCGCCCCGTGGTCACGGACATGGAGGCACCCAACGGGCTCGCCTTCTCCCCGGACGCCTCGCTGCTCTACGTCGCCGACTCCGCCGGCCCGGAGCGCGGTCACACGATCCGCGTCTACGACGTGATCGGCGGGGACCGCGCCCGCTACGGGCGCCCCTTCGTCGAGGTC
The DNA here is from genome assembly GCF_039526185.1 of Brachybacterium rhamnosum. Classification (NCBI taxonomy): domain Bacteria; kingdom Bacillati; phylum Actinomycetota; class Actinomycetes; order Micrococcales; family Dermabacteraceae; genus Brachybacterium; species Brachybacterium rhamnosum. The sequence continues at coordinate 512,879 of NZ_BAAAIS010000003.1, forward strand.
TCCCCGGGCGTGCCCGACGGGATCCGCGTGGACACGGCCGGCAACGTGTGGAGCTCGAGCGCCTCGGGCGTGCAGGTCTTCTCCTCCGACGGCCGGCCGCTGCTGGACCTGCCCGTCCCGGAGACCGTCTCGAACCTGTGCTTCGGCGGGGACGACGGCCGCACCCTCTACATGACGGCGACGACGAGCCTGTATCGCGTGCGCACGACCGCGCAGGACGCCGCCGCCCGCTGAACGCGGCTCAGGAGAAGGGCAGCGCCGCGGGCCCGCTCGCGCCGGTCCCCTCGTCGTACCAGCGCAGCACGCGCAGGGCGATCATCGTGACCCATGGCGAGGGCTCGCCCTCGGGGACGTCGAGCGGGAACCACACCTCACCCGGCAGCACCCGGCCCTGGTGCCAGGTGCCGTCGCTCTCCCGGGACTCGCGGATCATCTCGATCGCCTCGCGCATGCGCGGATCCGGCGGGGTGCCCTCGTGCAGGGAGGCGCGGCGCATGTGGTCCGCGCTGTTCAGGGCGCTCGCGATGTGCCGGAAGGGGTAGCCGAACCACGGGATGAAGCTGCCGACGACCTCGTGGGTCGAGGCGCGGCGCATGAGGCCGCGCGAGAGCAGGTACTCCTCGCCCCGGCGGCGCGCGAGACGCGTGGCGGGCGTGCCGCGGGTCGCGATCTCGTGGTCGAGCAGACCCTTGAGGGCGTTGAGCGTCGAGTGGAAGCTGCCGCGGGTGGAGCCCTCGACCCACTCGCAGTTCCAGCCGCCGTCCCGCATCTGGTGCTCGACGAACCAGGCGGCGTTCGCCTCCATGTCGCGGCCCAGCCAGAGGCCGTTGGCGAGGGTCATCGCGTTGATGCAGCAGTCCACCTCGCCGTCCCAGTAGGGCAGGCCGTCGTACTCCCAGCGCGCGTTCCGCTCGAGCTTGCCGGCGGTGTCGTTCGCGATCAGCGGCGCGGGGTCCATGCCGTCCTCGCGCATCGTCGTGAGGGTCCAGGTGGTCGCGGTCCAGGGCTGACCGGGAAGCTGCTGGTTCGCGGGGTCGTCGAGGAAGCCGCCCGGGAAGAAGGAGCCGCCGGCCCAGCGGCCGTCCTCGTCCTGGAGGGAGAGGAAGCGGGCCCCGCGCCCCTCGGTGGCGATCCGTGCCCGGGTCGCGAGCCACACGTGCTCGGGGGCGTCGAGCAGGTCGCGCTCCACCTGCCAGCGCAGGGCGGGGTCGGTGTCCAGGAGCCAGGTCCGGAGGTCGGCGTCGATCATGGCTCGATCCTGCCACCTCCGGACCGGCCCGGCACCCGGGCCGTGACCTCGGGCGCTCAGCCCTGCGCCCACTCGGCGGGCCAGGGCTCGCCGTCGGAGCGCGCGTTGAGCTCGTAGGTGCCCTTGCCGTCGAGGCTCTCGCGCAGGATGTCCGCGTGCCCGGCGTGGCGGGCGAGCTCCTCGACGAGGTGCAGGGCCACCCAGCGCACGGTCCACTCCCCCTCGGTCGGGAACCAGGGGGCCTGCGGGATCGGCACGCTCGTCGCCGGGTCCGCCGTGAGCAGAGCGGCCCCGAGCGCGGCGCCGGCCTCCCGCAGCGCCGTGCCGAGGGACTCCGCCGTGTCCTCCTCGCGCAGGGCGGAGGGGTCGATCGGCCCCTCGGCCGCCGCCTGCTCGGGGGTGCGCGGAGCGGGGGCGGAGGCCTCCGGGGCGGCCTGCACGCGCAGCACGGTGCCCTCGATCATGAGCAGCGCGTGCCGGGCCAGGGCGCCGAGGGTCATCGCGGACGCGCTCGCGGCGCGGCCGAGGTCCTCGTGGGAGAGCCCGTACAGGCTCGTGGCGATCTGATCGGCCTGCTGCTCGACGAAGACCGCGAGCAGCTCGCGCTCCCCGGTGACGTCGTGGCGGGTGAGGAAGGACATCGGGACTCCGTCCGGTGGGGCGGGGCCGCTCCCCGCCGTCAGGGACCAGTCTTCGACGTCGGGAGGACAGGTCCTGTCCGCGGACCACGGCCGACGGCGGCGCGGCGGACGGCGGGACCTCCGGCGCTCGTCCCACGGCGCCGTGCACAGGTTCCGCTGGGCCGCACCACAGCCCCCTCCCCGGTGCGCGCGATGGACTGGGTCCCGCGTCGCAGCCGGCGGCGCCCGAGGACCGGAGGCCACCATGAGCACGTTCGACCGCCTGACCGGGAAGCTGCGCCGGGTGCTCGGCGCGAGCACCCCGAGCGCCGTCCCCGCCACACGCGGCGGCACCGACCGCGCCGCCGCACCCGCCGCGCCCGCCGGTTCCGTCCCGGCGACGGGCGCCCCCACCTCCGCCGGGGCCTCCACGGGCACCTGGCAGAGCTCCTTCACCGCGCACTCCGCCGCGCTCACCGAGCAGGACCATGAGGCGATCGCGCAGTACGAGCGGATCGTCCGCGTGGCGAGCCCCGAGCAGCTCGAGGCCGTGCACCGTGAGGCGCTCGAACGCCTCACCCCGCTCCAGCGGCAGGAGGTCGAGGCCCGGCTCCGCGCGGAGCTGCCCGAGGCGGAGCGTCCCCGCTCCTCCCGCGTCGGGGACATCGCCGGCTCGCTCACCGCGGGCGCCGCGACCCTCGGCGGCGGCGGCCTGCTCGGCGCGGGCGGGCTGCTCGCCGCCGTGGCGGGAGGGGTCGTCGTCTCGTCGGCCGCCTCCTCGCTCCTGCACGGGGCGGTCTCCCCCGGTCACGACCTGCCCGGCGCGCCCGTCGGCCCACCGGGCGGCGAGGACTTCTGGGCGCAGGGCGACACCGACCTGCTCGGGGACGCAGGGCTGCTCGGCGGCCTGCTGGGAGGGTTCGACCTCGAGGACCTCCTGGGACGCTGAGGCCCCCGCTCAGAGCGGGTACGGCCCGAAGCGGCCCCAGGCGAGGAGCGTGGAGAGCACCAGCAGGACGATCGCGGGGAGCGTCTGGGCGAGCTGGTCGCCGCGGCGGATGTGGGTGAGGAAGGCGAGGGCCATCGTGATCGCGAGGCCCGCGGCGGCGAGCGGGACCAGCACCGGCGCGATGCCGAGCAGCCCGGGGAGCAGCAGCCCTGCGGCGCCGAGCACCTCGACCACGCCGATCGCGAGCACCACGGAGTGCGGGAGATCCGCCGCGTAGGGCGTGCGCTCGATGAGCTTCTCGCGCGGGACGGTGAGCTTCATGATCCCGGAGGCCGCGAAGACGGCGGCGAGGGCGAACGCGAGCACCCAGAGGACGACGTTCATGGGAGCACCTCCTCCCCGCGGCACGGGCGGCCGGGCCTGCCAGTATGCGCCGCCCGGCGGGAGATGTCAGCGGTTCGCGGGGGCGTCGCGTCGGGCGAGGGCGACGAGCTCCGCCGCCGCCCCGGAGAGGCGGCGCGGCCCGCCCCAGACGGCGGTGAGCGGCCGGCGGAGTGGCTCTCCGGCGAGCCCCACCTCGAGCAGGTCTCCCCCGCTCAGCGCGGAGCGCACGGCGAGACGGCTGAGCACCGCCGGTCCCGCCCCGCCCGCGACGGCGACGCGCACGGCCGCGTTGCTGCCGAGGACCTGCACGGGCTCGGTCTCCGCGGCGGCGGGCACGAGCTGCTCGAAGGCCTCCCGCGTGCCGGAGCCGCCCTCGCGCACCACGAGCGGCGTCGCGGCGAGCTCGTCGCGGGAGAGGTCCGTGCGTCCTGCCCAGGGATGGCCCGGGGCGACGACCACGACGAGCTCGTCCTCGCCGACCGTCAGCGCATGGAGCCCCGCGGGGAGGTGCGGGGTCTCGATGAAGCCGAGCCGCAGCGTGCCCTCGCGCACCTGGGAGACCACGCCGGTCGAGTTCAGCACGTGCGGGGTGACGCGCACGGCAGGGGCCACGGAGCGCAGCGCGGTGAGCCAGGCGGGCACCAGGTGCTCGGCGACCGTCATGCTCGCCCCGATCTCGAGCAGCGTGGCCTCCTCCTCCGTGCCGTGCTCGATCCAGTCGGTGAACGCGGCGGCGGCCTCGAGCAGCTCCCTCGCATGGGCGGCGAGCACGAGACCGGCGGGGGTGGGCCGGGCGCCGCGCGGGCTGCGCTCGAGCAGGGCCTGCCCGGCCTGCGCCTCGAGCCGGGCGATCATGCGGCTCGCGTTGGGCTGGGCCATGCCCTGCCGTCGGGCGCCGGCACCGAGGCCGCCCTCGTCGATCACGGCGACGAAGAGGGCGAGGGCGGGGAGGTTCGGCAGCGACGACGTCATATCAGCAGGATATGCCCCCGTGCCGGATCGGGGTCTACTGCATGGCGGCGCAGCGGGCCAGGGTGGATCCATGCTCCAAGCCTGCGGCCACACCCCCCTCAGCACCCCCACCTCGGGCCCCGCTCCCCGCCCCGCCGGCCCGGGCCGCGGCGCGCGCCTCGCCGCCGCGCTCCCCGGGATCGGGGTGTGCCTCGCCGTCGCCGTCGCCGCCCAGCTCCTCACGGCGCCGCTGCCCCTGCTGAGCCCGCTGCTGCTCGCGATCGTCGCCGGGGTGGTGACCGCGAACCTGCTCCCGCCGCTCCCCGCGCTCACCCCGGGCATCGGCGTGGCCACCAAGCTGCTGCTGCGCCTCGGGATCGTGCTCCTGGGGCTCCAGCTCGCCCTCGGGGACGTGCTCGCCCTCGGCGCCGGGATGATCCTCGTCGTCGTCGCGGTCGTGGGGATCGGCGTGGGCGGGACGCTCCTGCTGGGCCGGCTGCTGCGGGTCGATCCGCGCCTCACCCTGCTCGTCGCGTGCGGGTTCTCGATCTGCGGTGCGGCGGCGGTCGCCGCGGCGGCCGACGTCACCGACCCCGACGGCGAGCACGAGACGCCCACCGCGACGGCGATCGCGCTCGTGGTCGTGTGCGGGACGGCGATGATCCTGATCCTGCCCGCCGCCGTGACGCTGCTGGACCTCGGGACCGCGACCGGCGGGCTCTGGGCCGGCGCGGCGATCCACGAGGTCGCGCAGGTGGTCGCCGCCGGAGGGCTGATCGGCGGCGGGGCCCTCGCCCTCGCGGTGGTCGTGAAGCTCGCCCGCGTGCTCATGCTCGCCCCCGTGATGACGGTCCTCGCACTGCGCGAGCGGGCGCGGACGCGTCGGTCGCCCGTCCCGGAGGCCGGGGCGACCGCACCGCGGCTCCCCCCGATCGTGCCCTGGTTCGTCGCGGGCTTCCTCGCGCTGGTGCTCGTGCGCACCGGGCTCCCGGTGCCGACGGCGGTCCTCGACACCGCCCACCTGCTGCAGACCACGCTGCTCGCCGCGGCCATGTTCGCGCTGGGCTCCGGGGTGCGGGTGCGGGAGCTGCTCGGCGTGGGCGTGAGGCCGCTGCTGCTCGCACTCTGCTCGACGGTGCTCGTGGCGCTCGTGGCGCTCGGCGGGGTCCTGCTCGCCTCCTGAGCCTCCAGCCACCTCGACCCGCACTCGCGCATGGAAGCGGCTCAGCAAGGCGCATCTGCGCGGCTAGAATGCCTGACCATGACGCAGCTGCGGGTGAGAGAAGCCGCCGACCTCCTGGGGGTCAGCGAGGACACGGTGCGACGGTGGATCGAGCGGGGGACGCTCACGGCCGGCACCGACGAGAGCGGCCGCAAGGTCCTCGACGGCGCGGAGGTCGCCCGCGCGGCACGCGAGCACGCGCGCACGCCAAGCGGCCGCCACGCCCGCACCTCCGCCCGCAACCGCTTCACCGGCCTCGTCACGGCCGTCACGACGGACACGGTCATGGCGCAGGTCGAGCTCCAGTGCGGCCCCTTCCGCGTGGTCTCGCTCATGAGCACGGAGGCGGTCCAGGAGCTGGGCCTCGCCCCCGGCAGCGTCGCGACCGCCGTCGTCAAGGCCACCACCGTCCTCGTCGAGGCCGAATCGATCGGAGTCCCCGCATGAGCCGCCGCACCGTCCCCGCCCTCGCCGCAGCGCTCGCGGGCGCCCTGCTGCTCGGAGGCTGCTCGGGCTCCTCCTCCGACACCGCCGGGGCGAGCGACGCCGGTGGCTCCACGACCCTCACCGTCTTCGCGGCGGCGAGCCTGAAGAGCTCCTTCGAGGAGATCGCCACCGACTTCGAGGCCGACCATCCCGGGGTCGACGTCCAGCTCTCCTTCGCCGGCTCCTCCGACCTCGTCACCCAGATCGGACAGGGCGCCCCGGCGGACGTCCTCGCCACCGCGGACACCGCCACCATGGACCAGGCCGTCGAGCAGGAGCTCGTCACGGGGACCCCGCAGGACTTCGCGACGAACACCCTGACGATCGCCGTGCCCGCCGGGAACCCCGCCGGGATCACCGATCTCGCCTCGCTCGCCGAACCGGGCGTCCAGCTCGTGCTCTGCGCACCCCAGGTGCCGTGCGGACGCGCCGCGGAGAAGGTCGAGGAGTCCGCCGGCGTGACGCTCTCCCCCGTCAGCGAGGAGCAGAGCGTGACCGACGTGCTCGGCAAGGTCACCTCCGGCGAGGCCGACGCCGGCCTCGTCTACGTGACCGACGCCGCCTCCGCCGGGGACGCCGTCGAGCAGATCGACCTCCCCGAGGCGAAGGCCGCCGTGAACACGTACCCGCTCGCCGTCGTCGCCGGGACCTCGCAGGAGGAGCTCGCGACGGAGTTCACCCAGGAGGTGCTCGGGGAGCGCGGTCAGGAGGTGCTCGCGGCGCAGGGCTTCCAGGCGCCGTGACGAGCACGCTGCCCCGCTGGGCCTGGCCGCCCGCCCTGTTCGGCGCGCTCTTCGTGCTGCTGCCCCTCGCGGCGGTGCTCGTGCGCGTCGACCCCTCGACGTTCCTGGCCCTGATCAGCGCGCCGTCCTCGCTCTCCGCCCTGCGCCTGAGCCTGGTCACCGCCGCCTGCAGCACCGTGCTGTGCCTCCTGCTCGGGGTACCGCTCGCCCTCGTGCTGTCCCGCTCACGGATCCCCGGACCGGCGCTGTCCCTGCTCCGGGCGCTGCTGCTGATCCCGCTCGTGCTCCCGCCCGTCGTCGGCGGTCTCGCGCTGCTCTTCACCGTGGGCCGCCAGGGGCTGCTGGGCGGGCCGCTCCAGGCGCTCGGGCTCCAGGTCGCGTTCTCCACCGCCGCCGTCGTCCTCGCCCAGACCTTCGTCGCCCTGCCCTTCCTCGTCCTCACCCTCGAGGGGGCGCTGCGCAGCACGGGCGGGGGCGCGGAGCGCGCGGCCGCCGCGCTCGGCGCACGGCCCACCCGCGTGCTGCTCGGGGTGACCCTGCCCGGGGTGCTGCCGGCGCTCGCCTCGGGGACGGTGCTCTCCTTCGCCCGCGCGCTCGGCGAGTTCGGTGCGACGATCACCGTCGCCGGCTCCCTCGAGGGGACCACGCGCACGCTGCCGCTCGAGATCTACCTGCTGCGGGAGACGGACCCCGACGCCGCGGTGGCCCTGTCGCTGCTGCTCGTGCTCGTCGCGCTCGTCGTCATCCTGCTGGCGCACCGGAGGGCGCGGGGATGAGCCTGCACGTCGAGGCGCAGGTGCCCGAGCGGGGGCTGGACCTGGCGCTGGACCTCCCTGCCGGCCGCACCCTCGCGCTCGTCGGCCCCAACGGCGCCGGCAAGTCGAGCCTGCTCGCGCTGCTCGGCGGCGACCTCCGGCCCGCCCGCGGGGAGGTCGTGCTCGGAGGGCGCGTGCTGACGTCCGTGCGCCCGGGCGGCCGGACCGTGCAGGTCCCCGCGCATGCGCGGCGTGTGGCCACGCTCGGCCAGGAGGCGCACCTGATCCCCCATCTCACGGCGCTCGGCAACGTCGCCTTCCCGCTGCGCGCCCGGGGGGTCCCGCGCCGCGACGCCCGGGCCCGGGCGCACGAGCTGCTCGCGGAGGTGGGCGCCGCAGACCTCGCCGAGCGCCGCCCGGGCCGGCTCTCCGGGGGCCAGCAGCAGCGCGTCGCGATCGCCCGCGCGCTCGCCGCGGATCCCGAGCTGCTGCTGCTGGACGAGCCGATGTCCGCCCTCGACGTGGACGCCGCCGCGGAGATCCGTGCCCTGCTCCCCCGCTTCCTCGAGGGCCGCTCCGCCGTGGTCGTCACCCACGACGTGCTCGACGCGATCACGATGGCGCACGACGTGCTCGTGCTCGAGGGCGGGGAGGTCCAGGACCGCGGGCCGACGGCGGATCTGCTCGCCCGCCCCCGCACGGCCTTCGCCGCGCGCTTCGCGGGCCTGGCACTTCTGCACGGCCGCGCCGGCGCCGCCCCGACGGCGGGCGGGGTCGCCGAGGGGGCGGGGGCCGTCGACCCGACAGGGGTTCCCGGCACCGACCAGGACGCCGCGCTGCGCCTGCCCACGGGGGAGCTGATCCAAGGCCGCCGCAGCGGCGACCTCCGCGAGGGCGACCCCGCCCTCGCCGCGCTGCGACCCGCCGCCGTGACGCTCGCCCCCTCCACGGGCGACCGGACCGCCGGGACCGTCCTCGCCCGGACCGTCACGGGCCTCGAGCCCCGCGGCGACCTCGTGCGGGTGCGCACGGCGGATCTCGAGGCGGACCTCGCGCCCGAGGCGGTCGCGGCCGGGACCCTGCGACCGGGTTCCGACGTGCGCCTGCTCGTGCCGCGGGACGCCGTGACGATCTACCCTGCGAGGTGAACCAGGAGAGCAGGGGCAGATGGACGAGCGAGCAGCGAGCACGGCACGGCCGGCAGGCACAGGGAACGGGATCGACGCGGCGCAGCAGGAGGGGAAGGACTCCGGTGGCGGGAGCTCGCTGACGGTGCTCCTCGCCTTCGGGGCGAACCTGCTCGTCGCGATCGCGAAGACGGTGGTCGCAGGGCTCACGGGCTCCGCCTCGCTGCTCGCGGAGGCCACCCACTCCTGGGCGGACACCGGCAACGAGGTCTTCCTGCTCGTGGGCGAGCGGCGGGCACGGCGCTCCCCGGACTCCTCCCACCCGCTCGGGTACGGCCGCGTCGGCTACGTCTACGCGATGTTCGCCGCGATCGGGCTGTTCGCCGTCGGCGCCGGCGTCTCCGTGTGGCACGGCATCCAGTCCCTCGGCGAGACGGGCACCGAGGAGGCCGGCTACGGCTGGGGCTACCTCGTGCTCGCGATCGCCTTCGTGCTCGAGGGGATCAGCTTCCTGCAGGCGTTCCGGCAGTCCCGCTCGGGCGCCCGTGACCGTCGCATGCCGCTGCTGCACTACGTGGGCCGCACCTCGGACCCGATGCTCCGCGCGGTCTTCGCGGAGGACGCCTGCGCACTGATCGGCCTCGTCATCGCCGCCGCGGGCATGGGCCTGCACCAGATCACCGGACAGGCCGTGTGGGACGCGATCGGCTCGATCCTCGTGGGCGTGCTGCTCGGCATCGTCGCGATCATCCTCGTGGGACGCAACGCCGCGTTCCTCAGCGGCGAGGGCGGCTCCCCCGCGCTGCGCGACCACCTGCTGCAGATCATCGCGGGGCACGCGGACGTCGAGCAGGTGACCTTCCTGCACACGGAGTGGGTGGGCGCGGACCAGCTGTTCGTCGTCGCCTCCGTGGACCTCGTGGGGGACGTCCGCGAGTCGGTGCTGCAGGAGAAGGTGCAGGCGATCGAGGACCTCCTCGAGCGCGAGCCCTCCGTCTCCCGGGCCGTGCTCACCCTGCGCAACCCCGCGGACGACTCCCGCCTGCTGCCGGAGCACCCCGGCGCGTGAATCCCGACCTGCGCGCCCTGTACACGGAGCTGCTCCGGGCGCACGGCCCGCAGGGGTGGTGGTGGCCCGGGGAGGCTCCTTTCGAGATCGCCGTCGGCGCGATCCTCGTCCAGCGCTCCCGCTGGGAGCAGGCCGACGTCGCCGTCACGGCGCTGCGCGCGCGGGGGCTGCTCGAGGCGGCCGCCCTCGCGGCGACGCCCGAGGAGGAGGTGCGCGAGCTCGTGCGCGCGGCGGGTTTCCCCTCGCAGAAGCCGCGTCGGCTGCGCGCCCTCGCTGCCTGGTGGGCGGAGCGCGCCCCGCAGGTGCCGGGGCTGACGGACGCCGAGCTGCGCTCGGAGCTGCGCGGGGTCGACGGCGTGGGCGAGGAGACGGCGGACGCGATCTCCCTGTACTGCTTCGGTCGCCCGGCGTTCCTGTGCGACGAGTACGCGCGGCGCGCGCTGGCCGAGCGCGGTCACGCGGTGCCGCGCTCCTACACGGCCTTCGCCCGGTGGATCGCGCCCTCCCTCGAGGAGGCGGCATTCACGGTGGCGGAGCTCGCCGAGCTGCACGGCCTCATCGTCGAGGAGGGCAAGGCCGCCGCTCTCGCGCGGTCGCGCCCCGCCGTACAGGGCCGCGCGCCGTCGGGCCTCAGACCGTCGAGCCGCGCACCTCGAGCCGCGGCGGCACGACCACCCGCTGCTCGCTGAGCTCACGGCCCTCGACGAGGTCCAGCAGCATCTCGCCGGAGCGGCGGCCGATCTCCGCGAGGCAGAGATCCGCGGTGGTGAGCGCGGGGCGGGCGGCGAGCGCCATGACGTCCCAGTTGTCCACGCCCGTCACGGCGACGTCGGCCGGCACGGACAGCCCCCGCTCGCGGAGCCGGTCCAGCACCCCCCGGGCGATCTGGTCGGAGCCCGCGCAGACCGCGTCGAACTCGAGGCCGGAGGCGAGGGCGAGGTCGATCGCCCGCAGGCCCCATTCCTCGCTCCAGGCGCCGAACATGGGCTCGCCCACGAGCGCCTCCCCCGCGACGCGGCGCACCTCCTCGGCGCGCACGCGCGAGGAGCGGTGCCGCTCGGGGCCGGTGACGTGGAGGATCCGCCGCCGCCCGATCGCGAGCAGGTGCTCGACGACGAGCCGCGCCGCCCCGGCCTCGTCGGTGAGCACGGCGGGGGCGGAGTCGTCGTTCGAGGGGGCGAAGGCGTGGACGACGGGGATGTCGACGTCGAGCGGGTCGCGGGCGTCGGTCGTGCGCCCGGTGACGATGAGCCCGTCGACGCGCCGGGAGCGCAGCGAGCGCAGGAGGTGCTGCTCGCGGGCGTGGTCGTCGCGGGTGTCCGCGAGGATCACGGCGATCTGCCCCACGGAGAGGGCGTCCTCCGCCCCCATGAGGATTGGGAGCATGAAGCGGCCGAAGCTGTCCGTCGTGAGGAAGCCGACCGTGTAGGTGCGACCGGCGACGAGGCCGCGGGCGCGGGCGTCGGCCACGAAGCCGAGCCGCTCGGCGGTCTCGCGGACGTGCCGCCGGGTCTCCTCGCGGAGGCTCCCGGTGCCGTTGAGCGCCTTGGAGACCGTCCCCACGGAAACTCCAGCGGCGCGCGCGACGTCACCGATCCTGACGGTGGTGGAGAACGGCCGCTGCGGTGACATGCAGGAACAGTACTGCGAACCCTTGCGATCCGCATCCGTCGGCGCTCATACTGATCCGGACAGGCAATCGTTTGCGTATCTTTCCGGTGGCGGCTCAGCTTCCGCCGCCGGCCCAGGTTCCGCTGCCGGCGGAAGCTGCATCCGACCGGCACGCTCACAGGAGAGCTCCCCCATGACGACGACGTCCGTCCTCGCCCCTCCCGTCGCCCCCACCGCCTCCGCCCGCACCGCCCTGCGGCCGCTCGCCCCGGGCGCGGCCCGGATCACCGGCGGGTTCTGGGCCCTGCGTCAGGAGCGCAACCGCCGCGACGCGCTGCGCGCGGGCCACCGCCAGCTCGAGGATTCCGGGACCCTCGCGAACTTCCGCATCGCCGCCGGCCTCGAGCAGGGCGAGGCGCGCGGCATGATCTTCCAGGACTCCGACGCCTACAAGTGGCTCGAGGCCGTGGGTCACGAGCTGGGCCGCGGGGACGATCCCGAGCTGCGGGCCCTGCTCGCGGAGGTGACCGCCGCGGTCGCCGGCGCGCAGCAGGAGGACGGCTACCTCAACGCCGTCCACCAGCTGCGCCACACCCGCGAGGAGCGCTACACCGACCTCGCCTGGAACCACGAGCTCTACTGCTACGGGCACCTCATGCAGGCCGCCGTCGCCACCTCCCGCTCCGCCGGGGACGACGCGCTGCTCGAGGTGGTGCTGCGGATCCTCGACCACCTCGTCGAGGTGTTCCTGCGCGGCGGCCACCCCGGTGTGCCCGGCCACCCCGAGATCGAGATGGCCCTCGTGGAGCTGCACCGCCTCACCGGCCGCGCCGACGCCCTCGACCTCGCCCGCCACTTCCTCGATGCCCGCGGGCACAACGCGAACGGGAAGGACAACCCCGGCTACTTCTCCGACCGCGTGCCCGTGCGGGAGGCGAGCACCGTCGAGGGCCACGCCGTGCGCGCCCTCTACCTCGCGGCCGGCGCGACGGACCTCGCGATCGAGGACGGCGACGCCGCGCTCCTGGAGCAGCAGCGCGCGCTCTTCGCGACGACCCTCGCCACCAAGACCTACGTCACCGGCGGCATGGGCGCGCGCTGGGACTGGGAGGCCTTCGGCGACCCCTTCGAGCTCTCCACGGACCGCGGCTACGCGGAGACCTGCGCGGGCATCGCGGCCGTGCAGTGGGCGTGGCGGCTGCTGCTCGCGACCGGCGACCCTGCCTACGCGGACGAGATCGACCGCCTCCTGCACAACGCCGTCCTCCCGGGCGTCTCGCTCGCGGGCACCGAGTTCTTCTACGTCAACTCCCTGCAGCTGCGCGACGGCGCGATCGCGGACGAGGGCCGGTCGATCGTCCACGGCCGCCGCGGCTGGTTCGACTGCGCGTGCTGCCCGCCCAATGTCATGCGGACCCTCTCCTCCCTCGACCAGTACATGGCCACCGCCACCGAGGACGGACTCCAGCTGCACCTCTACGCGAGCGGCACCTGGAGCGGCGGCGGCCTGACCGTCGAGGTCGAGACCGCCTACCCCCACGACGGGCAGGTCGCCGTGCGGATCCTCGAGGCGCCGCAGGGAGAGGCGGCGCTCAGCCTGCGCGTCCCCGCCTGGGCCGCGGGCGCCACGCTCACCGAGGGCGGCACGAGCACCGAGGTCTCCCCCGGCGCGCACACGATCCGCCGTGTCCTCACCCCGGGTGAGGAGATCCTGCTCGAGCTGCCCATGACGCCGCGCTTCGTGCGCGCCCCGCATCGTGTGGACGCCTCCCGCGGCGCCGTGGCCCTGCTGCGTGGCCCGCTCGTCTACGCCCTCGAGCAGGCGGACCAGGAGGGCCGGGGCACCGTGGACGACGCCCTGATCGACCCGTCGTCCCCCGTCACGGAGCACCGGATCGACGCGCTCGACGGGGTCGTCGCCCTCGACCTCGACGGCGCGATCAGCCCTGCTCCCGCGGGCGACGGCTACCTGCCCTGGGACGCCCCGGCGCCCGAGCCCGCACCGCACACCTGGCGCGCCGTGCCCTACTACGCGTGGGCGAACCGCGAGATCGGTCCGATGCGCGTGTGGCTGCCGCTGCGATGACCGGCTGACCTACGATTCTGCGATGACCTCGCGCATCGCCGTCGTCGGCACCGACCCGTCCTTCTACTCCGAGCTCGACGCGGACGTCGACTCCCCGCTCCTGGTCGAGGCGCTGCGCCTCCGCGGGGTGGAGGCCGAGGCGGTCAGCTGGCACGACGACTCCGTGGACTGGTCCGGCGTCGACCTCGCGGTGCTGCGCAGCCCCTGGGACTACCCCCTGGACCCGGAGGGCTTCTCGCGCTGGCTCGCGAGGGTCGGGGAGGCGACGACGGTGCTGAACCCGCCCGCGCTCGTGCGCTGGAACATGGACAAGCGCCACCTCGCCCAGCTCGCCCTCGCGGGCGTCCCCGTCGTCCCCACGACCTACCACGAGGACGAGGCCTCCCTGCAGGAGGCCCTCGGGGCGGCCGACGCGGAGCACGTCGTCGTCAAGCCCGCCGTGGGCGCGGGCTCCCTGCACACGGGTCTCTTCGCCCGGGAGGACCCCGCGCTGCTCGGGCCCGCGCGCGCGATCCTCGGCGGCGGCGGGACCGTGCTGCTGCAGCCGGAGGTCCCCGAGCTCTCCGAGGGCGCGGAGAAGGCCGTGTACCTCGTCGACGGCCGCGTCACCCACGCGATCTCCAAGGGCGCCCTGCTCGCCCGCGGCGGCGGCCTGCGCGGCGGGGTCTACCAGGAGCACCCGGAGCTCGTGGAGGTGAGCGCCGCGGAGGCCGCCCTCGCGGAGCAGGTGGTCGCCGCCACCGGTGCGGTCACGGGCGCGCCGCTGCCGCTGTACGCCCGGATCGACATGGTGGACTCCGCCGCCTTCGGGCTCGTGCTGCTCGAGGCGGAGCTCTTCGAGCCGACCTTCAACCTGCACCTCGTGCCGGAGGTCGTCGAGATCCTCGCCGAGGCGGTGCTCGCCCGCGCCTGACCAGCCGCGCACGGCACCGCCGGGCACCGGGGAGGGACGGCTTCGCGCGGAATGCAGCCGGAGCGCTACCCTGCCCGAGGGCCGCCGTCGGCCCCACCCCTCCCCGATCCGAGAAGAGCTCCCGCATGCCCACGCCCCGGTCCTCCGGCACCACCCGTTTCGCGCAGAAGCAGAACGAGGTGCTGCATCGGACCCTGGGCCGCTTCGACATCGTCTTCATCGTCGTCTCCGCCGTGGTGGGCCTCGAGATGCTCGGCTCGGTCTCCTCGCAGGGCCCGGAGACCTTCACCTGGCTCGTCGTCCTGATCCTCGTGTTCCTCGTGCCCTACGCGCTGATCTTCGCGGAGACCGGCAGCGCCTTCGTGGGCGAGGGCGGCGTGTACCTGTGGGTGCGGGAGGCGTTCGGCCGGCCCGCCGCGGCGGTCGCCTCCGCGTTCACCTGGATCACCCAGCCGGTCTGGGTGGGCGGGTCCATGGCCTTCCTCAGCACCGAGGCGGTGCGCGAGCACCTCGTGGCCTTCGAGGCCGGCTCCGTCGCCGACTACGCCGTCAAGCTCGTCATCATCTGGGCGACCGTGCTCGCCGCGGTGCTGTCGCTGCGCCGGGCGAAGTGGATCCCCTCGATGGGCGCCGTCTGCAAGATCGTGTTCCTCGGGATCTTCATCGTCACGGCCGTCGTCTACGCCGCGGAGCACGGGGTGCAGGGCCTCGCCCTCGGCGACTTCTCCCCCACCGTCTCCGGCTTCATCACCCTCACCCCGCTGCTGCTGTTCGCGTTCCTGGGCTTCGAGTCCGGCTCGAGCGCCTCGGGCGAGATGAAGGACGCCTCGAAGGACGTCTCCTTCGCGGTGCTGCGCTCCTCCGCCCTCGCCGGGGTCCTCTACCTCGTCCCGGTGCTGACGATCCTGCTGGTCATCCCGCACCAGGACATCGACGGCCTCACGGGCCTCATCACCGCCGTCGCGACGGTGTTTGACGTCTACGGCCCGGCCGCACCGGCCATGCTCACCCTCGCGGTGGTGCTCTTCCTGCTCGCGAACGTGGGCCAGGGGGCGGCGTGGATGATCATGTCCGACCGCATGCAGGCGATCGCCGCGGCCGACGGCTCCTTCTTCGGCGGCTTCTTCGGGAAGTTCCACGCGACCCTCGGCACCCCGATCCGCGTGAACCTGCTCTCCGGCACGATCTCGACGGTGTTCATGCTCGCCGCGATGCAGCTGACGGGCACCTCCGCGGCGCTGTTCGACGTGGTGCTCTCCGTCGCGATCACCACCTACCTGTTCAGCTACCTCATCGTCATCCCGGCGGCGATCCGCCTGCGCTTCTCCCGTCCCGACCAGCCGCGGCCCTTCACGGTGCCCGGCGGGAACGGCGTCATGCTCGCCTTCGGGATCGTGACCACGGGCTTCGTCGCGCTCGGCTCGTGGGTCTCCGTCTTCCCCGGCACCCTCGAGACGCTGCTGGGCCTGGACTACGACTTCTCCGAGGCGATGGGCGTGCCCTATGCGGCGTTCGAGGCGCTGACCCTCGGCACGATCGGCGTGATCGTCGCGATCGCGCTCGTGGGATACGTGGCCGGGGCGCCGCTGCGCCGCGACATGGTCGAGGCGGACCTCACCGGCGGCTCGGACCGGTCAGCGCTCACGTCCTGATCCGGACGACCACGCGCGTCCGAGACCACTGCTCCCCCGTTTCACCGTGCAGGAATCTACGCCGAACGTAGACCGGTGCACGATGAAGCGAGGTGAGTTCAGGGACCGATTCGAGCTGATCAGGGCTACCGCCCGCGCACCGATGCGCACGGTGCGCCATCGGAGCATCCGTGATGCGAGGGGCAACACCTGGCGTCAGCTGGATGAGCTGTCGCAGCAGGGCGTGCTCGTGCGCCTGGCCCATGGCGTCTGCACCGCTCCTCCGGACGGCCGGGACGGCCGGGACGGCCGGGACGGCAGGACACGGACTCCCGGTCTCGAAGCATCAGGACCGGCCCTCGCGACACCCCGGTATGGTGATCGCCGCGTCGCGCTCATGGGGATCGGGGCCGCGCGATTCCACGGTGCGATACCGCGCGCCCTCGGCTCGACGACCGCCGCCGTTCCGCTGCAGGGGATCCGACCGGTCCGGCTGGCCACCGGAACAGCGCACTTCGTCGGTCGGGAGATGGAGCGCCTCGACGTCACCCCCGAGAGCACCGAGCTCGGGACCGGTTTCGTCACGACACCCGAGCAGACCGTCGTCGATCTGCTCCAGCGTCCCGGCCAGGGCGAAGCCGAGGACGAGGCGCTCCGGGCAGTGCCCAGCTGTCCTCGAGCGTCGATCCCGAGGTGCTCGCGGCCATCGTCGACGACGCCCCGCGTGTACGTCGGGAGACCCGCCGAGCTCTCGATTAGCTGGGTGGTGTTCTTCGGAGGCACCGCACTGTCACGCACGTATCTGACCGATCTTCGGCTCTCCGAGGACGTCGGTCTGATCTGCACGTCAGACAGGGCGTCGACGGCGGCTCGGATCGAGGAGGCGATACTGCGTGGACTGCGACGCTCGATCGGACGGACGACGTTCACCCCGTCGCTGACCGAGCTTCGACGTGCCGACCACAGCGTTCTCGACGTCGGCGGCGTCCGCATCCAGCTCCAGCTGCTGTGCGCCGTCGGACATCCCTCGTGGCCGACCGCGACCAGCACTCGGCACCGACGCTATGCGGACGCGCCCGCGGCCAGTCTCCGCACCCTCATCGGGAGTGCGTTCGTCGCCACGGACCGCACACACGCGTCACCGACACCGACGTCGCGCGGCAGGTCACCCAGGATCTCCGGATGTCGTCCCTCGGTGACCAGTGCCGCCCTCGCGTCTCCGCCGAGGAGGCCCTGAAGGTCGTCGAGTCGGCGTGGCGATCAGCGGCACACGAATGATCGGTGCCATGCCCCGGGCGGAGGGGCTCGTCCGAGCCGGCGCACGCACCGCTACCGTGAGCCCATGCAGCTGCTGACCTCGGACGACCCGCGGCGCCGCGCCCTCGAGGCGCTCCCGCGGCGCACGGGCGGCGCCGCTGCGGTCGGCGTCGACCCTCCGCGGGGCATGGAGCGGATGGAGATCGGGGCCGCGCTGCCCGGCCGGTCCCTCGCGGACCTCGGCGAGGAGTTGCTGACCGGCCGGGTCCAGGAGCGGGCCGGGCTCCACGTGGCCTCCACGACCGCGCGCCTCGAGGTCGGCACCCGCCTGATCATGACGCTGCGGCTCGGGCCGCTGCGCATCGACGTCCCCTGCGAGGTGGTCGAGGTCCGTGAGGAGCCGGGTCTCGCGAGCTTCACGTATGCGACCCTCGCGGGCCATCCCGAGCAGGGCCTCGAGCGCTTCACGGTCATCGCCTCCCCCGGCGCCGAACCGGAGCTGAGGATCACCGCGGTCTCCGCCCCGGCGCTGTGGTGGTCACGGCTCGGCAGCCCCGTCACCCGCCTGCTCCAGCGGCGGATCACCGCCCGCTATCTCGACGCGCTGCGCACGCGCACCCCGGAGCCTCCGCGCCGCTAGCGTGGGCGCATGGTCGCCGATGATCCGCTCCTCGCCCGCGTCGCCGCGGCGCTCGATCCGCAGCTGAGCTCCCCGGGGCTCGCCGCACAGCTCACGGCGCGGATCCGGGCGCTGGATGCGACGGCGCCCATCGGCTGGGAGCAGCAGGTCCTCACCGGCGCCCCGGGCACCGCAGAGGCCATCGTCACGGACGTGCTGTACGAGCACGGGCTGCAGCACGGCAGGGTGGGGCCGGACCTCGCCCCGCACGTCGGGGTCTGGTCACCCCCGCCCGCCGAGAAGCGCCTGCCCACCCTGCTGGGCCCGAGCTCCTTCCTCGACCCGGCCGCCCTCCAAGAGCGCTACGACGCGGTCGTCATCGGCTCGGGCGCAGGCGGCGGCGTGGCGGCGCAGGTCCTCGCCGAGGCCGGATGGTCGGTGCTCGTGCTCGAACGGGGCGCCTGGCCGCAGCGCGACCGCCTCCTCGAGGACCACCTCACGACCCCGCGGGCCACCCTGGGCCTGCCGCCCAGCTCCGGTCCCGCAGCGGACGCCGAGCCCCGCCTCACGGCCACCGGGGAGGTCCCGCCCAGCTCCCCCGCCTGGGGCAACAACGCGATGACCGTGGGCGGCGGCACCCGCATGTACGGGGCGCAGGCCTGGCGCTTCGTCGCCGAGGACTTCACGATGGCGAGCACCTACGGCGTGCCTGACGGCAGCTCCCTCGCCGACTGGCCGCTCACCGCCGCGGAGCTCGCCCCGTTCTATGCGCGGGTCGAGGACATGCTCGGCGTGAGCGGCGGCGGGGACCTGCCCATGCCGCCGCTGGACCCCTCGCCGCTCGGCGGGCGCCTCGCCGCGGCGGGCGAGCGGCTGGGGCTCGCGACCCGGCCGGTGCCGCTGCTGATCAACACCGTCGCGCGGCGCGGCCGGGCGGCGTGCGTGCGGTGCTCGCAGTGCGTCGGCTTCGACTGCCCGGTCGGCGCCCGCGCGGGCAGCCACACGACGACCCTCCCGGCGGCGCTCGCCACCGGCCGCGCGCACCTCCTGCCGGGCGCCGTCGCCACCCGGATCCTCACCGGCGCCGGCGGCCCCGCGACGGGGGTGGAGATCGTCCTCACCGGTCCCGGCGGCGCGCAGGACCGTCGCACGGTCCTGACCGAGCAGGTGGTGCTCTCCGCCGGCGCGATCGAGTCCGCGCGGCTCGTGCTGGACAGCGGCCTCGGCGGCGACGAGGTGGGCCGGCACCTGCAGGGCCACGCCTACGGCGGCGCGACGGCCCTGTTCGAGGATCCGGTGGTGGACCTGCGCGGGCCGGGCCCGGACGTGTCCACCGAGCGCTTCCGCCACGGCAACGCCGGGATCATCGGCGGCGGCATCCTCGCCGACGAGTTCGTCCCCACCCCCGCGGCCACCCAGCGCTACCTGCGGGAGGCGGGACTGGTCCCCGCCGGGGCACGTGCCGGGTCGCCGGAGCTCGAGCGGGCCATGCTGCGGCTGGGGAGGGTCGTCGGCCCGGTCCAGGAGGTGACGACCGCGAGCGCCCGCGTGCGCCTGGACCGACGCCGCGACCGGCTCGGGCGCTCCCTCGTGCGCCTCGAGGGGCACCTGCACGCGGAGGACCTGCGGGGCCGGGACCTGCTCTCCGCGCGCGCCGCGGAGTGGCTCGCGGAGGCCGGCGCCCGCCGCGTGGTGCCCGCCGCCCCGCTCATGGGGACGATCGCCGTGAGCAACGGCCAGCACCAGGCCGGGACGCTGCGCATGGGGACGGATCCGTCGGCCTCCGCGACCGATCCCCACGGGCGGCTGTGGGGGCACCCGAACGTGCTCGTGGCCGACGCCTCCGTGCACGTCACCAACGGCGGCGCTAACCCGGTGCTCACCGTGCTCGCCCTCGCCCTGCGCCACACCGAGCATCTCGTCGCGAGCGCCTAGGCTGGAGGGCATGCCTCCCGCCTCGCCGTCCGACGCCCCTGCCCCTTCCGACGGCGCTGCGCCTTTCGACGGCTCTCCGCCCTTGGACGGCACTGCGCCCTCCCCCGCCCCGACGGGCGGCGACGCGCTGCAGATCCTCTCGACCGTCTTCGGCTACGACGCGTTCCGCGGCGAGCAGGCGCAGATCATCGACCAGATCGCCGGAGGCGGGGACGCCGTCGTCCTCATGCCCACCGGCGGCGGCAAGTCGCTGTGCTACCAGATCCCCTCGCTGCTGCGGGAGGGCACCGGGATCGTCGTCTCCCCGCTCATCGCGCTCATGGCGGACCAGGTCGCGGCGCTCGGCGCAGTCGGCATCCGCGCCGCGTACCTCAACTCGACCCTCGATCCGCATGAGGCGCAGGCCGTCGAGCAGCAGCTGATCGCCGGGGAGCTGGACCTCCTCTACATGGCGCCCGAGCGGCTCGTGCTCCCCCGCACCGTGCAGCTGCTGCAGCGGGCGAAGCTGGCCCTGTTCGCTATCGACGAGGCGCACTGCGTGTCCCAGTGGGGGCACGACTTCCGTCCCGACTACCTGGGCCTGTCGATGCTCGCGGAGGCATTCCCCGGGGTGCCGCGGGTGGCGCTGACGGCGACCGCGACGGAGGCGACGCACCGGGAGATCACCGAGCGTCTGCAGCTGCAGGGAGCGCGGCACTTCGTGGCGAGCTTCGACCGCCCCAACATCCAGTACCGGATCGGGCCCAAGGACCGGGCCCGCGAGCAGCTGCTGCGGCTCATCCGCACCGAGCACGCGGGGGACGCGGGCATCGTCTACTGCCTCTCGCGGCGCAGTGTGGAGCAGACGGCGCAGTTCCTCGCCGACCAGGGCGTCCCCGCACTGCCGTACCACGCGGGGCTCGACGCCCGGATGCGGCAGGACCACCAGGAACGGTTCCTGCGCGAGGAGGGGCTCGTCATCGTCGCGACGATCGCCTTCGGCATGGGCATCGACAAGCCGGACGTCCGCTTCGTGGCGCACCTCGACCTGCCCAAGTCCATCGAGGGCTACTACCAGGAGACGGGCCGCGCCGGCCGTGACGGGCTCCCCTCGACCGCCTGGATGGCCTACGGCCTCGCCGACGTCGTGAACCAGCGGCGCTTCATCGACGAGAGCGAGGGCGGGGAGCAGTTCAAGCGCAATGCCCGCGCGCACCTCGACGCGATGCTCGCGCTGTGCGAGACGGTCGGCTGCCGGCGCGTGCAGCTGCTGCGGTACTTCGGCCAGGAGGCGGGCGAGCCCTGCGGGAACTGCGACACCTGCCTGTCCCCACCGAAGACCTGGGACGCGACGACGGCCGCGCAGAAGCTGCTCTCCGCGCTGATCCGGCTCGACCGGGAGCGTGACCAGCGCTTCGGCTCCGGCCAGGTGATCGACGTGCTGCTGGGCAAGGAGTCGGACCGTTCCCGGCAGTCCCGCCACCACGAGCTGAGCGTATGGGGCATCGGCACCGAGCTGAGCGAGCGCGAGTGGCGCACGGCCCTGCGCCAGCTGCTGGCCCGCGGGATCGTCGAGGCGGTGGGCGACTACGGCGTGCTCGTCCCAGGGCGTGCGGCGGGGCCGGTGCTGCGCGGCGAGGAGACGGTCGAGCTCGCGGTGGACCGCACGCCGGCGAAGGTGCGCGGCGGGGCCGGCCGACGGCGCGGCGGCGGGGCGGCGGAGTCGCTCGAGCCCGCGCAGCGCGAGGTGTTCGAGGCGCTCCGGGCCTGGCGCACGGGCGTGGCGAAGGAGAAGCAGATCGCGCCGTACATGGTGTTCTCCGACGCGACCCTCGTGGGCATCATCCAGCAGCGGCCCGGGACCGTCGCGGAGCTCGGCGGGGTGAGCGGGGTGGGTGCGAAGAAGCTCGCGGAGTACGGCGAGCACGTGCTCGCGACGCTCGAGCAGGCGAGCTGAGCCCTCGCGCGACCCCTCGACGTCCAGCGCGACCCCGGCGAGGACCAGGCGCACGCGGGGAAGATGTACCGCCTCGTGGTGCCGCCACACCGCTGGCTCACGATCGACAGCCACGGCGATCCGACCACCACCCCGCACTCACGGGACGCCTTGCAGACGCTGCACCCGTTCACATACGCCCTGAAGGCTGTGTGCCGAGAGGAGCCGGCCCGCGCACCGCGGACCGGGTACCCGGAGCGGGGGCGGGGCCCGATCATGCCCGGAGCACGACGAAGGGCCCCACCTCGCGGTGGGGTCCTTCGGACGAGTCACTGTCTCAAGAGTTTCTCGAGTGGAGCTAGGGAGATTCGAACTCCCGACCTCTTCCATGCCATGGAAGCGCGCTACCAACTGCGCCATAGCCCCGTAGGGTGCCGCCCTCACGGTCCGGATCATCTCGCGATTCTCCGTCCCCGCTCCGTGGCGACTCCACTAGATTACATGGTCAGGGGGCTCCCGTGAAATCCGGAGGGAGGTTGTGTGACAGCAACCTCATCGCCTGCCCCGAGGGGTCCGAGACGAGCGGCTCGAGCACGCTGCGATGGCAGTTCTCGAGCCCGCCGAGGCCGCGGAAGGTCTCGGGATCCTCGCCCAGAAGGGCGGTGATCCCGAGGGTGATCGCGGCGCCGTGTGCGACGACCATGACCGTGCCGCCGGTGTTCTCCGCGATCAGCGAGCGCGCCGCGGCCGCGACCCGCTCCCCCACCACGTGCCGTTCCTCGATGTCGAGCCCCGGCACCGGTCGGTGCGCGCGCCACGCGGCGTGCTCCTGCGGCCAGCGACCACGGATCTCCTCGCCGCGCAGACCCTCCCACGCGCCGAAGCTGCGCTCGAGGAAGGCGGCGTCCGTGGTCACCGCGACCCCGCAGGCCGCACCGATGATCCGGGCGGTCTCGTGGGCGCGATCCAGCGGGGAGGCGACGATGAGGTCCGGCGGGTTCTGCGCGATGCTCGCGGCGGCGCGCGCGGCCTGCTTCCGGCCCGTCGCGTTCAGCGGGATGTCGACCTGGCCCTGGAGCCGGCCGTCACGGTTGTGGTCCGTCTGCCCGTGGCGCACCAGGACGAGACGGGTGTGCACCGGATGGTGCACCCCGGCATGACTGGTGCTCACGCGGTGGCGTCCCGGTCCACGTCGATGTCGAGATCCAGCACGGGGGCGTCGCGCCACAGGCGCTCGAGCGCATAGAAGGCGCGGTCCTCGGCGTGCTGCACGTGTACGACGACGTCGCCGTAGTCCAGGAGGACCCAGCGCGAGTCCCGCTCCCCCTCGCGGCGCAGGGTCTTGCGGCGGCGCTGCTTGAGCAGCTCCTCCTCCACGGCACCCACGATCGCGGAGACCTGCCGCTCGGACTCGCCGGAGCAGACCAGGAAGACGTCGGTGATGACGATCTGCTCGGAGACGTCGAGCCCGATCACCTCCTGGGCGAGCTTGTCCGCCGCGGCCTGGGCGGCGACGCGGGCGATGTCGAGGGCTTCGTCGGATGCGGTCACGCGGGGAGCTCCTGGATGCTCGAGGGGAGGGAGGCCGCCGGGGAGCCGGGGCCGGAAATGCTTGAGAGGCTGGCGAGGTGGGCGTCGAGGGCCGGGGCGAGCGCCGAGGCGCTGCCCGAGCCGCCGAGCACACCGGTGATCAGCAGCACGACGAGCACGACGATCGCGAGGGCGATGAGCCCCCACACGACCCACAGCAGCGGGCGGCCGCCCGAGCGCTCGGGGCGGTGGAGGACGCGGCCGTCGAACCGCGGCGCGGGCCGGGGGTCGGGGGCCTGCGTGACGGAGAGCTCGCCGAGCTCCACGCCGTCGGCGTCCCGCTCGATCGTGGCGGTCGCGGCCGGCGTGCCCGTGGGCCGCGCGTCAGAGGCCGTCGCCGCGGCGCCGGCGGTCGCGGGCGCTGCGCCGTCGGCGGCCGGCGTGGACTCGGACGACGCCGTGCCGGACCGGGCGGTATCGGACGGGGCGGTGCCGGACGGCGCGGCCTCGGAGGACGAGGCGCCATCGGTCGTCGCTGCTCCCGTGCCTCCCGGGCCGCTCGCGGCACCGGTGGTGCCCGAGGTCAGCGCCGCCCCGGTGGACACGGTGCCGGCCCCGCCCGCGCTGCCCGGTCGGGGCGCCGCCGGGGCGGCGGGCTCCTCGACAGCGGCGGCAGGGGTCCCTGTCGAGGAGACGGGATCCTGCGCGCCGTCGGCCGACGGCTGCGCGGAGGGCTGCCCCGCCTGCTCGGGCGGCTCCTCCGTGAGCTCGATGATCCGCGCGCGCTTGCCGAACCTGCGCAGCGCGGGCGTCGGGGCGTCCGCGCCGGGCGCCGCGACCGCGCCGCGCACCGCGGGCGCGGCGGGCTGGTCGCTCCCGACCTCCGCCACGGGGTGCGGGACGAGGGCGGCGGCCTCCTCCTCGCTGAGCCGACGGGCGCGACGGCCGTGCCGGGGAGCCGCGGTGGACTCACTCATGAGCGTCTCCTCCTGTGTAGAGGGCGTACTTGCTGATGTATTGGACGACGCCGTCGGGCACCAGGTACCAGACGGGGGCCCCTGCGGCGACGCGGGTGCGGCAGTCCGTCGAGCTGATCGCCATGGCCGGCACCTCGATGAGGGTGACGCCGTCGGCCGGGAGACCGGAGGTGTCGAGCTCGTGCCCCGGCCGGGTGACCCCGACGAAGTGCGCGAGCTCGAAGATCTCCTGGTTGTCCTTCCAGGTCAGGATGTTCTGGAGAGCGTCAGCGCCGGTGATGAAGAAGAGGTCCGCGTCGTCGTGCTGGGCGTGGAGGTCGCGGAGGGTGTCGATCGTGTAGGTGTCCCCGGGCCGGTCGACGTCCACACGCGAGACGGTGAAGACGGGGTTCGCGGCCGTCGCGACGACGGTCATGAGGTAGCGGTGCTCCGGATCGGAGATCTCCCGCTCGGACTTCTGCCATGGGCGGCCGGTGGGCACGAACACCACCTCGTCCAGGGCGAAGACGCTCTGCACCTCGCTCGCGGCGACGAGGTGACCGTGGTGGATGGGGTCGAAGGTCCCGCCCATCACGCCGATCCGTCGCCGCTGCTGCTCCATGGGGCTCAGTGATCGGTGTGGTGCTCGGAGTCCTCGTCACGCTGGTGGCTGCCGCCGACGAGGCTCGCGATGCCGAGCAGGATGAGCATCGTGATGAACGCCCCGATGCCGATGTACTGCGGCGGCACGCCCTCGGTGGCCTCGTGGCCGGCCTCGGCGAGGATGATGAGCTGATCGATCATGACTGGGAGCGCCTTTCCTGGGTGACCGCGTCATCATCCCACAGCAGCTGGGGTCAGGGGCGCACGTGCCCCTGGCCCACGACGATCCATTTCGTGGCGGTGATCTCGGTCAGGCCCATCGGCCCGCGCGCGTGGAGCTTCTGGGTCGAGATGCCGATCTCCGCGCCGAAGCCGAACTCGCCGCCGTCGGAGAACCGGGTCGAGGCGTTCGCCATGACGACCGCGGAGTCCACCTCCGTGAGGAACCGCTGCTGGGAGCGGAGGTCCGCGGTGAGGATCGACTCGGTGTGCCCGGTGGACCAGGCGCGGATGTGCTCGAGCGCCGCGTCGAGGTCCTCGACCACGCGCACGGCGATCTCGAGGGCCAGGTACTCCGTGTCCCAGTCCTCCTCGGTCGCCGGCTCGCTCGCCACCCCGGCCGCGGCGAGGATCTCGCCCGCCTGCTCGTCGGCGTGGATCCGCACCCCGGCCTCGACGAGACCCGCAGCGATCGCGGGCAGCGCCCGCTCGGCGACGTCGGCGTGGACGAGCAGCGTCTCGAGGGAGTTGCAGACCCCGACGCGCTGGGTCTTCGCGTTGTGGACGATCGCGGCGGCCTGCTCGAGGTCCGCGCTCGCGTCGACGAAGACGTGCGTGTTGCCGGTGCCGGTCTCGATGACGGGCACCAGGGAGTTCTCCACGACGCGCCGGATGAGGCCGGCGCCGCCGCGCGGGATGAGCAGGTCCACGAGGCCACGGGCGCGCATGAGCACGTCCACGCCGTCCCGACCGTGCTCGTCGATGCCGATGACGAGGTCCTCGGGCAGGCCCTGCGCGGCGAGCACGGAGCGGAGGACGGCGATGAGCGCGGTGTTGGAGTGCAGGGCGGCGGAGCCGCCGCGCAGCACGACGGCGCTGCCCGCCTTGAGGGAGAGGCCGGCGGCGTCGACCGTGACGTTGGGCCGGGCCTCGTAGACCATGCCGATCACGCCCATGGGCACGCGCACCTGGCGCAGCTCGAGGCCGTTGTCGAGCAGCCCGCCGCGCACCACCTCGCCCACCGGGTCCGGGAGGGCGGCGGCGTCGCGCAGCTGCTGGGCGATCGCGGCGACGCGCTCCTCGCTCAGCGCGAGGCGGTCCCGCAGGCCCGCCTCCATGCCGGAGGCGTCCGCGGCGGCGAGGTCGTGGGCGTTCGCCTCCACGATCTCCGTGCTGCGCTCGACGAGGGCGTCCGCCATGGCCAGCAGTAGCGCGTCCTTCTGGGAGCGGTGCAGCCGGGCGAGGGCGGGCTGGGCCTCCTTCGCGGCGCGGGCGGCCGCCAGGACGGCGGTCTCGACGTCGGTGTGCCTCCGGGTGACAGTCATGCGCTCCAGCGTACGCGGGGCGCGGCGAGGCACGATGGAGTGCATGAGTGATGAGATCGTCGTCGTGGTGGGCTCCCTGAACGTGGACCTCGCCCTCACCGTGGACCGCCACCCCTCCCCCGGCGAGACGCTGATCGCGGGCGGCGGTGGCCGCTCCCCCGGCGGCAAGGGGGCGAACCAGGCCCTCGCCGCCTCGCGCGCCGGCGCCGCGGTGCACATGGTGGGCGCCGTCGGGGACGACCCCGACGCCGAGGTCGCCCTCGGGCTCCTGCGCGAGGACAGCGTGGACCTCTCCGCCGTGGCGGTCGTCCCCGGGCCGACGGGCCTCGCCGTCGTCACGGTCGCGGCGGACGGCGAGAACGCCATCCTCGTGGTCCCCGGCGCGAACGCAGCCGTGGACGCCGCCGCCGTGGACCGGTACGCCGACCTCCTCGCCCGGACCGCGGTGCTCGTGCTGCAGGGCGAGATCCCGCGCGAGGGCATCGAGGCGGCGGCGCGGGCGGCCCGCGCGGCGGGAGGTCGTGTGGTCCTCAACCCCGCCCCGGTGCTCACCCTGGACCCCGCGGTGATGCGTGCCGCGGACCCGCTCGTCGTCAACGAGCACGAGGCGGCGGCGGTGCTCGAGCAGCTCCAGGGTGCAGGCACGGGCGCGACCACGGACGCGGGCGGGGACCGGGATCCGCAGGAGCTCGTCGCCGCCCTGCGGGACGCGGGAGTGCGGTCCGTCGTGCTGACCCTCGGCGCCCGCGGAGCCATCGTCGCGGGCCCCGCCCTCGATGCGGGCGACAGGACGGAGGTCGACGAGCCCGCGGTGATCCCGGCGGCGCAGGTCGAGGTCGTCGACACGACGGGGGCCGGGGACGCGTTCATCGGCGCGCTCGCCGCCCACCTCGCCGCGGGTGAGGGACTCGTGCGGGCCGCCGAGCGGGCGACCGCCTTCGCGGGGAGGTCCGTCACCGCCCGCGGGGCGCAGTCGAGCTACCCGCGCTGAGCGCCGGTGCCGCCGGGCGGGGGACCCCGCCCGGCGGGCGCGGACCCCGTGGGGCTCAGCCCAGCATCACCATCGCGTCGCGGTGCACGACCGAGCGGCCGTAGTGGTCGCCGATCCGCTCGCGGAGCTCCGCGGTGGTGAGACCCGCCATGGCGCGGAGGTCCTCGCTCGAGTAGGCGACGAGGCCGCGGGCGATGACGGTGCCGTCGGGATCGGCGATGTCCACGGGGACCCCGGCGGAGAACGCCCCGGTCACCTCCGTGATGCCGACGGCCAGCAGGGAGCGGCGGCGGGAGCGGATCGCCGCCGCGGCGCCCTCGTCCAGGCGCAGCGTGCCCGCGCCGCGCGTCGCGTAGCGCAGCCACACGAGCCGGGAGCGGCGACGGCCCGTCTGCGCGGGGAAGAACGTGCCGACGTCCTCGCCGTGCACGGCGGCGCCGAAGCGGTCAGCACGGGTGAGGATCGTGGCGGTGCCGGTCGTGGAGGCGTGGTGGGCGGCGTCGAGCTTGGTGACCATGCCGCCCGTGCCGACCTTCGAGCCGACCGAGCCGACCTTCACGTCCACGAGCGCCGCGAAGTCGTCGACCACGCTGATCCGCTCGGCGTCGGGCTCCGCCGGGTTCTTCGTGTACAGGCCGTCGACGTCCGTCAGCAGGACGAGGAGATCCGCGCCCAGGAGCTGCGCCACGAGCGCGGCGAGGCGGTCGTTGTCGCCGAAGCGGATCTCGTGGGTGGCCGTCGTGTCGTTCTCGTTGATCACGGGGATGACGCCCACGGCGAGCATCGCCTCGAGGGCGGAGCGCACGTTGCGGTAGGTGTCCGGGCGGATGACGTCCGCCTCGGTCAGCAGCAGCTGACCGGAGATCCGGCCGTGGGCGCCGAAGGCGGCGGCCCAGGCCGTGGCCAGCAGCGACTGGCCCACGGCCGCGCACGCCTGCTGGGTGGGGACGTCGCTCGGGCGCTCGTCCAGGCCCAGCGGGCCCAGCGCCGCGGCGATCGCACCGGAGGAGACCAGCACGACGTCCCAGCCGCCGTGCAGGAGCTCGGCGACCTGGTCCGCGATGAGCCGCAGACCGGTCTCGTCGAGGTGGCCGTCGGCGCGGGTGAGGCTCGAGGAGCCGATCTTGACCACCGCCCGCCGCGGTCCGGGGATGTCGGTGCGTGCGAGCAGCCTCGCCGGCTGATGCGGTTCGGCGGGGACGGTGACCATACTCAGTTCTCCTCGTCGCTGATCGTCGGATCGGCCCAGTGGCCGGCGCGTCGCTCCTTCTCCATCGCCTCGATCCGCTGCATCCGGGACGCCGTGCGCTCCCGCTGCTCCTCACGCTTCTGCTCACGCGTGGGGCGGTGGTGGTCCTCGAGGCGGCGATCCGCGCCGCGCGCGCCGAGCAGGAGCTCGGCGCCGCCCACCATTGTGGGCTCCCAGTCGAAGACCACGGCGTCCTGTCCAGGACCGATGATCACGGTCGAGCCCGCGACGGCCCCCGCCTTGTACAGCGCCTCCTCCACGCCCACCTTCGCGAGGCGGTCCGCGAGATAGCCCACGGCCTCGTCGTTCGCGAAGTCGGTCTGCTTGACCCAGCGCTCGGGCTTGTCACCCACGACGCGGAAGGCGTTGTCGCCCTCGAACTGCTCCTTGACCACCTCGAACTCGCGGCCGCCGCGCGCACGCGGCGTGAGCACGATGGGTGCCTCCTCGGGCTCGGGCAGCGAGGCCCGCGCCTCCTCGACGAGGCCCGCGAGGACGAAGGACAGCTCGCGCAGGCCCTTGTGGGACACGGCGGAGATGTCGAGGATCGGCACGCCGCGATCGCCCAGGCGCTCACGGACGAGGTCCGCCATGTCGGCGCCGTCGGGCACGTCCGTCTTGTTCAGGACGATGACGGTGGGGCGCTCCATGAGCGGCACGCGGTCGCCGGCGCCTTCGTCGAGCCCCGCGGCGTAGGTCGCGAGCTCGTTCTCGATGGTCTCGAGGTCGGAGACCGGGTCGCGGTCCGACTCGAGGGCGGCCGTGTCCAGCACGTGCACGATGACGTGGCAACGCTCGATGTGGCGCAGGAACTCCAGTCCCAGTCCCTTTCCCTGGCTCGCGCCGGGGATCAGGCCGGGGACGTCGGCGATCGTGTACCGGTGCTCGCCGGCCTCGACGACGCCGAGGTTCGGCACGAGCGTGGTGAAGGGGTAGTCGGCGATCTTGGGCCGGGCGGAGCTCATCGCGGCGATGAGCGAGCTCTTGCCGGCGCTCGGGTAGCCCACGAGCGCGACGTCGGCGACGGTCTTGAGCTCGAGGACCAGGTCGCGCTCCTCCCCCGGCTCGCCGAGCAGCGCGAAGCCCGGGGCCTTGCGCTGGCGGGAGGAGAGGGCCGCGTTGCCGAGGCCGCCCTGGCCGCCCTGGGCCGCGACGAAGCGGGTGCCGACGCCCACGAGGTCCGCGAGCACCTGGCCGTCGGCGGTCGCGACGACGGTGCCGTCGGGCACGGGGAGGATCAGGTCCTCACCGCGCGCGCCGGCGCGCATGTCGCCCTTGCCGAAACCGCCCGAGGTGGCCTTGCGGTGGGGCTTGTGGTGGTAGGCGAGCAGGGTCGTGGTGGACGGGTCCACCTCGAGGATCACGTCGCCGCCGCGGCCGCCGTCGGCGCCGTCGGGCCCGGCGAGGGGCTTGAACTTCTCGCGGCGGATCGAGGCGGCGCCGTTCCCGCCGGCGCCGGCGATGACGTGGAGCTGGACGCGGTCGACGAACGTGGCCATGGGTGCCCTCCCGAGGGCTCTGGAGCGGATATGCATCGAGGGGCGGAGCAGCGGCTCCGCCCCTCGAGAGGCTGGGTTCCCGGACGGGCCGGGAGCGGGATCAGGCGGTCTCGACGACGCTGACCACGCGACGGTCGCGCTTGCGGCCGAACTCGACGGTGCCCGCGGTGAGCGCGAACAGCGTGTCGTCGTTGCCGCGGCCGACGCCGTCGCCCGGGTGGATGGAGGTGCCGCGCTGGCGGACGATGATCTCGCCCGCGCCGACGACCTGGCCGCCGAAGCGCTTCACGCCGAGGCGCTGCGCGTTCGAGTCGCGACCGTTCTTGGAGGAGCTTGCGCCCTTCTTATGTGCCATGAGGAGTGACCTTCTCTCGAGTCTTCGACGTCGCTAGGACGATCAGGCGATGCCGGTGATCTTGAGGCGCGTGAGCTCCTGGCGGTGGCCCTGGCGCTTCTTGTAGCCGGTCTTGTTCTTGTACTTGAGGATCCGGATCTTCGGACCGCGGAGGTCCTCGACCTTCTCCGCCGTGACCTTGACCTTGCCGAGGTCGGCCTGCGTCGAGGTGATCTTGTCACCGTCGACCAGCAGGACGGGGGCGAGCTCCACGGAGTCGCCCGCCTCGCCGGCCACGCGGTTGATCACGATGGTGTCGCCGACCGACACCTTCTCCTGACGGCCGCCTGCGCGGACGATTGCGTACACCACGTCACTGCTCCATCTCGATGAGTACTGCTGCTTCTGCTGAGGGGCGCCGTTCCCCGGGTCGAACCGCCGACCTGCGACCGTCGACCGGTCCCGCGGACGGGAGGGAGGCTGCGGCCAGGCGGACCCGGAGGGGAAGGGCATCGGCGCGCTGAGCGCCACGGGACAGCCTACGATCCCCACACCCTGCGGTCAACCACGGTGTGCGCCGCGACCTGCAGGAATGCTGTGGAACGCGTCACGCCTCGGAGTTCAGGGCGCTCTGGTCCTCCCCCTGACTCTCCTCCTGGCTCTTCGCCTGGGTGTCATCCGCGGGCGCGGCCTCGACGTGCGCCGGAGCAGGCTCCTCGCCCTCCGTCACCGCCACGACCTCGCCGTCCACGACGACCTCCGGGTGCGGGTGCGAGGTGGTCGCCGCCGCGATGGAGGCGATCGTCGCGCGCGCCAGGGCCCGCGTGTCGTCGTTGCCCAGGCGGTGCACGTCGCCCGAGTCCTCGGCGTGCTCGCCGGCGCTCTCGCCGCCGTTCTCGGCGCTCTTCTCCGCCTCACCGCCCTCGGAGTCCTTGCCGCGACCGCGGCCGCGGCGGCGCTTGCCCGAGCGGGAGGAGCCGGAGGAGGACTGCTCGTCCGGTCCGTCGATGCGGGCGCCTCCGCCGTCGCCGTGCTGGTGCGCCTCGCCGTCGATGTCCACGAGGACGCCGCGGCCGTTGCAGTGCTCGCAGGTGGTGGAGAAGGTCTCCACGAGGCCCTGGCCCACGCGCTTGCGGGTCATCTGCACGAGGCCCAGCGAGGTGACCTCGGCGACCTGGTGCTTGGTGCGGTCACGGCCCAGGCACTCGACCAGGCGCCGCAGCACGAGGTCGCGGTTGGACTCGAGCACCATGTCGATGAAGTCGATGACGATGATGCCGCCGATGTCGCGCAGCCGCAGCTGGCGCACGATCTCCTCGGCGGACTCGAGGTTGTTGCGGGTCACCGTCTCCTCGAGGGAGCCGCCGGAGCCGGTGAACTTGCCGGTGTTCACGTCGATGACCGTCATCGCCTCGGTGCGGTCGATGACGAGGGAGCCGCCGGAGGGCAGGTAGACCTTGCGGTCCATGGCCTTGAGCAGCTGCTCGTCCACGCGGTGCTTCGCGAAGGAGTCCTTCGGGCCGACGTGCGCGGTGACGCGCTCGAGGAGGTCCGGGGCCACGTCCTTGACGTACTCGTGGACGGCCTCGTAGGTCGAGGAGCCCTCGACGATCAGCGAGGTGAAGTCCTCGTTGAAGACGTCGCGGACCACCTTGATCGCGAGGTCGGGCTCCTGGGAGAGGGCGATCGGCGCGGAGCGCGCCTTCTGCGCCTTCTGGATCTTCTCCCACTGGGCGCGCAGGCGCTCGACGTCGTGGGTCAGCTCCTCCTCGCTCGCCCCCTCGGCGGCGGTGCGCACGATGACGCCCGCGTCCTCGGGGATGAGCTGGCGCATGATCTTCTTCAGGCGGTTGCGCTCGGTGTCCGGGAGCTTCCGGGAGATGCCCGTCATCGAGCCACCGGGCACGAAGACGACGTAGCGGCCGGGGAGCGAGATCTGGCTCGTGAGCCGTGCGCCCTTGTGGCCGATCGGGTCCTTGGTGACCTGGACCAGCACCGGGTCGCCGCTCTTGAGGGCGAGCTCGATGCGGCGCGGCTGGCCCTCGAGGCCCACGGCGTCCCAGTTGACCTCACCGGCGTAGAGCACGGCGTTGCGGCCCTTGCCGATGTCCACGAACGCGGCCTCCATGGAGGGCAGCACGTTCTGGACCTTGCCCAGGTACACGTTGCCGACCATCGAGGTGTGCGACTTCGCGGCGACGTAGTGCTCGACGAGCACGTCGTCCTCGAGCACGGCGATCTGCGTGCGGCCCGGGCGCTCGCGCACGATCATCGAGCGCTTCACGGACTCACGGCGGGCGAGGAACTCCGCCTCGGTGATGACGTTGCGACGACGACCGTTGTCACGGCCCTCGCGGCGGCGCTGCTTCTTGGCCTCGAGGCGCGTGGAGCCCTTGACGGCCTTCACCTCGTCGCGGGCCTCGCGGACCTTGACGACGGTGTTGGGCGGATCGTCGGGGGAGGTCGACTCGCCGTCCCCCGCGTCGGAGCGGCGACGGCGGCGACGCCGGCGCGAGCTCGAGGAGGAGCCGGCCTGGTCCTGGTCGTCGGGACCGGAGTCCTCGGAGCCGGAGCCCTCGGTCCCGGCGTCCTCCGCCGAGCCCTCGGGGGCGCTGTCGCCCTCGGCGGGCTCCTCGGAGCGGGCGCCCGCGCCGCGACCGCGGCCCCGGCGGCGACCGGAGCGCGAGCGCGAGGAGCGACCCTCGCCCTCGGCACGCTGCTCGGCGTCGTCCTGGGGGTCCTCGTCCTGCGGGGTGTCGGCGTCGGCGTCGGCGTCGTCGGCGTCACCGGCGGCATCGCCCCGGTCGTCCTCGCCCTGCTCCTCGTCGCGGGCGTCGTCCTCGCCGCGACCGCGGCCGCGGCGACCGCGGCCACCGCGGCGGCGACGGCGGCGGGAGGCGCCGGAGCGCTGCTCGTCGTCATCGTCGGAGCCCTGGGCGTCGCGCTCGTCCCGGTCGCGGTCGTCCGCGTCGGTCCCGTCGGCGTCCTCGCGGTCCTCCGCGCTGTCGGGGGTCTCATCGTCCTCGTCCTCGGCGAACACGGGAAGACCGGGGCCGACGGTGGTCCGGGGCTGCACGGGCGCCGGCGCCTGGAACAGGAGCGAGGCGAAGTCGAGCTGGGCGCGCTCGCGGCGCTCCCGACCGTCCTCGTCGGCGCGGTCGCCGCTGCCGCGGGCATCGGCGAGGGCGCGGAGATCCGCGACGACGCTCGAGGTGTCGTGGTCGTCCTCGGCGGGACGCTCGCGCTCGGCGCGGGCGGCGGGCTCGGGCGCCGCAGGGGTGTCCTGCTCGACGTCGGCCTCCGGCGCGGGGGCCGGGGCCTCCTCGACCTCGGGCTCGGGCTCGGGAGCGGGATCGGTGGCCGCGCGGAACACGGGGGCACCGGCCGGGGCGCCGGCCGCGCGGCGGCGGGTTCGCTTCGGAGCGGCGGGCTCGGCAGGCGCCGCGGCCTGCTCGGGCACCGAGGTGCGGGGCGCCGTGGTGGTCTCGGAGGACTCCGCGGCGGACGTCTCGACGACGGACGGCGCCGGGGCGCCGGCGGGGGCTCCCGCCGCGCGGCGGCGGGTGCGACGGGGTGCGGGATCCGCAGGATCGGGGGTGGTGGTGCTGTCAGCCATGAGGCCGTCTCCTTCGAAAGGATCCAGCGCACCCTGGGTCCACGTGGTCATCGTCCTGGGGGACGGAAGTCTCCGGCCCTCGCCAGGCGCTGCTCCCGAGGGGAGCGCAGCGTGTCGATGGAGGAGCCGACTCGGTCGCGACGGACGCGTCACCGGTGCTCCGGCGCATCGACGCCGGGAGGTTCCCCCACCCGGTACGGAGCAGGAGAGTGCCGCGGTCAGTATGGCACAGCGGAACCCTCGGAACGGGGTGCGTGTCACGCGGTCAGGGAGGACCATGGTCCTCGTGGGCGCGCCGCGGTGCGCCGTACGGTCGTCATGGCGTCCCCGTCGCCCCCCTCGACTTGGAGCATTCATGGAAGCCCTCGATCTCGCCCGGTGGCAGTTCGGCATCACCACCGTCTACCACTTCCTCTTCGTCCCGCTCACGATCGGCCTCTCGCTGCTCGTCGCGGTCATGCAGACCTTCTCCGTGTTCGCGAAGGACCCGGACCGCAAGGACGCCTGGACCCGTATGACGAAGTTCTTCGGCTCCCTGCTCGTGCTGAACTTCGCGATCGGCATCGCGACGGGCATCGTCCAGGAGTTCCAGTTCGGTCTGAACTGGTCGGAGTACGCGCGCTACGTCGGGGACGTGTTCGGCGCGCCGCTCGCCCTCGAGGGGCTCATCGCCTTCTTCCTCGAGTCGGTGTTCCTGGGGCTGTGGATCTTCGGCTGGAACAAGCTGCCCGAGAAGATCCACCTGCTGACGATCTGGGCGGTCGCCCTGGGCACCACCTGCTCGGCCTATTTCATCGTCGCCGCGAACTCCTTCATGCAGCACCCCGTGGGCGCGACCCTGAACCCGGAGACCGGCCGCGCGGAGCTCGACTCGCTCTGGGCGGTGCTCACCAACGTCACGACGCTCGCCGCCTTCCCCCACGTGATCGCGGGCGCCTGGCTCGTCGCCGCCGCCTTCGTCACCGGCATCGCCTCCTGGCACATGGTCAAGCACCACCGCGCCGCGGACGACGTGGGCCGGGACACCGGGGAGGGCTCGCGCCAGCACGAGCTCGCCCGCGGCCTCTACCGGCCCACGGTGCGCTTCGGCGTGCTCGCCATGGTCCTGGCCGCGATCGCCCTGGTGGTCTCCGGTGACCAGCAGGCGCAGATCATGTTCAAACAGCAGCCGATGAAGATGGCCTCGGCCGAGGCGCTGTGCGAGACCGAGACCGGCGCCTCCTTCTCGATCCTCACCGTGGGCGGGCCCGACGCCTTCGCCCAGGACTGCTCGAGCATCACCCACCTCATCGAGGTCCCCTACGTGACCTCCTTCCTGGCCACCCACACCTTCGACGCGACCCTCCAGGGCGTCGACGAGCTCAACGCCCAGGCGCAGGAGGAGTTCGGCTCGACGGTGACGGACATCCACGGGAACCAGGTCACCGCGGAGTACCGCCCCAACCTCTTCGTCACCTACTGGTCCTTCCGCCTGATGATGGGTCTCGCGGCGTTCAGCGGCGTCGTCGCGCTGTGGGCCCTGTGGGCCACGAGGAAGGGCCGCACCACCGGCTCGCGCGCCTTCCAGTGGTTCACCGTGCTCGCGATCCCCATGCCGTTCTTCGCGAACTCCGCCGGCTGGGTGTTCACCGAGATGGGACGCCAGCCCTGGGTGGTGCACCCCAACCCCGACGACCCGACCGTGCGGCTCATGACGCTCCAGGGGGTCTCGAGCCATCCCGCGGGCTGGGTGGTGGCGAGCCTGATCGCCTTCACGCTCGTCTACGGCGTCCTCGCGGTCGTGTGGTTCCTGCTCATCCGGCGCACCGCGCTCCAGGGCGCCCCGCTGCCCCACCGCGACCCGGACACGGGGCAGCTGGACACGCCCGTGCTCTCCTTCGACTACTGAGAACGGAAGGACGACCACCATGGACCCCCTCCTCGCCCCCACCGGCCTCCAGATCGCCTGGTTCGCGCTCATCGCGCTCCTGTTCGGCGTGTACTTCGTGCTCGAGGGCTTCGACTTCGGCGTGCAGATGAACGTGGGCACCCTCGCCCGCGACGACCACGAGCGCCACACCCTGCTGAGCACCATCCACCCCGTCTGGGACGGCAACCAGGTGTGGATCATCACCGGCGCCGCCGCGATCTTCGCGGCCTTCCCCGAGTGGTACGCCACGCTCTTCTCCGGCTTCTACCCCGTGCTGCTGCTCCTGCTGTTCTCACTGATCGTGCGCGTGGTCGCTTTCACCTATCGCGACGCGCGACCCGGCGACGCGTGGCGCCGCGCCTGGGACGGGATCCACGTCGCGACCGGCTTCCTGCCGCCGTTCCTCTGGGGCATCGTGCTCGGCGACGTCGTCGCGGGCGTCGAGATCGACCAGAACCGCTGGGTCGTGACCTCCGCCGCCGGGCTCCTGCAGCCCTTCGCGCTCCTCGCCGGGGTGGTGCTCGTGCTGCTGTTCTGGCTGCACGGCTCTCACTACCTCACGCTCAAGCTCCAGGGCGACCTGCGGGAGCGGGCCCGCCGCCGGGCACGACTGCTCATGCTCCCCGCCCTCCTGGGCGGCGCCGCGCTGCTGCTCTGGTATCAGCTGGCGTACTCGCACCAGTCGTGGACCTGGGCGCCGCTGCTCGCGGCGGCCCTCGCCCTCGTGGGGACTCTTCTCGCCCAGCGCGGCCGGCGCGAAGGGCTCACCCTCGTGGGGACAGGCGTCGCGATCCTCGCCGCGGCGGCGACGCTGTTCGGCGGACTGTTCCCCTACGTCATGCCGTCCACGGGCCTCGAGGGCACCGGGCTGACGGTCGCGGGCTCCTCCTCGACCCCGCACACGCTGACCATCATGCTCGTCGTGACCTGCATCCTCGTGCCGGTGATCCTCGTCTATCAGAGCTGGGCGTACTGGGTGTTCCGCCATCGTCTGAACGAGGACGGCTCCACCCGGGCCACCGTGAAGCCCCTCGCCGCCCGCCTCGCCGAGGGCCACCGTCGGGCGTTCGAGGCGGAGTGACCGCCCCCGCCGAGACCCCCGTCGGCAGCCGGGTCGACGCCCCGGCGGCGCCCGCCCGCCGCAGCCGCGCGCCCCTGGACCCGCGCCTCGTGCGGGAGGTGCGGGCCGCCCGGGGCCACGTGCTGCGCACCGTGCTGCTGGGGCTCGTGCAGGCGGGCTGCGCGATCACCGTCGCGCTCGGGCTCGCGCGGCTCGGCACGGCGCTGCTGCAGGACGGCACCCTGCCGACGGCCCTGCCGGGGACGCTCGCCGCCGTCCTCCTCGCCCTCGGCGTGAGGGCGCTCGCGGCAGGGATCACCGAGCGCTACGGCCACCGCTCCGCGACGGCCACTATCGCGGACCTCCGGCTGCGCCTGGTCTCCCACACGGCGGAGCTCGGCCCCCGGGCCGGAGCGGGGCGCGGGGCGGACGTCGCTTCGCTCGCGACGAGCGGGCTGGAGAAGCTGCGGCCCTATCTCGTGGGCTACGTCCCCCAGCTCCTGCTCGCCGCGACCGTCACCCCGCTGTGCCTCCTCGTGATCGCCCTGCTGGACCCGCTGAGCGCCGTCATCACCCTCGTGACCCTGCCGCTGATCCCGCTGTTCATGATCCTCGTGGGGTCCCTCACCGTGGGCCGCTCCGCCCGGCTCATCGAGGACATGCGCTCGCTGTGGGCGCAGCTGCTGGACCTCGTGGACGGGCTGCCCACCCTGCGCGCCCTGGGCCGCGAGCACGGGCCCGAGCGCACCGTGCGCGCGCTCGGCGACCGCCACCGCGCCTCCGCCCTCGGCTCGCTGCGCTACGCCTTCCTCTCCTCGATGGTGCTCGAGTTCCTCTCGACCCTGTGCGTCGCCCTCGTCGCGGTGAGCATCGGTCTCCGGCTCGTCGCCGGGGAGATGGAGCTCGCCCCGGCGCTCGCGGTGCTCGTGCTCGCCCCCGAGGTGCACCTGCCGCTGCGGAGCGTCGGCGCCCGCTACCACGCCTCGACCGATGGCCTCGCGGCGCTCGACGCGACCTTCACCGTGCTCGCGGAGCCCCTGTCCTCCGCGGGAACGCTGCCCGCGCCGGACCTGCGCCGCTCGACCCTCGCCCTGCGGGACATCGCCGTGGCCTCCCGCCATGGTCTCGCCCCGGACGGCGCCGAGCTCACCCTGCGCCCGGGCCGCGTGCTCGCGCTCACCGGCGCCTCCGGGACCGGCAAGACCACCGCCGTGCAGGTGCTGCTGGGCCTGCTCGACCCCGACCGCGGACGCGCCGAGGTGATCGGGCCCGACGGCGCCGTGACCGACGTCCGCGACCTGGACCGGCGCAGCTACTGGGACCAGCTGACCCTGCTCCCCCAGCGCCCGGTGCTCCCACCGGGCACGCTCCGCGAGGTGCTCGCCGCCGCCCGTCCCGATGCCGGCGCGGAGGAGCTCGAGGAGGCGGCGCGGCTCACGGGGCTCGCCCCGGTCATCGCGGCCCGCGGCTGGGACGC
This sequence comes from Brachybacterium rhamnosum, assembly GCF_039526185.1. NCBI lineage: Bacteria > Bacillati > Actinomycetota > Actinomycetes > Micrococcales > Dermabacteraceae > Brachybacterium > Brachybacterium rhamnosum. Next base: position 551,169 of record NZ_BAAAIS010000003.1, read on the forward strand.
CGACCTCGGCCGCGGCGGTCGCGGCCTGTCCCTCGGCGAGCGGCAGCGCCTCTCCCTCGCTCGGGCGCTCCTGTCCCCCGCCCCGCTCGTGGTCCTCGACGAGCCGACGGCCCACCTCGACGGCGGCACGGAGCAGATCGTCCTGGACCTCGTGGACCGCCTGCGCGAGCAGGGACGCACCGTCCTCGTCGTCGCGCATCGTGAGACCCTCCTCGGACGGGCGGACGACGTCGTGTCCCTCGGGACGGAGGTGACCCGATGATCGCGCTGCGCACGGCGGAGCGGGCCCTCGCGCTCCCGCGGGGTCGGCTGCTCGCCGCCGTCCTCGCCGCCGCCGCGACCGCCGGGGCGGCCTTCGCCCTCGCCGCGGTCTCCGCCTATCTCGTCACCCGCGCCTGGACGATGCCGCCCGTGCTCGACCTGACGGTCGCGGTGGTCGCCGTGCGCGCCCTCGGAGTCTCCCGGGCGGTGCTGCGCTGGCTGGACCGGATGCTCGCGCACGACGTCGCCCTGCGCGGCGTCGTCTCCCTGCGCGCCACCCTGTACACGGCGCTCGCCTCCCGTCGCGACGACGCGCTGACCCGCCTGCGCCGCGGCGACCTGCTCACCCGGCTCGGGGACGACGCCCAGGAGCTCGGCGACCACGTCGTCTCCGCGATCGTCCCCGCGCTCGTCGCGGCCGTGATGGCCGTGGTCGCCGTCGTCACGATCGCGCCGATCTCGCCGCTCGGCGCGGCGGCGATGCTACTGGGACAGCTCGTCGCCGCTCTCCTCGCCCCCGCCGCCGCGCACCGCGCGGCCCGGGTGCGGGAGGAGGCGGTGGTCGAGGGCCGCGCGGGGGTGGGCACGAGCCTGCTCGAGATCCTCGACGACGCGACCTCCCTGCGGCTCGAGGGCCGGCTCGAGGACTCCCTGACCGGTCTCGCCGCCTCCCAGCGGCGCCAGGACCGCGCCCTGGACCGCGCCGCCCTGCCTTCCGCCCTCGCGACGGCCGCCGTGCCGCTCGCGATCGCCCTGACCGTGCTCGGGTCCCTGATCGCGGCGGGCGCCGCGTGGTCCGCCGGCGCCGCGACCGCCGGGCAGATCGGCGTCCTCGTGCTCCTGCCGCTCTCCGCCTTCGAGGCCGCGACCGCGCTGCCCGCCGCGGCCGCCCAGCACGCCCGCTCCCGCTCCGCCGCCGCCCGCCTCGAGGCCGCGGCCGGTGAGCGCTGGGACGCGGCCCGACCGGAGCCCTCCCGCACCGCCGAGCGCGCGATCACCGCGCCGCTGCGCGCCCAGGGGCTCACCGCGGGCTGGTCGGCCGGGGCGCCGGTCGTCCGGGACCTCGACCTCGACCTGCCCGCCGGGTCGCGGCTCGCGGTGCTCGGTCCCTCCGGCAGCGGGAAGACCACGCTGCTGCTCACGCTCGCCGGGCTGCTCGACCCGCTCGCGGGCACCGTCGACGCCGCGGGCCAGGACCCTCGCCAGCAGGTCACGGCCTTCCCCGAGGACTCGCACGTCTTCGCGACGACGCTGCGGGAGAACCTGCGCGTGGTGCGCGGGGACCTCGCGGACAAGGAGGCGCTCTCAGCGCTCGGGGCCGTCGGCCTCGCGGCATGGGTGGGCACCCTCCCGGCGGGGCTCGACACCCTGCTCGGACCGGACGGCACCACCGTCTCCGGCGGCGAGCGGCGTCGCCTGCTGCTCGCGCGCGCCGTGGTGCGCCGCGGCCCGGTGCTCCTGCTCGACGAGCCCACCGAGCACCTCGACGCCGCCCGCGGCGACGCGCTGCTGCGCGCCCTGCTCACCCCCGGGGACGAGTCCCTCGTGCCGGCGACGAGCACGGTCGTGGTCGTCACCCATCGGGAGTCGGCGATCCCGCCCGGCACCCCCGTGCTCAGGATCGAGGAGCTCCGATGACCCGCACCCGGATCCAGGACCTCACGAGCGCCGTGCTCGCGGGCGCGGAGCCCGAGGAGCTGCTCGAGCTGCTCGTCCGCTCGGCGCGCACGGACCTCGGGGCGGAGAACGCCCTGCTCGTGCTCGCCGACGGCGCCGGCGGCTGGATCGTCGAGCTCGCGGACGGCCCCTCCTCCTCCCGTCTGCTCGGCGCCCCCGTCCCGGCGGCGTCGGGTCTCGGCACCGCGCTGCGCACCGGTTCGGCGGAGGGCGTCGAGTCGATCGCGACGGTGGACCTCGGCTCCGGGATGCTCGCGGTGGACGCCGCGGTGGTCGATGCCGGGGAGCACGGGACCGGCGCCCTGCTGGTGCTCGGCCCGCCGACGACGACCGGTCCCTCACGCGCCGGCACCGGCAGCCGGGAGCGGCTCGACGCGCTCGCCGCGCTCGTGGCGCTCACGCTGCGCCTCCCGGACCTCGGCGACGCGGGCGAGCTCGACGACGAGCGCGGGCGCATCGCCCGCGACCTCCACGACCTCGCTATCCAGGAGCTCTTCGCGGTGGGGATGGAGCTCGAGGCCCTCGCCCAGTCGCTCTCCTCCACCGGCGAGCCGCCCAGCAACGCGCGGATCCGCTCGGCGGTCGCCGCCGGCGTCGAGGGCGTCGAGAACGCGGTGGCGCAGATCCGTCAGATCGTGCAGTCCCTGCGCCGCGAGCGCAGCGAGGCGACGCTCGCGGAGCGGCTGCGCCACGAGGTGGGCCTCGCCACCAGCGGGCTCGGCTTCGTGCCGACCCTGCGTATGCCCGCGGACCCCTCGGAGCTCGACCGCATGCTCCCCCGGGAGATCGCCGAGGACGTGGTCGCCGTGGTGCGCGAGTGCCTCGCCAACGCCGCCCGGCATGCCCATGCGAGCGCGGTCGCCGTCTCGGTCAGCGTGATCGAGGAGGGGGTGGACCGGGTGGTCCAGGTCGACGTCTCGGACAACGGCCGCGGGATCGACCCGTCGGTGCGCCGCCGCAGCGGTCTCGCGAACATGTCCTCGCGGGCGCGGCGGCACTCCGGCTGGGTCGACGCGATCAGCCTCGAGCCCGGCACGATGATCTCGTGGCGGGTGACGCTGCCCCCGGAGGACTGAGGAGGACTGGAACCGCTCCGTCGGGCTCAGCGCCAGCCGGCGCGACGCCGGGCCGCGACCATGGCGACGACCTGGGTGCGGCGCTGCATGCCGAGGGTCTGCAGGATCACCGTGATCCGGTTCTTCACCGTCTTCTCCGCGATCCCCAGCTGCTCGGCGATCTCCCGGTTCGAGTGGCCGTCGCCGATGAGCTCGACGATCCGGGCGTCCGACGGCGACAGCTCCGGCTCCTCGCTCTCATGGCCGGCGGGCCAGATGCTCCCCCCGCCGTGCACCGCGAGGATCGCGTCGACGATCTCCTGGGAGCGGGCGGACTTCAGCACGAGCCCCGCCGCGCCGCTCTCACGGGACTCCCGCACGGCTGCGTCGTCGTCGAAGCTCGTGAGCACGAGAATCGTCTGCTCGGGCTCGACCTCCCGGGCGCGGCGCATGACGTCGAGCCCGGTGCCGTCGGGCAGCTGGAGGTCCACCACGAGCACCTCGGGGCGGATCGCGGGCAGGCGACGGTTCGCCTCGGCGACCGTGGACGCCTCCCCCACCACCTCCAGCCGGGGATGGGAGGAGATGACGGTGACGATGCCGCGGCGCACCACCTCGTGATCGTCCACGAGCATGACGCGGATCGGGGGCGGGGTCTGGTCGCTCATCGCGAAGGTCCTTCCGTCGGGCGGGATCGGGGTGGTCGCGGGGCCCGCTGGCAGCGCGGGCAGAAGTGGCTCGAGCGGCCGGCGAAGGCACGGCGGCGGATCGGCGTCCCGCAGCGCGGGCACGGCTCCCCCTCCTTGCCGTAGGCGGCGAGGGAGCGGGCGAAGTAGCCGCTGCGGCCGTCGACGTTCACGTACAGCGCGTCGAAGCTCGTGCCGCCCACCGCGAGGGCGCGGCGCATGACGGCGGCGGTCTCCCGCAGCAGGGCGTGGGCGGTGCGCTGGGAGAGCGCCGCGCCGGGGGTGTCGTCGCGCACGCGGGCGGCCCAGAGGCCCTCGTCCGCGTAGATGTTGCCGATCCCGGAGACGAGCGCCTGGTCCAGCAGCAGCGCCTTCACCGGTGCGCGACGGGTGCGCATCCGGCGGGCCACCTCGGGGAGGTCGATCGCGGGGTCGAGGAGGTCGCGGGCCACGTGCGCGGCGGCCTCGGGCAGCAGGGCGTCCGGGCTGCCCTCGCCGGCGGGGAGACCGTCCGGGGCGGGGACGAGCGGGCTCGCCCAGAGCCCTCCGAAGAGCCGCTGATCCACGAGGTCGATGCGGGAGCCGTCGTCGAGCCAGAGCGAGACCCGGCGGTGGCGGAGCGGATCGGAGGCCGGCCCCTCGGACGCCTCGCGCGCCGGGTCCGGGGTCTCCCCCGTCGTGAGGCGGAGCTGGCCGCTCATGCCGAGGTGCGCCATGAGCGCCTCGCCGGTCTCCGCGCCGTCCGACCCCCCGCCGTCCGACACCGCACCGTCGGCCGTCGGCCCGTCGGCCAGGCGCAGCCACAGGAACTTCCCGCGGCGCACGACGGCGCTGATCCGAGCGCCCAGCAGCACAGCGCGCAGGCGGTCCTCCCCGCCGCTCTGGCGGCGCAGGCTGCGGGCGTCGAGCACCTCGAGCCCCGTGATCGTGCGGCCCACGGCGCGCGCGGCGAGACCGCGACGCACCACCTCGACCTCGGGCAGCTCCGGCATGCGCGGTCCCGGCTCAGCCGCGCGGGATGAGCGTCTCGCCGCGCTCGGCGAGGATCGCCCGCACCGCGTTCTGGGCGGCCGCGAGCTCGGCGTCCTTCTTCGAATGCCCCTCGCCGCTCGCGGAGACCACGCCCTCGACGCTCACCTGCGCGGTGAAGGTCTTGTCGTGCTCGAGGCCGGTCTCGGTGATCCGGTAGACCGGGGTGAGCCCGGAGGCCGCGGCGATCTCCTGGAGACGGGACTTGAAGTCGTAGCTGGACTCGAGGAACTCGTCGGAGTCCAGCAGCGGCGACATGAGGTCCAGCACGAAGCGGCGCGAGACGTCCTGCCCGCAGGCGAGGTGCACGGAGCCGATGACGGCCTCGGTGGTGTCCGCGAGGATCGAGACCTTCGCACGGCCGCCGGAGAGGTCCTCCCCGCGGCCCAGCTTCACGTACTCCCCCAGGCGCAGCCGGCTCGCGATCACGGCGAGCGCGCGGGCGCTCACGGTCGCGGCGCGGCGCCGGGCGAGATCACCCTCGGGCAGGCTCGGATGGTCCGCGTAGAGCTTCTCGGTGACGGCGAGCTGGAGCACGGCGTCGCCGAGGAACTCGAGGCGCTCGTTGTGCGGGATGCCGTCGTTCTCGTAGGAGTAGGAGCGGTGGGTGAGCGCGAGGTCCAGCAGGCCGGACTCGCGCAGATCCGCCGCCTGGCCGCCGTCGAGCGGGAGCACGTCGATCAGGCCCTGGGGGTCGGCGGCCTCGGTGGAGCGTCGCCGACGGCTCATCGCTCGTCGTCCTCGAAGAAGCCCTCGAGGGCGGCGAAGCGGTCGTCGATCACCTCGTGGTGGTGCTCGGGGTCGTCCTCCATGCGGAAGCCGCAGGTGGGGCACAGCCCCGGGCAGTCGGGACGGCACAGGGGGCGCTCGTCGGCGTCGACGGCGAGCGCGTCGCGCACGAGCGGGTTGAGGTCCGCGGTGTCGTCGTCGGCGAGCAGCACGGAGTCCTCGCGGTCCGCGGCCTTGACCTTCTGCGGGTAGAGGAACAGCTCGTCGAGGCGGGAGGAGAACTCCTGCTCGACGGGGTCCAGGCAGCGGGAGCACTCCCCCACGAGGTGGGCGCCGACGGTGCCGTGGGCGTAGATCCCCTCGACGACGGACTCGAGCTCCACGTCGATGAGCAGGTCCGCGCCCTCCTCGGGCTGCATGGCGGGGCCCAGGTCGTCGCGCGCGGGAGCGGGCACGGTGCGCTCCACGTGGCGGTGGGAGCCGGTGCGGCCCACGAGGTCGACGGCGTCCAGGCGCAGTCCGGGCGCGAACTCGGGCTCGCGTGCGTCAGGGGTGGCAGGCGTGGTGGGCATGGGATTCAGGATACGCGGGAGGCGGCGACGAGTGCGTCGAGAGCGGGCGCCGGGAGCATGTCGGAGACGTCACCGCCGAGGGCGTGCACCTCCCGCACGAGGCTCGAGGAGATGTGCGCGAGATCCGCGGCGGTGAGCAGGAAGACGGTGTCCACCTCCGCGAGGTGGCGGTTCATCCGCGCCATCGGCTCCTCGTAGGCGAGGTCGATCTGGGAGCGGAGCCCGCGCACCACGGCGTGGGCCCCCGCCTCGCGGCAGAAGTCGACGAGCAGCCCGCGGCCCAGGGTCCTCACCTCGCAGCGCTCGGTGAGCCCCTCCGCCGCGAGGGTCTCGCGGATGACCTGCTGGCGGGTCTCGAGGTCCAGGACGTTCTTCTTGCCGGGGTTGTGGCTCACGGCGATCACGACGGAGTCCGCGAGGGCGGCCGCGCGGCGCGCGAGGTCCAGGTGGCCCAGCGTGAAGGGGTCGAAGGATCCGGGGAGGACGACCGTGCTCATGGCCCCCACTCTAGGGGCCGGAGCGGCCGGGGACCGTCGGTCAGGCCGGGGTGAGGGCGGCGTGGTGGGTGCCGTCCTCGGCGATGCCCTCGATCGTGATCTCCCCGCGCAGCCCGGCGAGCGCGCCGCTGCCGCCGCCGGGCACGATCCGGTACGTGAGGCCCACGTCCTCGCCCTCCATCGTCCCGGACTGCTGGAGCGTGAGGGTGCCGGCGTGGCCGCCGACGGCGCCCTCGAACACCTCGAGCGCCACGTAGCCGGCGCTGCCCGCCTCGGGGTCCCCCGCGGTGAGCATGACGCCGCGGCTGGTCCCCTCGATGCCGCCGTGCCAGGTCTTCTCGAGGTCGAAGCGGCCGGTGCCCTCGAGCACCGTGTCACCGGGGACCATGGAGACGGTGAAGGTCGCCGTGACGGGCACGGCGGGCTCGACGGGGCTGACGCTGGTGCTCATCGGGTCTCCTGGTGGGAGGCGGTCTCGTCGGACCCGGTCATCCTCTCACCGGCGGCGCGCTCGGAGGCGAGGATCGCGTAGGTCGCACCGTCCATCCAGTGGCCGGAGCGGTGCAGGGAGTCCTCGCGGTGCACGGCCTCCAGGCGCATGCCGATCTTCTCCATCACGCGGCGGGAGGCGGTGTTGACGGCGAAGCACTCGGCGACGACGCGGCGGATCCCGAGGCCGTCGATCGCGACGTCGAGCAGGGCCGCGGCGAGCTCGGTGCCGATCCCCTCGCCCTGCCGGCCCGGGTCGACGGTCCAGCCGAGCTCGGCGAGGGTCCCGCGGGCCTGCTCGACCACGTCGGACTGGCCCCAGGCGTCCTGGACCTTGATCATTCCGGTCGCGACGATCACCCCGTCCCGCTCGGCGACGACGGTGCTCGCGAGGCGGCTCGGCTCGTCCCACCACTCCTGCATCGCCGCGAGGTCACCGGGGCGGGTGGTCGTGTACTCCTGCACGTCCTCGCGCCCGTACCAGGGCCAGATCGCGGCGGCGTCCTCGGGGCGCGCGGGGCGCAGGGCGAGGTGGGCGGTGCGCAGGGGCCAGTCGAGGTCGGCGAGGACGGGGTGGGCTGGAGGCGTGTCGGTCACCGGCTCAGGGTAGGACCGGAACCGCCGTGAGCCGGCATCGACCGAGGTGACGCCCCCTCGCCGCCGGGGCCGGCGACCGCCTCGATCGCGAGATGAGGGCGGCTCCCGGGGTCGGTGCGGCGTACCACGTCGACGGGCTCGAGCCCCGCCGCCCGCAGCAGGGCGACGACGACGGACACCGGCCAGCGGTGCGCGGTGACCACCGCATGCTCGAAGGGCTCAGGCCCTGGCGCGTCGCCGCCGTCGAACAGTCCCAGCAGCAGCCGGCCGCAGGGTCGCAGCGCCCCACGGATCCTGGCGAGCGCCCCGGGCAGCGCCGCGGGGTCGAGGTGGATCAGCGAGTACCAGGCGAGGATCCCGCCGTACCCGCCGTCGGGCCCGGGCACGTCCAGCAGGTCCCGGGCACCGCCGAGTCGCACGTCGATGTCCGGCCGACGGTCCCGGGCGATCTCCACGAACGCCGGCACCGGGTCGATCCCGCGCACCTCGTGACCGCGGTCGACGAGGTGCGCGGTCCAGTGCCCGGGACCGCAGCCGAGGTCGAGGATCGGACCGTCCACACGGGCCGCCCAGCCCTCCAGGTGGCCGCGGTCCTGGAGGGCGAGGTCCTCGACGTGACCGAGCAGCGTCGCGTACTCGACCGCCCGCTCGGAGTAGGCGATGCGCACCTGATCGGATCCCATCCGAGCAGGCTATGCGGCCACCCCTCGACGCTTCCGGGGCGCGCCGGAGACGGGGTCAGGCGAGCGGCGGGTTCAGCCGCGCCACGGCCTCCTCGTAGCTGCCGCGCACCTCGGCGAGGCGCAGCGGCTCCACGTGCCGCACGAGGATCTCCCGGGCGGCGCGCGGATCCGCGGGCGGCGCGTCGAGCAGCGCCACGACCTCGTCCGCGAAGGCCTCGAGGTCCATCGCGCCGGGGCTGTCGCGGTGGCCGGGCATGAGATCGGTGCCGACGGCCGGCGGCACCAGCTCGATCATCTCGATGCCGGCGGGCGCGAGCTGGAGGCGCAGCGACTCGGTGAGCCGGTGCACCGCGGCCTTCGTGGCCGTATAGGTGGGCGTGGCGCGCATCGGCACGTGGGCGAGGCCGGAGGTGACCGTCATGATCGTGGCGTCGCCCCGGGCGCGGAAGTGCTCCTGGACGGCGGCGACGAGCCGGATCGTGCCGAGCAGGTTCGTCGTCACCGCCCGCTCGGCGGTCGCGAGGGCCGAGACGGGATCGGACCAGTCCTCCGCCTGCATGATCCCCGCCATCGTCACGAGCACGTCGAGGTCGGGATGGCGGGCGATCACCTCGGCGACGGCGTGCTCGATGCTGCGGGGATCAGCGACGTCGATCTCGACGGTGTCCAGCCCGGGGTGCTCGCGGGCGATCTGTTCCAGGAGGGCGGTCCGGCGGCCGCCGACGATCACGGTGCTGCCACGCTCCCGCAGGCGCAGGGCGAGGGCGAGGCCGATGCCGCTCGTCGCACCGGGGACGAGGATCGTGTGGCTGCTGAGGTTCGCTCGAAGTGTCATGACCCCAGCGTGGGCCCGGCGAGCGTGGCGCTCCAGACCGCGCCGATCGGGGAATCCGCGATCCCTGGATACGCCCCGGCCGCCCTGCGATGCTTCGGGGAGGGACCGACCCGCCCTCGCCGCCTTCCTCGTGCAGCACCGAGCCGACCTCCGCCCGGAGGACGTCGGGCTGCCGGCGGGCGCCCGCCGCCGCACGGCGGGACTGCGCCGCGAGGAGGTCGCCCTGCTCGCGGCGATGTCCGTCGACTACTACACGCGGCTCGAGCAGAGGCGCGGGCCGCAGCCGAGCCCTCCGCTGCTCGCCGCGCTCGCCCGCGCCCTGCGCCTCACCGACGACGAGCGCGACTACCTCTTCCGGGTGGCGGGACACCCCGCGCCGGACCGCTCCTCCCCGCAGGGGCACGTCGCCCCGGGTCTGCTGCGCGTGCTGGACCGGCTCACCGACACGCCCGCCCTGATCATCACCTCCCTCGGGGAGACGCTCGTGCAGAACGAGCCGGCCCGCGCCCTGTTCGGGGACACGGACCATCTGCGGGGCCCGGAGCGCTCCGCGATCCACCGCTGGTTCGCGGACCCCGCCGCCGGTCGCGGCGCCTACCCGGCGCGGGACCATGCCCATCAGGGCCGCCTCCAGGTCGCCCAGCTGCGCGCCGCCTAAGGCAGGGAGACCACCCGTGCCCGCGCCACGGAGATGGCCCGCGACCTCACCGCACGCAGCCCCGAGTTCGCCCAGCTATGGGAGCGGCAGGAGGTGGGGCACCGCTTCGAGGACCGCAAGACCGTCGTGCACCCGCAGATCGGGGAGATCGACGTGGACTGCCAGGCCCTGGTCACCGAGGACGAGTCCCAGGTGCTGCTCTTGATCACCGCGCCGCCCCGCTCGGAGGCCGCGAGCCGTCTCGCGCTGCTCGCGGTGATCGGCAGCGAGGATCCGCTCACAGCGTAGACCGGTGTGCGCCGGGACACGGGATCGTAGGCTCGGTGCATGGACGCCATCGAGCCGATCGACGCCGCCGGCCCGTCGGCCAGCACCGGTCCGTCGCACGCCACCGAGCCGCTGCTGCGGGAGCTCGTCGGCGCGGTGCTGCGCGAGGAGCGCCTCCGCCAGGGCCGCACCCTCGCCCGTCTCGCCGCCGCGAGCGGAGTGAGCATGCAGCACCTGAGCGACGTCGAGCGTGGCCGCAAGGACCCCTCCTCCGAGGTGCTCGCCGCGATCACGGGCGCGCTCGGCCTCAGCGTCTACGAGATCGGCGACCGGGTCGCCGCGCTCCGCCGCTCCCCCGCCGCCCTGCGCGTCCTCGACCTCACCGCCGCCGGTCGCCGGGAGCTGCCGCTCCCGGGGCCGACGGCCGCGTCCCCCGGCGCCCTGGCCACCGGCCCGGTGCTGCTCAGCGTCGCCTGAGCACCGTGTCCGCGAGGCCGTAGTCGACGGCCGCCTGCGCATCGAGCACGCGCTCCCGCTCGAGGTCCTCACGGACCTGCGCGATCGGTCGGCCGCTGTGCTCGGCGAGCACCGTCTCGAGCTCGCGCCGCACCCGCTCGACCTCCTGGGTCGCGAGGATGAGGTCCGGGATCGCGCCGCGGCCGCTCGCCTCGAGCGGGTGCAGCACCACCCGGGCGTGCGGGAGCACCGAGCGCAGCCCCGGGGTGCCCGCGGCGAGCAGCACGACGGGCGCCGCGACCACCTGGCCGATGCAGGTCACCGCGATCGGGCAGCGCACGTAGGCGAGGGCGTCGTGGATCGCGAGAACGGCCTGCGCGTCCCCGCCCTCGGAGTTGAGGTACAGCTGGATCCGCTGCCCGGGGGCGTCGTTCTCGAGGTGGAGGACCTGGGCGATGATCGTGTTGGCTACCCCGTCGTCCACTCCCGTGCCGAGGTAGACGATGCGGTCCGAGAGCAGGCGGGAGAAGACGTCCGCACTGCGCTCGGTCCCGCTGACGGTGCGCTCGATGACGCTGGGGATCGTGTAGGAGCTCATCGGGACACCCCGCTCGGGCGGGCCGGGCCGCCGAAGGGCAGGAGCTCGGCGAGGGAGCCCAGCACGTGGTCGGCGAAGCCGTACTCGACGGCCGCCTGCGCCTCCCAGATCCGGTCCCGCTCCGAGACCCGGGCGATCGTCTCGCGGCTCTGCCCGGTGCGCTCCGCGGTGAGGTCCAGCAGCAGGTCCCGGCCGCGCCGCAGGTCCTCCGCCTGGAGCTCGATGTCCGCGGCGCTGCCGCCGAACCCGGCCGACCCCTGGTGCATGAGCACCCGCGCGTGCGGGAGCACGTACCGCTTGCCGGGGGTGCCGTGGGTGAGCAGGAACTGGCCGGCGCTGTAGGCCATGCCGAGGGCGACGGTGCGCACGTCGCACGGGACGAGGTCCATGAGGTCGCCGATCGCGAGCATCGCGGGGACCAGGCCGCCCGGGGAGTTGATCAGCAGGGTCACGTCCCGGGTGGGGTCCTCGGCGGCGAGGAGCACGAGCTGGGCGCACAGCTGAGCGCCGTTGTCCTGCTCGAGCTCCCGGTCCAGCAGCAGGATCCTCTGGTGCAGGAGGCCAGCGGCGGTGCGCTCGGTGAGGGCGGTGGGCGGCGGGGTCTCGGTCTCGGCGGTGAGGGCGGGTGTCGATGTCATGCCCCCGAGCCTGCTCCGCCGGTCGGGCCGACGGGGCGCTCTCCGTCCTGCGCTGATCCGCCGTCCGCTGATCAGCGGCCGGCGGAGGAGCGCGCGGCGGGTGCCGAGCCGGCGACATCCCGGCGATCGGTGTCCCGGCGTGCGGCGTCCCCTCGCGCCGCGTCCCGGCGTGCGGCGTAGGCGGCCGGGGTGAGGCCCTTGATCGCGTGCACGTCCCGGATGAAGTGCGACTGGTCGAACCAGCCGAGGTCCGCGGCGATCGTCGCGGCGGGGCGGGGGTCCCCGCGGTCGATCGCGGCGAGCGCGTCCATGACGCGGGCGCGCACGAGCATCCGCTTGGGCCCCACCCCCACGTGCCGGGCGAGCAGACGCTGGAGGGTGCGGGCCGTCATCCCGGTGCGCTCCTGGAGCGCGGCGAGCGAGATGACGGCGGGGTCGTCGAGCAGGTCGAGCACGGCGCGCAGGGTGAGCAGTCCCGGGGTGTCCCGCGGGCCGAGGGCCAGCAGCCAGGCGTCGAGAGCGCCCGCCGCGGCGTCAACGTCCTCCGGGAGGTCGTCGGGGAAGGGCGGGTCGGTGAACCAGCGCGCGGCGGGGACGGTGCGGTCCCGCAGGGTGCTCACCGCCTCGCTCCGGAAGGCGGCGGTCCCTCCCCGGCGGAAGCGCACGCCGACGACGCTGCCGCGCCCGGTGAGCCGCACGTCGAACACGCCGCGGGTGACGGGGCCGGTGATCCAGGTGCCGCCGCCGTCGGCGCCGCGGCGGAGCACGTCCCCGCGCTCGAGCGTGAGGTGCACGCACGGGTCGTCGAGGGTGGCGACGGGGTAACTCGTGCCCTCCTCGAGGTCCCAGCGCACGGACCAGTAGCGGTCCACCCACGGGGCGAGCTCCTCCGACGGGGGCGCGGAGCCGTAGCGGGCGCGCGCGAGGAACTCCTCCGGATGCAGCACGTGGCCGTACATGTGCTCCGGTGTCGCGTTCGTCCCATCGCCGGCGGTGGTCATGGGGGCAGTGTGGCAGGCATGACCACCACCGAGCAGTCCCCCACCCCCGTCGCCCGCCTCGCGATGCTTACCTTCGACGCCGCGGAGGTCGAGCCCCTCGCCCGCTTCTGGGAGGCGGTGCTGGGCTGGCCCGTCGTGGCGATCACCGAGGACTACGCCATGCTCCAGGGCCCCTCGAACGCGCTGGGCATCGGCCGGATCCCCGACCACGTCGCCCCGACCTGGCCCGATGACGGGCACAAGCAGTTCCACCTGGACCTCGCGGCCGACGACGTGGAGGTCGCCGCGCAGCGCTGCGTCGAGCTCGGCGCGGTGCGCGCGGATCCGCAGCCCGGGGAGACCTGGGTGGTGCTGCTGGATCCGGCCGGGCACCCCTTCTGCATCTCCGCCGCCGCGAACTGGGGCTGAGCTCTCGGTCGCCCTCCCCACGCCGCCGCGCCGCGCGCACTCCCCGCGCGCCATGCGCACTCGCGCGGCGCGCTCACTCCCGGAATGGTCCGATTCTGTTCCAGATCGGCGCCGCTTCTGGAACGGAATCGGACCATCCGCGAGCTGGGGCAGCGGCGAGCAACGTGAGGAAGCGCGCGGGCGAGGTGGCGGTGAGCGAGGTCAGGTGGCCGGGCCGCCGTACTGGAGCACGGTCTCGCCGTAGCTCTTGGTGCCGTCGTCCGCCCAGCCCTCGGGCCAGGTGATCGGGCGGGTGCGGCTGCTGCGTTCGATCACCACGAGGGCGTCGTCGGCGAGCGCGGGCCGCAGGGTCACCAGCAGCGCCTCGAGGGTCTCCGTCGGGACGTCGTAGGGCGGGTCGAGGAACACGAGCGTCCACGGCTCACGGGAGCCGGCCGCCTCACCGGAACCGGCCGCCCCGCGGGAAGCAACCGCCCCGCCGGAACCGGCCGCCCCGGACGGTGCCCGCGACACCGCGCCCTCTCCCACCTCCGCGCCCGCCCCCGCCTCCGCGGCGAGCTGGGCGGCGACGGTCTCGGCGCGGCCGGCGCGCACGGTGCAGCGATCGGCGAGGCCCAGCTCCCTCGCGGCCGCGCCCAGCGAGCGGGCGCTCGGCGCGTGCAGCTCCACGAGCAGGGCGTGCGCGGAGCCGCGGGAGAGGGACTCGAAGGCGAGGGCGCCGGTGCCGGCGTACAGGTCGAGCACGCGCGCGCCGGTGAGGGCGTCCCAGCCGTCCAGCCGCGAGAAGAGCGCCTCGCGCACCCGGTCCGAGGTGGGCCGGGTGCCCTTGGAGACGATGCCGGGGATGGTGCGGCCCCCGAGGCTGCCGGAGACGATGCGGGGCACGTCAGCTCCTCTCCACGTCGGCGTCCGCCAGACGGGTCTCGATCGCCGCGGCGAGCACCGGATGGTCGGCGAGATCCGGGTCCGCGGCGACGAGCGGGAAGGCGTCCTCGCGGGCCCGGGCGATGACCTCGCCGTCGCGGATGACGTCGAGGTGCTGGAGCGTGCGGCCCAGGCCGGACTGCAGCTCCCCCACGAGGTCGCCGGCGCCGCGGCGGTGGAGGTCGAGCTCGGCGAGGGCGAAGCCGTCGGTCGCCTCCGCGACGGACTGCAGGTGCCGGGAGGAGACGGAGCCCTGCTCGACCCGGGTGTCGAGGAACGCGATGCCGGGGGCCTCGCCGCGCCCCACGCGCCCGCGCAGCTGGTGCAGCTGGGACACGCCGAAGCGCTCCGCATCCAGCACGATCATGGTCGAGGCGTTGGGGACGTCGACGCCCACCTCGATCACGGTGGTCGCGACGAGCACGTCGATCCTCCCTGCGACGACGTCCTCCATGACCTGCTGCTTCTCCTCGGTGGAGAGGCGGCCGTGGAGCACGCCCACGCGGGCGCCCGCGAGCTCGGGGCGGGAGGCGAGGCGGGCGGCGGTCTCGGTGACGCCGCGCGGGGGCGGCAGCGGCTCGCTCCCCTCCGGGTCCGGTGGGGCGGCGTCGTCCTCGTCGATGCGCGGGCAGACCACGAACACCTGCCGGCCCGCGGCGACCTCCTCCCCGGCGCGCGCCCACATCCGCTGCTCCCAGCGCGGGAGCGACTCGTGGACGACGAAGCTCGTGACGCCGGCGCGGCGCCCGGGGCTCTCGCGGAGGGTGAGCACGTCGAGGTCGCCCACCTCGGCGAGCGCGGCGGTGCGCGGGATAGGTGTCGCGGTCATGACGACGACGTGCGGGCTCATGCCGCCCGGCCCCTTGGAGCGGAGGCGGCGGCGGTGGTCCACGCCGAAGCGGTGCTGCTCGTCGATGACGACGAGGCCCAGCGAGGCGAACTCGACGGACTCGGTGAGCAGGGCGTGGGTGCCGATGACGATGCCCGCCTCGCCGGAGGTGACGTCGAGGAGGGTGCGCCGCCGCTCGGCGGTGCGCTGGGAGCCGGTGAGCAGGCGCACGGAGGTCGCGTCGGCGTGTCCGTCGAGGCGACCCGCGGCGGCGAGATCGCCGAGCAGGCCCGTGATCGTGCGGTGGTGCTGCTCGGCGAGGACCTCGGTGGGCGCGAGCAGTGCCGCCTGGTGCCCGGAGTCGACCGCCCTGAGCATGGCCCGCAGCGCGATGACGGTCTTGCCGGAGCCGACGTCCCCCTGGAGCAGCACCGAGGTGGGGTGCTCGCGGGCGAGACGCTCCTCGAGGGCCGCCCCCACCTCGAGCTGCCCGTCGGTGAGGGTGAAGGGCAGGCGTGCGTCGAGGGCGGGGCGCAGCGGGCCGTCGCCGCGCAGGGCTGGCGCGGGGGTGCGCTCGTCCTGGGCGCGGCGCTGGGCGAAGATCGCCTGCAGCACGAAGGCCTCCTCGAACACCAGGTGCGCCCGGCCCGCGAGCGTGTCCTCGACGGTCAGCGGGTGGTGGAGGGCGCGGGCGGCGTCGGCCAGCGACAGCAGGCCGCGCCGGCGGAGCACCGCGTCCGGGAGGATCCGCTGGAGGCCGTCGGCGAACTCGAGCCCCCGCTCGGTCGCGTCCCGCATCGTCTTCTGGGCGACGTTCTTCTTCAGCGGGTACACGGGCAGGGGCCGCTCGGCCCGGGCGCGCCCCTCCGGGGTGTCCTCGTACTCCTCGTAGCGCGGATGGGTGAGCTGGGGGGTGCCGGTGCGCGAGTCGCGCCCCGCGATCCCGTAGACGGTGTACCGCTCCCCCACGCGCAGGTGGGACCGGTGCCACGCCACCTGGTGCTCCTTGGCGAGGAAGAAGACCAGCTCGAGGGCGGAGTCACCGTCGGTCACGTCGACGATGAGCAGGGTGCCGCGCCGGTTGCGCATGCTGCGCGCGGTCAGCCCGGTCACGGTGACGACCGCGGCCATCTCCTCCCCCTCGGCGACCTCGTGGATCGAGCGGAGGGCGGCGGGCACGGTGTAGCGGCGCGGGGCGAAGCGGAGCATGTCGTCGAGGGTGTGCACGTCGAATCCGTGCATCGCCTTGAGCTCCTTGGACTCGAGGACCTCCTCGAGCGGCAGGGAGCCGGTGCCCCGCGCCGGGGTTCGCGTCCGCGCCACCGCAGCCTCCTGTCCTGTGCCGTCGCCGAGTACATCGTGCCATCCCCGCAGGGTGCTGTGGCGGAGTCCACAGGGCGCGACGGGTGCTGTGCACTTCTGGTCCGGGGTCGCTCTGGGATATGGTGTCGGGGTTGCCCTGACCACCCGGGGGCCGTGCGTCCCCATCGCGCTGTCCAGGTCACCGAATCTCGTGCGGCGCGGATCCCATGGTCCGCGAGCCGGCCAGGCTCGGGCGGGCACCAGGTACAGCATTTCGACCCTTCAGGAGACGACAGTGGCTTCCACGTGTGACATCTGCGCCAAGGGCCCGAGCTTCGGCAAGAGCGTGTCCCACTCGCACCGCCGCACCTCGCGCCGCTGGAACCCGAACATCCAGACCGTGCGCACCGTGATCAAGGGCACGCCCACGCGCCTGAACGTCTGCACCTCCTGCCTCAAGGCCGGCAAGGTGCAGAAGCTCAGCGCCTGAGCGCCTCTGCTTCACCGCGTTGAAGGGCCCTCGCCGGGAACGGCGGGGGCCCTTCTGCATGTCCGGGGACGGGTCCGACGGCGGTTCCGCGGGCGGTTCCGACGGCATCCCGGCCGACGGGCCCCGCGCGGGGTACCCGTAGGCTGGCCGCTCCCGCCGCCCGATCCTGCTGAAGGAGCGCCATGACGGCCTCTGCCCCCACGATCCTCGCCACGAGCGCGGGCCTGCGCCCGTACCCTCGGCTCCGCTTCGGCTTCGGCCCGATGATGGCGCTCGCCACCGAGCTCGCCCAGGGCGACCGGATCTGCGTGATCGGCACCGCCTCCGGGGACGACAAGGGCTTCCAGCGGGACATGGAGGAGGCGGCGCGCGAGGCCGGCTATCGCCTGCACCACCTGAGCCTGTTCTCCATGCCCAACGTGTCCGATGTGGAGTCTTACCTGCGGGGCTTCGACGTCATCTGGGTGAACGGCGGCTCGGTCGTGAACCTGCTCGCGGTGTGGCGGGCGCACGGGCTGCCGGAGATCCTGCACCGGCTGTGGCAGGAGGGTGTCGTCCTCGCGGGGATCTCTGCCGGGTCGATCTGCTGGTTCGAGGGCGGGGTCACGGACTCCTTCGGCCCTGATCTCGCGCCGGTGACGAACGGACTGGGCTTCCTGCCCGGCGCGAACGGCGTCCACATGGACTCCGAGGCCGCTCGGCGCCCGCTGATCCGCCGCCTGGTCGCCGAGGGGGTGCTCGGCCCGGCCCTGTGCACGGACGACGGCGCCGGGCTGCTGTTCCGCGGCACCGACCTCGAGCGGGCCGTGACCGAGGTCCCGGGCGCCCGGGTCACGCGGATCGAGTCCGACGGCGCCGGCGGCGCGGTCGAGACGGACCTGCCGGTCGAGCTCCTGGCATGAGCGTGCCCGCGCTCTGCACGGGGCAGGGCGCGGGCACGATCGGGGCCGGGGACGGCCTCGGACGGGGACCGTCTCAGACGGCGACGGGCGCGTCCTCGAAGGTCGCGGTGTCGATGACGGCGCGGAAGAACACCTCGCCGGCGACGACGCGCTCGTAGGCCGCGTCGACCTCGTCGACGGAGACGACCTCGACCTCGGCGCCGAAGCCGTGCTCGGCGCAGAAGTCCAGCATCTCCTGGGTCTCGGGGATGCCTCCGATGTTCGAGCCGGCGAGCACCTTGCCGCCGCCGATGATGGAGGCGAAGCTCAGCGACTGCGCGGCCGGCGGGAGGCCCACGACGGCCATGACGCCGCGCGGGGTGAGCAGGCGCAGGTACGCGTCGACGTCGATGTCCGCGCTGATCGTGTTGAGGATCAGGTCGAACTCGCCGCGGTGCGCGGTGAAGAAGTCGTCCTCGGTGGTCGCGAGCACCCGGCTGGCGCCGAGGTCCATCGCGAGCTGCTCCTTCTTGAGCGAGCGGGAGAGCACGGTGACCTCGGCGCCCATGGCCGCCGCGATCTTCACGCCCATGTGGCCGAGGCCGCCCATGCCGAGCACGGCGACCCTCTTGGCGGAGCCGTCGGCCCGCTTCTCGGCGGCGCCCCAGCGGGCGAGCGGCGAGTAGGTGGTGATGCCGGCGCACAGCAGGGGCGCCGCCTGCTCGAAGGAGAGGGCGTCGGGGATGCGGCACACGAAGCGCTGCTCGACGGTGACCTTCTGGGCGTAGCCGCCCTGGGTGATCGTGCCGTCGACGTCCTTCGCGTTGTAGGTGCCGACGCTGCCGTTGAGGCAGTTGTTCTCGAAGCCGGCGAGGCACTGCTCGCACTCGCCGCAGGAGTTCACGAGGCAGCCGACGCCCACGCGGTCGCCGACCTTCCAGTCGGTGACGGCGGAGCCGACGGCGGAGACGACGCCGGCGATCTCGTGGCCGACGGTGAGCGGGAAGTGCGCCTCGCCCCACTCGTTGCGGATGGTGTGGATGTCGCTGTGGCAGATGCCCGCGGCCTTGATGTCGATGACGACGTCGGTCTCGCGGGGATCGCGACGCTCGATCTCGACGACGCGGTAGGGCTGGTCGGGCCCGGTCTTCTGCAGGGCCTTCACGGTGATGGACACAGGGGTCTCCTCGATGTCGGGATGTTCGGGCAACCTCCTCAGACTAGACCCGTCGGGGCCTTCCCGGGAGGCGGACCGGTCTCAGGAGAAGTGGTCGAATCCCACTCCGGACACGGGGGCGCCGCCGAGCGTGACGAGGCCCTCCGGCCCGGGGGTGAACCTGCCCACGGCGCGGAACCCCGCAGGCACCGCCTCGGCGGCGGCGAGCATGAGGTGCTCCTCACCGCCGTGGAGCACCCAGTCCAGAGGCTCCGCGCCGAGCACGCTCGCGAGCGGACGCAGCGTCTCGACGTCGGCGGCGAGCAGCGCGGGGTCGAGGTCCACGGCCAGGCCGCTCGCCGCGGCGAGCCGGGCGCCGTCCCGCACGAGACCGTCGGAGAGGTCCATCTGGGCGCTGACCGCTCCCCCGCTCCCCCAGCCGAGGGCGAGGTCAGGGTCCGGGGCATCGTGCCATTCGAGCAGCACGGCGGCATCGGTCGCGGCGAGCTCCGGGTCCAGGCGGGCGGGGCCGTCGGCCGGGTCGTCGAAGGCCAGCGCGGCGCGGCCCGAGAGCGCGACGGCGAGGCCGGCGGCGGAGCGGCCGAGACGCGGCCCGCCGATGACGAGCAGGTCGCCGGCGCGGGCCCCGTCGCGCCGGATCGGCGGCTCCTCCCCCGGCAGGGAGCCCACCGCGGTGATCGTCACGGAGAGCTGCTCGGCGCCGCCGAGGTCCCCGCCGACGACGCTCGCCCCCCAGGCCGCGGCGCGCTCCGCGATCCCCGCGGTGATCTGCTCGAAGGTCGAAGGCGGCTCGTCCGACGGGGCGGAGATCGCGACGACCAGCGCCTGGGGCCGGGCGCCCATCGCGGCGACGTCGGCGAGGTTCTGGACCGCTGCCTTGCGGCCCACCCGCCGGGCGCTCGTCGTGGTGCGCAGGAAGTCGTGGCCCTCGACGAGGGAGTCGGTGGTGATGACCAGGCGCGGGGAGTCCAGCCGCAGCACGGCGGCGTCGTCCCCCGGGCCCACCTCGGTGCGCGGGTCGACGGGGAGCTGCGGGAGCATCCGGGCGAGCAGCCCGGCCTCGCCGATCTGCGCGTGCCGCGCGTGGGGAGCCATGCTCCCAGTGTGCCGGATCGTCGGCACGTACCCTGGTGGAGTGCGTACTCCTCGACCTCTGACCGCCGCCGTGATCGGCGGGATCGCCCTGGGCCTCGCGGGCTGCGGGACGGTGAGGGTCCCCGCCGGCCCCGAGGCCGGGGATCCCACCTGCGCCGGCGTGGTGCTCGGCGCCCCGGACGAGCTGCTGGGGCTGCCGCGTGCGGAGACCTCGAGCCAGGGCACGATCGCCTGGGGCTCCGGGGAGGACACGATCGTGCTGCGCTGCGGGGTCACCCCGCCCGGGCCGACGACGGATCTGTGCACGCGCCTCGAGGACTCGAGCGGCGTGCAGGTCGACTGGATCGTGCGTGAGCAGGACGATCTGGTCTTCTACACGACCTACGGCCGCTCCCCCGCGATCGACGTCTCGGTGCCGCGGGCCGTGGCCCCGGACCAGCCCTCCGCCGCCGCCCTGGACCTGGGGCAGCTCGTCACGACGAACGTGGACGCGACCGATCACTGCGTGGGCGCGGAGGACGTCTCCTGACACCTGCCCCGCGGGCTCGGCCGTCCGCCGTGGTGTCAGCGGGAGCCGAGGGGGCGCGCGAGCGCCTGCTCGAGCAGGTCGGTGATCAGCGCCGTGTACTCCACGCCCATGTTCCTCCAGAGCACGGGGAACATCGAGTAGGGCGTGAACCCGGGCATCGTGTTGACCTCGTTGACGACGACCTCGCCGGCCTCCGTGACGAACACGTCCACGCGCGCGAGCCCCTCGAGGCCCAGGGCGGTGAACGCGCGGGCTGCGACCTCGCGCACCTCCTCGAGGGCGGCGTCCGGGAGCGCGGCGGGCACGTCGATCTCGACGGTGCCCTTGCCGAAGTACTTCGCCTCGTAGTCGTAGAAGGCGAGGTCCTCGCCGATCCGCACCTCACCGGGGACGGTCGTGCGCACCTCGCCGCCGTCCCGCGGGCCGAGCACGCCGCACTCGACCTCGCGGCCGGTGACGCCCTCCTCGACGAGGACCTTCGGGTCCTCCGCGAAGGCGGTCTTCATGGCGTGCTCGAGCTCTTCCGGGCGGGTCACCTTGGACACGCCGAGGCTCGACCCGGCGCGGGCGGGCTTCACGAACCACGGCAGCGCGTGGTGCTTCTCGAGGTGGGCGAGCACGGCGTCCGCCTCCTGGGCCCAGTGGTCCTCGCGGACCACGATGCCCGGGGCGCAGGGCAGGCCCGCGGCACGCAGCGCCTGCTTCGTCGCGGCCTTGTCCATGCAGGAGGCGGAGGCGAGCACGCCGGAGCCGACATAGGGCACGTCGAGGAGCTCGAGCATGCCCTGGAGCGTGCCGTCCTCGCCGTAGGGCCCGTGCAGCAGCGGGAGGACCACGTCGACGTCCGCGAGCGGCACCACGCGGCCGGATGCGTCGACCGTGCGCAGCGTGATCGGCTCGCCGGGACGGTGACGGGTCGAGGGCAGGAGCACCTCGGGGCCGTCGTCGCCGACGGTCGGCGCCTGCCCGGAGACGAGGGTCCAGTCCGCGGGGTCGTCGGAGGCCTGCACCCAGCGGCCCTCGGGCGTGATGCCGACGGCGACGACGTCGAAGCGCTCGCGGTCGATCGCCCCGAGGATGCCGCCGGCGGTGACGCAGGAGATCCCGTGCTCGCCGCTGCGTCCGCCGAACAGGAGTGCCACTGTGGTTCTCATAGGGGGAACCCTAGTCACTCCGGGCGCACCGACCGTGACAGCAGGGCCGCTGTGACCTGGTCGATCCTCGCGCCGTCGTCGACGACGGCGACGACGGACCGGGTGATCGGCATGTCCACGCCCAGGCGCTCGGCGAGGGAGGCGACGGCGCGGGCGGTCGCGACGCCCTCCGCGGTCGAGCCCACGCGCTCGGCGGCGGCCTCGACGTCGAGCCCCTGGCCGAGGGCGAGGCCCAGGCGGTGGTTCCGCGAGAGCGGCGAGGAGCAGGTGGCGACGAGGTCGCCCATGCCGGCGAGACCGGCGAAGGTCTCGCGGTGCCCGCCGAGCGCGACGCCGAGCCGGGTGATCTCGGCGAGGCCGCGGGTGATGAGGGAGGCGGTCGTGTTGTGCCCGTGCCCGAGGCCCGTCGCCGCGCCCACGGCGATCGCGATGACGTTCTTCACCGCTCCCGCGATCTCGACGCCGGTGACATCGGTCGAGGTGTAGGTGCGCAGGTACGGGGCGGCGCAGGCCTCGGCGACGGCCGCGGCGCGCGCGGCGTCGGGGAAGGCGATGACGCTGCCGCAGGGGCGGCGCTGCAGGATCTCCGCGGAGAGGTTGGGGCCGGAGAGGACGCCCACGAGCGCCGGGTCCACGCGGCCCGCCTCCGCGATGATCTCGCTGACCCGGGCGTCGGTCCCCCGCTCGATCCCCTTGACGAGGGAGAGCTGCGGGACCGCCGGCAGGGGCGAGGTGAAGGAGCCCAGGGTCGCGCGGAGCTGCTGGGCGGGGACGGCGACCGCGACCGCGTCGGCCCCCTCGAGCGCCTCCTCGGGACGGGAGGTGGCGGTGACGGAACGGGGCAGCTCGTGGTCGCCGAGGTAGTCCGGGTTGCGGTGCTCCGCGGCGATCCGATCGGCGATCTCCTCGCGGCGGGCCCAGACGGTGACCTGGGCGTCGGAGTCCGCCAGGACCTGCGCGAAGGTCGTGCCCCAGGCGCCCGCTCCGAGCACGGCCCAGCGGGTCATCGGCCGGCCCCCGTCGTGTGCGCGGTGCGGGCCTGCTCGAGCGCCTCGGTGCGCAGGCTCGCGGCGGCCGCCGCGTCCCGCAGCACGGCGCGGTCCTCGGCGTCGAGCCGGTGACCGGCCTCGGGGCGCACGGGGTCGCGACGCGGGTCGTGGAGCACGGCGGGCGGCTCCTCCCCGCGCGTCTCGCCGAGGAGCGCGGCGATCGCGGCCATGAGCTGCTCGGTGAGCCGCTGGGCGGCGGCGTGCTCGGTCTCCCCTGGGCCGCGGAGCGCCGGGATCGGGGCGCCGATCCGCATGGTCAGGGTGCGCCGGGGCACGGGGCGCGGCAGCGCGCGGCCCACGGGCCAGGCGCGGCGCGATCCCCAGGCGGCGACAGGGACCAGCGGGGCCCCGGTCGAGAGCGCGAGCCGGGCGGCGCCGGTGCGGGCCTGCATGGGCCATTCCTCCGGGTCCCGCGTATAGGTCCCCTCGGGGAAGACCATCATGATCTCGCCGCGCTCGAGGGACTCACGGGCGCTTGCAAGGGCGTCGCGCCCGTCGCGGCTGCCGCGGTGCACGGGCACCTGGCCGCTCGCGCGCAGCAGCGCACCCAGCACGGGCACGTCGAACAGGGATCCCTTGGCGAGGAAGCGCGGGGCGATGCCGGAGGCCTGCAGCAGGTGGCCGTAGGCGAGCGCGTCGAAGGGCCCCATGTGGTTGCCCGCGAGGATCGCCCCGCCGCGCTCGGGCAGGTGCTCACGGCCGATCCACACAGGCCGCGCGATCGCCGTGACGAGCGGCCGCAGCGGGATCTGCGCGAGGCGGATGACCGCCGGGGAGCGGCGCTCGGGCGGCCGCGCGGAGCCCACGTCCCAGCTGCGACGCCGGCTGATCCCCGGACGCGCGGTCCTCGCAGGACGTCCGACGGGCTCGCGTCGCGTCATCTCAGGAGTCGAGGGCGCGCCGGTCGCGGCCGCGGCCCAGGCTCCGCCGCGACGGGCCCGTCGCGAGCGCGCCGCGACGCCGCAGGGTGGCGGGCGCGCGGCGGGCGAGGGTGTTCACGGCCGCCGCGTGCATGAGCCGGCGCGGGGCGTACGCGAGGCGGCCGCGGATCGAGCGGTACTTCACGGCGGTCGTCACCTGCAGCAGCTGCCCGCCGGGCAGGAGCGCCACGCCGATCCGCACGCGCAGGTTCTCGTCGTCGTCCTTGATGAGCGCCTCGGAGCCCACGACCTCGTCGGCCACGTACTCCTTCTCGGGCGGCGGCACCATGTCCATGAGCCGCACGGCCTCGTCCCGCAGGGCGAGCAGGCCGCGGCGGGACAGCGGCGTGTTCTCGTGGGAGAAGATCGCCTCCGCCCACACCCGCGGATCCGTCTCGTCGACCCCGCGCGTGGGGACGATGACCACGTCGCAGTAGTCCGGGACGGGGATGTCCCGCAGGGCGAGCGAGCTCGCCGGCGAGGGGACCTGCTCCCCCGCCCGGGGGCCGACGGCGTCGCTCATCTGCTCAGTCCTCCCAGAAATCCGCGCCGAGCGCGGTCAGCTTGTCGCGGAACTGCTCGTAGCCGCGGTCGATCAGGTCGATGCCGTGGATCGAGGAGACGCCCTCCGCGCCGAGCGCGGCGACGAGGTAGGAGAAGCCGCCGCGGAGGTCGGGGACGGTGATCTCGGCGCCGTGCAGGGGCTTGGGGCCCGAGATCACGGCGGAGTGGTTGTAGTTGCGGCGGCCGAACCGGCACGAGGAGCCGCCGAGGCACTCGCGGTACACCTGGATGTGGGCACCCATGTCGTTGAGCGCGGAGGTGAAGCCGAGCCGGTTCTCGTAGACGGTCTCGTGGACGATCGAGATGCCGTCGGCCTGGGTGAGGGCGACGACGAGCGGCTGCTGCCAGTCCGTCATGAGACCGGGGTGGACGTCGGTCTCGACGGCGATCGCGCGCAGCGGGGTGCCCGGGTGGTAGAAGCGGATCCCCGCCTCGGTGATGTCCATCCCGCCGCCGATCTTCCGGAAGGTGTTCAGGAAGGTCGACATCGGCTTCTGCTGGGCGCCGCGCACGAGCACGCTGCCCTTGGTGGCGAGGGCCGCGCAGGCCCAGGAGCCGGCCTCGATGCGGTCCGGGAGGGCCACGTGCTCGTAGCCGCCCAGGCGGTCGACGCCCTCGATGATGATCGTGCGGTCCGTCTGCACGGTGATGAGCGCGCCCATCTTCTGCAGCACGGAGATGAGGTCCTCGATCTCCGGCTCGACGGCCGCGTTGGACAGCACGGTCACACCCTGCGCGCGGACGGCGGTGAGCAGCACCTGCTCCGTCGCGCCGACGCTCGGGTACTCGAGCGCGATCGTCGTGCCCTGGAGGCCGGACGGCGCGGTGATGTAGATGCCCATCTCGCGCTTGTCCACGACGGCGCCGAAGCTGCGCAGCACGTCGAGGTGGTAGTTGATGGGGCGGTCGCCGATCCGGCAGCCGCCGAGGTCCGGGATGATCGCCTCGCCGAGGCGGTGCAGCAGCGGGCCGCAGAAGAGGATCGGGATGCGGGAGCTGCCCGCATGGGCGTCGATCTCCGTGGCATGGGCGCGCTCGACGTTCGAGGGGTCCATCCGGATCGCGCCGCCGACGACGTCCCGCTCGACCTTCACGCCGTGGATCGCGAGCAGGTCGGAGACGATCTGCACGTCACGGATGTCGGGGACGGAGTGGAGCACGCTGGGCTCCTCGCCCAGCAGCGCCGCGACCATGGCCTTCGAGACCAGGTTCTTCGCTCCGCGGACGGTGATCTCGCCGTCGAGGGGCCGTCCTCCGCGCACATGGAAAGTCGAGCTCATGGTGTCCTTGCTTCGCTGGACAGGCGCCCGTGCGCCTGGTGACTGACCGGCACACCCTACCGGAGGGGGGTGGGGGCTCCCCGCGACGCGGGTCACTCCCCCACCCCCTCCGATGGTCGTGGACCTCTCAGGCGTCCTCGGCGATGCGGGCCGGGAGCGTCTTCGGCATCCAGGAGGGACGCGTCGCCTCGAAGGCGGTGATGTCCTCCTCGTGGCGCAGGGTGAGGCCGATGTCGTCGAGCCCCTCCATGATCCGCCAGCGGGTGTAGTCGTCGATCTCGAAGGGGAACACGGCGCCCGTGTCCCCGGCGTGGACCTGGCGCTCGACGAGGTCCACGGTCACCTCGGTGCCCGGGTTCTCCTCGAGGATCTTCCAGAGCTGCTCGATGTCGTCCTGCGTGAGCTGGGCGGCGACGAGGCCCTGCTTGCCCGCGTTGCCGCGGAAGATGTCCGCGAAGCGGCTCGAGAGCACGGCCTTGAAGCCGTAGTCCCGCAGCGCCCACACGGCGTGCTCGCGGGAGGAGCCGGTGCCGAAGTCGGAGCCGGCGACGAGCACGCTGCCGCGCGAGTACGGCTCGCGGTTCAGCACGAAGTCGGGGTCGTTCGCGCGCCAGGCGTTGAACAGGCCGTCGTCGAAGCCGGTCTTGGTGACCCGCTTGAGGTAGACGGCGGGGATGATCTGGTCGGTGTCGACGTTGCTGCGGCGCAGCGGGACGCCGATGCCGGTGTGCGTGGTGAAGGCTTCCATGGTGGTGCTCCTCAGGCGGTGGGCTGGAGGTCCGACGGGGAGGACAGGGTGCCGCGGATCGCGGTCGCCGCTGCCACCACCGGGGAGACCAGGTGGGTGCGACCACCCTTGCCCTGGCGGCCCTCGAAGTTGCGGTTGGAGGTGGAGGCGGCGCGCTCGCCCGGCTTCAGCTGGTCCGGGTTCATGCCCAGGCACATCGAGCAGCCGGCCTGGCGCCACTCGGCGCCGAAGGCGAGGAAGACCTCGTGCAGGCCCTCCTGCTCGGCCTGGACCCGCACGCGGGCGGAGCCCGGGACGACCATGACCCGCACGTCGGGATGCTTCTCACGGCCCTTGACGGTCTCGGCGAAGGCCCGGAGGTCCTCGATGCGGCCGTTGGTGCACGAGCCCATGAAGACCGTGTCGACCTTGATGTCCTTGAGCGGGGTGCCGGGGACGAGGTCCATGTAGGCCAGTGCGTTCTCGGCGGCGGTGCGCGAGGTGTCGTCGGTGAAGTCCTCGGGGGCGGGGACGCTCGCGGAGAGCGGGAGGCCCTGGCCGGGGTTCGTGCCCCAGGTGACGAAGGGCTCGAGCTCGTCGGCGTCGATGTGCACCTCGGCGTCGAAGACGGCGTCGTCGTCGCTGCGCAGCGTGCGCCAGTAGGCGACGGCCTCGTCCCAGTCCGCGCCCTTCGGCGCGTGGGGGCGACCCTTCACGTACTCGAAGGTGGTCTCGTCCGGGGCGATCATGCCGGCGCGCGCGCCCGCCTCGATGGACATGTTGCACACGGTCATGCGCCCTTCCATGGAGAGGGAGCGGATCGCCTCGCCGCGGTACTCGAGCACGTAGCCCGCGCCGCCGCCGGTGCCGATCTTCGCGATGACGGCGAGGATGACGTCCTTCGCGGTGACGCCCGGCTTGAGCGTGCCGTCCACGGTGATCGCCATGGTCTTGAAGGGCTTGAGCGACAGCGTCTGGGTGGCGAGCACGTGCTCGACCTCGGAGGTGCCGATGCCGAAGGCGAGCGCGCCGAAGGCGCCGTGGGTCGAGGTGTGCGAGTCGCCGCAGACCACGGTGATGCCCGGCATGGTCAGGCCCAGCTGGGGTCCCACCACGTGGACGATGCCCTGGTCCTTGTCGCCGAGGGAGTGGATGCGCACGCCGAACTCCTCGGCGTTGCGGCGCAGGGTGTCGATCTGGGTGCGCGAGGTGAGGTCCGCGATCGGCTTGTCGATATCGATCGTGGGGGTGTTGTGGTCCTCGGTGGCGAGCTGCTGGTCGACGCGGCGGGGCTGGCGCCCCTCCTGCCGGAGGCCGTCGAAGGCCTGGGGGCTGGTCACCTCGTGGAGGAGCTGGAGGTCGATGTAGAGCAGGTCCGGTTCGCCGTTCTCACCGCGGCGGACGACGTGGTCCTGCCAGACCTTCTCCGCGAGCGTGCTCGCCATGTCTTTCCCTCCTCGCGCCCGGGGTGCGGGCACTGAATCTCGGCGCCGCGAGGGTCCGCGACGGCCACGTCCGGGATCGGACGCAGGACAAGTCTTGGGCGGTGCCCGACACGTCGCACTTGCGTCTCACCAAATAAGACGGCAGTATCGGAGCATGGACAACACCCCGTCGGAGGAGAACGGCAGCGGCGTCGGCGTGCTCGACAAGGCCGCGATCGTGCTCGGAGCCCTCGAGGCCGGCCCCGCCACCCTCGCCCAGCTCGTCCAGTCCACCGGACTGGCCCGCCCCACCGCGCACCGCCTCGCCGTGGCGCTCGAGTACCACCACCTGGTCTCGCGCGACATGCAGGGCCGCTTCGTGCTCGGCCCGCGCCTGGGCGAGCTCGCGGCCGCCGCCGGCGAGGACCGCCTGCTCGCGGCCGCCGGCCCCGTGCTCGCCGCCCTCCGCGACCACACCGGGGAGTCCGCCCAGCTCTACCGCCGCCAGGGCGACCACCGCATCTGCGTCGCCGCGGCCGAGCGCCCGATCGGCCTGCGGGACTCCGTGCCGCTCGGCGCCGCGCTCACGATGAAGGCCGGCTCCGCAGCGCAGATCCTCCTGGCCTGGGAGGAGCCGGACAGGCTCCACCGCGGCCTGCTCGGGGCCCGCTTCACCGCGACCCAGCTCTCCGCTGTGCGCCGTCGCGGCTGGGCGCAGTCCATCGGGGAGCGCGAACCCGGCGTGGGCTCCGTCTCCGCGCCGGTGCGCGGTCCCAACGGGCGTGTCGTCGCCGCGCTCAGCATCTCCGGCCCGATCGAGCGCATCACGCGCCAGCCGGGCCGCCTCCACGCGGCCTCCGTGATGAGCTCCGCGAACCACCTCACCGAGACGCTCCGCCGCGCCGGCGCCTGACCCCGCCGAGCCCCGCCCCGCCAGTCGTCCTCCCCCGCACAGGAGCCCCCGTCCCCGCCATCAGGCGAGGGCGGGGGCTGCGTCGTCGGGTGAGCGCGGGGGCTGCGTCGTCAGGAGCGCTCGATCCAGACGGGTGTGTTCGCGTAGCGCAGCACGGTCACCAGCTGGCGCGGAGCGTGGATGCGGGACGCATCCTTGGCGGACCGCTCCCCCGCGACGACCATGAGGCTCGCCCCCTCGCTCGCGTGCACGAGCTCGCGGGCCGTCTCCGCGGAGGCGATGACCACGTCCCGCACGTAGACCTGCGGATGGGTGCGACCGAGCCGGTCCCGCACCGCGCCGAGCACGTGCTGCGCCTCGTCCGGCGAGGTCATCGCGCGCACGATGAGGACCAGGTCGCGACCCCAGGCCGCGGCGAGATCCGCGGCGCGCTGCTCGTTCGCATGATCCTCGCCGTGGTCCACGAGCCCGATCGGGCCGTCACCGTCGATGTCGCCGCGCACCACGACGACCGGGCAGCGGGACTTCGCCGCGAGCGCGAGGGACTTCGAGCCGACCACGAGCGTGAGCAGCCGGCCCAGACCGCGGCCGCCGACGACCATGAGATCGGACTCGCCGCTCGCCCCGACGAGCACGGGCACGGCGTTGCCGTCGACGATCTGCGAGGTGATCGGGACGTCCGGGGCGATCTCGCGCGCGATCCTCACGGCTTCGACGATGAGGGCATTCGCGGCGGAGCGGATGCCGGATCCGGAGAGACCCGGCACGGGGTCGGTGTTGACGTCCAGCTCGGTCCACACGAAGGCGTGGAGGAGATGGAGGGTGCCGCCGGTGTGCTGCGCGTGCCGGGCGGCCCAGCGGACGGCGTCGTCCGCCTCGGGGGCGTCGAAGACGCCGACGGTGATCCTCGGAGCTGTGGCCTGCGTCATATCCTGACGATACGCCCGGTTCGACGCCCTGGCCAGGGTCACTGCCCCAGGAACGGAAGAAGCCGGTGTCCGTAGACACCGGCTCAGCCGTACCCCGTACCGGATTTGAACCGGTGTTACCGCCGTGAGAGGGCGACGTCCTAGGCCGCTAGACGAACGGGGCGTTCGGGAACCCGAGGGCTCCTCACGGATCGCGAACGATCCGTGTCGTACCCCGTACCGGATTTGAACCGGTGTTACCGCCGTGAGAGGGCGACGTCCTAGGCCGCTAGACGAACGGGGCGCGGGCCATGCAGCCGAAGCTGCGAAGCGCTGGGGTACCAGGACTCGAACCTAGAATGACGGTACCAGAAACCGTTGTGTTGCCGATTACACCATACCCCATGGTGAGAGCACGTTTCCGAAGCTTCCCGTGCCGTCCGAGCCTCTGGTGTGGCTCTTCCGATCCGGTCTGCCGCGGGGGCCGTACCGAGAGACAACATTAGCGGGTCCGCGCCGGATGGACAAAGCGAGAGGGCCGTTTCGGGCTGTGAGCCTCGGCACCCCGGCTGGTCACGCGCCGTTCACCCGCCTGCGGATGAACGGCGCGCGGCCCGTCAGGCGCCTGCCCAGAGCCTGCTCAGGCCTCCGTGGCGGCCGCGAGGCGGTCGCGGAGCGCGCGCAGCCGTGCGAGGCTCGAGGGGCGCCCCAGGAGCTCCATGGACTCGAACAGCGGCGGGGAGATGCGGCGGCCCGAGATCGCGCTGCGCAGCGGCCCGAAGGCGAGCCGCGGCTTGATCCCCATGTCCTCGACGATCGCGGCGCGCAGCACCTCCTCGAGGGTCGCGGCGGCGAAGGAGTCCCCCGGCACCGTCTCGACCTCGGTGATCGCGCGGTCGAGCACGGCGACCGGGTCGTCGCCGAGCTTCTTCAGGGCGTCGTCCTCGACGACGAGGTCGGCATCGGCCACGAAGAGGAAGCGCAGCATGTCCGGCGCCTCCCCCAGCAGGTTCATGCGGGGCTGGACGAGCGGCGTCGCCGCCACGAGCAGCGCGTGCTGCTCCGGGGTGACCGGGTCGGAGACGACGCCCGCCTCCTGGAGGTGGGGCACCATGCGCTCGGTGAACTCCGCGGGGTCCAGCAGGCGCATGTGGTCCGCGTTGATCGCGGTGGCCTTCTTGAAGTCCACGCGGGCGGGGTTGGGGTTGACGTCGGACGCGTCGAAGCGCTCGACCATCTCCTCGCGGGAGAAGACGTCCTGGTCCGCGCTGTAGCCCCAGCCGAGCAGGGCGAGGTAGTTGACCATGCCCTCGGGCAGGAAGCCCTGCTCGCGGTAGAGGAAGAGGTTGGACTCGGGGTCGCGCTTGGAGAGCTTCTTGCTGCCCTCGCCGAGCACGTACGGGAGGTGCCCGAACCGCGGGATCACGTCGGTCACGCCCACGGAGATGAGCGCCCGGTACAGGGCGATCTGCCGCGGGGTCGAGGAGAGGAGGTCCTCGCCGCGCAGCACGTGGGTGATGCCCATGAGGGCGTCGTCGACCGGGTTCACGAGCGTGTAGAGCGGCTGGCCGTTCGCGCGGACCACGACGAAGTCCGGGGTGGCGCCGGCCTTGAAGGTGATCTCGCCGCGCACCATGTCCTCGAAGGTGATGTCCTCGTCGGGCATGCGCAGGCGCCACACGGGCTCGCGGCCCTCCGCGCGGAAGGCGGCCTTCTGCTCCTCGGTGAGGTCGCGGTCGGAGCCGTCGTAGCCGAGCTGCGGGTCGCGGCCCGCGGCGCGATGGCGCTCGGCGATCTCCTCCGCGGTGGAGTAGGACTCGTAGATGTGGCCGCCCTCACGGAGCTTCGCGATGACGTCCTGGTAGATGTCGCCGCGCTGGGACTGGCGGTAGGGGCCGTGCGGGCCGCCCACCTCGACGCCCTCGTCCCAGTCGATGCCGAGCCAGCGCATGGCGTCGAGCAGCTGGTGGTAGGACTCCTCGCTGTCGCGCGCGGCGTCGGTGTCCTCGATGCGGAAGATCAGCTTGCCGCCGTGATGGCGGGCGTGGGCCCAGTTGAACAGGGCCGTGCGGACCATGCCCATGTGCGGGGTGCCGGTGGGGCTGGGGCAGAACCGCACGCGGATGTCCGCGCCGGTGGCCTCGGTGACGGGGGCGGGCGCGGGGGCGGTGGGGGTCACAGGGATGTCCTCCTGAGGACGGGGTTGGTCAGGGTGCCGATGCCCTGGATGGTCACGTCGATGCTCGAGCCGGCCTCGACGGAGCGGACGCCGGCCGGGGTGCCGGTGAGGACGACGTCGCCGGGGAGCAGGGTGACGACGCGGGAGATCTCCGCGATGAGCTCGGGAACGGAGCGGAGCATGTCCGCGGTGGTGCCGTCCTGGGCGGTCTCGCCGTCCACGCTCGAGGAGATCGCGAGGGCGGCGGGGTCGAGGTCGGTCTCGACCCAGGGGCCGATCGGGCACGAGGTGTCCCAGGCCTTGGCCCGGAACCACTGGTTCTCCCCGCGCTGGGTGTCCCGCGCGGTGAGGTCGTTCGCGCAGGTGTAGCCGAGGATCACGTCCTCCACCTGCTCGGGCTCGAGATCCTTGGCCATCCGTTGGATGACCACGGCGAGCTCCGCCTCGAGGCTCACCTCCTCGCTGTAGGCGGGCAGCACGATCGGGTCGCCGGGGCCGACGACGGCGGTGTTGGGCTTGAGGAAGTACAGGGCCTGGTCGGGCACCACGTTGCCGAGCTCGGCGGCGTGCGCCGCGTAGTTGCGGCCGACGCACACCACCTTCGAGCGCGGGATGACGGGTGCCAGCAGGCGGACGTCCTCGAGCGGATGGATCTTCCCGGTGGGGCGGATCTCGGTGTACAGGGGATCGCCGGTGATGCCGTAGACCATGTCACGGCCGTCCTTCTCCTGGACGATCCCGTACATCGGGTCCTCACCGGTGGTGAATCGAGCGATGCGCATGGGCGCCAGTCTAGGCCCGGGCGGATCAGCCCCTCCTGCGGCCGGGGGCTGTGAGCCGGCAGTCGCGAGCCTGGACAGCCCACGAGACCGGGCCTATGCTTGAATTATCAACGAGATTGCGCGAGGAGCCCGATGAGCACCGCACCCACCCCATCCGTCCCCCGGCCTGTCAGCTTCGGCTTGGACACCTTCGGCGACGTGACCGTCGACGCCGATCGCCGCAGCGTCGGCCACGCGCAGACCCTGCGGGACGTGGTCGCCCAGGCCGAGCTCGCCGACCGCGTCGGCATCGACCACTTCTCCGTCGGCGAGCACCACCGGCCCGACTTCGCCGTGAGCGCGCCGGACATGGTCCTCGCCGCGATCGCGAGCCGCACCGAACGGATCACCCTCGGCACCGCCGTGATCGTGCTCAGCTCCGACGACCCGCTGCGCCTCTACGAGCGCTTCTCGACCCTCGACGCCCTCTCCGGCGGGCGCGCCGAGCTCACGGTGGGCCGCGGCTCCTTCACCGAGTCCTTCCCCCTGTTCGGCCACTCCCTCCAGGACTACGAGACCCTCTTCGAGGAGAAGCTCGACCTGCTCGCCACCGCCCTGCGCGAGCGCCCCCTCAGCTGGTCCGGGAGCATCCGCCCGCCGCTGAAGGACCAGGAGCTGTTCCCGCCGCTCGAGCGCGAGCTGCCCACCTGGGTCGCCGTCGGCGGCAGCCCGAACTCGGTGGTGCGCGCCGCCCGGCACGGCCTGCCCCTCATGCTCGCGATCATCGGCGGCTCCCACGAGCGCTTCGCGCCCTACGTCGAGCTGTTCCGCGAGGCGAGCGGCCAGCTGGGCACCGGCGCACTGCCCGTGGGCGTCCACTCCCCCGGGCACGTCGCTGCGACCGACGCGGAGGCCCGCGAGCAGCTGCTCGAGCACTGGATCGCCCAGCGCAACCAGATCGGCGCCGAGCGCGGCTGGGGTCCGACGGGCCCCGCGGAGTTCGACGCCGAGATGCAGCACGGCGC
The DNA here is from genome assembly GCF_039526185.1 of Brachybacterium rhamnosum. Taxonomy (NCBI): domain Bacteria; kingdom Bacillati; phylum Actinomycetota; class Actinomycetes; order Micrococcales; family Dermabacteraceae; genus Brachybacterium; species Brachybacterium rhamnosum. Next base: position 584,436 of record NZ_BAAAIS010000003.1, read on the forward strand.
CCTCTACGCCGGCTCCCCGGAGACCGTGGCGCGCAAGATCGCCCGCACCGTGCAGGACCTCGGCCTGGACCGCTTCGACCTCAAGTACGCGAACGGACCCGTGCCCCACGAGCAGCTCATGACCTCGATCGAGCTGTACGGCACGGAGGTCATCCCGCGGGTGCGTGAGCTGCTCGCGCAGGGAGCCTCCGACGCCGCGATGCCGCGCCGCTCCCCCGGTCTCTGACCTCCGCGGGATCGGCCCGCCCCGCCCGGCGTCGGGCATCCCTCCGGGGTGGGACCTATCCTTGCGTCCCTCCCGCGCCACGTCCGTGACGGCGAGCACCCCGCCTCGAAGGAGCGCCACGATGCGCGACCCTGCGCCGCACGTCGGGCCGCGGCTCGTCTACCGCGCGGGGCCCGGCATCCTCTACCGGGTCGCCGTGGGCGTCCTGCTCGCGGGCCTCGCCGTCGCGTTCCTCGGCGGTGCATCGATGTCGCTCCTCAGGCCGGAGCGACCTCGCGTGCTCCTGGCGACCCTCCTGGTCGCCGCGTTCCTCCTTCTCGGCACAGGCGTCGCGCTGCTCCTGCGCCCCGCGTTCATCGTCACCACCGAAGGCATCACGGTGCGCGGCTACGTGCGCACGCGGCGAATGGACTGGGCCTCGATCGCGCACGTGGAGGTGGACAGGTCCTTCTTCGACCGAGGAGCGACCGTGGTCGTGCTCCGGGACGGCCGACGCGTGCGGTGCGCGCTCACCGGCTCACGGTTCGCCCTGCACCGCGGGGAGAGCATGTTCGACCACGGCTCCGACCTCCTGCAGCCCGTGCGTCCCACCCGGGCGGCGATCGACGCCCATCGACGGTGGCTGCGGGGCGGGCGCTGAGCGCGGTCGGTCACGCGCAGGAGCCGGGACCGGCGGGCCGCTGGCACACTGCTGGGATGACCGCCCCTCCCCCGCTCCGACGGATCCCCGCCGACGAGGCGCGCGAGCAGCGCCGCGCCCACGAGGAGCGGGCGGATGCGCTGACCGCCGGCCACCGGGAACGCCGGCGCCGCGGGGAGAAGCATCCGGTCGAGGACTTCCTGTTCACCTACTACCCGTTCTCCGCCGCGCGCCTGCGCCGCTGGCACCCGGGGGTCGGCGTCGCGTACGACGCCGCCGCGGATCGCGACGAGCACGGGGAGAGCGTGATCGCGGATCTCACCGAGGACGGCTCCCGCTCCTGGTACGTCGACGTGGCCGACGGCCCCACGACCTGGCGGCACGCGGACGTCGAGCGCTTCCGCACCGAGCGCGCGAGCGCCCTGGGTTTCATCCAGCGCCTGCTCTCCTCCTCGACGCTCACCGCGCGGCGCCCCGAGTTCGGGTGCTTCGGCCTGCACGAGTGGGCGATGGTCCACGGACTGCGTCCCGGGCGGCAGCGTCACGAGGACCTCCCGCTGCGGCTCGGCCAGGAGGAGACCGACGCGGTCGTCGAGCGGGAGCAGCTCGTGTGCTCCCACCTCGACGCGTACCGCTTCTTCACCCCGAGCGCCGCTCCGCGCAACGCGATCACCCCGAGCCGCGAGCGGCAGGTGGAGCTCGACAACCCCGCCTGCCTGCACGTGGGGATGGACCTGTACAAGTGGGCGATGAAGCTGGGCCCGCTCGTGGACTCCGCGCTCGTGCTCGACTGCTTCGAGCACGCCCGCGCCACGCGGGTGCTGGACATGGAGGCGAGCCCGTACGACGTGCGCCCGCTGGGCTACGGGGTGGTCCCGATCGAGACGCCCGGCGGGAAGGCGGAGTACGTGCGCCGCCAGCGGGAGCTCGCCACCGGTGCGGACGCCCTGCGGGCGCGGCTGCTGGAGCAGCTCGCGCCGCTCACCGCCGACGCCTGAGACGCCGAGGGCCGGCATCTCCAGGGGATGCCGGCCCTCGATCAGGAGGAGGGACGTGCTCAGAGCGCGCCGGCCTCCGCGTACGCGGACTGCGCGTCGGCGCCGAAGTACGGGCCGTACATGACGTTCTTCTGGGTGTTGTAGCCGAAGCTGTTCACCGAGTTCTGGGCCCCGTCGCCGAGGAACCAGGGGCCGCCGGAGGAGCCGCCGGTCATGTCGCAGGAGATGCCCTGGGACTGGGTGTCGCCGATCGTGTCGTCGCTCGCGGTGCCGGAGCAGGACTCGAGGGACTCGCCGTCGAAGGGCGCGGCGGCCGGGTAGCCGTAGGACGTGTACGACGCGCCGCGGGCCTGGTTGAAGGCGATCGCGGTGGTGCCGACGGTGGACTCGAGGGTCGCGGTGCCGCTCTCCGGCTCGACCTTCGCGAAGGCGACGTCGTAGCTGATGTCCTCTTCGGAGACCCACTGGTCGGTCGAGACGAGGTCCGTCGCGGCCCAGGTGCCGTAGGGGGCGTCGCCGTGGTCGTAACCGGGCACGAAGACCCAGTTGGTGGCCCAGGTGCCGGCGTCGTTCACGCAGTGCCCGGCGGTCGCCACGGTCGAGCCGTTGCCGGAGGCGACGGCGTTGCCGGAGCAGACGTAGTCCACGCCGCCCTGGGTGAAGAAGACCTTGCCCACGGTGTCCTTGGCCGCGGCGGCGGCCTGGGGCTTCTTGCCCTTCTCCGCGCTCCTGCCGGCGACGGTCTGGGGCTTGCCCTTCTCGACGGCGTCGGTGACCGGAGAGTCCTCGGGGACGAGGTCCTCCGCGGGGACGGCGGACTCCATGCGGGAGGCGGTCCAGTACTCGTGGGCGTCGGACTGCGCGCTCGAGGAGAGCGTGGTGCGCTCGCTGTCCGGGCCGTCGGCGGCGGCGATGCCGGCGCCGCCCACGGCGAGTCCGGCGACCAGGGCGGCGCCGCCCAGGAGTCGGGAGCAGCGGCGGAGGAGGGGGCGTTGCGTCACGGTGGTGCCTTTCGACAGGTTCCTGGGGAGGGATGACGACCTCGGGAGGCCGTGGCGGCAACCTACGTCACGTGATGGAGGTCACCCGCCCGTTCGTTCCGGCTCCTCCCGGTCCGCCCGGATCGCCTCAACCACCCGTCGACTACTCCTCGGTAGCCAAGCCTTCGCCCGAGCCCTCCGAGCGCCCGTCGCCATCACTGCAGGTCGCTCCGAACTCCGTCGCGCAGTCATCCGAGGGGCTCTCGACCCCCGAGCCATCTTGATCACGATCAGGTAACGATCGCCCGAACGGGGCGGGTCGCGCGGCGGCCCGACGCTCCTCGTCCCAGTGCTCGACCGCGCTCTCCCCCGCTCTCTGCTCGTCGGTGAGCGAGGGGTCCTCGGATCGTCGTGCCGGCATCGTCGTCCTTCCGTCGCAGGAGGCACCGCAGTGCCCGGGCGCTCGAGGGTAGCCGCCCGGGCGCCCCGGCCCTGGCAGACTGGACCCATGCCTGCGCTGACCCCGTTCCTGCCCCCCGACCTCGACGGAGACGGTCAGGACGCGATCGTCGACGGCTTCATCGCCGCGCAGGAGTCGCAGGGCCGCACCCTCTACCCGCACCAGGAGGAGGCCCTGCTCGCGATCGCGGCCGGCGACCACGTCATCGCCGCGACCCCCACCGGCTCCGGCAAGACCACGATCGCCTACGCCGCGATCTTCGCCGCCCTCGCCCGCGGGGAGCGCGCCTACTACACGGCCCCCATCAAGGCCCTGGTCTCGGAGAAGTTCTTCGACCTCGTCGCCCAGTTCGGCGCCGAGCGCGTCGGCATGATGACGGGCGACTCGAGCGTCAACCACGACGCCGAGATCATCGTCTGCACGGCCGAGATCTTCGCCAACCACGCCCTGCGCGACGGCCCCTCCTCCGACGTGGGCCTCGCCGTCATGGACGAGTTCCACTACTACGGCGACCCCCAGCGCGGATGGGCCTGGCAGGTGCCTCTCGTCGAGCTCCCCCGCTGCCAGTTCGTGCTCATGAGCGCGACCCTCGGTGACGTGACCTTCTTCGAGGAGGATCTCCTGGAGCGCACCGGCCGCGAGGTCACCACGATCGCCGACGCGCCCCGACCCGTGCCCCTCGACTTCCGCTGGGCCCTCGAGCCGCTGCCGGACACGATCGCGACGATCCTGCAGGACCGCGACGCCCCCGTGTACATCGTCCACTTCACCCAGAAGGACGCGCTCGAGCAGGCGCAGGCGCTGCTGGGCCAGAAGATCCTCTCCCCCGAGGAGAAGCAGCAGGTCCGCGACATCATCGGCGATTTCCGCTTCGCCAAGGGCTTCGGGCAGGTGCTCTCCAAGCTCGTGCGCGAGGGCATCGGCGTCCACCACGCCGGCATGCTCCCGAAGTACCGCCGGCTCGTGGAGAAGCTCGCGCAGTCCGGCCTGCTGAAGATCATCTGCGGCACCGACACGCTCGGCGTCGGTATCAACGTCCCGATCCGCACCGTGCTCCTCACCGGCCTCGCGAAGTTCGACGGCAAGCGCATGCGGCTGCTGAACTCCCGCGAGTTCCACCAGATCGCCGGCCGCGCGGGCCGCGCCGGCTACGACACCGTCGGGCACGTGGTCGTCCAGGCGCCCACCTGGACGATCGAGTTCGAGCGCGATTGGGCCAAGCAGCGCGCCCGGGAGGAGGCCGGGAAGGCCCCCAACAGCGCGAAGAAGCGCAAGAAGGAGCCCAAGCCCCGGATTCCCGAGGGCGCCGTCTCGTGGTCCGAGGAGAACCTCACCAAGCTCGTCGAGAACGCCCCGGAGCCCCTGCGCCCGCACCTGCGGATCACCCCGTCGATGGAGCTCGCGCTCATCGCCCGCCCCGGGAACGCCGTGAGCGCCGCCCGGCACCTCATCATGACCAGCCACCAGACGACGCGGCAGAAGCTCGCCCTGGTCAAGCAGGCCGCCGAGATCTTCCGCGGGCTCAAGGACGCCGAGATCGTCCAGCTGCTGCCGGAGGCGGACCACCTGGGACGGCGGCTCGCGCTCGTCGAGGACCTCCAGCTCGACTTCACGATGAACCAGCCGCTCGCGCCCTTCGCGATCGCGATGATCGACTCCCTCGACGAGGAGTCGCCGACCCTCGCCATGGACACCGTCACGATCATCGAGTCCGTCCTCGAGGATCCCCGGCAGATCCTGCTCGCCCAGCAGAGCGCCGCCAAGGGCGAGCTGCTCGCCGAGCTCAAGGCCGACGGCGTCGAGTACACCGAGCGGATGGCGCGGCTGGACGAGGTCACCTGGCCGAAGCCGATGGCGGAGGAGCTCGAGGCCGCCCTCGAGATCTACCGCCGCACCCGGCCCTGGGTGCGCGCCGAGGACCTCTCCCCCAAGTCCGTGGTGCGCGAGATCCACGAGACCGGGCAGACCTTCAGCGAGTTCGTCCAGCGCTACGGGCTGCAGCGCTCCGAGGGCATCGTGCTGCGGTACCTCTCCGACGCCTACCAGGCCATGCGCCGCACGATCCCCCAGGACCTGCGCACCGAGGAGCTCGAGGACACGATCGAGTGGCTCGGCGTGCTCGTGCGCGGCATCGACTCCTCGCTCCTGGACGAGTGGGAGGCGCTCACCCACCCCGAGGACGGCCCCGGCGCCGAGGAGGAGGTGCGGCCCAGCTCGCCGCGCGGCCTCTCCGCCCAGACCAAGGTGCTGCGCACCATGGTGCGGGCCGCGATGTGGCAGCGGGTCGAGCACTTCGCCTTCGAGCGCGAGGAGCGCCTCGCCCAGCTCGACGGCGCCGCCGGCTGGGACCGCCGCGCCTGGGCGGACGCCATGGACGCCTACTACGACGCCTACGACGAGGTCGGCATCGACGGCCCCGCCCGCTCACCCCAGCTGCTGCAGATGACCGAGGAGTCGAAGGTGTGGCGGATCCGCCAGGTCCTCGACGACCCCGACGGGAACCACGACTGGGCGATCGAGGCGGAGCTCGACCTCGAGGCGACCGACGAGGCCGGCGAGCCGGTGCTCTCGATCACCCACGTGGGGGACATGGCCTCCCGCTGAGTCACCGGCGGCTCATGCGCACGGTGAGGACCATCGCCCCGACCGCCGCGAGGAGCAGCAGCGCGAGCGCCGGGGCGTAGCTGCCGAGGCCCTGCATCGTCGCGGCCATGAGCAGCGGCGGGACGAACCCGCCGAGCCCGCCCGCGGCACCGACCACGCCCGTCACGGCGCCGATCTCCCCGGCCGGGGCCACCCGCGCGACGAGCGCGAACACCGCGCCGGCGCCGAGGCCCAGCGCCCCGGCGGCGAGCAGGAGCGCGAGCGTGCCCGTGGGGGCGAGCGGCGGGTGCAGCGCGAGGACGGCGGCCGCGACGGTCAGCGCCGCGTAGGAGACCAGGAGCGTGCGGGCGGCGGTGAAGCGGTCCGAGAGCACCCCGCCGAGCGGGCGCAGCAGCACCGCCATGACCACGAAGCCGGCCGTGCACAGCGCCGCCTCCCCCGGCTCGAGGCCGTACCAGCGCACGAGCAGCGTGGGCAGGAAGACGGAGAACGCGACGTACCCGCCGAAGGACAGCGCGTACAGCGCGCTCGCCTGCCAGGTCACGGCCAGGCGGAGGGCCGCGGCCGTCGCCCGCACGGGATCGCCGACGGCCGGGCGCCAGGTCGGGGCGGTGCGCATCGACGTCGCCGCGACCACGGCGAAGGCGACGAGCGCGGTGGCGGCCACGAGGAAGGGCGCCGCCTCTCCCCCGGCCCGCACGAGCGGCACGGTGGTGAAGGCGGCGATCGCCGTGCCGCCCATGCTCGCGCCGTAGATGCCCGTCGCCATCCCGCGCCGCGAGGGCGGGAACCACGAGTTCACGTACGGGATGCCGATCGCGAAGGCCGTGCCCGCGATGCCGAGCAGCAGCCCGCCGAGGAGGAGACCGGCGAGCGAGTCCTGGCCGACCAGGCCGAGCAGCAGCACCGGCACGACGGCGGCGAGCGAGACGGCGGTGAACATGACCCGGCCGCCGAGCCGGTCCGTGAGGGCGCCGATCGGGACCCGGCCGAGCGCGCCGACGAGCACGGGCACGGCCACCACGAGGGAGGCGTCGGTGATCGTGCCGCGCTCCACGAGCACCGGCCCGAGCGGGCTCAGCAGCGCCCAGGCCCAGGAGCTCACGCCGAAGCCGAGCGTGGCGAGCACGAGAGCCCGCACCGCCCCGGCGGGCAGGGTGACGGCAGTCGGGGCGGCGCCGGCGGTGGGGGCGGCGCCGACCTGTGGGGCGAGGTCGACGGACGCGGAGGGATCGACCGCGAGGGCGGGATCGACGGGAGGGGCGGGCGGGGCGAGCGGCGACGAGGTCACGGGGACTCAGCTCTCACGGGACGACGGGTGAGACCTCAGCCTGGGAGCGCCCGCGCTCCCGGACCAGCACCCCGGTCACCGGCAAGACCGTCGATCACGGTTCGGTCACGGAGCCCTCGAGGGCTCCGTGAACACGCCGCCCGGGGTCAGGCTGTCGCGTCGAGGTCCAGGTCCACCATGAGCTCGGCGGCGATCGCCTCGAGGGCCTCGCGCACCTCCGACTCATCGACCCCCTCGGGGAGGCGCACCACGGCCTCCGCCTCGAAGAGCATGCCTCCGCCCTCGGGCGCCTCGCGCGTGAGCGAGCGGAGGGAGTCGATGGTCGCGCCCTGGGAGTGCAGCGCCTCGGTCACCTCACGCACCATGCCCGTGCGGTCCTGGCCCAGCAGGGAGAGCACGAGGCCCGTGCCCGCGGGAGCACCGTCGGCGGCATCCTCCGGGTGCGCGGGCGCGGCCTCGACCTGGAGACCCACGCCCGCCGCTAGCCCGGGCAGGGCGTCGAGGAAGCCGGCCGCCCGCTCCTCGGGGAGGTCCACGCGGACGATGCCCGCGAACTTCCCGGCGAGGAGGGCGAGCTGGCTGTCCACCCAGCTCCCGCCGTGGTCGTCCACGGCCGCGGCGAGGGTGGACACGAGGCCGGGGCGATCATCGCCGATCGCGGTCAGCACATAGGTCAGCATGCGCCCAGGGTAGCGCCCGGCACGCCCCGGGAGGCGGGTTCCCGGACGTCCCGGGCCGCAGGCCGGCGCCCCGCACGAGCGAGCAGGAGGTGAGCTCAGATGCCGAGCTTGTGGAACGCGTAGGTGTACGCGTCCACGATCGCCTCCCAGGCGGCGTCGATGATGTTCGTGCCCACGCCCACCGTGTGGAACTCGAGGCCCGCGCCGCCCGTGCGCACGAGCACCCGGGTCGTCGCATCGGTGCCGTGGTGGGAGTCGAGGATGCGCACCTTGAAGTCCTGCAGCTCGAGCTCGTCGATCTGCGGATAGGTCTCCAGGAGCCCGCGCCGCAGCGCCGTGTCCAGGGCGTTGACCGGTCCGTTGCCCTCGGCGATGGTGACCGAGCGCGAGCTCGGGTCGTCCGCCCGGGCGAGCAGGCGAACCGTCGCCTCGGTCTCGAGGGAGCCGTCGCGCAGCAGGTGCGAGGTCGCCCTCCAGGACTCGACCGAGAAGAACCGCGGCACGCGCCCCATCTCGTCGAGCAGGAGCAGCTCGAAGGAGGCGTCGGCCGCCTCGTAGGAGTACCCGGCTGCCTCGCGCTGCTTGACCGTGGTCGCGAGCCGCGCGAGCAGGTTCTTCTCCCCCGTGAGGTCGAAGCCCAGCTCGCGCCCCTTGAGCTCGATCGAGGCGCGACCGGCCATGTCGGAGATGATCATGCGCATGTCGTTGCCGACCTCGCGCGGATCGATGTGCTGGTACAGGTCCGGGTCCACCCGGATCGCGCTCGCGTGCAGGCCCGCCTTGTGGGCGAAGGCGCTCTGGCCCACGTAGGGGCTGCGCGGGGAGACCGGCATGTTGACGATCTCCCCGATCGCGTGGGCGATGCGGGTGGAGTCCTCGAGCGCGGCCTCCGGCACGAGCTCGAGGCCCATCTTCAGCTGGAGGTCAGCGAGCATCGTGACGAGGTCGGCGTTGCCGGTGCGCTCCCCGTAGCCGTTGACGCAGCCCTGCACGTGGTCGATGCCGGCGCGCACCGCGGTGAGGGCGTTGGCGACCGCGCAGCCGGAGTCGTTGTGCGTGTGCACGCCGAGCCGCACCGGCGCGTCGCCGACGGCGCTCCCCGCGTCCAGGCGCGCCCGGAGGTCCTCGACGATCTCGGTGACCTGGTGCGGGACCATGCCGCCGTTCGTGTCGCACAGCACCACGGCGCGGGCCCCGGCTGCGTGGGCCGCCGCGACCACGGAGGTCGTGTAGGCGGGGTCGTGGAGGAAGCCGTCGAAGAAGTGCTCCGCGTCCACGAACACCTCGCGCCCGAGCGCCACCAGGTGCTCGACCGTGTCCCGGACCATCGCGAGGTTCTCCTCGGCGGTGGTGCGCAGCGCGCCGGTCACGTGGCGCAGGTCCGACTTCGCGACGAGGGTGATCGTCGGCGCGCCGGAGTCCACGAGGGCCTGCACCTGCGGGTCGTCGGCGACCGCGACGCCGGCCTTGCGGGTCGCCCCGAAGGCCGCGAGGCGGGCGTGCCGCAGCTCGAGCTCGCCGGCGGCGCGGGCGAAGAACTCGGTGTCCCGCGGGACCGCGCCCGGCCAGCCGCCCTCGATGTAGGTCACGCCCAGCTCGTCGAGCAGGCGCGCCACGGCGAGCTTGTCCGCGACGGAGAGCGTGAGGCCCTCCTGCTGGGAGCCGTCGCGCAGCGTCGTGTCGTAGAGGTGGAAGCCCGGGATCGCCGCGGGCGCCGAGGTCTCGGGAAGCGCAGGGGTCGTCGTCATGGGGGCCTCAGACCAGGCGGGTGAGCCAGCCGTGACGGTCCGGGACCCGGCCGTACTGGATCCCGGTGAGCTCCTCGCGCAGGGACAGGGTGGTCTCGCCGGAGCCGCCGTCGGCCACGGTCCACGAGCCGCCGTGGGCGCGCAGCTCCCCGATCGGCGTGATCACCGCGGCGGTGCCCGCCGCGAACATCTCGGTGATCTCGCCGGCCGCGATCTGCGAGGTGAGCTCGGCGAAGTCCAGCCGCTGCTCGACGGGCTCGAGGCCGCGGTCCTCCGCGAGGCGCAGGATCGAGTTGCGCGTGACGCCCTCGAGGATCGACCCGGTGAGCGAGGGGGTGAGGATCCGGCCGTCCTTCGTGATCGCGAAGACGTTCATGCCGGAGAGCTCGTCGACGAAGGTGTGCGACTCGGAGTCCAGGAACATGACCTCGTCCGCGCCCTGGGCGGCGGCCTGCTTCTTCGCGAGCAGCGAGGAGGCGTAGTTGCCGCCGCACTTCGCGTCGCCGGTGCCGCCGGCGCCCGCCCGCGCGTACTCGTCCGTCACCCACACCACGAGCGGCTGCACGCCGCGCGGGAAGTAGGCGCCGGCCGGGGAGGCGATGAGGTAGTAGTCCGCGATCGCGGAGGAGTTCACGCCGAGGAACTCCTCGTTGGCGAACATGAAGGGGCGCAGGTACAGGGAGGTCTCCCCCTCCGGCTGCGGGACCCACGGCTCGTCGGCCGCGACGAGCGCGCGCAGCGAGGCCACGAAGTCCTCCACGGGGAGGTGCGGCAGCGCGAGGCGGTCCGCGGAGTGCTGGAAGCGCTCGGCGTTGCGCTCGGGGCGGAAGGTCCAGATGGAGCCGTCCGCGTGGCGGAAGGCCTTGAGCCCCTCGAAGATCTCCTGGCCGTAGTGGAGCACGGCGGAGGCCGGGGAGATCTCGAAGGGGCCGTAGGGAAGGATCTCGGCCTCGCCCCAGCTGCCCTCGGCGGTCCAGCGGGCACGGGCCATGAAGTCCGTGAAGTGCCGGCCGAAGCCAGGGGCGGCGAGGATGCGGGCGCGCTCGTCGTCGCCCACGCGACGGGTGGTGGTGGTCGAGGTGAAGGTGAGCGCGCTCATCGGAGGCTCCTGGGGCGGGACGGGACGGAAGGGGGTGGGGGTCAGCGTTCGGTCACGGCGGCGACGAGCGCGTCGCCGATCGCGACGGTGCCGCGGGCGCCCAGGGAGGCGCGCTCGGCGAGATCGGCCTCGACGGCGTCGCGGACCTTCTGGGCGGGACCCGCGTGGCCGAGGTGGTCCAGCAGCAGGGCCACCGAGAGCACGGTCGCCGTGGGATCGGCGAGGTCCTTGCCGGCGATGTCCGGGGCGGAGCCGTGCACCGGCTCGAACATCGAGGGGAAGGCGCCCGTGGGGTTGATGTTGCCGCTCGCGGCGAGGCCGATGCCGCCGCCGATCGCGCCCGCGAGGTCCGTGACGATGTCGCCGAAGAGGTTGTCGGTGACGATGACGTCGAAGCGCGCGGGATCCTGGACCAGGTAGATCATCATGGCGTCGACGTGGGCGTAGTCCACGCTCACGCCCGGGAACTCCGCGCCGACCTCGTCGACGACCCGGCGCCACAGGTGACCGGCGTGGACGAGCACGTTGTGCTTGTGCACGAGGGTGAGCTTGCCGCGGCGCGCGGCGGCCTGCTCGAAGGCGTAGCGGACCACGCGCTCGACGCCGACGGCGGTGTTCAGGGACACCTCGGTCGCGACCTCGAGCGGGGTGCCCGTGCGCATCGATCCGCCGTTGCCGACGTACGGGCCCTCGGTGCCCTCGCGGACCACGAGGAAGTCGACCTCGCCGGGCTCCGCGAGCGGCGTGGAGACGCCGGGCACGAGGCGGGTGGGCCGCAGGTTCACGAAGTGGTCGAAGCCGAAGCGGAGCTTGAGCAGCAACCCGCGCTCGAGCACGCCCGAGGGGACCTGCGGGTCGCCCACCGCGCCGAGCAGGATCGCGTCGTGCTCGGCGAGGCGGCTCATGTCCTCGTCGGTCAGGGTCTCCCCGGTGCGGTGCCAGCGGCCCGCGCCGAGGTCGAAGGGCGTCGTCTCGACGGTGACGCCCGCCGGCTCGAGGGCCGCGCGGAGCACGCGCAGGCCCTGGGGCACGACCTCCTGGCCGATCCCGTCGCCCTCGATGACGGCGAGGCGGAGGGTCGAGTCGTTCATCTGCTGCTCCTGGAGAGGTGTCGGTCGGGAGTGGAGGGCGGGGATCAGTAGACGAGGTCGGCGGCGTGCACGGAGTGCGCACCGATCTCGCGGCCGATCTCCTCGGCGAGCTCGCGCGGGGCGGCCTCGTCGAGGTCGAGGACGACGAGCGCCTCGGAGCCCTGGGTGGTGCCGGCGCGGGAGACCTGCATGCCGGCGATGTTCACGCCCGCGGCGCCGAGCCGCGCGCCGTACTGGCCGATCATGCCGGGGCCGTCGACGTAGCGGATGACCAGGAGGTGGTCGGAGAGCGGGACCTCGAGCTCGTGGCCGCCGATCTCCACGAGCTTGTGCTCCTGGCGGGCGCCGCTGAGCGTGCCGGCGACGGAGACGACGGAGCCGTCGCGGAGGGTGCCGCGCAGCGCCACGACGTTGCGGAAGCGCTCGCTCTCCTCCTCCGTCTCGAGCTTCACGGAGATGCCGCGCTCCTCGGCCATGACGGGGGCGTTGACGTAGGAGACCTGCTCCGTGACCGTGCCGCGGAACATGCCGCGCAGCGCCGAGAGCTTGAGGGCGGTGACGTCGTGGGTCGCGATCTCGCCGCGCACCACGATCTCGAGCACCTCGGGGGCCTCGGCGGCCAGCGCGGTGAACAGCTGGCCCAGGCGGTCGGCGAGGGCGACGCCGGGCCGCACGAGGTCGTCGAGGGCGCCGCCCGCGACGTTGACCGCGTCCGGCACGAGCTCACCGGCGAGGGCGAGGCGCACGGAGCGGGCGACGGCGACGCCGGCCTTCTCCTGGGCCTCGGCGGTGGAGGCGCCGAGGTGGGGCGTGAGGGTGATGTTCTCGAGCTCGAGGAGCTTCGCGGCGGTCTCGCTCTTCGCCGGCGGCTCGGAGCTGTAGACGTCCAGCGCGGCGCCGGCGATCTGGCCGGTGGTCAGCGCGGTGTACAGCGCCTCCTCGTCGATGAGCCCGCCGCGGGCGGCGTTGACGACGTGGAGGTTCGACTTCGCGATCGCGAACTGCTCAGCGCCCAGGAGGCCCGTGGTCTCCGGGGTCTTGGGCATGTGGACGGTGATGACGTCGCTCTCGCGCATGATCTCGTCGAGCTCGACGACGCGCGCGCCGAGCTCGGCCGCGCGGGCGTGGCTCACGTAGGGGTCGTAGGCGAGCAGCTGGACGCCGAAGGGAGCGAGGCGCTCGGCGACGAGCTGGCCGATCCGGCCGAAGCCGACGACGCCGACGGTCTTGCCCAGCAGCTCGACACCGGTCAGCTGCTTGCGCTCCCACTTCCCGGCCTTGACGGAGGCGTCGGCCCGCGCGAGGTTGCGCAGCGAGGCGAGGACGAGGGCCACCGCGAGCTCCGCGGCGGAGGTGATGTTCGAGGTCGGCGCGTTGATGACCATCGCGCCGGCGACGGTCGCGGCGGGGACGTCCACGTTGTCCAGGCCCACGCCCGCACGGGCGACGACCTTGAGGTTCGGCGCGGCGGCGAAGACCTCGGCGTCGACCTGGGTCGCGGAGCGCACCAGGAGGGCGTCGGCGTCGACGACGGCGGCGAGCAGGGCGGCGCGGTCGGCGCCGTCGACGTGGCGGACCTCCACGTCGGGGCCGAGCACCTCGACGGTGGCGGGCGACAGCTCTTCGGCGATGAGGACGACAGGACTCGTCACGGAATCTCCTCCGGTACAGACGGCGATCGTCGCACTCATCCTCGGGGCGACGCGTATGAGCACAGCGTAATCCGCTGTCCGCCATGCGGTCGCCATGATCACGATCCGAGAAGGTCTCCCGAGGAGCCGTGGACAGCCCCGGACGACGGACGGGGCGGGCGCCCGATCCTGCGATCGGATGCCCGCCCCGCCGTGAGGGGATGCCTCGGGATCAGCGCGCGGCGCTGCCCTCGGTGTAGTCCGCGTCGACGCTCGTGGTGGACCACGAGAACATCTTGCGCAGGTCGCGGCCGACGGTCTCGATCGGGTGCGTCGCCTCCTTCGCGCGCAGCTCCTGGAACTCGGTCGCACCGTTGTCCTGGTCGTCGATGAAGCGCTTCGCGAAGGCGCCGGACTGGATGTCGGCGAGGATCGCCTTCATGTTCGCCTTGGTCTCGTCGGTGACGACGCGCGGGCCGGAGACGTAGTCGCCGAACTCGGCGGTGTCGGAGATCGACCAGCGCTGCTTGGCGATGCCGCCCTCCCACATGAGGTCGACGATGAGCTTGAGCTCGTGGAGGACCTCGAAGTAGGCGATCTCGGGCTGGTAGCCGGCCTCGGAGAGGGTCTCGAAGCCCGCCTGCACGAGGTGGCTCATGCCGCCGCAGAGGACGGCCTGCTCGCCGAAGAGGTCGGTCTCGGTCTCCTCGGTGAAGGTGGTCCTGATGACGCCGGCGCGGGTGCCGCCGATGCCCTTGGCGTAGGCGAGCGCGAGGTCCCAGGCGGAGCCGGTCGCGTCCTGCTCGACGGCGACGATGTCCGGGATGCCGCGGCCCGCGACGAACTCGCGGCGCACCGTGTGGCCGGGGGCCTTGGGGGCGATGAGCAGCACGTCGACGCCCGCGGGGACCTCGATGTAGCCGAAGCGGATGTTGAAGCCGTGCGCGAAGGCGAGCGCCTTGCCCTCGGTGAGGTGCGGCTGGATCGACTCGGAGAAGACCTTCCGCTGGTCCTGGTCCGGGGTGAGGATCATGATGAGATCCGCCCACTCGGCGACCTCGGCGACGGACCCCGTGGTGAGGCCCTCCTCCTGCGCCTTCGCGGCCGACTTCGAGCCCTCGCGCAGGCCGACGCGGACCTCGACGCCGCTGTCGCGGAGGTTCAGCGCGTGGGCGTGGCCCTGCGAGCCGAAGCCGATGACGCCGACCTTCTTGCCCTGGATGATCGAGAGGTCTGCGTTGTCGTCGTAGAAGATCTCCGCCACGATGTGCTCCTTTGTGTGTGGTTGTGTCCGCGCCGGGGCGGGGTTCGCACCCTCGGCGCCGGCGACAGGTCGATCCTATCGCCGTCCGTCTTACGTTGTGAGAGGCCGTCTCAGCCCGTGACCCTCGCGGATCAGCCGAGGAGACTGCGGTCGGTGATCGCGCGACCGCCGCGGCCGATCGCGACCTCGCCGGACTTCACGATCTCGCGGATCCCGAAGGGCTCGAGCATCCCCAGCAGGGCGTCGAGCTTGTCCTGGGTGCCCGTGGCCTCGATGGTCACGGCGTCGGTGGCCGCGTCGACCACCTTCGCACGGAACATCTGGACCACCTCGAGGACCGAGGTGCGCGAGGCGTTGTCCGCGCCCACCTTGATGAGGATGAGTTCGCGCTGGATCGTCTGGCGGGGGTCGAGCTGGACGATCTTGAGCACGTTGACCAGCTTGTTGAGCTGCTTGGTGATCTGCTCGAGGGGGTGCTGGTCCACGTCGACGACCACGGTGATCCGGGAGATCTCCGGGTGCTCGGTGGGACCCACCGCGAGCGAGGCGATGTTGTAGCCGCGGCGCGCGAACAGCGCCGAGACGCGGGTGAGCACGCCGGGCTTGTTCTCGACGAGGACGGACAGGGTCTGGGTGTTCGGTCGCATCACGGAATCGGTGGAGTTCATGCTCAGATGTCCCTCTCCCACTCGGGGCTCATGCCCTGGGCGATCTGGATCTCGTCGTTGGAGACGCCGGCGGGGACCATCGGCCACACCATCGCGTCGGCGCTCACGGTGAAGTCCACGACCACCGGGCGGTCGTTGATCGCCATCGCCGCCTCGATGGTCGCGTCGATGTCCTCGTCCCGCTCGCAGCGCAGCCCCGCGGCGCCGTACGCGTCGGCGAGCTTCACGAAGTCGGGGATGCGGCGCGAGCCGTGACCGGTGTTGAGCTCGGTGTTCGAGTAGCGCTGGTCGTAGAACAGGTTCTGCCACTGGCGCACCATGCCGAGGCTCGAGTTGTTGATGACCGCGACCTTGATCGGGATGTCGTTGATGACACAGGTCGCGAGCTCCTGGTTCGTCATCTGGAAGCAGCCGTCGCCGTCGATCGCCCACACCGGGACGTCCGGGCGACCCACCTTGGCGCCCATCGCCGCGGGGACCGAGTAGCCCATCGTGCCGAGGCCGCCGGAGTTGATCCAGCTGCGCGGGTTCTCGTAGGAGATGAACTGGCTCGACCACATCTGGTGCTGGCCGACGCCCGCGACGAACACCGAGTCCGGGCCGCTGATCGCGCCGATCCGGGAGATGACCTTCTGCGGCGCCGTGAAGCCGTCGGCCGTCTCGGTCCACCCCAGCGGGTAGGAGCTGCGCAGCGTGTCGAGCATCTGCCACCACGCGGCGTAGTCGCGCGGGTCCTGCTCCGCGGCGTCGAGACGGGTGCGCAGCTCCGCGGTGAGGGCGGTCGCGACCTCCCCGGCCTGCCCGACGATCGGGACGTCGGCGGTGCGGTTCTTGGAGATCTCCGCGGGGTCGATGTCCGCATGGACGATCGTCGCGTCCGGGGCGAAGGAGTCCAGGCGACCGGTCACGCGGTCGTCGAAGCGGGCGCCGATCGCGATGATGAGGTCCGCCCGCTGGAGCGCCGAGACCGCGGCGACGGTGCCGTGCATGCCCGGCATGCCGAGCTGCTGCGGGTGGGAGTCCGGGAGCGCGCCGCGGCCCATGAGCGTCGTGACGAACGGGGCGCCCGAGAGGTCCACGAGCTCGCGCACCTCGGCGGAGGCGTTCCCGCGCAGCACGCCGCCGCCGAGCAGGAAGACGGGCCTCTTCGCGGAGAGCAGCAGCGAGGCCGCCTCGCGGATCTGCTTGAGGTGGGGCCGGGCCTCGGGGTGGTAGCCGGGGAGGTCGAGGTCCTCGGGCCACACGAACGGAGCGGTCGCCTGCTGGGCGTCCTTCGTGACGTCGACGAGGACGACGCCCGGGCGGCCGGTCGAGGCGATGTGGAAGGCCTGCTTGATGGTGCGCGGGATGTCCGCGGCGTCCTTCACGAGGAAGTTGTGCTTGGTGACCGGCATCGTCATGCCGACGATGTCCGCCTCCTGGAAGGCGTCCGTCCCGATGAAGGAGGAGCCCACCTGGCCGGTGATCGCGACCATCGGGATCGAGTCCATCTGGGCGTCCGCGATCGCGGTGATGAGGTTCGTCGCGCCCGGACCGGAGGTCGCGAGGCAGACGCCGACCTTGCCGGTCGCATGGGCGTAGCCGCTCGCCGCGTGACCCGCGCCCTGCTCGTGGCGGACGAGCACGTGGCGGAGCTTCTTGGCGTCCAGGAGCGGATCGTAGGTGGGGAGGATCGCGCCGCCGGGCAGGCCGAAGACGACCTCGGCCCCGGCATGCTCGAGGGACTCGACCAGCGCCTGCGCGCCGGTCATCTGCTGCGGGGACATCGTTGCTCCTTCGGATCGCGGACGGGGGACCAGGGGCGGCCGTGCCATGTTCCCCTCCCCCTCTCGGGTCCGTGCCCGCGGATCACGCTGAACACGAAAAAGCCCCTCGGCCTGGGGCTCTGGAGGGGCGCGGAGGACGTCTCGTAGGGACGAACGGGCGTCAGCCGCGCTCGATGACTACGAGAAGGATCTTCTGCATGGGCACACCATAGCCCGCACGACGCCGCCCTCCGCCGGGGCCGTCCAGGATGCGGACCTGCGCGGGACGCCGAGCGGGCGGCACCTCGGGGGCCGGCCATGCGGCGACACATTTCGACCCAAGCATTTGTTCGAGGCCGCATAACGCGTCACTATGGATCGTATGGACAGCCCTGACACCGACCTGCGCACCCCGGCCCCGAGCGCCCCCGCCGCCGCGCCCGCGCGCGTGCGGCCCTCGCGCTCCGGGAAGCCCCAGGGGCAGTGGAAGGTCGACGGCCCCACGCCCCTGAACTCCAACGAGGAGGTCAAGGCCGCCGGCAACGGGCTCGACGTGCGCCGGCGCATCGAGGAGACCTACGCCCGCGAGGGCTTCGACTCGATCGACGGCGACGACCTCCACGGCCGGTTCCGCTGGTGGGGCCTCTACACCCAGCGCAAGCCCGGCATCGACGGCGGCCGCACCGCCCAGCTCGAGCCGCACGAGCTCGAGGACCGCTACTTCATGCTGCGCGTGCGCAGCGACGGCGCCCTGCTGCCCCCGCGCGCGCTGCGCGTGCTCGGCTCGATCGCGACCGACTTCGCCCGCGGCACCGCGGACATCACCGACCGCCAGAACGTCCAGTACCACTGGATCGGCATCGAGGACGTCCCGGAGATCTGGCGACGCCTGGACACCGTCGGCCTCGAGACCACGACCGCCTGCGGCGACACCCCGCGCGGCTTCCTCGGCAGCCCGGTCGCGGGCATCGCGGCCGACGAGATCATCGACCCGACCCCGGTGATCGCGGAGATCAAGCGTCGCTTCATCGGCGACCCCGAGCTCGCGAACCTCCCCCGCAAGTTCAAGACCGCGATCACCGGCCACCCGAGCCTCGACGTCGCGCACGAGATCAACGACGTGTCCCTCGTGGGCGTCGTGCACCCCGAGCTGGGCCCCGGCTACGACCTCTGGGTGGGCGGCGCGCTGTCCACCACGCCGCGCCTCGCGGAGCGCCTGGGCGCCTTCGTCACGGAGGAGCAGGCGGCGGACGTCTGGCACGGCGTCATCCGGATCTTCCGCGACTACGGCTTCCGGCGCCTGCGCAACAAGGCCCGCCTGAAGTTCCTCCTCGCCGACTGGGGCACCGAGCGCTTCCGCGAGGTCCTCGAGACCGAGTACCTCGGCTACGCCCTCGCGGACGGCCCCGCACCGGCCCCCGCGACCGGCCCCGGCGACCACGTCGGCGTGCACCCCCAGAAGGACGGCCGCTCCTACATCGGCGCCGCGCCCACCGTCGGCCGCATCGGCGGGGATCTGCTCACCCGCCTCGCGGACCTCGTCGAGGAGGTCGGCGCGGAGGGTGTGCGGCTGACGGCCTTCCAGAAGCTCGTCGTGCTCGGCGTCCCCGCGGAGCGCGTCGAGGACGCCGTCGCCGGCCTCGAGGGGCTCGGCCTGCGCACCCGGCCCGGCGCCCTCCGCCGCTCCTCCATGGCCTGCACCGGCCTCGAGTTCTGCAAGCTCGCGATCGTCGACACGAAGGACACCGCCGAGCGCACGATCGACGAGCTCGAGACCCGCCTCGCCGACGTCGAGGACCAGCTCGAGGCGCCGATCAGCATGCACGTGAACGGCTGCCCGAACTCGTGCGCCCGCATCCAGACCGCGGACATCGGTCTCAAGGGACAGATCATCACGACCGACGAGGGCGAGCAGGTCCCCGGGTTCCAGGTCCATCTGGGAGGATCGCTGGGACGCCACGACCTCGAGGTGCCGCAGCTGGGACGCACGCTGCGGCAGCACAAGGTCGCGGCGACCGAGCTGGGCGAGTACGTGGAGAGGGTCGTGCGCCGTTACGTCGCAGGTCGCGACAGCGGGGAGACCTTCGCCGCGTGGACGCACCGCGCCGAGGACGAGGAGCTGCGATGACCGAGAACCGACCTTCCACCGCCGCCGACACCGCGGGCGAGTCCCCCGAGCAGCGCACCGCGCGGCTCCGCGCGATCGCCGAGGAGGCCTCCGCGCGCTTCGCCGAGCTCGAGAAGGAGCTGGGCCCCGAGGAGCTCGCGAGCGCCGTCTCCGCCTGGGCCGCCGAGCAGTTCGGCCCCTCCCTCGCGGTCGCGTGCTCGATGGCCGACGCCGTCCTCCCCCAGGTCGTCGCCGCGCACCGCCCGGGCGTCGACGTGCTCTTCCTCGACACCGGCTACCACTTCCCCGAGACGCTCGCGACCCGCGACCGGGTCGAGCAGGAGCTCGACGTGACGATCGTGGACGTGCTCCCCGAGCACACGGTGGCGGAGCAGGACGCCGAGCACGGCCCCCGGCTGCACGACCGCGACCCGGGCGCGTGCTGCGGCATGCGCAAGGTCGCCCCGCTGAAGCGTGTGCTCTCCGGCTACGACGCCTGGGTGACCGGCGTGCGCCGCGAGGAGGGACCCACCCGCGCCGCGACCCCGGTCGTCACCTGGGACGAGGGCTTCGGGCTGGTGAAGATCAACCCCCTCGTGACCTGGAGCTACGACCGGCTCATGGCGTACTCCTCCGAGCACGGCCTGCCCGAGAACCCGCTGCTGCACCAGGGCTACCCGAGCATCGGCTGCCTGCCCTGCACGCGCGCCGTCGCTCCCGGCGAGGACCCCCGTGCGGGCCGCTGGGCCGGCAAGGAGAAGACCGAGTGCGGGCTGCACCCGTCCGAGGGCGGCACCGGCACCGAGCAGGACGCCCAGGGCGCCCCGATCGCGGCCGTGCCCCTGCAGCTGATCACCGTGAACACCGCCGAGGAGGACCGATGACCACCGTCGCCCGCCCCCCGCAGGAGCTCGGCGCGCCGACCTCCCTGCTCGACGCCCTCGAGAGCGAGGGCATCCACATCATCCGTGAGGTGGTCGCGGAGCTCGAGCGCCCCGTCATGCTCTTCTCCGGCGGCAAGGACTCGGTGGTCATGCTCCACCTCGCGGTGAAGGCCTTCTGGCCGGCGCCCGTGCCCTTCCCCGTGCTCCACGTCGACACCGGCCACAACTTCCCGGAGGTCCTCGAGTTCCGCGACCGCACGGTCGAGCGCCTCGGGGTCGAGCTCAAGGTCGCGCGGGTCCAGGACTACCTTGACGACGGCCGGCTCGAGGAGCGGGCCGACGGCACCCGCAACCCGCTCCAGACCCTCCCCCTCCTCGACGGCATCGAGGACGGCCGCCACGACGCGGTGTTCGGCGGCGGCCGGCGCGACGAGGACAAGGCCCGCGCCAAGGAGCGCGTGGTGAGCCTGCGCAACTCCTTCGGGCACTGGGACCCCAAGAACCAGCGTCCCGAGCTGTGGCACCTCTACAACACGCGCCACCGCCCCGGGGAGCACGTGCGCGTCTTCCCGCTGTCGAACTGGACCGAGCTCGACGTGTGGCGGTACATCGCCCGCGAGGGCATCGAGCTGCCGTCCCTGTACTACGCGCACGAGCGCGAGGTCGTCGAGCGCGACGGCATGCTCCTCTCCCCCGGCGAGATCGTGCCGCTGCGCGAGGGCGAGGCCACCTCCGTGCGCACCGTGCGCTACCGCACCGTCGGCGACGTGTCCTGCACCGGCGCCGTCCCCTCCGAGGCCCGGGACGTCGAGGCCGTCCTCGCCGAGGTCGCGGCGACCACCGTCTCGGAGCGCGGCGCGACCCGCGCGGACGACCGCATCTCCGAGGCCGCCATGGAGGACCGCAAGAAGGAGGGCTACTTCTGATGAGCACCGCATCACTGCTCCTGGATCCCACGGGATCCGCCGAGGGCGGCTCCGGCCCCACCCTCCTGCGCATCGCGACCGCCGGCAGCGTGGACGACGGCAAGTCGACCCTGATCGGCCGGCTCCTGCACGACACGAAGTCCGTCCTCGCGGACCAGCTCGCCTCCGTCGAGGCGGCGAGCCGTCAGCGCGGCTGGAAGGGCGAGCTCGCCGATCTCGCGCTGCTCACCGACGGCCTCCGCGCCGAGCGCGAGCAGGGCATCACGATCGACGTCGCCTACCGCTACTTCGCGACGGCGACCCGCTCCTACGTGCTCGCCGACACCCCCGGCCACGTGCAGTACACGCGCAACACCGTCACCGGCGCCTCCACGGCGGACGTCGTCACGGTCCTCGTCGACGCCCGCAACGGCGTCGTCGAGCAGACGCGCCGGCACCTCGCGATCGCGGGCCTGCTGCGTGTCCCCCACCTGGTCGTCGCCCTGAACAAGATCGACCTCGTCGAGAACCCCCAGCAGGTGCACGAGGAGGTCGTCTCCCAGCTCGAGGAGATCGCGAGGACCCTCTCGATCGCCGACCTGCGCGTGGTGCCCGTCTCCGCGCTGCACGGCGACAACGTCGTGACCCCGTCGGAGAAGACGCCCTGGTACACGGGGCCCACCCTCCTGGACCTGCTCGAGTCCTTCCCGGGCGGCCAGGACCTGCGCGAGGGGCCCTTCCGCCTGCCCGTGCAGCTCGTGATCCGCCCCCAGCAGGGCGCCGTGGACCCCGCGCACGTGGACTACCGCGGCTACGCGGGCCTCATCACCTCCGGCTCGATCGCCGTGGGCGACGAGGTGGGCGTGGCGGGCTCCGGCCGGAGGACGCGGGTTGTCGGCATCGACCGCGGTCCCGAGTCCGTGGACCGCGCGGAGGCCGGCATCGCCGTGACCCTGCGCCTGGCCGACGATCTCGACGCCTCGCGCGGTGACCTCATCGCCGGGGGCGACCTGCCCGTCACGGCGGAGTCCACGACCGCGGTGCTCTGCTGGCTCGCGGAGAAGCCGCTCGTCCCGGGGGCCCGGGTGCTCGTCAAGCACGGCACCAGCACCGTCCAGGCGCGCGTCACCGCGCTCCTCGAGAAGCTCGACATCGCGGCACTCGAGCGGGTGCCCGCGGAGCAGGGCGAGCTCAACGACCTCGTCCGGGTCGAGCTGGCCTTCGCCCAGCCCCTCCCCCTCGAGCCCTACGGCGCGAGCCGCGAAGGCGGCTCGTTCATCGTGATCGACCCGCAGAGCGGCACCACGCTCGCCGCGGGCATGGTCGGGGCCGAGCTGCGCGCCTGAGCCGCTCGCCCGTCGGACCGACCGGTCCGACGGGCGAGCGTTCACGGAGAACAGGGCCGGAAGTCCTGCGGTGCGGCCCCGGGGGGAGTCCACAATGGCGGCAGCACCTCGCCGACCCGCCAGGAGAACGTCATCATGACCGTCCCCGCTCCCTCGCCCCTCGTCCCCGTCCGTGCGCGCTCACCGCTGGACGGCACCCGCCTCCTCGTCCTCGGCGGCGGCATGACCGGCCACCGCCTCGCAGCGCGGCTGCGCGCCGAGGACCCGGACGGCGACTGGTCCCTCACCGTGATCGGCGAGGAGCCGCAGCGGCCGTACGACCGCGTGCACCTGTCGGACTGGTTCGATCATCACCACGAGGACCTCCTGTCCCTCGAGACCGGCGTGTGGGACGACCCCCGCATCACGCTCGTCACCGGCGACAAGGCCGAGTCCCTGGACCGCTCCGCGCACACCGTCACCTGCGCCTCCGGCACCGTCCACGAGTACGACCGGCTCGTGCTCGCGACCGGCTCCTGGGCCTGGGCGCCGCGCGCCGAGGGCAAGGACCTGCCCGGCTCGTTCAGCTACCGCACGGTCGCGGATGTCGAGTCCCTCGCCGCCTGGGTCGCCGAGCGCGGCGAGACGCTGGGCCGCGAGGTCCGCGGCGTCGTCGTCGGCGGCGGCGTGCTCGGCCTCGAGGCCGCGGCCGCGCTGCAGGGCCTCGGCGCCCACTCGACCGTGGTCGAGTTCGCGGACCGCCTCATGGCCGTCCAGCTCGACGACGGCGGCGGCGAGATGCTGCGCCTGCTGATCCAGGACAAGGGCATCGACGTGCGCACCGGCGTCGGCGCGACCGCGTTCCGCCCCGCCGCGGACGGCGCGATCGGCACCGCCGAGCTGACCGACGGCAGCGAGCTGCCCGCGGACGTCGTCGTCTTCTCGACCGGAATCCGCCCCCGCGACCGGATCGGGCGCGAGGCGGGCCTGGCGGTCGGCGAGCGGGGCGGGATCGTGGTCGGCGAGAGCTGCCAGACCTCCGACCCGGACATCTGGGCGATCGGCGAGTGCGCCTCGTTCGAGGGCGTGTGCGCGGGACTCATCGCCCCCGGCAACGACATGGCCGACGTCGTCGTGGACCGCTTCCTCGGCGGCACCCGCACCCATAGCCGCGGCGAGGGCGGCACGAAGCTCAAGGGCGTCGGCGTCGACGCGGCGGCCTTCGGCGACGTCAACGCGATGACCCCGGACGCGCTCGAGGTGTCCTTCGTCGACCCCGTGCACCGCCAGTACCGCAAGCTCGTCCTGAGCGACGACGCGACGACGCTGCTCGGCGGCGTGTTCGTCGGCGACATCTCCCTGTACTCGCAGCTGCGGCCGCTGACCGGGCGCGCCCTCGGGGCGGACCCGTCGGCCGTGATCGCCCCCGAGGGCGGCGGCGACGCGCTCGCGGGCGCCGAGCTGCCGGACGACGCCGTCGTCTGCTCGTGCAACAACATCGCCGCGGGTGCCGTGCGCCACTCGGTCAACGAGCAGGGCTGCCACACCGTCGGCGCGATCAAGGAGTGCACGACCGCCGGCACCGTCTGCGGCTCGTGCGTCCCCACCCTCACGAAGATCCTGAACCAGGAGCTCGCGAAGAGCGGCATCGAGGTCTCCCGCGCCCTGTGCGAGCACTTCGACCACTCCCGCGCCGAGCTGTACAAGCTCGTCGAGGAGGGCGGCCAGGAGACGTTCACCGAGGTCGTCGCCGCGCACGGCACCGGGGCGGGGCGCGGCTGCGCGGTGTGCCGCCCGACGGTCGCCTCGATCCTGTCCTCGCTCGGCGCGCTCGCGGGCAAGCGGCACAACCCCGTCGGCCGCCAGCTCGGCTCGCTCCAGGACACGAACGACCACGTCATGGCGAACATTCAGAAGGACGGCACATACTCGGTCATCCCCGCGATGCCCGCCGGCGAGGTCACCCCGGAGAAGCTGCTCGTCTTCGCGCAGGTCGCGAAGGACTACGGCCTGTACGTGAAGGTCAACGGCGCCCAGCGGATCGGCATGTTCGGGGCGCGCCTCGAGCAGCTGCCCGAGATCTGGGAGCGCCTCGTCGCAGCCGGGTTCCAGTCCGGCCACGCCTACGGCAAGTCGCTGCGCATGGTGAAGTCGTGCCTCGGCACGAACTGGTGCCGCTTCGGCGTCGGAGACTCGACCGCGATGGCCGCCCGCCTCGAAGCCCGCTACCGCGGCCTGCGCTCCCCGCACAAGCTGAAGATCGGCGTCTCCGGCTGCGCCCGCGAATGCGCCGAGGCCCAGGCGAAGGACGTCGGCGTGATCGCGACGCACCGCGGCTGGAACCTGTACGTCGGCGGCAACGGAGGCGCCCAGCCCGCGCACGCCCAGCTGCTCGTCGAGGATCTCGACGACGAGACGCTGCAGCGCTGCATCGACCGCTTCCTGATCCTCTACATCCGCGAGGCGGACAAGCTCCAGCGGACCGCCCGCTGGGTCGAGGAGTACCCGGGCGGCATCGCCGAGCTGCGACGCGTGGTCGTCGAGGACTCCCTCGGCATCGGCGAGGAGCTCGAGGCCGCGATGCAGCGCCACGCCGACTCGTACGTCGACGAGTGGGCCGAGGCGGTCAACGACCCGGAGCGCCGCGCCAAGTTCGTGTCGTTCATCAACGCCCCGGACCTGCACGACAAGAGCCTGCGCTACGTGATCGAGCGCGAGCAGATCCGCCCGGCGCGCTCCGAGGACGATCCGGCCGACACCTTCCCGACGCCGCTCGCGGCGAAGGAGCACGCCCTCGCGGGCGCCGCCCAACTCTCGCAGGAGGACCAGTGATGACCGCCCCCGCCGACTCCCTCGTGGCGATCTGCCCGCTCGAGGCCCTGACCCCGGAGCGGGGCTCGGCCGCGCTGCTGCCGGACGGCACCCAGATCGCGGTGTTCCTGCTGGACGACGGCAGCGTGCACGCCGTCCAGCAGCACGACCCCTACTCGGGATCGAACGTCCTCTCCCGCGGCCTGGTCGGCACCCACCGGCTCACGGCCGAGGGCGAGGACGCGGAGAGGCTCGTCCCCACCCTGTCCTCCCCCATGTACAAGCAGACCTGGGACCTCTCGACGGGGGCCGTCATCGATGCCGGCGGCGGTGCGAAGAAGCCGATCCGGGTGTTCGACGTCGAGGTCCGCGACGGTCAGGTGCACGTCGCCACCGCCCCGCGCCCGGGCACGGGGTCGCAGGACGACGAGGCGTGAGCGGGCAGCCCGCGTCCCGCCCTGCTGAGGGCCCACAGGTCGAGGCCCGCCTGGTCGAGGCCCGCCTCGAGCCCGGGACTGTCGCCCTCGTGGGCGGCGGCCCCGGCGCGTGGGACCTGATCACGGTGCGTGGCCTGACGCTGCTGCGCCAGGCCGACGTGGTGGTCGCCGACCGGCTCGGCCCGCGCTCCCTGCTCGATGAGCTCGCGGACGACGTCGAGGTGATCGACGTCGGCAAGCGGCCCGGCGCGCACCCCCTCTCCCAGGAGGCGATCGGGGCGCTGCTCGTGCGGCTCGCACAGGACGGGCGCCGCGTGGTGCGCCTCAAGGGCGGGGATCCGTTCGTTCTGGGCCGCGGCGGCGAGGAGGTCCTCGCCTGCCGCGCCGCCGGGATCGACGTGATGGTCGTGCCGGGCGTGACCTCGGCCCTGGCCGGCCCCGCCGCCGGCGACGTGCCCGTCACCCAGCGGGGCACCGCCGTCGCCGTGCACATCGTCAACGCCCACGGCGACCTCGGCCCCGCGGACCTCGCGGCCCTCGCCGATCCCGGCACCACGACCGTGCTGATGATGGGCGTCGGGTGGCTGCCGCGGCTCGTCGCCCAGGCGCTGCTGAACGGCATCTCCCCCGCGACACCGGTCGCCGTGGTGCAAGAGGCGACCCTCCCGACCCAGCGGACGGTGCGCGGCACCCTCGCCGACATCGAGCAGGTCGTCGCGGACGCCGGCATCGGGCATCCCGCGGTGATCGTGGTGGGGCGCACCGCCGCGGACGGCTTCCTGCACCCGGAGGAACTCGCCGCCGCGGCCGACGTCCCGGCGCACGGCGCGGGGCGCGAGGCCCTCGCGGAGGGTGCGGAGATCGCCGAAGGCCTGACCGCCGACGGTCTCCCGGCCCCCGCCGCTCCCGGCACGGCGCCGGTGCTGATCGGCTGCTCCCACGGCACGCGCTCCCGGGAGGGCCGCGACGTGCTGCGCGCCCTGCTGACCCGGATCGCCGCACAGGCCCCGGGTCCCGTGCGTGAGGCGTTCGTGGACGTGCAGGCCCCCGACGTCCGGGCCGTGGTCGCCGCCCATGCGGAGCTCGCCGAGATGCGCACCCGAGAGGCGGAGACGGTGCAGGCCGTGGTCGTGCCGCTGCTGCTCTCCGTCGGCTATCACGTGAAGGACGACATCGGCGGGGCGGTCGCGGGGCGCGCCGCGACGGCCGCCGGACCGCTCGGCCCCGACCCTCGGCTCGCCGAGGTGATGGCGCAGCGTCTCGACGAGGCAGGTCTGCGCGACGGCGACGCCGTCGTGATGGCCGGGTCCGGCACGCGGGATCCCGAGGGGGTCGCGCAGGTCGAGGAGATGGCGCGCCTGCTCTCAGCGAGGCTCGGCCGAGAGGCCACCGTCGGGTTCGCGTATGCGGCGACGCCGTCGGTCCCAGCTGCCGTGGCCGCGGCGCGCGAGGGGCTGCCGAAGGGCGGCCGGGTCGTCGTCGCGAGCTACGTGCTCGCCCCCGGTCACTTCCATGACCTGGTCTCCGGCGCCGGGGCCGACGTCGTCGCCGCGCCCCTCGGCGACCACGAGCTCGTCGCCGAGATCGCGCTCGAGCGCTACGAGGCCGCACTCGGGGCGTGAGCGGGAGTCCTCGCAGCGTCTGATCGACTGGTCTGCCGGCCCAGCGGATCGCCGTGCCGGAGGGAGGAATCGACGGCGCAGGCTGTAGACCCTGACGAGCTCTCACCGCAGGCGGACCTCTATTGCACGACGTACTCCGTCGTCAACAAGTCCACCCTGAGCATCAATTGGACGAACATGTCCCAGATCGTCGGCAGTTGCGAAGTCTCCACGTCCGGCTCCACGTGCTCGATCACCAGTGGAAAGTCTGCCACTGTGACAGTGTCCACCTCACTGGGCGCCACTCAGAAGTTCGTCTCCGGCCAACTCGGAATATCGGCTGGGAAGACTGCCACGATGACCACCAGCTGCACGTCACCCAAGATGTCCGCGGGTTCCGAGTACCGCGCGGCCGCGGTGGGCACCGGATACCGCTACAAGGTCAAGAAGGACACCCGTATGGACGGCCGGGTCGTGTCCAGCACGACGAGTGGATGGCTATACGCCTTCAGCCCGAACCCCACCAGAATCCACTGCGGGGTGTGATGCGACGCGTGCACCTCGCCGTTGTCCTCGCAGCGATTCTCGTCCTCACGGTCTCTTGTACGGCTGGTCCTCGCGACAAGGTCGATCTCGACGACCTTGCGGGACGGCCGCTCGACGTCGCCCTCATGGAGTTCTCCGAGGACGATCGTGTCAACGTCATCGATGCCTCCGGCGCCTTCAGCATCACCAGCACGTACAACGGCGATCCCGGTCTCGACGCCGCATGGATCGCGGGAGCGGCGTGCTCCACCTACAGCGAGGTCGAAGACGACGACATCGTGGAGCTTGCGGTGATTCCGCGGGAGGAATGGGAGAAGCAGACTCCATCGAATGAGCTGAAGAAGGAGATTCAGGCATATCTCACCTGCGGAGACGCCTGATCACGGAAAACGGCCGCCTGCCCCGTACAGGGTCGACGGCCGTTCTCGGCATCCGGTGTGTTCGCGGATCAGTCCAGCGGGCGGCGGGTCGCGCCGTAGGTCGCCGAGCGCACGAGGTGCGCGTAGACCTTCAGGGCCTGGGAGACCTGACGCTCGCGGTGCTCGGGGCGCCACGGCAGTGCCCCCTTCGCGGTGCGGCGACGCTCGATCTCCTCGTCCGGGACCTGCAGCTCGAGCAGGCGCTTGTCCACGTCGAGCACGATCCGGTCGCCGTCCTCGACGAGGCCGATCAGCCCGCCCTCGGCCGCCTCGGGGGAGATGTGGCCGATGGAGACGCCGCTCGTGCCGCCGGAGAAGCGGCCGTCGGTGATGAGCGCGCAGGCCTTGCCGAGGCCGCGGCCCTTGAGGAAGGAGGTCGGGTAGAGCATCTCCTGCATGCCCGGGCCGCCCTGGGGGCCTTCGTAGCGGATGACGACGATGTCCCCCTCCTTGACGGTCTTGTCGAGGATCTTCTGGACGGCCTCCTCCTGCGAGTCGCAGACGACGGCGGTGCCCTCGAAGTGGAAGAGGTCCTCGGTGATGCCGGCCGTCTTGATGACGGCGCCCTCGGTGGCGAGGTTCCCCTTGAGGACGCAGAGCCCGCCGTCCTTCGTGTAGGCGTGGGCGACCGCGCGGATCGCGCCGGACTCGCCGTCGCGGTCGAGGTCCTCCCAGACGGCGGACTGCGAGAACGCCTGCGTGGTGCGCACGCGGCCGGGGGCGGCGTGGAAGAAGGCCTCGGCCTCCGCGGTGGTGCTCCCCGAGCGGATGTCCCAGTCGCCGAGCCAGGTGTCGAGGTCCGGCGAGTGCACGGAGTGCACGGAGTGGTCGAGCAGGCCCGCGCGGCTCAGCTCGCCGAGGATCGCGGGGATGCCGCCCGCCCGGTGGACGTCCTCGATGTGGTACTTCTGGCTGTTCGGGGCGACCTTCGCGAGGCACGGCACGGAGCGGGAGAGGCGGTCGATGTCCTCGAGGCCGAAGTCGACCTCGCCCTCGATCGCGGCGGCGAGGATGTGCAGCACGGTGTTGGTGGAGCCGCCCATCGCGACGTCCAGGCTCATGGCGTTGGAGAACGCGGCCTTGGTCGCGATGTTGCGCGGGAGCACGGAGTCGTCGTCCTCGCCGTAGTAGCGGCGGCACAGGTCCATGATCGTGCGACCCGCGCGGAGGAACAGCTCCTTGCGGAAGGCGTGGGTGGCGAGGGTGGTGCCGTTGCCGGGGAGCGACAGGCCCAGCGCCTCGGTGAGGCAGTTCATGGAGTTCGCGGTGAACATGCCGGAGCAGGAGCCGCAGGTGGGGCAGGCGTTCTCCTCGATCTCGGCGAGCTGGACGTCGGTGATCGTCTCGTCCGCGGAGAGCGAGATCGCGTCGACGAGGTCGAGACGGTGGTCGACGACGCCCTCGACGGGCTTGCCGGACTCCATCGGGCCGCCGGAGACGAAGACGACCGGGATGTTCAGCCGCATCGCGGCCATGAGCATCCCCGGGGTGATCTTGTCGCAGTTGGAGATGCACACGAGCGCGTCGGCGCAGTGCGCGTTGACCATGTACTCCACGCTGTCGGCGATGACATCGCGGGAGGGCAGGGAGTAGAGCATGCCGCCGTGACCCATGGCGATGCCGTCGTCCACGGCGATGGTGTTGAACTCCCGGGCGGTGCCGCCCGCCTCCTTGATCGCGCCGGCGACGAGGTCGCCGAGGTTCTTGAGGTGGACGTGGCCGGGCACGAACTGGGTGTACGAGTTCGCGATCGCGATGATCGGCTTGCCGAAGTCGGAGGTCTCCATGCCGGTGGCGCGCCACAGGGCGCGGGCGCCGGCCATGTTGCGGCCGTGGGTCGAGGTGCGGGAGCGGAGCTGAGGCATGGGGTCCATTAGGCCACCTGGAGCGACCGGGCACCAAGACACGGCTGCTACTAGTGGTGGAACTGATAGTTTTCGCGGCATGGACACCGGCGCACGCACCGAGCTCGGCACCTTCCTGCGCCGACGGCGCAACGAGGTGGAGCGGTCCGACTACGACCTGCCGCCCGTGGGTCGCGGCCGGACCACGGGCCTGCGCCGGGAGGAGATCGCCTTCCTCTCCGGGGTCTCGGTCACCTGGTACACCTGGCTCGAGCAGGGGCGGGACATCAACCCGTCACGACAGGTCATCGATGCCGTGGCGGTGAATCTGCGACTCACCGAGGCGGAGCACGACTACGTGCTCGGACTCGCCGGCTTCACGCCGCCGCCGCGGCCCGATCTCGCCGAGCCCGCCCCGGTGCCCTCGCACGTGCAGCACCTGCTGGACGCCCTCGACCCCGCGCCGTCGTTCGCGCTGACCACGCACTGGGACGTGGCCGCATGGAACCGCGCGTACGAGGGGCTCTTCCCGGCGGTGCGGGACGCGGACCCCGCCCAGCGGAACCTGCTCCAGTTCATCTTCACCGACGACTGGGTGCGCTCGATGCTGCCGGACTGGGACCGGACCAGCCGGCAGTTCCTCGCGGAGTACCGGGCGGAGGCGAGCGGTCGCAGCAGCGGGCCGCAGCACGTGCGCCTGGTGAGCCATCTGCGCGCGGTCAGCCCCGAGTTCAGCGGTGCCTGGGATGCGCACGAGGTCGAGCGCTTCAGCTCCCGGCGCCGTGTCTTCGAGCATCCTCGCGTGGGCCGGCTCGTCTTCGAGCAGGTCAACATCGTCCCGCAGGACGCTCCTGACCTGCACGTGGTCTCCTACCTTCCGCTCGACGAGGACGGCACGCCCGCCGCGGCCGCGGCGCTGCTGGAGGCGGACCCGGAGGCCGGCCCGGACGCCGGGGACTGATCGCGGTCGCCGCGTGCCGTCACCCTGCGGCCTCAGGCGATCACCGCACCCCGCCTCGCGACGGGGTTCTCCATGCGCCCCGCATAGAGCAGCGACGAGGCCTGGTCGCCGAGGTCGACCATCTGCAGCGTGTTGCGCAGCTGGAGCCGGTTCAGGCACGAGTGGGCGAAGCTCCCGGCGCGCAGGTCCACGTCCCCGCCGATGCCTCGGGCGAGGTCCGGATGATCCGCCTCGTACTCGTCGAGCACCTGGCCGACGAGCCCCCAGAACTCCTCCGCGCCCAGCAGGCCGTCGGCGTCGAGGATCCCGGAGAGGTGGCGCAGCACGCCGTCGAACACGTCGGTGAAGATCGACAGCGCCTTCTCCTCCCCGCCCACGAGGGCGCGGATCCGCTCGACGTCCCGGGGCAGCTCCCGCTCCCCCAGCACGGCCATCTCCTCGCCGATGTCCTTGAGGAAGGCGCCGACCACCTGCTGGTCGCGCACGCGCAGGATGATGTTCTCCCCGTGCGGCATGACGACCGTGTCGTGGGCGAGCAGCAGGTGCGCGAGCGGCCGCAGGTAGGCGCGCAGGTAGCCCGTGACCCAGTCGGCCGGGGTGAGGCCGGAGGCGAGGATCAGGGCGCCCGCGTAGGAGCGGCCCTCGTGGTCGCGGTGCAGCAGTGCGGCCATGGTGAAGGCGCGCTCACCGTCCTCCAGCAGCGGCAGCGGGCTCTCCCGCCAGAGCGCGGCGAGCATCTTGCGGTGCGGGTTGCTGCTCGCTGTGCGGTGGTAGGCGTCCCCCATGTAGCCGATCGCGGCGCGCTCCCGCAGCACGGTCACGCCGCAGCGGGCGAACTCCGCGTCCTCGGCGACGAGGCGGGCGAGCCAGTCGTTGATCGCGGGGGTGTCCCGCATGTACGCCGGGGACAGCCCGCGCAGGAAGCCCATGTTCTGGATCGCGAGCGCCGTCTTCACGTACGGGGCGCCGGGGCGCGTGCGGTCCAGGAAGGTGCGCAGGGACTGCTGGGGCTGGAGCTCCGCCCCGCCCTCCCCGAGCGGTACGAGGTCCCCGCGGGCGACGTCGGCGGCGAAGGTGATCGCGAGGCGGTGATCGGCCTGCCAGGGATGCAGGGGGAGGTAGTGGTAGCCCACCGGGTCCAGGCCCCGGGAGCGCAGGCGCGCGGCGAACACCTCCCGCTCCTCCGGCGAGAGGGCGGCGTCGAGGTGGGACTGCTCGTCCAGTCCCTCGCCGAGGGCGAGGTGGCCGAGCTCGCGGCGCAGGGCGACCCACTGCAGGCGGGTGCGGCGTCCCTGCTCGGGGGCGTAGGTGCGGTAGTCGGCGAGGCCGTAGCCGATCCGTCCGTTGGTCGCGACGAAGCCGGGGTGCCCCTCGGTCATCGCCGCCTCGATCTCCTCAAGGCCCGCCGAGAGCAGCTCGGCGCTCGTGGGGCGGCCGCCCCCGAGGGCCTCGGTGAGCGTCGCGCAGCGGGCGGCGAAGGTCGAGGAGAGCTCCTCGAGGTAGGTGGAGGCGAGCTCCTCGGGCAGCCCGAGCTGCTCCTGGAGGTCGAGGACGAGGTCCAGCACGTCCAGCCGCGTCTCCTCGCCGTCCTCGTGGCGCCGGATCGAGACCGGGTCCACGAGCCAGTGCTCGAGCGGCAGCTCTCGGGCGGTGAAGGTCCAGCGCACGGCGCCGTCGCGGGCGGTGATCCGGTAGGCCCCCTCGGCGCTCCCGTCCGGCTCCGGGGTGAGCATGCGCTCATGGCTGAACTCGGCGATGGCCTTGGCGAGCAGCTGGCGGTGCACCCGCTCCCCCACCTCCGCCCCGAGGTGCGCGAGCGGGTCCGCTCCCTCGCCGAGGAGGGAGGCGGCATGATCGGCGCGCGTGCAGACGCTGAGCGCCGCGCGCTTCGCCTCCGCGCCGCTGCCGAGCTCCACCGTGCGCAGCACCCGGAAGCCGGCGGCGGCGTTCTTCGCGAGCACCGCCGTGTTGCGCTCGTCGGGCTCGACGACGATCCGCGCGGCGCCGCGCCCGTGCAGGCACCAGCGCACCACGGCGCCCATGACGGCCGTGGTGAGCCCGTGCTCGGGCTCGCCCTCCGGCGGGGCGACGAGCAGGTGCATGCCGAGGTCCCCGGGCTCCGGCTCGAGCACCCCGGCGGGGAGCAGCAGCGCGGGGTCGTAGGTCTCGACGTAGACGAGGGGCTCGCCACCGCGCATGCCGATCCACCCCTGCTCGTGCGCGGAGCAGGCGATCTGGTCGAGGTAGGTGCGCACCTGCGCGGGCGTGTGCTCGGTCATCATCCAGAAGCGGGCGCTGGGCATGCTCAGCCAGCGGTGCAGGAGGGTCGCGTCCGCGGCCGGGTCGAGCGGGCGGAAGCTGAGGTCGAGGGGACGTGTCGTGAGGTCCATGGCGGTTCCTGGGTGGCGTGGGTGGGTGGAGGGGAGGGCGGTCATCAGCGCTCACCCTCCGGCCCGAAGCTCTGGAAGGCGATGCGGCGCTCGATCGGGTACGGCTCGCGGCCGGTGATCGCCGCGAGCACCACGGAGGCGCGCCAGGCGCCGAAGCCGAGGTCCGGGGCGGTGACGCCGTGGGTGTGCTCCTCGGTGCCGAGCACGTGGAGGCGGCCGTCGGCGTCGAGGGTGTAGTCGCGGCGGGGCGCGGGGTGGCCGTGCTCGTCACGCAGCACCCGCTCCCCCAGGGCGTCCAGCAGCTGCGGCTCGCGCGGCGCGTAGCCGGTCGCGGCGACGACGGCGCCGGTGCGGTGGGTGCGGCCGGTCCCGGTGAGCTCGTGCTCGAGGTCCAGGACGATCTGCTCGCCCTCGCGGCGGGCCGCGGTGACAGCGGTGCCGGCGCGCAGGGTGCTCGGCACCTCGGCGCCCCCTGCGGAGAGCCGGTAGAGCAGCTCGTGGATCTCGTCGATGAGCGGGGCGCTGATCCCCTTGTGCAGCTGGCGCTGCTCGCGGGAGAGCCGGTCCCGCACCTCCCCGGGCAGGGAGCGGTGCAGATCGGTGTACTCCGGGGAGGTCATCTCGAGGGTGAGCTTCGTGTACTCCATGGGGAAGAACCGCGGGGAGCGGGTCACCCAGTCCACGCGGGTGCCGCGCCCCTCGCTCGCCTCGAGCAGGTCGCGGTAGACCTCCGCGGCGGACTGCCCGCTGCCGACGACGGTCACCGAGTCGCGGGACAGCAGCTCCTCGCGGCGGTCGAGGTACCCGGCGCTGTGAAGCACGGGCGCGCCGTCGGCCGACTGCTCGGCGAGGGCGGCGAGCGGCCCGGGCAGGTGCGGGGCGGTGCCGAGCGCGAGGGCGAGGTGCCGGGTGCGCAGGTGCTCCAGGCCCCGGGCACGGCCGTCCTCGCCGAGCACCTCGACGGTGACGAGCAGGTGCTCGCCCTCCTCGACCACCTCGACCGCGCGGCGCCGCCAGCGCAGCGAGTCCAGCTGCTCGGCGACCCAGCGGCAGTAGGCGTCGTACTCGGCGCGCAGCGGGTAGAACGACTCCCGGATGTAGAAGGGGTAGAGCCTGCCGGTCGCCTTGAGGAAGTTGAGGAACGAGTAGCGGGAGGTGGGGTCCGCCATCGTCACGAGATCGGCGAGGAAGGGCACCTGCAGGGTGGTCCCCTCGATGAGCAGGCCGGGGTGCCAGGAGAAGCCGGCGGCCTGGTCGAGGAACACCGCGTCGACGTCCTCCAGGGGATCGGCGAGGGCGGCGAGGCCCAGGCCGAAGGGTCCGATGCCGATGCCGATGAGGTCGTGGACGTGGGGACTCGTGGTGCCCGTGCTCATCGCGTCGCCTCCGTCCCCGCGAGCAGCTGCTCGCCGGTCGCACGGACGTGCTCGAGCACGGCGGCGACGTCGGCCACGGTCGTCTCGGGGTTCAGGAGCGTGAGCTTGAGGCAGGGCACACCGTCGATCGTGGTGCGGGCGACCATCGCGCGGCCCGAGCGGAACAGGTCGCGGCGGATCCGCGCCTGCAGGTCGTCGGCCACGGCGTCGGGCACGCCGGGCGGCTGGAAGCGGAGGATCACGGTGCTGAGGTCCGTGGTGCCCTGCACGTGGAGGTCCGGGTCCTCCTCGAGGTGCGCGCGCACGGCGATCGCGAGGTCGCAGATCGCGTCGACCATGCTCCCGATGTGCTCGGGGCCGAGCGCCCGCAGCGTGGTCCAGAGCTTGAGCGCGTCGAAGCGGCGGGTGGTCTGCAGGGAGCGGTCCACCTGGTTGGGCTCGGCGTCCTCGGAGGCGGCCTCGGCGGCGGGGTTGAGGTAATCGGCATGGTGGGCGGCGGCGGCGAGGTCCGCGGGGTCGCGGACCACGAGCGCGCTCGAGGAGACGGGCTGGAACCAGGTCTTGTGGTAGTCCACGGTCACGGAGTCCGCGTGCTCGATGCCGTCCAGGAGATGCCGGCGGCGCGGGGAGACGAGGAGCCCGCCCCCGTAGGCCGCATCGACGTGGAGCCACACGCCGGCGGCACTCGTGACCTCGGCGATCGGGGCGATCGGGTCCACGAGACCGCGGTCGGTGGTGCCGGCGGTCGCGACGACGGCCATGACCGTGTCCCCGGCGGCGTGGAGGTGGGCGAGGAGGGTGCGCAGGGCGCGGGGGTCCATGCGCCCGTCGGCATCCGTGGCGACCGTGCGCACGGCGTCCTCGTCCAGGCCCAGCAGCGCGGCGGAGCGGGAGACGGAGAAGTGGGCGGCGTCGGTGCTGAGCACCCGCAGCCGGGGCAGCAGGGAGGAGCGGGGCTCGCCGCTCGTGCGCTCGGCGCGGGTGCGGGCGAGGAAGAGCGCCTGCAGGTTGGACTGGGTGCCGCCGGAGGTGAAGACGCCGTCGCCGCCGGTGAACCCGATCCGTTCCGCGGTCCAGGCCACGAGCCGCTGCTCCATGAGGGTGCCGACGAGGGACTGGTCGTAGGTGTCCACCGAGGTGTTGATCGCGCCGAGCATCGCCTCCGCGGCGACGGCGGGCACGGCGACGGGGCAGTTGAGGTGGGCGAGATAGGCGGGGTGGTGGAACCACACGGCGTTGCGCGCATAGAGGGAGTCCGCCTCGGCGAGGGCGGCGCCCGATCCGACGCCGGGGCCGTCGAGGTCGGCGGCGCCGACGAGGTGGCGGAGGCGCTCGAGGTCCGGGCCGGCGCTCGGGGCGTCGACGCTCGCGAAGCGGTCAGCGAGGCGGTCCACGGTGCGGTGCAGGAGCGCCGCGTAGTCCTCGGAGGTGCGGGCGGTGAGCAGCCCGGAGGGTGCCGGTCCGGTGGGGCTCTGCGGCGGGTCGACGACGGTCGCGGTCTGCCGGCGGGCGGCGGTCGACGGGGCGGGAGCGGTGGCGAGGACGGCCATGGGCGGGACCTCCGGGTGAGGCGGGCACGGAGCCCGGCGCGACTAAGGGTTGGCTACCCTAAATATGCAACCGTCGACGCGCGCAACTCTGCCCCGCCTGGCGCATGACATGTCCCACGATCCCTGAGGATCGGACATAAGACCTGGACAGAGCGCTGTTCCGGTGCTGCTGCACCGAATGGTCACGGCGGGTCGTCGCCCACCAGACCGTCGATCGCCTCGCGCACGGTCGACGCCAACCCCGGGTGCAGGAGGTTCTCCTCGAGGATGTCGACGAGCCGTCCGCGCCGGGTGAGCCGATCGGCTCGGGCGCGGCGGCGAGCTGGTCCGTCCGCGTCACCCCGGGGACGACGGAGCGCCGCACCGCTCATGGGTGCGGCGCTCCGGTGCGCGGTAGCGGGCTCTCAGCCCTGCACGCCGAGCTTCTCCATGATGATCTCGCGCACGCGGCCGGCGTCGGCCTGACCGCGGGTGGCCTTCATGATCGGGCCGATCAGCGCGCCGATCGCCTGGACCTTGCCGCCCTGGATCTTCGCGACCACGTCGGGGTTGTCCGCGATGGCCTGGTCGACGGCGGCCGTGAGCACCGAGTCGTCGGAGACGACGGCGAGGCCCTCGGCCTCCACGATCGCGGCCGGGTCGCCCTCGCCCTCGAGCACGGAGCCGAGGACCTTCCGGGCGATCTTGTCGTTGATCTTCTTGCCGTCGACGAGGCCCTGCAGCTCCGCGATCTGCGCCGGGGTGACGGTGAGCTCCTCGAGCTCGACCTCCTGCTCGCGGGCCACCCGGGCCAGCTCGCCCATCCACCACTTGCGGGCGGACTGCGCGGAGGCGCCCGCGGCGACGGTCTGCTCGATGAGGTCGAGCGCGCCGGCGTTCTGCACGTCCCGCATCTCGAGGTCGCTGAAGCCCCACTCGCCGAGCAGGCGGCGACGGCGCGCGGCCGGCAGCTCCGGCAGCGCGTTGCGGATCTCCTCGACCCACTCGCGGCTCGGCGCGACGGGGACGAGGTCCGGCTCCGGGAAGTAGCGGTAGTCCTCGGCGTCGGACTTCACGCGGCCCGAGGAGGTCGAGCCGGTGTCCTCGTGGAAGTGCCGGGTCTCCTGGATGACCGTGCCGCCCGCGTCGAGGATGCCCGCCTGGCGGGAGATCTCGAAGTGCACGGTGCGGTCGATCGCCCGGAACGAGTTGACGTTCTTGGTCTCGGTGCGGGTGCCGAGCGGGGACTCGGGCGTGGGCCGCAGGGAGACGTTGACGTCCGCACGCACGTTGCCGCGCTCCATGCGGGCCTCGGAGACGTCGAGGGTCCGGAAGATGTCCCGCAGGGTGCGCACGTAGGCGGCGGCGACCTCGGGGGCCCGCTTGCCGGTGCCCTCGATGGGACGCGTGACGATCTCGACGAGCGGCACGCCGGCACGGTTGTAGTCGACGAGGGAGTGCGTGGCGCCCTGGATGCGACCGGTCGCGCCGCCCACGTGGGTGTTCTTGCCGGCGTCCTCCTCCATGTGCGCGCGCTCGATCTCGACGCGCACGATCTCCCCGTCCTCCAGCTCGACGTCGACCCAGCCGTCGAAGGCGATGGGCTCGTCGTACTGCGAGGTCTGGAAGTTCTTCGTGAGGTCCGGGTAGAAGTACTGCTTCCGGGCGAAG
Source organism: Brachybacterium rhamnosum (assembly GCF_039526185.1). Taxonomy (NCBI): domain Bacteria; kingdom Bacillati; phylum Actinomycetota; class Actinomycetes; order Micrococcales; family Dermabacteraceae; genus Brachybacterium; species Brachybacterium rhamnosum. Next base: position 622,367 of record NZ_BAAAIS010000003.1, read on the forward strand.
CGGCAGGTCTCCGCGATCGAGCAGTTCAGCGCGAGGCCGATCCGGATCGCGTACTCGACGGCCGTGCCGTTGACGACCGGCAGCGAGCCGGGCAGCCCGAGGGAGACCGGGGTGATCGCCGTGTTGGGCTCCGCGGCGAAGATGTTCGGCGCACCGTCGAACATCTTGGTGGCGGTGCCGAGCTCCACGTGGACCTCGATGCCGAGCACCGGGTCGTAGCGGTCCGTCGCGTCGTCGTAGTCGACCAGCTCGGTCGTGGTGGTGGTCATCGGTCCGCACCTCCGGCGAGATCGGGGGCCCGGTCCAGCAGCGGACCGCCCCAGGAGTCCTCGAGCAGCGCCTCGAGAGCGCCGCCCACCTGGTAGAGACGCTCGTCCCCGCGGGCGGGGGCGAGGAACTGGATGCCGGCGGGCAGGCCGTCCTCGGCGAGGCCGCTGGGCAGCGAGATGCCGGGGACGCCCGCGAGGTTCGCCGGGATCGTGGCGATGTCGTTGGCGTACATCGCCAGCGGGTCGTCGACCTTCTCGCCGAGGCGGAAGGCGACCGTGGGCGCGGTGGGCGAGGCGAGCACGTCGACCTTCTCGAAGGCGGACGCGAAGTCCCGCTGCACGAGCGTGCGGACCTTCTGGGCGCTGCCGTAGTAGGCGTCGTAGTAGCCCGCGGAGAGCGCGTAGGTGCCCAGCAGGATGCGTCGCTTGACCTCGTCGCCGAAGCCCTGGCCGCGGGTCGCCTTCATGACGGACTCGGCCGTCGGGCTCTCCTCCGGGACCACCCGCAGGCCGAAGCGCATGCCGTCGAACTTCGCGAGGTTCGAAGACGCCTCCGACGGCATGATCAGGTAATAAGCGCCGAGCGTGTAGCCGAAGTTCGGGCAGGAGACGCGCACGATCTCCGCGCCGGCCTGCTCGAGCAGGCTGAGCGACTCGGTGAAGCGGGCGCTGACCTCGGGGGCGAAGGCCTCGCCCTCGAGCTGCTCGATCACGCCGATCCGCAGGCCCTTGACGTCCTTGCGGCCGGCCGCGGCGGCGTAGGCGCCGACGGGGTCGGTGAGCGAGGTCGAGTCGCGGGCGTCGTGCCCGGCGATGAGCTCGTGCAGCAGCGCTGCGTCGGCCACCGTGCGGGTGACGGGGCCGGCCTGGTCCAGGGAGCTCGCCATGGCGATGAGGCCGTAGCGGGAGACGGAGCCGTAGGTGGGCTTGACGCCCACGGTGCCGGTGACGGAGGCGGGCTGGCGGATCGAGCCGCCCGTGTCCGTGCCGATCGCGAGCGGGGCCTCGAAGGCGCCCACCGCCGCGGCGCTGCCGCCGCCCGAGCCTCCCGGGATCCGCTCGCGGTCCCACGGGTTGCGGGTCAGGCCGAAGGCGCTGTTCTCCGTGGAGGAGCCCATGGCGAACTCGTCCATGTTGGTCTTGCCGAGGATCGGCAGGCCGGCGGCGCGGAGCTTCTCGACGAGGGTCGCGTCGTACGGCGGGACCCAGCCCTCGAGGATCTTCGAGGCGGCCGTGGTGGGGATGCCCTCGGTGACGACGACGTCCTTGACGGCGACGGGCACGCCCGCGAGCGGGTGCAGCTCCTCCCCCGCGGCACGGCGGGTGTCGACGTCACGGGCGGTGGTCAGGGCCTCGTCGCGGCTCACGTGGAGGAAGGCGTGCAGGTCGCCGTCCACGGCGTCGATGCGGTCCAGGTGGGCGGCGGTGAGCTCGGCGGAGGAGATCTCCCCGGCGGCGAGCGCGGCGGCCTGCGAGGCCGCGGAGGTGCGCAGGATGTCGGTGCTGGTCATGGTCACTCCTCCCCCAGGATCTGCGGCACGGCGAAACGGCCGTCCTCCGCCTGGGGCGCGGCGGCGAGGGCCTGCTCCTGCGTGAGGGTGTCCGTGACGACGTCCTCGCGGTACACGTTCGTCATGGGGATGGGGTGGCTGGTTGCGGGGACGTCGGCCGTGGCGACCTCGGACACGGAGGCGACAGCGTCCATGATGGCGTCGAACTCGCCGGACAGGCGGTCGACCTCCTCATCGGTGAGCTGGATCCGTGCGAGGTCGGCGAGGCGTGCGACGTCGTCTCGTCCGATCGAAGGCATGGGGACAGTCTAGGCCGCGACGCCCGCGCAGCCGGACGGTCGCCGTTCAGGCGCGGCGGAGGTAGTGGTACTCGCCGCCCGCGTGGAAACAGGCGCCCCGGTAGAGGGCGCGGGCGGCGGCGTTGCGCTCCTCGACCTCGAGCAGGGCGTGGCCGGCGCCCTGGACGGCCGCGAGCGCGAGCAGGGAGCCGACGACGGCGCGGCCCAGCCCGTGGCGGCGGTGGGCGGGGTCCACGGCGATCGCGTCGAGCACCGCGACGGTGCGTCGGCCCTGGGTGACGAGGGCGGCGCGGCCGACGGCGGCGTCCGCCGCGCCATCGGCCGAGGGCAGGGAGACGTAGACGGCGGGCGTGCCGGCCATGAGGTCGCGCGTGGTCTCCCGGGCGCCCTCCTCGGGCCGCGGGGAGAGGCGCCAGGAGGCGGCGAGCCAGTCCTCGTCCGGGGCGCCCACGAGGATCCGGGCGCCGGGGTGCGGCGCGGTCCCGGCGGCTGGGAGCTCGCGCTGCTGGACGAGCGTGTGCCCCTCGGGGACGTAGCCGCGGGCCAGGAGCAGCTCCCACAGCGGGCCGTGCTCGAGGCGCGGAGCCGTGAACAGGCGGAAGGTGGGGGTCTGCCCGGCGGCCTCGGCGAGGCCCTCGAGCCGCTCGACGGCGGCGGCGAGAGCGGCGGGCTCCGCGGGCGGGTCGATCGGCACGATGCTGTTCGCACGGCGGGTGACCCCGCGCGAGCGCAGCAGCGCGAAGCCGTCCACGTCGAGGCGGGCGAGCGCGCGCCAGCCGCCCAGCAGGGACTCCACGAGGGCGGAGCCGTCGATGTCGGAATACGAGGAGGACGCAGAGGACCGGGAGGTGGGGCGGCGGGAGCGCTTCGGCATGATCACGACCCTACGCGGCGCCCGCCGACTAGACTCACCGTCCAGCCTGCGCAGCGACGCGCGGGACCGCCCGATGCCGAAGGTGGAGGACATGTCCGTCGATCCCCATGTGGACTACCACTCGCACGACCCGAAGGACGAGGAGCCGCTCTCCGACAACCCCGCGATCCGGGAGGCGCAGCTGCACGAGCGGCGCATGCGCCGGGCGCTGGCCTCGAAGGAGGACCCGATGCACGACGACGAGTCCACCGTCGAGCGGATGCGCCGCCAGGCCGCGGAGGACGAGGAGGCCGAGCGCACGCGCGAGGAGACCGAGCGGGACGCGGGCCCCGGCTACGACATCTGAGAGGACCGTCCCGGCCGACGGACGGCCGCCCGCGCCGGTGAACAGCCGTTCCTCCCCACACCGCCGGCGTCCACCGAGGGGTCCTGCCGCCGCCGCACGTCGGGGAGGACCGGCACACTGGGGGCATGTCTGCACCGTCCTCCCCCGCCGTCCGCGATGACCATGACGCTCTGCACGAGGAGGCCCTCGCGGGGCTGAGGGCGCTCACCGGCCGGGAGGACGCCCGGTTCCATGAGGGGCAGTTCGAGGCGATCGAGGCGCTCGTCGCGGAGCACCGGCGGGTGCTCGTCGTCCAGCGCACCGGCTGGGGGAAGTCCGCCGTCTACTTCCTCGCCGCGCTGCTGCAGCGCCACCGGGGGGCCGGTCCGGCGCTGATCATCTCCCCGCTCATCGCGCTCATGCGGGACCAGGTCGCCGCGGCCCGCCGCGCCGGGGTGCGCGCCGAGGCGATCAGCTCCGCGAACCCCACCGAGTGGCGTGACATCGAGGAGGGCCTCGCGGCCGACGCGATCGACGTCCTGCTGGTCTCCCCCGAGCGCCTGGTCAACCCGCGCTTCCGCGAGGAGCAGCTGCCGCGCCTGGTGGACCGCTGCGGGCTGCTCGTGATCGACGAGGCCCACTGCATCTCCGACTGGGGGCACGACTTCCGGCCCGACTACCGCCGGTTGCGGGATCTCGTCACCGAGCTCGGCGGGCACGTGCCCGTCCTCGCCACGACCGCCACCGCGAACTCCCGCGTGGTCGCCGACGTCGCCGAGCAGCTCGGCACCGGCGAGACGGGCGCGGAGGTGCTCACCCTGCGCGGCTCCCTCACCCGCGAGTCGCTGCGGCTCGGCTCGCTGAGCCTGGAGGACGACCGTCAGCGGCTGGACTACCTGGTGCGCCACCTGGACTCCTTCGAGGGCTCCGGGATCATCTACGCGCTGACCGTCTCCGCCGCGGAGGATCTCGCCTCCCTGCTGGACCGGCCGGGGCGGCGCGTGCGCGCCTACACCGGGCGCACCGACCCCGAGGAGCGGGCCGAGCTCGAGCAGGCGCTCAAGGACAACGAGGTCAAGGCGCTCGCCGCGACGAGCGCGCTGGGGATGGGCTTCGACAAGCCGGACCTCGGCTTCGTGATCCATCTCGGGGCGCCCTCCTCCCCCGTCGCCTACTACCAGCAGGTGGGCCGCGCGGGGCGCGCGACCGACCGGGCGGACGTGCTCCTGTTGCCAGGCCGGGAGGACCGCGCGATCTGGGAGTACTTCGCGACCTCCTCGATGCCCTCGCAGGAGAGCGCCTCGCAGGTGCTCACCGCCCTCGCGGAGTCCGGGGCGCCGCTGAGCACCCCGGCGCTCGAGGCGCGGGTGGACGTGCGCCGCAGCGCGCTCGAGCTGCTGCTCAAGGTGCTCGCCGTCGACGGCGCGGTGCAGAACGTCAAGGGCGGCTGGATCGCGACCGGGGCACCCTGGCACTACGACGCCGAGCGCTACGCGACCGTGGCCCGCGCGCGCCGGGAGGAGCAGCAGGCCATGCTCGAGTACGAGCGCCTCGCGGGCGGCCCCGAGCAGTGCCGGATGGTGTTCCTCGCCCGGCAGCTCGACGACGCGACCGCAGAGCCCTGCGGCCGCTGCGACGTATGCGCCGGGCCGTGGTTCCCCACCCCCGACGCCCCGGCCTCCGGTGCCGACGGCTCCGAGGGTGCCGAGGGCGCCGATGCGCGCGTCGCGGCCCTGCTCGACCGGGTCGGGGTGCCGGTCGAGCCGCGGGCGAGCTGGCCCTCGGGCCTGGACCGTCTGCTGGGGGCGGGCGCCCCCAAGGGACGCATCCCGGAGGGCGAGCGCGCCGCGGAGGGGCGGGTCATCGCCCGCATGTCCGACCTCGGCTGGGCGGTCCCGCTGCGGGAGCTCCTGCGCACGGACGAGGACGGCCGCCCCGTGGACGACGTCGTGCCCGAGCGGATCGGCTCCCGGATCGTCGAGGTGCTGAAGGACTGGGACTGGGCGCAGCGGCCCGCGGCGGTCGTCGCCGTCCCCTCGAGCACGCGGCCCCGGCTGGTGGGCTCGCTCGCCGCGGGGATCGCAGGGATCGGCCGGCTCGAGGACCTCGGCGCCCTCGATTTCGCCGCGGGCGCCGGCCCGCTGCGGGGCGGCGGGAACAGCGCCTTCCGCGTCGCGGACCTGTGGGAGCGCTTCACCGTGGGCGAGCAGCTGCAGGCCCGGCTCGAGCAGCTCGACGGCGCACCGGTCCTGCTGGTCGACGACGTGATCGACACCCGCTGGACCATGGCGGTCGCGGCGCGCCTGCTGCGCCGTGCGGGCTCCGGGCCCGTGCTGCCGCTCGCGCTCGCGCAGCAGGCGTGAGCTCCGCGGAAGGTCAGCTGTAGCCGCTCTGCTCCACGGCGAACACCGCACGGAACCCCTCGCCCTCGGTGAGGGACCACAGGAGGTCGGGGCCGTCCGCGTCCTCCCAGTAGCTCAGCGACTGTCCCCAGGAGACCCAGGGATAGGTGGTGAGCGCTCCCTCGCCGGGCCAGTGGGAGAGGGTCTTCCGGCGGGAGCTGTTGAACCACCAGCGCCCGTTGTGGGAGCCGACGCCGTTGAGGTTGTGCAGCGGCACCTCGAGCGCCTCGCTCGCGGTCGTGGACCGGGCGAAGGTGGGGCCGCCCTGCTGGAAGCCGAAGCGAACGGCACGGGTGGTGCCCGTGGGGTAGTCGTCGCAGTCCTCGCAGCGGTACTCGGTCATGACGATCGACCGGGTCACGCGGTCCAGCGAGATCGTCGACCACACGAGCGGCGCGGTGCCCGCGTCCACCTCCGAGGAGATCGTCCCGACCTGCGGCAGGGCGTAGGCGTAGTTGTGCGCGTAGAAGGTCCCGCCCACGCGACCGATCTGGTCCTTCGTGCCGCCGGTGTCGGTGGTGAGGATCCTGCTCATGTCGAACACCCGCATCCCGCCGGGCTTCGCCGCGGAGTCCGCGACGTAGAGCAGGTCCCCGTACCAGGCGATCCCGCCGGCGTGGATCTCCACGTCGCGGAAGCTGGGCTCCTCCGCGGTCCCGGTCGGCTCGACGAGCAGGATCCGCCGATAGGCGTCGGGATGGTCCGCGTCCCAGTCGATGAGGTTGATGCGGCTGGACTTCGGGGACTTGTTGTAGAAGCTGACGGCGATCACCTGGCGCCCGTCGTAGCGACCGTTCCCCGCGGTGCCCACCGCGTCGCGGCTCGTGGCGATCCCCTGCGGGAAGGCATCGGGGTCGTTCTCGTCGCTCGTGGCGAAGCGGAACCCGTGGACCTGCGTGTCGATCACCGTGGCGGGAGTGCGCTCGTGGTTGGCGTGGTCCATCACCTCGCTGACGCTCGCCCGACCGGCCTGCTCCAGCAGCGCCTCGACCCGTGCGGTGAAGGACGTGTAGTCGGCGGTCAGGCGGAAGGCGGACGGATCCACCGTCGCGGGCGCCGGGGCGGCCTGGGCGGGAGCGATCGCCGCCCCGGTCGCGGCGACGGACCCGAGCAGACCGGCTCCGCGCAGCAGCGCGCGTCGGTCCACTCCGGGGCCGGAGGACGGCGGATGAGGGGCCGTGGACCGGCCGGGACGGTGTGCGGGACGTGGGGCGCTCACGGGTGAGCAGCCTTCCTGTCGGGTGCGATGTGCGTTACACACCGTTCCATCAGCCGTGGGCGATGTCGAGACCGTCGGCCCTCTCGTCCCCGGACGCCGCGAGCGCGGCGAGCTCGTCGGCCACCCTGGCGCGGCCCGCGGCGTCGAGACCGCGCAGCGGGCGTGGGAGGGGATCCTCCCCGACCAGCCCGCGCTGCACGGCGATCTCCGCGATCACGCGCACGCTCCCGCCGTGCTCCGCGAACAGGGAGAAGAATCCGTCCAGGTGGGCCGCGAGGGCGCGCGCCTCCTCGTCCCGGCCCGCCTCGTGCGCGCGGACGATCGCCATGGTCTGCTCGGGCAGCACCCCGCCGAGCGCGGAGAACCACAGGTCGCAGCCCGCCTCGAGGCCCACCGCGCCGACGGCGTCGCCGGAGACGCCCACCCGCACGTGCTCCGGGACCGCGGAGCGCACCTGGGCGACCCGCTCGCGCGCCGCGGGGAGCGCCGCGGGAACCGGCGGGATCTTGATCCCCGCGACGGCCGGCAGCGCCGCGACCTCGGCGTGGAGCTCCGGGGTGAAGGTCACGTGTGTGGTGCCGGGGTTGTCGTAGACCACGAGCGGGACGGACAGCTCCGCGGCGACGTCGGAGAACAGCCCCACCACCTCGGGATCGGCGAGCGGGTGGTAGCTGACGGGAGCGAGGAGCACGCCGCCCGCCCCGGCGGTCTGGGCGTCCTCGGCGAGCGCGAGCACGTCCGCCGTGGCGAGGGCGCCGATCCCGGCGAGGACCGGCACGCCCTCGGAGGCGGCGACGGCGACCTCGATCGCGCGGCGTCGCACGTCCCGGGGCAGGTACGGGTACACCCCCGTCGAGCCGAGCACGCCGATCGACGCGGGGCCCGCCTCGACGATGCTTCGCACGAGGGCGGTGAGGGCATGCTCGTCGAGGGCGCCGTCCCGCAGCGGGGTGAGCGGGAAGGCGCTGAGCCCCCGCAGCCAGGTCGCCTCCGCGCTCATGCCTGCTCCGCCTCGGCCCCGTCGGCGTCGCCGGACTCCGCCTGCTCGGGCTCGGGCAGCCCGGCAGGCCCCTGCTCGAGCAGGATCGTGAAGCCGGCCTCGTCCAGGATCCGCAGGCCCAGGTCCCGGGCCTTGGTCTCCTTGGAGCCGGCGTTCTCCCCCACCACCACGAAGTCGGTCTTCTTCGAGACGGAGCCGGAGGCCTTGCCGCCGCGGGAGATGATCGCCTCCTTCGCGCCGTCGCGGGAGTAGCCCTCGAGGCCGCCGGTGACGACGACGGTGAGTCCCTCGAGGGTCTTCACGAAGCCCTCCTCGACGTCGTCCGCCATGCGCACGCCGGACGCGGCCCAGGCATCGACGATCTCCCCGTGCCAGTCCACGGCGAACCACTCGCGCAGGCTCTCGGCGATGATGCCGCCCACGCCGTCGGTCTCCGTGAGCGCCTCGAGATCCGCCGCACGGATCGCGTCCATCGTGCCGTAGGCGGTCGCGAGGGAGCGGGCCGCGGCAGGGCCCACGTGGCGGATGGACAGGGCGACGAGCACACGCCACAGCGGCTGCTCCTTCGCCTTGGCGAGCTCGTCCATGAGCTTCTGGGTGTTCGCCCCGGGCGCCGCGGGCTTGGTGAGTGTCCACTCGCCGCGGGACTTGTAGTACCGCCACTGGGGGCGGGACCAGAAGGCGGGCACGAGCTGCCAGTCCCCCGTCGGCTCCCCGTTCCGCCGCAGGGGCTGCCAGACGGCGACCTCCTCCAGCTGCTCGGGGGTGAGGTCGAAGAGGTTCGCCCCGGTCGTGACGACGGGCTGCTGCGGGGCGGGCAGCATACCGGCGGTCTCCTCGGTGATGCGGAGCATGGGGACGCCGTCGTTGCCCTGCGTCTCCTTGCCGCCCCGGACCGTCACGAAGACCGGGGAGTCGAACTCCTCCTCGCGACGCAGCGGCAGGTAGATCGCGTGCCCGGCGCGCAGGGCGGCGAGGGCCTCCTCGCGCCGTCCCTCCGGGTCGGTGAGCGCGATCGCGCTCTCCTCGCCGAGGGTCTCGATGTCGAAGCCGCCGCGGGAGGCGGCGTGCTCGACGCGGCCCGTCACCTGGGCGGGGCAGTCGCGCGTGTTGGGGCAGCGCCAGTCCTTGTCGCCCTCCTTCTCGGGGCGGATCTCCGTGCCGCAGGAGGGACAGCGCTCGGGCATGACGAAAGGCGTCTCGGAGCCGTCGCGCAGGGCGTCCACCGGGCCCAGGATCTCGGGGATCACGTCGCCGGCCTTGCGCAGCACGACCATGTCCCCGATGAGCACGCCCTTGCGCTCGACCTCGAACTGGTTGTGCAGCGTCGCCTTCTCGACCGTGGACCCGGCGACCTGCACGGGCTCCATGACGCCGAAGGGGGTGACCCGGCCGGTGCGGCCCACCTGCACCTGGATGTCGATGAGGCGGGTGGTGACCTCCTCCGGCGGGTACTTGAAGGCGATCGCCCAGCGCGGGGCGCGGGAGGTGGAGCCCAGGCGACGCTGCTGCGCGAAGTGGTCGACCTTCACGACGATGCCGTCGATCTCGTGCTCGACGTCGTGGCGGTGCTCGCCGTGGTGCTCGACGTAGGCGACGACCTCGTCGATCGAGGTGACGACGTCCTTGTAGCGGCTCGTGGGCAGGCCCCAGGAGGCGAGGAGGTCGTAGATCTCGCTCTGGGAGCCGACGGGCGGATCGGGCCAGGCGCCGAGGCCGTGGACGGTGAGCCTCAGCGCCCCGAGGCGCGCCTCCCCCGCCTCGCGCTCGAGGCCCTCCTTCTTCTCGAGCTGCTGGCGCAGGCCGCCCGCGGCGGTGTTGCGGGGGTTCGCGAAGGTCGGGAAGCGACGGGTCGCGGCGAGCTGCTCGCGCTCCTCGTCGAAGGGCCGGGAGGTGGCCAGGCGGGACTCCCAGCGGGTGCGGGACTCGGCGACGGCGCGCTCGCGCAGCTCGACCTGGAGATCGTTGAGTCGGGCGAAGGCGGCGGTGGGCATGAAGACCTCCCCGCGCACCTCGACCAGGGCGGGGTGGCCCTCGCCCTCGAGGCGGCGCGGGATCCCCTCGATGCGCAGGGCGTTGGTCGTGATGTCCTCGCCGGTGCGGCCGTCGCCGCGGGTGGCGGCGGTGACGAGCTCGCCGTGCTCGTAGCGGAGGTTGATCGCGAGGCCGTCGATCTTGAGCTCCGTCAGCCAGCGCACCTCGCCGCCGATCTCCTCCACGGCGTGGGCGCACCAGTCCCGCAGCTCCTGCACGGAGAACACGTTGTCCAGGCTCTGCATGCGCTCGGCGTGGTCGATCGTCGCGAGGCCGGTGGCGGCCCGCCCGCCGACCGTCCGTGTGGGCGAGTCCTCCTTCGCGAGCTGAGGGTTCTCCTCCTCGAGCGCGCGCAGCTCCTTCTCGAGGGCGTCGTACTCGCCGTCGGTGAGGGTGGGGGCGTCGTGCTCGTAGTACTCCGCGCGCGCCTGCTCGATGCGGGCGGTCAGCTCCGCGATGCGCTCCTGCGCGTCGCGGGTCCGGGCGTCATGACCGCCGTCCTCGGGGTCGCGGGGGTCGAGCTCGGCATCGGTGCGGGGGTTCTCGTGCGTCACGCCCGTCATTGTCCTCCATGGCCCCGACGACCCTCCACCCACCCCGCTCCCCCTCGATCCCCCGTTCGCGTCGATAGGGTGCCGGGATGGAGCTGATGGAGGACGTGAGGGCCGGTGACTGGCTGCTGGCCCGCGCCGGCGGCTGGGCGCAGGTGGACGGCGTGGCCGGCACCGGCTTCGAGGCCTATGCCCGCATCCTGCACCCGGTCCCGGCGTGGCGGGTCGATCCGGCCGACACCGATTCCTGGGGGATCCCGACGACGGTCGAGGAGGGCCGTTGGCGCTGGGCGGACGTCGCCGCCCGCACGGGCGCGACCATGCATCCGCTGGTCCAGTGGCGCTCCCTGACCGGCGGCGAGCAGGATCCGGAGCTGCCCGGGGACTGGAGCGTGCAGTCCCCCGAGCAGGGGCTGTTGGACACCGACCTGCTCGCGGCGCTCACCGAGCATCTCGCCCCGGCGACCTCGACCCCGCAGCAGCTCGTCGCCGGTCTCTGGACGGGGCACGGCGAGCTGCACCACGGCGGCGTGCGCTTTGTCGCGCTGGTCACCGACGGGGAGGCCGACGAGCAGCCCGACACCGCCCCGGTCACGGAGCACGCGGTGCCCCGCGACGTCCGCGCGCGGGCGCTGTCCGGTCCCTTCCTCGACTGGCCGGGTCGGGAGATGCTCCTGTTCTCCACCTCCGCGCGCGAGCTCGCCGACCCGTCCTGGCCGCGCACCGCGAGGTGGGGATGGTCCGAGGAGTGGGGTGCCGGGATGACCCCACAGCTGCTGTGGCCCGCGGGCCACGAGTGGGCGCTCGCCTCGGAGATCGACTGGGACTCGACGATCGTCGCGGGATCCGCGGAGCTCGTGGCGGCGATCCTCGCCGATCCCCGGCTCGAGGCGTTCCCCGTCGGCCCCGAGGACGCGCTCACCGAGGACAGCGACCTCGTCAACGGCTCCTGAACCGGCGCGTCGCCGGCCCTCGCGCCGGTCAGTCCGCGACGCGCTCCGCCCAGGCGGGGGCGGCGCGCAGCAGGGCGACGAGCGCGTCCTCATCCAGCAGGTCCTCGATGGCGGGAGCCGTGGAGGGATCCGTGCGTCCCTCGTGGACGCGGTGGGAGGCGCCCGTGTGGGCGATGAGGGTGAACCCGGCGGCGTCGGACTCCGCGTAGCCCAGCTCGTGCCAGATCCGCAGCACCGCCCCGAGCTCACGCTCCATGCCGCCGGCGGGGCGCGGGTCCACGACGAGCTCGAGCGCCACGCCCGCCTCGTGCGCGTTCGCGATCTCCTCCCAGAGCGCCCGCCCGGCCCCCGCGAGGGCGGGGAGGCGGCGCGGGGCGAGAGCGAGCCGACGGGCGCCCGCGGTGCGGGCCTCCGCGATCAGCCGTGCGTCGGCGCCCACCCCGAGCGTCACCTGCGCGGGATCGAGCCCCGCGCCCGTGCGCAGGGCCTCGAGCAGGCTCTGCCAGAGCATGGCCACACGCGCCGGCGGCACCGGGTCGTAGTGGCGGCGCCCCGAGGGGGTGGGGATCGAACCGGCGACCACGGCCGCGACGGCGTCCTCCCGCACGAGCAGGTGCGGCGCGGCGCCGGGGACCCGCTCGCGCAGGGCGTGCAGGTGCTCCGCGAGCCCCTCGGCGAGCAGCAGCGGCAGGTCCCGCACGGCGCCCGTGTCCGAGAGCGTCCGCTCCCCGGTCGCGACGAAGGTCGAGGCGGCGAGGGTCGCCGGCCCCAGCACGGTGCTCTGCAGCGGTCCCTCGTAGCCGAGCAGGGCGATGCGGGCCGCGTCGAGCATCCGACCGCGCAGGTCCGTCGCATGCGCCCAGGCCCGGCCGAGGCCCGGACCGATCCGCCAGCCGTAGGGGGCGAGGTCCCCCGTGATGCCGGAGAGCAGCGAGAGCGTCGCAGGGAGCAGGTGGTCGGTGGGGTCCGAGCCGAGGGCGGCGGGCAGCGCGAGCCGGGTCGCGATCTGCGCATCGAGGTCGTCGCCGAGCAGGGCGCGCAGGCGCATCAGCGCGGCGAGCGGCGGATCCGCCGGCAGGTCCAGCCGCTCGATGCGGGAGGCATCGGGGGCGCGGAAGGTGCCGTCACCAGCGAGGGTGACGAGGGTCGGGGCGGGGCTCATGCGGTGCGGCGCTCCAGGGTCGCGGCGGCGAGCACGCGGTCGCCGTCGTAGAGGACGAGGGTCTGGCCGGCGGCGACACCGCGCACCGGCTGCTCGAGGTGCACCCGCAGCAGCGGGTCGCCCTCGGACGGGATCGAGGAGACCTGCGCGGGCACGGCCTCGCCGTGGGCGCGGATCTGCGCGGAGACCGCACGGCCCGGCTCGAGCTCCTCGAAGGTGACGAGGTCCGTCGCCTCGAGCTCCGTGGTGGAGAGCAGCTCGGAGGCACCGATGACGACACGACGGGAGGCGGGGTCGACGTCGACGACGTAGCGGGGCCGGCCGTCCTCCGCGGGGCGCTCCACGCCGAGACCCTTGCGCTGGCCGACGGTGAAGCCGTGGGTCCCGCGGTGGTGGCCGAGCACGGCGCCCTCGGTGTCGACGACCTCGCCGGGGGCCTCGCCGAGGCTCCGCTCGAGGAAGCCGCGGGTGTCGCCGTCGGGGATGAAGCAGATGTCGTAGCTGTCCGGCTTCGTGGAGACGCCGAGCCGGCGCTCGCGGGCCTCGGCGCGCACGGCCGCCTTGTCCTCCATCTCCCCGAGCGGGAACAGGGAGCGGGCCGCGGCCTCCGGGCCCATCACGGCGAGCACGTAGGACTGGTCCTTGCGGGCGTCCCGCGAACGATGCAGCGAGGCGGCGCCGCCCGGGCCCTCGGCGCGCACGGAGGCGTAGTGGCCGGTGCAGACGGCGTCGAAGCCCAGCAGGGTGGCCCGCTCGAGGAGGGAGGCGAACTTGATGCGCTCGTTGCAGCGCACGCACGGGTTCGGGGTGCGGCCGGCGGCGTACTCGGCGAGGAAGTCCTCGACGACGAGGTCGTGGAAGTCCGCGGAGAGGTCCCACACGTAGAAGGGGATGCCGATCCGCTCCGCCGCGCGGCGGGCGTCCTCCGCGTCCTCGACCGTGCAGCAGCCGCGCGATCCGGTGCGCCGCGCCTCGCGCGAGGTCGACAGGGCCATGTGCACGCCCACCACCTCGTGGCCGGCCTCGGCGGCGCGGGCCGCCGCCACGGCGGAGTCCACCCCGCCGCTCATCGCCGCGAGCACCTTCATCCCGCGCACCTCCTCCGTGTCCCGGGCGAGTCTACGGAGCCGTGCCCCGCTCCCCCGCACCGCGGAGGCGTGAGATGCGTCCAGCGTCCCGGCTCAGCGGGCGAGGGCCCCCACGGCCCGTGCGCGCCGCAGCGACTCCGGCAGCGCCGCGAGCAGCAGGTCGACGTCCTCCGCGGTGCTCGTCCACCCCAGCGAGAGCCGGAGCGCCCCGCGCGAGCGGGCCGCGTCCATGCCCATCGCCGCGAGGACGGGGCTGTGCTGGGTGACACCTGCGGAGCACGCGGACCCCGCGGAGCTGTCCACCCCGCGCTCGTCGAGCAGGAACAGCAGCGCGTCCGAGTCCGCCCCGGGGAAGACCACGTGCACGATGTGCCCGGACTGCGGGGAGTCCTCGGGGAGGGTGAAGCGGGCCTCCGGGTCGATCCGGGCGATCCCCTCCCGCATCCGCGCCGCGAGCTCCCGCAGGCGGCCCGCCTGCTCGGCCCGCTCCGCGAGCACCTCCCGCAGCGCCGCGGCGAAGGCCGCCGCGTGCGGCCCGTCGAGCGTGCCCGAGCGCACGCCGCGCTGCTGGCCGCCGCCGGTCGAGAGCGCGGCGAAGGGCACCTCGGGCCGGGCGACGAGCACGCCGACCCCCACCGGGGCGCCGATCTTGTGCCCGGTCAGCGACATGAGGTCGAGGTCCTCGAGGGCGGGGAGGTCGACGTGGCCGAGCGCCTGCACGGCGTCGGTGTGCACGAGGGTGCCGTGGCGACGGGCCGCGGCGGCGAGGGCGGCGACGTCCTGCCGCGCCCCGGTCTCGTTGTTCACGAGCGCCGCGCTGAGGACGCCGACGGCGCCGTCGGCGAGCACCTGCTCGACCGCCCCGGCGTCCAGCAGCCCCGCGGCGTCCACGGCGAGCTCGCGCGCCTCGATCGTCGGGGCGAGGGAGCGCGCGGTCGCGAGCACAGCGGGGTGGTCGGTCGCGCAGACGGCGACCGCGGTGCGGGCGGGGTCCTGCGCGAGCACGCCGAGCGGGGCGGCCCGCAGAGCGAGGTTGTCCGCCTCGGTGCCCCCGGAGGTCATGATCAGCCAGCTGCGCGGCACCCCGAGCAGCTCGCCGATCTCCTCGAGGGCGTCGTCGAGCACCGTCCGGGCGGCACGGCCCGAGGCGTGCATCGCGGAGGGGTTGCCGCGCACGGCCGCCGCGCGCAGGTACGCCTCGGCCGCGGCCGGCCGCAGGACCGTCGTCGCCGCATGGTCGAGGTAGGCGCGACGCGGCGCGCTCTCCTCAGGATCGGGCACAGCGGGATCGGGCGCGGCGGGATCGAGGGCGCTCACCATGGCTGAGACGGGTCCTCGTCGGTGCCGCCCTCGGTCTCCTCGCCCTCGCCGCCCTGGGCGTCGCGGTTGCGCTGCTCGAGCTCGTCGCCCTTGTCCGGGTCCTCCGTGGGGCCCTCGGTCGTGGCCTCCTCGGTGGGGCCGTCGCCCTCGGGGTCCTCGTGCTTCGGGGTGCCGGGGTCCATCGGCTCACCGCCCCCGGGGTCGGTGCTCTCGGAGCCGTCCTCACCGCGCGCGTCGGGGTCCTTGCCGGCCTGCTCGTCCGCCTCGCGACGCTTCTCCTTGATGCGCTCGCCGTTCTCGCCGGTGGTGCCCTCGTCCTCGTTCCCGGTGCCGCCGCCTCCGCCGCCGCCCTGGCCCTCGCCCTCACCCTCGCCGCCTCCGCCGCCGCCCGCGCACGGGGCGAGCAGCTCCTCGGCCTCGTACAGACGATCCGCCTTCTGGGTGGGATCGGTGAGCTCGTCGGCCTGGTTCTCGATGGAGATCGCGAGATTGTTGAGGATCTTGCACTGGGCGTGGGCCGGCTGGTTGAGGTCCGTGCCCGCCTCCCACGCGGAGAGCGAGGCCCGCAGCTCCTCCTCGGCCTCCGCGTCCTTCCCCTGCCGCAGCAGGTCCGTGCCCTTGGTCAGGTGCGGGAGGTAGGGCTCGAAGCGGTTGACCACCCAGACCGGCGCGAGGCGCTCGATCGCGCCCTCGTAGTCGCCGTCGCCGTACGCGGACTGGTGGTACGCCTGCGTGATCGGCATCGACACGAACTTCACCGCGAGCAGGGACAGGAAGAGGATCGGCAGCGCGAGCACCGCGAAGACGATGATCCGGGTGCGGCGCAGCCGGCGCCGGTTCAGCCCGAAGTCCGCCGGGCGGCCTCCCGCGTCCTGGTGCAGCGGGTCCCCCTCAGGCCGTCCGGACGGGCCCGACGACGGGGCCGACGGGGTCGCCGGGGTCGACGAGGGCTGATCCTGCACGGGTGCGCTCATCGCGAGGCTCCTTCGAGGTCGTGCCGGTCGAGCTTGCGGGGCAGGCGATAGGTCATCTCGCCGAGCTCCCAGATCATCAGGGCGGCGAGAGGGATCGCCGCGATCCAGTACCAGTCGCGGAAGTTCGTCGTCTCGCGGGTGGACTCGATCGGCACCGGGCGCAGCGTCACGCCGTCCATGGTGCCCTCGATCGGCTCGTCCGGCGAGGTCCGGTGCAGATAGGGCACGCCCATCTGCCCGGCGATCGTCTGCAGCTGCTTCTCGTCGATCTTCGACAGGCCCTGCTGGCCCGAGCCGTCGGTGATGTAGTCCCCGTCGTGGGCCCCGCCCTGCGCCCTCATCGGCCCGCCCTCGGCGGTGCCGTAGCCGAGCACGCCGCCGCCGTCCACGAATCCGGCGACGGCGGAGTACGGCTGGGTCTCCTTGCCGTCGGTGTTCTCCCCGTCGGAGAGCACGTAGACGAGCACCGAGGAGTCCGGGTCCTCCCGCTGGGTCTCGGTGACCGCGGTGGTCAGCGCCTGCAGCGGCCGGTCCACGTTCGAGCCCTGCGAGTAGTCGGTGGGCTCGGTGGTGAGCGTGTCGATCCAGGCCTTCGCGGCGCCCGCGTCGGTCGTCAGCGGCAGCTGCTGGGTCGCGGTCGAGTCGAAGGCGATGATCGAGTAGCGCGCCCCCTCGGTCATGCCCATGATCCGGGTCATGTCGGCCTTGACGCCCTCGAGCCGCGGCTGGTCGCCGTCGGCCCCGTAGTCCTCGGCGTTCATCGATCCGGTGCGATCCACGACGAAGAACACGTTCGCGTCCATGCGCTGGGTCTGGCGGTCGTCGAGCGGCGTCACGGGGCGCAGGGCGACGACGAGCAGCAGCAGGACCATCAGGCAGCGCCGCAGCCAGGCCGTGCGCTGGCGCGGCCGCCGCACCAGCAGCACCACGCACAGCACGAGCATCGCGCCGAAAAGCGGGACCGCGGCCCACGGCGTGAGCAGGGGCTCGAGGCGGATCATCGCGACCTCCATCCGAGCGCGAGGACGGCCATCAGCGCGAGCAGCGTGAGCACGAACATCGGCCCGGGGTGGTCGCTGCGCACGAGCACCGGCTCCGCCCCCATCTCCTGGGCCTGGCTCTTCTGGATCTGCTGGATGATCGTCGGGATCGCCTGCGGGTCCGAGGACTGGTAGAGCTTCCCGTCATGGGACTCCGTCGCGCTGCGGAGCTCCTCGAGGCACTCGGGACCGCATTCGTAGGCGCCCGGGTAGAAGGTGAACAGCGAGATGTCCCGCGAGGTGACGGCGTCCGCCGCCTCGTCGAGCGTGAAGATCGACTCGCCGTTGACCTCGTTGTCCGTCGCGAAGATGATCGAGCGCGAGCGGTCCTCCTCCGCCTGGTCGAACAGCTGGGCGCACGAGGCGAGGCCGTCGGGCACGATCGAGGCCTGGTCCGCGACGCCGCGGGTCCCGTCGACGAAGTCGACGTACTGGCGCACCTTGTCCTCGGAGTAGTCGCGCTGGCGCAGGCGGTAGCCGAACTCGTCGAAGTCGATCGCCTCGGAGCCCTCGCGCAGCTGCTTCTCGATGAGGTCGTAGTCGTTGGTGAGCGGGAAGACCGTGCGGCTGGTCGAGTTGAAGATCGACAGCGCCACCCGCTCCCCGTCGAAGGAGTCCACGAGCTCAGCGAAGGTCGCGAGGATCTGGGTGTCGTACTCGTACATCGACCCGGAGACGTCCAGGCACAGCACGATGTCCCGCGAGGCGAAGGACGGCGTCTCCACGCGCTCGGAGGCCACCCGCCCGGAGAGCACCGAGGAGGAGAGCACACCGATCACGGTGACGCCGACGAGCGCCACCCGGAGCACGCCGGCGACCCGCTGGGCGCGCGTGAAGCTCGGGATGCGGTCCATGAATCGGCTGTTCGCGACCACCACCGGGGAGCGCCGCATCGCCCGGCGGTTCCAGAACGTGATCGCCCAGACCGCGATCGCGGCGAGCAGGAGCAGGAGGGTCACCCACCACAGGGTCATGACCATCGGCGCACCACCTCCCGGGCGCGGCGCACGGAGTCGCGCAGGGCGGTGTCCGAGGCGGCGGCGAAGTCCGGCTCGTAGAGCGCGGCGATCAGCTCGCCCACCTCGCGGGTGCGGGGGTCGGCGCGGAGCGTGCCGACATCCTGGCTCGTGACGTCGTGCCCCGTGGTGCGCCGCACGAAGCGGCGCATGATCGCGGTGAGCTCCTGGTGGCCCTCGCGGGTGTCGAGCTCCCCCGCCTCGTGGCGGTCGGCGAGGTCGTTGACCGCGCGCAGGAACTCCGCCTTCAGGGTGTCGACGTCCGTGGGCCGGGCCCGGTAGGCGATGCGCCGCTCGATGCCGCGGGTGATGCGCAGCGTGCCCACGATCAGCGCGGCCACGACGATCACGCACAGCGCCGCGAGGATCAGCCAGGCGACGGAGTACTGCGGCGGGTCGATGATCTCCGGCGGGGCGGGCTCGGCGAGCACGGTGCCCGCGGCGAGCAGGGGCTCAGGCACGGGCATGGCGGTACTCCCGGGAGCGGAGCATGGCGATCATGTCCTCGACGACGGTGGACTCCCCCTCGGTGATCACGTGCGTGAGGTGGAGGCGGTCGAGCATCTCGGTGATGCCCTCCTCACGGGCGCGGCGATAGTTCTCCACGTCCCGGCGCACGCGCTTCGAGGTGCGGGCGAGAGAGGTCAGGTCCCGCGGGTCCTCGATGTCCACCACGTCGTTCTCGAGCGCCTCCGCCTGCAGCGGGTCCGCGTCCCGGATCCGCACCACGAGCACGTCGTGGCGGGTCGTGAGACGGCGCAGCGAGGCGAAGTCCTCGACGGAGGGGTGCGCCTCGTCGGTGATGATCGTCATGAGGGTGGAGCGGCTGGTCACGCGGAAGGCGCGCTCGAGCAGCCAGGCGCTGTCCGGCGCCGGGGAGCTCGCCGTGGTGCCCTGCTGGATCGAGCGCAGCAGCAGCTCGAGATGTCCGTCGCTCGAGCGCGCGGGCAGCTGCATCGGCGAGCGCTCGGAGCCGCCGACGAGCCCCACGAGGTCACCGCTGCGCTGGGCGAGGAAGCAGATGAAGCCCGCGGCCATCACGGCGGCGTCGCGCTTGGAGGTGCCGTCCGCCGCGGTCGCGGACATGGCGGAGGAGGTGTCCGCGACGATCGAGAGGTGACGCACGCGCTCCTCGTTGAACTGGCGGATGAGGGGCTCGCCGGAGCGGGCCGTCGCCTTCCAGTCGATGTCGGAGATCTTGTCCCCGGGCTGGTAGTACTTCAGGTCGTCGAAGTCCTCGCCGCTGCCCTTGAACAGGGACCGGCCGCGGCCCTGGATCAGTCCCCGGGCGCGGTGGGAGGTGTGCAGGTCCACCCGGGCCTTGACCCGGGTGATCAGCGAGGTCGCCATGGCGTGACCTCCTTCCGCGTGCTCGTCGGCACCGATCAGGGCATCGGCACGGCGTGGAAGACCGCGTCGATGATCTGCTCGGGCTTGATGCCGCCGGCGAGGGCGTCGAAGGTCAGCACGAGGCGGTGGCGCAGCACGCCGTAGCGCATGGCGCGGACGTCGTCCGGGGTGACGTAGTCGCGGCCGTGGAGCAGGGCGTGCGCCTGGCCCACCCGCATCAGCGCGAGGGAGCCGCGGGGGCTCGCGCCCACCCGCACGGACTGCGTGAGGTTCGGGACGGGGCGGGGGCCGGAGCCGCGCGTGGTGAAGACGAGGTCGATGATGTAGCGCTTGACGGCCGGGTCGACGTGGACCTGGTCGACCTTCTCCTGGAGGAAGCGGATGTCCTCGAGGGAGACGGTGCCCACGCTCTCGCGGGGCCCGGTGAGGCTGCCCGCCGTCGAGCGGTCGAGGATCTCGTGCTCCTCGCCGGGACGCGGGTAGGTGAGCACCTCCTTCATGAGGAAGCGGTCCATCTGCGCCTCGGGGAGGACGTACGTGCCCTCCTCCTCGATCGGGTTCTGGGTCGCGAGCACCATGAACGGCTCGGGCAGGCGGTGGATCTCGCCGCCGATGGAGGTCTGCCGCTCCTGCATCGCCTCGAGCATCGCGGACTGCGTCTTCGCGCTCGAGCGGTTCACCTCGTCGAGCAGCACGACGTTCGCGTGCACGGGGCCCAGCTGGGTCGTGAAGGTGCTCGTGCCGTAGTTGAAGATCTGCGTGCCGATGATGTCGTTCGGCATGAGGTCGGGCGTGCACTGGATACGCGAGAAGGACCCCGAGATCGCGGAGGCGAGCGCCGAG
The DNA here is from genome assembly GCF_039526185.1 of Brachybacterium rhamnosum. Lineage (NCBI taxonomy): Bacteria > Bacillati > Actinomycetota > Actinomycetes > Micrococcales > Dermabacteraceae > Brachybacterium > Brachybacterium rhamnosum. The sequence continues at coordinate 642,597 of NZ_BAAAIS010000003.1, forward strand.
GCGGCGGTCGTCTTGGCGAGGCCGGGCACGGACTCGAGCAGCACGTGGCCGCCCGCGGCGAGCGCGGTGAGCAGGGTCAGACGGAGGTTCTCCTGGCCCACGACGCGGGAGCCGAAGACCCGCGAGATGGTGCGCACGATCTCCGCGCTGCGCTCCATGTCACCCGGGGCGATCGCGGCGCCGCCCGGAGCGGCGAAGTCGCCGCTGCGGCGGGGACGACCGGTCGCCTGCGCGCCGGGCTGCGCGGGGGCGGGATGCCCGGACGCCTGGACCTGGGGTGACGGCTGGGGCGCGGCGCCGCGCGCGGCGGGCTGCGGGATGGGTGGCTGTGTCATGTGCTGCGTGTCCCCCGTCGGAGCGGCGTGCGCCTAGCGGTCTGCGGTCGTGGACGGACCGTGAGGTCCGCTGCGGTGCGGGTCCCGGCTCCCCCGGGCCGCGCCGGCGCCCGGCCCTCCCCGGAGCGGAGCGCGGGGCACCGGGCCGATCCTAGCCGCTGTGGTCCAGGTCGCGTCGCCGCGGCTCAGGCGCGGGGACGGCGGCCGGCCCCCGGGTGGGAGAATGCGCGGGTGCAGGCAGACCGATTCGACCGCGCGACCCCGCCGCTCGCGCCCACCTCCCCCGGGCTCGTCGTCGACGAGCTGGGTCGCGGGACCTTCGCCGTCGCCGCCCCCCGCGCGACCGCGGTGGACCTGTGCGTGCGCTCCTCCGGGGCGGAGCGGCGCCAGCGCCTGCGGCACTTCGACGGCGGCCTGCGCTGGGACCACGTGACCGGCATGCTGCCCGGCACCCAGTACGGCCTGAGGGTCGAGGGACCCTGGGACCCCGGCGCCGGGCTCTTTGGGAACCCGCGCCAGCTGCTGCTGGACCCCACGGCCCGCGGCATCTCGCACGCCTCGCCGCTGCTGAGCTCCTTCTTCCCCTTCGAGGTGGACTCGATGCTGGAGGCCGTCGGCCCCGCCGCCGAGCCCAGCCCCGTGGACTCGGGCCCCGAGGCCGTGTGGTCCGTCGTCGTGCGGGACGACTTCGACTGGCAGGACGACCTGCGCCCGCTCGTGGACTGGGACGCGACCGTGCTCTACGAGCTCCACGTCAAGGGCTTCACCCGCCTCCACCCGGCGCTGCCGGCCCCGCTGCGCGGCACCTACGCGGGGCTCGGCCATCCCGCGATCACCGGCTACCTGCGCGAGCTCGGGGTCACCTCCGTCGAGCTGCTGCCGATCCACGCGGCGATGGACGAGCCGCACCTGACCCGCCTGGGCCTCACGAACTACTGGGGCTACTCCTCGCTCTCCTTCTTCGCGCCCGAGCCCTCGCTCGCGACCGCCGCCGCCCAGCGCGCCGGCGCGCAGGCGGTGCTCGACGAGGTGCGGACCATGATCCGCAGCCTCCACGCGGCAGGGCTCGAGGTCATCCTCGACGTCGTCTACAACCACACCGCGGAGGGCGGGGCGGAGGGCCCCTCGCTGTCCCTGCGGGGACTGGACAATCTCGCCTACTACGCGATGGACCACGGCTCCTTCCAGGACGTCACGGGCACCGGCGGCACCCTCGACGCGACCTCCGTGCACGTCGTGGACCTCGTGCTGGGCTCCCTGCGGTACTGGGTCCAGGAGATGCACGTGGACGGCTTCCGCTTCGACCTCGCCGCGACGCTCGGCCGGGACGCGGGCGGCTTCCGCCCCGATCATCCGCTGCTGCGCGCGATCGTCACCGACCCGGTGCTGCGCGGGGTGAAGCTCATCGCCGAGCCCTGGGACGTGGGCACCGGCGGCTGGCAGACGGGCGGCTTCCCGCCGCCCTTCGCCGAGTGGAACGACGCCTTCCGCGACGACGTGCGCTCCTTCTGGCTCTCCGACCGCGCCCACCGGGAGCGCTCCGGCGACCGGGCGGTCGGCGGGGTCCGGAATCTCGCGACCCGGCTCGCGGGATCGAGCGACCTCTTCACCGGCGGCGACCCCGAGCACCTGCCGCCCGGGCGCAGCCTCCGCTCCCCCTGGGCGTCCGTGAACTACGTGAGCGCCCACGACGGCTTCACCCTCCACGACCTCACGGCCTACGAGGAGAAGCACAACGAGGCCAACGGCGAGGAGAACCGGGACGGCACCGGGAACAACCGCTCCTGGAACCACGGCGTCGAGGGCGAGCCCGAGGACGGCGCCGCGCGGGAGTCCCTGCGCCGGGAGCGGCTGCGCACCCAGCGGGCGCTGCTCGCGACCCTGATCCTCGCCTCCGGCACCCCGATGATGACCGCCGGAGACGAGATCGCCCGCACCCAGCGCGGCAACAACAACGCCTACTGCCAGGACAACGAGATCTCGTGGCTGAGCTGGGACGTCGACGAGCTCGCCCGCGTCCAGCGGGAGGCCGTGCGACGGCTCCTGCAGCTGCGGGCGGCCCACCCCTCGCTGCGCACCCCTCACTTCCTCCAGCCCGCTCACGCCGAGGCCCTGGACCCGGGGCAGGTCGCCTGGTTCCGCGCCGACGGCGAGGGCATGACCCATGCCGACTGGATGGACCCCACCCGGCACCTGCTCGCCATGCTCCGGCCCGGGATCCCGGGCGAGCCCGGCACCGGGGAGGCGACCGAGCACCTGCTGATCGTCGTCTCCGCGGAGTCCGAGCCGGTGCCGCTGCACCTCCCCGGCGCGCCCTGGCCGCAGGGGGTCGCCCGAGTGCTCTTCGACAGCGATCTCGAGGACATGTCCTCCCTCCCCTCCGCTCCCCTGGCCCCGGGCTCCCGCCTGATCGCCCCCGGGAGCGTCCTCGTGGTCGGGATCGTGGAGCCCTGACCCCGGCGGGACGGCTAGGGTGAGCACCGTCACCGCGCCCGGGTGCGGGCGCGCGTCCGCGCAGTCAGGAGAGCTCGTGTCATCTTCGTCGTCCCCCCTGGACCGGACCCCGGCGACCACCGCTCCCACCGGGAGCGGGAGCCGCCCGCTGCAGCACGCCGCACCGTCCACCACCGCCGCCCCGGCCGTGGCAGCCACGGCGCCGGACCCGCTGGACGCCGGCGTCGGCCGGATCCCGATCATGGGCGTCACCCCCGTGGTCGACGGCGGTCGGTTCCCCGCCTCGTGCGTCGTCGGCGAGAGCGTCCGGATCACGGCGAACGCCTTCCGCGAGGGCCACGACGCGATGGGCGTGCAGGTGGTGCTCACGGACCCGCAGGGCGCCGAGACCGTGCGCCGCCTGCGCTCGACGAACCCCGGCCTGGACCTGTGGGAGACGCGCGTGGGCCCGGACTCCGCGGGTCACTGGTCCTTCCGGATCGAGGCCTTCTCCTCGCCGTACGACACCTGGGCCCACGTGGCGGAGGTGAAGATCCCCGCCGGCATCGACGAGCCGCTCGTGTGCGCCGAGGGCGTCGCCGTGCTGCGCGCCGCCCTCGCCGAGATCGCCGACGGCACCCGCCCCGCCGCTGACCGCCCCCTGCTCGAGGCCGCGATCGCGAGCCTCCAGGACTCCTCCCTCTCCCCCGCCGCGCGGGTGGCCCCGGCGCTCGCCGCGGACCTCCGCGGGGTGCTCGACGTGCGCCCGCTGCGCGAGGGGGTCACCGTCTCCGGCCCCCACGCGCTCGTCGTGCACCGCCCCCGCGCCCTGTTCGGCTCCTGGTACGAGATGTTCCCCCGCTCCGAGGGCGCGCGCTTCGACCCGGAGAGCGGCTGGGTCTCCGGCACGCTGCGCACCGCGGCCGACTCCCTGGACCGCGTCGCCGCGATGGGCTTCGACGTCGCCTACCTGACCCCGATCCACCCGATCGGCACCGCCTTCCGCAAGGGCCGCAACAACTCGCTGGACCCGCGGCCGGGCGATCCCGGCTCCCCCTACGCGATCGGCGCCGCGGAGGGCGGCCACGACGCGATCCACCCGGACCTCGGCACCATGGAGGACTTCGACGCCTTCGTCGCCCGTGCGAAGGAGCTCGACCTCGAGGTCGCCCTCGACGTGGCCCTGCAGTGCTCGCCGGACCATCCCTGGGTCACCGAGCACCCCGAGTGGTTCGTCGTGCGGCCGGACGGCTCGATCGCCTACGCCGAGAACCCGCCGAAGAAGTACCAGGACATCTACCCGCTGAGCTTCGACACGGACTACGAGGGCCTGTACGCGGCGATCCGCGACGTGCTCGAGCTCTGGGTCGAGCACGGCGTGACCCTGTTCCGGGTGGACAACCCGCACACGAAGCCCGTGCGCTTCTGGGAGCAGCTGCTCGCGGAGTTCGACGAGAAGCACCCCGAGGTCGTCTTCCTCGCCGAGGCGTTCACCCGCCCCACGATGATGCACACCCTGGGCAAGGTCGGCTTCCACCAGAGCTACACCTACTTCACCTGGCGCCACACCCCCGCCGAGCTCCAGGAGTACCTCGAGGAGCTCGTCGAGGCGGCCCCCTACATGCGCCCCAGCTTCTGGCCGACGACCCACGACATCCTCACCCCGTTCATGAGCTCCGGGGGCCGGGCGGCCTTCGCGCTGCGGGCGATCCTCGCCGCGACCCTCGTGCCCACCTGGGGCATCTACTCCGGCTACGAGCTCGTCGAGGACGTCCCCCGCCCGGGCGCGGAGGAGCAGATCGACAACGAGAAGTACGAGTACCGGCCGCGCGACTTCGCCGGGGCGCTCGCCCAGGGCACGAGCCTCGAGCCGCTGCTGGGCGACCTCAACCGGATCCGTCGCGAGCACCCGGCCCTGCAGACCCTCACCACGATCCGCTTCCACGAGGCGGAGGACGCGGACGTCGTCGTGTTCTCCAAGCACCTGCCGGCCGACGAGTCCCCCACCGGGCAGGCGGACACGGTGCTCGTCGCCTCGCTCACCGTGCACGACCGGGGCGCCTGGACCCGCCTCTCCCTGGACCTCGGCGCCCTCGACGTCGGCGCGTCCTTCGAGGTCGAGGACCTGCTCACCGGGGAGCGCTTCACCTGGGGCGAGGACCCCTTCGTCATCCTCGACCCGCACGACCGCCCCGCGCACGTGCTGCGCATCGTCCGACCCGAGGAGGACCCCCATGTCCGATGACGCGACCCCCGTCGTCCCCGCAGGCGCCGGACCCGCCGGTGACCGGACGACACCCGACGCCGGCCCCTCCCGGCTGCAGCTCGCGGTCCACGAGCTCGGCGCGGCGGCGACCGGCTCGTACCACGACCCGCATTCCGTGCTCGGGGCCCAGCCCTACGAGGGCGCCGTCACCGTCCGCGCCCTCAAGCCGCTCGCGCACGCGGTCGAGGTGGTGCTCGAGGACGGCACCTCCGTCCCCATGGAGCACGAGTACGACGGCATCTGGGTCGCGGTCGTCGACCGCCCCGAGATCGAGCGCTACCGTCTGCGCGTGACCTGGGCCGCCGGGGAGCCCGCGGTCGAGGTCGAGGACCCGTACCGCTTCCTGCCCACCCTCGGCGAGCTCGACCTGCACCTCATCCGGGAGGGCCGCCACGAGGAGCTGTGGCGCGCGCTCGGCGCGCACGTGCGCACCGTCGACGGCGTGCCGGGCACCTCCTTCGCGGTCTGGGCCCCCGGGGCAAGGGCCGTGCAGGTCATCGGCGCGTTCTCCGGCTGGGACGGCCGACAGACCGCCCTGCGCTCCCTCGGCGCCTCCGGCGTGTGGGAGATCTTCCTGCCCGGGATCGGCGCGGGAGAGGTCTACAAGTTCCGGATCCTCGGCGCCGACGGCACCTGGCGGGACAAGGCGGACCCGATGGCCCGCCGCGCCGAGGTCCCGCCCGCGACCGGCTCGATCGTCGCCGAGAGCGACTACGAGTGGACGGACGACGCCTGGCTCGCCCGGCGTGCGCAGCAGCAGCCCGTGAGCTCCCGCATGTCGATCTACGAGCTGCACCTGCCGAGCTGGCGACCGGGCCTCGGCTACACCGAGCTCGCGACGGAGCTCGTGGACTACGTGGTCGAGATGGGCTTCACGCACGTGGAGTTCATGCCGCTCGCCGAGCACCCCTTCGGCGGCTCCTGGGGATACCAGGTGACCGGCTACTACGCCCCCACCTCGCGGCTGGGCTCCCCGGACGAGCTGCGCGCGCTGATCGACGCCCTGCACGCGGCGGGGATCGGCGTGATCATGGACTGGGTGCCCGCCCACTTCCCCAAGGACGAGTGGGCCCTGGGCCGCTTCGACGGCACGCCCCTGTACGAGCACGCGGACCCGCGGCGCGGCGAGCACCCCGACTGGGGCACCTACGTGTTCGACGTGGGACGCCACGAGGTGCGCAACTTCCTCGTCGCCAACGCCTGCTACTGGCTCGAGGAGTTCCACGTCGACGGCCTGCGCGTGGACGCCGTCGCCTCGATGCTCTACCTGGACTACTCCCGCGAGGAGGGCCAGTGGGTGCCCAACGTCCACGGCGGGAGGGAGGACCTCGAGGCGATCGCCTTCCTCCAGGAGGCCAACGCGACCGCCTACAAGCGGGCCCCGGGCATCGTCATGATCGCCGAGGAGTCCACCTCGTTCCCCGGGGTCACGCGCCCCACGGACGCCGGCGGACTGGGCTTCGGCTTCAAGTGGAACATGGGCTGGATGCACGACACCCTCGAGTACCTCGGCGAGGACCCGGTGCACCGTCAGCACCACCACGGCGAGCTGACCTTCTCGATGGTCTACCAGTACTCCGAGAACTTCGTGCTGCCGATCTCCCACGACGAGGTCGTCCACGGCAAGGGCTCGCTGCTGCGCAAGGCGCCCGGCGACGACTGGCAGCAGGCCGCCTCGCTGCGCGTCTACCTGGCCCTGCAGTGGACCCATCCTGGCAAGCAGCTGCTGTTCATGGGCAGCGAGTTCGCCCAGGGCACCGAGTGGTCGGAGCAGGACGGCCTGCCCTGGTGGCTCGTCGAGTACCCGCTGCACCGCGGCGTCCAGCAGCTCGTGAAGGACCTCAACGCGCTGCAGGCGGAGCTCCCGGCCCTCCACGAGCTGGACCAGGACCCCGCGGGCTTCGAGTGGCTGATCGGGGACGACGCGGGCCACAACCTCGTGGCGTTCGTGCGCCGCGACGGCGCCGGGGACCCGGTCGTCGTGGTGCTGAGCTTCTCCCCCGAGCCGTGGCTGGACCTGCGGGTCCCGCTGCCCGAGGGCGGCACCTGGCTCGAGGTCCTCAACTCCGACGCGACCGTCTACGGCGGCAGCGGCGTGGGCAACCTCGGCCGCGTCCACGCCGAGACGGTGGCGGCGCACGGCCGGGAGCACTCCGTGCGGCTCGCGGTCCCGCCGCTCGGCGCCGTGGTCCTCGTGCCCGCACGGCTCCGCGAGGGCTGAGCGCGCCGCCTCCGATGCACGAGGGCCTGCCCGATCCGCGGATCGGGCAGGCCCTCGTGCGTGACCCGGCCGCCCGCGAGGGGCGGGCGGGACGGTGCGCTCAGTAGAGCAGGTTCGCGAGGCGGCGGCGCGCCGGCCCCACCCGCGGGTCCTCGGCTCCGGCGACCTCGAACAGCTCGAGCAGCCGGGCGCGCACGGCGTCCTTCGTCTCCTGGTCGGCGCCGCGCAGGAGGTCGAGCAGGCGCCCGAAGGCGTCGTCGACGTGGCCGCCGAGCATGTCGAGGTCCGCGACGAGCAGCTGCGCGTCGAGATCGGCGGGAGCCTCGGCGGCGGCGGTGCGGGCGGCCGCGGGATCGGCCTGCTGGGTGCGACGCATGAGCTCGACGGTGGCGCGTCCGGCCTTCGCCTCGTCGTCCGCCGGGCTCTGCTGGAGGCGGCGGTCGTAGGCGTCGACGGCGGCGTCGAGGTCCCCGCGCTCGATCGCGGCGTAGGCCTCGGCGATCAGCGGGTCCAGGGGCTCCTCCGCCGGGGCGTCGGCCGCGTCGTCGGCGCCGGCCGCGGCGCCGGAGACGTCCATGCCCTGCTGCTGGGCGAGCTGGACGACCTGGTCGAGCAGCGGGCCGATCTCCTCCGCGCCGAGCACGGAGTCCACGATCGGCTGGAGCTGACCCTGCAGGAGCAGGAGGAGCGTGGGCAGCTGCTGCACGCGGAGGGCGCCCGCGACGCGGGGCTGGGTGTCGGCGTCGACGACCGCGAGGCGCACGGCGCCGCCGCGCGCGGTCACGCCGTCGCGGAGCGACTGCAGGAAGGCCTCGCCCTCGGGGACGCGGGAGCTCGTGACGAGCAGCAGCGTCGCGACCTGCTGGGAGTCGGCGATGAGCTGCTCGAGCCCCTGCTCGGTGACCGCGACCTCGTAGGGACCGGCGGTGCCGGATGCGCCGACCGCGTCCCCCGCGGGCTGCTTGAGCTGGGCGAGATCGATGATGCCGTAGGGATCGGACACGGAGGAGCTCCTTCGACGGGGGCGGAAACCCCCTCAGTCTACGAAGCCCGCGGCCGCCGGCCGCTCGTGTTCGCCAGCGGCTGTGCGCCGCGCCCCGGGAGCGTCCCCGGGCGGGAGCGCACCGGGACGACAGCGCCCCGGACCCGCCATGGCGGGGTCCCGGGGCGCGTCACGGGGAGGGCCGGTCAGGAGCCGCTCGTGCCCGTCGCCGTCTGGGTCGCGCCGATGGGCTGGACCTGGGCGTCGGAGTCCTTCGCGGGGATGTACACGGCGACCTGGGTGCCGAACTCGCGGATGAACTCCTTGGTGAACTCCTTGGTGCCGATCACCGTCGTGTACTTGTTGTCCTCGGCGTAGCGGACGGTCGCGCCGTCCTTGATCGCCACCTTGCGCACGGACGTGAGGGTCGCGAGCACGATGGCGCCGCCGTCCGCGGTGCGCAGACCGGCGAACTCGTCCTCGACGACCGTGAACACCTCCTTGATGGTGGCCACCTCGTCCTTCTCGACGCCCGCGTTGAGCTCCTTGCGCTCCGTCTGGATGCGCTTGTGGGTCTCGGTCTGGAACGGGTTCTCGGCGAGCTTGTCGTCCTTGTCGGCGGCGTCGCCGTCGGAGAGCACCTTCGCGTAGAGCGCGAGGGCGTCCTTCGGGGTCATCAGCAGGTCGTCGCTGTCCGGGGTGACCGGAGCGGAGCCCACGACATCCGCGGGGACCTCCGGCATCTCGACGCCGCTCGCCTGCTGCGCCCAGCCCCAGGTGGTGTACGGGGAGCGGGCATCAGCCTGCTGGAGCGCCATGAACATCGGCACGCCGTCCTTCGCGGAGCTCGCGACCAGCGCGATCGCGGTGCGCGGGAACTCGGCGTCCGTCGAGGTCATGGGGACCATGAGCGACTCGCCGGGAGCGGTGAGGTCCTCCGCCCACTGGTCGTCCTTCTCGATGAGGCCGTACATCGCCTTGCGGAACGCGGCGACGGAGCCGACGACGCGGGGTGCCAGCTTGCCCGCGTCCCGGGCCTTGTCCGCCGCGGCGACGGCAGCGCTGATCTCGGTGACGACGGTCGTGAGCTGGCCCTCGGTGGTGTTGGGGGTGGGCTCGGCGAGGGTGGGGCCGGCCTCGGCGGCGGGCGGGGCCTCGGGGGTCTCGGCGCACGCGGCGAGGAGGCCGGCGAGGGCGAGACCGCCTCCACCGAGCACGAGACGACGCCGGGCGACGGTGCGGGGGCGGGGGCTGGTCATCGGTCCTCCTCGGGGGACTCGGCGCGGCGCTGGTCCTCGTCGACCACGGACCAGAGGTCGGCGTCGTCGGCGGAGGCCGGGGCCTCCGGGGCGGTGGTGGCGGTGGGAGGGGTCCGGTCGGAGGCCGCGGTGGCGGCGCCGGCAGCGCTCGACGAGGTGGGCGCGAGCGGGGCGCCGCCGTCCTCCGCGCGCGGCAGCTCCTCGGTGGGATCGACGGCGGCGACAGGCTCCTCGCCCTCCGCGCTCCCGTCCGCATCCTCGATCTCCTCGTCGCGGCGGCGGCCGCCGCCCAGGGAGACCACGAGCAGCACGAGGCCGATCACGGCGATCGCGGCGCCGCCGGCGTAGGCGAAGGGCACCCAGCGGTTCTCCGCCTCGACCGGCCAGGTGATGCTGACCTTCTCCGCGCCCGCGGACTTCCCGTCCGTGACCAGGAGGATCGGGCGGTACTCCTGCTCCTCGTCCCCGGTCTCCGCGGCCGCGAAGTCGGCGATGTCGATCGTCACGGGGCTCGGGGAGGTCTCCACCGTGCGCCACAGGTCCGAGCTGGTCGGGTCATCGATCTCGGTCGCGCCGTCCGCGCCCACGACCTCGGTGGTCAGCGTGGACCAGTCGCTCGCGCCCGTGATGCGGGTGTACTTCGTGCCGTCGAGGTAGGCGGTCACGTCGCCCTCGGGGGCGGTGATGACGGAGACGTCGGAGGCACCGGTCACCGTGACCGTGCCCTCCTTGCCGCCGATGTACAGCACTCCGGGATCGATGACGACGGCGGGGCCGGCGTCGGCGAGCTCCGCGGTCGCGGTGACCTCGGTCGCGGGAGCCCAGGTGGTCTCTCCGAGACGGCCCAGCACGAGACCGATCACTCCGATCAGGACCAGCAGGATGGCCAGCAGACGTTGCACGGTGGCAGCTCCTTCGAGTTTCACCGGGCACCGCCCGGGCAGGGGACCCGCCCACGATACGGGCGCTCACTCGACGGGACCACCCCCACGTGAGCACTCGCACCCGGCGCCGCTCCGCGATCGGCTAGCCTTACCGGGTGCGTCTCGTGGTTGCCCGTTGCTCCGTCGACTACACCGGTCGACTCACCGCCCATCTCCCGCTTGCCCCTCGGCTCCTGATCCTCAAGGCCGACGGCAGCGTGCTGGTGCATTCCGACGGCGGCAGCTACAAGCCGCTGAACTGGATGAGCCCGCCCGCGACCCTGCGCACCACCGAGCGCTCGGCCGCCGAGGCCGAGGCCGATCCGGAGGGCGCCTGGATCCAGCAGTGGGACGTGACCCACACCAAGACCGGCGACACCCTCCGCGTGCGGATCCACGAGCTGATCGAGGAGTCCGCCCACGAGCTCGGCGAGGACCCCGGTCTGCAGAAGGACGGCGTCGAGGCGCACCTCCAGGCGCTCCTGGCCGAGCACATCCACACCCTCGGCGAGGGCTGGAGCCTGGTGCGCCGCGAGTACGGCACCGCGATCGGCCCCGTGGACATCCTCGCCCGCGACGCGAAGGGACGCGCGGTCGCCGTCGAGATCAAGCGGCGCGGCGAGATCGACGGCGTCGAGCAGCTCACCCGCTACCTCGAGCTCCTCAACCGCGACCCCCTGCTCGCGCCCGTGCGCGGCATCTTCGCCGCCCAGATCATCAAGCCCCAGGCCCGCGTCCTCGCGCAGGACCGCGGCATCGAGTGCGTGACCCTCGACTACGACGCCCTGCGCGGCATGGACGACGCGGAGTCCCGCCTGTTCTGACGCGCACCCAGCAGTTCCCACCCCGCCCGGATTCCGGGACCCGTCCCGCCCCGGCCCTGTCCCACCGAGGAGTCCCGTCGTGAGCACCACCCCCTCTCCCGCCGTTCCCCACGGCGGCGACGCCGACCTCGCGGTGCGCGGCACGGCCGTGCTGCCCGGCGGGCTCGTGCCCGACGCCCTCGTCCTCGTCGCCGGCGGGACGATCCGCTGGTCCGGACCCGCGGCGTCCGCGCCGGAGCATCGCGCGACCCGCACGATCGAGCACGAGGGCCTGATCCTCCCCGGTCTCGTCGACCTCCACTGCCACGGCGGCGGCGGCGCGTCCTTCCCGGACTCCACCACCTCCGAGGAGATGCTCACCGCGGTCCACGAGCACCGGCGCCACGGGACCACCTCGCTCGTCGCCTCGCTCGTCACCGCCTCCGCGGACACGCTCCGCGCCCGCGTGCGCGACCTCGCCCTGCTCGCCGCGGCCGGGGAGATCGTGGGGATCCACTCCGAGGGCCCCTTCGTCTCGGTCGAGCGCCGCGGCGCCCAGAACGCGCAGCACATCGTCGACGGCGACCCGCACCTCGTCGCGGAGCTCGCGGAGCTGGGCGGGGGCGCCCTCGCGACGATGACGCTCGCCCCGGAGACCCCGGCCGCCGAGGCCGTCATCGACGCCCTCGCCGCCGCCGGCGCCGTCCCCTCCCTCGGGCACAGCGACGGCTCCAGCGCGGAGATGACGGCCGCGATCGCCCGCTCCACGCAGGCGCTGCGCCGTCACCGCGGCCGCAGCCCGCTGCCCACCGCGACGCACCTGTTCAACGGCATGCGCCCGGTGCACCACCGCGATCCGGGTCCTGCGCTCGCGGCGCTCGACGCGGGGGCCCGCGGCGAGATGGTCCTCGAGGTCATCGCCGACGGTGTCCACCTCGACGCACGGACCGTCGCCCATGTCCTCGCGATCGCCGCCCCGGACCACGTGGCCCTCGTGACCGATGCGATGGCCGCCGCCGGCATGGCGGACGGCACCTACACGCTCGGCGCACAGGAGGTCACGGTCGCCGGCGGCACCGCCACGCTCACCGACGGCGGGGCGATCGCCGGCGGCACGGCGCACCTGATCGACGTGGTGCGCTTCGCGGTGCAGGAGGCGGGCGTCGATCTCGCGGTCGCCGTGCGCGCCGCGAGCATCGTCCCGGCCCGGGTGCTGGGGCTCGAGGACTCGATCGGCTCTCTCGCCGCCGGCCGGAGCGCGGACCTGCTGCTCACGGATCGAGGTCTCCAGGTCACCGAGGTGCTGCGCCGCGGGGAGATCGTCACCGTCTGAGCCGGGGCGCGGCCCCGGGCCCGAGGGTCAGTCGGCGTCGCCGAGGACGAGGCCCGTCGGCGCCGCCTCGAGCCAGGACTGCAGCGCCGCGGCGGCGGGGGCGTCCATGAGCGCCTGCACGGTGCGGCCGCCCCGCAGGAAGAAGGCGACGAGCACGCGCTCGGGCGCCGGTCCTCCGGGTCCCGTCGGGCCCGAGGGCTCTACGAGCCGTTCCCGCTCGACCTCGAGGATGTCCCGGCGCGGGATCATCAGCTGCGGCCCGGGCAGCAGCGACAGGTCACGGAACCAGCGCAGGCGGTCGTTGCCCACCTGCAGCACGCCGTGCTGCCAGACCTCGCGGCGCCCCAGGAGGCTCCGCGCCATCTGGCACTGGACGGCGCCCGCGCGGTCGAGGACGACGGCGCGGCGCACGTTGAGCGCGAAGAGCACGACCAGCGCCAGAACGACGAGCATCCCGACCCCCACGAGGAGGATCGGGATGCTCGGATGATGCATCGGCGTCAGCGCCGGTTCAGCGCTCGGCCGGATCGCGGCGCGCCGCGCGGTCGACAGCGATGGTGACGACGTCGGCGTCCACGGAGACGAACCCGCCCGCGACCTCGCGCTCGGTGACCTGGCCGGACTCGTCGTGGATGCGCACCACACCGCGGTCGAGGATCGCGAGGGTCGGCTGCATGCGGGGCAGGATGCCCATCGAGCCGTCCGCCGCCGGCACCACGACCTGAGAGGCGCTGCCGGACCACACGGTCCGGTCCGAGGTGACGAAGGTGACCGCGAGGGAGCTCACTGGCCGAGCTCCTTCTGGATGTTGTGCCAGTTCTCGAGCACCATGTCGATGCCGCCGACGTTGAAGAACGCCTGCTCCGGGACGTGGTCGAACTCGCCGTCGCAGATGCCCTTGAACGACTCGATGGTGTCCTTGAGGGGCACGTCGGAGCCGTCCACGCCGGTGAACTGCTTGGCGAGGTGGGTGTTCTGCGAGAGGAACTGCTGGATGCGCCGTGCACGCGACACGGTGACCTTGTCCTCCTCGGAGAGCTCGTCGACGCCCAGCATCGCGATGATGTCCTGGAGCTCCTTGTTGCGCTGCAGGATCTGCTTCACGCGGACCGCGACGTCGTAGTGCTCCTGGCCCACGTAGCGCGGGTCGAGGATGCGCGAGGTCGAGGACAGCGGGTCGATCGCCGGGTACAGACCGCGCGAGGCGATCTCACGGGAGAGCTCCGTGGTCGCGTCCAGGTGGGCGAAGGTGGTCGCCGGCGCCGGGTCGGTGTAGTCGTCCGCCGGCACGTAGATCGCCTGCATCGAGGTGATCGAGTGGCCGCGGGTCGAGGTGATGCGCTCCTGGAGCACACCCATCTCGTCCGCCAGGTTGGGCTGGTAGCCCACGGCGGAGGGCATGCGGCCCAGCAGCGTGGAGACCTCGGAGCCCGCCTGGGTGAAGCGGAAGATGTTGTCGATGAACAGCAGGACGTCCTGCTGCTGCACGTCGCGGAAGTACTCGGCCATCGTGAGGCCGGTCAGCGCGATGCGGAGGCGCGTGCCCGGCGGCTCGTCCATCTGGCCGAAGACCAGGGCGGTCTTCTCGATGACGCCGGACTCCGTCATCTCCTCGATGAGGTCCCAGCCCTCACGGGTGCGCTCGCCCACGCCGGCGAACACGGAGACGCCGTCGTGGTTGTTGGCCACGCGGTAGATCATCTCCTGGATGAGCACCGTCTTGCCCACGCCCGCGCCGCCGAACAGGCCGATCTTGCCGCCCTGCACGTACGGGGTGAGGAGGTCGATCGACTTGATGCCGGTCTCGAACATGGTCGTCTTCGACTCGAGCTGGTCGAAGTTCGGCGCCTTGCGGTGGATGGGCCAGCGCTCGCTGACCTGAACCTCGGAGGCGGGCTTGTTCAGCGGGGTGCCGGTCACGTCGAAGACGGTGCCCAGGGTCGCGTCGCCCACGGGGACGGAGATCGGGGCGCCGGTGTCGGTGACCGCCTGGCCGCGGACGAGGCCGTCGGTCGGCTTCAGGGCCACGGCGCGGACCATGCCGTCGCCGAGGTGCTGAGCCGTCTCGAGGGTCAGGGTCGAGGGCTCGAGGCCCGCGCCCTGGACCGAGATCTCGGTGGTCAGCGCGTTGTACAGCTCGGGGATGTCCCCGGGCGGGAACTCGATGTCGACGACCGCGCCGGTGACACGGGCAACCCGGCCCGTGCCCTTCTGCGCGGGCGCCGCGGTGGCGTCAGTGGTGTCGGTGATGCTCATCTGCATTCTCTCCAAATGGTTCGGGCCGGCGCTCGGTGCGCTCGAGGCGGCTCAGCGTTCCTTGCGACCGGATCCCGAGAGGGCGTCGGCGCCGCCGACGATCTCCGTGATCTCCTGGGTGATCTCCGCCTGACGGGCCGAGTTGGCCAGGCGGGTGAACTTCTTGACCTGGGTCTCCGCGTTGTCCGTCGCCGTCTTCATCGCCCGCTGCGTGGCCGCGTGCTCCGAGGCCATCGACTGCAGCAGGATGTTGACGAGCTTGGACTCGAGGTACCGCGGCATGAGCTCGTCCATGACCTGCTCGGCGTCCGGGGTGAACTCGTACAGCGGGTACGTGGGGCGGGCGGTGCCGTGATCCTCGTCCGCGTCGACGACCTCGATCGGGACCAGACGGGTGGCGCGGGCGACCTGCTGGAAGCGGGTCTTGAACCGCGTGCCGACCAGGTACAGCTCGTCGAGGTGGGTCTCCGGGTCCTCGCTGAGGAGGTCCGCGGTGACCCGCTGGGCGATCTCGTGGCCGAGCTCGGGGAGCTCACCCTCGTGGTACGGGGCCCAGGCCTCGTGCGGCGGGCGGTTGCGGAAGCGGTAGTAGGTCTCGCCCTTGCGGCCGACGACGTACAGGACGGGGGTCTTGCCCTCCTCCTGCAGCGCGTTCGCGAGCTCCTCCGCAGCGCGGATGACGTTGTGCGAGTACGAGCCGGTCATGCCGCGGTCCGCGGTGATCAGCACGATCCCGGCGCGCCCGTTCGAGGAGCGCTCCTGGTCCAGGAACGGGTGGGCGACGTCCCCGGAATGGGTCGCCACCGCGCCGATGGCCCGGGTGATCGCGTCGGCGTACGGGGTCGTGGCCAGCACGCGGGCATGCGCCTTGGCGATGCGCGAGGCGGCCACCATCTCCTTGGCCTTGAAGATCTTCTTCATGCCCTGGGCGGAGCCGATCCGCTTCTTGTACTCCCTCTGCTGGGCTCCCATGTCTCTCCTTCGCGGGAAGCGCCGTGCGGGTGGTCCGGGCCGCCCGCCCCGAGGGGCGGGCGGCGAGCCGGATCATCCGCGGACGATGCGCTCCTGGTCGATGTCCTCGTCGGAGGCGCTGGTGTGGACGTCGCTCACCGCGGAGCCCTGACCCTTGCCGGCCAGGTAGTCCTTCTTCACCTGGTCGAGGATCGTGGAGAGCTCCTGCTCGGTCGCGTCGGAGAACTTCTTCGAGGTGCGGATGTCCTCGAGCACGGAGCCGTTGTGGCGGAGGTGCTCGAGCAGCTGCGCCTCGAACTCGCGGACGTCCTCGACCTCGATGTCGTCGAACTTGCCGGTGGTGCCGGCCCAGATCGAGACGACCTGCTCCTCGTCCGGGAACGGTGAGGACTGCGCCTGCTTGAGGAGCTCCATGAGGCGGGCACCGCGGTTGAGCTGCTGCTTGGACGCGGCGTCGAGGTCGGAGGCGAACATCGCGAAGGCCTCGAGGTCGCGGTACTGGGCGAGCGAGATCTTCAGCGTGCCGGAGACCGACTTCATCGCCTTCGTCTGCGCCGAGCCGCCCACGCGGGAGACCGAGATGCCGACGTCGACCGCCGGGCGCTGGTTCGCGTTGAACAGGTCCGACTGCAGGAAGCACTGGCCGTCGGTGATCGAGATGACGTTGGTCGGGATGTACGCCGAGACGTCGTTGGCCTTGGTCTCGATGATCGGCAGACCGGTCATCGAGCCGCCGCCCATCTCGTCGGACAGCTTCGCGCAGCGCTCGAGGAGGCGGGAGTGCAGGTAGAAGACGTCACCCGGGTAGGCCTCTCGACCCGGCGGGCGGCGCAGCAGCAGCGACACGGCGCGGTAGGCCTCGGCCTGCTTGGACAGGTCGTCGAAGACGATGAGGACGTGCTTGCCCTCGTACATCCACTGCTGGCCGATGGCCGAGCCGGTGTAGGGGGCGATGTACTTGAAGCCGGCCGGGTCCGAGGCGGGGGCGGCGACGATCGTCGTGTACTCGAGAGCGCCGGCCTCCTCGAGGGTGCCGCGGACCGACGCGATGGTCGAGCCCTTCTGGCCGACGGCGACGTAGATGCAGCGGACCTGCTTCTCCGGGTCGCCGCTCTCCCAGTTCTTCTTCTGGTTGAGGATCGTGTCGAGCGCGACCGTGGTCTTGCCGGTCTGGCGGTCGCCGATAATCAGCTGGCGCTGGCCGCGGCCGATCGGGGTCATCGCGTCGATCGCCTTGAGGCCGGTCTGCATCGGCTCCTTGACGCTCTTGCGCTGCATGACGCCGGGCGCCTGCAGCTCGAGGGCGCGGCGGCCGGAGGTCTCGATGGCGCCGAGGCCGTCGATGGGCTGGCCCATCGGGTCGACGACGCGACCGAGGTAGCCCTCGCCCACGGGCACGGAGAGGACCTCGCCGGTGCGGCGGACCGTCTGGCCCTCCTCGATCCCGGTGAACTCGCCGAGGATCACGCAGCCGACCTCGCTGAGGTCGAGGTTCAGCGCGAGGCCGAGGGTGCCGTCCTCGAAGCGCACCAGCTCGTTGGCCATGATGTTGGGCAGGCCGGCGACGCGGGCGATGCCGTCGGCCGACTCGGTGACGCGGCCGATCTCCTCGCGGTCGGGAGTGCCGGCCTGGTAGGTGGACACCGCGGTGTCCAGGGCGTTCCGGATGTCCTCCGGGCGGATCGTGAGCTCAGCCATCGCGGTGCTTCGCTTCCTCTTCTCCCCCAAGCGGGGGCTGTGGTCTCGGGTGGGGTTCGCCTCGGGGAGGGGCCGTCAGGCCACCAGGCGGGTGCGCGCCTGGGCGAGGCGCGCGAGGACGGTCGCGTCGTAGAGGTCGTCGCCGACCTCGATGCGCAGACCGCCGACGACGTCCTCGTCCAGCTCGGTGTTGATCTGGACCTCGCGGCCGTAGATGCCGGCGAGGATCGAGCCCAGACGGTCCAGCTGCTCGGGCGCCAGCGGGCGGGCGCTCGCGACGACCGCCAGCAGCCGGCGGCGACGCGCCGAGGCGATCTCCGCGAAGGCGAGCAGGCGACGGGCGGGCTTGAGGTCGCTGCGACGCTCCACGCCGCGGGCGGCGAGGGCGACGGTCAGCGGGTGGGCACGGCCCTCGAGCAGGCGGGTGATGATGCCCTCCCGTCGGCCCGGGGTCCCCCGGGCGTCGTCGAGGGCTCCACTGAGCTCGCCGCTGTCCTCGATGAGGCGCGAGACCTGGAAGAGCTCCTCCTCGACCGCACCGAGGGCGTCCTCGCGGGAGGCCTGCTCCAGGAGGGCCTCCACGCCGAGCTGCTCGAGGGCGTCCAGGACGTCCTCCTGCTCGGACCAGCGGCGGCGGACGACCTCGAGCGTGAGCTCGAGGGCGACGGGGCCGACCTTCCCCTCGAAGAGCGAGCAGACCACGGACTCCTTGACCTCGGCCGGACGGCCGCCGTCGCTGAGGGTCCGCACCAGCTGGTTGCTGGAGTCGATCGCGTCGGCGATCCCGAACAGATCCGCGGCGACCGTCCCCAGGACGACGTCGTCGCCCCGGAGCAGCTGCTCGAATCGCTGGGTCACCTCACGCAGGGAGGTGGAGGAGGTTCCTCGCATCTGGTGTCCTTATCGGGTCGCGGTCGGGGACGACTCGAGGTCGTCCAGGAACCGGTCGATCACTCGGCGGGAGCGCTCGTCGTCGGAGAGGGACTCCCCCACGATCTTCGAGGCGAGGTCGCTCGCGAGCGTCCCGACCTCTCCGCGCAGCTGGGCGGCGGCGCTCGTGCGCTCCGCGTTCAGCTGCTGGCGCCCGGCGGTGAGGAGCCGCTCGTTCTCGGAGCCGGCCTGGGCCTTGGCCTCCTCGATGATGCGGGCGCCGTCCTGGCGGGCGCGGTCGCGGATCGCGGACGCCTCCTGACGGGCCTCGGCGAGGGCCTGCTCCTGATCGGCCTTCAGCTGGTCGGCCTGGTGCTGGACCTCCTCGGCCTTCTTGAGGCCGCCCTCGATCTTCTCCGCACGCTCCTCGAGCACGGCGTTGAGCCGCGGGAGGATGAACTTCATGAAGACCAGGGCGAAGATGACGAGGAAGATCAGCGTCCAGACGATCTCCTGGGGCTGGGGCACCAGCAGGCGCCAGCCCGGCACACTCTCTTCAGCCTGAATCATCAGCGGGTCCTCAGAAGATGAAGCCGGTGACGATGGCGAGGAGCGTCAGGATCTCGGTGAACGCGATACCGATGAACATCGTGGTCTGGAGCTGACCGCGGAGCTCGGGCTGGCGAGCCATGGCCTCGGCGGTCTTGCCGACGATGATGCCGATGCCGATGCCCGGTCCGATCGCGGCGAGACCGTAGCCCACGGTCGCGATGTTGCCCTCGAGAGCGGCGATGAGCGAGGTGTCCACAGGGGGTTCCTTTCGTTGTGCCGACCGATCGGACGGCAGCGGTGTGGGGGTGGAGCAGGGGGTGGGGGCGATCAGTGCTCGTCCGAGGTCGCCATCTGGATGTACACCGCGGTGAGCATCGTGAAGATGAAGGCCTGGAGGGCGGCGACGAAGATCTCGAAGCCGTAGATCCCGATCGCGAGCGCGCCGGAGAACGGGGCGAGCGCGATGAGCGCGGAGCCGGAGAAGAGCAGGGCCTGGGTCATGCCGATGAAGACCACCATCATGATGTGCCCGGCGACCATGTTCGCGAGCAGTCGGATGGTCAGCGACGCCCAGCGAATCAGGATGACCTGCAGGAACTCGATCGGCACGAGCAGGATGTAGATCGGCTTCGGGACGCCGGGGGGCATCGTCTCGTGCTTGAGGTAGCCGCCCAGGCCGTGCTTCTTCACGCCGAAGACGACGTAGGTCACGAAGGTCCAGAGGGCCAGAAGCAGCGGCATGCCGATCACGGAGGTGCCGGCGAGGTTGAGCCCCGGGATCACCCCGCCCAGGTTCATCGCGAAGATGAAGAAGAACATCGTGATGAGCATCGGGGCGAAGCGCTTGCCCTCGCGCAGACCCAGCGTGTTCTGGATGATCGAGTTGTTGACGAACTCGATGAGGATCTCGACGATGCTCTGCGCCTTGCCCGGCACGAGCTTGGCGCGGGAGGCGATGATCGCGAGCACGATGAGGGTCACGGCCAGGATGATCAGGCGGACCAGCTGCACGCGGTTGAACTCGAACCAGGTCCCCTCGAAGAGGATCGCGTCCGGGAAGAACTCCCCGATCGTCGGGACGTGGAAGAACGAATCACCCTCGGCGAGGACGTGGGCGGTGTCGGAGGTGTTCAGCGCGAGCTCCCGTGGTCAGGTGTGGCATCCGGAGGTTCGCGGCGGGATTCCGGGCCGTCCCGCGGCGCGGGGGCCCGGGCGCGTCCGGCCCGGATGGTCGTGCGGTGTCCCTGCACCCGCGGACCTCGGCCCGGGGTGTCTCACGGCCTCTCCACCGCGGACCTCGACCCGGGGAACGGGCGTGGCCTCTGCGGTGGCACCGTCGCCGTCGGTTCCGGCACTTCGCCTCGCGTGGAGATCCGCTCAGGGCTTCCCTGCGGCGAGGGAGGAGGGTGCCGTCACCAGCGTCGGCTCAGGCCGCGTGAAGACGATGTGAGCATATCAGAGCGTCACTGCTCACCGGGGTCGCGCGGGGTCGTCGGGGCGACCTCCAGACGAGGTCTTCCTCGCATCATGCCGACGGCCTCCGTGACCGCCGAGACGATCGCTCCCGCGAGCAGCGCGAGCCCCAGCCAGGGGCGGGACAGCCACTCCGCGTCCCTGAGCAGGAGCAGCGCGATGATCAGCACGAACATCTTCACCATCCAGCTCCCCATGAGCACCATCGCCCACGCCGTGGCGTCGAGCCGCCGGGCCGCGAGGGCGCTGCCCACTGTGGGCAGGGTCACCACGAGCGCGAGGGTCGATCCGACGAGCGCGCCGGCCACCGCGCCGTCCTTCCCGACGCCGAGCGCGACCAGGATCACGACGAGGTCGATGACGACGCCGGCCGCGACGGCGAGCAGCAGCGCGCGCAGCAGCATCCGCTCGTTGCGGGCGCGGGCGGTGCGGATGCCGTCGGCCTGGTCGGGGCGGGGGGTCTCAGCGGGGGGCATGGTGGTCCTCGAGATCGGGGGCGGGGCCGGCGGCGGGGCCGGGATCGGATCGTGCGGCGCGCCGGCGGCGCAGGCGGGTGAGCGGGTCGAGCGTGACGAGCACGGCGACGAGGAGTCCCAGCACCCAGGCCACGACGACGGTGCGCAGCGGCAGCACGAGCGGGAGCAGCAGGCCCACCGAGACCAGCACGGTCCAGACGTACATGATGAGCACCGCGCTGCGCTTGGAGTGGCCCAGCCGCAGCAGGCGGTGGTGGAGATGGGACTTGTCGGCGTGGAACGGGGAGCGCCCCGAGCCGATGCGACGCACCACCGCCATCGCGAAGTCCAGGAACGGGATGATCATGACGCCGATCGGCAACAGGATCGGCAGGAACTGCCCGAAGAAGTCCGCGCCGGAGAGCGCCGCGGGGTCCACCTGCCCGGTCACGGCGATGGTGGAGGCGGCGAGCAGCAGCCCCAGCAGCATCGAGCCGGAGTCCCCCATGAAGATCCGGGCGCGATGGAGGTTGTGCGGCAGGAAGCCCAGGCAGGCGCCGATCATCGCGGCGGTGACGAGCGCGGCGAGGGAGGAGTAGTCCGTCGCGGAGTTGTCCCTGGTGAGCAGGTAGGCGTAGAGGAAGAAGGCGGTGCCGCCGATCGCCATGACGCCCGCCGCGAGCCCGTCGAGCCCGTCGACGAAGTTCACGGCGTTCATGCACACGATGACGACGAGCACGGTGAGGATGATCGAGGTGTGGCTCGAGAGCAGGGTGACGCCGCCGATGGGGAGGGACACGAGCTGCACGCCCTGCCAGGCCATGAGCAGCGCGGCGAGCGCCTGACCGGCGAGCTTCGTCCACCAGTCGAGGTCCCACTTGTCGTCCGCCGCGCCGAGCGCGCAGACGAGGCTCGCCGCGCCGAGGATCGCCCACGGCTGGTGGGAGTCCTCGTAGACGGGGGCGAGGAACGGGATCCTCGACCCCACGAGCATCGCCACCGCGACCCCGGCGAACATGGCGACCC
Source organism: Brachybacterium rhamnosum (assembly GCF_039526185.1). Taxonomy (NCBI): domain Bacteria; kingdom Bacillati; phylum Actinomycetota; class Actinomycetes; order Micrococcales; family Dermabacteraceae; genus Brachybacterium; species Brachybacterium rhamnosum. The sequence continues at coordinate 664,454 of NZ_BAAAIS010000003.1, forward strand.
CACCCAGCCTCGGCGTCACGGCGTCGTGCACGTCCCGCTCGCGGACGGCGGTCATCGCCCCGAGCCGGCGCGCGGCCAGGCGGACCGCGGGTGTGGTCAGGTAGGCGACCGCCGCCGAGATCAGGAGGACGAAGAGGTAGATCCTCACCCGGCGGGGTTCTCCTGCCGCGGGGTGCCGGCGGCCCCGTCGGCGGCGTCGGCGGCGTCGGCGGCATCGGAGTCGACCGCCCCCTCGCTCGCGGCACCCTCGTCGACCTGCGGGCTCGGCGTGGTGATCTCCGACTCCGCGGGCAGGTCGAGGCCTCCGGCGGCCGGGGCGACGGCGGCCGAGGACGCGGGCTCGTCGGCCGACGGGGACACGGCCCCTCCCTCGGCGACGGGAGCGGAGTCGCCGACGGTCCCGGCCTCGGTCCCGCCGTCGGCCGCCGCGCCGGAACCGGTCGCTGTCTCCGTGCCCTCGGCCGGTGCCGCCTCGTCGCCGGACGCCGGATCCTCGGCCGGATCGGACTCCGGGTCCTGCTCGGGCTCCGGGGCGGCGAAGACGTCGCCGACGAGGTCCACGATCTGCTCGCGGGTGATGGTGCCCTCACGCAGGATCACGGCCGGGGTGACGGTCGCGTCCACGATCGTCGAGCTCGTGCCGATGCGCGCCTGGCCGCCGTCGAGGTAGACCTCCACCGCGTCGCCGAGCTGGGTCGCGGCGTCGAGGACCGTCAGGGCAGCGGGCTTCCCGTGCCGGTTCGCGCTCGAGACGGCGAGCGGTCCCGTGCGTCGCAGCAGCTCGAGGGCGGTCTCGTCATCGGGCATGCGCAGCGCGACCGTGCCCCGGGTCTCCCCGAGGTCCCAGGTCAGCGAGGGCTGCGCCGAGAGGATGAGGGTGAGCGCCCCGGGCCAGAACTCCTCGGTGAGGCGCTCCGCCCACTCGGGGACGTCGACCGCGAGGGCCATGAGCACGGCGTGGTCGCCCACGAGCACCGGCGGCGGCGTGTCGCGGCCGCGGCCCTTCGCGTCCAGCAGCGCCTGCACGGCGTCCGGGGTGAAGGCGTCCGCGCCGATGCCGTAGACGGTGTCCGTGGGCAGGACGATCAGCCTGCCGTCGCGGACGGCCGCGACGGCCGCCTCCAGGGAGTCGTCGCGGTTCTCGGGGTTCTGGGTGTCGTGCACGCTCACCGGGTCAGTCTCTCACTTCCCCGCCTGGGAGCACCGTTGCGCCACCAGGAAGCGGTCACGGCCCGTGAGGTCCTGCGCGGTGCGGATCGCGGTGAAGCCGCCGTGGCGGGCGGCGAGCTCCCGGGCGGCGGGGCCCTGGACGTCCGCGTGCTCCATGACGAGCACACCCCCGGGGCGCAGCAGGGCGTGCGCCCAGCGGAGCACATGGGCGGGGAGGGCGAGGCCGTCCGCTCCCCCGCCGTAGAGGGCGCGCTCGGGATCGTGGTCACGCACCTCCGGCTCGCGCGGCACGGCGCCCGGCGGGACGTAGGGCGGGTTCGAGAGCACCGCGTCCACCCCGCCCGCACCGTCGACGGCGTCGGCCCCGGCGAGCTCGCGCAGCGCGGCGGCGGCCGGGTCGTCGACGTCGACGGAGAGGTCCAGCTGCAGCACCCGGCCACGGCCCGGGCCGGCGGCGTCGATGTTCTCCGTCGCGAGCGCCACCGCGGCGGGATCCACGTCCACGGCCGTCGCGGTCGCCCGGGGCATCTCGTCGAGGACGGCCGCGGCGAGTGCCCCGCTGCCCGTGCAGAGGTCCACGACGCGCGACGGGACCCCGCCGAGCTCCTGCGTCATGAGGTCCACGGCGAGCTCCGTCTCCGGGCGCGGGACGAAGACGCCCGGCCGCACCGTGAGCTCGAGCCGGCGGAAGGGCGCGCGGCCCAGGATGATCTGCAGGGGCTCGCGGGAGGCGCGCCGGGAGACCAGCTGCTCGAGCCGCTCCTCGAAATCGGCGGGCAGGTCGTCGAGGAGGACCAGCGGTCCCTCGTGGCGCGCCGCGGCGACGATCAGCGCGCGGGCGTCGACGCTCGGGGACGGCACCCCGGCGCGGCCCAGGGTCTCCGTGCTCGCGGCGAGGGCCGCCCGCAGCCGGGTGCGGTCCTCCCCGCTCATTCCGCGCCCTCCGCGCTCTCGGCGAGGCGGGCGGCGCGCTCGGCCTCGCGGGAGGAGCCGATCAGCGCGTCGAGGTCCCCGGCGAGCACCTGCGCGAGGTTCCCGGCCTTGTAGCCCGTGCGGTGGTCCGCGACGCGCGACTCGGGGAAGTTGTAGGTGCGGATGCGCTCGGAGCGGTCCACCGTGCGCACCTGCGAGCGGCGCGCGGCCGAGGCCTGGGCGTCCTGCTCCTGGCGGCGCACGTCGAGCAGCCGCGTGCGCAGGATCCGCAGCGCCTGCTCGCGGTTCTGCAGCTGGCTCTTCTGGTCCTGGCAGGAGACGACGATGCCCGAGGGGAGGTGCGTGATCCGCACGGCGGAGTCCGTCGTGTTGACGCTCTGCCCGCCGGGGCCGCTCGAGCGGAAGACGTCGATGCGCAGGTTCGCGGGCGCCATCTCCTCCGCGAGCAGCTCCGCCTCGTCGGTGGTGTCCGCCTCGGGGAGCACGAGCACGCCGACGGCGGAGGTGTGGATGCGGCCCGCGGACTCGGTGACGGGGACGCGCTGCACCCGGTGCACCCCGGCCTCGTGCTTGAGGTGCGCGTAGACGCCGTCCGCCGGGGCCGCAGCGGACCGGGCGCCGATCGCGACGGTCACGTCCCGCAGCCCGCCCAGATCGGAGGGCGAGGAGCTCATGACCTCGACGGTCCAGCCCTTCGACTCGGCGTAGGCGCGGTACATGCGCAGCATCTCCGCGGCGAACAGCGCCGACTCCTCGCCGCCCGCCCCGGCCTTGATCTCGAGCAGCACGTCGCGCCCGTCGTCGGGGTCACGGGGGGCGAGCAGCTCCTCGAGCTCCGCCTCGAGCTCCTCGGCGCGTGCGGCGAGGTGCTGCGCCTCGGCGGCGAACTCCGGGTCCTCCTCGGCGAGCTCCCGGGCGGTGGCCAGGTCCTCGAGGACGGCGTCACGGGCGTCCGCCGCGGTGACGATCTGGCGCACCTCGGCATAGCGGCGGCCCACGGAGCGTGCTCGTGAGGCGTCCTCGTGGAGGGAGGGATCACCCATCGCCTGCTCGAGGCGGGCGTGCTCACGGCGCAGGGCGTCGAGCCCCGCCCTCTGCGCGTCGGTGCTGCTCATCCTCGCTCCCCCTCTCTCCGGATCGGGCCTCGCGGCCCCGGACACGACGACGCCGGCGCCCGCCCCAGGGGCGGACGCCGGCGTCGGAGACCTGCCTCAGGCTGACCTGGCGCAGATCGACCGGTCGATCAGGCTGTGCTCTCTGCCTGATCTCCTACCGCTCGTACCTCGCAGTACGTCGATCAGGTGAAGCTTGCCCGCCTGATCTCCTACCGCTCGTACCTCGCAGTACGTCGATCAGGCCTTCTTCTTGCCGTAGCGGGCCTCGAAGCGGGCCACGCGGCCGCCGGTGTCGAGGATCTTCTGCTTGCCGGTGTAGAACGGGTGGCACTCGGAGCACACCTCGGCGCGCATCTCGCCGTCGGTCTTGGTGCTGCGGGTGGTGAACGTGTTGCCACAGGTGCAGGTCACCGTGGTCTCCACGTATGCGGGGTGGATGTCAGCCTTCATGAGAGTCTCCTTCGTCCGGGTCGCTGGGTCGTCGCCCGGCGGGCGCCGTGAACCAGAACCGACGCACCATCCTGCCATGAGCGCACCCACCTGCGCGAGAGCGTGCGATGCGGCGTGGGCAACATCGCAGGCCCCGCGCGCCGGCGCCCTCCCCCGCCGCGCTCAGGCGGAGCCGCGTCGGATGAGCCGGTAGGGCAGCTCGCGCCGGGACCGCTCGCCCAGCAGCGGCAGCGCCCCCGAGAACATGCCGTCCACGAGGTCCACCGCCTCGCGGGCCATGGCCTCGAGGTCCACGCCGAGGCTCGTCAGCTCCGGGGTGACGAGCGTGCCGATCCCGAGGCCGTCGATGCCCATGACACGCACCTGCTCGGGGACGGCGACGCCGCGCGACCGCAGCTCCTTGAGCGCCGCGAGGGCGTGCGCGTCGTTCCATCCGATGAGGAGGTCCGGGGACCCGGCCATCGCAGCGTCGACCTGCGCCCGGACCCCGTCCGCCACCATCGGCACGACCTCGAGCACCTCGAGCACCCCGCCGAGCCCCGCCCGCACGCGGCGCGCGCGATCGGAGGGGCCGGTGAGCTCGTTGTCCAGGAGGGCGGCGCGGCGCACCCCCTGGGAGCGCAGGTGCCCGGCGAGCTCCTCGAGCGCGGGATCCAGCGTGAAGAGCACGCCCGGACGATCACCCGCGCGCGGCCCATCGAGCTGGAGGATCGGCATCCGCTCCGGGACGGCGTCCCCCGTGCGCTGCGGCAGGCCGTAGCCCACGAGCGCGTCGACACGGCGTGCGAGGTCGCGTCCCACCTCCTCCGGGTCCTCGGCGCCGCCGGTCTCGGCGACGAGCACGGTCCAGCCGCGCTCGGAGGCGGCGCGGATCATCGCGCGGGCCACCTCCGGGAAGAAGGCGTTGGCGAGGTCGTCCACGAGCAGGCCGAGCGTGGGCGGTCCCGCGCTCACCAGACCCCGGCCGAACCGCGAGGGGCGGTAGTGGAGCTCCTCGGCGGCCGCGAGCACGCGCTCACGGGTGCTCGCGGAGATCCCCGGCATGTCGTTGATGGCCCGAGAGACCGTCTGCCGGGAGACCCCGGCGCGCGCCGCGACGTCGATGATCGTCGCCCGGCGCGCGCCGGGGCTGCTGTCCTGCTGCGTCATGCGCGGGAGTCTGTCACGCCGGCCGGTCGGAGCGCAGGTCCAGCCATGCCGTCTGCTCGGGGGTGAGCGAGATCGACAGGCCCGTCATCGAGGAGCGCATCTCCTCGATCGAGCGGGGCCCGAACAGCGGGAAGGTGGGGAAGGGCTGCGCGAGCACGTAGGCGAGGGCGACCGCGGTGGTCGGCACGCCGAGCTCGGCGGCGAGGGACCCGGCGCGGTCGAGGCGCTCGAAGTTCTCGTCGGAGTAGTAGCAGCGCACGAGCTCCGCGTCGGAGAGGTCGTCCTTGCGGGCGCGCCCCGTGAAGAACCCGCGGGCCTGCGAGGACCACGGGAACAACGGGATCCTCCGCTCCTCGAGCCAGGCCTTGGACGCCGGGTCGGTCGCGTGCACGCAGCCGGCCCACGGCACGTCGAGCGCCTCGGCGAGACCGAAGTGGTTGCTCAGGAGGCTGAAGCCCTGCTTGCCGTTCGCGGCGGCGTAGGCGTTGGCCTCGTCGACGCGCTCGGGGGTCCAGTTCGAGCCGCCGAAGGCGCGGATGCGACCGGCGCGCACGTGCTCGTCGAGCACGTCGACGAACTCCCCGACGGGGATGTCGAGGTTGTCGCGGTGCATCATGTAGAGATCCGCGTAGTCCGTCTGCTGGCGCTCGAGTGACTCGCCGAGCTGGCGGGTGATCGACTCGGGATCGCAGTGCGGGGTGTGGGCGCCCTTCATGATCACCACGACGTCCTCGCGGACCCCGCGGTTGGCGACCCACTGGCCCAGGAGCACCTCGTGGTGCCCGCCGCCGTAGATGTACGCGGAGTCGAAGGTCGTGCCGCCCTCCTCGAAGAAGGCGTCGAAGAGCGCGGAGGCGTGGGCGAGGTCGCCCTGGTTGTCGCAGCCCATGACGAGGCGGGACACCTTCTTGCCGACCCCGGGGATCTCCCCGTAGGGCATCGCGGCCCCGTCGCGCACGCGCAGCGGGTCACCGGAGACGGTGGGGATCGCGGCGGTGTCCGCCTCGAAGGGGTAGCGCAGGCCCAGCTGTGCGCGCCAGGCGTCCAGCGACTTCGCCTGGGCGTGGCTGAAGGCGAGCGTGAGCTCGGGGACCTCGCTCTGCCCGGCGGCGACGGCGCGGGCGAGGGCGTCGGCCTCGAGCGCGTAGGCGTGAGCGGGCTCGATCTCGATCTCGCGGCCCTCCTCCCCCACCACGTCGACCCGGATGACCTGCCGATCGGTGAGCGCCCACGGGTCCTCGAGGCGCAGCACGCCGCGCGTGCCGGTGATCGTCGCGGACTGCGGGTCCGCCAGGCGCACACCGGTGCGGAGCGAGGCGGTGGTGCCGGAGGGGAAGACGAGCTCGGCGGTGGCCCACTCGTCGACGCCCGTCGGGCCGAGGGTGCCGGAGCCGGTGAGCGAGCTGGGCTCCACGGCGAGGGTCCCGGCAGCGGCGCCGGCCACGAGGCGGGCGAGGGAGAGCGGGTAGCAGCCCACGTCGAGGATGCCGCCGCCGGCGACGTCGGTCCCGAAAAGGCGGCCCTCGCGGCGACCGGTGTCGAAGGAGAAGGAGGCGTCCACGTGGGTGATCTCGCCGAGCTCGCCGGAGGCGACGATCTCGAGGACGCGCAGGGTCTGCGGGTGGAAGCGGTACATGAAGCCCTCGAGGAGGACCTTCCCGCTGCGGCGCGCGGCGTCGGTGATCGCCATGACGGTGCCGGAGTTGGGGGCGAGCGGCTTCTCGCACAGCACGTGCTTGCCGGCGCGGAGCGCGGCGATCGCGAGCTGGGCGTGGCCGGTGTGCACGGTCGAGACGTAGACGGCGTCGATCGCGTCGGAGGCGAGGACCTCGTCGTAGTCGCCGATGACGGCGTCGGCGCCCAGGTCGAACTCCTCCGCGAAGGCGCGGGCACGGCCGGCGTCGCGGCTGCCGACGCCGGCGAGCTCGCCGAGCTCGCTGTGCGGGAGATGGGTGGCGAAGCGGCGGGCGATCGAGCCCGGGCCGAGAACGGCCCAGCGCAGACGGGTGCTCATGGAGACCTCACTGTCTTTCGGAGTCGGGGCGTGAACGTTCACGCCTTGCACGACGCTACACGCCATGCGCCGGCGGGGCAACGCGCTTCCCACCATGGCCCCGCCTCACAGGGCAGCTCTCGCTCACCACGACTCCCCCGGGGCGGCCGACACCCGTCGATCCGCGACGTGATGCTTGACACACGGCCTCCCCGGTGCCACTGTCCTCCCAGCCGTGAACGCTCACGGCGCAGGACCTCAAGGACGAGGAGCACCCATGACACCACCCACACGACGACGGCTGCTGCAGGCCGCAGGACTCGCGGGCCTCGGCGCCGCAGGCCTCTCCGCCTGCGGCTCGAACGCGTCGATCTCGGACGACCCCCACGAGCTCGTGCTCTGGTACTGGAACCGCTCGGCGAGCCCCGAGCTGCTCGAGGAGGCCGCGACCTCCATCCCCGGATCGGACTCCCACGTGCGGGCGGACGTCATCGGCACCACCTTCGACACGAAGCTGCGCACGAGCCTCGCCGGTGGCGCCTACATCCCGGACATCACGTACATCAACTCCAACAACGCCCTCTACTTCCGCAACGAGGACCAGTTCCTCGACATGGCCGAGCTCGGGGCCGACGAGGTCAAGGACGACTACTACCCCTGGAAGTGGGACCTCGGCACCACCCCGGAGGGACGCTTCTGCTTCTTCCCGCTCGACATCGGTCCCACCGGCTTCTTCTACCGCCAGGACGTCTTCGAGGAGGCCGGACTCCCCACCTCCCCGGACGAGGTCTCCGCCGCGGTCACCACCTGGGAGGACTGGATCGCGCTCGGCACCGAGCTGCTCGGTGCGACGAAGGCGAGGCTCGTGAACACCGGCCGCCACGTCTACGACCAGTTCCTCAACGCGAGCCCCGAGCGCTACCTCGACGAGGACGATGCCCCGCTCTACCTCGAGGACGGCTCGGCCGTGCGCGAGGCCTGGACGACGGCCGTCGCCGCGATCGAGGCCGGCATCACCGCCGGCATCCCCGACGCCCGCGGCCCCGACCAGAACGCCGCCTGGTCCAACGGGTCCACCGCCGGCCACATCAACGCCGCCTGGTGGGCGCAGATCCTCCAGGAGTCCGCCCCGGACACCGCCGGTCTGTGGCGCCTCGCCGAGCAGCCCGTGCGCCCCGGCAACTCCGGCGGCTCCTTCGCCGCGATCCCCCGCACCTGCAAGGACCCCGAGGCCGCCATGGCCTTCATCCGCTGGATCAACACCCCCGAGAACCAGGCCCGCGCCTACGAGGACGTCCAGCTCTTCCCCTCCTGCCCCGCCTCCTTCGACTCCCTGAGCTACTCCGGGGACTTCTTCGGCGACCAGGATCCGCTCGCCTTCTTCTCGAAGGCCGCGGAGTCCGTGCCCAGCTCCTTCATCTCCACCTGGGAGTCCCTCGTCTCCGGGAGCTTCGCCCTCGAGCTCGACAACGTCGAGTCCTCCGGCAAGGACCCCGACGCCGCATGGGACGACGCCGTCGCCGCGGCGAAGAAGGTCCTCACCAAGAGAGGAGTGCTCTCATGAGCGCCACCACGCCCATCGCCCCCTCCGCCGCCGGAGCCCGTCGCACCGACGCGGCCGTCCCCCGCAGCCACGAGAAGGGCTGGCGCGCCCTGCGCGCCCACTGGCCCCAGTACCTCGCGATCAGCCCCTTCTACGTGCTGTTCCTGGTCTTCGGCCTGTTCCCGATCCTCTTCTCCATCGTCCTGTCCTTCACGAACTGGGACGGCATGGGGAAGATCGAGTTCGCGGGGCTCGCCCAGTACGCCTACCTGATCCAGGACAGCCGCTTCTGGAACGCCGTGGGGAACACCTTCATCATCTGGTTCCTCTCCACGGTGCCGATGCTCGCGCTCGCGCTCGGGATCGCGTTCCTGCTCCACCAGAACATCCGCCTGCGCGGCATCTACCGCGTCGCGTTCTTCCTCCCGAACGTCACCTCCATGGTCGCCATGGCGATCGTGTTCGGCTCGGTCTTCTCCGACTCCTTCGGTCTCGTGAACTCCGCGCTCACGGCGATCGGCGCGGAATCGATCCCGTGGCTCTCGAGCAGCTGGGGCATCAAGGTGACGATCGCCGTCATGGTGATCTGGCGCTTCACCGGCTACAACGCGATCATCTACCTCGCCGGCCTGCAGTCGATCCCCACGGACCTCTACGACGCCGCGAAGATGGACGGCGCCTCGACCTGGCAGATCTTCACCCGGGTCACCGTGCCGATGCTGCGACCGGTCATCCTCTTCACCGTCATCACCTCGACCGTGGGCGGCCTGAGCCTGTTCACGGAGCCGCAGGTGCTGCTCGGCAACGAGGGCGGCGTGGGCGAGGCCGGCATGACGATCGTGCTCTACCAGTACAACCAGGCCTTCACCCAGTTCGACTTCGGCTACGGCTCCGCGATCGCGTGGGCCCTGTTCGTCATGGCCTCGATCTTCGCGATCATCAACTGGCGCCTGCTCAGCGAGCGTGACCGCACGCCGCGCGCCGCCCGCCGCTCGAAGGGAGCGCGCTCATGACCACCGCCGACCCCACCCGCACCGCCGCGGGCCCCGCCCCCGCCGCGCGCCGCACCGCGGGCGACCGCCGCGCGATCCTCGCGGACCGCGTCGAGAAGGTGCTCACCCACGTGCTGATCCTCGTGGGCGTGCTGCTGTCCGTCTTCCCGTTCTACTGGCTCGCGGTCATGTCGACCTCGACGACCGGGGAGATCTTCGGCTACCCGCCCCGGCTGTGGCCCAGCGACTCGCTCGTGAAGAACCTGCAGAACCTGTTCTCGAGCGTCGACATCCTCGGCGCCCTGCTGAACACGATCATCGTCTCGACGCTGTGCGCCGTGCTCGTGATGTTCTTCGACTCGCTCGCCGCCTTCGCGTTCGCGAAGTACGACTTCCCGGGCCGCAACGTGCTGTTCGTGCTCATGCTCGCGACGTTCCTCATCCCGGGCAGCCTCTCGCTCGTGCCGAGCTTCATGCTCATGTCCTCGATCGGCTGGGTGGGCACGCTGCAGGCGCTCATCGTGCCGGGCGCCGCGAACGCCTTCGGCATCTTCCTGCTGCGTCAGATGGCGGCGGGGTCGATCCCCCACGAGCTCGTCGAGTCTGCGCGCATCGACGGGGCCGGGTTCTTCACCACGTACTGGCGGATCGGCGTGCCGATGATGCGCGGCGGTCTCGCGTTCCTCGGGATCTTCACCTTCATCACCGCCTGGAACGACTACGTGTGGCCGCTCATCGTGCTCGTGAACCCGGGCAGGCAGACCCTGCAGACCGCCCTGCAGAACCTCAACTCCCTCTACCTGACCGACTACGGGATGGTGATGGCGGGAGCGCTCGTCAGCGTGCTCCCGCTGATCGGTGTGTTCATCATCGGATCGCGGCACTTCATCGCGAACATCGCCGCGGGCGCCCTCAAGGGCTGAGGGACCGGGGACCGGATCCCCTCACCCCGGCAGAACGGCCGACGGGCCGTCCCGGACCACCTAGCGGTGGTGCGGGACGGCCCGTCGGCTGTGCGGGGCGAGGTCAGTCTGCGGCGCGCTGGCCGACGCTCGGCGTGTTCTTCTGGACCGTCATGAGGAACTCGGTGTTGGACTGGGTCTTCTTGACCCGCTCCAGGAGCAGCTCGAGCGCCTGCTGCTGCTCGAGGGAGCCGAGCACACGGCGGAGCTTCCACATGATCGCGAGCTCCTCCTTGCCCATGAGCTCCTCCTCGCGGCGGGTGCCGGAGCCGTTGACGTCCACGGCCGGGAAGATGCGCTTGTCCGCGAGGTGGCGGGACAGCCGCAGCTCCATGTTGCCGGTGCCCTTGAACTCCTCGAAGATCACCTCGTCCATCTTCGAGCCCGTCTCGACGAGCGCCGAGGCGAGGATGGTCAGCGAGCCGCCGTTCTCGATGTTGCGCGCCGCGCCGAAGAACCGCTTGGGCGGGTAGAGCGCCGAGGCGTCGACACCGCCGGAGAGGATGCGGCCCGAGGCGGGCGCCGCGAGGTTGTAGGCGCGCGACAGGCGGGTGAGGGAGTCCAGCAGCACGACGACGTCGCGGCCCATCTCCACGAGGCGCTTCGCCCGCTCGATGGCGAGCTCGGCGACGATCGTGTGGTCCGAGGCGGGGCGGTCGAAGGTCGAGGCGATGACCTCACCCTTGACCGTGCGCTGCATGTCGGTGACCTCCTCGGGGCGCTCGTCGACGAGCACCACCATGAGGTGGACCTCCGGGTTGTTCTGGGTGATCGCGTTCGCGATCTGCTGCATGATGATCGTCTTGCCGGCCTTCGGCGGCGCGACGATGAGGCCGCGCTGGCCCTTGCCGATCGGCGAGACGAGATCGATGATCCGCGGGGCGACGGAGGTGCCCGTGGTCTCCAGGCGCAGCCGGGAGTCCGGGTAGAGCGGGGTGAGCTTGCCGAAGTCCACGCGCTGGCGGGCCCGCTCGGGGGTCATGCCGTTGATCGCGTCGACCTGGACGAGCGAGGAGTAGTTGCCCTTGCCCTGGTTGCCGCCCTTGCCGCGGCGGTTGCGGCCGCCGGAGTACTGCTGCTCGACGTGCTGCTGCTCCTCGCCGTCGCGGGGGGCCTTGACGAGACCGGTGAGCGCATCGCCCTTGCGCAGGCCGTACTTGCGCACCTGGTTGATGCTCACGTGCACGTCGCTCGGACCGGGGAGGTAGCCGGTGGTGCGCACGTAGGCGTTGTTGTCACGGATGTCGAGGATGCCGGCCACGGAGACGAGCTCCTCGCCATCGCGCACCTGGTCGTCCTGGCGGTCGTCGCCGCGCTGACCGCCCTGGTTGCCCTGGCTTCCCTGGTTGCCGTAGCCGCCCTGGTCGTTCTGGCCGCGGCCGCGACGCTTGCGGTCGCGCGAGCGGGTGCGGCTGCGGCCGCGGGAACGGCGGTCGTCGTCGTCCTGGCCGCCGCGGTCGCGGTCGTCGGACTCGCCGGAGCGGTCCGGGAGCTCGATGTCCTCGACGCGCGCAGGGCGGTCGCCGCGCTGCTGGCCACGGTCGCCGCGGTCCTGACGATCGTTGCGGTCGCCCCGGTCGTTTCGATCCTGACGGTCGCCCCGGTCCTGACGATCGTTGCGGTCCTGACGGTCACCGCGGTCCTGGCGGTCGCCACGGTCCTGACGCTCACCGCGCGAGCCGGAGCGGTCTCCGCGACCGGAGGGGGCGGACTCGCCGGAGGGCGCATCGGCGGGGGCCGACGTCGACTCCGCGGACTGCGCGCCGCGGTCCTGGTTCTCACCGCCGGAGCGGCCGCCGCGGGAGCGACGACCCTCGCGGGCACCCTGCTCCTCACGACGCTCGCCGCCCTCGGGCAGGCGGATCGCGAGCTCGGGCGCCGACTGCTGGGAGGCGCCGCGCTCCTCACGGGCGGGTCGCTCCTCGCGCGGGGCGCGCTGCTCGCGCGGCGCGGACTGCTGCGCCGCGGCCTCGGTGGTCGCCGCGGGCACACGGCCCGTGCGGAGGTCCTCGACGAGCTCGCCCTTGCGGAGGCGGCCGGCGCCGCGGATACCGCGCTCGGCGGCGAGAGCTCGCAGCTCGGGGAGCTTCTTCGCGGCGAGATCCGAGGATCCGCCTGCGGTGGGGGTGGTGTCGTTCACCCGATGTCCTTCCTCGTCGGACCGTCGTGCGGTCCCGTGTGGATCAGCATGGGCCGAGGCCCGGGGCTGGGGCGTGCGCCGGCAGAGGGGCCGGGACTCGGCGGGCAGGTGCCTGATCAGCGGTGCGGGGCATCGGGGACCGGCCTGCGGGATGGTTCTGGGGGTGCGCCGGCGCCGGAGCGCAGGGGTGCGCGCGAAGATGCGATGCGCGAGATCCTGCGGGGCACGGGGCAGGCGGTGCAGTCAGGAAACTGAACTCTCAGTGAGCTGACGGGAGCATCGGAGACGTCGGGTACGGGGTGTGGTGCCAGCCCGCCCGCGGTCTTCGCCGCCTGGACGCGCGGTCAATCTACCACACAGCGGGCGCCGTCCTCGCGCAGCGGCACGGCCGCGATGCGCCAGGCGGCGGTCTCGGCGACCACGCGCCGCACGAGCTGCGCGACCTCCGCGCGGTCACCGCGCAGCACGAGCAGCGAGGGGCCGGCCCCGGAGATCACCGCGGGATGCCCCTCCTGGCGCAGCACCCGAAGCAGCTCGACGCTCTCCGGCATGCCGGGCGCCCGCTGCTCCTGGTGCAGACGGTCCTCGGTCGCCGTGAGCAGCAGCGACGGATCCGTGGCCAGGGCATGCACGAGCAGCGCCGCGCGCGAGGCGTTGAAGGCCGCGTCGCCGTGCGGGACCTCCTCGGGCAGCAGGCCGCGGGCCTGGTGCGTCGCGAGGGTGGTGCGGGGAAGCAGCACGAGCGGTCGCAGCGCCTCCCTGTGCAGCGCCAGGTTCACGGCGCGGGCCCGCTCCTCGCCGCGCGAGGCCTCCGTCCAGGAGAGCACCGCCCCGCCGAGCAGCGCGGGCGCGGCGTTGTCGGGATGGCCCTCGAAGGCGGTCGCGAGCTGGAGCACCGCGTCGTCGTCGAGCGCCGCGGGATCCGCGAGCAGCCCGCGGGCGAGCAGCAGGCCCGCGACCGTCGCCGCGGCGCTCGAGCCGAGGCCGCGGCCGTGCGGGATGCGGTTGCGGGTGCGCAGGCGCACGCCCACCTGCGGGGCGCCCGCATGGTCGAGACCGCGTCGTAGGGCGCGCACCACCAGGTGCTCCTCCCCCGTCGGCACGGAGCCGGCGCCCTCGCCCTCGGCGAGGACCTCCACGCCGCCCGTGGTCGCCTCGAGCTCGAGGTCGTCGACGAGATCGAGGGCCAGGCCCAGCGCGTCGAAGCCCGGCCCCAGGTTCGCGGAGGTCGCCGGGACCTGCACCCGCACGCGGGAGTGCTCGATCCTCACAGCCCCATGGCCTCCGCGGCCGCGGAGATGTCCACGGGGATGACGGTCGGCGTGAGGTCACGGCCGCTGAGCGCGGTGTCCACGTCCTTGAGCCCGTTGCCGGTCACGGTGATGACGATCCGCGCGCCGGCGGGGACCAGGCCCTGCTCGGCCTTCTGCAGCAGCCCCGCGACGCCCGCCGCGGAGGCCGGCTCGACGAAGATCCCGACCTCGGCGGCGAGGAGGGCCTGCGCGGCGAGGATCTGCTCGTCGGTCACGGCGTCGATGCTGCCGCCGGAGTCGTCGCGCGCGGCGACGGCGAGGTCCCACGACGCGGGGGCGCCGATCCGGATCGCGGTCGCGACCGTCTCCGGGTCGAGGATCGGGCGGCCCGCGACGAAGGGCGCCGCGCCCGCGGCCTGGAAGCCCCACATGCGCGGCACGGAGTCCGAGATCCCCTTCTCGCGGTACTCCTGGTAGCCCATCCAGTAGGCGGAGATGTTGCCCGCATTGCCCACCGGCAGCAGGTGGAGGTCGGGCGCCGCGCCGAGCGCGTCGACGATCTCGAAGGCGGCCGTCTTCTGCCCCTGCAGGCGGTAGGGGTTCACCGAGTTCACGAGCTCGACGGGATGCTCGGCGTCGAGCTTGCGCGCGATCTCGAGGCAGTCGTCGAAGTTGCCCTGCACCTGCACGAGCTTCGCCCCGTGGACGACGGCCTGGGCGAGCTTGCCCGCGGCGATCTTGCCCTCGGGCAGCAGCACCACGCAGGTGAGGCCGGCGGCGGCCGCGTAGGCCGCGGCGGAGGCGGAGGTGTTGCCCGTCGACGCGCAGACGACGGTGGTCGCCCCGTCGTTGAGCGCCTTCGACATCGCGGAGACCATGCCGCGGTCCTTGAAGGAGCCCGTCGGGTTCTGGCCCTCGACCTTGATGTGGACCTCGGCCCCGACCTTCGCCGACAGCGCGGGCGCGGCGACGAGCGGGGTCCCGCCCTCGCCGAGGCTCAGCAGCGTGTCCGTGGAGGAGAAGGGCAGGTGATCGGAGTACTCGGCGAGGACGCCGCGCCACTGGTGTGCCATGCGGGTCATTCTCCTTCGATGCGCAGGACGGAGTCGATGGACAGGACGGTGGAGGTGGAGGAGAAGTCGTCGAGCGCGGCGGTCATCGCGGACTCGAGCGCCCGGTGCGAGGTGATGCCGATGTGCGCGCGACCCGGGGCGTCCTCATCGGCCGCGAGGAGCTCCTGGTGGATCGTGGAGATCGAGATGCCGTGGCGGGAGAGGGTGCCGGCGATCTCGGCGAGCACGCCGGGCCGGTCCTGCACCGTGAGGGAGACGTAGAAGGCGCTGCGCAGCTCGTCGATCGAGGCGACCGGGAGGTCCGCGTAGTTCGACTCGCGGGGCCCCACTCCCCCGGAGACCCGGTGGCGGGCGGCGGAGACGACGTCGCCCATGACCGCGGAGGCCGTGGGCGCACCGCCCGCGCCCTGGCCGTAGAACATGAGGGAGCCGGCGGCCTCCGCCTCGACGAAGACCGCGTTGTACGCCTCGGCGACGGAGGCGAGGGGGTGCGAGTCCGGGATGAGGGCCGGGTAGACGCGGGCGGAGACCCGCTCCTCGGTGCCGTCCTCGATGCGCTCGACGATCGAGAGCAGCTTGATGGTGCGGCCCATGCGGGCGGCCGCGGCGATGTCCTGGGCGGAGACCGCGGTGATGCCCTCGCAGTGCACGTCGCCGATGCCGACGCGCGTGTGGAAGGCGAGGGAGGCGAGGATCGAGGCCTTCGCGGCGGCGTCGTGGCCCTCGACGTCGGCCGTCGGATCCGCCTCGGCGTAGCCGAGCTCCTGGGCGGAGGCGAGCGCGTCGTCGAAGCCCGCGCCGGTGCTCGCCATCGCGTCGAGGATGTAGTTCGTGGTGCCGTTGACGATGCCGAGCACACGCTGGACGCGGTCGCCCGCGAGGGACTCACGCACCGGACGGACGATCGGGATCGCCCCGGCCACGGCGGCCTCGAAGTAGATGTCCACCCCGTGCTCGTCCGCCGCCTCGTAGAGGGAGGCGGCGTCCTGCGCGAGCAGCGCCTTGTTCGCGGTCACGACGCTCGCGCCGTGCGCCATCGCCTCGAGCAGCAGCCCGCGGGCGGGCTCGATGCCGCCCATCACCTCGATGACCAGATCGGCCTCGCGCACGAGGGCGCTCGGCTCCGTGGTGAGCAGGGCGGCGTCCACGTGCGGGCCGCGGTCGCGCTCGGCGTCCCGCACGGCGACGCCGATCAGCTCGAGGCGGGCGCCGATGCGCTGGGCGAGGTCCTCGCCCTGCTGCGTGATCAGGCGGATGACCTCGGTCCCGACGGTCCCGGCGCCGAGCACGGCGACGCGCAGGGCGGGGAGCTGATCGGAGGGCGAGGGGGTCGTGGAGACCATGGGGTGAAGTCCTTCCGCGGGGTCCAGGGGCGGCCTGGGAGGCACACGGCACTGTATCCGAGCAGGTGCCGGGCGGATGTCCGGGGATGAACGCATGAGACGCGCTCCCCGGACGCACGCCGCCTCAGCCGATGTCGAGGGCGAGGAGGTCGTCCTCCGTCTCGCGGCGCACGAGGGTGCGCAGCTCGCCGTCCTTGACCGCGACCACCGGGGGGCGCGGCACGTGGTTGTAGTTCGAGGCGAGGGAGTAGCAGTAGGCGCCGGTCACGGGCACCGAGACGAGGTCCCCGCGATGGACGTCCGCCGGCATGTACTCGTCCTTGACGACGATGTCCCCGCTCTCGCAGTGCTTGCCGACCACGCGCACCACCTCGGGCCGCTCCCCCGAGACGCGGGAGGCGAGCAGACACGAGTAGTCCGCGTCGTAGAGCGCGGTGCGGATGTTGTCGCTCATCCCGCCGTCGACGGAGACGTAGACGCGGTGGTGCGGGCCGCCGAGGCTCACGTCCTTCACGGTGCCCACGCCGTAGAGGGTCTGCGTGGAGGGGCCGGCGATCGCGCGCCCCGGCTCGAAGGACACGTGCGGCACGTCGAGCTCGAGCTCGTGGCACTGCTTCTCGACGATGCCCGCGATGCCCGCGGCGAGCGCCTCGGGCGTCGAGGGGGTGTGCTGGGTGTTGTACATGACGCCGAAGCCGCCGCCGAGGTCGAGCTGGGTGATCGTGTGCCCGAGCTCGTCGCGCACCTGCGCGACGAGGTCCAGCACACGCCGCGCCGCGACCTCGAAGCCACCCGTGTCGAAGATCTGGGAGCCGATGTGCGAGTGCAGGCCCACGAGCTCGAGGTGCTCCGCCGCGAGCACGTCCCGCACGCCCTCGAAGGCCCGGCCGCCGCTCAGGGAGAGGCCGAACTTCTGGTCCTCGTGCGCGGTCGCGATGAACTCGTGGGTGTGCGCCTCGACGCCTGTGGTCACGCGGAGCATGACGGCGGTCCTGGTCCCCGCCTCGGCGGAGAGCGCGTCGATGCGGGCGATCTCGTCGAGGGAGTCGGCGACGATGCGGCCCACCCCGACCTCGATCGCACGGCGCAGCTCGGCGTCGGACTTGTTGTTGCCGTGCAGGGCGATCCGCTCGGCGGGGAAGCCCGCGCGCAGCGCCACGGCGAGCTCGCCGCCGGTGCAGACGTCCAGGCCGAGGCCGTCCTCCTGCACCCAGCGGGCGACGGCGCCGCACAGGAACGCCTTGCCCGCGTAGTAGACCTGGGCGCCGGCGTGGGGGCGGAACGCCTCCGCGAAGGCGTCGCGGAAGCCGCGGGCGCGCTCGCGGAAGTCGTCCTCGTCCAGGACGAAGGCGGGGGTGCCCACCTCCTCGGCGATCCGGGTGACGCTCACGCCGCCCACCTCGAGGGCGCCGTCGGCCCCACGCACGGTGGTGCGCGACCACAGCCCGGGGATCAGCGCGTTGACGTCGGTGGGGAACGGGAGCCAGGTGGGGGCGGCGTCGTTGCCATGGAGGGCTCCGGCTTCGTGGGCGCGCATGGGGCTGCTCCTTGATGTCTGCGGGGGCGGGGATCGCGGGGTGGGGCGGGGTCACCGGGGGCGACGCCACGACCCTAGACGGCGGCGTCGCCGGCGCGCCCCGACCGTCCGGCCGACGGTCCGCCCCGGCTGCTCCCGGCCCCGCAGAGCCCCGCGCATCGCCACCCGTCCGCGCAGGTCATGACGCTGATGGCGCGGCCCCGGCACGGCACCCCCACGGTCCGAGTGAGGCATCGCACTTGATAGCGTGGACCCGCACGCACCGGCCCGACACGGAGGAGCTCCCATGCCTGATCCCCAGACCGGCCCCGAGGACGCGCAGCGGCCGGAGGCGGGCCACGAGCTCGTCGTCGTCGCCAACCGCCTCCCCGTCGACTCCCGGACCCTCCCCGACGGCGCGACCGAGTGGGTGACGAGCCCCGGCGGCCTGGTCACCGCGATGGAGTCGGTCATGCGCACGGTGGACTCGGGCGCCTGGGTGGGCTGGGCCGGCGGCACGGGCGAGGCCCCCTCCCCCTTCGTCGCGGACGGCATGCACCTCTACCCCGTGCCGCTCGCCGGCCACGAGGTCGAGCGCTACTACGAGGGCTTCTCCAACGCGACCCTGTGGCCGCTGTACCACGACGTGATCGTCGACCCCGAGTTCCACCGCACCTGGTGGGACGACTACCAGCGCGTCAACCGCCGCTTCGCCCGCGCGGCCGCGGAGGTCGCCGCCCCCGGCGGCATCGTCTGGGTGCACGACTACCAGCTGCAGCTCGTGCCCGCGATGATCCGCGAGACCCGGCCCGATGCGCGCATCGGGTTCTTCAACCACATCCCCTTCCCCCCGGTCGAGCTGTTCAGCCAGCTCCCCAAGCGCAACCAGATCCTGCGCGGGCTGCTCGGCGCGGACGTCCTCGGCTTCCAGCGCGAGGGGGACACGCTGAACTTCGTGGCCGCGGTGCGCAAGCTCCTCGGCTACCACACCGACGGCCAGACGATCACGGTGCCCGGGCTCGGCACCGCCCCCTCCCGTGAGGTCCAGGCGCGCACGTTCCCGATCTCGATCGACTCGCAGTCCGTCTCCGACCTCACCGAGGACCCGGACATCCAGGAGCGCGCGCGGCAGCTGCGCGCGGACATGGGCGACCCCGCCAAGATCGTCCTCGGCGTGGACCGCCTGGACTACACCAAGGGCATCCGGCACCGGCTGAAGGCCTGGGGCGAGCTCCTGGCCGACGGCGCGATCGACCCCCGCGACGCCGTCATGATCCAGGTCGCGACGCCCTCCCGCGAGCGGGTGGACGCGTACCGGCAGCTGCGCGACGAGGTCGAGCTGACCGTCGGGCGGATCAACGGCGACCATGCGCCGATCGGCCGGCCCGCGATCTCCTACCAGCACCGCTCCTTCGACCGCCGCGACATGACCGCCCTCTACATGGCGGCCGACGTCGTCCTCGTGACCGCCCTGCGCGACGGCATGAACCTCGTGGCGAAGGAGTACGTCGCCTCGCGTCCCGACGAGCAGGGCGTGCTCGTGCTCTCCGAGTTCGCGGGCGCCGCGGACGAGCTGCGGGCCGCGCTGCGCGTGAACCCCCACGACATCGACGAGCTGAAGTCCTCGATCCTGCGTGCCCTCGCGATGGGCGAGGACGAGCAGCGCGAGGCGATGACGTCCCTGCGCCGCCAGGTCATGGACCACGACGTGCAGGCCTGGGCCCATGCCTTCCTCGACGAGCTCGAGAGCGTGGGCCGGGACGAGATCACCACCCGCCGGATCCGGCTCACCGGGGAGACTCCCACCCCCGAGGCCGAGCTCGAGGCGAGCCTGCGGACCTTCGCGGAGGTCCCCCGCATCCTCGTCGCGAGCGACTTCGACGGCGTCCTCGCACCGATCGTCGCCGAGCGGGACGCCGTGCAGGCCGATCCCGAGGCGATCGCGGCGCTCCGCGACCTCTCGGAGATGCCCGGCGTCGCGGTGGCCCTCGTCTCCGGCCGCTCGCTGACGAACCTCGACCACCACACGCGCATGCCGAGCTCGGTGGTGCTCGTCGGTTCGCACGGCGCGGAGGTCGGCGCCCTGCCGCCGTGGATGCACGCGGAGGTGCTGGACTCCTTCGCGCTGACCATGTCGCCGCAGAAGGAGCAGCTGCTCGAGTCGATCACCCGCGCCCTGCACCGGATCGCGAGCGCGAACCCGGGCACGGAGGTCGAGACGAAGCCGGCCGCGGCCGTGCTGCACACCCGCCGCGCCCGGGGCCGCGGCGCCGGGAACGCGACCGAGGCCGCGCTCGAGTACGCCCTGAGCCTCCCGGACGTCACGGTGACCCCCGGCAAGGAGGTCGTCGAGTTCTCCGTGGTGGACGCGAACAAGGGCGTGGCGATCGAGGCGCTCGCCCGGGCGAGCGCGGCGGACGCCTGGCTCTACCTGGGCGACGACGTCACCGACGAGACGGTCTTCGACCAGCTCGGCGACGACGACCTCGGCATCAAGGTGGGACCGGGGGACACGGGCGCCGGGCTCCGCGTGGAAGGCACCGAGCAGGTACGGGAGCTGCTCACCCACCTCGCCGCGCTGCGCCGCGCCCGCGGCTGAGCGGTCCGCTCAGACCAGGATCCGTGCGGCTCGGCGGCCGCGGACGCTGCTGAGCAGGGCGATCCCCTCCGCCGCGCGCAGATCCGCGACGGAGAGGGGACGCTCGCGGATCTCCCCCGCCTCGAGGGCGAGCCGCCTCCCCACCCCGGGGAGGCAGCCGTCCTCGAGCGGCGGGGTCCACCAGCTCCCGCCGAGCCGGACGATCAGCGTCGCGATGGTGGACTCGGTGACCCGTCCGTCCCGCCCGCGCAGGAGCACGTCCTGTGCCGCGGGTGAGCGCCGCCGCGCCCGCTCGAGCGCCCGCTCGAGGTGCGCTCGATCGGTGCTCTTGTGCCGGAGCGCCGGGGAGTCCGGGTCCTGGAGCTCGTCGTCGAGCGCGAGCAGCACCGGGTCCTCGGACGGTGCGGGCAGCGGGCGCTCGGTGAGCGTCGCCGCGCCGTCGAGGCCGAGCGCGAGCCGGAGCACGGCCCCCGGCTCCCCCGCCGTGCGCGCGCGGTCCCGCAGCAGGTCCGCGAGGGCGGGCCGGTCGCAGGGGATCCTGAGCTCCGCCGCGGAGGACTCCAGCCGGTCCAGGTGGGCCTCGAGGTACTGCGGTCGTCCCTCGCGCGCCGCGAGCGTCTCCAGGAGCGCGAAGCCCGCGGGATCCGGCGCCGCAGCCCCGTCGGCGTCGACCGGCGCGACGGGAGCGGACGTCGTCCCGGGACGGGGCCGGTGCGCCGGACGCGGCGTGATCGCCTCGAGCACCCGGGCCTTCACCTGCAGCTCCTCCCATTCCGCGGCCGCCTCCGAGGCCCACGTGATCCCGCTGCCCACGCCGTAGGTCGCGGCGCCGTCGGCCCGGTCCACGACGATCGTGCGGATCGCGACGGAGAAGGAGCTGCTCGCCGGCCGCCGACCACCCGGGGTGTCGCGCGCCGGCGCCATCCAGCCGACCGCGCCGCAGTAGGCGCCGCGCGGGCCGTCCTCGAGCCGGGCGAGCAGCGCCGTCGTCGCGGCCTTCGGCGCGCCCGTGATCGAGCCGCACGGGAACAGCGCCGTCATGGCCTCGGCGAGCCCGGTCCCGGCGGCGGCACGGGCGGTGACGGTGCTCGTCATCTGCCACAGCGTGGGATAGGGCTCGGCGTCCAGCAGCGCGGGCACCGCGACGGTGCCGGGCTCGGCGCAGCGGGCCAGGTCGTTGCGCAGCAGGTCGACGATCATGATGTTCTCCGCCCGCTCCTTGGGGCTGCGCAGCAGGTGCGCGCGGGCGGCGGCGTCCGCGGCGGGGCCGCTCTCCCGGGGCGCCGTGCCCTTCATCGGCCGGGTCGTGAGCCGGTCCCCCTCGCGCCGCACGAACAGCTCGGGACTGGCCCCGAGCACGACATGGCTCCCCAGGTCCAGGTAGGCGCCGTGGCGCGTGCGCTGGCGGCCGAGGAGATCGCGGTGGCAGGCGAGCAGGTCCCCCTCGATCCGGCCGTCGAGGCGGGTCGTGAGATTCGCCTGGTAGGTGGTCCCCTCGGCGATCGCCTCGCGCACGGCGCCGACGGCCCGGGCGTGCTCGGCCGCGCTCCACCGCGGCGTCCACGGCCCGGTGCGGTAGTCACCGTGCGGGCGGGGAGCGCGGGCCACGTCCTGCTGATCAGGGGCGTCGGCGATGACGAACCACACGAGCGGCAGCGGGGCCGGGGCGGGCGCGACCGTCAGCGCCGGGTCCAGCCCGGGCGCGGCCTCGTAGGCGATCATGCCGGCCGCCCAGGCCCCGGCGTCGACCCGCGCCTGCACGGCGTGCAGGGCGGGGAGCACCTGGTCCGGGGTGCGGGCGACGATCTCCTCCTGCACCCGGCTCAGCTGCAGCACCTCCCCGGTCCCCGGGTCCTCGAAGCGGGCACGAGGTGCGGCGGGGTGCACGGGGCCTCCAGGGTGCGGTCAGGGGGGCGCCGGGGAGGGGCGCCGCGCCCACCCTAGAGCAGGTCCCGGTGGCGGGATCCTCCGCGTCGGGGTCACGCCTGCCCCCTGAGGAGACGTTCACCGCCGTGAGGACGGGGGTGATCACGTCGACGCGGACCGCCTCCGGGGGGGGGGGGCGCCGCCGCCCGACCGGTCCGGCGGAGGGGCGGGCGCCCGGGGACCAGAGGACCCCGCCCTCCGGCCACGTGGGCCGGCGGACGGGGTCAGGGGTGCCCGCGACAGGATTCGAACCTACGACCTTCTGCTCCGGAGGCAGACGCTCTATCCACTGAGCTACGCGGGCCGACTTCGGCATCCTAGCAAGCCGTGCGGCCCGAGCGGACCGCGCGGGCCCTGCAGGGCCGCGGGAGTGAGGCAGGCCTCATCGCAGGAGCGGCAGCTGGGCCCCGTGGAGGACGGCGGAGGGATCCGCGGGGATGCCGAGGCCGCTCGGCTCCGCGCCGGAGCGCACGAGCAGGTCCCCGATCGCAGCGATCATCGCGCCGTTGTCGGTGCACAGGCGGATCGGCGGGATCCGCAGCGTGATGCCGAGGGACTCGCAGCGCTGCCGCGCCGCCTCGCGCAGCCGGGCGTTCGCGGCGACGCCGCCCACGATGACGAGCGTGTCCAGGCCCCGGTCGCGCACGGCGCGCACGGCCTTCGTGACGAGCACGTCGACGACGGCCTGCTCGAAGCTCGCGGCCACGTCGGCCACGGGCACGGCCTCGCCGGCGCGCTCGATGGTCTCGACGGTGCGGGCGACGGCGGTCTTGAGCCCGGAGAAGGAGAAGGTGTAGGGCGCATCGCCCTGGCGCAGCATGGCGCGCGGGAAGGAGAAGGCGGTGGGGTCGCCGCCCGCCGCGGCGCGGGAGATCGCGGGGCCACCGGGGTAGCCGAGGCCCAGGAGGCGGGAGACCTTGTCGAAGGCCTCGCCGGCCGCGTCGTCGAGGGTGTCGCCGAGGTGCTCGATGGGATCGCGCACGAGGTCGCCCACGGCGAGGATCGAGGTGTGCCCGCCGGAGACGATGAGGACGATCGAGCGCTCCGGCAGCGGGCCGTGCTCGAGGGTGTCCGCGGCCGCGTGGCCGGCGAGGTGGTGCACGCCGTAGAGCGGGACGTCGAGCGACCAGGCCACGGACTTCGCCGCGGCGAGGCCCACGTGGACGGCCGTCGCGAGGCCCGGCCCTGAGGTCGCGGCGACGTGCGTGATGTCGCCGAGCTCGACGCCGGCGTCGGCGAGGGCCAGGCGGAGGGTCGGCACCGCCGCGTCGAGGTGGGCGCGGGCGGCGATCTCGGGGACCACGCCGCCGAAGTCGGCGTGCTGGGCCGCGCTCGAGGCGAGGCCCTGGCCCAGCAGGACCCCCTCGGAGACGATCCCGAAGCCGGTCTCGTCGCACGAGGACTCGACGCCGAGGACGACGGGGGTGCGCGTCACTTCAGCAGCGCCATCGGGTCGGAGTAGGTGCCGGACTCGTCCATCTTCGCGAAGTGGAGGTGGCAGCCGGTGGAGCGGCCGGTGGAGCCGACGTAGCCGATGACGTCGCCCTGCTCGACCTTCGCGCCCACCTCGGTGTTGAAGCCCTGCAGGTGGTAGTAGCCGGTGACGACGCCGTCGCCGTGATCGATCTTCACCCGGTTGCCGGAGGCGGGGTGGTTCTCGACGGCGACGACGGTGCCCGCCGCGGAGGCGTGGACCGGGGTGCCGCACGCGGAGCCGAAGTCCACGCCGTCGTGTCCCTTGCCGTAGCCGAGCACGGGGTGGATGCGGTAGCCGTAGCCCGAGGTGATGGGGCCGCTCACGGGGCGGATGAAGCCCTCGGCGCTCGCGGTGAGCTCCTCGCCGGTGGCCTCGTCGACGATCTCGGGGGCGGGGGCCTCGACCTCGATGCCCGTCGAGGCGGTCGCCGGGTCCACGGCGGCCGCGTCGTCGGCGACGTCCGCGCTGTCCGTGGAGGTGCGCTCCTGGCTGCGGTCCGCGGCGTCGCCGCCCCGGGTCGCGGTCGCGGAGGCGACGTCGGC
This sequence comes from Brachybacterium rhamnosum, assembly GCF_039526185.1. Lineage (NCBI taxonomy): Bacteria > Bacillati > Actinomycetota > Actinomycetes > Micrococcales > Dermabacteraceae > Brachybacterium > Brachybacterium rhamnosum. The sequence goes on from NZ_BAAAIS010000003.1 coordinate 688,630, forward strand.
GACGGGCAGCGCGACGGGGGCGGTGGCGGACTCCGCGAGGGCGGGGACGGCGTCCGAGGCCGGGGTCGCGACCTCGGCGACGGCCTGGGACTCGTCCACCCCGGCGGCGGCAGCGGCGAGAGGGGCGGCGATGGTCGCCGTGGCGAGCGCTCCGAGCACCCCGACCTTGACGACTCCGGCGGTCAGCGTGGAGTCGCGGTGGGTGCCGCCGGTGACCCGGCTCTTGCGGACGTTCGCCCGCCCGGTGGCGCGATGATTCGCCAAGAGATCAGCCTGCTTCCTACGTCAGTTCTGGGCATCGGTCCGAGATCGACGCCGGACTGGGGGGAAGGAGCGTCTCCGAACAACGCGTACCAACCTAGGGGCCCGCACGGAGGGGTTCGAGCCCGGGCCAGCGGCCTTTGCCGACTTTTTGCGGTCTTGGGGAAAAGGGGGAAGGGCTCTTGACGTGCCGCCCCGGGAGCGGACCCTCCCGATACCCGGACACCACTCCCGCGACCGTCGGACACCCAGGGCGTGTCCCGGGCCGCGGTCTACAGTGACGCCATGCCGACCCCGGATCTCCCTGCCCCCAGCAGCTCCTCGGCCCCCGGCGCGGACCCCGTGCGCGTGGTGGTCGTCGAGGACGAGCCGACGATCACGCGCGCGATCGCGGACCGCCTCACCGCGGAGGGCTGGGAGGTGACGACCGCACCGGACGGCCCCTCGGGGGTGCGCACGGTGCTCGAGGTCCACCCGGACCTGGTGGTCCTCGACGTCATGCTCCCCGGCTTCGACGGGCTCGAGGTGTGCCGCCGGATCCAGGCCGCGGACCCGGTCCCCGTCCTCATGCTCACCGCCCGCGACGACGAGACGGACATGCTCGTAGGGCTCGGCGTCGGCGCCGACGACTACATGACCAAGCCGTTCTCGATGCGCGAGCTGGTCGCCCGGCTCAAGGCTCTGCTGCGCCGGGTGCGCCGCGCGCCCGCCCCGGCCCCTGCGGGCGGCTCACCCGCCGAGCCGCAGCTCGCCCTCCAGATCGGCGACCTCGTCATCGACCGGGCCGGGCGCCGTGTCATGCGCGCCGGGGTCCCGGCGCACCTCACCCCCACGGAGTTCGACCTCCTGCTGTGCCTCGCGACGGCGCCCGGGACCGTGCTCACGCGCGAGCAGCTCCTCGCCGACGTCTGGGACTGGGTCGACGCGACGGGCACCCGCACCGTCGACTCCCACGTCAAGGCGCTGCGCCGCAAGCTCGGCGCGGACCTCGTGCGCACGGTGCACGGCGTGGGCTACGCACTCGAGGCCCCGGAGGACGCCGACGGCGGCGAGGGCGGCGGGAGCGGCCTCCCCGCCGACGCGGGCACCGGCACGGGCATCCCCGACCTCGAGCAGCCCCGGGATCCCTCCGGACCCTCCACCGCACCGTGATCCCGGCCGAGCGCCGGGCCACCGCCCTGCACCGCGTCGAGGAGCGCTTCGACGTGCGTCCCCTGGACCGTGTGAGCTCCTTCAAGGTCAAGCTCGGCGTTCTCGTGGCGGTCGTCGTCACGGTCGCCTCGCTGCTCGCCTGGGCCGGCTTCTACGCGGGCCTGCAGCCGCTGCTGACGATCCCGATCGTCGTGGTCCTCGCGCTCGTCGTCACGCAGCTGCTCGCCCGCGGCATGACCTCGCCGCTGCGGGAGATGACCCGTGCCGCGGTGGCCATGTCCCGGGGCGACTACTCCCAGCGGATCCGTGCGAGCAGCCGCGACGAGGTGGGCGAGCTCGCGGCGGCCTTCTCGACGATGGCCGCCGAGCTCGAGCACACCGATCAGCTGCGCCGCGACCTCGTCGCGAACGTGTCCCACGAGCTGCGCACACCGGTCGCCGGCCTGCGGGCGCAGCTCGAGAACCTCGTGGACGGCGTCACCGAGCCCGATCCCGCCGCGCTCGAGGTCGCCCTCGGGGAGACGGAGCGGCTCTCCCTCCTCGTCGACCATCTGCTGGACCTCTCCCGCCTGGACGCCGGGGTGGTCGAGCTGGACCTCGAGAGGGTCGAGCTCACCCCCTTCCTCCACGAGGTCGCGGACGCGGCCGATCTCGCCGCCGGCCAGCGGGACGTCCGCTGGATCGTCGAGGTCGAGCCGCCGGACCTCGCCGTCACGGCCGACGCCGCGCGCCTGCACCAGGTCATCCACAACCTGCTCGACAACGCGGCCCGCCATTCCCCCGCGCGCGGGCGGATCCGGATCATGGCGCGCGGCGACGCTGCGCGCGGCACCGTGAGCATCGACGTGCACGACGAGGGGCCCGGGATCGCCCGCGAGGACCGCTCCCGCGTCTTCGAGCGCTTCCAGCGCGGCGGTGCACCGGACTCCTCGGGCGGCACCGGGCTGGGGCTCGCGATCGCCCGCTGGGCCGTGGGGCTGCACGGCGGCAGCATCGAGGTCCTCGACGACCCCCGCACCGAGCAGGCGCGCTCGGGGCGCTCCTCCCTCATCCGGGTGACGCTCCCGCAGGAGCCGCCGTCCCTCCGCTGAGGCCTCCCGGAGGAGCCCCGCGCGGTCCGGTGCACGGGCCGCGGGAGGCCTCCGACCACCCGGCGCGGGGTGACCTCTCCCACCTGGACGGCCCTGTCTGTGAAGGACCTGCGCACAAGCGACGTCGGTGCTCCCCGCCTCCGTTAGGGTGGTGCCATCCGCATCACCCGACCGTGAGAAGGCTGGCGATCTCAGAGTGTCACAGACGACACAGGGCCCGGACACCTCCCCCGTTCCGGAGACCCCGGACTTCGGACCCAATCAGTGGCTCGTGGACGCGCTCCGCGAGCAGTGGCAGCAGGATCCCGCGAGCGTCGACCCGAGCTGGGCGGAGTACTTCGCCCGCTCCGCCGAGGACTCCCCCGCCGCCCCCGCATCATCCGCATCGACCGACGCCCCCACGTCGGGCAAGGAGGGCGACGATGCCCCCGGGCCCGCGACGGTGAGCGCACCGGACCCGGCAACCGAGCCCGCGGAGCCCGTGACGGAGCAGGAGCCCGCCGCGGCGCCCGCGCCCGCCGCGCAGGTCCCCGCCCCGGAGCCCGCCGGGACCGGCATCCCCCGCACCACCGCCTCCGGGGACCGCACCCCGGACGCCGCCCCCGACTCCCCTCCCGCCGCGAAGGAACCTGCCGCCGTGACCGACCAGCCCGCGAAGGAGACGCGGAGCGCCGCCGTCTCGACCACCTCGGACCGCCCCGCGAAGGTCCCCACCACGACCGCGCAGATCCCCGCGGTGGAGCTGCGCGAGCCCGTGGTCGCCAAGCTGCGCGGCCCCGCGGCCGCCGTCGTGCGGAATATGGACGAGTCGCTCACCGTCCCCACCGCGACCTCGGTCCGCGACGTCCCGGTCAAGCTGCTCTTCGACAACCGCATCGTCATCAACAACCACCTCAAGCGCCACCGCGCCGGCAAGGTGTCCTTCACCCACCTCATCGGCTGGGCGATGGTCGAGGCGGTCTCCGAGATCGGCGACCTCAACAACGGCTTCGACGTCGACGAGAAGGGCAAGCCCGTCATGCTCGTCCGCGAGGACGTGAACTTCGGCCTCGCCATCGACATGCCCCGCCCGGACGGCTCCCGCGGCCTCGTGGTCCCCAACATCAAGGCCGCGCAGCGCTTCGACTTCCGCGGCTTCTGGCGCGCCTACGAGGAGGTCGTGAGGAAGGCCCGCGCGGGCAAGCTCACGATGGACGACTTCACCGGCACCACCGTGTCGCTCACGAACCCCGGCGGCATCGGCACCGTCCACTCGATCCCCCGGCTCATGAAGGGCCAGGGCGTCATCGTCGGCGTCGGCGCCATGGACTACCCGGCGCAGTTCCAGGGCGCGAGCCCCCAGACCCTCGCCGATCTCGCGGTCTCGAAGGTCATGACCATGACCTCGACCTACGACCACCGGATCATCCAGGGCGCGGCCTCGGGCGAGTTCCTCAAGGCCATCGGCGACAAGCTCCTGGGCAAGGACGGCTTCTACGACCGGGTCTTCGCCTCGCTGCGGATCCCCTACAAGCCCGTGCGCTGGGTCGCGGACAACCCCTTCAAGGACTCGAAGTCCGAGCGCCTCGCGCGCGTCATGGACCTCATCCACTCCTTCCGCGTGCGCGGCCACCTCATGGCGGACACCGACCCGCTGCAGTACCGCGTGCGCCACCATCCCGACCTCGACGTCGAGACCTACGGCCTCACGCTGTGGGACCTCGACCGCACCTTCCCCACGCGCGGGCTGGGCGGCAAGGAGGAGATGCCGCTGCGCGACATCCTCGGGGTGCTCCGGGATGCGTACTGCCGCACCATCGGCATCGAGTACATGCACATCACGGACACCGACGAGCGCGCCTGGCTCCAGCGGGAGATGGAGACGCCGCGACGCCCCTTCGCCAAGGAGGAGCTCGCGCACATCATGGACCGCCTCAACGCCGCGGAGGCGTTCGAGACCTTCCTGCAGACCAAGTTCGTGGGCCAGAAGCGCTTCTCGCTCGAGGGCGGCGAGTCGGTCATCCCGATGCTCGACGCGATCCTCGAGGGCTCCGCGCACGAGGGCATCGAGGAGGTGGGCATCGGCATGTCCCACCGCGGTCGCCTGAACGTCCTCTCGAACCTCGCGGGCAAGAGCTACGGGCAGATCTTCCAGGAGTTCGAGGGCAACTTCGGGCAGAACCTGGGCTCCGGCGACGTGAAGTACCACCTGGGCACCGAGGGCACCTTCACCGCGGTCGACGGCTCCACCACCAAGGTGTACCTCGCGGCGAACCCCTCGCACCTCGAGGCCGTGAACCCTGTGCTCGAGGGCATCGTCCGCGCCAAGCAGGACCGCCTCGAGAAGCCCACCGAGTTCCCCGTGCTGCCGATCCTGGTGCACGGCGACGCGGCCTTCGCCGGCCAGGGCGTCGTGACGGAGACCCTCAACCTCTCCGAGCTGCGCGGCTACCGCACGGGCGGCACGATCCACGTGGTCATCAACAACCAGATCGGGTTCACGACGCTCCCGGACTCCTCGCGCTCGTCCTACTACTCCACGGACGTCGCGAAGTCGACGCAGCTGCCGATCTTCCATGTGAACGGCGACGATCCCGAGGCGTGCGTGCGCGTCGCGGAGATCGCCTTCCGGTACCGCCAGAAGTTCCACCGCGACGTCGTCATCGACATGGTCTGCTACCGCCGCCGCGGGCACAACGAGGGCGACGACCCCTCGATGACGCAGCCGCAGATGTACAGCCTGATCGGGGACAAGCCCACGACCCGCAAGGTCTACATGGACTCCCTCATCGAGCGCGGCGAGCTCACCGAGGAGGAGACCGGGAAGCTCGTGAAGAACTTCCAGGACCACCTCGACGAGGCCTTCGCCTCGACCCGCAAGGACTCGGGCTCGGGTGCGGGCGAGACCGAGCGCTCCGTGCAGGGGCTCGAGAAGCCCGTCGCCCAGCGCGGCGGCGAGTCCTCGGGCGACGAGGACACGGCCGTCGACGCCGAGGTCATCACCCGGATCGGGCAGGCGCACTCCGAGGTGCCCGAGGGCTTCACCGTGCACCCCAAGCTCGCTTCGCTGCTGAAGAAGCGCACGCAGATGTCCGCCGAGGGCGGGATCGACTGGGCCTACGGCGAGCTGCTCGCCTTCGGCTCGCTGCTCCTCGAGGGGCGCCGTGTGCGTCTCGCCGGGCAGGACTCCCGACGCGGCACCTTCGTGCAGCGCCACAGCGTGCTCATGGACCACACGGACGGCGAGTCCTGGACCCCGCTGCACCACCTCGGCGAGGGCCAGGGCCGCTTCAACGTTTACGACTCCTCGCTCTCGGAGTTCGCCGCGCTCGGCTTTGAGTACGGCTACTCCGTCGAGGACACGGACGCCCTGGTGCTGTGGGAGGCGCAGTTCGGCGACTTCGCCAACGGCGCGCAGACGATCATCGACGAGTTCATCTCGGCCTCGGAGCAGAAGTGGGGCCAGAACTCGGGTGTGGTCATGCTCCTCCCCCACGGCTACGAGGGCCAGGGGCCGGACCACTCCTCCGCCCGCATCGAGCGCTTCCTCCAGCTGTGCGCGGAGGACAACATGCGCGTCGCGATGCCGTCCACCCCGGCCAGCTACTTCCACCTGCTGCGCCGCCAGGCGAAGCTCGAGCCGCGCCGGCCGCTCATCGTCTTCACCCCGAAGTCGATGCTGCGCAACAAGGCCGCGGTGAGCGCCGTCGAGGACTTCACGAGCGGCGGCTTCCGCCCGGTCCTGCCCGACACGACCGTGGACCCGCAGCAGGTGCGCCGCGTGATCCTCACCTCCGGCAAGGTCTACTGGGACCTCGTGGCACGCCGCGAGAAGGACGGTGTCACCGACACCGCGATCGTCCGTCTCGAGCAGCTCTACCCGCTGCCCACCGCGGAGCTCGTCGAGGTGCTCGGGGCCTACCCGGATGCTGAGCTCACCTGGGTCCAGGACGAGCCGAGCAACCAGGGCTCCTGGTCCTACATGGCGATGAACTTCCCCGTCGAGGTGGGCCGCACGCTCCGCGTGGTCGCCCGCCCCGCCTCCGCCTCGCCCGCGACCGGCTCCAACAGCGCCCACAGGGCGGAGCAGGAGGACCTGGTGCAGCGCGCGCTGCACTCCTGAGCGCCGGTAGAGTGTCCCGTCCTGTCCCCTGACCCTCCAGGAGGTCCCGGTGCCCGCACCGTCCACCAGCCCCGTCACGCCCACCACTCCCCGGGTGCGGGTCATCGCGCTCGGCGACGAGCTGCTCGCCGGGGTCGGTGACGCGCGTGCCCTGGGCTGGCTCGGTCGTGCGGTCGCGAGCGCGCAGGACCCCTCCGCCCGGATCGACGTGTTCACCTCGGCGCTGCCCGGCGAGACCTCTGCGGAGCTCGCGGAGCGCTGGGACGACGCGGTGCGGCGCCGGATGGATCCCGAGGCGCAGGCCGACGGCTCGATCGAGCACCGCGTGGTCATCGCCCCGGGCCGGGCCGACGTCGAGCACGGGGTCTCCATGGCCCGCGCACGGCTGAACCTCGCGAAGATCCTCGACGGGCTCGAGCGCCTGCGGGTCCCCGCCTTCGTGGTGGGACCGCCGCCGAGCCGCGACCGGGGTCGCAGCGCGGCCGTGCGCGAGCTCTCCGACGCGTACGCGGACGTCTGCTCGCGGCGACGGGTCCCGTTCGTGGACATGGTGGCCGGTCTCGAGGGCCACGAGCAGTGGGAGGGCGACCTCGCGCGCACCGACGGCGACCACCCCGGGCAGACGGGCTACGGCCTCATGGCCTGGCTCGTGCTGCACAGCGGCTTCGAGGACTGGGTCTCGGGCCGCGCCTGAGGGCAGTGACTCGCGCCTCAGGTGCGGGCACCTGACGGGGACCGGCGCGACCTGTGGCAGAATTGCGGGGTTGCCCGGGCGAAGGAAGGAGAGCGTGATGAGCAAGCGTGGACGCAAGCGCAAGAGCCGCCGCAAGAGCGGCGCCAATCACGGCAAGCGCCCCAACGCCTGATCCGTGAGGCGTCGGCCCGCCGGCCGACGACGACGAGGGCCTCCATCCTGACGGATGGAGGCCCTCGTCGTCGTCCGGTCCCGGGAGCGGGCACCCCGGCCCGCAGGGCCCCGGGGACCGCCCCGGGACCCGAGCGGTCAGGAGCTCCAGCTGGTGCGCGTCACCCGCACGGTCGTGCCGTCGGCATCGGTGGAGGTGACGGTGACGGTGCGGCACTGCAGCGCGATCCGGTCGCGCAGCTCCGAGGGGGCCGGGGTGTCGCAGCAGCTGCGTCGCACGAGCTCCTTCAGGCGCCTCAGCCGCTCGACCTCGTCCGCGCACTCCGGGCAGTCCGCCGTGTGCGCGGACATCCTCTCCGCGAGCTCCTGGGGCACCTCGCCGTCGAGGGCCTCCTCGAGCCCGTAGCGCAGGTCGCGACGGGGATCCACCTCCGGCGTGTTCCGCGTGCTCATCGTTCCTCCTCCCCGGCCTCGTGGTCGGTCGTGTGCTGATCGGTGGTGCCCGCCTCGGCGCGGCGCAGGTAGCCGAGCGAGCGGGCATGGTCGGAGAGCAGGTCGCGCAGCTGGCGACGTCCCCGGTGGAGCCGCGACATGACCGTCCCGATGGGGGTGTCCATGATCTCGGCGATCTCCTTGTAGGCGAAGCCCTCGACGTCCGCGAGGTACACCGCCATGCGGTAGTCCTCGCGCAGCTCGGCGAGGGCGTCCTTCACCGCGGAGTCCGGGAGGCTCTCGAGGGCCTCGGTCTCCGCGGAGCGCAGCCCGCGGCTGGTGTGGGACTCGACCTCGGCGAGCTGCCAGTCCTCGACGGAGTCGCTCCAGGACTCCTTGGGACGGCGCTGCTTCTGCCGGTAGGTCGAGATGTAGGTGTTGGTCATGATCCGGTAGAGCCATGCGCGCATGTTCGTGCCGGGGGTGAAGCGGTCCGCCGCGCGGAAGGCCTTCATAAAGGTCTCCTGGACGAGGTCCTCCGCGTCCTGCGGGTTGCGGGTCATGCGCAGGGCACCGCCGTAGAGCGCGTCGAGGTGCGAGAGCGCCTCGGTCTCGAAGTCGAAGGCGTTCTCCGGGGCCGGGTCCGGGGTCACGGCGAGGGGTGCGGGGTCGCTCGAGCTCATCGTGTCCCAACTTACGCCAGCATCACCGGGGCACGCGCCCCGGCCGCCGCCCGCGAGGGCTGTCGCCGTCATCCGCTCTCCGTCCGTCCCGTCCGATCGGTCCCTGGGCGGCGCGTCGTGCGCACCACCCCCCGGTGCAACGCCCCGGACGGCCCGGGTGTTCCCCGCGCGGTAGGCTGGCGCCGGTGACAGGGATCTCCCCGTCCGCCCCCGGCCGGTCCGGGAACCGGGCGCGACCCCGTCGCACCGCCGCAGCCGTCGACATCGTGAGGACACCGAGGACACCATGGCACTGGTCCGTCGCATCGCCCGCCCCCTGCTCGCCGCCCCCTTCATCCTCGAGGGCGTGCGCACCGCACTGCACCCCGAGCGGGAGACGGAGGTGTACCCGAAGGCCTTCGAGTCCGCGGACGCCAAGCTCGCGCAGTCCTCGGCCCCGGGCTTCGTCGACGTGCGCACCGTGGTCCGCGCGACCGGCGTCGTCGCCGCGGGCGCCGGCCTGCTCTACGCCACCAACCGGGCGCCGCGCGCCGCGGCCGTGGCCCTGCTCGCCACGACCTCCGTCGGCTGGGTCGGCCGCAGGAAGGTCTGGGAGCTCCGCGGTGAGGAGCGCCTCCGCGAGGTGCAGTCGATCCTCGTCGACGCCGGTCTCCTCGGCGGGCTGCTGCTCGCGACCGTCGACCACGACGGCCGTCCCTCCCTGGGCTACCGCATGGACCGTCTGGTCGAGCGCTCGCAGAAGGCCGCCGCCGCGAAGCAGCGCGAGCTCGGGAAGAACGCCGCCAAGGCGGAGAAGAAGGTCGGGAAGTCCGTGAGGGACGCGAAGGGCACGGCCGAGAAGAAGCTCGCCGCGGTCCAGGGCTGAGCGCGTGACCACCGACGTCCTGTGGACCGCCCCGGTCGCACAGGGGCCGGTCGACGCCCTCGTGCGGGTGCCGGGCTCGAAGTCGCTCACGGCCCGCTGGATGCTGCTCGCCGCGATCGCGGACGAGCCCTCGCGGCTCACGGGCGCGCTCGTATCCCGGGACACCCGCCTCATGCGCGATGCGCTCGAGCGGCTCGGCGCCCTGTTCTCCGTCGAGGACGGCGCGCTCTCGGTGGTGCCGATCCCGCCGCCGGGCGAGCACCCGGCGGAGCCGATCGAGATCCACTGCGGCCTCGCGGGCACGGTCATGCGCTTCGTGCCGATGCTCGCGGCACTCCACCACGGCGACGTCCGCTTCACCGGTGACGAGGGCGCCCTCGTGCGGCCCATGGGCGCGGTACTCCAGGCCCTGCGTGCGCAGGGCATCGAGGTCACCGAGCACGGCGAGCCCGATCGCCTGCCCTTCACGGTCCACGGCCGCGGGAGCCTGCGCGGCGGCCGCATCGAGGTCGACGCCTCCGCCTCGAGCCAGTTCGTCTCCAACGTGCTCCTCACCGGCGCGCGCGGCGAGGAGGACCTCGAGCTCGTCCACGTGGGCGCGACGCTCCCCTCGCTCCCACACATCGACATGACGCTCGAGACCCTCGCGCAGGCCGGTGTCACCGCCTCGCACGACGTCGATCCGGACGGCCGCCACCGCTGGCGCGTGGCCCGCGGCTCCCTCCACCTGGACGAGATCACCGTCGAGCCGGACCTCTCCAACGCCGGTCCGTTCATCGCGGCCGCGCTCGTCACCCAGGGCACGATCGCCGTCTCCGACTGGCCGGAGACGACGACGCAGCCCGGGGACGGATACCGCGAGTTGCTCACCCGCATGGGGGCGGAGGTCTGGCGCGAGGAGGACGAGATGCTCTTCCGCGGCGACGGCAGCCTCCACGGGATCGATGCGGACCTCTCCGCCGTCGGCGAGCTCACCCCCACCATCGCGGCGCTCTGCGCGCTCGCGGACTCCCCCAGCCGGCTCACGGGCGTCGCGCACCTGCGCGGCCACGAGACCGACCGTCTCCAGGCCCTCGCCGCGGAGCTCACCAAGCTCGGCGCGCGCACCACGGAGCTCGAGGACGGCCTCGAGATCGTCCCCGGTCCCCTGCGCGGGACGGTCTTCGAGACCTACGCGGACCACCGCATGGCGACGGCCGCGGCGATCATCGGGCTGCAGGTGCCCGACGTCCGCGTCGTGGACGTGGCCTGCACCTCCAAGACGCTCCCGGACTTCGTGGGGATGTGGCTGTCGATGCTGCACACGGAGGCCCCGGAGGGCGGCACCCCGTGAGGAGGGGTGCGCGGGACCTCGACGAGTCGGACGTCCGCGTCCGTCCCAACCGTCGCGGGTCCCGTCCGCGCACGAAGGACCGCCCCGCCCATGCGGACGCCGTGCAGGCGCGCGTGATCGCCGTGGACCGCGGCCGCTGGCGCACCGTGGTCGACGCGGGAGGCGAGGAGCAGCGGATCGTCACGGCGATGCGCGCGCGGGAGCTGGGCCGCTCCCCCGTCGTCCCCGGGGACCTCGTCGGTCTCGTCGGCGACACCTCCGGCCGCGACGGCTCGCTCGCGAGGATCGTCCGCATCGAGGAGCGCAGCTCGTTCCTGCGCCGCAGCGCGGACGACGACGACTCGACCGAGCGGCCGCTCGTCGCGAACGCCGACCTCATGGTCATGGTCACCGCGCTCGCGGACCCGGAGCCCCGCGGCGGCATGATCGACCGCTGCCTGGTCGCGGCCTTCGTCGCCGGGATCCCCGCCGTGCTCGTGCTCACCAAGGCGGATCTGCGCGCCCCCGAGGAGTTCCTGCGCACCTACGCGCCGCTCGGGCTGGACCACGTCGTCACCCACCAGGAGGCCGACGGGACGATCGTGGGGCTGGACGCGCTGCGGGAGCGGCTCGAGGGGAACGTGAGCGTCCTCGTGGGCCACTCCGGCGTCGGGAAGTCCACGCTGCTGAACGCTCTCGTGCCGGGCGTCGGGCGCGCCACCGGAGCCGTCAACGATGTCACCGGCCGCGGCCGCCACACCTCCTCCTCCGCGCTCGCCGAGCAGCTCCCCGGCGGCGGCTGGGTGATCGACACCCCGGGCGTGCGCTCCTTCGGCCTGGGGCATGTCGCGCCCGAGCAGCTGCTGGACGCCTTCGCCGACCTCGCGGCGCTCGCCGAGCAGTGCCCCCGCGGGTGCACGCATCTCGAGGACGCCCCGGACTGCGCGCTCGACGCGCTCGTGGAGGCCGGGGAGGCGGGCACCGCCGGGCCCGCCCGCCTCGCCTCGTACCGGCGCCTCGCGGTCACGCTGCGCAAGAACGATCCTTGGGACGTCTGAGCGCGGCGACGTGCAAGGCCGGGTCCTCGCGTCGCTGCGGGCCCGGTGGGCCGCGACCGCCTAGGGTGTGACGCATGTCCAGCCGATACGCCGATGACCTGCGCCTCGCCCACGTGCTCGCCGATGCCGTGGACCAGCTGACGATGTCCCGCTTCAAGGCGCAGGACCTCGAGGTCTCCACCAAGCCGGACCTCACGGAGGTCACCGACGCCGACCGCTCCGCGGAGGAGATGGTGCGCGCGCAGCTCTCCCGCTCCCGCTCGCGGGACCAGGTGATCGGCGAGGAGTTCGGCTCGAGCGGCTCCTCGCCGCGGCAGTGGGTCATCGACCCGATCGACGGCACGGCCAACTTCGTGCGCGGGGTCCCCGTGTGGGGCACCCTGATCGGCCTCGTCGAGGACGGCGAGCCCGTCGTGGGCCTCGTCTCCGCCCCCGCGCTGTCGCGCCGCTGGTGGGGCGGCGAGGGCGCCGGCGCCTGGACGGGGCCGCGGCTGAGCTCGGCGAGCCGGCTGCAGGTCTCCTCGGTGGACAGCATCGAGGAGGCGTCGCTGTCCTACTCCTCCCTGCACGGCTGGGCGGACATCGACCGCCTCCCCCAGATGCTGAACCTCATGCAGCGCTTCTGGCGCACCCGCGGCTACGGCGACTTCTGGTCCTACATGCTGCTCGCCGAGGGCGCCGTCGACGTCGCCACCGAGCCCGAGCTCAAGCTCCACGACATGGCCGCCCTCGTCCCGATCATCACGCAGGCCGGCGGCCGCTTCACCTCGCTCGACGGCGAGCCCGGCCCGTTCGGCGGCAACGCCGTGGCGACCAACGGCCTGCTCCACGAGGAGGTCCTCGAGGCGCTCGCGGCACGCGGCTGAGCCCGTCGCCGCCGAAGGCCCTGAGCGACGCGCGACGGCCGTGCACCGACGCCGCTCGGACGGACGGGATCCGTGGAGCGGCCCCCGCTACGATGTGAGCGACCTGCGCGCCGGGACCCGGGAGGGTCCGCCGCGCGCCTGCCATCGGACCCTCGGAGGACCTGCCTCATGACCGTCAAGCGCGTCGCACTGCTCACCGCCGGGGGCTACGCCCCGTGCCTCTCCTCCGCCGTCGGCGGCCTCATCGAGCGCTACACCGAGCTGGTGCCGGACGTCGAGATCATCGCCTACAAGCACGGCTACTGGGGCCTGCTCTCCGACGAGAAGATCGTCGTCGACGAGACGGTGCGCGCGAACGCGCACGTGCTGCACGACTTCGGCGGCTCGCCGATCGGCAACTCCCGCGTGAAGCTCACGAACACCGCGGACCTCGTCAAGCGCGGCCTCATCGCCGAGGGCGAGGACGCCCTCGAGGTCGCCGCGAAGAAGCTCCAGGCGGACGGCGTCGACGTGCTGCACACGATCGGCGGCGACGACACGAACACCACCGCCGCGGATCTCGCGAAGTACCTCGCGGACAACGACTACCCGCTGCAGGTCGTCGGGCTGCCCAAGACGATCGACAACGACATCGTCCCCGTCAAGCAGTCCCTCGGTGCGCGCACCGCCGCGGAGCAGTCCAGCCTCTTCGCTCAGAACGTACTCGCCGAGCACGGCTCGAACCCGCGCATGCTCATCATCCACGAGGTCATGGGCCGTGCCTGCGGCTACCTCACCGCGGAGGCCGCCCGCTACTACCAGCAGTGGCACTCCCGCCAGCAGTGGCTCTCCCAGATCGGCCTCTCCGCCGAGAAGTGGGACGTCCACGCCGTGTTCCTGCCCGAGCTGAAGCTCGACATCGACGCCGAGGCCGCGCGCCTGCGCACCGTCATGGACGAGGTCGGCAACGTCAACATCTTCCTCTCCGAGGGTGCCGGCATCCCCGAGATCGTCGCGGAGATGCAGGCCCGCGGCGAGGAGCCCGAGAAGGACCCCTTCGGCCACGTCAAGCTCGACACGATCAACCCCGGCCAGTGGTTCGCGAAGCAGTTCGCGGAGAAGCTCGGCGCGGAGAAGGTCATGGTCCAGAAGTCCGGCTACTTCTCGCGCTCCGCGAAGGCGAACGCCGACGACCTGCGCCTGATCAAGTCGATGACCGATCTCGCCGTGCAGGTCGCCCTCGAGGGCGGCTCCGGCCTGGTGGGCCACGACGAGGAGCAGGGCGACGTGCTGCGCGCGATCGAGTTCTCCCGCGTCGCCGGCCACAAGGCCTTCGACGTCTCCCAGCCGTGGTTCCACGAGGTCATGGAGCGCACCGGCCAGGGCGTCGTCCCCGCCGAGAAGCACTGACCCCGGCCACCCCGAGCCGCTGAGATGGCGCCGCGGATCCTCACCTGGCGCCGCGGCCTGCGCGCGCTCCTCCGTCCCGGAGGGGCGCGCGCCGTCGTGCTGCGGGAGGACGACTCGCCCCTGTGGGCGCCGGGCCGGCCCCGGCAGGGCATGCTCGGCGACTGCTGGGTGATGGCCTCGATGCTCGCGGTCCACGAGACCGCGCCGGAGCGCCTGCGCGCCCTGCTCGCCGAGCAGGCGGACGGCGCCGTGCTCGTCACCCTGCCCGGGGCGCCGCCGCTGCGCGTGGACCGCTCCCTCCCGGTCGACGAGCACGGCCGCTTCCTCCTCGGACGGATCGACGGGCACGGCCCCGGCTGGGTGGGCGTGCTCGAGAAGGCAATCGCCGAGCACGTCGCCGGAGGGTACGGCTTCCTGCAGCGGGGGCTCGCCCGCTACGGACTCCAGATCCTCACCGGCGGCCGCGGGCGGATGCTGCTGCGCTCCCCCGACGCCGGCACGATCCGCCGCTGGCGCGCCGAGCACCGCGCGATCACCGCGTCGACGCATCCGCTGAGCCCGCGCGTCAGGACCGAGCACGGACCGCTGCCGCCGAACCATGTCTTCGCCGTGGTCGACGCCGATCCGCGCACCGGGCACGTGCTGCTGCGCAACCCCGTGCGCCCTGCCGCGCTGCTGCGGGTCGACGCCCGCAGCTTCCGCCGCGGCTTCCTCGCCGTGGACGTCACCGCTCCCCTGCGCTGAGCGCGCCCCTCCGCGGCCGACGATGCCGCGCCGCGCCAGGAGCCCGGCGCGGGAGCTCCGGGCTCAGGAGCGGCGGGCGACCGTGTGGTCGAGCGTGCCGAAGACGTCCAGCCACGCGTCCGCCACCAGACGGTGGCCGGCGATCGTGGGGTGCACGCCGTCCTGGGCGATGCTCGCGGGCGTGTGCCCCACGGCCCAGGCGTCCTCGAGCACCACCTCCAGATCGACGATCGCGGAACCGAACTCCTTGCCGAGCGTGCGGATGATCGCGATCTTGCGATCCAGCTCCCCGTGGTACCCGGCCTTCTCCTCGTCGACGTCCGCCACGAAGGGCAGCACGAGCAGCACCGGCAGGCCCGGGCGGGACGCGGAGAGCTGGTCGAGCAGGAAGCGGTAGTCCGCCTCGAAGTCCTCGTCGGAGACGTGCTCGCCGCGGGTGAAGCCGTGCCACACGTCGTTGACGCCGACGTAGATCGTCACGACGTCCGGGCGCAGGTCCAGGCAGTCCGCGTCGAAGCGGTCACGCAGGTCCAGGACCTTGTTCCCGCTGTTGCCGCGGTTGATCACGGTCGCGGTGGGCTCGTGGGCGGCGAAGTGCTCGGCGAGCAGGCGCACGTACCCGAAGCCGAGGCCCTCGGGATCCTCGGAGCGGCTGCAGTCGGTGATCGAGTCGCCGATGAACACGAAGGTGCGGGGCGCGGGCGCGGACGTCATGGTCATGCGCACATCCTGCCAGAGCAGGACCGTCCTCCGGCGCGCGGCAGTCCCCCACGCGCTCGCAATAGTCGAACCAGCGGGTCAGCCGCTTCCACACTGGTGGACCGAAGGACGCTCAGTACGCCTCGGGCGCGACGGCGAACCTCTCGACGCTGTGTAGTCCGCTCGCGAGGAGGCCCATCAACGGTGCGGACGGAGTACCCGGCACTCCCGCGCGCCCGGCGCAGCAGCCCCGGGGTGTCGTCGGGGCTCGACGCCGAGTCCGAGAACATCTCCACCTTTCCAAGCGGTCCTACGACACGCCCGCGCGTTCAGGCCGAGATCTTACGGAAAGGTTTGCGTATAGGTCACCGAATTCGGGGCAAACCAAGAACCCCTGATCAGCATTGTTGCTGACCAGGGGTCCTATCTCGTAGCGGGGGCAGGATTTGAACCTACGACCTCCGGGTTCCCATGTATTTATTTCGTGACCGTTCGTCTACCAGCGAAGACGCTCCGAATAGACGGCCTCCGCTGCCACTAAAGACGAGACGTTTACGTTCTCGGGACGGCGACCTGCGGTGCAGCAACCGCCCGCCTGGACCATTTCCGGCCATTAAACGGCCCCCCGGTCGGAACCTCGCGACCTCCTCGAGCACCCCCGCCGCCCGTCTACCACTACTAGACGGTGCGTCTATTATCCGCTACGATGAGGGGGTACAGCAGTACAGCCCCACCGCCACGAGGAGCCCGACATGACCGCCACCACCACCCCGACCGAGCGCACCGGCCGCGTCCGCGCCGACGAGGTCGTCGTCGGCGAGAAGCTGACCGTCTTCCCCGCCGTGCTGTTCCCCGCCCTCGTCCTCGAGGCGACCCCCGGCATCGACCTTAACTTCCGCCGCGTCGTCGAGTTCCGCCTCGAGGGCGAGCGCGAGACCGTCGTCCTCCCCGTGTCCAAGACCGTGTTCGTCGAGCCGAACACCCTCCACTGAGACCGGCGCTGACCGTCGCCTCCACCGCATACGATCGGACAACCCCGCCACAGAAGGAGCCCGCCATGCCCAGCAAGCCCCGCCCGTCCGTCCGCGACGCGTGGCGCGACCTCGCCGCCGCCGTCAAGGCCCCCGCGAACCCACCGCCCGACGATGCGCCCGCCGCGCCGGCGAAGCGGAAGTGGTCGACCCTCCCCTCCGCCCGCTTCAAGGGCACCGACGGCGAGCTGCAGCTCTACCCCGACGCGGTCGACCACGTCCACGGCATGACGAAGGAGTCCGCCCCGCTGGGCACCATCACGTCGGTGACCGTCGAGGACGGCGCAGACCTCGAGGCACGGATCACCGCGACCCGCCTCGTTCTCGTCGGCGTGTTCGCGCTCGCGTGGCGCAAGCGCACCGGCGGCGAGAAGTTCCTCGTCGTCGAGTCCACCGACACGACCCTGCTCGTCACCGTCGACCGCAAGGACGTCGCGAAAGCGCAGAAGTTCGCCGCCGCCGTCCGGTCTTCCGCGAAACGCGCCTCATGAACGGCTGGCCGCAACGACTGCTCGACGTCACCTCGACCTACGAGGGCCTTGCGAGCTGGATTGTCGCCGTAATTGCGGTTCTCACGGGAATTACCGCGATACTATCCTTGGTGCAGGCGAAGGCTCTCCGCTTCGAGGAAGCCAGGCCATACGTAGTGGCTGGCTTGCGACGTGTGACACCAACCGCCGTGGAGCTTTACATTAAGAACTACGGGCGAACCGCGGCATATCAGATCACCGTCGATAGCGCCCCGCCCCTATGGTCGCTGACATTTCCGAAGCGATTTCGCCCACCCCAGGAACTGCCGATGCTTGCGCCCGGCGACGAATGGTCCACCATCTGGGAGACGAAAGCCGGGAACCGAAAAGGGCTTCCTGACCGTGCCAATCGCTTCGAGGTAAAGCTCCAATACAGGGCGCGCGTGGGCTCGAAGTTCAATGGCGGCCCCCGGTACAGACCAATTTCAGATAGCATTGTAATAGACTTCCAACCCTATCTCAGTACAACTTTCGTCGACGTAAGACCTTACGGCGATATTGTAAAGTCGATCGAGAAGGCGACTACCCAGTTGCGCGCCATCGCAATAGTGGGCAAGGAGTCGCCACCCGAGGCGAATAGCGGTCGATTCGAATGGCTTAAGAAGCTCCTTTCTCGAACGAAGTAGGAATGGCGAAGCGGCCCCCTCCCGATGATGGGAGAGGGCCGCTTCGCTGTTCTCGGGGGGCGAGGTCACTCCTTCTCGACGCCCGTCCCGAGGCCGATCCGCGCGAGGAGGTCCTGCACCGCCTCGAGCGCCATGATCCGGGTCGCCGCGGCGACGATCGCGCCGAGGACGGCGACCACGCCGCCGAGCCACGCGACCCACGCGTCCGGCAGGTACGGGCCGAGCTCGTCCTGCACGACGGGGATCGCGACCAGCAGCACCGGCACGACCGCGACGACGTACGCGACGACCGTGCGGAGCGTCGCCTTCCAGGGATGAGCGACCTGCGTCGGCAGGCCCTTGTGCGTGTTCACGGTTCGGTCTCTCCTTCGTCGGTGGATGCAGTGGGCGGCGTGTAGACGATGAACGCGGCGAGGTCCGCCGGCACGCTGGGCGGGATCGCGCCGGGGAGCTGCTGCGACACCCAAGTGAGCAGCACCCGCACGTACTGAATCGCCGACCAGCGGAGGTCCCGCTCGAAGACGATGTCCTTCTCGATCCGGTCAATGCGCGCCCGGTCGTCCTCCCGGTCCTTCCGAAGCCGGTCGACCTCCCCCCGGAGCGAGTCGACCAGCGACCGGAACCCGTCGATCGCGGTCGCCGCCTCCGCGGCGTCCGCGTCCCGCGCACCCTTCCGCTTGTCCACCCACACCCTGTAGACGGCCGCCACGCCGCCGCCGGACGTGGCAGCGACGATGATCGCGATGACGAGTTCGCTGTCCACGTTCACTCGATCCTCGCCTCCGCTGCCCACCGCGCGTCGGTCGACACCCGCAGCAGCGCCCGGAGCCGCACGGCGGCGAGGATCATCCCGCCGGTCATGAGCAGGGCCCGAGGCCCCGATCCGAGGGAGTCACCGAATGTCTGCTGCCAGGACAGGAACGCGTAGATCGCGAGCCCGCCGGCGACGAGCACGACGCCGGGGAGCTCGAGCTTGTACGACCGGGCGACCCACCCCAGCGCGAGGAGCAGCCCGCCGAGCGCGAGGAACACGCCCCACGCGGTCGTGAGGGCGAGGCCGAGCGCCTCGTACGATCGCGGGGGCGACATGAGCACCCACGTGCCGGCCGCAGCGACGAGCACCCCGACGGCGGCCCCGGCGGCACGCGATCCGATTCCGGGCGGGTACGGCATCACTTCACCGGCGCTTCCCACGCGGCGGCCCACGTCTCGGGGCCGACCTTCCCGTCCTGCGGCTGCCCGACGGTCTTCTGGAACTGCTTGACGACCTTCGCCATGGTGTCGCCGTACCGGCCGTCCGCGCCGTCTCGCTCGAGCTCCTTCCAGCCGCGAGCGATCAGCCGCTCCTGGAACTTCGCGAGCCCGCGGGAGTGCCAGCGACCGTTCTTGTCTCGGTAGACGTCCGCCGGCACCGCCGTGTTGAGCCCGGTCCCGGAGACGCTGGTCTTCCCGCCGGACGCGGGCCCGTAGAAGAACATCGCGCCCTTCCGCCGCGGGAGGGGGAACGCGGGGGCCTTCGCGGCGGCCGCCGGGGCGGGGGCCGGCTTCGTCGCGGCGGGCTTCGTCGCCGCCGGCTTCGCGGGGGCGGCGGGCGTGTCCGCCGGCGCGCCCTTCATTCGCTGCCACGTGTCCGCGCCGGGGATGCCGTCGGCGGTGAGCCCGTTCGCCTTCTGCCACGCCTTCACGGCGGCGATGGTGCCGGGGCCGAGGTCCCCGTCGACCTTCACGCCGACGACCGCCTGCGCGTCACGGACCATCGAGTCCGTCACCCCGTAGAACGGATGCAGCGTCCCGTCGACGGTGTCGTTCGTCCGCTCGTTCTCCGCGACGAAGACGCCGTCCGCGAACGACCCCCCGCGCCCCTTCCACGACGTGTTCCCGCCGACCGTCCAGAACCGCTTCCCGGACACGCGGATCACGAGCTCGACGTGCTTCCCGCCGCGGAAGGTGACGATGTCGCCGACGCGGACGTCGGACTTCCCCGCCGACCAGCGGCCGCGGGCACGCGCCCACACCCGGTAGTCCGGCACCCATGCGGTGCGCGGCCCGTAGATGCCGACGTCGAGCCCGGCCTGCGCCATGACCCACGAGACGAACATCGCGCACCACGCGACCCCGTTCACGCCGTACCACTTCCCGTACTTCGTGAGGTTCGAGCCCCGCGGATGTTCCGCCGAGCTCTTGGACACCTCCGCGCGGGCGACGTCGACGACTCGCCCGATCTGCGCGTCCCGGTTGCTGGACATGGACTGCTCCCTTCCGGCCCGGCACCCGCCGGACACGACGAAGCCCCCGGAGCGGATGTGCTCTCGGGGGCGGTGGTGAGAGGGCGGGCCTCGTGGTGAGGCCCGCCCCGGTTGCGGTCACTTCTCGTAAGTGATCCAGATTTCGGCGTTCGCCAGGCGGGCCTGCACGTAGTACTCGAGGTTCGTCGAGGCGGTAGACAGGCCGAAGCCCCGCCACGTCCCGGACCGGAAGCCGTCGAGGTAGTTCGCCGGCACGTCGATCGAGTACTGCGCGTTCCGCTTGACCTTCAGCGTCCGGATCGACGTGTCGAGGCCGCCCGTGGTGAAGCTGGTCTTCCCGTGGAGGCGGATGTCGACCGTGCCGCCGGCACCCCAGTACGTGTGTGTCACGTAGAACCGGAGCTGCACCTTCTTGATCGTCGCTCCGGACAGGTTGCCGTTCAGCGAGTTGAACCACCACGCGCCCTCGCGCGCGGGCACGTTCGGGTACTTGCCCTGGTAGACCGTCCCCGCCTTGTCCGACAGGAACGAGGACGCGCCCTTGTTCCACGACTCCGCCCGCGTCGCCGCGAACTTCTCCGTCCTGGTGACCTTCTCGACCGTCGCCGGCGGGGCGTCCGCCGTGCCCTCCGCGGGGGTGCCCGTGTTGAACCAGGACATCCCCGAGGAGCCGACGGTCGGCCCCTCGTCGCGGATGGTCATGCGGATCGCCTGCCCAGGCGACCCCTCGAACCGGTAATCCCGCCCGGAGACACCCTGCGTGGACCACCAAATCTGGACGGGGGTGTCCTCCGTGATGCCGAGGTCCGCCGTGGACAGCCAGCCAGTGAATCCGGCCATCGAATAGGTGATGGTGGACGCGGGCTGGGAACCGACGTAGATCGCGAGCTGCCCGGATTTGGACACGTCGGTCGCGTTGTAGCGGAGCCGCTCGACGATGCGGAGGCCCGTCGCTCCCGACCGGGTGCGGACGAGCCGCTGGTCCAGCGTCACGGAGTACATCCGGTCCGGGCGGAGCAGGAGGGACAGGCGCATCCGGTCGACCTCCGAGGAGGTGCCGTCCCATGCCGTGTTCGACGTCGAGTACGCCCACGCGACGACGCCGCGGGCCCCGTCGTCGACGATCGTCGCCACGTCCCGCCCATCGACGGTGACCATCCCCGCCTCGAGCGACGGCGTCGCGATCCCGTCAGGAGCGACGGTCGTGTCACCGATCGTGAGGAGGTTTTCCCCCGACGGACCGAGCCGCACGAGCTCGTACTCGAAGCCGTCGTCGTCCAGGCCGATGAGGACGACGCCGCCCTTGTCGATCACGACCCGCTGCCCGGTCTCCGACGTGCGGATCACGCCGGCGGTCACCATCTCCGAGGCGAGCTTGCGGATCACCGCCGCGTCGATCGTCGCGCCGTCGGTGACGACGAGGTGCTCGACGGCAAGCTGCATGATCGCCGCAATGCGCGCGACGAGCCCAACCTCGTCAGGGTCGTCGGGGTCGCCGACGATGAGCAGCTTGTTCGCCGAGACGGTGCCGTCCTGGATGTGCACGCCGCGCACGGAGTCGGCGACGAGCTCCCCGTCCGGGCCGACGGCCGCGATGGTGAGCTCCCCGGCCGTGATCTTGTGCGCCGCGAAGATGTCCGCGAACAGGCGGTCGACGACCGCCTCCGTGAACCGCGACGATCCGGTGACGACGAGCTTCCCGACGTCGAGGTTCGCGATCACCTCCGACCGGACCGTCCGCGGCGACCACTGCGACCCGGTCCACGTCCACTGCCCGTAGATGTTCCCGGACCCGTCGACCCGCCACCACGTGTCCCCGACGACCACGCCCGGGGTCGACGAAGACGCCGCCGCCGAGGAGACGGTGATCGCGTTCTTCCCGTTCGCGGACGTCTTGATTTCCGCCGTGATCTGCCCGCGAGCCGTGGCGAGCGCCGCGAGCGCATCCGCGAGGGCCTTGTCCGCCTTCGTCTTCGCGTCGGCGGACGCGGCGGCGACGGCGGCGGCCTGCGCGGCGGCGGCCTTCGATGCCGCGTCCGTGGCCGCGCCGGCGAGGGCCGCGGCCTTCGCGGCGTCGGCCTTCGCCTGCGCGTCGGCGGCGGCGGCCGTCTTCGCGGCGGCCTCCGCGGCGGACGCCGCCGCCGTCACCTGCGCCGGCGTCGCCTTCGAGGCCGCCTCCGTCATCGCCGCATCGGCGCGAGCCTGCGCGGCGTCCGCTGCCGCCTGCGCCGCGACGAGCCGAGGGTAGGTCTCCGTCACGTCCACGAAGCGGAAGTCGTCCACGTACACGACCTGGCCGGCGTTCTCGGCCTTGTTGTAGGCCGCCGCCTGGCCGGCCCACGCCCGGTAAGCGAGAGCGCCTTCCGGTGCCTGGAAGAACCATGTCGCCGTCGACGTCGAGTTCGCAGGGACCGTGATCCTTCCGTTGGTCCCCGAGATGACGTAGCCGATCATCGGCCCTGCACCATTCTGCGCAGTGCGCGCGTCCCAGGTCGTGATCCACTGCTGCTCGTGGTCCCCGGCGCGTACCGTCGCGCTCACCGCGTACCAATGCCCGGGGGTGAGAGCGCCGAAGAAATAGGCCCCGTAGTTGTTTCCCGCGTTCCCGGATGCGGTGTACTTGACCGACCAGGACCCGGACGCGGCCCACTCCTGCGACCGCTCGATCTTGCCCGGGTACGGGCCGGGAAGGGGGCCCATTCCCCGCTCGAAGCTGGGGTCTGCCCACAGTGACGGCCCCGCCGCCATGTCCGCACGGAGCGCCGCCGCGGCGTCCCCCGCCGCGACGGCCGAGTTCCACGCGTCCCGCGCGTCGAGGGTCGCCTGTTCCGCGGTGCGCTGCGCGCCCTCCGCCGCCGCCTGCGCCGTCGCCGCCGCCGACACCGCCGCGTCCGCCCGCTGCTGCGCCTGCTGCGCCGCCTCCCGCGCGTCGAGCGCGTTCTGCGCGGCCTGCGCGAGCTCCGACGACGTCGTCGCCTGCCACTCGTCCGACGCCTCGAGGTACACGTACGTGACCGCCGACTCGACGACCTCCGTCGCGGGGTCATCCGGCACCGGCCGAATCCAGATGTTCGACGGCGTCCGGTCCGCACCGGTCGGCTCCGTCTCCGAGACGATGACCCGACCCTTCGACGCGGCGATCCCCGCCGCCTCGAGCGCCGCCTGCGACGCCGCGAGCGCCGCCGTGTTCGCCTCCGTCGCCGCGGTCGTCGCCGAGTCCGCGACCGCCCGCGCCGCCGCGAGGTCCGTCCGGATCGCGTCGAGGTCCGACGTCGACGGCCCATCCTCGAGCCGCCCCTCGAGCTCCGCGAGCGCAGCGGCCGCCTCCGCGAACGCCTGCTCCCGAGCGATCCGCTCCGCCTCGAGGTCGCCCTTCGCCCCGTCGAGGTCCTCGCGGGTCTCCTCGAGCTCCTTCTTCGCCGCCTCGATCGCGAGCGCGGTCTCGTCGATCAGCGCCGGCAGTTCGCGGACCGAGGACTCCTCCCCGGACTCGGGGTCCGTCCACACGGCGTCGCCCGTCTCGCCGAGGTCCTTCACCCCATGCGGGCGGGTCTCGAGCGCGGCCGCACGGTCGTTCAGCCGGCGGACGAGGTCCGCCATGGCGGCTTTCGAGTCCGGCTTCAGGTTCCGCCGCTTCACCATGCGAGCTCCTCTCCGAGCGCGTCCGCCTGGCACTCGAGGGCCACGACGTCGCTTCCGTACGTGTACTTCGCCGCGATCACCCGCAGCAGGTGCTCCCCGTCCGGGACGTCGAGCCACCCCTCCGCGTTCACGACCGCGAGCTCCCCGCACCACCAGGTGCCGATCGGCTCGTCCGACGAGTCCGCGTTGACGGTCAGGGACACCTGGTCGAGGGCCTCCGTTGCGAGCCGCGCCTCCGCCTTCGACTTCAGCAGCGCCGACGACCCCGACGCGTCGTCCTGCTCCGCGTCCGCGTCCGACGTGACCACCTCGACGAACGGCATGTACTCCGACAGCTCCGCGACCTCAGCGACGGCGACCGCGATCGCCGCGCCCTCCCCCGCCCCGGTCGTGTAGACGCGGTGCGCGATGCCCGTCGCGTCCGAGGTGACCGTCATCGACGACACCGACGAGTCGACGGACGTCGCATCCCACAGCACCGTTCTCTCCTGCGGGAGCGTCGGCTGCGCCTCCGTGCCGACGGTCAGCCGCCACCGGAACGCGGTCCGCTGCTCGTTCGCCCACTCCGGGCGGAACGCGACGTCCGGGCCGTTGATGACCTCCGTCATCTCCTTGACCCGCTTCCAGACCTCGTTGTTCGCGAAGTTCCAGCCGGCGTACGTCCGGACCCGTTTCCCCGTCTCTCGGGGGGGCGTCACGAGCGGCAGGTACCCGTTCCGCTTCGCCATGCCCAGCCGGAGCACCTCGCCGATGATCGACGGGAACGTGTCCCCGTGGAACCGGATCGTCGCCTTCCGCGCGTCGCCGGCCGTCGCGACGGGGTACTCCTTGTCGAGCAGCACCCGCCGCTCGAACAGCCACCCGGGCCCCTTGCCCTTCAGCGTCACGGTGCCCGCCGCCCGGTTCTCCGCCGGCGGATCCGACACCGCGCACACCGTCACCGGCCGCTCGACGTCGTGCGCGTCGGTGTACGTGATGACGAGCGCGCCGGCGCGGACCCGCCAGAAGTCCGGCTCGACCCCGTCGAGGGAGTCCCGCGCGATGACGAGGGTCAGGTCGTCGTGGTCGTTCAGCGCCATGTTCAGGGTGCCGGAGGTGACGTCGAGCTTCGGCCCCACCTCGCCGGTCATCGTCCGCCCGAGGTACGCCGACCAGGTCACGCGAGCGCCCCAATGTCGACAGCCGAGAAGTTCGTGCCGGGCCAGTTCCCGGACGCGCCCTTGTAGTAGAGGATCGCGTTCTTCGAGTCACGCTTCACGGACCGGCGGAGGGTGACGACGTGTGTGCCGGCGGTCAGCGACGAGTTCATGTTGAAGTACTTCGTCTCCGCGATGTTCTCGACCTTCATCTCCCACGACCGCTGCACGTTGCCGTTGATCAGGAGGTCCCACTTCATCGACGACCAGACACCGTCCGCCGTGTCCTCGAGCGCGAGCGTCTGGAAGAAGCGCCAGTCGATCAGGCGGTCCTCCTCGAGCGTGATCGTCTTCCGCATGACCTCGACGACACCGACGGGCATGTGGTATCCGTGGCCGACGGACTCCTCCCACGAGATGAGGCGACCCATGGACCCACCCACGAGCGGCGCGAACCGTCGATCACCGAGCGTCGACGTCGTCGCCGTCGTCGCCGTGATCCCCGCCGGCACGGTCCGCCGGTCGAGCATGACGTTGTTCGCCGGGAGCGACGTGCCGACCTTGATCGCCCCGTCCGACCCGGCGTAGATGATGTCCGTCCGGCTGCCCGAGGACGGCGCGGCCGCCGTCGGCACCGTCACCCGGTCGGTGGGGACGACCAGCCGTCGCGAGTCGCCCGCGGGGACCACCAGCACCGCCGGCGCGACCGCGTAGGCCATGCTCGACGTGCCCGTCACCACGCCGCCGCGTGCGATCGACGGCTTGTCCGACCGGTACAGGGACCACAGCCACTGCTGGAAGTCCTCCGGGGTCGTGCCCGTCCCGTCTGCCGCGGCGGCCTTGCCGATTGCGTAGCCCATGAGGGCCCCCTTCTCTCAGATGTAGGTGTCTCGGTGGTGGGTCTCGCACCAGCCGTCGCCGCCCTGCAGCGCGGTCAGCGACGGGGTGACGGCCCGGCCGGGGCCGATCCTTGGCCATTCGCGGAGGGTCGCCTGCTTCGTTACGTTCGCCGACCCGATCCACACGGACCCGGCCGACTCGATCTGCACCGGCGCGGTCTTCGTCGTCGGCCACGGCCACTCGACGGACCTCCGGTCGACGGTGAGCCGGAACCCGCCGGGGAAGTCCCCGACGATGAGGAACGACGGGTACGCGTCCGCGTCGCCGCGGTTCACGACCTGCCCGTCCTCCGCGAGCGCCGACCCGTACGACATGACCCCGGCCGGCGTGAACAACGGGAAGACGAGGCCGACGCCCGCCTCGACCGGCCGGGTGAAGTGCACCCGCTCCTCCCCGAACAGCCAGGGGTCCGGCGAGTAGAGGGGGAGCTGCACGGTCGCCGACGCGATCCCGTCCGGGACGATCCCCGGCTCCCCGTCGAGCTTCACCGGGCACGAGAGGGTGAGCCCGTCGACGGTCGCCGTCAGCGTCCCCTCCTCGCCGTCCCACAGGACGGCGGACAGGGAACGCATGACTCGGTCCCGTTCTCGGGGGTCGGTGACCTCGAGGTGTCCCT
Source organism: Brachybacterium rhamnosum (assembly GCF_039526185.1). Classification (NCBI taxonomy): domain Bacteria; kingdom Bacillati; phylum Actinomycetota; class Actinomycetes; order Micrococcales; family Dermabacteraceae; genus Brachybacterium; species Brachybacterium rhamnosum. The sequence goes on from NZ_BAAAIS010000003.1 coordinate 714,876, forward strand.
TCACGGTGATGGACCGGCCGGTGCGCCATGCCCGCCCGGCCCAGCCGCCGTGCCCGACACGGTCCGTCTTCTCCGTGCGCACGCCGACGCCGCCGTACCAGCCGGTGACGTCGAGCAGGACCAGGCGCACGCCGGCATCCGGGACGGCGTCCGAGTCGAAGTCGACCCGCACCCCGCCCCACTCGATCGTCGCGCTCGTGACCGCCACGTCAGCCCACCTCCACCGTGAGTAGATGCAGGTCGAGCGATTCGCCGACCCTCCGCCCGAACGTCGTCGGATCGCCGTCGCCCTCCGACACCTGCGGGTAGACGTTCACGTCCCCGAACCGGCCACGCCGGTCCTGGTCCTCGAACGACTTCGCGAGCACGTCCCACTGCGCACCGTTGAACACCGGCTCCGGACGGTTCGACAGGTTCACGGCCACGCCGCCCGGCTTCAGCCAGCCGCCGTTGTCGTACAGGCCCGCCTGCACGAGCCCGCCGCCGAAGTACCCGCCGGCCCGGCCCCACCCCTTCTCGAGGTCGCCGTAGCGCGACAGGGTGTAGCGGATCGACGCGACGATGTTCGCGAGCGGGTCGTAGATGTCGCTGGACAGCGACCGGTCCCGGTACGCATCGAACGTCGGCTGGATGACCTGCATAAGGCCCTTCGACGGCGTCCCGCGCTTCGCGTTGCTGTCCGTGAGGTTGATCGCCCGCGGGTTGTAGCTGGACTCCTTGTTCATCCGTGCGAGGAGCGCGGCGAGCCGCTTCGGCCCGAGCTGCCCCTCACGCGCGAGCGCCTCCGTCGCAACCCCGGTCCAGCGGGCCGCCCCGGCGACGGTGCCCGCCGTGTCCGTCGCGAAGTCACCGAGCGAGGACAGTGCGTCCTTCGCCCACGACACCGCGCTGCCGATGACGTTCTCGGGGAACGCGAACAGCATGTCCGCGAACGGGCCGTCGCCGACGCCGTCCCGGACCCGGTCCTTCAGCGAGTCCCACAGGCCGTCGAACGGGTTCCACCAGGAGGAGCCGCTGTCCCCGGGCTCCTCGCCGTTCGCGAAGCCGCCGACGTGCACGTGGTTGTAGTGCATCCGCTTCGTCTTCGCCGGGAAGTCCGAGCGGGGGATGCCGCCACGGGACAGCTGCCGGCCACCCATGGGGGTGTGGATGAGCTCCGAGACCCGGAAGTTGTCCCTCACGTAGTTGAAGAACGACCGCATGGCCGACGCGGTGCCGGCGAAGTCGACCGCGCGCCCGAGGGCGTGCAGCGACGTCGACCCGGTGCCTGCCGTCCGAGCGCCCGCCCGGTACGTCGACGTGATCGTCATGCCCTCGTGCGGGATGGACGAGATGTCGGACGCCGAGTGCAGCACCCGGCCGCCGCTCGCGTAGCCGCCGAGCGCCGCGGCTCCGTGCCGGTTCAGCGCGTCGAGGTACCCGGGTGCGGCGTTCCGGATCGAGTTCTGCGACTCCTTGCGGATCACGAACTCGTCGGCGTGGACGACGCCGGCGGGCGCGTACTTCGCGCCGGGGCCGGTGTAGCCGCCCGTCGCCCACCCGACGGTGAACTTGCCCTCGTCGACCGTGGGCACCTTGAACAGCTTCGCGACCTCGTTGTACTTCTTCACGATGCCGTCGCGGACGATGTCCTCGACCACGAAGCGGACCGGCTCCTTGGCCTTGTCCCGGATGCCGTTCCACACCGCCTCGACGGTGTCGCGGAGGGTCGAGAACGCGTCCCCGACCCCACCCGTGACCGTGTCGAACAGCGGCTTGATGGTGTCGCGGAACCATGCCGCGACCGGCTCGATGATCTTGTTCCGGATCGCGGACCAGACGTCCGAGATGCGGTCTCGCATGGTCGCGAAGCCGTCCTTCAGCCGGTCGATCACGTTCCGGATCGTCGGCCAGGCCGTGTTGGTCAGCCAGTCGGCGACGACCCGCACGGCCGTCCGGACCGCGTCCCAGACGATCTGCGCGAGGGTCTTCCAGCCCTCGAACGAGTTCTTCAGGTACCCGATGACGGCGTTCACGATCGGCCAGGCCACGTCCCGGAACCATCCGACGACCGCGGAGATTGCCGCCTGGATGCCGGACCACACCGGCTGCATGACGTTGTTCCACAGCCACGTTGCGGCGTCGCCGATCCACTTCAGGGTGAGCTGGAATGCCGGCCAGCCAATGGTCGTCACCCACGTGATGACGCTCGCGATCGCGGCCTGGATACCGTCCCAGGCGGGCTTCAGCACCGACTGCCACAGCCACGTCGCCGCGCCGGCGATCGTGTCCCATGCGGCCTTCAGGATCGGCCACGCGACGTCACGCACCCACGCGACAACGGCACCGATCGCCGTCTGGATGCCCGCCCACGCCGGCGCGATGATCGTGTTCCACAGCCATAGCGCGACCGGCGCGATGACGTTCGCGAAGTACCACTTCAGCAGGTCGATGTACAGGCCGATCGCGGTCACGACGACGGCGATCGCGATGCGGATGCCCTCCCACACCGGCGTGATGACGTTCTGCCACAGCCACATCGCGGCCGCCGCGATCCCGTCCCACGCCGTCTGCAGCGCGGGCACGAGCGTCCCGGTGACCCAATCGGCGACGACACCGATCGCCGTCTGGATGCCCGACCAGGCGGGGAGGATCGCGTTCTGATAGAGCCACAGGGCCCCGGCGGCGATCCCGTCCCACGCGGCCTGCAGCACCGGCAGCGCCGTCCCCATGAACCAATCGGCGACGGCCTGGACAGCGGCCTTGATGCCACCCCAGATCGTCGCCCACAGCTGCCGGCCGGTCTCCGTCTTCGTGAAGAAGGCCCACAGGGCGACGCTCAGCGCACCGACCGCGAGGACGATCCACCCGACGGGACCGGTCAGGGCCGTGAACAGCGGGCCGATCTTCGTCACGACGCCGATCACCTTCGTGACCACGCCGAACACGGTCGTGAAGATGGGCGCGAGCACCCCGAACACCTTCACGAGCCCGAACACGGCACCGCCGACGCCGACGATCAGCGGGAGCGCCGGCGACAGCCACTCGATCAGGCCCGCGAGGCCGTTCACGATGGTGACGATGACGGGGGCGGCGGCCTGCAGCGCCCCGCCGAGCGCGACGGCCGCCGCGGCGAGCACCGGCCCCATGGCGACCGCGAGGTCCGCCACGACGGGCACGAGGGTCTCGAGGGTCGACCCGAGCGCCCCGGAGAGCACCTCGAGCAGGTTCCCGAACGACGCGCGGACGTCGTCGTTCGTCGCGATGAGCGTCACGAGCCCGCCGACGATCAGGCCGACGGGGCCGCCGAGGAACCGCAGCATGGGCGCGAACCGGCCGAGCGGCCCGAGGAGCCCCTTCACCTTCCCGCCGAGCGCGCCGAGCGTCGACCCGAGCTTCCCGAACATGGCGAGCCCGCCGGCGATCCCGGAGCCGACGAACAGGGCCTTCGCCCCGACGGACAGCTCCGAGAACCATCCCCACAGCGACACGGCGTAGGGGGCGACGGCGTCGAACGCGGCCCGCAGGTACCCGATCCCCGTCACGACGACGCTCGACGCCGTCTGCCACGCGTCCCGGATCGCGAACGCGACCCGCACCAGCGCCGAGTCCTCCTCGACGCCGTCGGCCCAGTTCTCGGGCTTGAACGCGCCGGAGCCGATCACCTCGAGGATGCCGCCGATCGACTCCGTGAACGTGGAGACGTAGCCGAGCGCCGCGGTCGCCGCGGCCTGCATCTTCGGGGTGAGCGCGTCGAGGAACGGGCCGACGGCCTTCGACGCCCCGTCGATCAGCGCGGTGATCTGCCCGAAGAACGGACCGATGAGCGGGTACACGCCGCCGAGCAGCGTCGCACCGAAGCGGGACAGGGCCGCACCCATGTTCTTGAACGCGCCGGAGGTCGTGTTGCCACCCTCGAGGGCGGCACCCTGCATGGACGACATGGCCGACAGGAAGTCGTCCGTCGACACCTTGCCGGCCGCGCCGAGCTTGTAGACCTCCTCCGCGGAGACCCCCATCTGCTCCGACAGCAGGGACACGATCGGGATGCCCTTGTCGCCGAGCTGCGCGAACACGTCGCCCTGCACCTTGCCGGACGTCGCCACCTTGTTGAAGATCGACCCCATGTCCGACATGGACGTGCCGGCGATCGTCGCGGCGTCGCCGACGAGCCCGAGGTACCCCTCGAGGTCCTTGCCCGGCTTGATGCCGGCGGCGACGGCGGCCGCGGCGGTCGTCGCCGCCTCGTCCATGCCGAACGCGGTCCCCGACACTGCGCCGAGCGCGTTGTCCATGATCGAGGAGACGTCCTGCGCCGAGTTGCCGAGCCCGCGGAGCTTCGCCTCCGCGTTCTCGATCGACGACAGGCGACCGAAGCCCTTCGCGAGGGACGTCGCGAGGACACCACCGGCGGCGATACCGACGCCGAGCGCGGACTTCTTCAGCAGCCCGCCGAGACGGCTCGAGAACGACTTCCCCGACTTCTGGGCGGCACGCTCGCCGTCCTTCTCGTTCGGGAAGACCTCCTCCTTCGTCTTCTGCGAGATGCCCTTCGTCACGGGAATGATTTCCACGTACGCCCGCGCGAGCTCGATGTCCGCCACCGGTGGCCCCCTTTATGTAGTTGTCAGAGGTCCCGGAGGGTCATCGCCTCACCGTTCCGGGCCCGTCGTTCCCGGTCGGCGGCACGCTCGTGCCACCGCCGCTTCGCTTCCGCCTCGCGCGCGACGCGCGCCTCCCGATCCCGGACGCCCTCCGGGAGCTCCCACGCCTTCGGCTCGTCGCCCTTGCCGCCGGCCACGGCGCGCACGGCCCGCCGGACCGTCAGGTCGAGCTGGGCGATCGCGTGCCACTCGTCGGACATGGCGGCGGCCCCGCCGAGCTCCCGTCCCACGGCGCACGCCGCGGGCAGGTGATCGACGAGGGCCGCCACGACGCCGGGCCGAATCCGGCCGGCGTACATTTCCGCGAGGTCCACGTGATAGAACCGCCACAGGTCAGCGACCAGGGCGGTTCGGTGGTGGTGCGCGAAGTACGCGAGGGCGATCAGTTTCCCGAGTTCGCGACCTTCTGCAGCTGCTCGAGGAGCGCGACGAGGAACGCCTCCGCCTCCGAGTAGGGCACGCGGGTCCCCTCGCGGTGCGTCGCCTTGAACGTCGACCAGCCCTCCGGGCCGAGGAGCCGCACGGCGGCGGACACCTGCTTGCCCTGCTCGAGCTCGAGGACGAAGTCGACGTCGTCGATCGCCTCACGGTCGATCGTGTACGTGTCGCCGTCCCACTCGAGGGTCACCTCGTCGGACAGGACCCGCACGTTCCGAATCTTCTTCTCGGGGGCCGCGGTGTCCTCGTGGTCGCCGGGGACCTTCGCCCCGGCCGCCTTCGCCTTCTCCGCGGTGCTGCTCGTCTTCGCTGCCATGATGTTTGCTCCCATCGTGTTCGGCTCCCGAAAGGTGAGAGGGGCGCGACGGGACGGGAGCCGGGCCCCGCCGCGCCCCGGTCATCACTCGCCCGCGCCGGCCTCGACGGCCTCGACGTAGGCGGGGTGGTTCGTGATCACGTAGGCGTCGCCACGGATCGCGAGCTTCATCTGGTGCGTCGTCGGGTCGCTGTTCTTGTGCCCGACGGTGCCGCGGTCGGTGACCGACACGAGCGGCGCGACGTAGTACTTCGTCACGTCGAACGCGACGGTCTTCACGATCGCCGCGCCCTCGATCGCGGTCATGGACCCGGGCAGGTTGATCCGGGCCACACCGTCGCCGGCGGCGATCGGATCGGACGCGCCGTAGAACATCTTCGCGACGAGGGGGGTGTCCTCCATCGCCGTGAAGTTGAACGCCTTCGAGGACCCGGTCACCGGGAAGATGACGGAGGTGCCGCCCTGCCAGGCGACGATCTCGCCCGAATCGACGGACACCTCGATGTCGACGCCGTCCTCGTTCAGCCAGCCGAGGTCCTGGAACTTCGTGTCGATCGGATCGTCGAGCCCCTGCGGGAGGGTGAACCCGGCCCCCTTGAACGCGAACAGCACGGCGGAGTCCTCGCCGCCGTACAGCTTGATGTTGTCGAGGTTCTTCGTCATGGTCAGCCCTTCCGGCGAGCAGTGCTCGCCTTGCCCTTGTCGTCCGCCGCGGGCTCGTCACCGGCGGCGGGCTTGTCCTTGGACTCGTCGGCGGCACCGGGGACGGCGTCCGGGACGGCCTCCCCGGCCGCAGCCTTCTCGTCGTCGCTCACACGCCCCCCTGCGCCGAGCGCGACGAGGAGCCGAGCGTCGCTCGCCTCGACCTCGACGACGTCGCCGGCCGCGTACTTCTTGTCTCCGACCTCGCGGGCGTCCGCGAGCTTCACCTTCACACCCATGAGGGGTGCCTCCTTCTCTATCGAGAGACCCCGCGGACGCGGAGCCGTACCATCGCGATCGCCCGGGCCATGTCCGGGAACCGCTCGTCTGCCCGGGAGGCGACGCCCCCCGGATTGCCGGTGTCGAGCACCTGCCAGCCACCCAGCCGGCCGCCCTCGAGGGCCAGCACCTCCGACACCGCCTCCCCCGCGATCCGCTCCGCGGTCGCACCGGACCGGGGATGCCACGCGGCGAGGTCGATCTGCACGTCCTCCGACAGGCGCGTCCGGACACCACCGGTCCGGTCGAGCTCGAGGAACCCGCCCGCCGGCCAGGTCGCCGGGAGCCGCGTCCCGGCCGGCACGCCGAGCCGGTCCGCGAGGTACGCGCGGAGCAGGTCGAGGGTGTCCGGGAACCGGGTCACCTCCGCCATGCCGTCACCCCCGCCCGGCGTCGATCGCCCGGGACAGTGACCGCGTCTTCGCCTGCCGTTCGTCGGCCTTCGCGGTCGTCGTCATCACGCGCCCACGGGCACGGTCGTGCCCCTGGTAGACGACGGCCCGATGCCCGGCCCCGGCGGCCGTCGCGATCCTGTTCCCACGGTCGCGGAGGTCGTCCTGCACGCCCTGCGATCGCAGCAGCCGCGCGACGCCGGCCTTGTTGAGCTCCCAGCGGATGCGACCCTTCGCCATGTCAGCGCACCTCCCACCGGGTGAGGACGAGCAGCACATGATTCAGGGCCCCGGTCGCCGAGCGGACACGCTGCCCGTCGGACGCGAGCCCGTACGTCCCGAACCCCTCGACGTCGACGCGCGCCTTCGCGGGGACCTCCCGGCCGCCGCGCGCCCGGAACGTCCCCGTGATCGACACGGCGTACGCGTCCGGGTCGACGTCCCCCGGCCCGGGCTCGAACAGGCCCCGGAGGGGGAACACCGCCGCTGGCGCGTCCCAGTCGTCGAGCACGTCGCCGCGCTCCTCGTACGTGCCGGGCACCGTCACCGTCGCCCGGTCGTTCGCCCACGAGGCCAGGTTCACGGCGCACCTCCGATCCGGTACCCGTCCAGCACCGCGAGGTCCCGCTCGAGGAGCGTCAGGCCACCGGACACACCGATCGCCGTCTGCGCCCACGACACGGACACCTGCCCGGCCTGTTCTCGGGTCGCGCCCTTCGGCGAGGACAGGGCCACGACGGACACCTGCACCACGATCGACGCGAGCGCCGGCACCTCCGAGAGGTGCCAGCCGTGCTCGACGTCGACCTCGACCCGGTGCGGGCCGGACGACAGCGGACCGGCCCACACGGCACCGGTCGCGTCCCACGCGTACCGCTCGACGGGGCGACCGTCGACGCGGACGGCGGTCACGTCCCGCAGGTGCCCCGTGGGCACGAGCAGGTCGAGCTGCCCGCCGCCGTAGTGGTCGGTGACGGTGAGCGTGTCCCGCACGACCGGCGCGACGTGCCACCCGCAGTAGTTCCGCACCGCTGCCGACGCCCCGGCGAGGAGCAGCCCCAGCCGCGGGTCGTCGGTCGCGACCTCACCTTCGGTCCATGCCTCGATCTGCTCGCCCTTCGCGAGCGGCGGGAGGATGACGAGGCCTTCCGGCTCCTCGACGAGTTCCATGCCGACCCCCTACTTGTTCGAGGCCGTCCGTTGCTTGTTCGGCACCGTCCGCTGCTTCCGGGCGGGCCGCTTCGCGTCGTCGTCGGTCTCGGGGGCCGGCGCGGGGGCGGACGCCCCGGGGACCTTGATCCCCAGGGCGTCCGCCTCGTCACGCCGGACCCGCACACCGTCGACGACGACCATCACGTCGTCGCCGGCCATGATCAGGCCGCCGCCTCACCGAGGGTGAGGAGCCGCGAGGGCTTCCAGATGACCTGCTCCGCGCGGAGCTCCGCGCGGACGTAGGTCATGTTCCGCTGCGCGTAGTCCTTGTGCTGGTTGAACGCCAGCACGGACAGGCCCTCGACGTCGAGCAGGGCCACCTGCTTGAAGTCGCCGAGGATGTACTGCCCGGCCTCGACACGCTCCGACTCGACGATCGGCCGGCCCCACAGGGTGCCGGGACCGGACGAGAACGGGCCCTGCCCGTAGAACCGGCCCTGCGCGTCCTGCAGCAGGTCGATTTCCGCGGCGGTCTCCGGGTTGACGACGATCGCCTGCACGGTGCCGCCGGGGAGGCGGGTAATGCGGGTGATCGCGCGGCGCACGGCCTTCACCTGCTCGATGACGTCGGCGGCGGCGGCGTACTCCGCCTGCTGGACACCGGTCGTGTTGAGCAGACCCTTCGGCTCGCCGTTCGTGCCGGTGCCGTTCAGCAGCTTGTCCTCGATGAGGGAGTCGAGCGAGTAGCCGAGCTCCTGGTTCATGTAGGACGCGAACGCCGGGGCGTCGTGGAGCAGCTGGTTCGTGACGTCGTAGCCGTCCGCGTAGGTGTACGGCTTCGCGTCGGCCATGGCCGTGGTGAGGCCCGAGGTGGGCTTCAGCGCGGCCGCGTCGGTGCCGGAGGTCGCCTCCGGGACGATCGCGGCGTTCCGCTCGACGGACACGATCTGCACGTACTCGAACGCACCGGCCGCGGAGCCGCGGGAGATGAGGTCGAGGAACGTCAGCCGGTCACGGTCGACGAGGTCGAGGGTGGGGAACCGGGTCGGCTGCACGTGAGCCTGCGGGGACGTGAGCGGGGCCTTCTGCCCGAGCCCGCGCCCGCCCATGTGCTCCGCGAGCGTGCCGACCTTCACGCGGCCGATGTTCACCGGCGAGCCGGAGCCGACACCGGTCGGGAACGCCTTCTGGAAGTCGCCGTACGCGGCGGACTTCGTGAAGCGCTCGCCGAACGAGCGGGCCGACTTCATGCCGGACTCGTCGGCGTCGCCACCGGGAGTCTCGCCCTCGTCGCCCTCGTCGCCGGCGAGGCCGGCGAGACGGTCGATCGAGGCGCGGGACTTCGCCGCGGCGGCGATCTTCTGGTCGAGCTCGTTGACCTCCGCGACCTTCGCGTCGATCGTCGAGAGCTCGTCGTCGGTGAGGTCCCGGCCGTCGGCCTTCGCCTTCGCCGCGATGTCCTGTGCCGCCTTGAGCGCGGCGGCGCGCTGGGCCTTGAGTCCCATGGTCATGCCCCTTCCGGGTCGGTGGTGGTGAGTCCTGCCAGTTCGAGGTCCACGAGTCGCCGCGCCGCCGCGCCCGGGTCGGCCTCCGGGTTACGGCCGACCCCGGCCGCCTCCCCGTTACCGTCCGCCGTGTTGCCGGACTTCTCGTCGGGACCAACCGAGCGGATCGCCCGGTCGATCGAATCGCGCACCCCTCGCAGTGCGTCGATCGTCTTCGTCGACAGCGGGGCCCCCTCGAGCCCGGCCGCCATGTGCTCCGCCGCCGCCTTCACGGCGAGCACCTCCGTCTCTTGGTTCGCGCCGATCGGCACGACGGATACCTCGTAGAGCTTCAGCCGGCGCAGCTCGAATACGTCCTCGCCGTCCTTCTCCGCCGGCGCACCGTCGAGCACGTCGAACGCGAACGACATCTGCGACACGCGCCCGGCCTTCAGCAGCCGGTACACCTGCGCGGCCTTCGGCGACTCGAGGTCGAGGGCGGCACGGACCTTCAGCCCGTGCTCGTCCTCGACGGCCTCGACCACGTGCCCGATGTTGTAGTCCGGATCGGCGAAGTTGTGCCCCCACAGGAGCGGGAGGGACAGCCCGGAGGCGTCCCAGTCCTTCAGCGACTCCGCGAACGCGCCCTGCACGACGACGTCGCCGTACGAGTCGACGTTGCCGAACACGGACGCGTACGCCTCGAACGTGCCCTCGTCGAGGCCCCCGTCGGGACCTGCCTTCGTCCCCACGAGGGAGACACCCTTCCACCGCATGACGGCCTCCTTCGGTTCTCAGTTCTCGGGGGTGATGACCAGGCCGCACTGGCATCCGGCGACCTCGTCGGCCCCGCCGGCGGAGTCGCCGGGCCACTTCATGCCGTTGGGGAACACCGCGTCGATGCCGACGGTGACCCCGTTCATGGCGGCGTGCGTGTCCCGCGGGTCGTTCGACCGCGTGACCCACGTCTTCCGGGCCTTCGACCCGAGGTTCTGCCGGCCCGCCTCGTGGGCGGCGAACGACCCGACGCCGGCGACGAAAGCGCCGGCCGCCGCGACGGAGCGGGCCTTCGCCGCGGTGTCGAACACCCCGGCCGGGTCGGCCCCCTCCGCTTTCGCAGTTGCAAGCTGCGCGCGGGTGGTGTCGTTGATCCATTCCGCCCGCGAGGCGACGACCGCCTCGAGGTACGCGAGGGTCCGGGCGACGGAGTACCGGGCGTCCGGCCGGAGCCGGGTCGCCACGACCGCCCCGACCGTCGAGGACAGGGCGATCGCCGCGTCGTACAGGTCCGCGGCGAGCTCGTTGTTCCACCGGTCGGCGTCCCACCACTCGTCGGCCCCGCCGGCGAGCAGCGGGGACACGGCGAGCTTCTGCCGGTCGAAGTGCCGGCGCAGCAGCGCCGCGACCTCGTCCCGGTCCCGGTCGTCGCCGCCGGAGTCGTCGGTCTTCTGCGACGGCACGAGGATGTCCTCGCGCGCACGTCCCAGCGCGTGGAGCTCCGCCATGACGTCGTCGGGAATGCGGCGCACGAGCCCGGCCTTCGGCGGCGGTGCGGAGTCCGTCGGCGACGCCTGCCCGCCCTCGAGGACGTTCAGCGGCGTGATGAGCTCGTCCCCACCGTCTACCGCCGGTAGATTCATGCGGGCGCGGCCCTCGTTCCGGGTCATCCACGGCGCACCGATCGACGTCTGCAGCTGCGACGCCTGCTCCTCGAAGGAGCCCCGCATCTTCGCCTGCACGTTCGCCTCGATGTACCGGCCCTTCCCGGGCTCGACCATCGCGACGAGCCGGCCGATCATCTGCTCGTGCCCCGTGATGTACGGGCCGAGGTTCACCGACCACAGCATCGTCCGGAACGCGTTGAGGTTCGCGAACGTCCCCTCCCGCGCCCCGACCATCTCGGGGGCGATGTGGAACGCCGCGGCGACCTCCACGTCGGTGAGCTTCCGCGCCTCGACGTCGGCGACGTCCTTCGGGTTGATGCCCGTCACCGGCTTGTACGTCATGCCGTCCTCGAGCAGGAGCATGGACCCGGCCCGGGTGCCGCCCTGCTTGAACGACCGCAGCCCGGTCAGGAACCGGTCCCGCGCGGTGCCGTTCGGCCACTTCTCCGACCGCTCGACGACACCACCGAACGCCGGGCCCCGCTCGAACAGCTCCGCCCGATAGGCGGCCTGCTTCAGCCATTCCTCGATCGGCACGGCGAGCGACTCGAGCGGCGACGCCGACCGGCCCGACGTCCGCGGCGAGTACCCCACGTCGACGAGGAACTCCTGCGGGTCGTGGTCGACGGTCGATCCGTCACCGTCGATCAGGGTCACGGCCCGCAGTCGGTGCAGGCGGTCGAGCTTCGGCCGCCACGTGTGCGCCGGGAGCCGCAGCAGTCGCGGCCGGCCCTGGTCGTCCGTCACGAGCTGCAGGGCGACCCGGTCGAAGATCAGCCCGTCGAGCAGCACCGACTCCCAGAACCGGAACGGCGTCTCGAGCGGGTCGACCGACGGCCACGCGAGCAGGTCCGCGAGGGCACCCTCCCGGACCCGCTGCCGGTCATCGTCCGCCCCGCGCTCGTACACGTTCCACGGCAGGGACGCGATCTGCGCGGCGATGAACGAGGTCACCTTCCGCACCGACGGGTGCACGGAGAACAGCCGGTCGACGGTCATGTCCGCCGCGTCCGTCCACGAGGACAGCGGCACGCCCGGGTCCGGGGTCAGCATCCCGTTCTCCGTCGAGAAGGGGACCATGTCCCCGGCACTCCCGGGGACCGTCGGACCGTAGTCCGGAGGCCAGGCGATCCGGCTCACGAGACCACCGCCGCGAACACGATCTGCGCCGACGCGACGATCACGGTCCCCGGGACCTTCGTCGTCCCCTCCGGCGTCGCCGCCTCGACGGTCGCGAGGGACACGGAGTCGCGGGCCACGTCGACGAGCACGCCGAGCAGCACGACGCCGTCGAGGTGCACGCGCACCTGCCGGCCCTTGTGCATCTTCAGAAGGCGCATGTCATCCCGTCCTCTCACACGACCGCGACGTCGTACTCCTCGTACGCGCTCGAGTTGTCCTCTTGGGGGCGAAGCACGTCCCACACCGCACCGGAGGCCGCCATGAGCACGGCGCACCCGTACGGCGAGCCCTTCGCCGACCACATCCATGAGTCACCGCCGGCCATGGGCCGGGTGACCACCGTTCCTGCGACGAGGTCCAGCACCGGCGACGGCCGATGCCACAGCCGCTCCGGCTGGTCCCCCGCCGTCTCGCCCTCGTCCGCGTCCGGCTCCCACACGTGAGCGACGACCGCGTCGAACAGTCGCCCGCACGCCGCGCCGAGGTCCGCGCCGCCCCAGTTCACGACCTCGACGCCGTCCATCGCCTCGAGGTCGTCCGCGATCGACACGACCGCCGCGCCCCGCCGGCGGGCGACGACCCGGAGGTCCTGCCCCGGCCTCGTCCGTTCCTTGAACCATCCGGTCACCCACGAGGTGCCCGGTCGCGCCGCGATCGGCTCGACGTGCACGTCCCCGTCCGGCCGCCGGCCCGCCGCGACGATGTACGCGTTCGCACGGTCCGGCTCGACCTCGACGCAGAACGTCACCGGCTCCCCGTCAGCGATCACCGACTCCCGGTCCTGCCCGAGGAGCCACGACCCGCTGGGGAACACACTCTCGGTCGCGCCGTCGTTCCACTGGCACAGGCACTCCGTGCGGAACACCCACTCCGGGTCCGTCGTCGCGGCCGACGCGAGCGCGCGGTGCATCTCGACGTGCCCGTACGACGGGTTCGCCGCGAGCCACCCGTCGACGTCGTGCACGTCCACCCCCGGAGGTGCCGACCACTCGAACCACCCGAGCGCCGCGTCACCGTTCGTGATCGCGTCGTCCGGAGCCCCGTCGTCCTCGACCGGCGCGGCGAGGATGTCCGCGACACCCTCAGCCGACCGCACGATCCCGTCCGGGTCGCCGAGCTCCCGGTGAGCCATGAGCCGCAGGTGCCGCAGGACGATCGACGCCGCGTCCCCCGCGTTCGACATGCCGAGGATCAGCGCGTCCGGGCGAGCCATGGTCGTCTTCGTGACCGCCGACCACGCATCCCACGTCGAGTGCTCGCGCAGCTCGTCGAGCATGATCAGGTCGCCGGACAGTCCACGGCCACCACGACGCGTCGCCGGCTGCACCCGGTACCGCTCCCCCGACTCGAGGACGAGCGCCTTCTTCCCGTTCGACCGGTGCACCGCACCGATCAGGTCCGCGAGCTCGTCGACACCCTCCGCGAGGTCGACCGCCCCGTCCCACACCTCCTCCGAGATGTCGAGGTTCTGCGCCGTCCCGATCACGAGCCCCGACCCGCGCACGTACATCGCCCACAGAGCGAGCACCTGGGACAGGGTCGACTTCCCGTTCTGCCGGGCCACGGACAGGACCACCGTCCGGAACCGCAGCCGACCGTCCTCGAGCAGCTCGAGCGCGTGGACCAGGAACCATGCCTGCCACGGCCGGAGGGTCACGCCGAGCAGGTCCCGCGCGAAGTCGATCACGGCGAAGCCGAGCGACGTCTCCCGCGTGAGCTCCCGCAGCGGCGGCGTGAACACCCGCGGCACCTCGTGCCCGTACAGACGATCAGGTGCCGGTACGGCCGGCCTGCTCACGGAGGACGGAGAGCTTGCCACGCTTCCCCTCCTTCTTCTCGGGGAGCACCGTCCGGCCGGCGACCGTGAGCCCCAGCTCCCGGGCGGCCTTCAGGTACAGGCCCTCCGTGACGTTGTCGAACCGGCCCTCCACGTACGGGAAGTCCGGGTCGTCCATCCGCTCCGCCATGCGCAGCAGAACGGCGGCGGTGCCCTCGTCCATGTCCGTGAGCACCCCGGCGGCCCGGGCCGCCTCGAGCGCGTCTTCGGTCGCCGCGACCAGCGAGGTGTCGAGCGGATCGCCAGCCACGGCAAACCTCCCACTGCGAGTAGACGTCAGGCCATGCGCGCGCACGCGCGAGGGACCCGGTCGAGGTCGACCGGAGAGAGAGACTCCTACCCGACACCCCAACTCGGGCTGGGGTCGTCGCCGAGAGTCCGACCCCCCTCCCCCTGTGAGGAGAGAGGGTGCCGGGCCGCGTTCGGCGACGAGGGAGGGTCGAGGTTCGTCGGTGAGCGTTCACCAGGTGCGCGAGGGCTCTCCGAGGGCGAGCTCGCGTTGTAGGTCGTCTGCGGGGCGCTTGCCGCGTCGGCGGTTGCAGCCCTTGTGCGACGCGCGGAGGTTCGCCCGGTCGAGGCGTAGGTGCGGGTAGTCCGCCCATGCCTTCGCGTGGTCGGCCTCGAACGCGCCGTCGGGGATCGGCTTGCCGGGCTTGTGCCGGAGCCGGTAGTCGATCGGTTGCCCGCACAGCCAGCACGGTGTCCCGCTGCTCTCGCAGGCGGCGCGGAAGTCGCGGGCGAGCTTGCGGTACCGGGGGTCGTCGCGCTCGACGTGGGCGGCGGGTCCGGTCATGGGCGGGTCACCTCCCGTAGGACGTGGCGCGGCCCGGGCGTCGCCACAACACCCGGGCCGTCTACCCCACGTGCGGACACACTTCCGCCGTCGACACTCAGTATGTCACACGTTCGTGGACGAGTCGTCCACAGGTTGTGCACGGCTTGTGGATGAGCGTCGCGCGGCGGCCCGGTACACGTCGTCGAGCCGGTAGAGCGTGCGTCCGCGGGCGTCGCGTCCGTGGGGCTCGAGGTGTCCGCGTGTTGCCCAGGTGCGGATGAGAGCGGGCTTGACCCGGGCGGCATGCGCGGCGGCGAGGGTGTCGACGAGGCGGGCCATGGTCAGTCGATGAGGACGACGTCGCGGCCGGCGGTGAGCGTGGCGAGGCCGCCGGGGTCGGTGTCGTCGACCATGCGGCGCACCCCGTCGACGACGATCACGTCAGCCTCGACGCCGTCCGCGTTGTGGAGGGCGCGGTAGAAGGCGATCGCTTCGGTGGTGACGTCGTGCAGGCGGGCGGTGCCGTTCGCGGCGTTCCATGCGTACCCGGGGGTGTGGGGGTACAGGGTGCCGAGGTTCGCCCGGGGGTCGAGGTGGAGTAGCGCCGCGCGGTGCGCCTGCTGCACGTCCCGCGCGGTGGGCGAGACGACGAGGACGGTCCGTCCGGCGGCGAGGTCGCGGAGGATTCCTTCGATGATGTACCGGTTCATGCCTGCTCCCGTTCGGTGTGCCCGCGGCGCGTGTTCTCGTCGAGGGTTGCTTGGTAGGTGCGGCCGGCGTCGAACCATTCCTGGTGCGCGAGGATCAGGGCGGCCTGCAGCTTGACGACGGCGGCCCAGCCGCGGTCGGCACGGCGGGACGTGAGGGTGAACAGCACGAACCATGCGAGGGCGAGCGCGTAGCCGGCGGTCGCCGGCCAGTTCCCGTCGATCCCGTGGGCGACGGCGGCGACGGCGAGTGACCCGCCGACGAGCACGGCGAAGGTCACGTCGAGGACCCGGGCGGTGCGGGTCGTGCGGGTCATCGTGTCGCCGCCTTCCGGTCGGCGATCGCGACACGGTCGGCGGCGGCCTCGTCACGGCGGGCCCACGCGTTGAGCGCGTCGGCGACGACGGCGGCGTCACCGAGCGGGAGGTGCAGCGTGACGGACGTCAGCCCGGTGAGGCGGGCCGCGCGGGTCCGGGCCTTCAGGTTCCCGGCGATCGCGGCGACCTGCATCCGGTGGGACTTCGTGATCTGCTCGCGCATGTACGCGTCCCGGGCGTCACGGGCGGCGCGGCTGCCGTGCCTCACAGGATCACCCGCCACAGGGACACGATCCCGGCGAGGATCAGGGAGGCGATGAGGCCGCCGCCGAGGAGGACGGTCGCCCACACGGCGACGGTCGCGAGGACTTTCCCGCCGGCGGGCTCCGGGCGGGGGGTGTTCTCGGGGTGCTTAGGGTACTGCTGGTCGTGCTGCATGGTGTCTCCTGTCATCGGCGGCGGGCGCGGGGTGCGCGGGCCTGGTACTTGTCGCCGATCCGGGCGAGCTCCCGGGCGGCGTTGTTCTTGATCGCGATTGCAGGGTTCTCGACGGGGGCCCCGCGGACGTCCTGCACGAGCACGCCGTGCTCGGCGACCTTCGAGGTCGCGGCGCGGAGGTCCGCGACGATCGCGCAGTACGCCTCGAGGCCGGCTCCGACCTTCCGGGCGATGGTGTCGTCGCCGACGTCGGTGTGTGCCTGCACGACCTCGTCCCAGATAGCGGCGACGTCCGCTGGCATGTGCCCGGGTGCGGGGTAGTCGTTGGTCGTCATGCGTCGTTCCCGTCTAGGTCAGCGAGCAGGATGCTCGCGATGATGTTGTCCGCCCACCGATCGAGGACGTCGGCGGCGACGTCCACACCGGCGACCATCCCTTCGGCGTAGGCGCGGGCCAGCGGATCGGACACGAGGACGGTCGCCGCGCGTACCTCGACGTACTGCCGGCGGATGTCCGCCGCTCCGCCGCGGATGATCCGGGCCGCGAAGGCCGTGAGCTGGTCCTCGAGCGGACTACTCATCGGATCGCCCTCCGAACAGGCCGCACCACGCCGCGCCGAGCTCGTCGACGGTGAACGTGGTCCGGTCGTGCAGTTCGGCGGTGGCCGCCTGCAGCGGGTCGCGGGTGAGGCTGCGGCCGGCGGGGTGGGCGCGGCGCGCGTTGACCACGGCGAGCGCCCACGTGTACGCCTCGTTCCAGGTGGGGAACTCGCCGGCGCTCACGAGCCGGAACGCGCGCTCCTGGTCGTACGCCTCGAGGGCCCGCCCGGACGGGTCGCCGCGGAGGATGTCCGCGTACCAGGTGCCGGTCCCGTTGCCCTTCCACACGGCGGCGTGCACGCTCCGGTCGACGTGCCACGGTTGCCGCACGAGCCCGCCGGCCGGGTAGTCGCCCGTCCGCCGGTACCCGCCGCCGTCACGCTGGAACGTCTCCTGCGCGTGCCCCGCGGGGTTCACCGTGCGCCCGGTCATGCGGTCATCACCGCGACCCCGGTCATCGGGCGCGCGCCGAGCGTGTTCCCGGTCGAGTCGATCCGGCCGAGCTGCTCCGCGCCCCGGTCCGGGTGCCAGCCCGGTTCGATGCCGGCGAACAGCTCGTCACCGACCTGGTCGGCGAACGCGACGGTCCCGGGGTCGTTCGTGACGACGTACCACTCCGCGCGCTTGTTCTCGTTGAGGTTCGCGCTCGAGAGGACCGCGAACTCGTGGTCCCCGCCGCGGATGACGACGTTCTTGCAGTGCGTGCGGGTCGTGCGGATCGCGTCGAGCCCGAACACGTCCTCGAGGACAGCGGCGTACGACGTGCCGTCGGTCGCGTTGTTCCCGCGGTTGTTGCGGAACGACACGTCGAGGACGAGCCGAAACGACGTGATCAGGTCCGACGCGATGAAGCGGTTCAGGACCTCCATGTCGTAGAGGCCCGCCGACCACGTCTCCACGGTGACCCTCGAGGGGCCGGCCGCGTCGAGGAGCACGAGGACGAGGTCAAGGAGGGAGAAGTCCCCCGTCGTCCGCCACATCTCGAACCATGACGCGTCCGGCTCCGACTCGACGTCGTCGAGGAACCCACCGAGCGCGAGGCGCGCCGAGTTGGTCCGCAGCATCCGGTTCCGCCGGCGGGCGGGGTCGACCTTCACGCGGTGCCCGGCCGAGTCGACGGGCAGGGTCGCCCGGTGCGTGCCGGAGCCCTGCACGTCGCCGGCCTTCCCGAGCCGCCCGGCGGGGTCGACGTTCAGCGGGAGCTGGTCAGCGTCCCGGAAGTGCGCGCGGGTCGCCGGGTCCCACTGCTCAGAACGGCGGGTCATCGTACCCACCCCCGTTCCCGAACCCCTGCTGCTGCGCCTGCCCGCCGCCCTGCGCGGGCGTGTTCTCGGGGGTGCGGGCCGGGGCCTGGCCGCCGCCGTCCTGCGCGTCACGCTTCGGCCACACGGCCGGGGTGCCGTCGGCGGTGAGCTTCAAGCCCTGCCCGATCGACCCGTCCCGGCGCGTGAACTCCTCCATGAACAGCGACCCGGTGACACGGATCGTGTCGCCCTTCCCGATCGCGAGCTCCGCGACCTGCTCCGCGGCCTTCCGCCACCACTCGACGGTGACCCAGGTCGTGTTCTCCCGGTCCCAGTCGCCGCCGGGGGTCGCCGGCGGGATGTCCTTCGACCAGGCGGCGCGGACCTTGCAGACGGCGATGCCGCTGTTCGTGTACCGCAGCTCCGGCTCGCCGCCGGTGCGGGCGGTGATCGTGACGACGGGGTGCTTCACGCCTTCACCTCCGGGAAGACGACGTCACCGTTCGCGATGAACGCGGCGACGTCGACGAGGTCGCGCTTCCCGACGAGCGGGACGTCCGCGCGCTTCCCGAACATCGCGGCGAGCGACCCGGCCTCCGCGCCCTTCCCGGCACGTCGGGACTCGAGGACGCGGAGGGCCTGCTCGAGCGCGGCGACCCGCTCCCGCTGGTACTCGTCGAGCTCGTACGTCTCCGGGAGCGTCGCGATCCTCGCCGCGAGCTCGTCGGCCTGCGCGGACAGTGCGTCGAGGCGCGCCTCGAACGCAGCCGTGTCCGGGGTGACGGTCACCGTCACGGAACCGAACGACGTCGACTCGCCGTCCTCGTCCTGGGTCGCGTCGTCGGCGTCCGCGTCGCGCGCGGCCCGCGCCTTCTCCCCGCGGGTCGTCGTTTCCGGCTCCTGGGAGAAGTCGCCGAGGATCGCGGTGCCCTCCGGGACGGACTCCGAGACGGAGACGCGGGGCCCGGCGTCGACATCCGGGGTGCGGGTTCGGTCCGGCTCGAGACCGAGCCGTGCGAGCGTCCGCGAGGTGTACCAGATGACGTTCCCGTCACGGTGGCGGGCCGGCTTGCCGAGCGCCCACTCCATGACATCCGTGCCGTCGTTCGTGAGCACGTCGCCGGGGCGGAGGTCCGCACGGCTCGCGCGGAGACTCAGCTCCGGGCCGTCCGGCTTCTCCCACCCGTCCGGGATGGTGACGGTGTCGCCCTTCGTGGCAGCTTCGAGGCGTGCGCGGCGTGCGTCGCGGGTGTCGTGGTCGGTCATGGTGGTGTCCTTTCAGCGCCGGGTGGCGCGGGTGGCGAGCACGGCGAGCGCCGCACCCATGAGGAGGTGCCGGCCGTCGATCGGTCCGGCGGTGGGGTCGAGGAGGATCGCGAGGGCGAGGGTGATCGCGGTCCCGGCGAGGATGACGTCGAGGATCGTGACCGTTCCGTCTACGCGGTGGAGACGGTGAGGGCGCGCGGAACCGCCCGCGGCGCGGGCGTGTCCCTCCGGGTTGCAGTTCATGCGCAGTCCACCGTGTCCTGCTCGTCGGCCCCCTCGAGGTACCCGACCATGCGGGTGAGGGAGGAAGCGAGGTCCGTCATGGTCGCGAGGGTGGCTGGCTCGTCGCCGACGGTCAGCTGGACGTGCGTCGTCGTCTCGTCGTCGAGGGTGAACGTGGTGGCGGTGACGTCGGCGGGGAGGTGGAACGTGCGGACATTGGTCGGCATGTGGAGTGGCTCCTTGTGGGGGATCGGCGAGCGGCCTCCCGCTCGTCTACAAATGATAGACGGATCGTCTCTTGTTGTCACATTTGCCGCGCCGACCAGACCGGGACGGCGATCTCGCCGACGGTCCACTCCGCGCCGCAGTCCTCGACGCCGCACTTCACGACGCCGCGCCCCGGATGGACCCACAGGGACATGAGCCCACACTCCGGACAGTCCACGTCGACCGGGAACGCCGACGCGACCTCGCCGACGAGCCGGCGGGCCCGCCACCGGAGCTTCGCGGCCCCGCCCTCCACGTCGACCGCGAGGGTGGGGTCCTCGAGCGCTGCCGTTCCGAGGTTGTTTCCAACGTAGGCGAGCGCACCCACGGTCGAACGTGTGTTCGATGAACCCGCGCGTAACGTTCCGGCAACGAGCCCCGCGTACCGCACCGCGAACACCTCCACGTCCCGGGCCAGGTCGATCACGTCGACCCGCACCGGCACAGACGGCCCCGCCGGCCTGCGCCCGCCCGGCGCACCCCGCCCCGGGGTCACCATCCCCCCGAGAGCCAGGTACCGCACCTCGAGGTCGTCGAGGTGCACGACGGCCCGATCGACCACGGCCCGCGTCCGCTCGTCGACCTCGTCCTGCCACGCCTTCGCCCAGTCAGCCACGCCGCCTCCGCTCCGCCGCGAGCCCCGCCGTGACAGCACCACGGACCCGCCGCACCTCGTCGTCACCGACCACCTCGCCACCCTCCGGGGGCCGCGCCGCGATGTACCGGTCCAGCCGCACGCCCTGCGCGGCGAGCTCGAGAGCCCGCCCGGGTGCTTCACCGTTCCCGACGGCGGTCCAGTACCACCGGATGAACGCCTGCCGCCGCGCCTGCCGATCGGCACGCTCCTCGATTGCGAGCTCCGGATCGTCCTCGAGCTGCGCCGGCGGAACGGGGGCCGGGGCCCGATCGTGCCGCTCCGCCCGCATGGCCCGCACCTGCCGGATCACGTCGCGGGCGGTGATCCACTTCCGCTCGCCGATCCCACCGGCGACGAGGTGCCGAATGGCGGCCTCCGCGTCCGCGAACCGCAGCTCGCACAGACCGAGCGTCCACCAGGCGAGCCCGATCCCGTCGTCCCGCCGGGCCATGCCCGACATGACCGCGAGACCCGCGATCTGCGTCGCCTGCACCGGGCACATGAGCACGTGCCCGTGCCCCGGGTCGGTGCATTCTCGGGGGCCGGCGCTCATCCGTTCCCACCTCCCGCGAACGCGTTCGCGCGGGCGAGCTCGCGACTCATCCAGCCGCCGCTCCCGCCGAGGTCGCGGCGCGCCTGCCCGACGAGGGTCGGCCACTTGTCCCGCAGCTTCGACACCGAGAGGATGTTCGGCGACCAGAACGACGACGCGGTCACCCACGCCATGACGGCGCGGACGTCGTCGACGGCGTGCCCGTCCGAGTCGAGCATGAGCCGCGCCTGCTGCTCCCACCGAGCACCGACCGTCGGCCGCTTCCCGGTGACCGCGTAGACGTGCTCCGCGACGATCCGGCAGACCTCCGCGACGTCCTCCCGGACCGTCGTCGCGTCGGCATCGCCGACACGGTTCACGGACGGTTCACTGGACGGTTCAAGGACGGTTCTGTCGGAAGCAGTGTTCCGGTCGTTCGTGCACCCTGCTTCCGGTCGTGACTGCACCGTGCTTCCGGTCGTGTCGACGTCGCCGTTCCGCCCGGAAGCTCCTTCCGCCCGTGCCGTCGCCTTCGTGAGGTGCAGCTGCAGGTCCCACACGAGGGGCCGCCGATCGGCGCGGAGGTGGGCGGCGAGCCGCTCGTCGCCGGGCACGATCAGACCCTCCCCCTCGAGGAGACGGAGCTTCGTGCGGATCGTCCGATCGGTGACGTTGACGTACGCCGCGAGCCGCTTCTGCGAGGGCCGCGCCTCCCGCCCCTGCGGGTCCGCATGGTCGGCGAGTCCGATCAGCACGAGGTGCGCGAGGGGGTCCGTGACGGGCGCGTGCTTCAGCGCCCACACCATCGCCTCGAGGCTCACAGGGCACCCCCGATGCTGTCGAGGGTGACGACGAAGCGGACCTTGTCGCCGGCGGGGATGCGGCCCCGGAGGGAGGGGTCGACGCCGCCGTGGTGGAGGTGGGGGCCGTCGACGTGCTTCCAGTCGTCGTCGGTGAGGACCCGCGCATCGCGGAGCCCGTCGACGAGCGCCTTCGCGGTGGGGTACAGGTTCGCGGGGTCGTAGTGGGAGGTGTAGCCCTTCCACACGTCGACGTCCACGCGGACGCGTACCCCGGCGGGCACCGGGTACATGGCCCGGCCCGCGCCCTTCCCGATCATCCGCAGCTGGGAGGTGCGGGCGTGCCCGGCTCCCCAGTGGCGACGGTCGTTCGCGTTGAGCAGCGTCCCGCGGGACACGAGCACGGTCGTCTGCTGCCTCACAGGAGCGCCCCGTCCTCGAGACGCACCGTCTCCGGATCGTAGACGGTACGGGCAGCGTAGCGGCGGGCAGGGTTGCCCATGCGGGACCTCCCGCCCTGGTCGACGACGAGCACGAGCTCGTCCTTCTCGAGCTCGTTGCACCGCGACCGGATCGACGAGTCCGACGCGCCGGCCCGCGCGAGACCGTCCATCTGCCGTCGCCGGTACGCGGCGATGATTTGGTCGTGCGTGAGCGGCCCGTCGGCCGCCTCGAGGATCGCGTACACGGCCGCGCGGACAGTGGGCAGGGAGCGGGTCGCGACGGCCGCGGCGGCCTGCGACGTGAACGGGTCACCGACGCGGGCGCGGGCCCGACGGTTCTGCGGAGTGGTCATGGTGGGGGTCCTCTCGGGGGTGTGGGTGGGGGTCACTCGTCGCCGCTGTCGCGGTGGAGCACCTCGCCGGTGTCGGCGTCGACGAGGCCGCCGGTCCGGTACTCCGTCACGCGCTCGTCGGCGCGGGTCGCGAGGGCGAGCGCGGTGGACGCCGGCAGGTCCGGGGCGAGCGCGCGGATGCCGGTCTTCCGGATCATCGCGTCGCGGTCCGTGGCCCAGGGGCCGCGCTGCCCGGCGGCACCGCGCTCGCGGCGCGCGTCGACCTGGTCCATGGGCGTGTACCTCGTCTGCACGGCCCCGTCGGCGAGGGACGCCCACGCGAGCACCCCGATCGGCGGGCGCTTCTCCTCGTGGTCCGCCGGCCGCCACGTCGTGTACTCGCCGCCACGCGCCGTGTCGAAGCCCTGGTCGAACAGGTCCCCTTCGCGAACGATCTGCGCCTTGACGGTGCCGACCTTCCCGGAGCGGCGGGCGAGCTCGACGAGGCCCTTGTACCCGATGATGGGGACGACCGTCTGCTCGCCCTTCACGCGCCGCGGCGTGAGGTACAGGTGCCCGAGCGCGCCGCCCGGCTCGAGGCCGAGCTGCGCGGACAGCATGAGCGCACCGAGGAGCGACGGCGCGGAGCACGCCTGCAGGTCCTCGTTCCGCTGCAGCTCCGTCAGCGTCAGTCGCATGAACGTCTCGACGGGCACCGTCTCCGGGAGCACCTTCGAGAACTCCCCGGACATGGACCGGACGAGGTCGTGAGCGGTGCGCCGCTCGACCGTCTGCGCGGTCGCGATCGTGGTCGACAGGTCGTTGCTGGTCATCAGTCGTCGTATCCCTTCACCGGGCGGAGCACCACGGCTCCGGGGGTCGTCTTCTTGTAGCGGGCGACGAGGTCCGGGTGATCAGCCTCGAGCGCCTTCGTGTCCAGCCGGCGGCCGGGCTTGTTCGCCTTCCACGTCACGAGCAGCTGCCCATCGCCGCGGGCGATCGCATTCGACCCGGCGTGGACCATCGCGTCTTTCATGGCGACCTCCGCGGCGGTCGCGTCGTCCGTGGCGGCCTTCGCCCGGTTCTTCGCGTCGAGCCACCGGCCGACCGCGAGCTCGAGCTCGTCGTCGGCGACGACGGGGTCCGCGTCGAGGTTCGGCACGTGCAGCTCGTTCATGCGGGGCGCGTCGGCGAACGACGCGGACGGCGGCCGCTGGGCGACCACGTGCTCCTTCCACCAGGTGCCCGCGTACTCGATCAGCTGGGCGTGGACGGCGGGGTCCGCGTCGATCCGGTACGGCTCCTTCAGCGCCTTCTCGGGGGTGTCATCGCGGACCCAGCAGGCGACCCATGCGGTGTCGAGTCCGGACACGGCGAGCTGCTGCTGCACCTGCACCTGCACGTACGCCGGCGGCACCCCGTCGACCCAGTTCTTCTCGTAGTTCCAGCGGGACGTCGTCTTCACCTCGAGCACGCCGAGCGGGTCAGCGCCGGTCGTGCCCCGCGGGTACAGGAGCCGGTCGAGGGTCGCGAACATCCACCCGTGGTCCGGGTGGACGAGCAGGCCGGGCGTCGGCCCGATCTTCCCGAGCTCCGGCCACTCCCGGACCGTCCACCGGGCGACCATGTCCTCCATGTCCGTCCCGATCTGCGCGGCGATGGACGGGGCCTCGTCGACGACGTCGGACGTGTCGACCTTCGACAGGTAGACGGACAGGGGCGTCGCCCACGCGGAAAGGCCGAGCACGGCGGCGGTCTCCGACGCGCCGAGGCCCATGCGGCGGGCGGTGAGCCACAGGCGACGGTCCCGTTGGTAGTCCTGCGCGGGGAGGACGAGCACGCCGGCGAGGCCGCGCATCCGGTCCGGGGCGGTCACAGGGCACCCCCGATGGGGTCGCCGTTGGGGTAGCAGAACAGGGCGTCGACGGGCTGGTCGAGGGCGGCGGCGATCCGCTCCGCCTTCGCGAGCTCGATGTTCGGCACCTTGCCGGGCGGGTAGGTGTGCACCCGCTGCTGCTTGCGGACGGTCTCGACGGACAGGGCGGCGCGGCGAGCGAGGGCGGTGCCGGACAGTCCGAACCGGTTCGTCAGCGTGTCCTGGTCGAGCGTGTAGGCGCGCGCTCGAACGTACGTGGCCATGGGTGGGGCGTCCCTTCGTAGACGTTCCGTCTACGGTGCGTAGACGGCGTGGCCACCATAGCCCCATGCCCCCCACCCCGTCTACTCCGAGTAGACATTTGTCAGACCCCACGCATACGATTTCCCCATGAACGCCACACCGAAGACCATCCGCGACCTACTCCGCGAACACATCGACCGCACGGGCGACTCCTACCAGGACATCGCCAAGAAGACCGGCCTTAGCAAGCCCCTCATTGGTGCGATCATGGCCAGCACGACCACCCGCTCGTACCGGCCCGCGACCGTCGACAAGCTCGCCGCCGGCCTCCGCCTCCCCGCCGACGTCATGCACCGCGCCGCAGCCGCGTCCGCCGGCATGGCCGTCAGCGTCCCCGACGCGCCCGCCGACCGCGACGACGCCCGGATCGTCTCCGAGCTCCTCGAGCACCTCGACGACGCGACCCTCCACACCGTCCGCGTGATCGTGCAGGCCCTGGTCGACGATGCCCGGTAGGCCACCCCTCCCGATCGGCACATGGGGCACCGTCACGGTGACCCGCGTCCCGGGCGGTTACCAGGCCCGGACCCGGTTCCGGGACGTCGACGGCGTGACCCGCTCCGTGACCCGCACCCGCCCCACGAAGGGCGCGGCACGCAACGCGCTCACCGAGGACCTCACGGACCGCCTCGCGCCCGCCGGCGAGGACCTCACCGCGAACTCCCCGATTGAGCAGGCCGTCACCCTCTGGCTCGCCGACCGGGAGACCGCGAACCTCGCCTCGAACACCCTCCGCCGGTACCGGGAAGTCGCGACCGACCACGTCAACCCCGGCATGGGAGCGGTCCGCCTCCGCGAAGCGACCGTCCCCCGCCTCGAGGCGTACATCCGCGGGCTCCGCGCGACGATCGGCGCACCCACCGCGCGCCTCGCACGGACCGTGCTCTCGGGGGCGCTGTCCCTCGCGACGCGGCACGGCGCGCTCGCCTCGAACCCCATGCGCGACGTCGCCGGCGTCACCGTCACGAAGAAGGACCCGCACGCCCTCACCGTCGACCAGGTCCGCGCTGTCCGTGCCGCGATCATCGCCTGGCAGTCCCCGCCGCCCCGCGAGGACGGCAAGCCGCGCCGCGGTCGCCCCCGCACCACCGCGCTCCTCGACGTCGTCGACGTCATCCTCGCCACGTCCGCCCGGATCGGCGAGGCGCTCGCCCCCCGCTGGTCCGAGGACATCGACCTCGAGGCCGGGACCCTCACCATCTCCGGGACCCTCTCGTGGACCGACGAGAAGCCCGCCCGCCTCTACCGGCAGGACTACCGCAAGGGCGACGCCGACCACGTCGTGCACACCCTCTCCCCGCACCTCGTCGCCATGCTCACCCGCCGCCACGTCAACGCCGACGGCAACCCCCACGACCTCGTCTTCCCCGCCGCGAACGGCGCGCACTGGGACCAGAACAACTTCCGCAAGACGCTGCGCGCCGCCCTCGAGCCGGCAGGCCTCGCATGGATCACCCCACACGAGCTCCGCCGGACCGTCGCGACCGAGGTCGACCGGACCCACGGCCTCCGCGCCGCCGCCGAGGTCATGGGCAACACGGAGGAGGTCGCACGCCGGCACTACGTCGAGCGCCGCACCCTCGCCCCCGACGTCCGGGACACCCTCGAGAAGTTCTTCGCCTAACCGTCTAGCGCGAGTAGATGCTTCGTCTACTTTTATGTAGACTGTAGGGGTACCGCCCACCCCGCCGAGGAGCTCGCCACCATGAACACCGTCACCGCCTACGCCGCCCGAGCCCGCGCCGCCCGCGACGCCGCCCTCGCGATCGCCACCGCCGACCAGCTCCCCACTCGCCTCGACGCGGACCGCGCCTGGCACCTCGCCGACTTCGCTCAGCGGTGCGACGCCCTGGCAAACATCGCGGACGGCGACCGCATGACCGCCGCCTTCCGGAACGCCGGGGACTACGCCGACCAGGCGCACGCCGCCGCGCGGACCGCCCAGGACCGCCGCCACGCGGCCTACGGTGTCGAGCGCGCATGCCGGGAGAACGACCGCAAGGCCCTCGCCGACGCGCTCCGGGTCGCCCGGGGGGCCCACATGACCGAGGGTGAGCGGACCGTTGCCGCCCGCGCCGCCCGCCGCCTCGCCACCCTGCCCGCCGGACGGCCCGCCGTCGACGCCCTCTCGTGGGCGTACGCGCGGCACCTGGGAATGACCGCCGAGCAGATCGAGCGAATGCGGGGCGCGGCCGCGCAGGCTTCCGCCGCCTGACCACCCCACCCCCGGGCGGGGGTCCCCCATGACCCCCGCCCCCGACGTCTACGCTTCGTAGACGGATCGACTAGGAGGACACCATGCACGCCGACCCCGACGACCCGACGCTCCTGCACTCTCACTTCGCGCTCCGCGCTCCTACCCTCGTCATCGCCACCCTTCCCGGACGGTTCCTGCTCCGCCGCGTGCTCCGCCGCATGGCCGAGAACGAGCTCCGCGCGACCGGCTTCACCCTCACCGGCCCCTACTGCTTCCACTTCGGCAGCACCGACGGTGCCGCCGTCGCCTTCGTCCACTTCACGTGCCGCGACCAGCTCGCCGCCGACTTCGCCGGGGAGACCGCCCGATGACCGCGCGCCCCTGCGCGTGGCGCGACTGCACCGCCCCCGCCACCGGCCGCGGCACCTGCCGACGGCACCTCGCCCGGACCTACGCCGCCGGCCACCGGGCCGCCACCGCCATGCACCCCGACGACGTCCTCGCCCGCCTCACCGCCCCGGCCCCGACGCCGGGCCGCACCCCGACCGTCAACCGCCTCGCCGACCTCGAGTGGCTGCTCGACGGCGGCGTGACCCCCGACCTCGCCGCCGCCCGCGTCGACTGGGCCCGCGACACCGCGCTCGCCCTCGCACACCGCCACGGCCGCGCCGACCTCGCCGACAAGTTCATCCGCCGCTCCCCCGCCCGCATCACGTGGGGGGCCGTCGCATGACCACCTGGGATCACCCCGACGGCCCCGCCGACTACGTCGAGGCCGGTCGCGGCGCACCCGAGCCCTACACCGGCGAGCCGACCTGGCTCCCCGGACAGCTCGACCTGCTCGACGCCCTCGACGACGACACGACCGACCAGCACCCCCGGAAGGACACCACCCCATGAGAGCGACCCCCGTCTACGACTCGACCCTCGCCGACGCGATCGACGCACTGCCCGCCGGCGACACCGCCGCCGCCGACCGCCTCGAGGCCCTCGACCTCGCCACCCTCCCCGACGAGGTCTGCCCCATGTACGCGAAGCAGACCTGGCCCTCGCCCGTCGCTGTTCTCGGGTTCGACCGATGATCGCCCCGAACCATGCCCGCACCGTCGCCGGGTTCGACCCCGCGCCGGCCATGTACCGGTTCACCGGCGAGACGCACGTCCAGCGGAAGCGGCGCGAGCGCTACGGCCACAGCCGCACCGGGTACCACGACCTCCCGGCCGTGGCGGTGACCGTGCTCGCCACCGACCAGGCCGATGCCGAGCGGATTGTGGGCGACATGCTCAGCACCCCGGCCGACACCCCGGAGGGCGGGTACAGCGACCACATCGACACCCACACCCGGCACTTCACGTGGACCCGCGTCGAGCAGGCCCCCGCCGATGCCGCTGAGGCCGAGCAGCTCCGGGAAGAGCTCGCCCGGACCGTCGCTCAGCTCGACGAGGCGCAGTCAGCCGGGCGGCTCGCGCTACAGCAGGCTCAGGCCGAGCGCGGCGCGGCCGAACACGCGCAGGAGAAGGTCGCCCGCGTATACGCGCTGCACCTCCCAGCCGGATCACCCGCCGTGTGCCAGCACTGCAACGGATCGCAGGGCACTCACCCGCCATTCCCGTGCGAGACGATCCGCGCGCTCGAAGGCTAGTAAAGCTGGAGCCTGCGTTACTTTCCGTCGTCGTCTAGCTCCTCGGCGTCTAGATCAGTGGGCGCATCGACCTCCTGGTGGATCGAGAACTGCTCTAGCAAGAACTCCGACCCCATGTTCGAGGCAATGCCATTCATGACCGGCACCCCGACCTGGCTGAAGAAGAAGACACCTCCGACGAACGCGATCTTCCGCAAGAACTCTCGCCCGGCCCTCGACCGCTTCACTGCCGGCTGGAACGCAAGCACGCCAACGGCTTCGTGGAACGTCGAGCGAGCGGCGAGCAGGTCCGGACGATCGCCCGACAGGTGAGCGAGCGCGGCATCGAGCAGCTCTCGAATGTACGTGCGGTGCGGCTCACTCATTCCAGGGATGCTTGCTAGCACCCCCTTCGCCTCTCCGATCGCTTGTCGAACGGCATCTAGATCGGCCTTCTCGAGAGTGAACTGCGGCTCTCCACGGTCGAGTATGAGCGCCCAGGACGCGAGAGATCCCATCTGCTCCGCCGAAGGTCGCTTCCCGGAACCCTGGCTGGACCAAGTCGAATCGGGCACGAAGATCGTTGCTGCGATCGAGTCCAGCATCTTCCGGTTGGCATCGAGGAGGTCGACGGTCTTGAGGCCTGCTCGCACCTCATCGAGAAGGCTCACTGCGCGCAGCACGTCGTCCCAGAGTTCCGGATTCGACGCGTTCTGTGCCCCACGCGACGAGTACACGGACGCGTTGTTCGCGACCGACCAGCCGCCTAGAAGAGAGTGGAGCTCGCGCGCGGGGTTGTTCATGGCAGGAGCCTAGCGAATAAGCGGTGAGTTTCCGGCCAGTCCGGTCGAATAGACGGGGAACGCGAAGCGGCCCCCACCCGGCAAAGTACCAGGTGAGGGCCGCTTTTCTCGTAGCGGGGGCAGGATTTGAACCTACGACCTCCGGGTTATGAGCCCGGCGAGCTACCGAACTGCTCCACCCCGCGGCGACATGGACTACTCTACGACGACCGAACCCGCAGGTCCAATCCATAGGGGTCGAACGTGGGCCAAGCCACGTTCACGCGCTGTTCGCGCGCGTTCCCGTGCCCGAGCGGCCTGCCCGCCCGCCGTGATCGACGGGCGGGCAGGCCGCGAGGATCGGGTCGGTCAGCCCTCGCCGCCGTCGGACGGCGATCCGGTGGGCACGCTCTGCCCCATCTCCTCCTGCGCGGCGATCGCGCGGTTCAGCGCATCGGAGACGCGGTCCTGGGCCTCGCCGTAGGCGGCCCAGTCCCCCTTCTCCATCGCCGCATCCGCGTCCTTGACGGCCTGGTCCATGTCCGCGAGCGCCTGGTTCAGGCGCTCCTCGGCGGAGCCCTGGTCTCCGCTCGCCGGGGCCTCGGTCTGCGTGCCCTCGTCCCCTGCGGGAGGCTCCGTGGTCGTGGCGTCACCGGTCTCGGCGTCGACGGCGCCGCTCGCACCGCCGGTGTCGCTCACGGAGGCGTCACCGGCATTGGCGCCGGAGTCGCCGCCGAAGACGAGGTCGAGGGCCTCGTCCAGCGTGGGTGCGAAGCCGATCTTGTCACCGAAGGAGACGAGCACCATCTGCAGCAGCGGGTACTGCGTGCCGCCTCCCGCGGAGGAGGACTGCAGGTACACCGGCTGCACGTAGAGCAGACCGCCGCCGACCGGCAGCGTGAGCAGGTTGCCGTTGATGACCTCGGAGTTGCCGGACTTCAGCAGGTTCAGCGCCCGCGAGACGTTCGGCTCCGAGTTGAAGGTCGCCTGCACCTGCCCGGGACCGTTGACCGGGTTCGACGCCGGCAGCACGAGCAGGCGCATCTGCCCGTAGCTCTCCGCGGGGTTGCCCTTCTCGTCCCCGGTCTCCGAGTCCACGGCGAGATAGCCGGTGAGGACGTTCTGGCCCTGCGCCGGGCGGTAGGTCGAGGACACCGTGAAGCGGGGGGCGTCCGCCCCCGGCACCTGCATCGTGAGGTAGGTCGGGGGCTGCGCCGGCTGCTCCCCCGGGGTGCCGTCCGGGTTCTCCGGGGCCGGCTTGGTGGGATCGGGCGTGACCTGCCAGAAGTCCTGCTGGCCGAAGAACTCCCCGGCGTCCGTCACGTGATACTTCGACAGCTGCTCGCGCTGGGCCTTGAAGTAGTCCGCCGGGTAGCGGAGGTGGCTCATGAGCTCGCTGCTGATCTCGGTGTGGTCGTGCAGTGACTTCGGGAACACCTCGTTCCACGCCTTGAGGATCGGGTCCTCGGTGTCCCACGCGTAGAGGGTCACCGAGCCGTCGTACGCGTTGACCGTGGCCTTGACCGCGTTGCGCATGTAGTTCGCGTTCGGCACCCGGTTCTGCGAGGTGTCCCCCGCCGAGGTCTGCGAGTCCGTGACGACGGAGTCGAGGTCCACGGACGTCGAGTACGGATAGCGGTCCGACGTGGTGTAGCCGTCGACCACCCACACGAGCGAGCCGTCCACGACCGCCGGGTACATCTGCGAGTCCAGCGAGAGGAACGGGGCGACCTCGCGCACGCGCTCCTGCGGGTCGCGGTCGTAGAGGATCTGCGACTCGTCGTTGACGTAGCTGGAGATGAGGATGTTGGGATCGCGGAACTTGATCGCGTACAGCAGGCGGTTCACGAAGCTGCCCACGGACGGGCCGCCGTCACCGGTGAAGGTGTAGTTCACCTGGTCGCCGCCCTCGTCATC
Source organism: Brachybacterium rhamnosum (assembly GCF_039526185.1). Taxonomy (NCBI): domain Bacteria; kingdom Bacillati; phylum Actinomycetota; class Actinomycetes; order Micrococcales; family Dermabacteraceae; genus Brachybacterium; species Brachybacterium rhamnosum. The sequence continues at coordinate 746,241 of NZ_BAAAIS010000003.1, forward strand.
GGTGCCGCCGGACTGGTAGTCGAACTCCTCGAGCTCCGAGCCCTCCGGGGCGCCGACGATCGAGTAGTCCGGGGAGTGCCGGCCGAAGTAGACGCGCTCCTCGTAGTCCCCGAAGGCGCCGGAGCCCGGCACGCCGGACTCGAGGAAGGTGGGCTCGCCGTCGCTGCTGCGCTGGTTGCCGTAGGCCGCGGCGGTGCCGTAGCCGTGGGTGTAGACGATGTGCTGGTTGACCCAGCCCTGGGTGTCCAGCTGGAACCGGTCCGGGCGCAGCTCGCGCACGCCGATCACGGTGTCCTGCTGCTGCCCGTCGATCTGGTAGCGGTCCACGGAGAGCACGTCGTCGAAGCCCCAGTAGCGACGGTTCGCCTCACGCTGCTGGAAGGTCGGCGCGATGACGTTGGGGTCCATGAGGCGGATCTGGGCGGTGGTCGCCGCGTCCTCGCGCAGGGCGCCGGGCTCGGCGTCCGTCGTCGCGGTGTAGGGGACCTCCTCGACGCCGTCGATGCCGAAGGCGGCACGGGTCGCGTCGATGTTGCGCTGGATGTACGGCTGCTCGAGGGTGCGCTCGTTCGGGCTCACCTGGAAGCGCTGCACGGCCCAGGGGTAGATGTTCCCGACCACGAGGGTCGCGAGGATCATCAGGCCGGCACCCACGGCCGGGATCCGCCAGTCCGACCGGGAGATCCACAGGACGAACAGCGCGGCCACCACGATCGCGGAGATCGCGAGGATCGTCTGTGCGGGGAGGATCGCGTTGACGTCCGTGTAGGACGCGCCGTCGAAACGGCTGTGCGTGCCCACGAGGAGGTCGTAGCGGCGGAACCAGTGGCCCGCGCCGAGCAGCACCACGTAGATCGCGGCGAGCACGCCGAGGTGGCGGCGGGCAGATCGGGTGACCTCGAGGCCGCTCTCCTGCCCCCAGGCGACGCCGCCGTAGACGAAGTGACCGATGAGCGCTCCGACGATCGCCACGAGGAGGACGAACTGCCCGAAGGAGATCACGAGGTCGATCAGCGGCAGCTGGAAGACGTAGAAGGAGATGTCCTTGGAGAAGATCGGATCGGTCTCGCCGAACTGCTGCGGGTGCAGGAAGAGCTGCACGTCCTGCCAGCGGCGCGCGGCCGCGAGACCGCCGAAGGCGCCGATCACGATCGGCGCGGCGATGGTCAGGCCGCGGCGCAGCGGCTCCACGGCGGTGCGGAACTGCTCGAGGGCCTCCTGCTCACGGGTGACCGGCGGATACACCGGGCGGCGCAGGTAGGACAGGCGGAGGCTGAGGAAGAGCGGGGCCGCGAAGAGCAGGAAGCCGAGCGCGAAGAGCACCGCCTCCGTGCCCCAGCGCACCACCAGCACCTCGGTGACGGCCAGCTGGTCGAACCAGAGGTACGTGGTCCAGACCTCGGAGGCCAGCAGCAGCACGAGCACGACGAGGGCGAGCACGCCGAGCGTGATCGCCAGCGGGGAGATCCGCCGCCGGCTCGGGGCGCCTCCCTCCGGCGCAGGTCGGGGTCGGGGGGTGTCGCCGAAGGGCGCGGAGAAGCTCACAGATGTCCTCGGGTCGTGCAGCTGGGGACCCCGACGTGCGAACGACGGACCGCGGGCCCCGGATACAGTGGGGAGTGACCACCGGCAGTGGTGGTCCCCACCATTCTGTCAGGTCGACCGCGAAGGGCGGCTCACGATTCGATGACGACTCCGGACCCTCTGGACGCCCCCACCGCCGCGCTCGCGGCCGCCGTGCTCGAGGTCGCCCGACACGTGGCCGAGGAGCCGCTCCCCGCACCGCGCTGGTTCGCGCTCGCGCGGGTCTCCGAGCTGCTCGCCGCCTCGCCGTCGCTCGCCTCGCTGCTGGGGGTCGAGGAGGCCGCCGCCGGGGAGAGCGCCGCGGACGAGCACGCCCTGACCCCCGTCGAGCTCGACGACGCCGCGGCCGCCGGGCCGGGCACCGCGCCCACGGACCCGCTCGAGGGCCTCGCGAGCATCGCCTGGCCCGATCTCGCCGTGGGCGGGGCGCTGGCCTGCGATCTCGCCGCCTCCGCCTGGACGGTGCGCGCCGAGGAGGGCCAGGAGACCCTGCCGGCCGGCTCGACGCTCCGGATCGTCGTCGCCGCTCTCGAGGACGGCACCACGTGGTCCGCCGTGCGCAGGCCCGGCGGGGACGGATTCGTGCTGGGCGAGGCCCTCGTGCCCGAGCTGTCCTCCGCCCTCCTGCAGTCCCTGCGCGAGGACGGCTGAACCCCGCCCTCGTGCTCGGGGCGCTCCTCCCGCTCGGGGCCGGGACGATCCTGCATCACCCCGGCCCCGGTGGATGGGCCTGCGCTCACGCGACGGCGACGGCCTCCTCGGGGATCGTGACCTCCTCCTCGCCGGGGGTGAGGACCTCCCCGGTGCTCGGATCGTGCTCGGGGATGGTGTCCAGGCGCAGGCGTCCCTTGTAGGTGGCGCTGCCCCAGACGAGGTCCACGGCGACGCTCTCGGCGTTGATCTGGAGGTCCGTGCGGTCCGTTCCGGCGTCGTCCTGCCAGGTGTTCGTGCTCAGCCGCCCGGTGACCACGACCGGGTTGCCCTTGCGGACCGAGGAGAGCACGTTGGCGCCCAGCGCGGGGCCGGTGAAGACGGTGTAGAACTCGGACCTGAGGTCCTTCCAGGTCTGCGACTCACGGTCGAAATAGCTGTCGGTGACCGCGACCCGCAGCTTGGCGCCGTTGCCCTGGGTCTTGGGCTGGGGGTCCTCGGTGAGGTTCCCGCGGATGGTGATGACGGTGGCGTCCTTCATGGGGGATGTCCTTCCCTGTGCCGGGAGGCTCCCGGCGCCGGCACCGTGCCGACTGCCCTCACTGTCCCGTCGGCCCGCCCGTCGGAGCCATGCCCCCGGCGGGGTTGTGGACGGACCCCCGCTGGGGAGGAACGATCGGTCCCCGGACGCGCGAGGACGGCCGGCCCCCTCGCGGGGACCGGCCGTCCGTCGGCTGCCCGGGGCCTGCCGGGCGGGGTCGATCAGGCCTGCGGCACGACCAGGCCGGAGGCGGTCGAGGTGGCGGCCTCGAAGCGCTTCTGGACGTCGGCCCAGTTCACGATGTTCCAGATCGCCTTGACGTAGTCCGCCTTGACGTTCTGGTAGTCGAGGTAGAAGGCGTGCTCCCACATGTCCAGCTGGAACAGCGGGATCGTCGCGACGGGCACGCCGTTCTGCTGGTCGTAGAACTGCTCGATGACGAGATTCCCGCCCACGGGCTCGTAGGCGAGGATCGCCCAGCCGGAGCCCTGGATGCCCAGCGCCGCGGCGGAGAAGTGCGCGCGGAAGGCGTCGAAGGAGCCGAACTGGTCGTCGATCGCGGCGGCGAGCTCGCCGGTCGGCTTGTCGCCGCCCTCCGGCGAGAGGTTCTTCCAGAAGATCGAGTGGTTGGTGTGACCACCGAGGTTGAAGGCGAGATCCTTCGACAGCTGGTTCACGGTGCCGAAGTCCTCGGCCTCGCGGGCCGCGGCGAGCTTCTCGAGCGCCGTGTTCGCACCCTTGACGTAGGTCGCGTGGTGCTTGGAGTGGTGCAGCTCCATGATCTTGCCGGAGATCGACGGATCGAGAGCGCCGTAGTCGTAGTCGAGATCGGGAAGCGTGTACGTGGACGCAGCCATTCGGATCATCCCTTCGAGGTGTCGTGCGCGGGAGCCGCAGGTGCGGGTCCCGCCGTGGATTAATCCTGCCACGTGCGCTCCTCGAATGGTCCGGGCAGTTCACAGGGAGCGAACACTCCCGGCCTCCTCCTGAGCCGTCCGGGGCCGGCGCGCCGCACGATCGTCGTCCCTGCGCGCCACAATGGGCGGATGCGCACCGGCCCGCAGGACCCTGACCCCGCCTCCGGGGAGGGCACCGGCCTGCCCGCCTCCTTCTCCCCCGCGACGACCGCCTGGTTCGCCGAGTCCTTCGCGGGCCCCACCCCGGCGCAGCGCAGCGCCTGGGCCGCGATCGAGCGCGGGGAGGACACCCTCGTCGTCGCCCCCACCGGCTCCGGCAAGACCCTCGCCGCCTTCCTCACCGCGATCGACCGCCTCACCATGGCGGCGCCGGAGGAGACTCCGTCGCCGCCCCGCGGTGCTCGCTCCGCGCGCGGTCCCCGGGAGCGACGGCGCACCTCCGTCCTCTACATCTCGCCGCTCAAGGCGCTCGGGGTGGACGTGGAGCGGAACCTCACCTCGCCGCTCGTCGGCACCGCCCGCGCCGCCGAGCGGCTCGGCCTGCCGCGCCGGGAGATCAGCGTCGGCGTGCGCACCGGGGACACTCCGGCCGCGGAGCGCCGCCGGCTCGTGGCGCATCCCCCGGACGTGCTCATCACGACCCCTGAGTCGCTGTTCCTCATGCTCAGCTCCCAGGCGCGGGAGACGCTCACCTCCGTGGACACGGTGATCATCGACGAGGTCCACGCGGTCGCCGGCACCAAGCGCGGCGTGCACCTCGCGCTGTCGCTCGCCCGCCTCGACGCCCTTCTCGAGCGGCCCGTGCAGCGGATCGGGCTCTCCGCGACGGTGGAGCCCGTGGACGAGGTCGCCGCCTTCCTCTCCGGGGCGGGGCGCCGCCGTGACGTGACCGTGGTGCGCCCGCCCTCGACGAAGCGCTGGGACCTCGCGATCACGATGCCCGTCCCCGATCTCCAGGCGATCGAGCCGCCGGCGGACGCGGTCGACGACGAGGACGTCTCCGGCACCATCTGGCCGCACGTGGAGCGGGCGGTGCTCGCGGAGGTCCTCGCCCACCGCTCGACGATCGTCTTCACGAACTCCCGCAGCCAGGCGGAGCGGCTGACCGGCAAGCTCAACCGGCTCCACGCCCGCCGCACGGCCGCCGATCCCTCGCCGCTGTCCGACGGGGCCGACGGGGCGGAGCGGGTCGAGGGCCCCGACGGCGCCGAGGTGGAGGACATCGCCCGCGCCCACCACGGCTCCATGTCCAAGGAGATCCGCGCCCAGATCGAGGACCAGCTGAAGTCCGGCAGCCTCCGCTGCGTCGTCGCGACCTCCTCCCTCGAGCTCGGCATCGACATGGGCGCCGTCGACCTCGTGCTGCAGGTCGCCGCGCCGATGAGCGTCTCGAGCCTGCTCCAGCGCGTGGGGCGCGCCGGGCACGATGTCGGCGCCGTCTCCCGGGGTGTGCTGCACCCGCTGCACGCGATGGACGTGCTGCGCTCCGCGGTCGCCGTGCAGGAGGCGGTCGCGGGCCGCATCGAGCCGCTCTCCGTGCCGCGCAACGCCCTGGACGTGCTCGCCCAGCACACCGTCTCCGCCGCCGCGATGGAGGACCTCCAGGTCGAGGAGTGGTTCGAGCTCGTGCGCAGCGCGCACCCCTATCGCGCGCTGCCCCGCGCGGCCTTCGACCAGACGATCGACCTGCTCGCCGGCCGCTACCCCTCGACCGCCTTCACCGAGCTGCGACCGCGGCTCGTCCACGACCACGAGGCGGGAACGCTCTCCGGGCGCCCGGGTGCCCAGCGCCTCGCGGTGACCAGCGGCGGCACGATCCCGGACCGCGGCCTCTACCCCGTGCACCTGGTCACCGGGGACGACGACACGCAGCAACGGCGCGTGGGAGAGCTCGACGAGGAGATGGTCTACGAGTCCCGCCGCGGCGACGTCATCACGCTGGGCACCACGAGCTGGCGGATCGAGGAGATCACCGCCTCCAGGGTCACGGTCTCCCCCGCCTTCGGCCTGACGGGCCGGATCCCCTTCTGGCACGGTGACGGCGACGGCCGCCCCGCGAGCCTGGGCCGTGCCCTGCAGGCCGCGCAGGCGGAGCTCGCCGCCCTCCCCCGCGAGGAAGCGGAGAGCCGGCTCGAAGCGCTGGGGCTCGACGGCAACGCCCGCACCGTGCTGCTCGACCAGCTCGCCGAGCAGCGGCAGGTCACGGGGGCGGTGCCCGGCCCGGGGCAGCTCGTCGTGGAGCGCTTCCTCGACGAGCTCGGCGACTGGCGGGTGGTCCTGCACTGCGCGCTCGGCCAGCGGATCACGGGCCCCTGGGCCCTCGCCGTCGGCGCCCGCGTCGAGGAGCGCTACGGGCTCGACGGCCAGGTCATGGCCGCGGACGACGGCATCGTCCTGCGGATCCCGCACGGCGAGCAGCCGCCCGGCGCGGACCTCTTCGTCTTCACCCCGGAGGAGATCGAGGAGGAGGTGCGGCGGCTCGTGGGCTCCTCCGCCCTCTTCGCCTCCCGCTTCCGCGAGTGCGCGGCGCGGGCGCTGCTGCTGCCGCGCCGTGACCCGAACCAGCGGGCACCGCTGTGGCAGCAGCGCCAGCGCTCCGCCCACCTGCTCGAGGTGGCGCGCCCGTACCCGGACTTCCCGATCATGCTCGAGGCCGCGCGCGAGTGCCTGCAGGACGTCTACGACCTCCCCTCCCTCGTGGACCTGATGTCCCAGGTGACACGGCGGACGGTGCAGGTGCGCGAGGTCGAGACGGAGGCGCCGTCCCCCTTCGCCCGCTCGCTGCTGTTCGGCTACCTCGCCCAGTTCATCTACGACACCGACGCTCCGCTCGCGGAGCGCCGCACGGCCGCGCTCGCCCTGGACCAGTCGCTGCTCGCGGAGCTGCTGGGATCGGTGAGCCTGCGCGAGCTGCTGGACGCGGAGGTGATCGCGGAGGTCGAGCAGCGCCTGCAGGGTCTCACCGAGGAGCGCGCGCTGCGCACCGGGGAGAACGTGGCGGACGCCCTGCGCCGGCTGGGACCGCTCACCCGCGCCGAGCTCGCCCATCGCGCCGCCGGCGAGCTCGACGTCGACGCGGCGATCGAGGAGCTCGAGCGGGCGCGGCGCGTGATCGCCGTGCGCTTCGCGGGGGCCGAGCACGTGGCCGGGGTCGAGGACGCCGCGCTGCTGCGGGACGCCCTCGGCGTGGCTCTGCCGCCCGGTCTCCCCGAGTCCCTGCTCGCCCCCGTGGACCGCGCCGTCCCCCAGCTTCTGCAGCGCTGGGCGCGCTCCCGCGGCCCCTTCCCCGCGGAGCACGTGGTCGAGGCGCTCGGTCTCGCCCCCGGCGTGGCCCGGGCCGCGCTCGAGCAGCTCGCCTCCGAGCGTGTCCTCCAGACCGGCGAGTTCACCCCCGGCCGCACCGGGGAGGAGTGGGTGGACGCGGAGGTGCTGCGCCGGATCCGTCGGGCGAGCCTCGCCGCGTCCCGGCGCGACATCGCTCCCGTGCCCGGCCCCGTGTACGCGCGCTTCCTCGGCACCTGGCAGCACCTGGTGCCGCGCCGGGCCGACGGCCGCCGCGCCCGCCCCGACTGGCACGGCCGGGACGGGCTGCTCTCGGTGATCGACCAGCTCACCGGGGTGTCCCTGCCGGCCTCCGCCTGGGAGTCGCAGGTGCTCCCGGCGCGACTGCCGGAGATCACGCCGGCGCTCGTGGACTCCGCCTTCGCCGCCGGCGAGCTCGTGTGGACCGGGCACGGCCGGCTCGGCGCCGACGACGCCTGGGTGCGCCTGCACCTCGCGGACGCCCTGCCGCTCGGCCTGGACGCCGCGGAGCTCGAGTCCTCGGCCGCCGCGCTCCCGGAGGGCTCCACCGCGGCGCGGCTGCTGGCCCTGCTGCGCGGCACGCCCGGTGCGCTCCGGACCGGGGAGCTCCTCACCGCCCTCGCGGAGGACGGAGCGGCGGTCCCGCCGGAGGAGCTGCAGGAGGCGCTGTGGGAGCTCGCGCTCGCCTCCCTCGTCACGAACGACTCCTTCGAGGCGCTGCGCGTGCTCACCCGCGGCAGCGCCCCACGCTCCGCCCGCTCGCGCACGCCCGGACGCTCCCGGCAGCTCAGCCGTCGCGGCGCCGCCCGGCTCTCCGCGGCGATGATGCGGCAGGGCGCGTCGAGCCCGTCGGAGCTGGTCACCGGGCCGACGGGCGCCGGCCGATGGTCGGCCGTGAGGGTGGAGCCGGTGGACCCGGCCGCACGGGCCGGTGCGCTCGCGACGCTGCTGCTGGACCGGCACGGGGTCGTCACCCGCGGCGCGATGGACGTCGAGGACCTGCCGGGCGGCTTCGCGGGCGTGTACCGGGTGCTGTCGGTGCTCGAGGAGAACGGCAGCTGCCGCCGCGGCTACTTCGTGGACGGCCTCGGCGCCTCCCAGTTCGCACCGGTCGAGGCCGTGGACCTGCTGCGGGACCGCGAGCGGGAGGCGGAGGAGCACTCCCGGCCGTCGCCGGAGGCGGGCGCCGTGGCGCTCGCCGCGACGGACCCCGCGAACCCCTACGGTGCGTCGCTGCCCTGGCCGCCTCTCGCCCCTGCCCCGCCGGAGGGAGCGACCGTCCGACCGGCCCGCCGCGCGGGCGCCCTCGTGATGCTCGTGGACGGCCATCCCCTCGCGGTCGTCGACAAGGGCGCCCGGAGCCTGCTGTGGTGGGCCGACGGCGAGCTGATCACCCCGGCCGCGGAGCAGCTGGTGCGTGCCGTCGTCGAGGACTCCCGCCTCCCCCAGCTGCAGATCGAGCGGATCAACGGCCATGCGATCGGAGCCGAGGCCGTCGCGAGGATCGCGCAGGCGCTCGTGGACGCCGGCTGCTACCGCTCGCCGAAGTCGCTGCGCGTGCGGGCAGGAGGCCGCTGATGCCGGAAGGGGACACCGTCTTCCGGCAGTGCCGGATCCTTCACGAGGCGCTCGCGGGCGCGACGCTCACGTCGAGCGAGCTGCGCGTCCCCCGGCACGCGACCGCGGATCTCACGGGCTGGAGGGTGCGCGAGGTGCGCCCACGCGGCAAGCATCTGCTGATCCGTCTCGTCCCGCCGGAGGGCTCCGGGGCGCCGCCGATGACCCTGCACTCCCATCTGATGATGGACGGCATCTGGCGCGTGGACGGCCGCGCCCTCCGCTCGAGCGACACGAGCGCCGGCCCGCGCGACCCCGCGACGATCCGGATCCGGCTCACGGCACGGCACGACGACGGCCGCGAGGTGCGGGCGATCGCCTACGAGGTCCAGCAGGTGCGGCTCCTGCGCACGGCCGACGAGGCCGAGCTCGTGGGAACGCTCGGACCGGATCTCCTGGACCCCGGTTGGTCCGAGGGGCACCGGGAGCGCGCGATCGCGAACCTCGCCACGGAGCCCGACCGGTCGATCGGCCTCGCCCTCCTGGACCAGCACCTCCTGGCAGGGGTGGGCAACATCTATCGCAGCGAGCTGTGCTTCCTGCGCCGGGTGCATCCCGCGGCGACCGTCGCGCAGGCCGGGGACCTCGGCACGCTCGTGGACCTCGCCCGCCGCCTGCTCCTGCTGAACGCCGAGCGGGAGGTGCGGGTCACCACCGGCGGCATGCTGGGGCGGGACGGCGACCTCTGGGTGTACGGGAGGGGCGGGCAGCAGTGCCGCCGCTGCCGCGCCCGGATCCTGCGCTCCGAGATCGCCGAGCCGCGCCTCGAGGGGACCGAGGGCCGGGTGTTCTGGACCTGCCCGCGCTGCCAGGGCGAGGACCCGCGCGACACGTCGACCGGGGCCCGGGCCTGGTCACCGCACGCGGGGCGCGGACCGCGGGGTCGCACCGGTCGTTAGACTCTGTGCGGCGCCGATCCGGACCAGCTCCGGCCCGCCGCGCCGCGCCTCCATAGCTCAATGGATAGAGCAACGGCCTTCTAATCCGTCGGTTCCCGGTTCGAGTCCGGGTGGGGGCACCGACCTGTCGCCCGGACGAGGAGGGATCCGATGCTGAAGCTCGTGACCCTCGGGGCGATCGTGCTGCTGGTCCTCCTGCGCCTCGCCGGCACCCGCCTCGGCGCCCGGCTGCTGGGCGTCTCCCAGCGGGTGCTGGCGTTCGTCTACCTCGCGGCGCTCGTCGTGGCCGGGGTCGCGGCCGTCGCGACCGAGCAGTGGACGCTGCTCGCCGTGGTGGGGGTCCTGCTGGTGATCAGCGGCATCCAGGAGCTGCGGCGCCGGCTCGCGGGCCGTGATCCCGTCAGGAGGCGGTGACCTCGACCGTCGTCGTGACGGGGGTCGGGTTCTGGAAGAGGTCGAGCACGGGGCAGTGGGCGTCGACGGCGGCGCGGAGCTCCTCGTAGCGCTCGGCGGTCTCCGGGCCCGTGAGGCGCACGGTCAGGCGCACGTCCCCGAAGCCGGCGCGCACGGACTCGTCCTTGCCGAAGAGGCGCGCGGCGTCGAGGTCGCCCTCGGCGGTGACGTCCACGTCGTCCACCTGGATGCCGAGCGCGTGGGCGTACAGGCGGTACACGACGACCTGGCAGGAGATCAGCGCGCCGAGCGCGACCTCGACCGGGCTCGCGGCGAGGTCGTCGCCGGCGAGCGCGGCGGGCTCGTCGACCGCGAACTCATGCTTGCCGGCGGTGATCCGGGAGGCGACGGAGCCGACGCCGGTGCCGGTGACGCGGTAGGTGAGGTGGGCGGAGTCGCGACGGGCGTCGATGCGCTCGCCCCAGGCCTGCCCGGCGGCGGTGAGGCGCTCGGACCGGGCGGCGGCGCTCTCGGCGAGGTCGGTGTCGAGGGAGGTGCTGTCGTTGAGGGTCATGGGCACACGCTAGGGATCGTGCACGCGGAGGTCACCATGCTCCGCCACATACCGTCATCAGCACAGGTGATGACCCCGGTGCGGCACAGTCCCTCACCCCCGGACGCGCGGGAATCCGGCATCCCGGACGCGACCTGCATCGATGTCGTGTCCGATCGGTAGTAGGGGGCCGCCTGCTCCGTAGGATGCCCCCCATGACCTTCACGCCGCCGAGGATGGACGCCACCGAGTCACGGGCCTGGCTGGCGCTCATCGCGACCTGCGAGCTGCTCCCTGCGGCGCTCGACGCCGAGCTCCAGGCGGACGCCGGCATGACCCATTTCGAGTTCCAGCTCCTGGGCCGGCTGAACCTCGCCTCGCGGCACACGCTGCAGATGAAGGAGCTCGCCGTCGCGACGAACTCCTCCCTCCCCCGGCTCTCCAAGGCGATCAAGCGTCTCGAGCACCGCGGCTGGGTCTCCCGCACCCCGCACCCGGAGGACCGCCGCGCGACCAATGCGACGCTCACCCAGGATGGCCGGCGCGCGATGATCCTCGCGACGCCCGGGCATCTGGAGACGGTGCGCGCCGGGGTGCTCGAGAAGCTCAGCCCCGCGCAGATGGAGCAGCTGGCCGACGCCCTCGAGCCGATCGTCGCGGGTCTCGATCCCAAGGACCATTTCCGGCTCACCCGCGCCGAGGACGCCGGCTGACGTCCACCCGGTCCGCTCAGCGTCCGCGGTCGTTCTCCCCCACCGCGCGGCTGTGCGCCGAGGACTCCTCGTTCCAGCGCTCGACCCAGTCGGGGACCACCAGGTGCTCCGGCATCGGGCCGGCGCCCTCGAGCACCTCGGAGACGTCCACCGAGCCGCCCTTCCAGCGCAGGAAGCGGGCGCGCACGATCGCGTCGGCATAGACGGTCTCCCCCACCCGGAACACCTGCTCCATGTAGATCCATCGCTCGTCGTGGCCGAGCACGCGTGTGGAGAGGTGGAAGCGCTGGCCGAGCGTGAGCGAGCGGCGATAGGTGATGGTCTGCCCGGCGACGACGGGGTACCAGCCCTGGGCGGAGATGTGCTGCCAGAACCCGGAGCGGATCATGAGGTCCATCCGGCCCAGGTCCATGAGGGAGAGGTACCGGCCGTTGTTCATGTGCCGCTGCACGTCGAGGTCGAGCGGGTTGACGCGGAACGCCGTGCGGGAGGTGTCCCAGATGCTCAGGGCGCGGCCGCGACGCAGGCGGAGTCGGATCATCAGCCACAGCAGGCGCAGGTACATGTTCATCGGTGAGGTCCTCCCGGCGACGGTGCCGTGCGGGGCGGCCCCCGCGACGATGACCCGATGGTAACTACTCATGGCGCTGACGGGGGCACGCGGTTCCGCGAGCAGGGCCCGGCGGGCGGGCCCGTGCTCGGCGTAGGGTAGGCGCTCGTGACCTCCACCAGCGCCCGCGCCGCCTCTGACCGCATCATCTGGGTCGACTGCGAGATGACCGGACTCGACAAGCAGAACGATGCTCTGATCGAGATCGCCGTCCTCGTGACCGACGCCGACCTCAACATCCTCGGCGAGGGGGTGGACGTCGTCGTGAAGCCCCCGGCCGGGGCGCTCGACGGCATGGACCCCTTCGTCGTCACCATGCACACCACCTCCGGGCTCATCGACGAGCTCGACGGCGGCATGAGCATGCGCGAGGCGGAGGAGCTGTGCCTGGCCTACGTCAAGGAGCACTGCCCCGAGCCGGGCAAGGCGCCGCTCGCCGGGAACAGCGTCGGCACCGACCGCGCGTTCCTGGACCGCGACGTGCCGGAGTTCGCGAGCTGGCTCTCCTACCGCACGATCGACGTCTCGAGCCTCAAGGAGCTCGCCAAGCGCTGGTTCCCGCGGGTCTACTACAACGTCCCCAAGAAGCACGGCGGCCACCGGGCGCTCGCGGACATCCGCGAGTCCATCCAGGAGCTCAAGTACTACCGACAGGTGCTGTTCGTCGCCGATCCCGGCCCGACGACCGCCCAGGCGCAGGAGGCCTCCCGCGCCTTCGAGCTGCCCGCCGGCTCCGTCGCCGCCCCCGTCGAGGCCGCGCGCCCGCCGCGCACCCCATGGCTCGACGCCCCGGCCCATCGGACCTGGCTCGAGGGCGAGGGTGACGACCTCCTGCTGTTCGGCTCGGAGTCCGTGCGCGAGGACGGCGGCTTCGCCTGGCTCGACGAGAACGGCGAGCCCGATCTCTCCCGTCCCTCGGAGCTGTGGATCACCTGCCGCATGACGCACTGCTTCTCCCTGGGCCACCTCCTGGGGCGCCCGGACTTCGGCCGCTTCGCCGATCACGGGATCGCCGCCCTGACCGGGGTCTTCCGGGACCGCGAGCACGGCGGCTGGTTCGCCGCCGTCGAGGGCGGCAAGGTCGTCGACGACACCAAGCAGGCCTACGCCCACGCCTTCGTGGTGCTCGCCGCGGCCTCTGCGACCGCCGCCGGCCGGCCCGGCGCCGCCGCGCTCCTGGACGAGGCGCTCGAGGTGCTCGACGCGAAGTTCTTCGACGCCGAGGCCCGCCTCAGCGTCGACACCTTCGACCGCACCTTCACCGATCTCGAGGACTACCGCGGGATCAACGCGAACATGCACACCGTCGAGGCGCTCCTCGCCGCGGCCGACGTCACCGGCGACCGCCGCTGGCTGGACCGCGCCGTCGGCATCGCGACCCGCGCGATCGACGAGTTCGCGCGCGCCAACGACTGGGCGCTGCCGGAGCACTTCGACACCGACTGGAACCCGCTGCTCGAGTACAACGCCGACGAGCCCAACCACCCGTTCCGCCCCTACGGCGCGACGATCGGTCACTGGATCGAGTGGGCGCGGCTCGTGCTGCAGGCCCGCTCCGCGCTCATCGCGGCGGACGGCGAGGCGCCCGAGTGGATGCTCGAGGCGGCGACCGCGCTCATGGAGAAGTCCGCGGCGACCTTCGGACTCGACGGCGCGCCGGGCTTCGTCTACACGGTGGACTGGGACGGGAAGCCCGTCGCCCAGGAGCGCATGCACTGGGTCGCGGCGGAGGCCGTGGGCGCCGCCGCCGTCATGTACCGCGTCACCGGCGACCCGGTGTGGGCCGAGCGCTACGAGCAGTGGTGGGAGTACGTCTCCACGTACCTGCTGGACGCCGAGGGCGGCTCATGGTTCCACGAGCTCGACGCGGACAACGAGGTGCAGGGCGTGACCTGGCCCGGGAAGCCGGACATCTACCACGCCTTCCAGGCCACGATCATCCCGCGCCTGCCGGTCGCCCCGGCGATGGCGGAGGCGCTGCGCGAGGGGCTCCTGGACAGCCAGGTCTGAGGGAAGCGACCCCGACGCCGACGGGCCCGGGGAGCGACGCCGACACGGCGATCTCCCCGGGCCCGTCCGCGCACCGGGAGGAGGCGCGGGGTTCAGCCCCGCTCGAGCCGCTCCACGGCCGCGTCGAGGCGCTCGATCTTGCCGTCGAGCTCGCCGGCGTCGTGGCCGGGACGGATGTCCGCCTTGAGCACGAGGGAGATCCGGGAGCCGTAGCGGCCGGCCTCGAAGGTGGCGGCCTTCACCACGGCCATCACCTCGTCCCACTCCCCCTCGATCTCGGTGAACATCGAGCTGGTGCGGGTGGGCAGGCCCGAGTCGCGGACCACGCGCACGGCGGCGGCGACCGCGTCGTGCACGCTCGCGGCATCCGCCCCCTCGCCGAGCGTGCGCTCGAGATGAGGGTCGGAGGGGGTGCCGGTGGGCTGGACGGAGAAGGCGACGATCATGCCTGCAGTCTCCTCCACGGGGCGCCCGGGCGGGGCCCCCGCCCGGATGGGGCGCGTCTCACACCACGAATCCCGCTCCGTGGTGCGGAGATCCGCTCCGAGGACGGTATGCTCGGTTCTCGTTGCGGAGCTCGCTCCGCACATGGTGGTCGTAGCTCAGTTGGTAGAGCTCCTGGTTGTGGTCCAGGCGGTCGCGGGTTCAAATCCCGTCGATCACCCCAAGAAACGCCCTGGCGACAGGGCGTTTTTCATGTCTGCGCGCCCCTGTCCCGCCCCGCGGTCACCGAGGGGCACCGCGGTCCCTCCTCATGCGGCGTCCCAGCCGCCCGGGTCCTGGCTCTCCTCGCCGACCTCGTCGCGCCACCACGTGGAGGCACGAGGACCGCGCGTGACCAGGCCGAGCTCGAGCTCCGCCTGTCGGGCGTCGACCCGCTCGCGCACCTGATGGGCCCACAGCGCGTACCGCTCCTTCGTGCTCATGCCCGTGAGTCTGCCGCCCGGGTCCGACGCACGAGCCGCCCGTGCGGTCCCCCAGCGCGCGAGGACAGAGCGCCGATCGCACGACGGTCGGGGCGCTCAGCCGGACGAGCACCTCGAGGCGGCGCTCCGGGTGCTGCGCATCATGCTGGCCGCCCTCGGCGACGTGGAGCGCGGCTGATCACTGCGCGAGGACGCCCGGGCGTCTGCCAGCTCCCCGTGTCACCATCGATCCTCCTGCACCCGACGGAAGGACCCTGCGATGACCGCGACGCCTGGAGACGCCGACGTCCCCGACCGGGTGCGGGACATGGTGGCGGCGCGCCAGCAGCAGCTCGCGACCGTCGGCGCGGACCCGCAGGCGCTCGCGGAGCAGCTCCGCCAGGTGTTCGAGGAGTTCACCGAGCTGCGGATGCACTACCAGTTCGGGATCGACGAGGTCCTGACAAAGGTGGAGATCCTCCGCAAGGAGTTCGAGCAGATGCACGACTACTCCCCCATCGAGCACGTGCGCACCCGGCTGAAGTCCGTGGAGTCCCTCGTCGAGAAGGCGCTGCGCACTGAGGGGGAGATGACCGTGCGGGCGATCCGGGAGCGGATCCACGACATCGCGGGGATCCGCATCACCTGCAGCTTCGTCTCCGACGCCTACTGGGTCGCGGAGATGCTCGCCGCGCAGGGCGATCTCGAGGTGCTCACCGTCAAGGACTACATCGCCTCCCCGAAGGCCAACGGCTACCGCTCCCTGCACCTCATCGTGCGGGTGCCCGTGTACCTCTCCACGCACGTCGAGCA
This sequence comes from Brachybacterium rhamnosum, assembly GCF_039526185.1. Taxonomy (NCBI): domain Bacteria; kingdom Bacillati; phylum Actinomycetota; class Actinomycetes; order Micrococcales; family Dermabacteraceae; genus Brachybacterium; species Brachybacterium rhamnosum. The sequence continues at coordinate 761,750 of NZ_BAAAIS010000003.1, forward strand.
GGTCCCCGTGGAGCTGCAGATCCGCACGATCGCCATGGACTTCTGGGCGAGCGTGGAGCACAAGCTCTCCTACAAGTACGAGCGGAACCTGCCGCCCGAGCTGCGCGCGGAGCTCGACGACGCCGCCCGGGTCGCCGACGACCTCGACGCCCGCATGGAACGGCTGCGCGGGGAGATCCGCCCCATGCCCGTCCACGAGGGCAGTCTGTTCGCCCAGCGGCCCGCACCGCCCGCGGAGGGCTGAGCACCGCGGCCCCGTCGGCTGGTCTCCCCCGCACGGGGGTTGTCGGCCCCGCGGGCGCCGGGGATCATGAGCCGATGCAGACCCCGGCTCCGTGGACGAGCACCCTCGCCCTGATGCTGCGCCTCGCGCTCGCCGCGGTGGTCCTCGCGGCGCTGACCTCCGATGCGGTGCACGCGGCCCGCGACGGGCTGCTCGCGCAGGACGTCTCCTACTTCACCAACCAGAGCAACGCCATGCTCGTGGTGCTCGCGGTGGCGACGGCGTGGATGGCGGTGCTCCCCCGCCGCATCGACGACCTGCGCGGTGCGGTCGCCTTCTACCTCGTGATGACCGGGCTCGTGTACGCACTGCTCGTGGCACCGCTCTCCGAGCTGGGGCGCTGGGACATCGGCTGGCAGGGCATCGTGCTGCACCGCCTCGCCCCGCTCGCCGCGCTCGCCGACTGGCTGCTGACCCCGCGGCGCGGCCCGGCCCGTCGCACCCGGATCCTGTGGTGGCTGGTCTATCCGCTCGCCTATCTGGCGCTCACCTGGATCCGCGGCGCGATCACGGGCTGGTACCCCTACGCCTTCCTGGACCCGACCGTCGCCGGCTGGGGTCCGGTGCTGGTGACGGTCCTCGTGGTGCTCGCCGCCTTCGTCGCCGTCGGCACGCTCATGCACCTGATCGGCGGGAGGCTCGCGCGGGGCGCGGGTGAGCCGGATCGGCGCACCCGCGCCCGCACGCGTGGGCATCGCTCCGCGAGCGAGGTGGGTCCGGGGCCCGCTCAGCCCTGACGCAGCTGCTGCCGGTAGGCGCGGCGGTACTGCGGCGGGATGATCTCGGCGTCGCCGTGCAGCGCGATCACGGCATGGAGAGCCCAGGCGGGGTCGCGGAGGAAGGCGCGACCCACACGGACCACCTCGGCCTGGCCGGTGACGAGCACGTGCTCGGCCTGGAAGGGCTCGTCGATCATGCCGACCGCGGAGATCGGCACGTCCGTGTGCGCGCTGAGGTGCGCGGCGAGCGGGGCCTGGTAGCCGGGGCCGACCGGGATCGTGGCGGGCACGTTGCCGCCGGAGGAGACGTCGACCATGTCCACGCCGTGCTCGCCGAGCCAGGTGACGACCTGGGTGGTCTCCTCGAGGTCGAAGCCGCCGTCGGTCCACTCGGTCCCGGAGAGCCGTGCGAGCAGCGGCATGCCCTCGGGGATCCGCGCGCGGACGGCGTCGACGACGCGCAGCATCAGCTTCGCGCGCCCGGCGAGGTCGCCCCCGTAGGAGTCGGTCCGGCGGTTGCTCAGCGGCGACAGGAACTCGTGGAGCAGGTAGCCGTGGGCGCCGTGGATCTCGAGGAGGTCGAAGCCCGCCTCGACGGCGCGCTCGGCGGCGGCCACGAAGGCGTCGACGACGCGGTCGATCCCGGCCTCGTCGAGGGCGACGGGATCGGCGAGCCCCTCGTAGGGCACCGCGGAGGGCGCCAGCGTGGTCCAGCCGCCCTCGGACTCCGGGAGCGACTGGCCGGGGCGGCCGGTCCCCCACTCGGCGCCGGTGGAGGCCTTGCGACCGGCGTGCGCGAGCTGGATGCCGGCGACGGCGCCCTGCTCGTGGACGAGCTCGACGACGGGCCGGAGGGCGTCGCGCTGCGCGTCGTCCCAGAGGCCGAGGTCGGTCGGCGAGATGCGGCCCTCGGGGACGACGGCGGTGGCCTCGACGATCACGGCGCCCGCCCCGCCGCGGGCGAAGGAGCCGTAATGCATGAGGTGCCAGGGGGTGACGACGCCGTCGCGGCCGGTGGCGGAGTACTGGCACATGGGCGGGACCCAGATGCGGTTGCGCACCGTGAGGTCGCGCAGGGTGATCGGGGACAGCAGCTGAGAGGGCACCGGAGGGGTCTCCTTCGCACGAGGGGATGTTCCGGCCCGCTCGGGAGCGGGCCCACCGGGCCAACTCGTTGCGTGCGCGCTTTATTTCTTCCTGCTCCATTGCAGCGCGCAGGTGTCGGACCCGTCACATCGTGGTGCGGACCATCCGGACATCCCGCCCGCCCGGACCCCAGCGCGATGTCCGTGGGTCAGATCGGGGCCACGCCGCCGGGACGTGCGGCGGACGACGCGTCGACCGTCGTCGCCCGAGCGACCGCCGCCCGCACGTGCGCGCGGTGCGCCCGCAGTGTGAGCACGAGCAGCGCGCCGACGCTCACCACGCCGATCACCACGTGCACCGCCATGCTGGAGGTCGCGTCCCAGGCGGTGTGCAGCACGATCGCCGCGACATAGGTCGCCGCGAGCTCGAGGACCGCGAGCACCTTGCGCGAGGAGGCCACGAGATGCCACAGGGCCGCGCAGATCGCCCCGGTCCACGCCACATGGCCCGCCGGGACGAGCACGCCCCGCAGGATGAGCGTCGCGTCCAGCTGGGCGAGGCCCCCGCCCCTCTCCAGGAGCGCGTTGAAGCCGTAGCCCATCGTCTCGAGCACCGCGAAGCCGGTTCCCGCGGCGATCCCCACGACGATCCCGCCGCCGCGGGTGGTGCGGTGCGCGGTCGCGAGCACCACGAGCGGCACCACGAGCTTCGCGGTCTCCTCGATGACCCCCACGAGCAGGATCGACTCCCGGCCCAGGAGCGCCCCCGCGATCGACTCCTCGAGCCCCGCGATCGTGATGCCGACGAGCCCGGCGAGCACGACCGTGACGAGCACGACGGGGGTGGGCACGAGAGCGCCGGCCCGGCTGGACTGGGCGAACAGCAGCACCGTGAGCGGGACCGTCGCCGCGCCGACCAGCAGGACGCTCGGGAGCATCGTCGAGTTCCGGGTGAGCAGCATGACGACGAAGAGCACGACGTAGGCGACCACCCCCACCACCAGGGCGGCGATCCACGAGAAGCGGTAGTACCACGGGTAGGCGGTCGGCATGGCGGGTTCCCTTCGACTCGATGAGGATCAGTATGCGTGTTGCCCAGGTCACCCGGGGGCGGGATCATCGGGGCATGAACGATCGACGTCGCGTCCTCATCACCGGAGCCACCGGAGGCGTGGGCCTCCACCTCGTCCAGGAACTGGGCCAGGAGTACGACCTGATCCAGCACGGCCGCACCCCGCGCACCCCCGAGCAGGAGGGCGCCCTGCACACGGCCGACATCTCCGCCTACCCCGAGGTGCTCGCCCTCATGGACGGCGTGGACACCGTCGTCCACCTCGCGGGCGCCGCCTCCCCGGAGTCCACCTGGGACGACGTGCTGGGCGCGAACATCGTGGGCACCCGCAACGTCCTCGAGGCCGCCCGCGAGGCCGGCGTGCGCCGCGTGGTCCTCGCCTCCTCGAACCATGCGATGGGCATGTACGACCGCCTCGAGCAGTGGCCCGTCTACCCGGACACGCTCCCCCGCGCCGACTCGCTCTACGGCGTCTCGAAGATCTTCGGCGAGGCGCTGGGCCGCTTCTACCACGACGAGCACGGCCTCGACGTGATCTCCCTGCGCATCGGCTGGGTCACCGAGGACCCGCTCGAGGCGGAGGAGGACGTGCTGCGCGCGATGTGGCTGAGCCCCGGGGACTGCGTGCGCGTGGTGCGCCGCGCGATCGAGGCGGAGAGCACCTTCGGCCTCTATTACGCGATCTCCGACAACCCCAACCGCCGCTGGTCGATGACCAACACGACGCTCGAGCTCGGGTACCGGCCGCAGGACTCGTGGGTGGACCTCCCGGGCGCCCGCGAGCACGTCGTCGAGGGCGGGGCCGACGTCCCCGACACCTGGCCCGCCGGGTCCTGACCACCACGCCCCGCACCAGACCTGACTGGCCCACCCCGACCCGAGGGCCGATGGTCCCCTGGGGCATGTCCGTTTGCGCGCTGGGGTTCCACAACGGGAACTCAGCCGCGCAAACGGACATGGATCCGGGATGCCAGTCACCGGGCCGGGCGACGCCGGGCACCGGGCCGGATCGTCGGCCGACATGACCCGGGAACGACGAAGCCCCTCGGTCTCTCGACCGAGGGGCTTCACATCGGGTGCGCCATCAGGGACTCGAACCCCGGACCCGCTGATTAAGAGTCTCGAGCCGCGCACCTCGGGGTCTCTGATCGAAGTCGACTTCGGCAAAGCCCGAGGTCGATGCACCATGGTTGGGTGACTCTTGGATGATTCCTCTGGCGGAGCAGGCGCTGTAGCGGCGCCCCTGCGCCTTCTTTCCTCCACAGGCCCCAGTTGTCCCCAAAACATCGGCGCCGCTCGAAACCCGACAGAGCTGTCGGGCAACGTGGAAGCTATGGACGTCATCGCACAACTCCCTCTCTGGACCGCTTGGCTTCGTGCCTCAGAGCGCTCCGAGACGACTGTGCGACTGCGCGAGTACCACGTGCGGCGCTACTTGAATGGTGTGCCTGCTGAGACGGATCCCCTAGATCTTGAGTGGCTTGTCGCCTATCTCGCGAATCCGCGCTGGAAGGCCGCAACCCGACGGAGCGCCCGCACCTCCCTGCGGATATGGACGACGTGGCTCCATCGCACCGGCAGGATTCTCGCAGATCCACTTGCGCTCATCCCGCCCGCCCGTGCTCCCAAGTCTGTCCCCAGGCCGTGTCCAGACCCGATCATCCGAAAGGCACTCCTCAGTTCGAGCACGAGGGTGCAAGCGATGATCACTCTCGCAGCCGAAGCGGGGCTACGGCGTGGCGAGATCGCAGTGGTCTCCCGCTCGGATGTCATTGAAGAGCGCACTGGATCGTCCCTCATCGTTCACGGCAAGGGTCGACGCGAACGCACCGTGCCCTTAACTCAGGCCGCAGCCGACGCCGTCGCACGACAGTTCCACGATGTCTCTCCTGAACTCCCCTGGCTCTTCCCGTCAATGGGGCGCTATGCCGATGCACACCTCCAGCCGATAAGGGTTGGCGAGCTCGTCAACGAGGCTCTCTCAGGCCACTGGAGTGCACATACCTTGCGCCACCGCTTCGCAACCGAGGCATACAGGAGCTCCCGAGATCTCCTCTTGGTTCAGACGCTCATGGGCCACTCGAAGCCTGAGACCACAGCCATCTACGTCGGCCTGGACACCGCCCAAGCGCGGTCAGTCGTCAACGGAATCAGCTTGGTTGCGTAGACCAGCCTGGTCACGTAAAAGAGCCCGCTCATTGAAGAAAGGTCAGATGATGTCTAGTCAAGCCCGGGTCCTGGAGCGCCGGTTCATCACTCTCGAAGGCGTACGTGAGGTCCTCTCCATCAGCGCCGCGCAGGCGTACGCCCTCGTTCGGTCGGGCGAGCTCCGCGCGATCCGAGTCGGACGGCGGGGACAGTGGCGCATCGAGAATGCTGAGCTCGAGGCGTACATCCTGCGGTCTTACCATTCGCCGCGGGCACGCGACCAGCACGCATAACTTCTGTGCGCACTGAACACTCGGGCCCCCTGGGCCTGGAGCAGTGGGAAGATCCGGACTCGAGGTGCGCCTGCGGGGTAGCGACGGAGGCCGTCATAGCCTCTCGTGGAGTCTGCCCGATGAACACACCCGTGATGGACGCTGAAGCCCGTTGCCCCGGCGGTGCAAGTCTGCTACCGGTTCGTCCTATTGACGCGAGTCGGACAGCAGCAAGAGCGGCGCGCACGAGACACTGGGAGGATGACACCGTCTTGGACGTTCGAAGTAGCCCACGCCCTCCGGTTGCTGATGGAGGACTCGTGGTACCCGTCGCATACCGGGCTCGACGACATACTCTCTCGGCGAAGCATCAATGTTCCGCGGGCTGATGATCGTGGGGAAAACCTGAATAAGCCCCGCCGGCTACGCGCGGCCTTCGAAGCGGCAGAAACTCAAGGCGAGGACGCCGTCAAATGGCTCGTGAACGACATTGTCGAGGAGATGCGCTTCCAAAACGTGTTCGCCCACCCTGCCCCAGGGCGACTCGAGCTTATTGAGAAGTTGCGCACCGCACTTGCTGCCGCTGGGGCGACCCTGGACGTCGATGGGCGTATCCAGTCGAAATTCGTGGGCCCAGATATCGCCGCAGGGGGCCGCAATACAGTCGATCGCCTACAAGCGCTACTCCGCAAGGATGATCTAGATCCAGGCTCGATTCTTGGCACATCTAAGGACCTGCTCGAAGCAACAGCGAAGCATCTGCTGCACGAGTACGATCCCGACGCCCGTCCGGGCGACATGCCGGGGATCGTGCCGCAGGCGATGAGAGCTGCCGGCCTGGCAACGAAGCCTAGCGAGATCGCCAGCCCAAACGCGAAGGCGATCGCTGGGCTACGAGACCAGGTAGTTAAGACAGCGGCGGCTGTCGCCCCGTTGCGTAACAAGGGTGGGGACGGACACGGGCACCTCGAACCCACAGACGTCAGTCCGCAGCTCGCCGACTACATCCGGCACCTGACACTCGCTGCGGTCGCCTACCTGCTCTCCTCCGTCGACGGGAGCCCACACGAGATCTAGCAGAACCGCCGATGCACGCGTACGTGCGGATGCGATCGCTAGATGTCGGTGTCTGTGACAGCTCGCTGGCGGCATCGAGGTCATCCTGGCAGTGCCGACTGGGAAAGAGTGCCTTGTGCCCGGAGAAACCTGCGAACATGTGTCCATGAGCCAGAAGCCCCTCGTGCTGCCCGACATCCGCTCTCGTGCTGGAGCGTTCGTCGCGCAGTGGCGCGACGCGGAGGGGTACGAGCGGGGTGAGGCCCAGTCCTTCGTCCGGGACCTGCTGCGGGTCTTCGGCATCACCCGCTCGGGCGCGGCGCTGTACGAGAAGCGTGCCCAGCGTGCCTCCACCGGCGGTCAGGGCTACATCGACGCGCTGATCTCCGGCACCGCCCTGATCGAAATGAAGTCAACCGGCGCCGACCTCGCCAAAGCCGAGGCCCAGGCGCTGGACTACATGGAGTCCCTGACCGAGCATGAGCGGCCCGACTTCGTCATCACCAGCGACTTCAAGCGCTTCCGGCTGCTGGATCTTGCCGCGGACTCGCCTGAGACTGAGCTGCTGGAGTTCCCGCTCGAGGAGCTGCCCGCGCACGTCGAGGATCTGATGTTTCTCGCCGGCTACCGGCGTGCGAAGTTCGGCTCCCTCGAGCAGGAGACCGCCTCGATCAAGGCCGCGCAGCTGATGGCCAAGCTGTACGAGCACCTCGAGGCCACCGGGTACGACGAGCACCAGGCCTCGATCTTCCTGATCCGCACCCTGTTCTGCCTGTACGCCGACGACTCCGGCCTCTGGGAGCGCGACCTGTTCTCCCGGTACATCGAAGAGCGCACCAGCGAAGACGGCTCCGACCTCGGCGCGCAGCTGACCACGCTCTACCAGGCCCTGAACAAGCCCGAGGACAAGCGGTACGGGCGCGACGACGACCTGATCCAGGCGTTCCCCTACGTCAACGGCTCCGTGTTCGGTGAGGCCGTGGAGATCCCCTACTTCGACCGGGCCTCCCGCGAGCTGCTGCTGCAGGCCGCGTACTTCAACTGGTCCAGCATCTCCCCCGCGATCTTCGGCTCCCTGTTCCAGGCCGTGAAGTCGAAGAAGGCGCGCCGCGAGCTGGGCGAGCACTACACGACCGAGACCAACATCCTCAAGCTCATCCGCCCCCTGTTCCTCGACGAGCTCGAGGACCAGTTCACCAAGGCGCACGCCAAGAAGCGCGAGCTGGAGAAACTGCTCGAACATCTGGGGTCGCTGTCGTTCCTGGACCCGGCCTGCGGGTGCGGGAACTTCCTGATCATCGCCTACCGGGAGCTGCGAGGCCTTGAGTTGCGCATCCACGAGCGCCTCCAGCAGCTCGACCCGTCGCGCGCGCAGCTGTCCTTGGATGCCGGTGATCGCGTTCACGTGAAGCTGTCACAGTTCCATGGGATCGAGCTCGAGGAGTGGCCGGCCACCATCGCCCGCACCGCAATGTTCCTGGTCGAGCACCAGGCCAACCAGGCCGTGAACCTCACCCTCGGCTACGCGGTACCGATGCTGCCCTTGCAGGACTCTGCTCGGGTCACGGTTGGCAACGCGCTGCGCTGCGACTGGGCCGCCATCTTGCCTGCCACGCCGAGGACGTACGTGATGGGAAACCCCCCATTCCTCGGACACGCAACCCGCACCCCCGATCAGGCGCAGGACCTGCGCGACGTCTGGCAACGCAAGGACATCGGGCGCCTCGACTACGTGACCGGCTGGTACCGCAAAGCCCTCGACTTCTTCGGCGACGTGGCCGGCCGCTTCGCCTTCGTCTCGACGAACTCGACCACCCAGGGAGAACCCGTCCCCGCACTCTTCGGCCCGATCTTCCGGGCCGGCTGGCGCATCCGCTTCGCACACCGCACTTTCGCCTGGACCAGCGAAGCCCCCGGCGCCGCGTCGGTCTACTGCACCATCGTCGGTTTCGATCGAGACACCAAGCCCGCGCCGCGGCTCTTCACCTACGAATCGGTGAAAGCCGAGCCCACCGAGATCCCGGCATCGTCGATCAACGCCTACCTCGTGGACGGTCCCAACGTCCTGGTCGAGCAACGCCGAACGCCGCTGAGCCCCCAGCTGCCTCCGGCATCGATGGGAAGCATGCCCCGGGACGGAGGGCATCTGATCATCGAGAGGGATGAATACGAGCGAGTCGCCGCCGATCCCATCGCCGCGAAGTACATCAGGCAGTTCATGATGGGCAAGGAACTCATCCATGATCTGCCTCGCTGGTGTTTGTGGCTCGTCGACCTCGACCCCGCCGACGTGAAGAAGTCCCCTGTCCTCACCGAGAGAATCGCTGCTGTCCGGGCGTTCCGGCAGGCAAGCTCTGCCGCCTCGACCCGCGCAATGGCCGCCACCGCGCACCTCTTCGGACAGAGGTCCCAACCGGACGTTGAGTATCTGGGGATCCCCAAGATCTTCAGCGAGACTCGCCCATGGGTGACCGCTTCCAGACTGTCTCCCAACGTCATCGCCGGCGACAAGGTCTACAAGTGCGAGGATCCCGATGGCTTCGCTTTCGCAATCATCAGCAGCTCCATGTTCATCACCTGGCAGAAATCCGTTGGCGGCCGCATCAAGAACGATCCAGCATTCTCGAACACGCTGACCTGGAACAGCTTCCCGCTTCCCAAGGTTAGCGACACAGAGCGCCAGTCGATCATCGAAGCCGGCGCCCGCATCCTCGAGGCGCGAGCGAAGCATCCGGAGCGCACACTTGCTCAGCACTACGCCGAAGGCTTCATGGACCCCGACTTGCTCAAAGCCCATGCGGCACTGGACCGAGTCGTTGATCGGCAGTTCTCCCCTCAACGCAGGTGCGGAACGAACGAGCGTCGCGCGCAGCTGCTCTTCGAGCGTTACGCCCAGCTCACTACCAGCAAGCAGTACTGACCCACTCACTGACCCGGAGGTCCCACGGTGCAGCACTATCTCGGTCCCGGACGGCCGCTCACGTTTCTTGACACCTGGGACAAGGTGCGCGCGGCTGCCGAAGGAGGCCTGCTCGAGGAGAATCAGTGGTGCGAGCTGAAGGAGGCGATTGGCCCGTCTACTAAGGCCGTCAACACGGAGCTGGCCCGCGACATCGCCGCTCTCAGCGTCCACGGCGGAGTTCTCATCTTCGGCGTGAAGGACAAGACCTACGAGGTCGTGGGGTGCGAAACCGGCGGTATGCGAGATCGAATCTCCCAGGTGGCGGCAACAAGGATCTCCCCTCCCCTCGTGCCAGTGGTCCTGGATGACGTCGAAGGCCCCGACGGCCGCAATGTCCTCATTGTCTCGGTGCCGCCATCACCGCTCGCGCCACACATGGTGGACGAGCGGTACTACGGGCGCTCGGCCGACGGGAAGCGAGTGCTCTCTGATCCAGAAGTACGAACCCTCATTCTCGCTCGGGACCAGCGCACCCACGGCTTCGTCGAGCGCCTCCAGGGACTCGCGCTGAACGACCCGATCGACCAGCTGATAGAGGGCGCTCCCACCGGCCACGGCCACGCGTTCTTCCTCGCAGAACCCTGCTCTCCCGTCCCATCTGAACCACTCTCCCAGGAAGGACTCACCTCGATCCTCGTGAACCTGGACAACGGTCGACGGAGCTGGTCGACTCTCCTCCGCGGATGCCTGCACACCGCGAACGACCCCGACGGTCTGAGTCTCCGCACCAGCTACGACAAGGTACGGCCGGAATACGAGCATCGAGAGGCTCAGATCGGCCTGCACGACGACCTCACGATCAGCGCGGTAAGCGGTGGCGCAACACGGATAATTGAGCGTGCGCCTGGAAGTGTCCAGCACGTGGCGCTAACGGGAACAATGGCCCTGTTCGGCGCTCAGTTCCTCGAAACACTTCGCAAGATATCCCTGGCCCAGGGATATCAGGGGCAGTGGCGTGTCGGTGTGCACCTAAATCATCTGCGTGGGGCTAGCGCTATTGAAGATGCCTTCTCTGGGAGAGCGCCGCAGTTTCCACGCGACTTCTCTACACATCACCTGGTCATTCAACCGACGGCATGGGAAGATCCGCAGACTCAGATCGAGGCTCACGTGCTGGAGTTACTCGCCAAGTACCTGAGAGGGCTGGGGCGTAGCGGTTGGTCGTACAACCAGCTCCTCCAGCAGGCGTAGAGGGTGCATTTGCGAGGATCCACCCGTCTGAATCTAGTCAAGCACCTGGTAGCAGCGGCGACGTCCCGAGGTAGCGGTACAGCGTGGATCGGCTGATGCCGTGCTCACGGGCGATTTGGGCTTTGGGTGTGCCGGCGAGGGCGGCGTTGCGGACGGAGCGGATCTGCTCGCTCTCGAGGCTGCGAGGCCGGCCCTTGTAGGCGCCGCGCTTCTTCGCGGCGGCGATGCCCTCGGCCTGGCGCTGACGGATGAGCTCGCGCTCGAACTGCGCGAAGGCGCCCATCATGTTCAGCTGAAACGCCGCCATGGGGTCCGCGTGCCCGGGCTCGAAGGTGAGCCGCTCTTTGAGGAACTCGATGCTTGCACCCTTCCTGGGGCGCTGCTCGGTGTGCTCGGCGGGGTCGCCGGTGATCTGCTGGACGATGTCGTTCAGGTCGATGACTGAGCGGGCCAGGCGGTCCATGGACGCGACGACGACGTGGTCGCCGCGGCGGACGTGCCGGATGAGCGCCTGCAGCTGCGGGCGGTCGGTCGCGCTCTTGCCGGACTGCTTCTCGGTGAAGGTCTGGTCGCACTCCCCCACCGCCTCGAGCTGCCGTGCGAGGTTCTGGCCGGCCGATGACACCCGGAGGTACGCGACGCGCTGCCCCGGGGCCCGATGTGTTCCATTCACATCTAAGAGCCTAGCCGAGACATGCGCCAAAAAGCCGGACTGGACCTTTTGATACAGCGGCGATGTCTGGGCGGCGGGTGTCGCGTTTGGGTATACCCAATTGGGCCACCAATGCGCATGTGGCGCTGCGTCACCGGAGTCACGCGGGAGGGGTGAGGCAGACTGGCTTCATGAGCGACAAAGATGAGGCGGATCAGCTACTGCACATCGGTGCGGTCGCTGAGCGTACTGAGCTCAGCCTCCGCACGTTGCGACACTATGACGAGATCGGGTTGGTCAATCCGTCCGAGCGCAGTGAGGGCGGGTTCCGTCTCTACTCCGACGCCGATGTCGAGCGGATCCTGCTGATCCGGCGCATGAAGCCGCTGGACTTCACGCTGGAACAGATGCGCGAGCTGCTCGACATCACCCACCAGGTCGCCCAGCCCGACGCTCCGCTCGAAGCACGGCAGAAGCTTCAGGAGATCGAGGCGATCGCGATCGAGCGCCGCAGCGCGCTGGAGAGGAAGGTGGCGATGGCCGATGAGTTCCTCTCGCGCCTCCGTGACCTCTCCGTACCCGCAGCCCCGGGCGATGCGAGGACGTCGGAGACCTAACACCAAGTCACTCGTGACGCAGGTCTCGTACCCGTCACCTGAAAGCTCACGTAACGTGAGGGTTAGTTAGCTGGCCCCTCACGGAAACGTTCCGTGCCGCCGGGGCCCTCCCTCCCCACGCTAGGACTTTCCGTGACTTCCCTCAGCACTGCGCCCCTCGACAGCACGCAGCAACACTCCCAGCAGCAACCGGACACCGTAGTCGCGGCCCTGCGCAACCCCCGCAAGCTCAAGACCGAGATCCTCGCCGGACTCGTCGTCGCCCTCGCACTGATCCCCGAGGCGATCTCCTTCTCCATCCTCGCCGGCGTTCCCCCGCAGGTCGGCCTCTTCTCCTCGTTCATCATGGCGGTCACGATCGCCCTCGTCGGAGGCCGACCCGCGATGATCTCCGCCGCGACCGGTGCGATCGCCCTGGTGATCGCGCCCGTCGCCCACGAGTACGGGCTGGATTACTTCATCGCCACCGTCATCCTCGCCGGACTCCTGCAGATCATCCTGGCTCTACTGGGCGTCGCGAAACTGATGCGGTTCATCCCCCGCAGCGTGATGACCGGCTTCGTCAATGCTCTGGCGATCCTCATCTTCACCGCCCAGCTTCCCCACCTCTTCGGCGAGAACATCCCGTGGATCGTCTATCCGCTGGTCGCGGTGGGCATCGCGATCATGGTGCTCCTGCCGCGGCTGACCACCGTGGTGCCGGCGCCGCTGGTCGCGATCGTGCTGCTCACCGCAGCGGTCCTCGCCACCGGCTGGTCCATGCCGAACGTCTCCGACCAGGGTCAGCTGCCCGAGTCGCTGCCGGAACTGTTCATCCCCGATGTGCCTCCGACTCTCGAGACGCTGCAGATCATCGCGCCCTATGCCCTGGCGATGGCGATCGTCGGGATCATGGAATCGCTGATGACCGCCAAGCTCGTCGACGACATCACCGACACCCACTCGAACAAGACTCGCGAGTCCTGGGGACAGGGCATCGCCAACATCGCCTCTGGGTTCTTCGGCGGCATGGGCGGCTGCGCCATGATCGGCCAGACCATGATCAACGTGAAGCAGTCCGGGGCCCGCACCAGGATCTCCACGTTCCTCGCCGGCACCTTCCTGCTCGTCCTCGTCCTTGCCCTGGGAGACATCGTGGGCCTGATCCCGATGGCCGCCCTGGTCGCGGTGATGATCATGGTCTCCGTCGCGACCTTCGACTGGCACAGCATCCGCCCCACCACCCTGCGCCTGATGCCCTGGTCCGAGACCGCCGTCATGCTCGTCACCGTCATCGCCACCGTCGCCACCCACAACCTCGCCATCGGCGTCGTCCTCGGTGTCATCACCGCGATGATCCTGTTCGCCCGCCGCGTCGCCCACCTCGTCCACATCGAGAAGGTCTGGGAGACCGACACTGATGGCGACGGCGCCATCGACATCCGCCGCTATGCCGTCAAGGGCGAACTATTCTGGGCTTCTAGCAACGATCTCGTCTACCAGTTCGACTACGCCGGCGATCCCGAGACCGTCATCATCGACCTCACCGCGGCCGATGTCTGGGATGCCTCCACCGTCGCGAGCCTCGACGCCGTGCAGAGCAAGTACGCCGCCCGCGACAAGGAAGCACGCATCATCGGCCTGGACGGCGCGAGCCTCCAGCGCCTCGAACGCCTCTCCGGCAAGCTCGGTACCGGGCACTGAGCATCTAGAGGGTCGGCCTCAGAGCTCTAGGCGGGGTCCGCCGGAGGAGTCTCCGGGGATCGCCATCCGAGGACCTCGTGGGCAAGTTCCGCGAGAGCTCTGCGGTCATCGTTCAGCGCGTCGCGGCCCGCGTCGGTCGCGCGGTAGACGCGTCGGTTGCGTCCCTCGACGGTACGGCCGGTCGACGTCAGAAGCCCATCGGATTCCATGCGGTGCAGAGTGGGGTAGAGAGTACCGGGACTGATGGAGTACCCGTGCTCGGCGAGCTCGGCCATCATCCATGCGCCGTGGATCTCGTCCTCCACCGCGTGATGCAGGATGTGCAGCCGCACCGCACCTCGTTGGAAGTCGCGCACGCACCCCACCTCCCCTGCACTCACGGATCCGATATCGGCACCGGAGTCTACGCCCCCGACCGACGGGGTCTCGAACAGCTCAAGATCGACATCCGATATCGGGTTACGATTCATAGGTCGGGTGGTTGTGCCCGCGAGGTCCGATCTGGAGGGATGACGACATGAGTGCTCAGCCTGGTCTGGCTCGGCGGTTGGGGACGGGTGACGCCGTCATGATCGGTCTGGGGTCGATGGTGGGTGCGGGCATCTTCGCCGCGTTCGCGCCGGCTGCCGCAGCTGCCGGGGCGGGGTTGCTGATCGGCTTGGCGATCGCTGCCGTGGTGGCGTACTGCAATGCCACGTCCTCGGCGCAGCTGGCGGCGCAGTACCCGACGTCCGGGGGAACCTATGTGTACGGTCGCGAGCGTCTCGGGCAGTGGCCGGGGTTCGTGGCGGGGTGGGGGTTCGTCATCGGCAAGACCGCGAGTTGCGCGGCGATGGCGATGACCTTCGCGGCGTACGCAGTCCCTGGCCCCTGGCAAAAGCCAGTCGCCGTGGCGGCTGTGCTGGCGTTGGCGGCCATCAACTACTTCGGAGTCACGCGCACTGCGGCGGCGACACGGGTGATCGTGTCGCTCGTGCTCGTGGTGTTGGCCGTGGTCATCGTGGCCGGGCTGACCTCCGGCGCTCCAGCGCTCGATGGCGCCGAGGGGCTGAGGGTTCAGGGCGGCTGGTACGGCGTGCTGCAGTCAGCGGGCCTGCTGTTCTTCGCGTTCGCGGGCTACGCGCGGATCGCGACCATGGGCGAGGAGGTCAAGGACCCTCAGCGCACCATCCCGCGGGCGATCCTGGCCGCGCTCGGTCTCGCGCTGGTGATCTACGTGCTGATCGCTGTCAGTGTCCTGATGACGCTGGGGGGCTCGAGCGTTGCGATTTCAGCGACACCGCTGGCCGACGTCGTCATCGCACGCGGCTGGGCTGGGGCGGAGCCGCTGGTGCGGATCGGGGCGGCCGCCGCGGCCTTGGGTGCGCCGCTGGCTCTGGTGGCGGGTGTCGGCCGCACCAGCCTGGCAATGGCACGCCACCAGGATCTTCCTCGCTGGCTGGCCGCAGTGCACCCGAGATACCAGGTCCCCCACCGTGCCGAGATCACCTTGGCGCTGGTCGTCAGCGCGATCATCGTCGTGGCCGATCTGCGCGACGCAATCGGGTTCTCGTCCTTCGGCGTTCTTGTCTACTACCTCATTGCCAACATCGCCGCCGCCACCCAGGATGCGCCCCACCGCCGCTACGCCAAGGCGTGGCAGGGCTTGGGCGCGATCGGCTGCGTGGTGCTGGCGGCCACCCTGCCCCCGACCTCGATCCTTGCCGGCGTTGCGGTGCTCGCGATCGGGGTGGTGTACCGGCTGATCCGCCTGCGCGTGAGCCGTCCCGGGCCACTTCACTGACATGCCTCGCACCACAGCGTCCCTCTAGCTCTGGGGTTCCCGCAGGTCCTCGAGCAGTGCCTGCACGTGGGCGTCGATGTCATCGCGCACCAGCCGCATCCGCTCCATCCCCTCGATGCCGCGGGTCGCGGGTTCATCGGTGTGCCAGGTGGTCACCGTCGCGGCCATCCCCGCAACGCGCTCGATAACAGCCTCCTCCCCAAGGACGATCACCTGGTCGACGCTCCGCAACAGCTCGTCTGTCACCGGCTGGGGCACGGCGGAGGACATGTCTGCGCCGACCTCGGCAATCGCTTCGGCGGACTGGGCGTTGATGGCCGCTGCGGGGCGGGTTCCGGCGGACAGCACGCGCACGGCGTCTCCGGCGTGGTGGCGCATCAGCGCGGCGGCCATCTGGGACTTACCTCCGTTCTTTACGCAGACAAATAGCACCGTGGGGGGCTTCGTGCTCATCATCGGGTTCTCCTTCAGCAGGATCATCGGGTGGGGACAGTGGCGTCGCCGGGGAACAGGCACTGACCCATCGCCAGGGCGACGTAGACCAGGGCGACCAGGACGGGCACCTCGATCAGGGGGCCGACGACACCGGCGAGGGCCTGGCCGGAGGTGACGCCGAAGGTGCCGATCGCGACCGCGATCGCGAGCTCGAAGTTGTTGCCCGAGGCGGTGAACGCGACGGTGGTGGACTTCGCATAGTTCAGGCCGATCGCGCGCCCGAGCAGGAACGACCCCAGGAACATGACCACGAAGTAGACCAGCAGCGGCAGCGCGATCCGGGCCACGTCCAGCGGGTTGGTGGTGATCGCTTCGCCCTGCAGGGCGAACAGCAGCACGATGGTGAACAGCAGCCCGTACAGGGCCCACGGCCCGATCCTCGGCAGGAAGCGTTCCTCGTACCAGGTGCGCCCCTTGGCGCGCTCACCGATGACACGAGTCAGGAACCCGGCGATCAGGGGGATGCCGAGGAAGATCAGCACGCTGAGCACGATCGCACCGATCGAGAACTCGGCCGAGGTCGTCGACAGGCCCAGCCACGACGGCAGCGCCTGGAGGTAGAACCAGCCCAGGGCACCGAAGGCGATCACCTGGAAGACAGAGTTGATCGCCACCAGCACTGCGGCGGCCTCGCGGTCACCGCAGGCCAGGTCGTTCCAGATCAGCACCATCGCGATGCACCGCGCGAGCCCGACAATGATCAGCCCGGTGCGGTACTCCGGCAGGTCGGCCAGGAAGATCCAGGCCAGCGCGAACATCAGGGCCGGGCCGATCAGCCAGTTCAGCACCAGCGAGAAGATCAGCAGGCGCTTGTCGGCGCCGATGCGGCGAGTCTCGTCGTAGCGGACCTTCGCCAGGACCGGGTACATCATCACCAGCAGTCCGATCGCGATCGGCAGCGACACCGAGCCGATCTTCACCGCCTCCAGCGCGACATCGAGGCCCGGGATGAACCGCCCCAGCAGCAGCCCGACCACCATCGCGGCGATGATCCACACCGGCAGCCAGCGATCCAGGAAGGACATCTCCTTCATCACGCGCGGCTGTGCCACGTCCTGGGCGGTCGTACTCATCAGGGCTCGGCACCTTCCATCGACGGATATCGATCCGAACGCTATGCTTCACATCGATATCCGTCAATGTGAGGTGAGGGCATGACCACCACGATCGATACCCCCGCTGCGCCCCTCGAGGCGGCGTCCGGCGCCGAGGCGTGCTGCACGCTGTCCGCCGGGCCCATCGACAGCGTCGACGCCGAGAGGCTCGCGTCGATGCTGAAAGCGCTGTCGGACCCCACTCGGCTGCGGCTGCTCTCCCACGTTGCCGCCCAGGGCTGCAATTCAGTCTGCGCCTGCGACCTCACCGAGCCGCTCGGGATCAGCCAGCCCACCGTCAGCCACCACATGAAGAAACTCGTCGAAGCCGGCCTCCTGACCAGGGAGCAGCGGGGCCGGTGGGCTCACTACTCCGTCGTACCCGCCGCTTTCGCTGAGCTGCGCGCGTTCCTCGACCTTGCCTGACCCCCTATCCCCGCGCCCTTGGAGGTTTCCCCGTGACCACTCGTCCCAGTGTCCTGTTCGTTTGCGTCCACAACGCCGGCCGCTCTCAGATGGCTGCGGGGTGGCTGCGGGAGCTGGCCGGTGACCGCATCGAGGTCCGCTCGGCCGGCTCCGCCCCCGCCGCCTCAGTCAACCCGGCCGCGGTGGCCGCGATGGAAGAGGTCGGCATCGACATCTCCCACCAGGTACCCAAGGTCCTCACCACCGACTCCGTCCAGGCCTCCGAGGTGGTCATCACCATGGGCTGCGGCGACGCCTGCCCCTACTACCCGGGCAAGCGCTACGAGGACTGGAAGCTCGATGACCCCGCCGGGAAGGGCATCGACGAGGTGCGGCCCGTACGCGTTGAGATCCGCACCCGGGTCGAGGAGCTCATCGCGAGCCTCCTGCCCCAGGGCGCCCCGGCCACCCCCACGCAGCGCTGAGGCGCCCGCCATGTCACGCCCCCGCGAGACACCCTCTCTACTCAGCGCTGACCACGTCCTGCACACCATTGCCAGCGACCTCGCCCACCGCTTCGCTGGAGTGTTCGCGCCCGAGACCGTCGACCGGTACGTTTTCGAGTCCTACACCGCCCTGGCCCGCACCGCGAAGATCACCTCCCACCTGCCATCCGTCACAGAACGCTTCGCCCGAGACCGCCTGACCGCCCTCGCGCAGGCCAAGGGCGCGGCCCCTCACGACGTACCCGAGATCCTCTTCGTCTGTGTCCAGAACGCCGGCCGCTCCCAGATGGCCGCAGCCCTCCTGAACCGCCACGCCGCCGGCCGCGTCCATGTCCGCTCCGCCGGCTCCGCACCCAGCACCGACCTGCACCCGCGCGCCGTGGACGTCATGCAGGAGATCGGCATCGACCTCCACGCCGCCTTCCCCAAGCCCCTCACCGACGACGTCGTCCGCGCCGCCGACGTGGTCATCACCATGGGCTGCGGCGACGCCTGCCCCCTCTACCCCGGCAAACGCTACGAAGACTGGGACCTCCAAGACCCCGCTGACACCACCCTCGAGCAGGCACGCCAGATCCGCGACGACATCGACACCCGCGTCCGCCACCTCCTCGACGAGATCCTCACGCACAAGACCCCAACCGCCCAGTAACTTCCTCGACGGGTGTGTCCCACCAGGGGAAGCCGAGCGCAACAATTACCCCGCGGTCACTGGGGGTGCCGAGAGATTCACTGCGGCCGTATTGCGCCAGATCTGCGCCACCGGGTTCACCACAGCGCGACACCGTCACCAGATGGCGGGCCGCGGGGGCCCGCTGAGGCGCCAAGGGGAGGTCAGTGGGCGCGCGACAGCGACGCCAGGGCTGCGCGCAGCCGCGCATCGGCGTCGTCGGCCACCGCGCGGACGTGGTCGCTGTCGCTGAGCTGGACCATGACCTTCGGATCCATCGCCTCGACGATGCTGTGGCCTGCCTCGTCCCCGCCGCGGACGATGACGTTGCACGGCAAGAGGGCGCCGAGCTGCGGCTCCGCGGCGAGGGCTCGTCGGGCCAGTCCGGGGTTGCAGGCGCCGAGGATGAGGTAGTCGCCGATCTCATCGGCTGCGTCGGTGTCGAGCTTCTTCTCGAACGTGGCCCGCATGTCGATCTCGGTGATGATCCCGAACCCCTGCTCGGACAGCGCTGTACGGACGGACTCGACGGCCTGGGTGTACGGCTGGTCGAGGGTGAGGTGGTGCGTGTAGGCCATCGCGCGCTCCTTCGGATCGTCGTGCCGGGTCCCGATCTTCTCGGGATCTCGGGTCTCAGGCCAGGGTCAGGAACAGCTTCTCGAGCTCCTTGCGGTCAAGGTCCTGGTCCGGGCTGGTCATGCACTGCTCCATGCCGCTGGCGATGATCGCGAAGCCGGCGCGGTCCAGGGCCTTGGAGACGGCCGAGAGCTGGGTGACGACGGCCTTGCAGTCCTTGCCCTCCTCGATCATGCGGGTCACGGCAGCGAGCTGCCCCTGGGCGCGCTTGAGGCGGTGGATGACGGGGGTCATGTCATCGGGGTTCAGTTCCATGGCGTTCTCCTGACGAGCCGAGGCGGTTCCACCACACTATACCCCCGGGGGTGTCTTGCATACCCCCATGGGTATGTGGGAGTGTGTGCGCCACTGGCGATCGTTCGCCCGTCGTCGACGGATCCCGTCGCCGGTTCTTCGATGCTCGAGAGGGAGTTTCCATGTCTGAGATCACTGTTGCCGAGGTGGACGTGCGTCGCGTCCGCGACCAGATCGTCGACGTCCGCGAGGACGGAGAGGTCGCCGAGGGGATGATCCCCGGGGCGATCCATATGCCGCTGGGTCAGCTGGCCTCGCGGGCGGGAGAGCTGGACCGGGAGCGGCCTGTGGTCACGGTGTGCCGCAGCGGCAAGCGCAGTGCCCGCGCGGCGGAGGAGCTCGCCGCGGCCGGTTTCCAGGCCGACACCATGGGCGGCGGCATGATCGCCTGGCAGAACGCCGGCCTGCCGACCTCCTGACGCCCCACCTCGAAAGGAAGGTCCTCTGTGACGCCCACCCTCGTCCTGACCCTGCTGCTGGCCGTCCTGATCGGAGTCTCCCTCGGCCTTCTCGGGGGAGGCGGCTCGATCCTGACGGTCCCGATCCTGACCTATGTGGCCGGCCTGCCGCCGAAGGAGGCCATCGCCTCCTCGCTGTTCGTGGTCGGGGCGACCTCCGCGGTCAGTGCTATTAGTCATGCCCGCGCTGGCAGGGTGCGATGGAAGACCGGGCTGATCTTCGGTGGGGCCGGGATGGTTGGCGCCCTCGGTGGTGGGATTCTCGGCGGCTACATTCCGGGCACCGTGCTGATGATCGCCTTCGCCCTCGTGATGGTCGCGGCATCGATCGCGATGATCCGCGGCCGTCGGGGCGCCCACGCGGGACACTCCGCCAGGAGCGAGCTGCCGACGGTGAAGATCATCGTCGAAGGTCTCGCCGTCGGACTCGTCACAGGTCTGGTCGGCGCGGGGGGCGGGTTCCTCATCGTGCCCGCCCTGGCGTTGCTGGGCGGACTGCCGATGCCCGTGGCGGTGGGTACCTCGCTGCTGGTGATCGCCATAAATTCTTTCGCAGGCCTCGCCGGACACCTCACCTCGGTCTCACTGGACTGGGCCCTGGTGGGCGGGGTAACCGTCGCCGCGATCCTCGGCTCCCTGCTCGGAGCGCGGTTGGCCGGGCGGATCCCCGAGCCGATCCTGCGGAAAGGCTTCGGTGTCTTCGTACTGTTCATGGGGGTGTTCGTCCTGGTTCAGGAGCTGCCGTCAATCGCTGGCGCAATCGCCGTTGCGGTGGCGGTGCTGCTCGCCCTCGCGGCCGCCGGGTGCTGGTTCCTCCTACCGAGCTGTCCCCTGCGCGCACGGAGGAGGACCGCATGAGCGGCTCCACTTCCATCGCACCAGGGCGCGTCCGCGCGCTGACGGAGACGACCTTCGGTGCCGCGATCCGGTCCCACGAGGTGGTCGTGGTGGATTTCTGGGCCGCCTGGTGCGCCCCGTGCCGGCGCTTCGCCCCCGTGTTCGCCGGCGTCGCCGCCGAGCATCCGGAGGTGCTGTTCGCCTCCGTCGATACCGAGGCAGAGCCCGGACTGGCAGCTGCCGCGCAGGTCCGGGCCCTGCCCACGCTGATGATCTTCCGTGACGGCCTGCTGGTGCAGACCCACCAGGGCGGGCTGCGCGCCTCCCGCCTGGCCAGGGCTCTCGAGACGGTGCGAGCCCTGGACATGGGCCCCGTGGAGGCGCAGGCTCGGAATGCGGGTCGAGGATGACCCAGCGCGCCGTCATCGCTCCCCTGCGCTGGGGGTTGCGGGAGAACCTGCCCCAGTTCCTGCTGCTCGTGGCAGTTAACGCCCTGGTCGGCGCGAGCCTGGGGCAGGAGCGGACCGTGCTGCCGCTGCTGGCCACCGAGGAGTTCGGGCTGGAGCAGTACTCCGGGGCACTGACCTACATCCTCGCCTTCGGACTGGCCAAGGCCTGCGCTAACTACCTCGCCGGCACCCTCAGCGACCGCCACGGCCGCAAGCCCGTGCTGGTCGCCGGATGGATGCTCGCGATTCCCGTGCCGGTCCTGCTGATCCTGGCCCCGACCTGGGGGTGGGTCGTGGCTGCGAATGTCCTGCTGGGCATCAGTCAGGGTCTGACCTGGTCGACCACCGTGGTGATGAAGATGGACCTGGTCGGCCCCCACCGGCGCGGCACCGCCATGGGCCTGAACGAAGCCGCCGGCTATCTCGGCGTCGCCGGGACCGCCATCGCCACGGGATACCTCGCCGAGGTCTATGGGCTGCGGGCTGCACCGTTCCTGCTGGGCACCGCGTTCATCGCCCTCGGCCTGGGACTGTCGATGCTCCTGGTGCGCGAGACCCGCGATCACGCACGCCACGAACCCGGCAGCACCGGGATCCTCGACCGGGACAGCCGCAGCGACCGGGAGGTCTTCGTGCTGACCAGCGTCCGGGACCGGTCGCTGTCCTCGATCAGCCAGGCCGGCCTGGTCAACAACCTCAACGACGGCCTCGCCTGGGGACTCTTCCCCGTCCTGTTCGCCACCGCCGCCCTGCCGCTGGGACAGATCGGACTGCTCGCCGCGATCTACCCGGCCACCTGGGGCGCCGCGCAGCTGGTGACCGGCGCGCTCTCAGACCGGTGGGGCCGCAAAGGCCTCATCGTCGCCGGCATGCTCACCCAGGCCCTCGCCCTCGCATTGATCGCTACCGGATCGAGCTTCCCGGCATGGCTCGGGGCCATGACGCTGCTGGGAGTCGGTACCGCCATGGTCTACCCGACCCTGCTCGCCGGCATCGGCGACGTCGCCCACCCCACATGGCGGGCACGCGCGATCGGCGTGTACCGGCTGTGGCGCGACGGCGGCTTCGCCATCGGCGCACTGGTCGCCGGCATCACCGCCGACGCCCTCGGGCTCGAGGCCGCGATCCTCATCGTGGCCTCCCTGACCGCCGCCTCCGGACTGGTGGTCGCCCTGCGCATGCGCCCCACCGACCACCACCCCACCCCAGCATTGCATACCCCCAGGGGTACCTGATACCCTCGGGGGTATCGGACGACCGTCATCGCACCCACCGCACAGGAGGATCCATGCTTCTCGAACGCATCTACGACGAGGACCTGTCCCAGGCCAGCTACTTCATCGGCTGCCAGGCGAAGAACGAGGCCCTGGTGGTCGACCCCCGGCGCGACATCCAGGTGTACCTGGATCTCGCCGCGCACCACGGGATGGCCATCACTGCCGTGACCGAGACCCATATCCATGCCGACTTCCTCTCAGGCACGCGGGAGCTGGCCGCGGCGACCGGCGCGACCGCGTATGTCTCCGGCGAGGGCGGTGAGGACTGGAGCTACGGCTTCGAGGCCGAGCTGCTGCACGACCATGGCACGATCCAGCTGGGCAACATCACCGTCACCGCTCGCCACACCCCGGGCCACACCCCCGAGCACCTCTCCTATCTGGTCACCGATGGCGCCTTCACCGACCAGCCCGGCTACTACCTCACCGGCGACTTCGTCTTCTCCGGGGACCTGGGCCGTCCGGACCTGCTGGACGAGGCCGCGGGCATGGAGGACACCCGGTTCGAGGGAGCCAAGCAGCTGTTCGCCTCGCTGAAGAGCGCCTTCCTCACCCTGCCGGATCATGTGCAGGTCTTCCCCGGCCATGGCGCTGGCTCGGCCTGCGGCAAGGCGCTCGGCGCTCTGCCCTCCACGACCGTCGGCTATGAGCGGAAGTTCGCCTGGTGGGCCACCTATCTCGAGCGCGATGACGAGCAGGGTTTCATCGACGAGCTGCTGGACGGACAGCCCGACGCCCACGCCTATTTCGCGCGGATGAAGCGCCAGAACAAGCAGGGACCCGCCATCCTCGGCCATCGCCCCGCCCCCCGCCCGATCGAGGCGGCCGAGCTCGCCCGCGGGCTCGAGGACGGCACCTACGCACTGATCGACACCCGCCCCGTGGACCAGGTCCATGCCGGGACCGTGCCCGGTGCGCTGAGCATTCCCGCGCTCGGCAAGGCCGCCACTCACATCGGCTGGGCCTTCGACCCCGAGACCGACGACGCCGAGCTCGTTGTCCTCGCCGGGGACGCCGAGACCGCCGCCGAGTACGGCGACCACTTCGTGCGCGTCGGCGTGGACTCCCTGACCGGCTTCGTGAGCTCCTTCGGGGGACTGCCGACGATGGTTCCGCAGGTCGTCTCTCCGGCCGACCTGGAGGCGCTGCGCGCCGAGGACTCCACCGCCCTCCTGCTCGATGTGCGCAACCGCAGCGAGCATGCGGACGGGACCGTCCCCGGTGCCGAGCAGCTCTCCGCCGGGAAGGTGCTCTTCCACCAGGACGACCTGCCCGATCGCGAGTCGGGCCGGCTGATCACCTTCTGCCAGTCCGGACTGCGCAACTCCGTGGCCGCCTCCACCTTGCGCCGCGCCGGCTACGACGTCGTCGAACTCGACGGCAGCTACGCCGGCTGGTCCCAGTGGGACGCGCAGCAGCACGACCTCGCCACCACCGGGGAGGATGCCCGATGACCACGACTCCCATCACCCCTCGCACCGTCGCGCCGGCCGAGCTCACCCGACGCCTCACCGAGGACCCCGAGCTGATGATCGTGGACGTCCGCACCCCGGGCGAATTCGAGACCTCCCACATCCGCGGCTCCTACAACGTGCCCCTGGACCTGCTCACCGAGCACACCGAGGCCCTCGCCGAACGCATGCACGACCACGTCGTGCTGGTCTGCCAGTCCGGCGCCCGAGCGAGCCGAGCCTGCTCGGCTCTGCATGAGGCCGGGTTCGACGCGGTCGACGTCCTCGAGGGCGGCATCGCCGCCTATCAGGCAGCCGGCGGCACCGTGGTGCGCCGCGGAACCCTCTGGGCGATGGACCGCCAGGTCCGCATGACGGCCGGCTCCCTCGTCCTGCTCGGCACCCTGGCCGGCCAGCTGATCCACCCCCGCCTGGGACTGCTCGCCGGCGCGATCGGCGCGGGCCTGACCTACTCCGCCCTCAGCGACTCCTGCGCCATGGCCTCGGTCCTCTCGAAGATGCCCTGGAACCGCGTCGCACCGGACCCCTCCCTCGGAGCCCTCTTCGAGAAGGCACCCTCGCAGGCCGCTTGAACCACCCCGCCACCACCGCAAGGAGAACCCCATGTGCAGAGCCACCACTTGCCGCACCTGCGGCAAGACCACCTGGGCCGGCTGCGGCCAGCACGTCGACCAGGTCATGAAGAACGTCGCCCCCCGGGATCGCTGCCCCGGCCACACCGACGACGCCCCCCGCGCCGGCTTCTTCGCCCGCTTGTTCGGACGCTGACCCCACCGAGCACTTGACGTCATACCGGAGCCCTCCACGAGCACTGCTGTGCCCGTGGAGGGCTCCCCTCTACTCAAAGCAGGCGCGTCGTGTCGGGAGGTACGTATCAAACTGGGACACCCCAGCGAAACAGCTACCGGACGGTCTTTTACGGTTCCCAATAGGGTCGATTTTCGCACTTTTGTTACACAACTGTCGCACTGGCTATACCCCAACGCGACACGCTGGTTCACAGCGGAGCCGGCCCATAAGTCAGCCCGCGGACACGTTCCCCGTAGCGGGGTCGTCCACGATGTCTTGAGACTTCACACGGGGTCGTTCACGACACTCGCACGGGGGGCTCCCGAAACCAGTGCTTGTGAGATGCGGTCACCTCGGCGGCTTGACCTTCCCCTCCAGGGTAAGGTGCAGGCTGAAGGCAGCACTGCACACGGGAGGCGCCATGGGGGCCTCCCCAAAGGTTCTGGGAGGACCCATGTCGGACGCTGTCACCTCAGAAGTCGACCTGGCGATCATCGGATCCGGGGGCGGTGCGTTCGCCGCCGCGATCCGTGCCACCACGCTGGGCAAGCGGGTGGTGATGATCGAGCGGGCCACGGTCGGGGGCACCTGTGTGAACACGGGGTGCGTGCCGTCCAAGGCGCTGCTGGCCGCGGCCGCGGCCCGGCACACCGCGCTCGACGCCACCCGTTTTCCCGGGATCACCGCGACCGTGGGGCCGGTGGACATGCCGGCTCTGGCCACGGGCACGGCCGAGCTGGTCGAGACCATGCGGGCCGAGAAGTACCTCGACCTGATCCGCGAGTACGGCTGGGACCTGATCCGGGGCGAGGCGGTGTTCGCGGGCACCGTCGAGGACCCGGTGCTTGTGGTCACCGGACCCGACGGCGCCCGGTCATGGGTGCGGGCGGCCCACTACCTGGTGGCCACCGGATCTGCCCCGGTCGTCCCGGAGATCCCGGGCCTGGGCGAGGTCGCCTACCTGACCTCGACCACTGCCATGGAGCTGGCCGAGGTGCCGGAGTCACTGCTGATCCTCGGCGGCGGCTACGTGGCCCTGGAGCAGGCGCAGCTCTTCGCCCGCCTGGGCGCGCGGGTGACCCTGGTCGTCCGCTCCCGGCTGGCCTCCCACGAGGAGCCCGAGGTCTCCCGGACCCTGCGGGGCGTGTTCGCCGACGAGGGGATCCGGGTCCTCCGCCGCACCACCGTCACCGCGGTGGAAACCGACCCGGCCACCGGGGAGGTGCTCGCCACCGTCACAGGACCCGGCGGGCGGGAGACGGTCCGGGCCTCCCACCTGCTGGTCGCGGTCGGGCGGCGCCCGGTGACCGCCGGGCTACAGCTCGAGTCGGTCGGGGTGGCCACCGGTGCGGACGGGGAGATCCTCATCGATGCCCGCACGCGCACCTCCCACCGCCGAGTGTGGGCTGCCGGGGACGTCACCGGCCACCCGCAGTTCGTCTACGTCGCCTCCGCCCACGGGGTCACCGCGGTGGAGAACGCCTTCAACGACGCCGGCCAGGAGCTGGACTACACCCACCTGCCCCGGGTCACCTTCACCACCCCGGCCGTGGGCGCGGTCGGGATGACCGACCAGCAGGCCCGCGCGGCCGGCATCCGCTGCGAGTGCCGGGTCCTGCCCCTGGAGCACGTGCCGCGGGCCCGGGTCAACCGCGACACCCGCGGGTTCGTCAAGATCGTCGCCGACGCCAACACCGGGCGCATCGTCGGCATCACGGCGGTGGCGAAGGAGGCCGGGGAGCTCGCCGCGGCCGGGGTCTACCTCTTGGCCGCGGGCATGACGGTCGACCAGGTCGCCACTCTGTGGTGCCCGTACCTGACGATGACCGAGGGGCTGAAGATCGCCGCCCAGTCCTTCCGCACCGACGTCTCCAAGCTCTCCTGCTGCGCCGCCTGAACCCCGGCACCCCCGCCCCGGTCGTCCCCCCGCCGGGCAGTAGCCTTGTCCCGAGGAGACCGGGCCGGAGGCGGCCCTGGAGCGAGGTGTGCCGTGCGTATTGGTGAAGCCGCCGCAGCGGCCGGCATGACCCCCAAGGCCCTGCGGTTCTACGAGCAGCAGGGACTGCTGCCCCCGGCCGCACGCTCGGCCAACGGGTACCGCGACTACCCGCCCGCGACGCTTGCGCGCCTGCGCTTCATCCGCCGCGGCCGGGCCGCCGGACTCACCCTGGCCGAGATCCGGGACATCCTGCGGACCCGCGACGCTGGTCAGCCCCCGTGCGCCCACGTGGCCGACCGGTTGGCCCGACAGCTGACGGCCCTGGACCGGCAGATCGCCGAGCTCACCGCCCTGCGCGCCACCGTGGCCGAGCACTACGAGACCGCCGCTCACGGCGAGCCCTCCCGATGCGATGCCCAGCAGATCTGCAGCTATCTGTGAAGAGGGCCCGCACGCATACCAGTCCATGACGGGCTTCCTCGCAGACGCAGACCGCCATGTAGCGATCACATCCACAGCACAGCCATCTTGCTCGGGACGACGGCGGGCACGATGCGGACGAGGATGACCATGGCGATGAGTTCGACGAGGGTCTGGGTGACGACTGCGAGTGGCGTGATCGCCAGGGCGTCGGGGAGGGCCAGTGCGAGGGGAAGGACCACCAGGGAGTTGCGGGTGGCGACCGAGAACATCACCGCCCGCGTCGAGGCGGTATCCAGCCTCGTGACCCTCGAGGCCGCGAAACCGATGAAGACGGCCGCGACCACGAACCCTGCATACAGGGGTAGGAGCCGCGCGAGGGTCCCGATCTGTGAGCCGACGGCAGCGATCTGGGAACCGATCACAGTTGCGAGGGTGAGCATCATCAGCGGCACCATGGCCCCCGCCATGACCCCCTCGATGGCTCGGCCCGACCGGTGTCGGCGCGCCAGCGCCTGCACGGCCGCTGCCGCGGTCAGCGGCACCACGATCAGCAGGAAGAACGCCTCTGCGAACGGGGCCACGTCAATCACCCCGACGACCTCGCGGCCCGCGAAGGCGAACAGGTGCAGCGGCAACAACGCCAGTTGGAGGAGCATCAGCAAGGGCGCAGCGGCCAGGAGTTTCGCGCGCGCTCCCCCCGCGAGGCCCGTGAAGACGATGACGTAGTCGATGCATGGGGTTAGCAGCACCAGGAGCACGCCGAGCAGGAGCCCTTGATCGTCGGCGACGAACCGGGACAGTGCCCAGGCGAGCAGCGGCACGATCGCGAAGTTCGCCACCAGCACCGTTCCCAGGAACCGCCGGTCACGGAAGGCCTGCCCGACCTCGATCAGCGGCACACCCAGGAACGTGGCGAACAGCAGCAGCATCAACACCGGCTCGATGGAGTGCTCCAACGTCGGCGCGAGCCCGGGAGCTGCCAGCCCGATAGCGGCGCCGGCCGCCATCGCGGCCAGGTACAGCGCGATCTGGTGGGCGTCCCACCAGGAGACCAGGCGGTTCACAGTCGGGGTGCTCCTTCAGCAGCGTCACGGGATGTGCAGGGCTGGTGGCGCTCGTCCAGGAGGACGCATTCGCTGCGGCACGAGGCGCCGCTGTCCGGGCAGGCGGCGACACGCTGGTTCGGCGGCCGCCCATAGCGTTTCACGCCGACGATGCAGATCTTCTTGTCCGGGGTGGCGAGGACGCGCTCACCGGGTCAGGCCGAGGACTGTGTGAGGTCGGCCAGGAGCGCACGGACGCGGCGGTCGATGTCGTCGCGGACCAGGCGCATCCGCTCCACTCCTTCAATGCCGCGCGTCGAGGGCTCGTCGGTGTGCCAGGTGGTCACCGGCGCGGTCATCCCCGCAACGGGCTCGATGACAGCCTCATCCCCGAGGACGATCACCCGATCGACGTTGCGCAGCAGCTCGGCAGTGACCGGCTGGGGCACAGCGGAGGACATGTCCGCGCCGACTTCCGCGATCGCCGCGGCGGACTGGGCGTTGATGGCCGTACCGGGGCGGGTACCGGCGGAGTGCACCTGGACGGCGTCGCCGGCGTGGTGGCGCATGAGGGCCGCAGCCATCTGGGACTTGCCGCCGTTCTTCACGCACACGAACAGGACTGCGGGGCGTTTCGCGGTCATGGTGACTCGATCTCTCTGCTGGTTCATCGGGTGGGAACGGTCGCGTCGCCGGGGAAGAGCCGGCGGCCCATCGCGAGGGCGACGTAGACGAGGGCGACGAGGACCGGGACCTCGATCAGGGGGCCGACGACACCGGCGAGGGCCTGGCCGGAGGTGACGCCGAAGGTGCCGATGGCGACGGCGATGGCGAGCTCGAAGTTGTTGCCCGAGGCGGTGAACGCGACGGTCGTGGACTTGGCGTAATTCAGGCCGATCGCCCGTCCGAGCAGGAAGGACCCCAGAAACATGACCACGAAGTAGACCAGCAGCGGCAGAGCGATGCGGGCCACGTCTCCCGGGGCGGAGAGGATCGCGTCGCCTTGGAGAGCGAACAGCAGCACGATGGTGAAAAGCAGCCCGTACAGCGCCCACGGGCCGATCTTCGGGAGGAACCGCTCCTCGTACCAGGCCCGACCCTTCGCCTTCTCCCCGAGGATGCGGGTCAGGAAGCCGGCGACCAGGGGGATCCCGAGGAAGATCAGCACGCTGAGGACGATCGCGCCGATCGAGAATTCGGCCGACGTGGTCGGCAGCCCTAGCCACGACGGCAGCGCCTGGAGGTAGAACCAGCCCAGGGCACCGAAGGCGAACACCTGGAAGACGGAGTTGATCGCGACCAGCACGGCGGCAGCTTCGCGGTCGCCGCAGGCGAGGTCGTTCCAGATGAGCACCATCGCGATGCAGCGCGCGAGGCCCACGATGATCAGGCCGGTCCGGTACTCCGGCAGGTCGGCAAGGAAGATCCACGCGAGGCCGACCATGAGTGCCGGTCCGACGAGCCAGTTCAGCACCAGCGAGGTCACCAGCAGGCGTCGGTCAGCTCCGATTCTCCGGGTCTCGTCGTAGCGGACCTTCGCCAGGACCGGGTACATCATCACCAACAGTCCGATCGCGATGGGGAGGGACACAGACCCGATCTTTACCGCCTCCAGGGCGGTGTTCAGGCCGGGGACGAACCTCCCCAGCAGGAGTCCCACGGCCATGGCGGCCAGGATCCATACCGGGAGCCAGCGATCGAGGAAGGACATCTCCTTCATTACGCGCGGCTGCTCCACGTCCTTGGTGGTCGTACTCATCAGGGCTATGTTCCTTCCATCGACGGTTATCGATGCGTACGCTATGCCCGACATCGATGACTGTCAATGTAAGGTGAGGGCATGGCCACGACGACCGACGCCACAGCCACCGGATCCGCGGCGAGGACCGGCTCTGAGGAGTGCTGCTCGCTGTCCGCAGGTCCGGTCGACACCGTCGACGCCGAGAGGATCGCCTCCCTGTTCAAGGCGCTGTCCGACCCCACACGCCTCCGGCTCCTCTCCCACGTCGCCGCCCAGGGCTGTGAGTCGGTCTGCGCGTGCGATCTCACCGAGCCGCTCGGCATCAGTCAGCCAACCGTCAGCCACCACATGAAGAAGCTTGTCGACGCCGGCCTGCTCACGCGCGAGCAGAACGGCCGCTGGGCCCACTACTCCGTCGTCCCGTCAGCCTTTGCCGAACTCCGCGCGTTCCTCGACATCGCCTGAACCTCACCCCCGGTCGGGAGGCTCCCATGACCGCACGTCCCAGCGTCCTGTTCGT
Organism: Brachybacterium rhamnosum; assembly: GCF_039526185.1. Classification (NCBI taxonomy): domain Bacteria; kingdom Bacillati; phylum Actinomycetota; class Actinomycetes; order Micrococcales; family Dermabacteraceae; genus Brachybacterium; species Brachybacterium rhamnosum. The sequence goes on from NZ_BAAAIS010000003.1 coordinate 792,321, forward strand.
CTGCGTCCACAACGCCGGCCGCTCCCAAATGGCCGCCGGATGGTTGCGCGAACTCGCCGGCGACCGCATCGAAGTGCAATCCGCCGGATCCGCACCCGCCGACTCCATCAACCCCGCGGCAGTCGCGGCGATGAACGAGGTTGGCATCGACATCTCCCACCAGACCCCGAAGATCCTCACCCCCGACTCCGTCCAGGCCTCCGACGTGGTCATCACGATGGGCTGCGGTGACGCCTGCCCCTACTACCCCGGCAAGCGCTACGAGGACTGGAAGCTCGAGGACCCGGCCGGCAAAGGCATCGACGAGGTCCGCCCGGTGCGCGATGAGATCCGCGTCCGCGTCGAGGATCTCATCGCCAGCCTCCTACCCCAGGACACCCCGACCGCTCCGGCTCAGAACTGAGGCTCCAGATGGCATCGCCGCGGGCAACCCCCTCGCTCCTGAGCCCCGAGCACGTCCTCCACAGCATCGCCAGCGACCTCACTCGCCGCTTCACCGGAGTGTTCGCCGCCGAAACGGTCGACCGGTACGTCTTCGAGTCCTACACCGCTCTGGCTCGCACCTCCAAGATCACCTCACACCTGCCCTCCCTCACCGAGCGCTTCGCCCGAGACCGATTGACCGCACTCGCACAGTCCAAGGGCGCCGCCCCGCACGACGTCCCCGAAGTGCTGCTGGTGTGCGTCCAAAACGCAGGCCGCTCCCAGATGGCCGCCGCACTGCTGGATCACCACGCTGCCGGTCGAGTGCACGTCCGCTCCGCCGGCTCCACCCCCAGCGACGCGCTGCACCCACGCGCCGTGGAAGTCATGCGAGAAATCGGGATCGACCTGGGCTCCGCGTTCCCCAAGCCCCTCACCGACGATGTCGTCCGCGCAGCCGACGTTGTCATCACCATGGGCTGCGGCGACGCCTGCCCCATCTACCCCGGCAAACGCTACGAAGACTGGGACCTCCGCGACCCCGCAGACAGCACACTCGAACAAGCACGCGCAGTCCGCGACGAGATCGACACCCGCGTCCGCCACCTGCTCACCGAGATACTCCCCGCCCCGACTCCACGCAGCTGACCGCCACGACGAACAACCCCAAATCAGGTGACGCTAACGGGGCCCGGTCGCCCTGTTGGCAGCTGAAGACTGACACACCGAAAGGTGGCACGCACCGCGCCGCACGTTGCGTGCCGAACTGGGGCACCTCAGCAGGACAGTTACTCACCGGTCGTTTACGGTTCCCAATAGGGCCCGAAGGCGCACTTTTGCGACACATCTGTCGCACTGGGTATACCCCAACGAAGCAACTGCCATGAGCCGAATCATGGCATGCGGTCGACCCTCGACGCACTCGCCCTTACCCGCCGCGGCCGCCGGCCGCCGGAGCATGATCTGAAACACCGCCGTGGCGCTCGCGATTCTCATCGCGCTGCTTCCTCGCGTGCTCTTCGATGTCTGGACCTAGTCGGCCCGGTCCTCGCCGCCGAAGTCGCCGAGGGCAGCGCGCCGCTCCCTACAGGGGTGAGGGCCAGCACGAGACGCCCGTGCCGGTGACCTCCGCAGCCCGCCAGGAGGAAAGCTGCGCCTCGGCGCGCTGACGTCGGGATCGCCGACCCGTGAGGCGTCGTGCTCCACTTAAGCCACAGTCTGCCCAACGAAGGCAAAGGCGAGCCCTACCCCCCGGGGGTATGCACGGTTGTGGAGTCAAGGATCGGCTAAATCCTTCGGTGGACCCTCCCATCGTTGTTCTGTGGGGCTGATCAGGGCCGTACGTTGATGTCGCCGCCCACGACATGAGCCGTCGCCTCGTTGCTCGCTCCGCTGTCGCTGTGGCACTGACGAAGTCATCGACTCCCTCCCGTCTCAAGGAGGGGAACTAACGGAGCAGAACTATGTCCCAGAACAACACCCATCGGGCCGTCGGCCGAGCAGTCACGCCTGTCGGGATCGCTGGTCGGGCTCTGCGGGGCACGGGCGGTGCCGCTGTGCTCGGCACGGTCGTCCTCGGATCCGCGCTACTCGCAGGCCCCGCACAGGCCGCCCCCGCCGGCTCGCCCGCCGCACCTGCCGTTGCTGCGCAGGCTTCAGCCCCCACGACGCCGGCTCCTGCACATGCGACGTCTGCGTTGGGGGCCGAGAAGCTGCGGTGGGGTTCCCAGGGTTCTGCCGTGGAGCAGCTCCAGACGGCGCTGAACGAGCACGGTGCCTCACTGTCCGTGGACGGCAAGTTCGGTCGGCTCACCCATGGGGCCGTGAAGGACTTCCAGCGCTCGCACGACCTGAAGATCGACGGGGTCGTGGGCCCGCAGACCCGCGGTGCACTGAACGGCGGGGGCGCTTCGATCTCTACCGGCGGAACGTCTGCTCCGGCTCCGGCGCACTCTGCGACGAACTCTCAGCAGGCGATCGTCGACGCCGCGCGCAGCCAGATCGGGGCCTCCTACTCGTGGGGCACCTCCAAGCCGGGCGTCAGCTTCGACTGCTCGGGCCTGAGCTCCTACGCGTACGCGCAGGCCGGCATCGACCTGCCCCGCACCTCGTCGCAGCAGGTCGCGGCCGGCACCACGATCTCCAAGTCCGAGGCCCAGCCCGGCGACCTCGTGGTGTGGCCCGGCCACCTCGGGATCTACGCCGGTGGCGACACGGTCATCGACGCGGGGCGCACCCCGGGCGCCGTCACCGAGCGGACCATCTGGGGTTCGCCGACCTTCGTCACCTTCCGCTGACCGCAGGTCGCAACGCCCGCGCAGAGGGAGCCCCGACCAACGGTCGGGGCTCCCTTTGCGTGCAGAGGCAGCGGTATCAGCTGATCGAGGCCAACAGCTCTGCACAGGCCTGCTCGCAGCGGCGACAGGCGTCCGCGCAGACCTTGCAGTGCTCGTGCATTTCAGCGTGCTTCTCGCACTCCTCGGCGCAGGACCGGCACGCCGCCTGACACGCCTCGAGCAGGGCACGGTTGAGGGCGACGTTCTTCCCGGTCTGGCGGGATAGGACCCGGCCGGTGACCTCGCAGACGTCGGCGCAGTCCTGGTTCAGGCGAATGCATTGGGTCAGCTCCGCCACCATGTCTTCGGCCAGGCAGGCGTCCGCGCAGGCGGTGCAGGTCTGAGCGCACTCGAAGCACGCCTCGATGCATTCGGCGAGCTTCTGCTGGTCGATGGTGCCGAGGTCCTTCGGGTAGGTCTGAAGCATTGATGCGACGTGATGGGTCATGATCCTGCTCCTTCTCGTTCCGGACGGACCGGCGGATGCCGGCCCGTCCTGACGACGCTAGCCATCGCCCCCCGAAGGACGGAAGCGGATAGACCACTCGTTTGGAGGCAATGCGGAATGACTGGCCAACGTTGTGCTCAAGAAGTCAAGATCTGACCTTGAGGAGACCTTGATCTAGGGGTCATAGGCTGGTGCCAAGTGTCCTCTGACTAGGAGAAATCATGCGTTCTCGTCGCTCTCTCGGCCGTCTCGCGGCCGTCGTCGTCACCGGTGCGATTGTGTTTGCCGGCTGCACCGACAGCGGGTCTGAGGAGGGTCAGACGCCGGGCGAGTCAGAAGCGTCGGAGGCGTCCGATGGAGGCAGCCACGGCGGCATGGAGCACCCGATGGATGGCGGCCCTGCGCCCGAAGGTATGGCGTCTGCGGAGGATCCCGAGTTCCCGGTCGGCACGGAGGTGACGCTCACGGCGGACCACATGGAGGGCATGGAGGGGGCGACGGCGACGATCTCGGGCGCCTTCGACACCACGACCTACTCGGTCAGCTTCACGCCGACCGATGGCGGTGAGCCGGTCACTGACCACAAGTGGGTCGTTCACGAGGAGCTCGAGAACCCGGGCGAGGCACCGCTGGCAGAGGGCACCGAAGTGGTCATCACCGCCGATCACATGACCGGGATGGAGGGTGCTGAGGCCACCATCGACAGTGCCACCGAGGAGACCGTGTACATGGTCGATTACGAAGCCGACGGGATGATGATGACGAACCACAAGTGGGTCGTCGAGAGCGAGATCGAGCCTGCGTGATGACCTCCCCGTCGAGCCCTCGAGGTGCGCTCGCCTCCTCCGGGGGTAGGCCCCGTCGCCGCACCGGCCGGTTGCCGCGCCGATCGCTCGTGCTCGGTGCCGGCCTGTTCCCGCTCGTGGTCGCCGGCTGCGGGGCCGGCGGGTCCGAGCCCGCATCCATCACGGGTGATCAGGAGTTGCTTCAGGAACATGGCTTCGCCGACGCGGACGCGCACGAGATCATCGACCGGCTCGAGGCGCTCCCGGTGGCTGAGCGCCCGCAGGATCTGATCGCCAGCGTCACCGCGACGTCTCTGCAGCTCCAAGACGATGCAGGGCGCGAGGCCGAGCTGCCCCTTCCCGAGGACCAGTTCTACTTGTCGGTGGCCCCGTTCGTCGAGACCACCCACGAGTGCGCCTTCCACAGCCTGACCACGTGCCGCGGAGAACTGCGCAGCCGCGAGCTCACCGTGAGCGTGGTCGACAGCAGCTCGGGCGAGGTCCTTGAGGAGGGCACTCGCACCACGCATGACAACGGGTTCCTCGGTCTCTGGCTACCGCGCGGGATCACCGCGGAGCTCACGTGCACCCTCGAGGACTACACGGGGACCGCGTCCATCTCGACCCAGGCGGAGGATGATCTGACCTGTCTGACCAGTCTCCAGCTGACGTGAGCAGGCGAAGCACCCGGTCCGCCTTCTGGCATTCGGTGGTCGGCCCAACTGGGCGGAGCGTGACACCACGCCTGAGTCGTCGGACCACGCTCCGACTGGGCGGGAGCCTGCTCGTCCTCGCGCCCCTTCTTGCGGCGTGCAGCAGTTCTTCGGACGCCGCGAGCGAGGCGAACGCCGGGTACGTCTCCGGCGATGGTGTCGTCGTCGAGATCCCCCCGGAGGGACGCGCCGATCCTCTGGAGATTCGGGGAACCACCTACGACGGCGACGACTTCGACTCCACGGCGCTGCGCGGTGCACCCTTGCTGATCAACGTCTGGTATGCGTCGTGTCCGCCGTGCCGGGTCGAAGCACCGGCGCTGAAGGCCGTGCACTCCGAGTACAGCGCCCTGGGAGTGGAATTCGTGGGCGTGAACACGCGCGACAAGGCCGGGCCAGCCGCCGCGTTCGAGGAGACCTTCGGCATCACCTACCCCTCGATCCCCGACACCGACGGGGCGGTGATCGCGTCCATGGACGGCAGCGTCTCGCCCAACGCCGTCCCCACGACTTTGATCCTCGATGCTGAAGGACGAGTAGCCGCCCGGATCGCGGGCGCAGCCGATCAGAGCACCCTAGAGAGCCTCTTGGATGCCGTGCTAGCGGAGGCCGCCTGATGGGTGAACTGTTCGCCACCACCGTGCTGAGCGGACCCCTGGCCGCAGCCCTGCTGCTGTCGATGGTGGCCGGTCTGGTCGCGTTCCTCTCGCCGTGCGTGCTTCCGGTGGTCCCCGGCTACCTCGGATACATCACCGGGCTCACCGGAGGAAGCGCCGGGCCGCCCCGCACCGGCGATCCCGGGGAACGGCCATGGCGCCTGGTCACCGGCGCTGTGCTGTTCGTCGCCGGGTTCACTGCGGTATTCCTGGTCATCGGCGGATTCGTCGGTGCACTCGGGTCATTGGTGATCCAGTACACCAGCGCGATCAATCGGATCTCCGGAGTGCTGGTGATCCTCATGGGCCTGGTGTTCGTGGGAATCTTCCCCCGCCTCTCCGGTGAGAAACGGATCCGGAAGCGCCCCGATGCCGGACTCGCCGGCGCCCCGCTGCTCGGGATCACGTTCGGCTTCTCCTGGACCCCGTGCATCGGCCCGACGTTCGCCGCAGTCGCCGCACTCAGCCTCGGGGAGGCATCCGCCAGCCGCGGCGCCCTCCTCGCCTTCGGCTACGCGATCGGGCTCGGGATCCCGTTCATCCTCTTCGCCCTCGTGTTCCGGCGCGCCCTAGGAATCTCCAAGATGCTGTCCCGGCACCGCCGCACGCTCCAGATCATCGGCGGGTCCGTCCTGATCACCATCGGGCTGCTGCTGGTCTCCGGGGTGTGGGAGCAGTGGATGGCGCTCCTGCAGGTCCAGATCGGCACCTTCACCACGATCGTCTAAGGGTGCTGCTCTCGAGGATCAGCGTTCAACGGTCGCTCGAGGAAGCCGGATGGTGAAGACGGCTCCCCGCCCGGGCCCCTCACTGGCGGCAGCCATGGTCCCGCCGTGCGCATCCACGAGGGCGCGACTGATCGTCAAGCCGATTCCCGAGCCGGAGTTTTCGCGGGTGCGAGCGCTGTCGGCGCGGAAGAAGCGTTCGAACAGCCGCGCCTGGTCACGCGCGGTGAAACCCTCACCGTCGTCGGACACCGCGATCTCCACCACGTCGCCGGTGGTGAGCGCTGAGAGAGAGACGGCGCCCCCGGGCGAGGTGTGCCGCAGGGCATTGCTCAGGAGGTTTCCGAGTACCTGGGCGAGGCGGTCCGGGTCGGCGTGAATGATCGGGGAGCGGCGCATAACGAAATCTCGTCGCAATGCCACACCCGCTGCCTCGAACCTCTCCTCCCATTCCTGGAGTGTTGAGTCCAGCAGGTCGCGGACCGACGTGGGCCGCAGCTTTACCGGGAGCTGTCCCTCTTCGGCACGGGACACCTCGCTGATGTCGTCGGCCAGCCGGGACAGGCGTATGGTCTGACCGGCAAGGATGGGCATGGCCGCCTCCGGCTCGATGACACCATCAGCCATCGCCTCGTGATGTGCCGAGAGAGTAGCAATGGGAGTACGTAGCTCGTGGGCGAGGTCAGAGAGCAGCCGGCGGCGATTCTCTTCGACGGCATCTAGGCGTGCAGCCATGTCGTTGAGCGTGGCGGCCAGAGAGTCCAGCTCGGTTCCCGCACCGAGGGCGGGCACCCGAGTGGAGTAGTGGCCTCGGGAGAGTTCGTCCACGGCCAGGGTGAGGCGGTGGAGTGTCTGCCGGAGTCGTCGCGCCAGTCTCCAGGTGACCAGGCCTGCCGCTAGGAGGGAGACCACCAGTCCGATCCCCAGGGCGAGGGCGAGGGCGTCACGGTAGGCGCGCTCGATATGCAGAATCTCAGCGCTGCCCACCGGAAGAGCAGTCTGGAGCAGGTGATAGTGGAAGACGGCGGGTCCGATCATCACCGTCAGAGCGGTGATGCTGACGGCGCCGGCACACAGCACGATGAGCTGGCCGATCATCAAACGTGAGGCGAGGCTCGTGCCGGGGCGGATCGTTCTGGCCGATGAGCGGGGATCAGTCACGCCCTCACCCCTTCCCCATCCGGTACCCGATACCGCGGACCGTGGTGACATACCGTGCCGAACCCGCTGTCTCGTCCAGTTTTCGTCGCAGGTTGGCAATATGCACATCGACGAGATGGTCATCTCCGATCCAGGTATCACCCCAGACGGCTTCCATCAGCTGGTGGCGGCTGAAGACCTGGCCCGGCCGACGGGCCAGGGTCATAAGCAGTCCCCTTTCGGTGGGGGTCAGCGGGACTGGTTGGCCAGCGAGCCGCACCTCCTGGGCGGCCGTATCGAGCTCAAGCTCTCCGAATGCGCGCACGGTGCCCGAAGGAGCGGTCCCGGGCTCGCCGCGGGGCCGCCGCAGCACGGCCTGGACCCGGGCGACAAGTTCACGCACGCTGAACGGTTTGGTGAGGTAGTCATCCGCACCCACCGACAGGCCCACCAGGCGATCAACCTCCTCTGATCGCGCCGTCGTGATCAGCACGTAGCAGTCGGAGAAGGCGCGGATCCTCCGCATCACCTCCAAGCCATCGAGGCCAGGCAGGCCGAGATCGAGGATGATCACGTCCGGTGACAAGGCGCGGGCTACCTCCACCGCCTCCGGACCGCTTCGCGCGCTCCCCGTGGCGTAGCCGGCCTTCACGAGGTATGCCTGCACGACGTCCGAGAGCGCGACTTCGTCTTCGACAACGAGAACCGTCGCTGCAGCTCGAGCCGATTCACTCCTCATGGGCTCCAGTCTGATCTCCGTTCCTGGGCGCCGTGGAGGTCCTGCTCGAGTCCGACCGGGAGCTGGCCGAGCCCGCGCGGCTCGAAGACTGGGTCGTCGACACCGAGGTCGAGCTCTCGCGGCCCGCCAGGCGCGCCGCGCTCTTGGCAGGGGTCAGATCCAGTCGGCGCAGCATCTGCGCATTCAAGGCCACAACGACAGTGGACAACGACATCAGGATCGCGCCGACCGACATGGGCAGTACGAATCCGATCGGCGCCAGGACACCGGCGGCCAGCGGAACGGCGGCGATGTTGTACCCGGCAGCCCACCACAGGTTCTGCTTCATCTTGCGGTAACTGGCACGGGAGAGCTGGATCACCGAGAGTACCGAGCGGGGATCGTCGGAGGCCAGGATCACGCCGGCGGAGGCGATCGCGACGTCGGTGCCGGCACCGATCGCGATGCCGACGTCGGCCTGCGCGAGGGCGGGGGCATCGTTGACGCCGTCGCCGACCATCGCCACGGCTCGTCCGTCGCGCTGGAGCTCGAGGACCTTCTCGCTCTTGTGCTCCGGGCGCACCTGGGCGAAGACCTGGTCGATACCGAGCTCGCCGGCCACGGCGCGGGCAACGGGCTGGGCATCGCCCGTGATCATGACGACGCGGATTCCCAGCTCATGCAGGGCATCGACGGCCTCGCGAGATTCCTGGCGCACTTCGTCGGCCAGGCCGATCGCTCCCGTGACCTGCCCGTCGAGGAGGACATGGAGGACGATCGCTCCGTCCGCGGACCACGGCCCGGTGGCCGGTAGCGGTCCCTGGCCGTGCTCGGCCAAGAGGTTGGGTCCGCCGACCTGGACGGTGCGCCCGTCCACGGTGGCGCTGACGCCGACCGCGGTGGTGGACTGGAACTCGGTGGCGCGCGGCACGTCGAGTCCGCGTTCCGCGGCAGCGGCGGTGATGGCGCGGGCGAGCGGGTGCTCGCTGTCGGCCTCGGCCGCGGCGGCCAGCGCGAGCAGCTCGTCCTCGCCCAGGGTGCCGACGGTGGTGACGTGGTTCAGGGCGGGCTCGCCCTTGGTCAGCGTGCCCGTCTTGTCGAACAGGACGGTGTCGATGGTGCGCATCCGCTCCAGGGCGGCGCGCTCCTTGACCAGGACGCCGCCCTTCGCGGCCCGCTCGGTCGAGATGGACACCACCAGCGGGATCGCCAGACCCAGCGCGTGAGGGCAGGCGATGACCAGAACGGTGATCGCGCGGACCAGTGCACTCTCGGGCACCCCGACGACTGTCCACACGATCGCGGTGACGATCGCCGCGATCAGCGCGTACCAGAACAGCCAGCCGGCGGCTCTGTCCGCGAGCAGCTGGGCCCGGGTCGTGGAGGATTGGGCGTTGGCGACCAGGCGCTGGATGCCGGACAGGGCGGTGTCCTCACCGATCGCGGTGACGCGCACGCGCAGCGCGTTGTCCGTGGCCACCGTGCCGGCGACGACCTGATCACCGATCTCGCGACGCACGGGGCTGGACTCGCCGGTGATCATCGACTCGTCGACGTCGGCGCCACCATCGATGACTTCCCCGTCGGCCGGGACCCGGCCACCGGGTCGCACGATCACGACGTCTCCGAGCTGCAGCTCGGCCGGGGAAACCGCGACGATGTCCTCGCCCTCGATCTTCTCGGCCTGGTCGGGCAGGAGCGCGGCCAGGGAATCCAGCGCGGAGGAGGTCTGCGCGAGGGAGCGCATCTCGAGCCAGTGGCCCAGCAGCATGATCACGATCAGGAGGGCGAGCTCCCACCAGAAATCGAGCTCGTGGGAGAGCAGTCCGAGGCTGGCGCCGAGCGAGGAGACGAAGGCGACCGTGATCGCCATCCCGATCAGGAGCATCATGCCGGGCTTGCGGTCCCGGATCTCCTCGATCGCTCCGGTCAGGAACGGTCGACCGCCCCACAGGTACATGACCGTGCCCAGGACCGGCGAGACCCACGGCACCCAGGCCGCGTCCGGCAGCGCATAGCCGAGCAGGTCGGCGAACATCCCGTTCAGCAGTACCGTCGGGATAGCAAGGACGAGCATGATCCAGAACAGCCGACGGAACATCCCCACGTGATCACCATGACCCGCATGGCCCCCGTGACCCGACATGTCGTGCCCCGCGTGCGGGTCGTGGTGCTCGTGGCCCGCCATGTCGTGCTCAGCGTGCCCGGTCATGTCATGGCCGGTGTGCGTGGCGGTCGGCAGGGCATGCCCCTCGTGCGCCATCTGCTCGGCATCGTAGCCGCCATGACGGTCCCCGCCCGGCGGAGCGTCCGCCGGGCCGTGTGGGCCCGTGCCGCGGTGATGCCCGTGCTGGGCCATGTCGTGCCCGGCGTGGTCGGGTTCGGGGGTAACCGGGTGGTCGTGGCGGTGGTGGTGGGGGGTGCTCATGGTGTCCCTTCCGCAAGGCCCCGGACGGGGCTGGGTGTTGCCGGGGTGGGTCAGGCGTCGGCCACGGTGTAGCCGGCCTCCGCGACGGCGGCGCGGACGGCGGCCGGTGCGGCAGCTCCGGCCACGGTCACGGTGGAGATCCCACCGGGCGCCAGGTCGATCCGTACTTCCTCCACGCCCTCGAGAACGGTGATTGCCGTGGTCACGCTGTCGGCGCAGTGACCACAGGTCATGCCCCGCACCGGATACGTCGTGGTCTCGGCCGCGGACGTCGCAGTCGCCTCAGCAGCGGCGCGGTCCTCCACCGGGGCGGTGGCGCAGCAGGAACAGCCGGTGGAAGCCATCGGCAGGGGTCGAAGTGTCTCGGGGCTCATGAGGTACTCCTCGCATCAGAGGGTGCAGCAGCGGCGGAAACTGTCGTTGCTCCCCTCAGTTTTATACCCCCCGGGGGTATTTGGCAAGTGATTCACTGCGGGAGCATGGGGTCGACCGGTCGACCGGTCGACCGGTCGCTCGGTGCCGGCTGCGCGGCTCTCGTCGGACACGCTCTCGTCCGCGATCGAAGAACGGCCGAGCCTGCCCGTCCTGCTGCTCGCAGTTGCGTGCGGCGCCGCCATTAGCAGGAACCCCCGAAATCACGCCCGCGGCCCGGGCAGCCGCTTTTGAGCTATTAAGGTCCCGGCCCCAACGGGCGCTAGCCGGAAAGACCAGCTATCGGCTAGTGCCGGCCGCGGCGGTCCGGGCTAGCCCGCGGCGCCGCGGACACGCCGCTGCGGCATGCCCGAGCGCGCCGCGGGTCGGGGTCGGCCCATAGGGTGGCGCGCCCGCTGGAGGGGAGGGGGTGAGTCGGGAGATCACAGAGGCGCTGGTGGCGGTGGCGGCACTGGCGACGGCGCTGCTGAACCTCTGCGCAGCCGTACTGCGGCTGCGTGAGGCCGAGCAGACTCGGAGCCGGGAGCAACGGGGTCGCGGCGGACGACACCGACGATGAGATGACGGGAGGGGCGGGAGCAACCCGCCCCCTCCCGTCATTGCGGGACTCTCGAGCTGCACGGAGCGTTCCTACTGAGACCCGGCAGGGTCTCCGCCCGCTGGTGACACCATGGAGCGTGCCCACCAACGCTGAGAACATCCGCGCCCGCGACATCAAGGTGGTCACCTGGGCCGCCCCCTTCATTCGGTCCGGTCGCTCTGTGAGTCGTCGGTTTCGATTTGATGGGTGCACTGCCGAGCGTACTCGGCCGGGGGTAGGTAGCCGAGCGATGAGTGCCGACGCTGATGGTTGTACTCAGTCTTCCAGTCGCCGATCACGACCTGGGCGTGCAGCAGTGAGTAGAAGCTGTTGATGTTGAGGCACTCGTCGCGGAGGCGGCTGTTGAACGATTCGACGTATCCGTTGTGCCAGGGCGAGCCGGGCGGAATGTAGAACAGGCCGGTGCGGGTACCCGCCCAGTCGGCCATCGCGTCGCTTATGAACTCGGGCCCGTTGTCGCTGCGGAGCACACTCGGTGCACCGCGGACGGCGACGAGCTCTTCGAGGTGGGCGGTGAGCCGGTCGGCGGTGATCGACCGCTCCACGAGCCCGCCGATGCATTCGCGGGTGTGCTCGTCGACGATGGAGCAGATCTTGATCGGGCAGCCCCGCTCGTCGGCGTCGAACTGGAAGTCCACCGCCCATACGAGGTTCGGTGCGACTGCCGCCGGGGCGTCGACGGTCGAGGATCCGACACGCTTGCGGCGTCGCCGCTGCGGGACGCGGAGGCCTTCGGCTCGCCAGAGGCGTTGGATCTTCTTGTGGTTGACCGCCCAGCCCTCACCCCGGGCGTCGTGATACGCCCGCCGGTACCCGTAGCGGGGATGCTTCTTCGCCCACGCGCGCAGCCAGTCTCGCAACGCGCGATCAGGGTCGGCGACCGTGTCGCCCTTGAGCGGGCAACGGTACGCGGACCTGCTCAGCCCGGCCAGACGGCACGCCATCCGCTCGCTCACCTGCAGTGTCCTGATCAGGTGCGAGACGGCGGCGCTGCGCCTGCCCGGGCCTAGAAGTTTCCCTCGGCCAGATCCTTGAGCGCAGCCTTCTCCAGCTCCGCTTCGGCCAGCAACCGCTTGAGCGTGGCGTTCTGCTTCTCCAGCTCCCTGAGGCGCTTCGCGTCGTCGGCCTTCAGTCCGCCGTACTGGTTACGCCACCGGTAATACGTCTGCTCGGATATCCCAAGCTCCCGACACACCGCGGCGATGTCGCTGCCGTCGGCGAGCATCCTGTCGGCCTGCCCGAGCTTGCGGACGACCTGCTCCGGGGTGTGACGCTTCCTGCTGTTCGACATGATCTGACCAGTCTCCCTGCCCGCAACCACGGGCGACAGGACGACTCCCAGAACCACCGGACCTAAAAAACGGGGTCAGCCCAAGCGCACCATGGCCGGGCTCGAAGCCGCTCGGAACCGCGGCCACCGCCCCGGCCGACCGATCGCCGTCAAGCCCGAGCAGTACGAGACCGTCTTGCTCCTGCGCGGCCAGGGCCGGCCGTACCGGGACATTGCCTCCGCAACCGGACTATCCGCCAGCACCGTTGCTCGCATCTGCGAGAAGACACCCCCAGCCACGAGACGTACCGCCAGCAACAGGAGATCCAGCCCGTTCTCCGCTGACCGTCCCGCCGGACCAGGCATTGCAGTAGTGCAGTAGTTCCGTATTGCAGTAGGTCCGTATTGCAGCAGGTCAGTAGTTCCGTATCGCGAGCGGATCACGGGGCCGGACCTCAGGGGCGGCATCCACGCAGCCGAGGACCGTGCGCTGCCCGCATTCTTGGCAGTGCCAGGTCCGATGCCCGAGCGTCATCGGTCCCCCGCCGCACAGACACGCGGCCCATCCCACGAGGTATCGAGTCGAGCCGCAGCCGCAGCGTGGCGGCGTGGGCTCGCTCCAGCCGTTCGGGCCGCGCCGAAGCCATGCCTCAGTCATGACGCCATGGTGCCCTGGAGGTCCGACAACGGCACTCGATCGGTGGGCTGGGAAGGCGCTGCCGCGGGCCGCTTCGCGCCCCTTGCCTCCGAAGAACCGAGGGGTGCGCTGACAGCCGTACCCGACGCACTGTGCCAGTAGCCGGCACCTGTCACGTTCCAGCGACCGCGGGGCCGTGGTCCGGTCCCGAGAGGAGAGGCTGTGAGAGCGTGCAGTATTGAAGTACCTCCGTAATGCAGTGGGTCCGTGGGTCAGTAGCTCGACTGGCAGGTCTGGGGGGAGCTGTCGTGATGGGCGCGCTTGTCTGGGGCATGCGATCAATCCGAGCAGTTCCGATAGCGGCCGTCGCGCTCCTGATGGTGGGCTGCAGCGGCCCGGCCGATGTGCCCGAGCCGGAACCGACCACCAGCGAGGCCCGGGCGACCACGACGAGCGAGCCCGCGCAGCCGGAGGAGTCCCCGACCGAGTGGGACGTGGCTCCGAGCGACGAGGCCCCTCCGGTGCCCGGCGACGAGGGTCCGCCCGAGGCCGAGGAGGGAGACGCCGAGGAAGCCGGCACGGCCGCTCACGCGGCCGTCGAGGCGTACTTCGCCACCGACAACCCCGACCAGTGGTGGTCGAACTTCTCCCAGCACCTCACGCCGGCCGCACAGGAGGTCTGGCAGTTCACCGATCCGCGCCGCGTGCCGACCGGAGCGCCCGAGGGCAGCGCCGAGTACGGCTTGGTCAGCGGCACCGATGCTGAGATCACCGTCCCGACGACGATCGGGGACTTCCAGTTGGTGATGGTCCGCGCGGACTCCGCCGACCCGTGGAAGGTCTCGTACTTGGAGCCGCCGGAGGAGGTGGCCTGACCATGAAGAAGAAGGCGATCGCGGCGAGCCTGGTGGCCGGTTGCGCGGCGCCGCTGGTCCTGGCTGCCGGGGCCGGTGTCGTGGGAGTCGGCATGTTCGCCGGCAGCGCCGGCAGCAACGAAGCGATCTGCGCTGGCAGCTCGCTGTCGGTCATCATCGACGGTGAGCTACCCGCGCCAGTCAGCGGCTACACGCCGCGCGCGATGGAGCAGGCCGCGATCATCATGACGGTGGGGGAGGCCGAGGGAATCTCGGCCCGAGGCCAGCTGATCGCGCTCATGACCGCGATGCAGGAATCACGTCTAGGAGACCACCCGAGCACCTTCACGCCGGACGGGAATGGTGACGCGGGAGTATTCCAGCAGCGGCAGCTCGCTGGCTGGTATGGCTCCCTAGAGGAAGTCAGCGATACCGCCTATGCCGCGAACGTGTTCTACAAGGGAAAGACGCTCACCGAAGCGATTCCCGGAGGAGCCGGCCCGAAGGGTTATCACATTCCCGGATTGGTGAATGTGGAGGGCTGGGAGTCGCTGGCTCCGACCGTGGCCGCGCAGCGCGTCCAGCGCAGCGCCCACCCGCAGGCATACGCCAAGCACGAACCGGCAGCGCGGGAGATCATGTCCGCCCTGTCCGGGGTGGACGTGTCGATCGACCAGAACGAGGCCGGCTCCGCGGTGTGCGGCGACGGCAGCTCCACCGCGACCGGCGACATAGCCGCTGTGATCGAGCGCGCCCACACCACCCTGGGACAGCGCTACGTGTTCGGGGGCGGCGGCTGGGACGGCCCCACACGCGGCGGGCAGGACTGCTCTGGACTGACGACGTACGCCTACGCGGCCGCAGGGATCACGCTTCCCCGCACCGCCCGCGCGCAGTGGGCGGCGCTGCGCTCCCACGCGGTCTCTCCCAGCGAGGCGCAACCCGGGGATCTCATCTTCGAAGCCTGGGGACGGCTTGGTGCTGAGGTGTCCCACGTCGGCATCTATCTGGGCGACGGGAAGATGATCGAGGCGAGCCGCGGCGCGGCCGTGACGAAGATCAGCGATGCCCGCCTCAGTGGTGGCCAGTTCGTGGGGATTGCCCGCGTTCCCGAGGGGTTCACGCAGTGATCCCCGATGACCCGAGCACAGAGGGCACCGCCCAGCAGCCGGCCCCGCCCATCCCCACCACCGAGGAGGCCCCAATGAACGTCACCGTCTACACCAAGCCGCAGTGCGTCCAGTGCGACGCCACCAAGCGCGCACTCACCAGCAACCGCATCGAGTACGAGACCGTGGACCTGACCAAGGACCCAGCGGCCCTGGCGAAGGTCAAAGAGCTCGGCCACGCCCAGGCCCCCGTGGTCGTCACGAGCGAGGACCACTGGAGCGGCTTCCGGCCCGACAAAATCAAGGCGCTGGCTCCCGGCCGCAGCGCCGGGCGCGGAGGGCAGATCGGGTTAGATCCGGCAGCACCACGAGGGCGCATCGCCCTATGACCCCACCACCCCACAGCAGTGACCCCCGTCCTCGAGGACGGGGGTCACTGCTGTGGGGGAGCGCTGCCTAGACGTACATGGCGATGAAGGCGGCGACGATGAAGATCGGCGTGGCGATCACCGAGCCACCCAGGAACACCCCGCAGCTCTTGAGGAACCGGTGGCGCCGGGCGAACAGCAGCGTCAGGAACGACGCCACGACGATGACGAGGGCGAGGCCCCCGAGGGTTGCGCCGAACACGATCATTCCGGTGTCGCTGAACCCCTCGACTTCACTGCCCATGACCGTCTCCCTCGCTCCGTTCCGGTGCCCTATGGTCTCAGCGACCGCGCCCCTGGCGCGCTGCGTCCGAGTCCGCAGGCTTCCCGTGGCCGGTCTCCCGCAGCCGCCGCCGTCTCGCATCGCGATACTGCTGGTCCTCGGTCTCGGTCGCTGCCAGCAGCTCCAGGAGGTCTCCCTGGCGCGGATCGGCACCCGTGCTGTCGTGCCGGGAGTCGTCGGCGTTCATGTCGCATCCCCCGCCGCGTACTCCGCTTCTTGATCGTAAAACGGCCACGCTTTCACCCAGAGTTCTTCGGGGTCGTCGAGGTCGATCCGCAGGAGGACTGCCCGCATGCAGCGTGCGCAGAAACCGGTGTACCAGGTGCTCAGGCCCTCCGAGATCGAGGCTCCGTAGCCCGTCATGTAGTGCGCGCCCACGCCCGCGGTGAGGCAGTCTGGCCGGTCCAGCAGCTCCCGAACTTCGGAGGCGTCCCGGCGTAGTGGATCAACCCACGCCTTGCTCCACTGCTCGGTCAGGTAGGCCATGGTCTCCTCCTCTCGTCGGTCCAGCGCGGGCCGGAGGAACGGGTGATCCAGCAGCGCCGGCCGGGGGAAGCGGGGAAGCCCGCTGACCCCTTCCCACATCACCTCGGACAAAAACGGGGCATCGTCGGCGCGCCCGTCCCGGCCCTTCGCCAAGCCAAGCCCCACCAGATCCCACCAATCCACCGCATAGGGCCGTCCCTCCAGCGCGACCCGCCGCCCGCGGTCCAGGTACTTCCTCGTCCCGTTCATCGTTCTTCCTCTCGTCGCTGCCTACGACAAGCCACCTCGCCCCGACAGCGCCGCTGTTCCTCGGCACCCCGCCGCTGTTCCTCGGCACCCCGCCGCTGTTCCTCGGCACCCCGCCGCTGTTCCTCGGCACCCCGCCGCTGTTCCTCGGCACCCCTAAAACTCTCCCGTCACCTTCCAGCTTCCTCACCAGCTACAGCAATGCACGCAAGCACTACGTGGTCGGTGCGCTACGCTGGCCGCATGCGCGGAGGGGTACAGGTGTGGCGACGTGGCGTTGACGGCCACGGAATCCGTCACGCCACGGCCTACGCCCTCCAGGGCGGCTGCGACGCCGCCGAGGTCGAGCGCCAGGTCTCGGCCGGCGCGGATGCCGCCGCCGCGTACGGCCCCGACGACGCCCCCACCGTCGTCCGGCACACCGCCCGGACAGACGGCATCCAACGCGACCGGCTGGACGCCGAGCAGCTGCGCGCGTGGATCGACGGCGTGGACCCCGCGACCGGCGAGCAACGCGGCCGGACGATGACTTACCCGGACGCCCATCTGCTCTATGACGCGACGATCAACGCCCCGAAGTCCTACTCGCTGGCGGCAGTGCTGCACCCCGAGTTGCGCGAGGAGTTCGACGCTCTGATGGACCGGGTGACCGAGGAGACCGTCACCGCCTGGAGCGAGGAGCTGACCACCCGCCGCGGCGCGGGAGGGAAGCAGCGGATCGGCCTGGCGCAGGTCGAAGTCGTGACCCTGGACCACGAGCGCTCCCGGTCCCTGGACCCCCACGCGCACCGCCACCTCTGGCTCAACGCCAAGGTGCAGGGCGCCGATGGGAAGTGGTCCAACGTGGACTCGCAGCAGGTGTTCCGGCACCAGGTGCTCGTCAACGCCCGGGGCGAGCTGGCAGCGCGGACCGATGCCCGCTGGAGGGCAGCGCTGGCCTCGCACGGGTACACGCTGAACGACGAGGGAGAGATCGCGGAGCTGTCTCACTTTGTGGAACCGATGAGTAAGCGCGCGGCCCAGATCGGCCGGAACAAGGCCCGTTTCGAGCGGGAGTGGAGGGCCGCGAATCCGGGCGAGGAGCCCAGCCCGCGGCTCATCGAATCGTGGGACCGGCAGGCGTGGGCGCTGGATCGAGCGCAGAAGCCCGACGAGCTGGACGAGGACCAGTGGCGCGATCAGGTGCGCCGTGAGATCGCCGACGTGGACCCTGCCGTGCTGGTGGCCCGCCCGCCGGCCCCGGTGCAGCCCCGCGAAGCGCACGAGGTGGACCGGGACCAGCTGACCGCCTACGCGCTGGGTTGGACCGATCAGCGGGCCGTCCGCTCGCAGGGCCGGTTCTCCCGCGTGGACCTCCGCGCCGGGGCGACCATGGCCGTGGCGCAGGCGCAGCTGACCGTGGCCCCCGAGGAGCTGCACCGCCTCATCGGAGAGGTCGAGACCCGGGCGCTGCTGGAGGTCGAGTCGCTGGCTCCGGCCGGCGTCCGCGGCCCCGACGATGTGAAGGCTCTCCGGCTCACCGCCGTGGGTGAAGCCCGCGCCCGCATCACCGAGCGCGCCGCCGTCCGCGCGGCGATCGGAGACCCGGCACCGGCGCCCGTGGAGACGATCGCCGCGGTCGTCGCCGTGGTGGACGCCGAACGCGCCGCCGCTGGGGATGATCCGGTGCAGCTCGATGATTGCCAGATCGCCGCGGCCCGCGCCGTGGCCGGCAGCTCCCCGCTGGTGACGATCGAGGGGCCGGCCGGGGCCGGCAAGACCACGATGTTGACCGTCGCAGAGCGGGCGATCGCCGCTGACGGTCACCGGATGCTGACCGTCGCGCCGACGATGAAGGCCGCGCAGGTGGCGCAGGCCGAGATCGGCGCTGACGGCTCCAGCCTCCACGCGCTGCTGTATCAGCACGGGTTCCGGTGGCGCACCGCAGCGTCCGGGCAGACGACCTGGCAGCGCCTCTCCTCCGGGGACACCGACACGGACGGCTCGATCTACTACGGCCCGAGCGCCGCCGCGCAGCTCGGTGCCGGTGACGTGATTGTCTGCGACGAGGCCGGCATGGTGGACGTCGACGCCATGGCCGCGCTGCTGACCGTGGCCGACGACACCGGGGCACGGCTCGCCCTGGTCGGTGACCCCCACCAGGTCCGTCCCGTGGGGCACTCCGGCGCTATGGCCCTGGTCCAGGCCCAGGTGCCCGAGGACGCCCGCGTGGACCTCCACTCGATCCACCGGTTCCGCCGCGCCGATGACCCCCGCGTGGCCGACACCGCCTACGCCGAGATCTCCCGCGACATGCGGACCGCGGGGACCCCCGCCAAGGCGCACGAGGTGGCCCTGTGGCTGCACGAGCACGGCCATGTGGACCGGCTCAGCGACAGCGCCGCCCAGACCGAGCAGGCCGCAGCCGCCTGGCTCACCGCCCACGGGGCCGGCGAGTCGATCGCCGTCATGGCCACCAACAACGAGACCGTGGACGCGATCAACACCGCGATCCAGGAAGCCCGGATCGAGGCCGGCCAGCTCGACACCAGCACCACGACCGCCGCCGGCCGCGACGGCGCAGTGCTGCACATCGGAGACGTGGTGACCACCCGCCGGAACCACCGCGGCGAGGACTTCACCGTCGCCAACCGCGAGGTGTGGACGGTGCGGGACGTGGCCGAGGACGGCACCGTGACGCTCTCCGGTGGCATCGACCAGCGCACCGAGCAGATCCCCGCCGAGTACGCCGCCGCGAGCGTGGCCCTGGGGTACGCCAGCACCATCCACGGCGCGCAGGGCGTCACCGCCCGCCGCGCCGTCACGGTCGTCTCCGAGGACACCACCGCCGCCCAGCTCTACGTGGGGATGACCCGCGGAAAGCTCGAGAACCGCGCCCTGGTCACCGGGGCCGACACCACCGCAGTGCTGACCCAGCTCAGTGACGCGATCCTCCGAGAGCGCAACGACCTGACCGACGAGCAGCTGCGCCAGCTCGTCGCCAGCGACCTCGACCGCGCCGGCACGAACGCGGAGGCCGAGCCGGCGCGGGACGCCGAGTCGTGGCGGCAGCGCCCCTACGGGGACCTGCCCGATCCGGGAGTGGTCCACGACCGCCTCACCCGCCGCCGGGACCGGCTCACCGCCACGGTCCGCAGCGACGAGAACCGCCACCACACGCTGGCCGAGAAGATCAGCGTGGAGCTGGAGCCGGCCGTGGCCGTCGCCCGCCGCGACCAGGCCGATGCCCTGACGATCCGCACCGCCGAGAAGCGTCACGAGATCGCCCAGCGCCAGCTGGAGGAGGTCAGCGCGCGGCTGGAGAAGTCCCGCAAGCAGCTCGGACGCATCGACCACCACCTGTCCGGCCTGGCCGAGGAGATCGAGACTCGGACCGTGATGGACCCCGAGCAGGCCCGCACCGAGCAGCACGCCCGCGAGCACGCCGCGATCTACGAGCCGGCGAAGCCCACCGACTCGCTGCGCCGGCCCTTCGGTCTCGCCGCCAGCCTCGCCAAGGAGCAGGCCCGCATCCGCGCCGACCGCGACGAGGCCCGCACGACCATCGCCCGCGCGTCGGCCGAGCAGAACAGCGCCGGGGCGCACACCGCCGACATGCGTCGCGAGGCCGAGCAGGCAGCAGCCGTCGCCCGCGCCGCGCAGCAGCAGATGGACGCCGCGGCCGAGCAGGCAGCCCGGGAGCACGCGACGACCCTCCGGGCCGAGCTGACCGCTCTTCAGCAGGCCCGCGAGGCGGCAGCGTCGGCCGGGATGCTGCGCCGTCGCGGTGCGCAGCGTGCCGCCGCCGAGGTCGAGGAGCGCTTCATCGCCGCGCACGGCGCGGTGCCCGAGGAGACCGCGGCCGAGACCTGGGTGCAGGCGACCGCGGCCGAGGCCGCTCACCGCACGGTCAGCGCGGCCGGCCTCCCGGCCCGGGTGGAGCAGGCCACGGCTCAGGCAGCGCGCGCGCAGGCCGAGGTCGAGAAGGCCGACCGCACTGAGGTGTCGCTCGCGAAGTCGATCCACACCGCGCGCCTGGACCTCACCGACCTGGACGCTCAGGAGAACGAGCTGCGCCAGGAGGCGAAGGTGCGGCGCGAGATGCCCGAGGAGCCGGCGGCGAAGGAGAACCGCCAGCGCCACGCCCGCGCCCGGCAGAGCACCCCGACGCCCGCCCAGTCGCGCACCGCGCTGCCGCAGCGACCGATCCAGGACGAGGACGCACAGCGCCCCTCTCGCCCACTGCGCTGACAGCCGTCACGAGCGGGCGAGCAGGCGGATTGCCGTACGGGGCGGAGTGTTCAGTCCGCACTGTATAGTTCAGTGCATGCTGACTATTGCTTCGCGTCT
Source organism: Brachybacterium rhamnosum (assembly GCF_039526185.1). Classification (NCBI taxonomy): domain Bacteria; kingdom Bacillati; phylum Actinomycetota; class Actinomycetes; order Micrococcales; family Dermabacteraceae; genus Brachybacterium; species Brachybacterium rhamnosum. The sequence continues at coordinate 813,368 of NZ_BAAAIS010000003.1, forward strand.
CGACGTGATGAACCGCCTGGGTCGTGCACTGGCCGACCCCACTCGATCCCGGATCATCTTGACCCTGCTCGACCATCCCGCTTACCCGGCGGAACTGGCCCGAGATCTGGACCTGACACGCCCGAACGTGTCCAACCACCTGGCATGCCTGCGCGATTGCGGGATCGTCGTCTCCGAGCCCGAGGGTCGTCGGACACGATATGAGATCGCCGATTCGCACCTGGCGCAGGCGCTGACGGCACTGGTCGATGCCACCCTGGCAGTGGACGAAGACGCCCCGTGCATCGATCCCGCCTGCTCGCTTCCCGGATGCGACGCAGCTGGGGAGGGCGCATGATCCTCACCTCGGTCTTGCAGGCGATGGGCCTGTTCGCAGCGACCAACATCGACGACATCATCGTGCTCTCCCTCTTCTTCGCGCGAGGGGCAGGCCAGCGCGGCACTACCGCCCGCATTCTGGCCGGCCAGTACCTCGGATTCGCCGGCATCCTCGGTGCCGCGGTCCTGGTGACCATCGGTGCCGGAGCATTCCTGCCCTCGGCAGCCATCCCGTACTTCGGTCTCATCCCTCTGGGCCTCGGCCTCTGGGCCGCATGGCAGGCCTGGCGCGGAGACGATGACGACGATGACGACGAGGCCAAGGTTGCCGGCAAGAAGGTCGGCGTGTGGACAGTCGCAGGCGTCACCCTTGCCAACGGCGGCGACAACATCGGGGTCTACACCCCTGTCTTCCTCAGCGTGGAACCTCTCGCAGTAGTCGCCTACTGCATCGTCTTCCTCGCGCTCGTCGCGGTCCTGGTGGCCCTGGCAAAGTTCGTCGCCACCCGCCCCCCGATCGCCGAAGTACTCGAACGCTGGGAGCACATCCTCTTCCCCATCGTTCTCATCGGCCTCGGCATCGTGATCCTCGTCAGCGGCGGAGCCTTCGGACTCTAACGCAGCGGCAGCGATCCAAACGGCCCCGACCGGGCGCACCCCTCTCGGTCCAGACCGCGACACCTACCTGCAACCAGTCCTGCGTGATCGCGGCAACAAGACCGCCACGGAGCGCTGCAAAAACCCCGCCACCAAGCGAACGAAGCCACACCCTTCCCACCCGCTGCGCTAACAGCCAGCTCCACAGAGAAAGGCCGGGGCGTTTGCCCCGGCCTTTCTTGCGTCCCAGCGACTTAATGCCCGCTGTTCCTCAGCGTTCCTTGCTGAAATCAACAAACACCACATTCAAGGGACCGCCCGTGCGGCCCTTGTTGAGGTGATTCTGGACCGCCATTTCCACGCGGGAATCAGCAGCCGCCGCGTATTCGCTCGACTCGCCTTCCTCCGCGATCGAGCGAGCCCATTCCTGGAGCTTGTCGGCGCGATGCTCGGTCGGCGTGCACCGTAGCGCCCCGGTGATCGAGGCCAGCTCTGCGCGCCCCCACGCCCAGTACCGCTGCCAGTCGATCGAGCCGGTGCCCGGCTGCATCTCGTGGTAGAGCGTGTCGTACCCATCGCGCAGCGCGCCGAGCAGCTGCACCTGCCCGGGGTGCTGCTCCCAGCAGGGCAGGATCACGGACGCCGGCAGAGCCCACTCCGTGACGATCTGCGCGACCCACAGGCGCAGCCGGCCGATCTCCTCGCCCCACTCGTGGATCGACAGCCCCATCCAATCCACGGGCGTCGGCAGCTCGGCCACCTCCGGCTCGTCGGTCTGCTCGATCTCCAGTTCCAGGTCCGCGAAGTCGTCTTCGTGGTCACTCATCCCAACACCCACCTTTCGTACGTCTGCCACGACGGAGCCCCGCCCAGCGGAGCCCCCACCGTGACCAGTTCCGGTCTCTTCCTCACTGCTTGGACAAGCCGTTCCACCACGACGGCATGCGCTGGGAACCGTGCCCCGAGCGCATCGACCTCCGGCACCGGGGAGGTGTCGGCCGCGATCGTCAGATAAGCCCGCACCACCGCTTCGTCATCCAGCGAGCCCGCAACGGCGCGGGCCGCTCGGTGGGCGCCGGCCTGCTCCAGCAGCCGCGGCAGCTCCTCGCACAGCTCCGGTGCCTCGATCTGCTCGACGTGAGAGCGCAGCAGACGGCGCAGCAGCGCCGATAGCGCCGCCTGGCTGACCGCGCGCCCGTCCTCGAGGACCCCCATCACGCTCTCCAGTCGCCACCCATCCACGTCGCGCACGATCAGAGACCGCCACCCTTCATCGACAGCCACCACGCGCTGTACGAAGGGGTACGCCTTCTCCAGGTGGTTGAAGTTGGCGCGGGCGGTCAGCTCCCGGTGCCGCTGGCCCCAGCGGGTGCCCGGCACCTCCAGCCATGACTCCGCATCCGGCAGGTCGCGGGCGGTGTGCAGGGCGTGGAACGGCACAGCAGGACGGCCCTGGTCCTCGACCAGACCCGCCGCCTCGCGCATCCACCATCGCGTCATGCTCGCCGCCGTTCGTGCTCCTCGCGGGTCAGACGCAGCAGTCGCCGCATCACCGCCTCGTAGCCTAAGTGCCGCCAACGACCAGCGTCATAGGCCCGGTGCAGTTGTTCATGGTGGGGACGGCACAGCGCCACCATGTCTCCGTGCCGCTCCTGCCCCATCCGGTCATAGGTCAGGTGGTGCAAGTCGTCCCAGTCCTCACTGCCGCAGACCGCGCAGCTCACCGGCCTTCCGGTGCGCTGTTCCTCGTCCTCGACCCAGCGGCGCCGGCGGATATGCCACGCCGCCGAGGCCATGTACTCGGCGTACTGGCGTCGGCGTCGTGCCCGCTGCTGGCCCACGACGGCGTGACCTCGAACCCTTCTCATTGGCTCAGACGCGGCCCGCTGGAGCGTAACGACGCTGCTGGGTCCTCGTCCCGGATTCCCGCCGGCACCTGCCGTGCCAGGCGCTCTGCGTTGCGCTCTCGCACCGTCGCGGCTGGCGCTTGGGCCGGCGCGCGATCAGCGGGTGTGCGCCCGGCCGCGGCTTCGGACTGCTCCAGCCCATCGAGGACCGCGAGGCGTGCGCCTCGCAGCGTGGGGCCGTTGACCGCCAGCAGGTCCGCGGTCTCCCGCAGTGAGAGCCGTTGCCCCGCGGAATCGTGCTGGACGATCCACGGCCCATCGTCGCGGCCCAGCGACACCGTGACCTCATCGGTGGTGTCCGGTAGTCCCTCGCGGCCCAGGACCACCCGCGGCGGCTCGTCGGTCAGCATCGCCCGGCGCACCTCCAGGCCAGTACTGAACCCGGTCTCCCTCTCCCACTGCTCTGTCCATGCCTGCCAGCGTGAGTCGAAAGCGCGCCGCTGCGCGCCCTCCAGCTCCTCCGGATCTCGGTCGGTCGGTGTACTCATCGCTGCCTGCCTTTCTCATCGCCGGGCGCGCAGCGTCGGCCGCGGCCCGTCCTCGACCGGCGACTCCTCGCGGATCTTCGCCGGGGCCTGCGCCTCCATGCGCAGAGCGTTCCGTACGCGCCGCTGCTCAGGGCTCGGCGCGTTCGTTCCTTCGGGCTTGGGCGGTGCCCCGGTGCCGAGGTCCCCGCCCACCGGCATCCGGTCGATGGTGCCGTTGACCGCCTTCATCACCCGATCAGCAGCGCTCACGGTCATCTCGGCGGTGCGGCTGGGATCGGCGTGGTTCTGCCCGAACGTCCAGCCGGCGGCGTAGGCGTCCGACGAGGCCGAGGTGTCCATCCCGTGCAGCCCCGCGATGACGTGAGCGAACGTCTCCGCTTCAAACTCCATCTGCCCCCGGTGGGCCGAGCTGTTGAGCATGTCGGAGCCGGCCGCTGGGGAGTGCAGCTTGATGTGCCCCAGCTCGTGCAGCAGCGTGACCACCTGTTCGTTCTCGGCGCGGCTCGCATCGAAAGTCACGACCTTGGAGCGGAAGTCGGTGGTGCCCTCCGCGCCGGTCTGCCCGTTGACGGTGCTCGAGAGCGTGTAGCCCTCGGCCGCGATCTCCGCTTCCACGGCCTCGCGCAGCCCCTCCGGGACGAGGCCGGGGCTAGCGGCTCCCACGCCGGCAGCGCCGGGATCTCCGGCCCGTCCGTCTGGGAAATGTCGAAGACGGTCGCCGGCTTCACCCCGACCATCTTGGACTCCACCCGCTCCCCCGGGTTGGGCTTCTCCCGCGGCGCGAGCCGCCGCCACGAGTTCGCGTCCTGGGGCGTGGCCGAAGCGAACCTCGCGGTCACCGGCGAGAGGATCTGATAGCCCTTCTCGCCCTTGCGGACCTGCCGGCCCATCTCCTGAAACTGCTTGTATCCCGCGATCATGCTGGGCCGCTCCGGCCGCTGCGCCGGGTCCTCCTGCGCCTGGCAGCGCGCCTCCCACTGCTGATAGATCAGCATGGCGTTTCGGGGAGACCGGGATCGGAACTGCGCCACGAACGCCACCAGGTCTTGTGCTTCCGCACCGGTGGCGATCGCAGACACGCGATCAGCCATAGCCTCGGTCAGCTGCTCAACCTTCTGGGCTCGCTCAGCGAGGTACTCCTCGCGCGATTGCTTCGGCATCACTGCTCACCCTTCGGGCTCTCGGTGTTCGTCTCGGTCGCTCCCGGCACTGCCCCCGCAGCCACCGGACGAGAGTCCCCCAGCTCCCGATCCTTCTTCGTCGTGGGGTAGCGCCGGAAGGCCGGTTCCAGCTCCACCACGATGAGATGTTTCGTAGCCTCCACGACGCAGGCCAGACCGCGCCGCATCGTCTCAATCTGGCTCTTCTCCAGCACGTTCTCCTCGCGCTCGGAGTATGACCGACCCGGCTGTTCACCCCGCCGATTGGTGCTCACCGACTCCTGCACCACCGTGCGTGTCCCGCCGATCCGCGACAGCTCACTGAGCACCGAGTCATCAGACACGCCACCCAGTACAAACCGCTGGGTGGATGCCTGCCACAGTGCCCGCGCGCCGGCCGCGGCGTAGCGCAGCTCCGCTTGAGAGAGTGACTGGAACCCGGCCGTGGTCTGGATACCCAGACCACCGCCCTCGCTCATCATCCGCGGCAGCACCGGCAGCGTGCCGATGTTCCCGATCTCATCGAGGCTCAGGTGCATCGGCGGCTCGATCCGCCCGCCCGGAGCGCTGTTGGCCTGCACCACCGCGCGCCGCCACACCGCATCGACCAGCGTCAGCACCAGCGACGAGGCGTTGCCGTTCTCCTGGGCGATCAGGTAGATCGTGCCCGAGCGGCGCAGAAAGTCATCGACGTTCAGCTGCCCACCCTGGGGCCCGAACGTGTCGCGGATACGCGGGTCCACCAGGGCCGTGCCGACGTTCGCCGCTGGAGCCCACATATTCGCCCGGGTTTCCAAGTCGTCCATCTTCACCACGGACTCCAGCATCGCGGCCAGATCCTCTGAGCCCGGATGCTCCTGGAGGATCGTCAGAGCGTCCTCCGCGAACTTCGGATCAAAGCACCACTTCTGGAAGTCAGCCATGGTCGTCTCCGACGACAGAGCCGCAGCGTGCAGCAGCGGGGTGAACACCCGCTTGGTGACGTTCTCCCAGAAGTCGCCGTTCTGCACGCCAGTCGAGCCACCGGCGGCGAGCACCTTCGCCCGCGACAGCGCCTCGGTCACGTCCTCGCACCCGGACCACAGGCACCACCGCACCGAACCCGGCATCCCGGCCTCTGCACCCACGCCCTCGGGATCGCAGATCAGCATGGGACCGCCCAGCTTCTCCCGGTGCTCCCACGTCAGCCGCACCAGCTCCGTCTTCGTGGAGGTGGACAGGACCGCGCCGGGGGCCTCGATCAGCCGCGGCGCGATCACGTTCTGCGTCTTGCCGACCCGGCTCGCTGCCAGCAGCATCGTCGGGGTCTCAAACGTGGTGTACACCTTCACGCCCTGGCACCGGCCGTCATAGAAGGCGTAGTCGGTGACCCGGGGACGCCGGCCCTCGGGCACGAAGTCCGGCCGGATCTGCTTGCGCCGCGCCATGACGGAGCGCTCTCCGTACTCCCGTGCGACCACGCTCTTGTCCGGCAGGCCCTTCTCCTTCTGGATCTCCTGGCGCTGCTGCTCGCGCTGCCCGCGCACTGTGCGGAACATCGCCACGGCGAGGAACCCCACCACCGCCAGCAGCGCCGCGAACACCGCCCACACCGCAGAGGTGGAGCCGGCGCCGAGAGCGGCCCCGGCCTGCCCGGGTCCGGTGATCGCCGCCCACAGCTCCCCCGGGCCGGCGCTGTACGCCCGCCCGGTCAGCTTCGCCACGATCCAGCCGGCCCCCCACAGCAGCACCGGCGGCACCAGCACCACCAGCAGCAGGTACGGAAGTGCGGCATCGAGCCCTCCAGCTCGACGCCGCATCTCGTCTCTCGTGTCACGCCGCGCCATGGCTCACCATCCGCTCGTCGGTGTCGAACAGGGCCGCTTCGCGCTCGGTGCGCGTGACCTGGACCAGGCTCATCCGCTGCCCGATCCGCCAAAGGGACTGCCCGCGCCGCAACCGGGTCAGCAGGCTCGAAGCGGTGTCGGTCAGATCCAACATCTCCTGGGCCGCGGCCACGGCCTTGCCGGACTGCCGGAACGAGATCACGGTGGAGGAGTCGTTGACGAGGTTCGCGGCCATGGCGCGGGAGGCTTCCCCGCCGTCACCGGCCGTCTGGAGGTCTCCGAAGCCGTGCATCACGAGCACGTTGGAGATCCCCCAGTTGCGGGCGACCTTCCAGTGCTCCTGCATCCGGCGCAGCAGCGGGGGTCGCGCGAACACGCGCCACCCCTCGTCATAGATCATGTAGCGCCGCGAGTCGGTGCCGTCCATCAGCGCCGACTCCATCCACGACGAGGTGCAGGTCATCACCACGTCCAGCAGCTCACTGCCGCGCAGCCGCGACACGTCCACCGAGACCATCGGATCGGACGGGTCGAACTGCACCCCATCCGAGCGACGATCCAGAACGCCACTGAGCGCGCCGGTCGTCAGCCGCGCCAGCGCGTGCCCGACCTCCCGCGAGTTCGTGGCGACCTCAGCGAGGCTGCTGAACCCATCGGGCACCTTGCCGTCGCTGTTCGTCTGCGGGTTGAACAGCTCGTGAACGACCTCAGCGAGTGTCGGTTCCTCCTGCTCGCGCCGCTCGACCTGCTCCAGCGCGTAGGCCAGGGCGCTACGCTCCATGGCCCACAGCTCCCGGTTCAGCAGCCGCTCCGCGATCGACTCCAGCAGCATCGCGCGCCGGTTCCGGGAGGTGATGACCCACTCCTGTTCGCTGATCGAGGGAGGCCGGTGGATCGGGTTGGCCAGCGGGTTGATCCGCGCCAGCATCCCCGGGCCGATCTCAAACGCGGAGCCGCCGATCGCGCGGCACGGCCCCGTCCACTCTCCCTTCACGTCAGCCGGGACATAGGAGCGGCACATGAACGCTGCCCCCCGGCTGGTCAGCACCTTGACGAGGGTTGACTTCCCCTCCCCCACCTTGCCGCTGATGATGATGTTCGGATCGGAGATGATCCCCTCCTTGTACAGGTCAAACGGCCCGTACACGAAGGCGCTGCCCCCCAGCAGGTTCCGGCCCACCATCGTCCCCTTGGTCCCCAGCCCGGGGTCCGCCAGGAACGGGTACGCCAGCCCCAGAATCCCCGAGTCCGCCCGATGGGTCGGCGCGACGAAGGATCGGGACGTGCGCAGCGCCGTCGGCCCGTCCTCGCCGGCCGCAGGCAGGAAGTCCCGCGACCGCCAGGCCGCTTTCTCCTGCTCCGCGACCCGCGCCCGCTGTGCGGCCTCCTGCTTGTGCGCATCGATGAACAGCCGGCGCTCAGCCTTGCGCAGCTCGCGCAGCTCCTCCCTCGACAGCTCCCCGAACCGGGCTCGCATCACCCGGCGCTTCGTGCGTTCCTCCAGCATCACAGGCCCCTTCCGAACGGCAGCGCCCCGGCGATGAACGCCGACGCCTGCTCTCCACCGATGATCCGCAGCTCGCACCCCGACCGCAGCGCGGCCGTGCGGACCTGCTCTGTCGCCATGCGCAGCTCATCGAGGGTGTGCCCCGAGACCGTCACCAGGCCCGCGAAGTTCAGCGCGCCGTGCCCGGACTCCAGCGCTTCCTCCTCGCGCGCCAGCGCAGCCCGCTCGCGCTTGCGCTCCACGGTGTCCACGGCCCCCGACTTCCGCTCCCAGATCCGCGAGGTTTCGGCCGAGGTCGAAGCTCGCCGCGCCTGGGCCATGGCCTTCCGCGTGGGGATCGGCTCGCAGATCAGCGCGAAGGTGTGCCGCACCTGAGCAACCACGAGGTGCTGGAGGAACCCCGCCGTGGTGGCCTTGCGCGGCCACTCCACCACCAGCAGCACCCGCTGATAGCCGGCCTCGGTCCGCAGGTAGGTGAACGACTCATCCAGCCCCATCGGCCCGGCCCCCGCCAGGGACCGGCCCACCTCCCGGTGCGCCTCCAGCTCCGGCTGCACGTCCGGGTCATAGGCGGTTCGCGCCAGCACCGCCACATCGTCAGAGCCGACCCAGGACACGAACGACAGGGACGCCTCCGTGAACTGCGACCGCACGTACTCCATGCGGCTGCGCAGCACCTCCGCGCCGCCGGCCACACCGCCGCCAGCCTGGCGGATCAGCGCGGCAACCCCGCCGACCTTCATGTCCAGCGTGATCGAGACGAACGATTCATGACGGATCGAGTCGGTGCGGGAGCGCGAGAGGTAGTCGGCGTACGCCTCGTACGCGGCCGGGGAGACCTGATCGCTGCCGTGCTCTTGGAACCAGGCATTGATCTCCTCGCCGCCGTCGCTGACCGACCGCAGCAGCACCCCGACCCGAGTCACGCCGTTGGAGGAATCGGTGCAGAAGCTCGACAGCAACGACCCCCACGCCCCAGCCACCACGTCCTGCCGCGACCCCTCCGCCAAAGCGAAGGAGTCCATCGGCTCGACCTTGGCGATCGCCGTCAGCCGCCTCGCACTCGGGTCATGGAGCAGTCCCGCCCCGGTGCGCTCATCGACCAGCACCCGCAGCCGAGCAGCATCCCCCGGGAGCCCCAGCGTCCCAATGGGACGAGGGGCCAGCGGTCGCACCCGGTAGGAAGTCTGACCCCGCACCTTGCGACGGGCCCACTGCCCCAGCAGCGGCACCCACTGAATCAGCGGCCGACCGGTAAACCAGGTCGGCACCAGCGCCAGCGCCACCACGATGACGGCCGCGAAGAACAGCCACCGTCCCGTCATGAACGCCGCGATCAGGCTCACGAACGCGATGCCGACCAGCACCAGCTGGGCCTTCCCCAGGCCCATGATGAGGCCGCGGCCCGACAGCCTCGGGAACCGGGCAGTGACCCGGCGCTCCTCCATATCCACAGCCATACCGGCCTCCTCTTTCCCTCCTCCTGGTCAGGAGAAGATCGTCACGCCCTGGCCCGCGAAGAACCCGATCGCCGCGTTGGCACCCGCGCAGATGATCGCCACGGCCGCAGCCACAGCGAGGATCTTCACGCCCACGCTGCCGACGCCGGGCCGGTTGCTCAACGCGCCGAAGCCCCACACGATCGCGCCCGCGATCAGCACGGCCACGGCCGCGAGAATGCCGACGTTCATCAGCGTTCCCACCACATCGACCAGGAACGTCCGCACTCCGGGAGGCAGTGCATCCCACGTCGGCGAAACACCCGGGTCGGTTCCTGCCACCAGTTCGTCCAGCATCTCTGGCTCCTTCACGACTCATCGGCGGTGCCTCTCACCGCCCATGCAGGGACAAGCCAGCCCGTCACGACACACGAGGAGGGGGTGCCCCGGCTTCCGCCGAGACACCCCCCACCGTTCCTCGAGCTGCGCTAGTTCCAGATAGAGATGGCCTGCTGTCCGAACCACGCGATCCAGGTGTTCAGACCCGCCGCGACGATCGCGCACGCGACCGCTCCGACGATGGTCTGCACGCCGTTCTGACTCAGGCCCGGACGCTGGAGCACGACGCCCGTACCCCAGAGGATCGCCCCGATGATCAGCGCCGCGACGGTGGCCAGGATCGCCGCGTTGGCGATCGTTCCCGCGACAGAGATCAGCAGCTCCCGCGCCGAGTCCATGCCGTCACTGACCGGCACCAGCGGCCTGACCGGATCGTCACCCTCACCCATCACTTGCTCCCTTCCGCGTTCTCACCGGTCACCGGGATCTCTAGCGGAGCGCTTGCCGGTGCGGGTGGGAAGTCCCAGGACACGGGCTCCTGCGAGGTCCCCGTGTCCGTGGCCACTGGTGCCGGCTCCGGCAGCGGCATCTGCGCCGCCGGTGCAACGTCCACCGGGGCGCTGCTCTCGGTGCCACCCGGCGGTGCCTCGACCGGTGCCGGCTCCCCCGCCGCCGGCCCCTCGCCGCTCATCGGCACATCGCCGCTCATCGGCACATCGCTCCCCACCGGAGCAGAGCTGCCACCGTCCCCGGCACTCTCCCCCGGTGCCGGACCCTCCGAGGAGTACGGCTGCTCGCCACCCGCAGTGCTCGATCCACCAGCGGGGCCGTCCCCGCCCGTCTCGGTCGTCTCGGTCGTCTCCGAGACCGCGCCGCCGATGTTCTCCTGCACGCCGTCTGTGACGCCCTCTCCGGCCTCTCCAGCCTCAGAAGCCACCTCGCTTGCGACCACGGCGCCGGCAGCGAGGCCACCGCTCCCGGCCGTCGCGGCGACCGCCGCGCCCTTGCCGGTCTCAGCCGCCGTGTCACCGCCCCCAGCGCCGTCACCGCCGGCCTCCCCACCGACCAGGCCCGGATTCGCGCCCTGGCCCGAGCCACCGCCACCGTCAAGCAACGAGGACAGCCGCCCACTGGCCTTCTGCCCAGCCGACAGCGCGGACGCGGGCACGGAGGAGAGCGCTCCCTGCGCGCCGTCGGCAGCACCCTGGAGTTCCCGCACACCGGCCTCACCCATCCAGCCGAACAGCGCGAAGCACGCCACCGGCATGAACGCCGCCAGAATCAGCATCAGCACCCCGGACAGGACCGTGGTCAGCCCCGGCAGCGGATCAGCGCTGACGGCACCGGACTGGATGGTCGAGGTGACCGCCAGGACGCCCAGGCCCATGACGACGACGATCGCCAACTTGGTGAAGATCAGCGCCACCATCCAGCCCAGCCAGATCGACGCCCACCGCCGAGTCGGCCCCCACGCCAGCCCGGACAGGCACAGCGGACCGACCACGATCACGATGTACAGCAGCATGTTCCGAGCCACCAGTGCCAGGCCGATGATGACGCACGCGACCATCAGCAACCCCGCGGCCGCAATGCAGATCAGCGACGTGGCAATGACCCCTCCCGCCGGCACTTCCCAGGGCGAGATCGGGCCAGCGACTTCCGCGCCGCCGACGAGGTTCCCCACCAAGGTCCCCAGCTGCACCACCGCCGCCATGACCTCATCCACGAACTGGTCACCATCAGCGAGGGTCGCTCTCAGCATCCCGTCTGCCACGGCATCGACCGCCCGCACCGCTATGGCCGTCAACGGCACCAGCGCCACCGTTCCCAGCACCGACACCCCCGCGCCGATGAAGGCATCCCGCGCACCGGTGAGCGCCTGCGCCCGGACCGACGCCGATATGATGCGGATCGCCGCGAACGCCACGATCAGCGGCAGGCTGATGAAGAAGATCCGGCCACCCATCGTGTAAATGAACTCCCCGGTCACCTGGGGCTCGGACAGCTGGAGCATCAGATCCACGATCAGATGGAACAGCACCTGCGTGCCGTCCACGACGGCTTGCGCGAAGTCCCACAGGAACTCCTCGGCCTTGCCCTCGATCACGTCTCCCACAGCGTCCTTGGCCGCATTCCCCACCAGGCTCAAACCTCCCCCGACCACAGTCGCGCCGGCCGACACGATGCCGCCACCCAGCGTTACGCCCGCTCCTGCAAGGTCCTCCAACAGGTCACCCATGACTCAGCCCTCCTCCGCTGCTTTCGAGAGAGTGCCGGGAAGAGCGAGGAACACCGTGCAGTCCTCGCCTTCGGGGCACAGCATTGCAACCGTCCAGCTCACCGTGCCCATGTCCCTCTGCTTGCGGAGCCCGTCCTCTGGATCAGTGACCTCGCGCAGCAGCGTCCCCTGAACTCCCATGACCACCAGACCCTCGCCCGTCAGGTACTCCCGCGCCTCGTGCGAGCCCTCCACCGACAGCGGCGCAAAAACGTCCAGGAACGCCCCGGTATCGGCCGTGGTCACCTTCTGCGCCGTAAACGTGTCCGTCGTCTTGTACTGCGCCCGATCCGCCCACGGGTCCTGCTCCCACGCCGTAGTGACAACCTGCTGCGCCCACTGCTGAGGCGTCGTCGGCTCCCCGCCCTCGTTCGGAATCTCCGGCGCAGCCGACGCGATCGTCGCCACGTAGTACGCCTCCTGGAACCGGGCCGTATCCCCACTGCCCAGCACCTCCGCGACCGCGGGCGCCAGCTCCTGGGGCTCACTCGTGCTCGGCAGCGGCAGCACCACCGGGTTCGCTTCCTGGGTCGGATCATCCAGCCCGACCACGCTGGGCTCCTCGCTCGTGGGTCTCACGTCGATCCTCTCGTCCTCCGGCACCGTGGAAAACTGGCCCACCACCGCAAGGGCGATGATGACCAGAACGATCGCCCCCACAGCAGCCAGCGCCACTTGAACCTTGCGCACCCTGAAAATCCACATAGCAGCTCCTCCGTCTATCTGTCCTCATCGACAAGCGCGCCCACCACGACACAGCGCTAAGCGACGCCCACGAGCTCCGGTTCAAATCCAACATCCGGCGGAGGACCATCCCGCACCACCGCCGCCCACCACTCGGCCGAGACCGCGTGGCGCGACAGGTGCTCGATCCACGCGCGCCGCTCGGCACGGAACCGCTCGACCAGCAGCCCCACGACCAGAGCCGCACCTACGCGCTCGGCCACCTCCCCCAGACGTGACGGCACCGCCAGCAACCGGCCCCTGCCGTCGCGCTCGATCAATCCCCAGGCCAGCAGCAACTCCAGTGCTTCATAGGCCGCTGACCTCGACACCGCCGCACGCACCCGGGCCGTCTCGATCGAGGGAGCCCCGTGCTCGATCGCCTCGAAGACGAGTGCCGCCACGACGCCGAGCTCGCGGAAGACCGGCCGCAGGGCGTGAACCTTCCCGCTCGGCAGCTCAACGTGCTCGACGCGCTCGGCGTGACGGGCAGGAATGCGGAGTTCGTACAGGTCAGCACGGGTTCCCTCCCCTTCTCGTACCAGCACCAGCCAGGGGTCCTCAGCAGATCGCAGCTCGGCTAGGACGCGAGAGACCGTCGACGGCTGCACCGGGAGAGCCAGCGACAGAGAGCGCACCCCGAACTCGATGTGCCGGGAGCCCTTCTGATGAGCAGCAGCAGCCAGAGCCCGCAGTAGGAACCGTGCGTGCATCCCCCGTGGCCCGGACAGCTCCAGCGCCTCTACCTCAGCCAGCACCGCTCGCCAACGGCGGATGAAGCGATGCTCGTCAATCGCGATCTCTTCGTTCGTGCGAGCCCTGGGTGCCCCCCTCGTGACTTCCACTCCCTCGCTTGTGTTGCAGTGACGGACAGACTTCTGCATGCGCTGGCTGTTCGCCACGAAAGCGACGGCCTTCCGCCACTCTTTGCCGAGCAGCTGCCCCGGCTTGCTCGCGTTCTGGAACAGCTCGACCAGGCCCGCCCAGCGCCCGTCCTCCACCCGGGCCACCACGTCCTCAAAACGCAGTCCCGCCCGTGCCGCCGCGCACAGCACCGCCATACGCGCCGTGGAGCGATCCCCGTAGCCGGCCTCCCGGTACAGCCCCTCCTGAGCCAGCCTCACGAAGCGCGGAGCCATGACCCGGCCGACGAACGGTGCGTTCAGCACCGCCGCCTCCTCCTCCAGCTCCTCCAGGGGCCGCGCCAGCGTCATTGCCTCGCGCGCCCCCGCAGCCAGCTCCTCGGTCAGCTCCCGGCGCAGTGCTCCCAGTACCTCGGAGCCGTTGCGCATCAGCAGCACCCGCCGCGCCGTATCCAGCGGCGTGACCAGCTCCTGGTAGCCGCTGCCGTCCTTGTAGGGAGAGCCCGGTGTACGGATACAGCCCGAGGTCGCCCCGGTGGTGTGAGGCAGCGGATCAACGCCCGGGAAGCGGCGCGCCAGTGCTTTCGCCAGCGTCCCTGCCTCCTCGACGCTCAGACCGTCGCGCAGCGGCACGTAGACGTGATGCTTGCCCGCGGGAGACCGGTCTACGACGACTCGTGCTCCGCAGCGCTCCAGCAGTGCCACGATCCGGTGCAGCAGCTCCAGCCCATCGGCGCCGGGCACGTCCACATCGACCACCAGCGTCCGGCAACGCGCCTGCGAGTTGTACAGCAGCACCGCCGCTGGCCTGTCCGGCACTTCTGCCGTCAAGTCCCGCTCATCGCGCGTGGAGTACTGCCACTTGCTCCTACGACCGTCCCAGCGTCCTATACGAACGCGCGATCGGCCCGCGATCAGCTGGCCCAGCGCCCACAGCGATGCTTGATCCGCTGTCACCGTCCGACGTACCATGAGAGCCGTATCTCCTGTCGATCTACGTGGTTGATGGGGTTCAGGACTCGGAACAGGCCGCCAAAACCTTGAAGTTCCGAATCCGCTTTCCGGAGCGCCGGCCCACGGGTCGGCGCTCCGTTCGTCTATGCCGTCATGCGCCTCGGCCGCGCCGTCTCTGAGGGGTCAGGGAACAGGGCGGGCTGACGACCTGCCTCGCGCCGTACCCGACCGGGCCGCGCCGCCACCGTGCGCGCGTTCCGGACATGCCACGGGGAGACCTTCACGGAGTCCCCCTCACGCACCGCCCGGGCGCACTCCGCCAGCAACGACCACTCCGGGTGCCGCTCCGTCCCGAACAGCAGCCACGCGAACGCTTGCGCCTGCGCACGATCGAAGGACCCCCTCAACGAAGGGAGCTCCTTCATGAACAGCCCGACCCGCCGCCGCGACGTCGCGGCGGTCATGCCTACCCCCGCATCGCCTGTCAACGCGGCTGTCCCAGCCACCTCCAGACCTCGGTGAATTGCTTCTGGCCGAACACCGAACCTCTGCGCGAGCACGGAGACGAAGGTGCCAACGACCATGCGCACTTCCGGCGCAGGTTCGCTCGGGCCGCGGGCCCATGGGCGCTCTACGGCCAACCGGTCTAAGGGGTCGGTCTCTAGCGCGCCGGCCAGTTCGTCGAAATGAAGGATCCGCGATGATCCCCGCGTGACCTGACGTGAACCAGTCCCCATCTGTCCGGACAGTTCGGCACGGGACAGATTTGCGGCCACCGCACCCACGACATAGCCGAGCGGTCTCTCCATCGCCAGGATCCGCCGCACGTTCTGCGGCAGAGACACTCGCTCAGGCCCCTGCACCACGAGGATTGCCTCAGTAATCGCATCAGCGGGATCCACCAGCAATGAGCCTCCTCGCGGACCACGGTCCCGGCCAGCAATCATTCGTGCGAACACGCGCTGCATCAGCGAAACGAAGTTGTCCCCAGCAGGGCCGGTCCACCCGTCAGGGTCCGCGGCCAGGCACTCCATGACGCGACGGAACTCCTCCGCCTCAGCCCCCCGGCTCGCCGTCACAGCCGAGCCTCTTCGTGCACCCCGTGCTTCCGCCGCCCGGCACGGGTCTCTTCGGCAGCGAGCAGCCACTTTCTGAGCATGTCGCCTTTGACGACGACTGCACCCTCGGTCTCAACCGCTAGTCGCTCCGCGAGTTGGCCCCAGTTGGGAGGCCGCACGGAGCGACGTTGCTCCATTGCCCACTCCCAGAGCCCCCCGTGGCCTGACAGTCGAAGGAGCAGGTCTGCGTACGGCGCCTGACTTCTCATGGAGTGAACGGTACTTCAATAAAGCGAACTTGTGAACCATGGATTGTATGCTGCGCTAGACCAGTGCGCCGCAGGACAGTAGATTGCACCTATGACTACTCAGCCAGACCACTCAGCTGCGCCTACCGCCGACGAGCGGATTGCAGCCGCAGTCCGAGCGCTCGCGGCCGGGCGCGGCGTACGTGCCGTCGACCTTGCGCCGATCATCGGGATCGGAAAGACGCGAGTCTTCGCCAAGTTGAAGGGCGAGGCGATGTGGAAGGCCAGCGAAGTGGAGGCCGTCGCCGAGTACTTCGACGTCTCGGTGGCCGACCTCTTCGACGGCCTCGGTTTGTTCCGAGACGCGAAGAGGCCCCACCGAATCGGTGGGGCCTCTCTCGCGGGTGCGCCATCAGGGACTCGAACCCCGGACCCGCTGATTAAGAGTCAGCTGCTCTAACCAACTGAGCTAATGGCGCCAACGGAGAAGAACATTACCGTCCGTCCGGCCGTGCGCCAACTCCAGAGGGCCCTCTGTGAGGGAGCTGACAGCGACGACCGCCCGGCGCGCCCGCCACGGCCCCGCGCCCGCCATCCAGCCGACTCCCCGGCCCCACCTGGAGGATCGCCTAGACTCGACCTCCTAGACTCGGACGCCCGGACCGTCGCACCCCGGGCGGTCCGCCACCACCGCACAGGAGGTCTGCGTGAGGATCGCCGTCACCGGAGCCACCGGCGTGCTCGGCCAGGAGGCCGTCGAGGCGCTGGTCGCCGCGGGCCACGAGGTCACGGGGGTCACCCGTCGTGACTCCGGCGTCCCCATCATCGAGGGGCGCGGCGGCAGCGCCGTCGTCGCGGACGTCTTCTCCTCCGGGGACCTCGCCCGCGCGTTCCGCGGCCACGACGTCGTCATCAACACCCTCGCCCACGTGCCCGTCGGCATGTCCGGCCTGCGGCCCCTCGCCTGGCGCGAGGACGACCGCCTCCACCTCGAGGCCTCCGTCGCGATCGCCGAGGCCGCCGCGCGCTCCGGTGCCAGGCGCCTGGTCCAGGAGTCCACGGTGTACCTCTACCCGAGCAACGGATCGGACTGGATCGGCGAGGACGAACCGCTCTCCGTGCGCAACCAGGCGTTCCGCCCGCGCGTCCGGGAGATGCGCGCCGCCGTCGACTTCGCGACCGCGGGCCGCACCGCCGTCGTGCTGCGCCTCGGCCAGCTGTTCGGCCGTGACCAGCACACCACGCATGCCCTGAAGGCTGTCCGCCAGGGCGACCCGATCCTCCTGGGCGGCCAGCAGGACTACATCACCCTGCTGCACCACAGCGACGCGGGCCGCGCCTTCGTGGCCGCCCTCCGCGCCGGCAGCGGGTTCTACAACGTGGGCGGGGAGCCGATCACGAAGGGCCGCTGGGCGAAGGACCTCGCCACGGAGGCCGGCGCCTCGGCCCCGGCGAAGTTCTACCCGGAGATCACGCAGGCGATCGTCGGCACCCGGCTCGAGACGCAGCGGCGCTCGCTGCGCGTCTCCTCGGTGCGCTTCATGTCGGAGACGGGCTGGCGCCCCACCGTCGGCCCCTCCACCCCGGGCTGGTCCCGGCGCTGAGCGCAGCAGCTCCCTGAGCAGCGCGAGGGGCCCCGCCGTCACGACGGCGGGGCCCCTCGCTCCTGGTGTGTGCTCAGAGGGTGCGGATGACCTTCGCGGGGCTGCCGACCGCGAGGGAGCTCGCGGGGACGTCCCTGGTCACCACGGAGCCGGCGCCGATCACGGAGTCCGCGCCGATGCTCACGCCGCCGATGATCGTCGCCCCGCCGCCGATCCACACGTTATCCCCGATGGTGATCGGCTCCGCGGCCTCCCAGCCGGCCCGGCGGGGCTCGGCCTCGAGCGGGTGGATCGGGGTCAGCAGCTGGATGTTCGGGCCCAGCTGGCAGCCCTTCCCGATCCGGATGTCCACGACGTCCAGGGCGGTGAGCCCGTAGTTCACGAAGGTGCCCGCGCCGATGTGCAGCTGGGTGCCGTAGTCCAGACGGAGCGGGGCGCGCACGTGGGCGCCCTCGCCGAGCTCGCCGAGCAGCGCGCGGAGGATCTCCTGGGAGCCGTCGGGGTCCTCCGGGTAGGCGCGCTCGAAGCGGGCGGCGGCCTCGAGGGCGCGGCGGTAGGCCTGCTGGATCGCGGGGTCGTCCGCGATGTACCAGTCCCCCGCCTGCATGCGCTCCATCGCGGGGCGCGGGTCGTTCTCATCGATCTGGAAGGGCTTCATGGGTCAAGCGTACGGGCGTACACCCGGGGAATCCGCCGCACACGATGAGTCGCTCGGCACGCTCGCGGCGACGGCCGCACCGCGCCGACCCCCGCCGCCCCGATAATCGGGGGATGAGCATCTCCCCCACGCCCCTCGAGGACTCCGCCCGCTGCCCCTGCGGGAGCGGCGACACCGTCGGCGGATGCTGCGGTCCGCTGCTCGCGGGCACGAAGCGCGCCGCCACCGCGGAGGCGCTCATGCGCTCGCGCTTCACCGCCAACGTGGTCCACGACGCCGATCACCTGCTGCGCACCTGGCACCCCCGCACGAGCCCCTCCTACCGGGACCTCGAGTCCTCCTTCGACGACGGCTTCGTGTGGAAGCGGCTGCTGGTCACGGCGACCGAGGCGGGCGGCCCCTTCGACGCCGAGGGGATCGTGGAGTTCACCGCGATCGCGCGCACCCCGGAGGGTCGGAGGGAGCTGCGGGAGCGCTCGAGCTTCGTGCGGGAGGACGGCACGTGGCTGTACGTCTCCGGCGAGCTGACGAACGCGCCGGGCTCGCACTGACGACGGACGCCCCGGGCCCGCGCTGAGGCGGGCCCGGGGCGTCCGGTCGGAGTGGGCGATCAGCGGCCGACGGCCGCGGCCCTCTTCTCCGCGCGCTTCGCGGCGTCCTGCAGGAGCGACGCGAGCTCGCCGGCATAGCGCTCGGCCTCGTCGGTCCCCGGCAGGGTGGACTTCTTCAGGGCCTTCTGGACGTCCTTCGCGGACCGACCGGTCTGCTTGCGGCCCTGCTTGATGGCCTTCGCGGCCTTCTGCCCGCGGGTGGGCTCGCGGCGGGAGGCGGCGACCGCGATCGCGACGCCCGCTCCCAGCACCGCCACGCCGATGACGCCGCCCGCGATGGCCTTCAGGGGCACCGCGGGGGACTTCCCGTCACCGGCGTCGGAGAAACCCTTCAGCGACCCGACGAGCTCGTTCTTCCAGCGCAGCGCTGCATTCCTGGGGTTGACCCGGTCGATCAGCTCGTCGATGTCAGCGGCGAGGTTGTCCTGACGCCGGTAGGCCTCGTCGCGCATGTCGTCCAGGCTCTGCTTCTTGGCCACCATTGCCTCCGTGCGGGGTTGCGGTCTCGGTTGCGGGAATCGTATCGCGAGCGGGGATCAGCCCTGGGTGCGGGCGAGGAAGTCGCCCGCGCCGCCCACGAGCTCGACGTGCCCGGAGGGGACGTCGGCGGTCGCGGCCTTCACGACCTCGGTGGCGAACTCGTCCACCGAGTAGAGCCGGCCGGCGGCCTCGCGCCGCGCCTCGAGGGCGCCCGGCTCGGCACGGTTCAGCAGGGTCGCAGTGACGGTGCCCTCGATCATGTCGCCGGAGACGACGACGAGGGAGACGCCCTTCTCGGCGAGCTC
Source organism: Brachybacterium rhamnosum (assembly GCF_039526185.1). Classification (NCBI taxonomy): domain Bacteria; kingdom Bacillati; phylum Actinomycetota; class Actinomycetes; order Micrococcales; family Dermabacteraceae; genus Brachybacterium; species Brachybacterium rhamnosum. Next base: position 832,731 of record NZ_BAAAIS010000003.1, read on the forward strand.
GGGGAGGCGCGCGGTGAGCGCGTCCTCGCCGGCGCGCTTGGAGCGGGCGACGGCCTCGTACTGCGCCATGGTCTCCACCTCGTTGATGAAGTGCGCCTGGTGGCTCGTCACGAACACGACGCGCGAGCCCTCGCCGAGGTGCTCGAGACCGGCGGTGAGGGCGTCGTCCTGGGCGTCGCGGTTGAGCTTCATCGCGTAGTCCTCGCCGAGGTCGCTCTCCATGCCGCCGGAGGCGTTCAGGACGAGCAGGTCGAGGCCGCCGAAGGTGTCCACCGCGGCCTGCAGCAGGGAGCGGACGCCCGCGGGGTCGGTGAGATCGGCGCCGACGGCGATCGCGTGGCCGCCGGCGGCCTCGATCTCCGCGACGACCTTGTTCGCGCGGGGCGCCTTCTGGCGATAGTTGACGACGACGTTCGCGCCCTGGGCGGCGAGCTGCTTCGCGGTGGAGGCGCCGACGCCTCGGGAGGATCCGGTGACGACGGCGGTCTTGCCTGCGAGGGCGCTCATTGCTTCTCCTGTGGGACGGGGACGTGACCCGGGAAGCCTACCGGTTGCGGCTACCCTGGTCCGGCGCGCGAGTGGCGGAATCGGTAGACGCGCTGGATTTAGGTTCCAGTGCCCCAGGGCGTGGGGGTTCGAGTCCCCCCTCGCGCACGCGACGGCCGCCGGGCACGAGGATCGCGGACCCGTCGGCGGTGACGACCAGCTGCGCGCGGGCCCGGGCGGGGGGTCCCGGGCAGGCGGCTCGCGGAGGTGCGGGCGGTGCCCACCGGGGAGAGGGACGCGACGGGCTCGACGGCGACGTCGGCGCGGTGCCCCGTCACCCGCGAACGGCGTCAGGACGTCCCGTCGGCCTTCCTGCGCAGACCTCGCGCAGATGGGCTCCTCCCTCGCCATCGCCGGCATGATGTTTGGCCTGATCCTGCACTTCCAGTACGCGAACGGCTGGAGCCCGCTCGTCGCCGGCCTCGCGAACCTCCCGATGATCGCCGCGGCCATGGTCGTGCTCACCCTCGGGATGCGCACCGTGATGACCATCTGCGCCGCCGCCCTCGTCGAGGCGATGCCCCAGAACCGCACCTCGCTCGGCGCCGCCCTGAACGACACCGCCCAGGAGCTCGGGACCAGCATCGGCACCGCCCTCGTGGGCACGCTCATCGCCGTCCTCGTCGTCTCCGTGCTGCCCGCCGGCACGTGGGACACGGCGCTCGTCACGCTCTTCCACCACGGCGTGGCGCTCACCGACGGCGCGCTCGCGGTGGTCGTGGGGCTGCTCGCCGGATGGGGCGCGCTCACCCTCACCGATTCGCGCACGGCCGAGGCGCACTGACCCCGGCTCCGCCCCTCGGTCGGTGCCGATCACCGCGCCGACCACCGGCGGTACGCTGGCGGGCGTGCCCCGCGACCGCGCTCACGCCCCGACCTCGAGGAGATCCCCGATGACCCTGTTCGGTCTCGTCCGCCACGGCCAGACGGAGTACAACCGGCAGGGCCTCTTCCAGGGATCCAGCGATGTGCCGCTGAACGAGACGGGTCGCGAGCAGGCCCACGTCGCGCTCGACACCGTCCCCCCGGTCGACTGGGATCTCGCGATGTCCTCCTCCCTCTCCCGGGCGGAGGAGACCGCGCGGATCATCGCGGAGGACCACGACATCCCCGTCGCGGGCACCGAGCCGCGGCTCGTGGAGATCGACTGGGGCGCCGCGGAGGGCAACCCCGTGGCCGAGATGGAGGAGCGCTACCCCGGCCGCGCCTTCCCCGGCCGCGAGACCACCCAGTCCGTCGTGGACCGCGCCGCCGAGGCGCTCGAGGACCTCGCCGAGCAGCACCCCGGGAAGAACGTCCTGGTCGTCGCCCACGGCACGCTCATCCGCCTCCTGCTCTCCGGCGTCACCGGCGAGCACCTGCCCTCGATCCCGAACGGGACCCTCTCCCTCATCGAGGTCGAGGGCGAGACCTGGCGGGTGCGCATGGTCGCCGGTGACGAGGTCGAGTTCCCGGCCGTCACCGTGCCGCGCGACCGCTCCCCCCGCTTCGCCCTCGATGACCTCCATCTGCGCCCGCAGGGCCTCGAGCCCGCCCGCGACTGACGCGGGCCCGCCCCACCCGCGGCAGCAGCCGCCTGGACCGATCCGTCGACACACCACCGAGGAGACACCGTGAACCGCACCGCCGTGGACACCGAGGGCGCCTGGTTCGAGCCGGAGCGCATCACCGAGCTGCGCCGCCTCCTGCCCATCCCCTACGTGGACGTCGTGCCCGTGCGCACCGACGTGGACGGGACCGTCACCGACGTGGGCCTGCTCCTGCGCGCCTCCGGCAGCGGCCGGATCGTGCGCACGATCATCTCCGGCCGCGTGCTCGTCCACGAGACCCTGCGCGAGGCGATCGCGAGGCACGTCGAGAAGGACCTCGGGCCGATGGCCATGCCGCGGATCCCCGCGTCCCCGACGCCCTTCACCGTCGCCGAGTACTTCCCCACCCCGGGGCAGTCCCTGTTCACCGACCCGCGGCAGCACGCGATCTCCCTCGCCTACCTCGTGCCGATGGGCGGGGAGACCGAGCCGCAGGAGGACGCCCTCGAGCTCGCCTGGCTGCCCGTGCAGGAGCTCCTGGACTCCACGATCCTCGACGAGATGGAGGGCGGGCACGACATCGTCGTGCGCCGGGCCCTCGCGCACGCCGGGGTGATCTGAGCCCTCGCGCCGCCGCGCGCACGCCACGAGACGGAGCAGGCCCCCGGGGACGTCCCCGGGGGCCTGCTGCCTGCGACGGTCGATCGTGTCGGGAGGTTCAGCTCTCGAGCAGCTCCGCGACGTGCCCGGCGATCGCGCGGAACGCCTTCCCGCGATGCGAGATCGCATCCTTCTCGGCGGCCGTGAGCTCTGCGGAGGTGCGGGTCTCCCCGTCGGGCACGAAGAGCGGGTCGTAGCCGAAGCCGCCCTCCCCGCGCCCCGCGGTGAGCAGGCGGCCGGTCATCTCCCCCCGCAGGACGATCTCGCGGCCGTCCGGGGAGACGAGCGCCGCGGCGCACACGAATCGGGCGCCGCGGTGGGGGTCCGCGATGTCGGAGAGCTGGGCGAGCAGCAGGGCGTTGTTCGCCGCGTCGTCCCCGTGCCGGCCGCTCCAGCGGGCGGAGAAGATCCCCGGGGACCCGCCGAGCACGTCCACCGCGAGACCGGAGTCGTCGGCCACGGCGAGCAGTCCCGTCGCCGACGCCGCGGCCCGGGCCTTGATCAGGGCGTTGCCCTCGAAGGTCACCTGGTCCTCGACGACGTCCGGCAGCGCGATCCCCGCGGAGGAGACCACCTGCTCCGGGGTGAGCGAGGGCACGGCGTCGGCGAGGATCCGCCGCAGCTCCTCGAGCTTGCCCGTGTTGTGCGAGGCGAGGACGACGCGTGCTCCGCCATTGACGGAGTGCACGCTCATCGCTGCTCCGCCAGCACCTCGCGCTGGATCCGCGCGAGATCCGCGCAGCCGCCCTCGGCGAGATCCAGCAGCTGCGTCAGCTCGGCGCGGGAGAAGGGGGCGCCTTCGGCGGTGCCCTGCACCTCGACGAGGCCGCCGCTGCCGGTGACGACGACGTTCATGTCGGTGTCCGCGGCGACGTCCTCGCGGTACTCGAGGTCCAGCAGCGGGCGGCCGTCGACGATGCCCACGCTGATCGCGGAGACGGAGTCGGTGAGGACCTCGGCGGTCGCGGAGAGGGAGGTGTGGCGACGCCCCCAGGTGATCGCGTCCGCGAGGGCCACGTAGGCGCCGGTGATCGCGGCGGTGCGAGTGCCGCCGTCGGCCTGGAGCACGTCGCAGTCGAGCTGGATCGTGTTCTCCCCGAGCACGTCGAGGTCGATGACGGCGCGCAGCGAGCGGCCGATCAGGCGGGAGATCTCATGGGTGCGCCCGCCGATCTTGCCCTTCACGCTCTCGCGCTGCGAGCGGGAGTCGGTCGCGCGCGGCAACATCGCGTACTCCGCGGTGACCCAGCCGGAGCCGGAGCCCTTCTTCCAGCGCGGCACGCCCTCGGTGAAGGAGGCGGCGCACAGCACCCGGGTGCGGCCGAACTCCACGAGCGCGCTGCCCTCCGCGTGGTCGAGCCAGCCGCGCGTGATGCGCACCTCGCGGAGCTGCTCGGGGGTGCGTCCGTCGACGCGCGGGGCGGAGGTGGCAGGGGTGGTCATCGGGGTGATGCTCCTCGGGGTCGTTCAGCGGGACAGGTCGAGGATATCCATCGGGGCGACGAGGCGGGCAGGGCCGTCGAAGACCTCGCGGGCCTCCGCGAGCGGGACGGCGGGGTCGGTCCAGGCCGGCACGTGGGTGAGCGCGAGGGAGCGCACGCGCGCCTGCTCCGCGATCAGCCCGGCGCGGCGGCCGGTGAGGTGCACGCCCGTGAAGCGGTCGTCGCGGCCCTCGATGTAGCCGGCCTCGCAGAGGAAGAGGTCCGCATCGGCGGCGAGGTCCAGCAGCGCCGGGCAGGTGTCCGTGTCCCCCGAGTAGGCGAGCACCTGGCCGCCGCTGGTGATGCGGAAGCCGTAGGCCTCCACCGGGTGCAGCACGGCGCGCACCTCGATGCGCAGCGGACCGATCTCGAGGACCTGTCCGTCCTCGATCGCGCCGTAGGCGAAGGGCACGCGGTCCACACCGTCGGGGACGTGGCCGTCGCGGCTGAGCACGGCCGCGAGGCGGTCCGGCAGGGCGGCGGGGCCGTGCACGGGGAGCTGGGGCAGGTCGGTGCGCTCGTGGTACGCCCAGAACACCTCGAGGCCGGTGACGTCGAGGAAGTGGTCCGGGTGCAGATGGGAGACGATCACCGCGTCGAGCTCGGTGGGGTCGATCGCGGACTGCAGGGGCCCGAAGGCGCCCGAGCCGAGGTCCAGGAGCACGCGCCAGGTGCGGCCGGCGGCGTCGGTCTCCTCGAGCAGGTAGCTCGACGCCGCGCTGTCCGGGCCGGCGAAGCTGCCGCTGCAGCCGATCACGCGGATCCTCATGGCACCACCACCGGGAGGGTCGTCGTCATCGTCACGGCGGGGCCCAGGAAGCGGCGCGAGAGGCGCGCGAACATCGAGGGCCCGCCGAGGCCGTCCGCGGTCTCCGCGAAGACGTGCTGCGGGGGCCGCGCGTCGGTGCGCTGGATGCCGGCGGCGCGCAGCTGCCGGTAGACGTCCAGCGCGGTCTCCTCCGCGGAGGAGACGAGCGTGACCTCGGGCCCCATGACGAGCCGGATCGGTCCGGCGAGCATCGGGTAGTGGGTGCAGCCGAGCACCAGCGTGTCCACGCCGGCGGCCTTGACCGGGGCGAGGTACTCCTCGGCCACCTCGACGACCTCGTCGCCGCTGATCTCGCCGCGCTCTACGAACTCCACGAAGCGGGGGCACGCGGCGGAGGTGATCTCGAGCGCGGGGGCGGCGGCGAAGGCGTCGTCGTAGGCGCGCGAGGAGACGGTTGCGCGGGTGCCGATGATGCCGACCTTCCCGTTGCGGGTGGCGGCGACGGCGCGGCGCACCGCCGGCTGGATGACCTCGACGACGGGCACGTCGTAGCGCTCGCGGGCGTCGCGGAGCACGGCGGCGCTCGCGGTGTTGCAGGCGATGACGAGCATCTTCACGTCCCGCGCCACGAGCGAGTCCATGATGTCCAGGGCGAGCGCGCGAACCTCCGCGATGGGGCGGGGCCCGTAGGGGGTGTGGGCGGTGTCCCCGATGTAGAGGATCTCCTCGCCGGGCAGCTGGTCGAGGATGGCGCGGGCGACGGTCAGCCCGCCCACACCGGAGTCGAAGACGCCGATCGGCGCGCTGCCGGAGGCCGGGCCGTGCTCGCCCGGACCGCTCGTCCCCACCACGCTGTCCATGCCAGAAGGCTAGGGCGCCCGCGCCGCGCGAGCAGTGACGGCGCGCTCAGTGGGTCGAGGGTCACAGCGCCGCGCCCCGGGCGCGAAGAGGCCGGGGCGCGGTGGGCGCAGCCGGGCCGACGGGGATCAGTCGAGGGCACGCAGGAGCGACTCCTGCAGCCAGGAGAGCAGCTCGTACACCGCGATGACGACCTCGGAGCCCACGTGCTCGTCGTCCTCCGGGGAGGCGCCCTCGACGCGCTCCCCGATCTGCTGGAGCATCCGCACGGTGTCGAAGTCGCCGTCCCGCTCGAGGCCCAGGCGGTCCGCGAGCACGATCCGCACGTCGTTCAGGGCGCGCAGGACGACGACCGCCTGCTCCTCGTCGATCACCACCTCGCCGTGCCCGGGACCGGACCCGTCGAGGATCGACATCACGGTGCGCAGGTCCGCGAGCTTCGCCTCGGCGAGGTCCTGCTGGCCGAGCCGCCGGTACTCGGCGGCCAGCTCCGGGTCCTCGCTCGCGGCGGGGAACAGGCGCCGGACCGCGCTGTCGGAGGGCTCCCGCGCCTCCCGCGTCGCGAACTCCGCCTCGAGCCGCTGGAGGGGGTCCTCGCTGCGCGCGGCGCGACGGAGGGAGCCGTTCCCGGTCTCGATGCCGAGGTCGGTGCGGATGAGCTCGGCCGTCTCCTGGGCGACCTGCGCGAGGATCGCCTTCTCCTCACCGTCGAGGCGGCAGGCGAGGGTCGAGTCGGGGCGGCGGCGGAACGCGTGGGCCATTCAGTCCTCCCCCGCCCGCTCGAGGGTGGCGCGCAGGCCGTAGGAGTGCATCGCCTGCACGTCCGTCTCCATCCGCTCGCGGGAGCCGCGGGACACGATCGCCCGGCCCTCCTCGTGGACCTGCGTCATCAGCGCCTCGGCGACCGGGCGCGAGTACGCGAAGTGGCGGCGGAACACGTAGACGACGTAGCTCATGAGGTTCACGGGGTCGTTGTGCACCGCGGTCGCCCAGGGGCCCTCCACGGTCGGCCGCTCCTGCGGGCTCAGGTCGGTCGCTGCGCCCGGCGCGGATCGGGGCTGCGACAGCACGGCGGGCATGACATCTCCTGACGGGACGGGGGAAGGCACAGGCGATACTACGTGGCGCGCCTGCGCCGGAGGTGGCCGTACACATTACGGTGGGACCGTGACCTCCTCCCTGCTCACCGACCTGTACGAGCTGACGATGCTCCGCGCCGCCCGCGAGGCGGGCAGCGCGGAGCGCGCCTGCGTGTTCGAGGTCTTCACCCGCTCCCTCCCCGAGGGCCGTCGCTACGGCGTGCTCGCGGGCACGGACCGGGTGCTCCGCGCGATCGCCGACTTCCGCTTCGACGAGGCGGACCTCCGCTACCTGCGGCGCACCGGCGTGCTCGACGAGGACACCCTCGCCTTCCTCGCCGACTACCGCTTCACCGGTGACGTGCACGGCTATGCCGAGGGCGAGCTGTTCTTCGAGGGCTCCCCCGTCCTGCGCATCGAGGGCACCTTCGCGGACGCCGTCATGCTCGAGACCGTCGTGCTCTCGATCCTCAACCACGACTCCGGCGTCGCCTCCGCGGGCTCGCGGATGATCACCGCCGCCCGCGGCCGTCCCTGCATCGAGATGGGCGGGCGCCGGGTCCACGAGGACGCCGCGATCGCCGCCGCCCGCGCCGCCTACCTCGTGGGCTTCGCCTCGACCTCGAACCTCGCCGCGGGGGCCCACTACCGGATCCCCGTCGCGGGGACCTCCGCGCACGCCTTCACCCTGCTCTTCGACACCGAGGAGGAGGCGTTCCGCGCGCAGATCGCGTCCCAGGGCGCGGGGACGACGGTGCTCGTGGACACCTACGACGTCGAGCAGGCCGTCCGCACCGCCGTCGGCATCGCCGGACCGGAGCTGGGCGCCGTGCGCCTGGACTCGGGCGACCTCGGGGCGCAGGCGCGGGAGGTCCGCGCGCTGCTGGACTCCCTCGGCGCGACGTCGACCCGCATCACCGCGACGAGCGACCTGGACGAGCACCGGCTCGACGAGCTCGCCGGCGCCCCGATCGACGGCTACGGGATCGGCACGCGGCTCGTCACCGGGGGCGGCCACCCAGCTCCCGGCTTCGTGTTCAAGCTCGTCGAGCGCGAGGGGGCCGACGGCGCCATGCACCCGGTCGGCAAGCGCTCCGCGGAGAAGCAGACCCTCGGCGCCGGCAAGAGCGCCTACCGGCTCCTCGTGGGCGACCGCGCGCGGGCGGAGCTCGTGCTCCCCGGAGAGGCGGAGGTCGCGGAGTTCGAGCGGGAGCTCACCGCGCAGCTGCTCGCCTCGCAGGCCCCCGCGGAGTGGGCGCGCACGCGGCTGCGGCCGCTCCAGGTGCCGCTGCTGCAGGGCGGGCACCGGGTCTGGGACCTCTCCCCCGTCGAGGCGCTCGAGCACGGGCGGGAGCGGCACGCCTCCTCGCTCGCGGAGCTCTGCCTGCGGCCGGAGGACGGCCCCGACGGGCCGATCGCGATCCCGACCCTGACCGACGGCGCCCAGGCCGCCCGCGCCCTGGGCTGACGGCAGCCCCGGGGCCGACGGCGGCCCGGCATCGAGCCCGACCGAGCCCGGCCGGTCCGCCCGGGGACTACTTCCGGCCCACGAACCAGCCGCGCAGCAGGTCGATCCGCGCCTGGATCTGCTCCGCGCTCGCCTGGGCGACGGCGGGGCCGCCGGTGCGGGAGCGCAGCGCGCTGTGCACGGAGCCGTGGGGCGTGCCGGACTTGCGCGACCAGGCGCCCACGAGCGAGCTGAGCTCCTTGCGCAGCTCCATGAGCCGACGGTGGTCCACGACCGGCACCTGCCGCTCCTCGGCGCGGGAGCCGCCCGCGCGCCGCAGCCGCTCCTGCTGATCCGCCTGGTGCTGCTGGAGGACGGTGCGCATCTGGTCCGCGTCCAGCAGGCCCGGGATCCCCAGGAAGTCCTGCTCGTCCTCGCTGCCCTCGACGCCGCCGGAGCCGTACTCGCCGCCGTCGAACAGCACCCGGTCGAAGGACGCCTTCGACTCGAGCGCCTCGAAGGACATCTCGAGCTGGTCGGAGGCCTGCTCGGACCGGTTCGCCTGCTCGATGAGGGACTCGTCGAGGCCGGTCTCCGCGTCGCCCTCCGCGGGCCGACGGTCCAGCACGTGGTCCCGCTCGGCCTCCATCGCGGCGGCGTGTGCCATGAGGATCGGCACCGTCGGCAGGAAGACGCTCGCGGTCTCGCCGCGGGTCCGCGAGCGCACGAAGCGCCCCACGGCCTGCGCGAAGAACATGGGCGTCGCGGTCGAGGTCGCATAGACGCCCACGGAGAGCCGCGGCACGTCGACGCCCTCGGAGACCATGCGGACCGCGACCATCCAGCGGGCCTTCGAGGCGGAGAACGCCTCGATGCGGGCGCCCGCGCCGGCGTCGTCGGAGAGCACCACGGTGGGCTGCTCGCCGGTGATGTCGTGCAGGGTCGCGGCGTACGCGCGGGCCGCCTTCTGGTCCGTCGCGATGACGAGGCCGCCGGCATCGGCCACGTGCCGGCGCACCTCGGTGAGGCGGCGGTCGGCGGCGGCGAGCACCGTCTGGATCCAGTCGCCCTTGGGGTCGAGCGCGGTGCGCCAGGCCTGCTGGGTGATGTCCTTCGTCTCGAGCGCGCCGAGCTGCGCGGAGACCTCGTCGCCGGTCTTCGTGCGCCAGTGCATGCGCCCGGAGTAGGTCATGAACAGCACGGGGCGCACGACGTGGTCCTTGAGCGCCTCGCCGTAGCCGTAGGTGTAGTCCGCCTTCGAGCGCAGGAAGCCCTCGCCGTCCTCCTCGTAGGTGACGAAGGGGATCTGCGAGTCGTCGGAGCGGAACGGCGTTCCCGTGAGCGAGAGCCGTCGCACGGCCGGGTCGAAGGCGTCGCGCACGCCGTCGCCCCAGGTGCGGGAGTCGCCCGCGTGGTGGATCTCGTCGAGGATCACGAGGGTGCGGTCCGCCTCGGTGCGTGCCCGGTGCAGCGCCGGATGCATGCCCACCTGCGCATAGGTGAGCGCGACGCCCTGGTAGTGGGCGCCGTGGCGGCCCTGGGCGTTCGAGAAGTTCGGGTCCAGGGAGATGCCCACGCGGGCGGCGGCGTCGGCCCACTGGGTCTTGAGGTGCTCGGTCGGGGCGACCACCGTGATCCGGCGGACGGTCCCCTCCTGCAGCAGGCCGGCGGCGATCTGCAGGGCGAAGGTCGTCTTGCCGGCGCCGGGCGTCGCGACCGCCATGAAGTCCTTGGGGGACCTGCTGCGGTAGAGCTCGAGGGCCTCCGCCTGCCAGGCGCGGAGCTTGGTGGCGGTGCCCCACGCGGCGCGCTCGGGGTAGGCCGGGGACAGCGATCGCGCGGCCGCCTCGGAGGGGTGGCGCGGGTCGCTCGCGGAGAAGAGGGAAGGAGTCGTCACAACGCCGTCCACCGTACCGTCGCGGGCCGACGAACCCCCTGCAGGGACGATGTGAGGAAGTCGCCCCGGCGCGTCGTCACGGACGCGGGCCCGCACCCTCCCCGGTCGGGACGGGCACGGGCCCGCGGGGCCGATGCGAGGATCAGCGGCGGCTGCCGAAGAAGCCGCGGAAGCCGCCGCCCTTCCCCCCGCCCTTGCCGCCCTTGCCGTCGCCGCCGTCGGCGGGCTCGCGCAGGCCCTCGTAGATCTCCTTGCACTCCGGGCAGACCGGGTACTTGTTCGGGTCGCGGCCGGGCACCCACACCTTGCCGCAGAGGGCGATCACGGGCGTGCCGTCGAGGGCCGCCTGGGTGATCTTGTCCTTGCGCACGTAGTGGGCGAAGCGGTCGTGGTCGCCGCCGTCGGTCTCCTGCTCCTGGGCCTGCTTCTGGCGGTCGAGCACGGCCGTCGAGCCGGAGCCGGGCTGATCGGCGTAGGGGTCGGTGCGCGACGGGTCGGAGGTGGAGGACATGACGGCTCCCTGGGGCGATGGCGCGGGCGGACCCCCCCGAGCCTAGCGGCCCCGCCTCCGCGCTGTCAGGGAGCGGCGGTGGGACGATGCGGGGCATGAGCACCGGGACGGACCTGCCCCCGACGATCCCCGCGCGAGCGGCGGCGTTCCTCTCCCGTGTCCCCGCCGAGGTGCGCCGCGCCGGCGGCTCCCCCGCCGCCCGGATCGCGGTCGCGGCGCTCGCCCTCGTCCTCAACATCGGCTTCTTCCTGCCCTCGCTGCCCGAGGGCACCCCCGGGGTCGGCGTGCCGGGGATGGACAAGCTCTGGCACCTGCTCGTCATGGCGCTCACCGTGTGGGCGATCGGCCGCCTGCTCGCCTCGCGCCGCCGCTTCCCGATCGGCTGGGTCGCGATCGCCGTGGTCCTCGAGGCGGCGCTCGTGGAGATCCTGCAGGGGGCGCTCATGCCCGGGCGCTCCGCCGATCCGCTCGACCTCCTCGCCGGGGTGATCGGCGTGGGCGGCGGCGTGACCGCCTGGTCCCTCGAGCGGCGGCGGGCGCGGGGACGGCGACGGGCCGCCGAGGACGAGACGGAGCTCGCCGTCGACGGCCCGCGGGCCTGATCCGGGTCACGCCCGGGGCGCGGCCGGCGGCCGCGCACGCTCAGCGCTCGAGGACGATCTCGTCCGCGTAGACCGGCCGCATGGCGCCCGTGATCGTGTCCACCGTGCCGGCCTCCTCGCGGGCGACCTCCTCGACCGCGCTCGCGACCGCCTTGGTCACCCCGTCGTGGAAGACGCTCGGGACGATGTAGGTGGGGTTGAGCTCGTCGGCCGAGACGACGTCGGCGAGGGCCTTCGCGGCGGCGAGCAGCATCCGGTCGCTGACCTTCGTGGCGTGCGCGTCCAGCAGCCCGCGGAACACGCCCGGGAAGGCGAGCACGTTGTTGATCTGGTTGGCGAAGTCGCTGCGGCCGGTCGCGACGACCTCCGCGTGCTTGGCGGCCTCCGCCGGGTCGATCTCCGGGGTCGGGTTCGCCATCGCGAACACGATCGAGCGCTCCGCCATCGTCGCGACGTCCTCGGCCGAGAGGATGTTGCCGGCGCTCACGCCGATGAAGACGTCCGCGTCGCGGATGGCGTCGGAGAGCGTGCCCGTGAGCTCGCGGGGGTTGGTGACCTCCGCGATCCACGGCAGGCGGCCCTCGAGCTGCTCGCGCCGCTCGTGGACGATCCCGTGGATGTCCGTGACGACGACGTCCCGGGCGCCCGCGGCGCGCAGCAGGCGCAGGATCGCGGTGCCCGCGGCGCCCGCGCCGGAGAGCACGATGCGGGCGGTCGCGATGTCCTTCTCGACGACCCGCAGCGCGTTGCGCAGCGCGGCCACGACCACGATCGCGGTGCCGTGCTGGTCGTCGTGGAAGACGGGGATGTCGAGCTCCGCGCGCAGGCGGTCCTCGATCTCGAAGCAGCGCGGGGCGGAGATGTCCTCGAGGTTGATGCCCGCGAAGACCGGGGCGATCGCCTTGACGTGGGAGACGATCTCGTCCACCGAGTGGGCGTCCAGGCAGATCGGGAAGGCGTCGATGTTCGCGAAGCGCTTGAAGAGGGCGGCCTTGCCCTCCATGACCGGCATCGCGGCGAGCGGGCCGAGGTCGCCCAGGCCCAGGATCGCGGAGCCGTCGGTGACGACCGCGACGGTGTTGCGCTTGATGGTGAGGCGACGGGCGTCCTCGGGGTTCTCCGCGATGGCCTTGACCACGCGGGCCACGCCCGGGGTGTAGATCATCGAGAGGTCGTCGCGGTGGCGGATCGGCAGCTTCGACTCGACGGTGAGCTTGCCGCCCAGGTGGGCGAGGAAGGTGCGATCGGAGACCTTGCCGAGCTCCACCCCGGAGAGGTCCTTGAGGGACTCCACGACCTGCATCGCATGGTCGTGGCCGGCGGTGAGCACGGTGATGTCCGCGCGCATGCGCTCGGGGCCCGAGGCGGAGACGTCCAGTGCGGTGACCGTGGCCCCGCCCTGCTCGAGGCGACTGGTGATGTCGCTGACCGCGGCGGAGCGGGCCTCGAACTCGAGGCGGATCGTGATGGAGTAGCTGACAGACGGCGACGGTGACATGAGGCACAGCCTAACGAGCGCGGGGCGGTGGCGAGCACCGCCCCGCGGCGGGTTCGTCAGTCGGTGTACGGATCGACCTCGGACTGGTAGCGGTCCCAGATCGCCGCGGCGGCCTCGGCCTGCTCCTGGTAGCGCTCGGGGAAGGCGCTGGCCTGCACGGCCTGCGCGGCGCTGCCCACGTCCCAGCTCTCGTAGTCGGGGGCCACGTCGAGCAGGCCGGGGGCCTCCGAGTGGTCGCCGAGGCCCAGGAAAGCGTCGATCGCGCGCTTCTTGTGGCGGACCTGCTCCGCGGTGCCCCAGCCCATGGAGGGGCGCTGCTGGAACATGCCGCCGGAGTCGAGGTCGACGGCCGGCTCGTAGTTGTACAGCCACGCCTCGACGATCGCGGTCGCGAGGACGATCTGGGCGCCGTGGGCGCTGATGCCGTGGCCCTTGCACACCGCGATGACGAAGCGCGCGTTGTCGGTCTGCCAGTCGTCCATGTCGTCCAGCGCGAAGTACTCGCGGTTCTCGGCGCGCGTCAGGAACTCCTCGGTCCACTCGTCGGAGGCCTCGGCGGGGGCCGACGGGGCGGCGAGCGCGGTCGCGGCGAACGTGGGGACGGAGACGGCGGCGAGGCCCAGCGGGGCGGCGCGGAGCAGGTGGCGGCGGGAGACGGTCATACGGGAGAGCACCTTCGGGCGGGGCGCCCCGGAGGACGCGGTCGGATCCGCGGCCGGGGACCCGGCGGCGGACCGGGGCTGCGGGCCAGGAGATGGGCCGACCGCGCCCCGGTGGGAGTCCGATCGACGGTACGGACCGCTCGCAGCGCTGTGAACAGGGGTTTCGCGGATCACACCGGGAAAGTCCGCCTCGCCGGAGTGCCGTTTTGCCGACGCATGACGATCCTTGACCGTCCTTGACGGCGTTTCGGACACCTGCCTGTCAGGGCATCGTCGCCGGTGACCGCCCGGGAACCGGGCGCGACCGGGGCCGGAGCCGCTCCGCAGCTCCCGCGCCGAGGATCCGACGGCAAAAGTTCGACCACCGGGCGCGTCCCGTGAGCGCGAGCACGCTCCGACGTCCCCGGGATGTGCGCCCGACCACGCGGACGGCACCGCTCGGAGCGCCGCCGCGCCGTCCTCAGAGCGCCGCGATGGCGCTGCGGATCCGCTTGTCGGAGACGGTCATCGCGGTGCCGAGGGTCTGGGCGAACAGGCTCACCCGGTACTCCTCGAGCATCCGGTCGATCTCGAGCACGTCGGCCTCGCGCCGGCGGCGCGGCGAGAGGCGGCCGCGCACGGCGTGCCAGTGCTCCTCGGCCATCCGCAGCTGCCCGTCGAGCTGCTCGTCGCGGCGCGGGTTCTCGGCGAGCTTCTGCAGCCGCAGGCGATCCGCCTCGAGGTAGCGGCGTAGATCGCCCAGGCGCTCCACCCCGGTGCGGGAGACGAAGCCGTCCCCCAGCAGCGAGGCGGCGTGCTCGCGCACCCGGGTGAGCTGGCCGAGCACCGACAGCGAGGGCACCCGGGAGAGCTCCTTCTGGAGCTTCCCGTTCACCGCGAGCGCGGCGGCGGCGTCCTTCACCGCCTGGGCGGCGAGCTCGTCGTGCCGGGCGCGGACCTCGGCGACGAGCGCGTCGAAGGCGGCGCGCTCGCGCACGTCCCCCTCCCCCACGAGCGCGGAGATCGCGGCGCGCGAGGCGTCCTCGAGCAGCGCGGCGGTGCTCGCGTACGGGGAGCCGGCGACGGCGAGCTTGGTGGGGTTCGGGAGGGCGTTCAGCACGCCCTGGAGGTCCGTGCCGACGGCCCGGTCCACGAGCGCGACGACGCCCTCGCGGTGGGCGAGCGCCTGCTCGTCCGCGGTGGCGAGCACGGCGAGGTCCACGCGCTGCAAACGGCCGTCCTGCCCGCGGCGGGCGACGAGCGCCGGATAGCCGGTGACGGTGAGCCCGCCCGTGCGGGAGACGTGCGTGCGCGGCACCCCGGCCTCAGGGAAGCCGGGCAGGTCGGTGCGGGCGAGGTCGTCGCCCTGGGTGGAGACGGTCGTGTCGATCCGGGCTTTGAGCTGCGTCTTGAGCGCCGCGAGGTCGTCCCCGGCGCCGATCTGGCGACCCTTCGCGTCCACGACCCGGAAGTGCATGCGCAGGTGCGGCGGCAGCTTCGCCGTGTCGAACTCGGGGCCGTAGAGGCCGAGGTCGTCGGGCACGCCGGGCAGGCCCACGAGCTCGTCGGCGACCGCCTCGAGGAAGGGCTCACCGGCGTCGGGGTCGTCGTCGTGGAGGGTCGCGGCGACCGTCCTCGCCCGCTCGGGGGCGGGCACGAGGTGGCGGCGGATGGGCTTGGGAAGGGAGCGGATCAGCTCGGTGACGAGCTCCTCGCGCATGCCTGGCACGAGCCAGTCGAAGCCGCGAGGCTCGAGCCGGTTGAGCACGGCGAGCGGCACGGTCGCGGTGACGCCGTCGGCGCCCTTCGCGCCGACCTCGCCGAAGGAGTAGCTGAGCGGGAGGGTGAGGTCCCCCTGCACCCAGACGTCGGGGAACTCGGCGAGCAGGGTCTCGGCGACGTCGTCCTCCGCCGCGAGCAGGTCCTTCTGGGTGAGGGTGAGCAGGTCCGGCGTCTCGTGGCGCTGCTTCTTCCACCAGGAGTCGAAGTGCCGGCCGGAGACGACCTCGCGCGGGATCCGGGCGTCGTAGAAGCCGAACACCTGCTCGTCGGAGACGAGCAGATCCCGCCGGCGGGTCTTCGCCTCGAGCTCCTCGAGCTCGGCGACGAGCGCCCGGTTGTCGCGGAAGAAGTGGTGGCGGGTGCGCCAGTCCCCCTCGACCAGGGCGTTCTGCAGGAAGATGTCGCGCGCGGCCTCGGGGTCCACGCGGCCGTAGCCGACGACCCTATCCGCGACGAGCGGCACGCCGTAGAGCGTGACCTTCTCGTGGGCCATGGCGCTCGCCTGCTTCGAGGACCAGTGCGGGGCGGAGTAGGAGCGCTTGAGCACGTGCGCGCCGACCTCCTCCGCAAAGCCGGCGTCGATGCGGGCGGCCGTGCGCCCCCACAGCCGGGACGTCTCCACGAGCTCGGCGACCATGACCAGCTCGGGCCGCTTCTTGGCGAGGGCGGAGCCGGGCCACAGGGCGAAGCGGGCGCCGCGGGCGCCGGAGTACTCGCGGGTGCGGTCGTCGTAGAGGCCGACGTGGCTGAGCAGCCCGGCGAGCAGCGACTGGTGGATCGCGGCCGGGGAGGCCGGGGTGTCGTTCGCGGAGAGCCCGGCGTCCTTGGCCATGTCCCGCAGCTGGGCGTGCAGGTCCCACCACTCGCGGATCCGCAGGTAGTGCAGGAACTCCTGGCGCACCTCGCGCCGGAAGGCGGAGGAGGAGAGCTCGTCGCGGCGCTCCTTGAGGTGGTTCCAGAGGTTCAGCAGGGCGAGGAAGTCGCTCGTCTCGTCCTCGAAGCGCTTGTGCTTCTCCCGGGCCTGCTGCTCCTGGCCGAGCGGCCGCTCCCGCGGGTCCTGGATGGAGAGGGCGGCGACGATGACGAGGGCCTCGCGCAGGGCGCCCAGGCGGTCCGCCTCGATGAGCATGCGCGCCATCCGCGGGTCCAGCGGGAAGCGGGCGAGGGTGCGGCCCACGCGGGTGAGGCGGCGGCCGCCCGGCGAGCGCGGGTCGTCCTCGATCGCGCCGAGCTCCTCGAGCAGGCGCACGCCGTCGATGATCGCGCGGCTCGCGGGCGGCTCGACGAAGGGGAAGGACTCGACGTCGCCGAGGCCCAGGGAGGTCATGAGCAGCACGACGGAGGCGAGGGAGGTGCGCAGGATCTCCGGCTCGGTGAACTCGGGGCGACCCTCGAAGTCCTCCTCGGAGTACAGGCGCACGGCGATGCCGGCGTGGGTGCGGCCGGAGCGGCCCGAGCGCTGGTTCGCGCTCGCCTGCGAGACGGGCTCGATGGGCAGGCGCTGGACCTTGGTGCGCTGGGAGTAGCGGGAGATGCGGGCGAGGCCCGAGTCGATGACGTAGGTGATGCCGGGGACCGTCAGCGAGGTCTCGGCGACGTTCGTGGAGAGGATGACGCGGCGGTAGGTGCCCGCCGAGGGCGGTGAGAAGATCTTCTGCTGGTCCTGGGCGGAGAGCCGGCCGAACAGCGGCAGCACCTCGACGGGCAGGGCGGCTCGGCCGCGGGTGCCGCGGGCGAGGTGCGCGGTGAGGGCGTCGGAGATCTCGCGGATCTCCCGCTCCCCCGGGAGGAAGACGAGCATGTCGCCGGGACCTTCCGCCGCGAGCTCGTCGACCGCGTCGAGGACGGCCTGGGTGAGGTCGCGCTCGACGGAGTGGACGTCCTCGAGCTCGTCGTCCTCCTCGAGGTCGGGCTCGAGCACGAGCGGGCGGTAGCGGACCTCGACGGGGAAGGTGCGCCCGGAGACCTCGATGATCGGTGCGGGGACCCGCTCTCCGGAGGGAAGGGTCGCGGCGAAGTGCTCCGCGAAGCGCTCCGGGTCGATGGTCGCGGAGGTGATGACGACCTTGAGGTCGGGCCGCTCGGGGAGGATCTGGCGGAGGTAGCCGAGGATGACGTCGATGTTCAGCGAGCGCTCGTGCGCCTCGTCGATGATGATCGCGTCGTAGCGGCGCAGCAGGCGGTCGCGGCCGATCTCCGCGAGCAGGATGCCGTCCGTCATGAGCTTCAGCCGCGCGCCCTTGGCGGTCTGCTTCGTGAAGCGGACCTGGTAGCCGACGGTCCCCTCGCCGAGGGTCTCACCGAGCTCGCTCGCGATCCGGCTCGCGACGGAGCGCGCCGCGATCCGTCGCGGCTGCGTGTGGCCGACGAGGCGGCCCTCCGCCCCCAGGCCCATCTCGAGCAGCATCTTGGGGATCTGCGTGGTCTTGCCGGAGCCGGTCTCGCCGGCGACGACGACGACCTGGTGCTCGCGCAGCGCCTCGACGATGTCGTCGCGGCGCTGGGAGACGGGGAGGTCCGCGGGGTACTGGATGCGCAGGGCGGGCGTGGTCATGGCGGATCGATTCTACGGGCCGACGACCGGGACGGTCACGGGGATTCCCTCCGCCCCGCAGGACGGTGCGAAGCCCCGCGCTCCTGCGGCCCGGCCCCTAGACTCGTGCCCCGCGTCCGGAGACCCCGGCGCACCCCGAGCGATGGAGCCACGGAGACCACCCATGTCCCAGCCCCCCATGCGCGCACTGCGCAAGACCTCCCCCGCCGCGGGCCTCGAGCTCGTCGAGCTGCCCCGGCCCGCGTGCGGCCCCCACGACGTCCTCATCCGGGTGCTGCGCGCCGGGATCTGCGGCACCGACCTGCACATCCAGGACTGGGACGACTCCGCCCGCGCCATGTGCGACACGGTGCCCTTCACCCCCGGCCACGAGTTCTACGGCGAGGTGGTCGAGGTCGGCGCCGAGGCCGGCGACGTGCGCATGGGCGATCGCGTCTCCGGCGAGGGGCACGTCGTGTGCGGGACCTGCCGCAACTGCCGCGCCGGCCGCAAGCAGATGTGCATCCGCACCCGCAGCGTCGGCGTGCAGCGCGACGGCGCCTTCGCCGAGTACGTCGCGATCCCCTACCTCAACGTCTGGGTCCACGAGCACGAGGGCCGCACCGACCTCATCTCCCCCGAGCTCGGCGCCCTCTTCGACCCCTTCGGCAACGCCGTGCACACGGCGCTGAAGTTCCCGCTCGTCGGCGAGGACGTGCTCATCACCGGCGCCGGACCCATCGGCCTCATGGCCGCCGCGGTCGCCCGCCACGCCGGGGCCCGCTTCATCGCCGTCACCGACGTCCACGAGCACCGCCTCGAGATGGCGCGCGCCGCCGGGGTGGACCTCGCCCTGAACGTCGCGACGACCACCGTCGACCGGGCGAAGCTGGACCTGGGCCTCAAGGAGGGCTTCGACGTGGGCCTGGAGATCTCCGGCCAGCCCTCCGCCCTGCAGGGCATGATCGCGACGATGAACCACGGCGGGAAGATCGCCCTGCTCGGACTGCCGGCCCGGCACTTCGAGCTCGACTGGACCACCGTCATCACCCACATGCTCACGCTGCAGGGCATCTACGGCCGCGAGATGTACGAGACCTGGAACGCGATGAGCGCCATGATCTCCACCTCCCCCGTGCTGCGCGAACGGGTCCTCGCGACCGTCTCCCACGTCCTCCCCGCCGCCCGCTGGGAGGAGGCGTACGACGTGGCCCGCTCCGGCAGCGGCGGCAAGGTGCTCCTGGACTGGGAGCACTCGGACTGACCCGCCCCGCGCCCATCCCCGTCACCGCCACCCCGGAAGGACCCCCGTGTACACCGACCTCAAGGACCAGCTGACCGCCGAGCTCACCGCGATCGAGGAGGCCGGCACCTTCAAGCACGAGCGCGTCATCACCACGCCCCAGGCCGGCCGGATCACCGCCGGGCCCGCCGGCCGCGACGGCGCCGAGGTGCTGAACTTCTGCGCCAACAACTACCTGGGCCTGGCCGACGACCCCCGCCTCGTCGACACGGCGAAGCGGGCGCTCGACGAGCGCGGCTTCGGCATGGCCTCCGTGCGCTTCATCTGCGGCACCCAGGATCTCCACCTCGAGCTCGAGCAGGCGCTCAGCGCCTTCCTCGGCACCGAGGACACGATCCTGTTCTCCTCGTGCTTCGACGCGAACGGCGCGGTCTTCGAGCCGCTGTTCGGCCGGGAGGACGCGATCGTCTCCGACGCCCTGAACCACGCCTCCCTCATCGACGGGATCCGGCTGTCCAAGGCCGTGCGCTACCGCTACGCGAACGCCGACCTCGCGGACCTCCGCACCCAGCTCGAGGCGACCCGCACCCAGAACGACGGCGCGCCCGCCCGCCGCATCGTGATCGTCACCGACGGCGTGTTCTCGATGGACGGCTACCTCGCCCCGCTCCCCGGGATCTGCGACCTCGCCGAGGAGTTCGGCGCCCTGGTCATGGTCGACGACTCCCACGCCGTGGGCTTCATGGGCGCCACCGGCGCGGGCACGCCCGAGCACTTCGGCGTCTCCGACCGCGTGGACCTCTACACCGGCACCTTCGGCAAGGCCCTCGGCGGGGCGAGCGGCGGCTACGTCTCCGGCCGCGCCGAGATCGTCGCGCTGCTGCGGCAGAAGGGCCGCCCCTACCTGTTCTCCAACTCCCTCGCCCCCTCGATCACCGCGGCGACCCTGCAGGCGCTCGAGCTCGTCGAGGGCAGCGCCGAGCTGCGGGCGACCCTCTTCCGCAACGCGGAGCTGTTCCGGACCCGGATGACGGAGGAGGGCTTCGACCTGCTCCCCGGCGAGCACGCGATCGTGCCCGTCATGCTGGGCGACGCGGCGCTCGCCGGACGCATGGCCGACGCCATGCTCGAGCAGGGCGTCTTCGTCACCGCCTTCTCCTACCCGGTCGTCCCGCAGGGGAAGGCGCGGATCCGTGTGCAGCTCTCCGCCGCGCACACCGAACAGGACGTCGAGGCCGCGGTGCGCGCCTTCGTCGCCGCCCGCGCCGCCGTGCAAGGCTGACGGTCCGTCCGCACGAGAACACCCGACACTCGCTCGCCCCGGTGCCCGGGCCGCACATACGGTCCTGCGCATGGACGTGATCAGGCTCGCAGGACCGCCCGGGGCCGGGAAGTCGACGCTCGCGCAGAGGATCGCGCAGGAGAGGTCCTCGGCCCGCCCGTCGGTCGGGTACGTGGACATCGATCAGCTCGGCATGCTCTACCCCGCGCCGGAGGGCGACGACGACCGCTGGGCGCTCAAGGAACGCGCCCTGATCGCGCTCGCCGCCGTCCACCGCGAGCGTGGCACCCGCCTGCTCCTGGTCTCCGGGGTCGCCGATCCCGTCGCACCGCCGCCGCAGACCGCACCGGGCCGCACCCGCTCGCTGTGGCTGACCGCGGAGCCGGAGACGCTGCACGCACGGCTGCAGGGACGCGGATGGGGACCGTCCATGGTCGAGGAGACCGTCGCGACCGGCAGCGCCGAGTCCCGGCGGCGGCACCCCGACTGGACCGGTCTCCCGGTCGACGGCGTCGACGAGGCACAGGCGGCCGCCGCGGTCCAGGAGCACCTGGCGACGGCGGCGGGATCCGCCCCGCCCGGAGAGGGGGAGGCGCCCGGAGGACGGCTCGCCGACCACGCACCCAGCGACCGGGAGCGGCGCGCGGAGCACGATGCGCTCAAAACACCGGTGCTGTGTGTGACCGGGCCGCGCTGCGCGGGCGCCTCGAGCGTCGCCAGGTCCCTCGCGAGCGGCGGCTGGGCGCAGGGACGCCCCACCGGGTTCCTCGATCTCGCCCAGCTCTCCTTCCGGAGCTCCGACGGCGGCGACGGGTCCGACGCCGCGGAGGCCGTCTCCGCAGAGCCCGTCTCCGCAGAGGCCTGGCAGGATCCCGCGCTCGGTCTGGACGTGCTCGCGGCCGTCGCCGCTGTGCTCGTCGGGGCGGGGATGCAGGAGCTCGTCGTCACCGCGCCGTTCCCGGTCCGGCCGGCGCAGGTCCGTGCGGCGCTGCCCGGCGCCCCGGTGCGGGTCGTGCGGCTGGACGACGAGCCCGGCGCCCTGCGGGAGCGGGCGCTGCGCCGACGCGGGGGCGAGGGGCCGATGCTCGCGGGCGACGACCTCCTCGGCGCCTCGGACGAGCAGGTCGAGGCGGTCCTGGAGCGCGCCTCGCGCGAGCGGGCCGTGCCGCCGCGCGACGGGGAGAAGACCCTCGAGGTCCACGGCCGGACCCCGGAGGAGCTGGCCACGCTGATCCGGGACGGCGCCGGCCCGTCCGGTGACGCGCGTGATCCGGCGCCCGGTGCAGCCCGGGACGAGGCGGGACGCTGATCAGGCGTCGAGCAGACGATGCCCCGCCCCACCCAGCGGGTGCTCTGCCGGGTAGGCGGTGACCATGGCCAGGGCGAGCCGCACGGACCACGCGCCTGCCCGCTCGGCGAGCGCCGCCCATCGGGCCTCGTCCTCGATGCCCGGCCAGGTGGCCGCCGCGCGGTAGCGCGCGAGGATCGCCGCATCCGGGCGGTGGAGCAGCAGGGCGCCCAGGTCGCTCGCGGGGTCCCCGGGGGTCGCATCACCCCAGTCGATGAGCACGGGCGGCTCGGTGCCGGCCTCCGGGACCACGAGGTTCCCCGGGTGCGGGTCCCCGTGGAGCAGCAGGTCCGGGCCCGTCCAGGTCGAGGCGTCGAGCCCGCGCTCCCAGCGACGGCGGGCCTCGTCGCGGGCCCGAGCGGGGAGCTCCGCGCGGTCGAGATCGTGCGCGAAGGCCGCGGCCCGGGTCGCGAGCGGCACACCCCGCACGGGGTTCCGCTCGAGGGGCGCGGTGATGGGGAGGGAGTGCACGGCGCCGAGCATCTCCGCGAGCGCCACGGCGGCCCGCTCCTGCTGCGGGGACGGCGCCGAGGCGGCGACCTCCCCGGACGTCCAGGTCACCAGCAGCGCTTCGGGGTGCGTTCCGAGCAGATCAGGGATGCGCATCGGCAGCGGCCCGGCACCGTTCAGCAGGCGCAGCACGATCGCCTCGCGCATGAGCAGCGGCCGCGCCGCATCCCGTCGGACGACCCGCAGCACGACCGGTCGGCCGTCGGCCCCGGCCTGCTGCCGATGCCCCCGCTCGGGCCGCTCCTCCCCCACTGGCCGGTGCTTCCCCACGGGCCAGAGCACGTTGTCCCATCCCTCACCGAGCGGCGCGGGCCCGATGCGCAGCTGCAGCGACGCGCGCTCGACGCCGGGCTCGAGGTCCAGCTCCCCCAGCAGACGCCGGACCCGCCGCTCGTCGACAGGGAGGTCGGCGGGCGGCGGGCTGACGGTCGACGGACTGACAGGCAGCGGGGCCGACGGAGGCGGAGGGACGGGATCCGAGGTCACCGGGCCACGATAGGCGGCCGCGCCCCTGCTCCCTCCGACGGGTGAGGGATCAGATCGCGCCGTCGAGCACCGCGGCGGTGCGGGCGTCCTGCTTGGCGCGGTCCCGCGGGTACACCTTGTAGAAGCCGAACCACAGGACGGCGTTCAGCAGGTAGGGCACCGTCATGAACCACAGGAAGGTGCCGCCCAGGCCGATCGCGTCGGCGATGTTGCCGGCGAACATCGAGAACAGCGCCGCGATGCCGCCCTGGACGAAGGAGAACAGGAACGCGAAGGCGGTGGCGCTCAGCTGCAGCGGGACGACGGTGGAGATCATCGGCAGCACGCAGCCGGAGAACCCGATCGAGAACACGAGACCCATCACGAGCGCCGAGCCGTACACGAACGGACGGTTCTCGAAGGGCAGCTGGGTGGTGAGCGCGACGGTGATCGCGAAGGTGACCAGGTAGATCT
This sequence comes from Brachybacterium rhamnosum, assembly GCF_039526185.1. NCBI lineage: Bacteria > Bacillati > Actinomycetota > Actinomycetes > Micrococcales > Dermabacteraceae > Brachybacterium > Brachybacterium rhamnosum. The sequence continues at coordinate 855,886 of NZ_BAAAIS010000003.1, forward strand.
GCATGAGCATGACCCGGCCCTTAGCCCCGAAGCGCTTGTCGAAGAGGTCCCCCAGGTAGCCGCCCAGGAACGCGGAGAACATCGTGCCCAGCGAGTACACGGCCATGATGACCGTCGACTCGGGCACCGAGTAGTGACGCACGTCGACCAGGAACGTCGAGAAGAACGGGATCACGGCCACCGAGGTCACGAGGGGGATCATCGCGACCGTGAGCGCGATGGTCGGGATCCGGAACAGCTTCAGCGCGTCGGAGAAGGAGAAGGTGCCGGAATCGGGGTCCGCGCTGATGAGCGCGGAGGAGACGCCGCGGGTGCTCGGCACCCACAGCAGGATGAGGATGCCGGAGAGGATGGAGACGCCGCCCATGGCCCACATTGCGTAGCGCCAGCCGTCGGGGTTCGCGCCGAACATGCCGATCGCCGGGCCCATGACGATGCCGACGCCGCCGCCGATCCCGCGCACGAGCCCGTAGGCCTTCCCGCGCTCCGACTTCGCGAAGATGTCCGGCAGCAGGCCGTTGAGGATCGGCTCCGAGGCGACGGTGCCGATCGCGGAGATCGCGAAGAGCACCACGAGCACGGTGTAGTTGGGGGCGAAGCCCGCGAGCACCGTCCACAGACCCCAGACACCCGTGACGAGGAAGAGGATCCTCTTGCGGCCGAAGCGGTCCGCCATCATCGCCCAGAACGGGCCGAAGAGCATGCGCGCGAGGCGCGGGATCGCGGTGAGCATGCCGAGCGCGCCGTAGTCGAGGCCGAAGGCCGTGCGGATCAGCGGGAAGAAGACGTTGATGAGGCCGGACTCGGAGTTGTCGACGGCCTGCGAGAAGCCGAGCGCGGCGACCGTGCGACCGCGCCCGGGCGGGGCCGCGCCGGGCGCGCCGCGGCTGGGGGTCGGGGCGCCGGAGCCGGTGAGCTCGGCGGTGTCGTGGAGCTGAGACATCGATGTCTCCTTTCATGGGCCGCGTGGAGCGCCGGCGGCGGGCCGCGGTGGCCGCGGCTTCGACTGCTGCGCGGGAGAACGAGGCCTCTGCGGTACGGCCCCGGCGCCGATCCTGGGGCTCGTTGCAGTCCTCCCTGCATCCGTTGCCAACCCTTGCCAGGGGCAACTCCCGGCAACTCCGGCGGGGCCTCGGAGCGCCTGTGAAGGCCTCTCCTCGACGACCTGCGGGCACGAGAAAGGCCCCTCCCCCGCGCGGCTGCGCAGGTGAGGGGCCTTCGTCGGTGAGTGCAGTCGTGGAGACGGCGGGAATCGAACCCGCGTCCGATAGTGCGAAGCCAGGGCTTCTCCGGGCGCAGTCCGTGAAGGCGTTTTCTCAGTCCCGACGATCACACGGACACGTCGTCGACGGACTCAGTCACTCTGAGGTGTTCACCCGACCTCGATGACGAAGGTCGGCAGCAGTGGCTCCTTTGATGATGGAACGATCCGGGTCAGGAGCAAGCCCGGGGTTCCAGACTGCTCACGCTGAATCAGGCAGCGAGAGCGAAGTCAGTGCGCTTGGTTTCGGCACTTATGGGTTTCCGGAGGACATTAACGAGTTGACTCCGGGTTCTCGGCCCGCTTCCCCTCGCAGGACAACTACCGTCGAAACCGATCGTCCCCTTGCGTGGGTTGCAGCACGTAGGTGACGGCCCTCGGGCCGTCCCTGCACTCACTCTTCTGTTGTCAAGCAACCCGTCCCCGGCAGCCGCACGCGGTCCCCGGGAGCGAGGACGAGTCTACTCCCCCTCGGCCTCGCTGCCCAGCGGATATCCGTCAGCTCACGGCGAAGCGGCTCACCCTGGACCTCGCGGCGCCCGCGGCGGGATGATGCGGCGATGAGCGGATTCCTCGCCGAGGGCGTACCGGTGACCATCGACGAGTCCACCCTGCGCGAGGTGGTCGAGGATCCCGCCACCCTCGCCGCGTGGTGCGATGCGCACCCCGAGGATCCGCGGACCGTCGCCTATCTGCGGATGCTGGGCCGGCTCGACGAGGCGGCCGCCGCCGGCCGGCGAGGGCTCGAGGACACGGCACTGCCCCCGCTCGTGCGGGCCGTGCGCCGCGCCCGCTACGCGCAGGTGCTGCAGTGGCAGGGCGCCTTCCTCCCGGCGGACGAGCAGTTCGACCTCGCCGCCGAGGAGACCGGTCTCGAGGACCCGACGACGCCCTCCTCGCTCTCCGTGCTCGCCGCGGTGTTCCACCAGCGGGCGCTCAGCCGCTTCGAGCATGCGCGGGCGGAGCTCGGCCGGGAGCGACCCAGGGCGGCGGAGCGGCTGCGCACGAGCGCGCTCGAGGACGCCCGGCGCGCGCTCATGATGCGGGAGCACCTCGCCGCGGACGACGAGGACCTCGTGGACGCGAGCCGCCGCGCGGTGCGTCGCCTCGAGCTCGGCCTCTGAGCGGCGTCAGACCAGCTCGCGCTGGCGCATGGCGCGCTGCGCCTCGCGCATGTCCTGCTGCTCGCGGAGGGTCTGCCGCTTGTCCCATTCCTTCTTGCCGCGCGCGAGGCCGATGCTGACCTTCGCGTGGGAGCCGAGGAAGTAGATCTCGAGCGGCACGATCGTGTAGCCCTTCTCGCTGGACTTGCCGGCGAGCTTGAGGATCTCCCGCTTGTGCAGGAGGAGCTTGCGCTTGCGGCGCGCGGCGTGGTTGGTCCACGTGCCCTTGACGTACGGGGCGATGTGGACGGCCTCCATCCACACCTCGCCGCCCTCGATGAAGCAGTAGCCGTCGACCAGCGAGGCGCCGCGGTCGCGCAGCGACTTCACCTCGGTGCCGGTCAGCACGATGCCCGCTTCCCAGGTGTCGTCGATGAAGTAGTCGTGGCGGGCGCGCTTGTTGGAGGCGATGAGCTTCTTGACGGGGCCGTCGTCGGTCGCCGCCCGGCCCTTGTCGGTCTTCTTCGCCATGGAGTCCTCCTGTCGCTCGCCCGCGGTGTGCCGCACCCTTCGTGCGGCGGACGGACACCCCAGCCTACGCGGCGACGCGCCGTGCGACGAGCCGTTTTCCTGCGCCCTGGGCGGACGTCACCACCCGCCGCCGGCCTACCCCGGGCCGCCGCGTACGGGGCGGACGGTCACACGTAGCCGGCGGGGTCCACGGCGTTGCCGTCCTCGTGCACCTCGAAGTGCAGATGGCAGCCCGTCGAGGATCCGGTCGTGCCGACGTAGGCGACGGTCTGGCCGGCCTTGACCGACTGTCCCGTGCTCACCGCGAAGCTCTGCAGGTGGTGGTACGAGGTCGTGATGACCTTGCCGCCGGAGATGCCGTGGCTGAGGATCAGCTTGTTGCCGGCGCTGTGGTTGGAGGTCGTCGCGAGGACGCGACCGTCGTGCGCCGCCTTCACGGGGGTGCCGCAGGCGACAGGGAAGTCGACGCCCGCGTGCAGCTTCCGCGTGTGGTAGATCGGGTGGTAGCGCCAGCCGAAGTTCGAGTTCATGCGCGAGTCCACGGGCCGGATCCAGCCGCCCTTCGCGGAGCTCGAGCCGCCGCTGTCCCCGCCCGAGGGCGCCGGCGTGGACGCGGCCGCCGCCTGCTCGCGCTCCTTCTCCTGGCGGGCGAGCTCGGCGATCTCGTCGTCGAGCGTGCTGCCGCGGTCCTCGAGATCGCCCTCCTGGTCCTGGTACTTCTTCTTCTTCGCCTCGAGGTCGTCGCGCTGCTGGGTCTGCTGGGCGTAGAGGTCGTCGAGGGAGGACTTCGCGTCGGAGGCCTTCTGCTCCGCGTCCTCCGTGCGCTGGACGGCGTCCTCGGACTGCTGCTTGAGGTCGTCGATCTCCTCGCGCACGGCGGTGAGGCGGTCCGCGGAGTTCTCGGTGAGCGCCTGATCGGTGCGCAGCGAGTCCAGACGGCTGCCCTGGGAGGCCAGGGTGAGGCGATAGTTCATCGAGCGGTCCACCGCGTCCTGCGGGGTCGCGCTGTCGAGGTACACGCTCGCCGGGCTGGGCAGCCCGCCGCCCTTGTAGGCCTCGATCGCGACCTGCTTGAGCTCCTCGTCGGAGGAGTCGACCTCCTGCTGCCCGGTGTCGACCTCGCCGGAGAGCTCACGCTCCTCCTCCTGAGCCGCCTCGAGCCGGTCACCGGTCTGCTGGTCCTCCTGGCGCGCCGCCTCGAGCTCCGCCTGGGCGTCGTCGAGATCCTGCTGCGCCTGCGGGATCAGCAGCTCGGTCTCCGCGAGGTCGAGGTAGGTCTGGGCGAGGTCGTCGTCGACGTCGCTCAGCTCGATGCGGAGGTCCTCGAGCTGCTGGTCGACCGAGGCGCGCTCGGCGATCTTGTCGTCCTTGGAGCCCTCGGCGAGGGCCGCCGGCGCGGTGAGCAGCGGCCCCATGAGCAGGGCCGCTGCGGCGAGCACGGTCAGCGGGCGGCGCAGCGCGGAGGGCCTCATGCTCACACCTTCAGGTAGCGGTTCAGGGACACCACGGAGGCGCCGATCGCGAGCACGGCGCCGAGGACCACGAGGATCGGCGCGGCCCACAGCAGGTCCCCGGTCGTGATGGTGATGAGCTCCGCGCCGAGGGTCGGTGTCAGCCAGTCCTCGACGATGTAGTGCAGGCCCAGCCAGAGCATGCCCGAGGCGATGACGCCGCCGATGATCGCGGCGACCGCCCCCTCGAGCAGGAACGGGGCACGGATGAAGACGTTGGACGCGCCCACGAGGCGCATGATCGCGATCTCCCGCCGCCTGCCCGCGACGGACATGCGGATCGTGGTGGCGACCAGCAGCGCGGCCGCGATGAGCATGAGCACCGCGAGCCCGAGGGCGAAGAGCGTGGACTGGTTCAGCACGTCGATGAACGGGGCGAAGGCGCTCAGGAGATCGGTGACCTCGTCGACGCCGTCCCTGCCCTGGAAGAACTCCACGACCGCAGCGGACTGCTCCGCGTCCTTGAGCGTGAGGTGGAAGGAGACGGGCATGTCCGCGGCGGTGAAGTTCGAGACGAACCCCTCGCCGGAGAACTGGTCCTGGTAGATCTCCAGCGCCTCCTCCTGCGACCGCTCCTCGTAGGACTCGACGTACGGGGAGAGCACGTCGCCCTCGAGGGCAGTGCGCACCTCCTCGATCTGGGCGTCGCTCGCCGCTCCCCCGGCGCACGAGGCGGCGGTCGAGTGCGGGGAGCACAGGTAGATCGTCACCTGCGACTGCTCGACGAGCGTGGACTTCATGTCCATGATCTGCTTCTGCATCAGCAGACCGGCGCCCACGAAGGAGAGGGACACGGCGGTCACGATGACCACGGAGATCACCATGGCGACGTTGCGCCAGAGCCCGGTGAGGATCTCCCCGAGGATGTAGCGCGCCCTCATCGGTGGTCCTCCTCGTCCTCGGCGAAGGCGGCGTCGTCGGCGTCCAGGTGCTGGGCCTCGCGCTCGTCGATGAGGTCCTCCTCGAGGACGTCCTCGGAGGCTCGGACCTCGTCGACGTGATCACGGCCGGCGCGATCGGCGCTCTCGGCGCCGTCGGGAGCGGGCGTCGGGTCCGACGGCCGCGTGGGATCGGCCGGGTCGGCGGTGCCGGCGGCGGTCACCGACTCGCCGTCCTCCGCATGGCCCGAGATGACGCTGTCCTCGACGGCGGACTCGTAGCCGCCGCCCTCCTCGTCGCGCACGACCACGCCACCCACCATCTCGACGACGCGGCGGCGCATGCGGTTCACGGCGGCGCGGTCGTGTGTGGCCATGACGACCGTCGTCCCGCGCTCGTTGATCTCGGCGAGCAGGTCCAGGATGCCCTCCGCGGTGGCCGGGTCGAGGTTGCCGGTGGGCTCGTCGGCCAGCAGGATCGAGGGCCGGTTGACGTAGGCGCGGGCGATCGCGACGCGCTGCTGCTCACCGCCGGAGAGCTCGTGCGGGAGGCGGCGGCCCTTGTCCTCCAGGCCCACCATCTCGAGCATCTCGGGGACCAGGCGCCGCACCACCTTGCGGGGCGTGCCGATCACCGCGAGCGCGAACTCGATGTTCTGGTAGGCCGTCTTCGAGGGCAGGAGCCGGAAGTCCTGGAACACCATGCCGATGTCGCGGCGCAGCGCAGGCACGCGCCACGAGGGGATCCGGGCGAGGTCCTTGCCGGCCACGTGGACGGAGCCGCGCGTGGGCGCGACCTCCTTGAGGACCATCCGCATGAGGGTGGACTTCCCCGAGCCGGAGGCGCCGACGAGGAATACGAACTCCCCGCGGGCGAACTCGATGTCGAGGTTCTCCACCGCGGGGCTCTGACCGCGCAGGTACGTCTTGGTGACGTTGTCGAAACGGATCACGGGAGGGGATCGGTGCCTGTCACATCGGGGGCGTCGTGCCGTTCCAGGGTAGAAGGCGCGCGGGGCGGCACGCCGCACGGCCCGCCCGGATCGAGGTCAAGACCTGGTCAAACCTGATCGGGGCGGAGGCGCGGCGGCCCGCAGGAGCGGCGGGCGGCGGGGTGGTCCGCCCCGGGGATCAGTCCTCGGAGCGGTTCTGCCCGGCGCGCCAGCGGATGCCGGCGTCGATGAACTCGTCGATCTCGCCGTCGAACACCGAGGAGGGGTTGCCCTCCTGGTACTCGGTGCGGAGGTCCTTGACCATCTGGTACGGGTTCAGCACGTAGGAGCGCATCTGGTCGCCCCAGCTGGCCTTCACGTCACCCGCGAGCTCCTTGCGCTCCGCGGCCTCCTCGGCCTTCTTCAGCAGCAGCAGGCGGGACTGCATGACCCGCAGCGCCGCGGCGCGGTTCTGGATCTGCGACTTCTCGTCCTGCATCGAGACCACGATGCCGGTGGGGAGGTGGGTCATGCGCACGGCCGAGTCGGTCGTGTTGACGCTCTGGCCGCCGGGGCCCGAGGAGCGGAACACGTCCACCTTGAGCTCGTTCTCCGGGATCTCCACGGAGTCGGTGGACTCGATGAGCGGGATGACCTCGACCGCCGCGAAGGAGGTCTGGCGGCGGCCCTGGTTGTCGAAGGGGCTGATGCGCACGAGGCGGTGGGTGCCGCCCTCGACGGAGAGGGTGCCGTAGGCGAAGGGCGCGGAGACCTCGAAGGTGACTGACTTCAGGCCCGCCTCCTCCGCGTAGGAGGTGTCCATGATCTTGGTCGGGTAGCCGTGGCGCTCCGCCCAGCGCACGTACATGCGCAGGAGCATCTCGGCGAAGTCCGCCGCGTCGACGCCCCCGGCGCCCGCGCGGATCGTCACGACCGCGTTGCGCTCGTCGTACTCGCCGGCGAGCAGGGTGCGCACCTCGAGCTCGTCGAGGGACTTCTTGATCGAGCGGTACTCGGACTCCGCCTCGGCGAGGGTGTCCTCGTCGTCCTCCTCCGCGGCGAGCTCCACCATGACCTCGAGGTCCTCGATGCGGCTGTCCAGCTCGGAGATGCGGCGACGCTCGGCCTGCGCGTGGGAGAGGGCGGCGGAGACCTTCTGGGCGTTCTCGACGTCGTCCCAGAGATCCGGCGCGGAGGCCTGCTTCTCGAGCCCCGCGATCTTCTCGTCGAGGGCGTCGATGTCCGTCACCTGCTCGATCGACGAGAGCGTCGAGCGCAGATGGGGGATCTCTTCGGAGAAGTCGATGGAAGCCACGAGGAGGGAGTCTACGGCAGGGTCGCGGGCGGGCCTGCGGGATCGCCGGGAGCGGCGGCCGCGGGGCGTCCCATCTCACGGACGTGACCCGCCTCGATCGCCTGCCCGATCTCCTGCCCGATCGCCTCCAGCAGCTCCTCGCCGCGGGCGATCGCGTCCTCGACGCCGCCCGCGCGGGAGACGAGGTCCAGGGCACGACTGATCCCGGCCTGCTCGAGCTGTTCCGCGCCGAGGGTGACGGCGCCAGCGACCGCCCACACCGGGATCCCGGCGGCGACGGCGCGGCGGGCGACCTCCGCGGGCCCCTTGCCGTGCAGGGTCTGCTCGTCGAGCTTCCCCTCCCCCGTCACCACGAGATCGGCGCCGGCGAGGCGCTGGTCGAAGCCGGCGAGCTCGAGGACGACGTCCGCCCCGGAGCGCTGGGTCGCCCCGAGCAGCAGCAGGGCGAAGCCGGTCCCCCCGGCAGCCCCGGCGCCGGCGGCGCGCGCGTGCCCACCCTCGGAGTCCAGGAGCGCGGCCGCGCTCGTGAGGATCGCCTCCGCCTCGCGCACACCGTCCTCGTCCAGGCCCTTCTGCGGGCCGTACACCGCGGCCGCGCCCTCGGGGCCGAGCAGGGGGTTCGCGACGTCGTTCGCGGCGATCAGGGTCACGCCGTCGAGGGCGGCGAGGGCCGGGGCGACGTCCGCCTGCGCGAGCTGCTCGAGCCCGGCGAGACCCGGGGCGATCGGCTCGCCGCCGGCGGTGAGCAGTCCCGCGCCGAGGGCCTGGAGCAGTCCCGCGCCGGCATCGGTCGAGGCGCTCCCGCCGAGACCCACGACGATCGTGCGGGCTCCGGCGCCGACGGCCGCGTGGATCAGCTCCCCGAGCCCGCGGGTCGAGGCGGCGCGCGGGGCGAGGTGCCCGCCCGGGAGCGCCGCGAGGCCCACGGCGCTCGCGAGCTCGAGCACGGCGACGTCCCCGTCGAGGGCCCAGGTCCCCTCGCGCGGCTCGCCCGTGGGCCCGGTGATCCACGTCGTGCGCTCCTCGGCGCCGGCGGCGATCGCAGCGTCGACCGTGCCGTCGCCGCCGTCCGCGATCGGGCAGCTCGCGAGCGAGGCTCCGGGAGATGTCGCCGTGATCCCGCGGGCGAGGGCGGCCGCGACCTGCGCGGCGGTGAGGGAGCCCTTGAACTTGTCCGGGGCGAGCAGGACGGCCGTCATGCCGAGGCTCCCGGGTGCGGGGAAGGAGCGGTTCTCGGGTGCGACGGCGTCATCGGCGGGTCTCCGGGTGGTGCGGGCGGGACGGGCGCTGCGGGCGGCGGCTCTGCGGCGCGTGCTGCACGCACGCTAGTCGACGGCGCTCACCGGGGTCGACGTGCGGCCACGGGTCGGGAGGGGCGTGAGCCGGGCGCGCGCATCCTGCCCATCGGTCGGTGCCGGGGTCGGCGGGCGGGTGCGCCCGTCCCGATCAGCGGGCGCGCGACTCGCCCTCGACATGGAGCGGGATCGAGGTGCCGCTCCGGCGCGTGAACCATCCGGCCAGCGGCGGGTCCGTGCGCGCGGAGAGGACGATGCGCACGGTGCCATCCGCCTCCACGCTCACGTCGTCGAGCCCGATGTCGTGGGTGCGGGTGGTGTCCAGCGGGTAGCGGGAGAGCTGCTCCTCCGCGGCGGCCCGGGCCGAGGACTCCGTGATCGGGGAGGAGTCGCCGGCCGTGTAGATCTCCTCCATGTCCACTCCCTGGGCAGCGGCGAGCGCGATCGAGTCGGCCGCGGACTGCAGCTCGTTGCGCTCGAGGTGCATCCCGGTGATCGCGGCGCCCACGGCCATCACCAGCAGGATCACGACGAGCACCCCGGTGGTGAGGACGGTCATCGATCCGTCGCTCGCGCGGATCGCCGCGCGCAGGGAGCGCGGTCTGGGACCGTGGGGGCGGGCGCGATGCACGGGACGGGGCACGGCGCTCATCCGTTCGGCGTCCGATAGCGGTCCACGGGCACGGCATGGGTAGCGCTCACGGCGACCGGTCCCCCACCGCCGAGGAAGGGTCCGAGGCCCGGCACCGGCACGGGGATCCGCACCTGCGCGGTGACGAGGCCGCCGGGGGTCGAGCAGGGATCCTCGGTGCAGGAGATCGTCACGACGTCCTGGGCCTCGAGGCCGAAGTCCTCGAGCACGAGCCGGGTGTGCCGGGCGGCGCGGTCCCGGGCCGTGCCCGGATCCTCCTCGACGGCGTGGATGCGGGCGGCGTCGCGGGCGACGACGTCCGCCGCGAACACCGCGGACTGCACCGAGCCGAGGGTCAGCACGAGGTACAGGGTCGGGATCAGGAGCGCGACGCCGAGCACGACGAACTCCACGAGGGCGTTGCCGTCCTCCCCCGCGGGCCCGGCGGTCCGGACGCCGCGCCGCGCGCCCGCCGGGAGGTGGCGGCCAGTGGCGAGGCGGAGCTCGGCGCCGGGTCCCCGCCGCCGTCGCGGGACCGGCCGCCCGCTCACCAGGACTCCTCGTCCAGGGCGCGCCCCTCGACGTGCAGGGAGGCCTCGGGACCCAGCAATCCCACGAGCGGGAGCGTCGCCTCGACCTCGACGGTCACGAGGCCGTCGGCGTCCTGGGAGGCCACGGCATGCGCGTCGTATCCGGAGCCGAAGCGCTCGGCGATCAGCCGCTCCGCCCGAAGCGCACCGTCCTCCGGGGTGGCGCCCACGAGCGCCGCCCGGTGCGCGCCCTGGACGGCCGCGTCGGTGAGCGTGTTGCGCGTGTGCAGCAGCATCGCCGCCTGCACGATCGTGAGGGCGATGACGATGATCAGCGCCGCGACCATCGGGAACTCGGCGACGGCGGAGCCCCGTTCCGAGGCGAGCCGGTCCCGCAGTCGGTCGAGGCGGGTCGACCGTGCGCGTGCGGAGGCTCCGGTCGCCGTCGCCACCGCCGTCGGGCGCGGCGCCGGACGAGACGCCGGGGACAGGTCTGATGGACGCGTCATCGACGAGGACCTCCTCTCCGGTCTGGTCGTGCGGGGTGTCAGGACGGGCCGGGACAGCTCAGAGCGAGCCGCCGAGGAACGGCGCCATCGCGTTCTCGAAGATCTGCACGATCTGGTCGCTCGCCACGGCCCACAGGGCGATGACGATCCCGGCGGTCATCAGGGTGATGAGGACCCAGCCGGGGACGTCCCCGCGCTCGGAGCCGAGGCGGGAGGCGAGAGCGGCGAGCAGCCGGCGGTGGACCGGCGGCTTCGGGCGGGCGAGGTGGGTGCGGTGCACGGTCATGGTGTCCTCCTCGGACGATTCGGTGTGCGTGCGATGCAGGGACGGTGGGGCGGGGTGGGACAGGACGGCGCGGAGCGCCTCACAGCGCGATCTCCAGGACGGCGAGGCCGGGGAAGATCGCGAAGACGATGACGAGCGGCAGGACCAGGAACACGACGGGGACGAGCATGACCACCTCACGGCGGCCGGCGGTCTCCATGAGGTCCCGCTTGGCGGACTCCCGCGCGTCCTGCGCCTGGGCGCGGAGCACGTCCGCGAGCGGGGTGCCGCGCTCGATGGCGACGGAGACGCCCTCACCGAACCGGGCGAGTGCCGTGAGCGGGGTGCGCGTGCCGAGCGCCGCGAGCGCCGGGGCGACGCCGGTCCCGGCGTGGATGTCCGCGACGGTCGCCGCGAACTCGTCCGGCAGCGCACCGGTCGAGGAGCGGGCGACCCGCTCCATCGCCCCGATGGGGCTCTCGCCGGCCGCGACGGCGAGCGCGAGGAGATCGGCGACGGTGGGGAACTCCCGGGCCATGCGCGAGGCGCGGCGCTTGATCTCCATGGTCAGCAGGTAGTCGCGCAGGAGGACCCCGAGGACCACACCGATCGCGACGATGAGCAGACCCATGAGGGGGCTCGTCCCGCGCAGGCCGATCGCGGCGAGCGCGACGCCGAGCCCGATCACGAGTCCGATCGCACTGAACACCACCTGCTCGATGCGGAAGGAGTCCACGCTGCTGCGCCGACCCGCGAGGCGCAGCCGCTTCTCGAGCTGCTCCGCGCCTCCCGTGAGCCGCTCGAGCAGGCCGAGCGCGTGCTGGGCGACGGGGCCCAGGAGGTTCTCGACCACGAGGCGGGCGCGGCTGGAGGAGGGCGAGGCGTCGAGCAGGGCGCTGCCCGCGGCGCGGCGCAGGTACGGGTCGACGCGCGCGGCGAGGTCGCGGCGTCGCAGCCAGGGAAGGAACCCGCTGATGAGGACCAGCCCGACGCCGAGCATGAGGCCCACCAGGGCTCCCGCGACGACGGTGCTCGGCCCGGTCATCGCAGCACCCGCTCGTCCTGAGGGAGCCGCGCGATGACGAGCATGACGCGGTAGGCGATCACGGAGACGACGGCGCCGCCGAGGATCATCACGAGCCCCGCGCTCGAGTCGTAGGCCTGCGCGGCCTCGGGCCGCGTCGCCATGAGGGCCAGCACGAGCCACGGGGCGACGAGGGCGAGGCGCGCGGCGTTCACGGTCCAGGACTGGCGCGCCTCGATCTCCGAGCGGGTGCGGGCGTCCTCCCGCAGGAAGGCGGAGAGGGTGCGCAGCAGCGCGCCCAGGTCGGTGCCGCCCACGTCGCGGGTGATGCGCAGGGCCTCGACGATGCGGTCGCCGACGGGATCCGCGAGGCGCACCTTGAGCCGGTCCAGGCTCGCCGCGAAGTCACCGCTGGCCTGGTAGTCCCGCCCGAACTCGGTGAACGCGGGACGCAGCTGCTCGGGGCCCTTGCGGCTGAGTTGGACGAGGGCCTCGGGCAGCGAGAGCCCCGCCCGGATGGCGGAGTTGATGTGGTCGACGGCCTCCGGCCACACCTCGCGCAGGGCGGTGGCGCGACGCCGCGCGGCGGAGCGCAGCAGCAGGACCGGGAGGCCGCTCGAGGCGGTGCCGATCGTGACCGAGGGGACCACCGCGCCGGAGACCGCCCACAGCGCCGCGGCGACCACCAGCCCGAGGCCGGCGCTCAGCAGGGGGACCGCGATCGGCGGGACCGTCCCGAGGCCGACGACGACGAGGTCATCGCGGAGCCGGTCGAGAACCTCGCCGATCCGGCCGCGGCGCACGGCGGACCCCTCCTGCTCCCACAGCGACCACCAGATCGCGAGCAGCCCGAGGCCCAGCACGAGGCCGACGAAGGCGCCGTCGATCATGCCGCCTCCCCGGGCGCAAGGATCCCGCGGAGGTCGACGTCGGCACGGGCGAAGCGGTCGGGGTGCGGCGGGTGCCCGTCGCCGCGGACGAGGCGGTCGCCCTGGACGCTGAAGAGGTCGGAGACCTCGATGACCTCGTCCTCGACGCGCCCGGAGAGGCCCACGATCTCGCGGACCCGCCGGCGGCCGTCGGCGAACATGTCGAGGTGGACGACGATGTCGATCGCGCTCGCGACGGTGGGGACGACGAAGCGGCTCGCGACGTTCTCCCCGGCGAGCAGCGGCAGCGTGCAGAGCTTCGCGACCGCGTCCCGCGCGGAGTTCGCGTGCAGGGTGCAGAGCCCGGGAAGGCCGCTGTTGAGGGCGATGAGCATGTCCAGCGCCTCCGCCTCGCGCACCTCCCCCACGACGATGCGGCTGGGGCGCATGCGCAGCGCCTCCTTCGCGAGGCCACGCAAACACTACAGATGGTGCACGACCACCCGACGCCCAGCGTCGAAGTCCACCGTCACCCTGAACAGGCGACCCAGCATCTCTCTCCGGTGAGCGACCGGCAGCACCTCCCAATCCTCCAGCAACGCCACCACCCCCTCCCCCACGGGCGCCGGCGCCGCCCCTGCAGCACGCACCGCCGCGATCTGCGCGTCGAGGGCATCTCGCTTCGCGACGAGCGCCGCCAACGCCTCCTCGTACGCATCCCCGGGAAGTCCTTCCGCGACCTGCAGCGCCAAGTTCGCCATCGACGTCGTGACCCGCTTCCGGCGCCCCTCAAGAACCGACAAAGACGGCCCCGCCATCTGGGCGCCGCGCGTCGCCTCGACGCGCTCCTGGGCGGCCCTGTCGATGCGGGAGGCGAGGCGGCGGAGCTCGGCCTTCACTTCCGACTCGATGGTGGAGCAGCGGACGTACCCGCCCGTGTGGTTCCCGGACGTGTACCCGGTCGCGCACCGGTAGTAGGACACGCCACCGGTGGCCCGGCACCCGGTCATCACGGTCCCGCATGCCTTGCAGCGCACCAGCCCGGACAGGAGGTACTGGGAGGCTTCTGCGCGGGGTCGCTTCGAGCGGTGCTGCCGCTTCTGCCGGTACGCCTCCCACAGGTCGAGGGGGACGATCGGTTCGTGGGCGCCGTCGACGATCTCGCCGCGGTAGATGAACCGGCCCGTGGGGAACGGGTTGTCGAGGGTGCCGCGGAGCGTGGACTCGGACCATGCGTGGGTGCCGCGCTTCCCGGCGTGCTCGACGGTGGGGATGCCCTGCTGGTTGAGCCACTGCACGAGCCGGTAGATCGACGTGCCGTCGACGTACCGCTGGTAGAGGTCCTCCACGATCGGGGCGGTGTCGGGGTCGGGGACGTGGAGCTTCTGGACTGGGTCGTAGCGGTACCCGAAGCGGTTCTTGCCGTGGTGGGGGCGTCCCTGGCGGACGCGCCGTTCGTGCGCTTCGCGCCACTGGTCGCCGGCGCGGTCGGATTCGAACGCGGCGATCTCGATCATCATCCCGCGGGACAGGCGCCCGATGGAGGTTGAGGTGTCGATGGGTTCGGTGGCGGATTCGATGCGGCCGCCGGCATGCTGGGCCTTGTCGGCGGCGACGTACCAGTCGAGGCGGTTCCTCGACCAGCGCGACCACTTCCACAGGAGGATCACGTCGACGTCGCCTCGTTCGACCATCGCCATGACGGCCTGCACGCCGGGGCGTGCGAAGGTGCGGCCGGAGATGCCGGGGTCTGCCTCGACTGCGACGACGTCGTAGCCCTGCCGGTGGGCGTAGTCGCGGCACGCGGTCTCCTGCAGCTCGAGGCTGATGGATTCGTCGCGGGCGGTGGACTGGCGGAGGTAGGCGACGGCGCGAGGTTTCCTAGCCATGGGGGTTCTCCAGGTGGGGCATGTCGTGGTGGACGTCGTGAAAGACGTGGGCTAGCTCGAGCAGCTCGTCCGCGTGGAGGTTCGAGGTTCGGGCGCGGAGGATCGGGATCGTCACCCACAGTTCCGCGGCGAGTTCCCGCTCGGAGCGGGCCCACCGGAGCGCTTGGACGAGCGCGTCCCACGTGATGAGGCGGCGCGCGGTCTCGCGGTTCACGGCGTCCTCGTTGGCGGGGCTGCAGGCGCCGGTGTGGCCGTGCTCGAGGTGGACGAGCTCGTGGGTAAGTGCGCAGCGCCGTTCGACCTGGAGGAGCCGGTCGCGGAGGCGGATCTCGTCGAGGCCGTTGGTGTCGCCGAGTCGTCCTAGCGGGAGGTCGCTGGTGTACTTGACGTTAACGTGCGGCCAATGCCGGCCGAGGACTCTCCACGGGTGGTAGATCGGGGCCGGGTGACAGTGCTCGCGCATGGCGAGACCATAGGCGCTGGGGCCGACAGGTCAGGGTGCCGGGGTGTACCTTTTTGCGGCCGGCTCAACTTTGCTGGGGTTCAACTTCTCGGTGTCGTCCAGCCGTACAGCCTCGATCAGCACACGGACGAGCCAGAGCATACGAAGAGCGGCATGGACGCTCAGTAGGACAGAGAGCAGCAACGCCCCGAAGCCAAGCGGCAGGGCGCCTACCGCGTATGCGACCGCTGCGGCCATGGCGGCGGCGGTCGACAGGAAGCCGGTCGCGATCAGGACTAACCAGTTCCTTCCGAGGCTTTGGCCTGCAGCGACACGGAATCTGACGAACACCGGTGCAGATGCTTGGAGACCGAACACCACTACGACTCCGACGAAGCCGGCCATGATGCCAGCAACGGTCAGCATCCCCAAGGACAGGTCAAGGCCATCGCCCCTGAGTAACTCGAACGTTCGGCCATCCTCGCCATTGAAGACCCAGACGGCGCCGAGGACGAGCAGGAAGAGCGCGCAGTTAACCAGGTGAGGGTGATCCTCCAACGCGCCGCGTGTGGCCTTCATGAGCGCGCGGGGCACCACACGAAGCTTCCGCAGGGCATCCCTGAACTCATCCACGCCAGCACCTCCGACCTGATCTGGTCCGCCGCTGAGACTTCGAGTCAGTCTACGTCGGAGCGCTGACGAAGCAGCTCGTACTCGCGGGTCTTCTTGAAGTCCGAGACCGCGTCGCTCAGCGCGGGGTATGCAGTTGCGACGCTCAGCGATGTGGTCGAATCCCCAGTTATCTTCTTGTACGTGAACCGGTGCGAGACTAGGTCGAGCATCTCACCCCGGAGCCCCCGTTCGCCGTGCGGGACGATCGCTCTCACCTTCCCCCGCTTAAGAGCAGGATCTGTGAAGAGGCCGCGAGCAGCCTCGAGGAACTCTCCGCTCCCATCTGAGTGGCGACCTTGTCCCATCGAGAGCGAAATGGTTGCTCGGCCCCTGCCCTCGTTCGCCTCCGCCGCCAAGGCGAGCCCCCGTTCGACTCGCCCGGAAGACCTCGCCTCGTACTCAGCCGCGTCAACACTGAGCTCGAGCGAGGTCGCAGTGATCGCCCGCTCGAGGGTCTCGGCCTGGTCGCGGCGGATGACCGGATGGAGTTCGATCGACTCGCCCTTCACCGCGCTCGTGAGATATCCCGTAAGCCAGCGACCAACCGCAACAGGTGTTGCCGCCCCCGACGTTCCCATGACTGCCACTGCAGGTGTCGCGGGGATTGGGAGCACGAAGAGTGGCTCGTGGATCGGCGTTGACAGCGGAACCGCGTCGTCACCCTCCCACTGACTCGGGGCGTCGTCTGCGTTCCGCTGCTTGGCGAGGTAGAGGATTGGCTCGAGCGCCCTCTTGACTCGTCCTCGGTAGTCGTGGCCGTTGTGCTCCCAGTCGAAGTACGGGTCCGGCTCTCGGGAGCTCAACGCGTCGAGGACCGTCGGCCAGAAGTCACTGGACTCTTCCGCCACGACGCTTCCGGAGTCTGTGTCTGTGCGTACGACCTTCATGATTCGCACAGTCCGCCTCTTACCTCTTGCCATAGCTACCCCTTCGTCTCGTACTGAACGTCAGCTCTGCTCGAGCCAGCCCTCTGTGTCCTGTGACTCTTCGCCGCGTGCTGCGGCTTCGGCGTCGAGGCGGTCGAGGTCGGAGACGCCGACCATCGCAGCACGGTCGAAGTCCGCCTTCGTCGGGGCGCTTGTTGCGCCATGCGGGACAGTTCGATCCGCCAGGTTGTCGCCTGCCGGCGCCGTGTCGGGCTCGGCTGGTGGTGTCGTTCGTTCATGGGTGCCGCCTCCGTTCAGGCGCTCCGCGAGGATGCGGAGCAGTTCCTCGTTGCTGAGGTCAGCGGCGGCAGCCACCTCCACGCGTGTCGTCGGCAGTCCCATCGCTTCTGCGACGTGGGAGAGGACGACGTTCTCGGTGACGCCGAAGGCGCCTGCGAGGGACGTGACGGTGGCGGCGTCGGGCCGCTGCTGCAGCTGCTCGCGGTCGTCCCGGAGAAGCCGGGAGAGGTTCTGCTTGGTGAGCCCCGATGACCTCTGGAGGTCGGCCGCGGTCCAGCCACGCTTGTCCATCTCGGTCTGGACGAACCTTCGATACGCGTGCATGGGCACAGAGTCCTGAACTGCTCGGCGGTGGTGCAACGTGGCGCGACGCGCCGTGTCACCTGGTGGTGGACCCACTTTCCCACGAACCGCGTCAACTAACCAGAAGGGGCGCGCGCCCCGTTCTGACCTGCGACCGGCCGAACTACACCGCTGTCACTAGTTGACACCACGTCACCCACCTGTGTACCTTCAGTCCATCAATAGTTGACAACCAAGAACGAGGAGGCCAGACTCATGGAACGCACCCGACGACGCACGAGAAGGGATCGCTGGATGAAGCTCCGCGACGCCGAACTCCTGGCCCGCTACATGGACGCCAAGGACTTCTCCCAGGCGCGACTCGGCCGCTACGCCGGCGTCTCGCGCCAGTTCATCCACAAGCTGGTGAACGGAGAGACCCGCACCTGCTCCAAGCAGGTCGGCTCCCTCATCGAGGAGGGCCTGTCGGTCCTCCCCGGCACTCTCTTCACGCCCGAAGAGTCCACCGCCACGCGACCCCGAGTCGCGCAGCGCAAGACCGCAGCCTGACCCCGACCACCCCGCCGAGCCGACCAGGGCACGGCACACCGAAGGGACCCCGACATGACCCAGCAGGACCCCACCCCGCTCCCCGAGCTGTTCGCCTACCTCCCCGACAACGAGCCCCTCGCCGCGCTCGCCGAGGACGGCAAGTCCATCGCGATCCACCTCGACCTCGACCACCCCCTCACCTCCGGCGACGGCGAGCTGACCGGCGACCACCACCTCGAGCTGTCCCTCACCGACGCGGCCCGCCTCTCCGCCGCCATCCAGACGCAGCTCGCCACGGCGCTCGACCTGCAGGAGCAGAAGGCCAGCGCCGAGCTCCACGCCCACCTCACCGAGGAGCTGACGCAGCGATGACGGCACCCACCGCTCGCCGCCGCGGCCCCCGCCGCCGACTCCGAGACCTCGCCCTCGCACTCGCCACCAACTCCCCCACCCACAGGAAGACGCCCCGGCCATGACCACCACCCAGATCCGCAACCAGATCCAGGCCGGCATCACCGCCCGCATCGACCAGCCGATCCTCAACGCCGCCCAGCCCCTCACCCTCGCCTACCGCACCCTCTTCGGCTGGGACGGCACCACCCTCGACGACGCCGTCGAGCAGGCCTACACCCCCACCGGCCCCAGCCGCGACATCCTCCGCGCCCGCATCGCCTTCCGCCGCGCACACCCCCAGCAACTGCACCCCGCGAGGGCCGCCGCATGACCGCCCTCCAGGCCATCGCCGACCTCATCATCCACGCCGCCATGGCCGTGATCCTCCTCGGCGCCACCGCCACCTCCATCGCCCTCCTCACCGAGCAAGCCCACCTCATCAAGAAGGACCTGAACCGATGATCAACAACCTCACCCCCGAGCAGACCGCCGACCTCGAGCAGTACGCCATGCACCGCGCCAAGCTCGCCGAGGAGATCAAGAACCTCGAGGACCTCCGCAAGGAGTACGACGACAAGATCGCCGACCTCGCCGGCGACGGCACCACCCACGCCGGCGCCTACAAGGTCACCGTCACCCGCGCCAAGCGACTCGACACCAAGAAGCTCGAAGCCGCCTACCCCGTCATCCAGCACCCCGAGCTGTACAAGCAGGCCATCGACACGGCCAAGGCGAAGGCCGCCGCCGAGCTCGGCCAGCTCACCCTCGCCGACTTCCAGACCACCGGCTCCCCCACCGTCCGGATCTCCTGATGTCGACCCTCGAGCAGCTCCTCGGCCACACCCCCGGGGCCAACGCCCTCGCCGACTACCAGTCGACGATCGAGCAGGCGATCCGGCACCAGCCCCGGTCCCTGCAGAAGCTCATCGGCCCCTCCGAGATCGGCACCGACTGCACCCACTGCCTCGCCGCGAAGCTCGCCGGCTGGACCGAACAGGAACGCGACGTCCCCTGGCTGCCGTTCATCGGCACCGCCGTCCACGCCGAACTCGCCCGCATCTTCGAGGACGACAACAAGACCAGCAGCACCAGCGGCGGCCGCCGCCGCTGGAAGGTCGAGCAGAAGGTGTACGTCGGCCACATCGGAGCACACGCCATCACCGGCACCTGCGACCTGTACGACACCGTCACCGGCACCGTCCTCGACCACAAGATCGTCGGCGCCGCGACCCTCCGCACCGCAAAGACCGGCCCCAAGCCCGTCTACCGGATCCAGGCGCACCTCTACGGCCTCGGCTGGGAGAACGCCGGCCACATGCCGGAGACCGTCGCCGTCGCCCACCTGCCCCGCAACGAAATGTCCCTCGCCCGCGCCGTCATCTGGTCCGAGCCGTACGACCGGGACCTCGCCCTCGCCGCATTCGAGCACGCGAACCAGCTCCACGCGAACCTCACCACCCTCGCGTCCATCTCCCACGAGACCCGCGACCAGTGGATCAGCAACCAGCCGCGAGCAGACGGGTGCTTCTCCTGCCCCCGCTACCCGGACTGGACCCCCAACTCCCGACTCGGCACCGAGTTCGGGTTCACCAGCAGCACCCCCGACCGAAAGGCAGCCTGACCATGACCAGCACGTCCCTCTCGTCCCTCGACGACATCCTCGCCGGAGGCGGATCCACCGCGAAGTTCGAGGCGCCCGGCGACCTCTACACCGGCGAGATCGTCGACATCGCCGTCCGCCAGGTCAACGACTACGACTCCGGCAAGCCCGCCTTCTGGGACGACGGCCGCGCCCAGGAGCAGATCGTCATCACCCTCGCGACGGCCGACTCCACGGGCCCCGACGACGACGGCCACCGCAACGTCTACATCAAGGGCTGGGGCGACCAGCTGAAGGCGTTCCGGCAGGCGGCGAAGAACCTCGGCCGGAACCCCCGCAAGGGCGACATGTTCACCGCGACGTACATCGGCGACGGGGAGAAGAAGAACCCCCGGTTCAACGCTCCGAAGCTGTTCCAGTACGAGATCGCGGAGGGCACCGCCGGCCTCACCGGCCTCACCGGACAGGAGCCGGCGGCCCCCGTCGCGGCCCCCGTCCAGCAAGCCGCCCCCGCCCCGGCTGCCGATGGCGGGAAGTCGGCGCAGGACAAGGCCCGGCAGCTGATCCAGCTCGGCCTCGACGACGCCACCATCGCCACCCAGCTCGGCCTGGATGCCGACGTCGTCGGGATCCTCCGCCAGTCCCTGCAGGGCTGACCCCTCGCCCCGGCCCCCGCGCAGGCGGGCACCGGCGTCACGGCCGAGCCGGGGCACCCCTCCACCATCCCGACCACCACAAGGAGCACCCCATGGCGTTCACGAAGATGCCGAAGACCTACCAGAAGGCCCCCTCCGCAGGCCCCAAGATCACCCTCTCTTCCCACCCCCAACACGGGTCCATGAAGCTCGCCCTGTCCAAGGCACTCGTCGAGATGCTCGGCTCCCCCGTCGCCGTCCACTTCGAATGGGACGCCGACGAGTACCTCCTCCGCATCGTCGCCTCGTCCCCCGACGACCCCGCCGCCTACAAGCTCCCCAAGAACGGCTACCTGTCCGTCACCGGCCTGTTCCGGCAGCTCGGCGTGAAGGTCAACGAGACCATGCGGATCCCCGTCGCAAAGCAAGGCCGCCTCGCCGGCGTCGCCGACCTCTCCGACCTCCCCGCCGCCCCGACCCTCCTCACGCGGAGCGCCGCCGCATGACGCCAGCGCAACTCGCCCAGCGGCACTCACTGAACGAGGCCCGCCGGACCTCCACGGAGGAGCGAATCGCGGAGCTCGAGTGGCTCGTCGACGGAGGCGTCCTCATCGAGTTCGCGCTCCCCCGGGTCGGTTGGACGCCGGCCGCAGCAGAGCAGGCGCTCCGCCGTCGAGGTGGGCACCGGTTCCTCACGGAGCTCCGGAACCTCGTGTCCATCGAGAAGCGGAGGGCGGCATGAGCCACCACACGAGGACCCGCCGCCGCGGCCTCTGCCCCTGCATCGCATGCAAGGGCCGCACCGGGGACGTGCACGGCACGCAGCGGATGTCCGCCTCCTGCCGGTGCGACTTCTGCCGCCGCGCGGCGACCACCTACGCACGCCTCCGGGCCTACACGAAGGACGCGATGAAGACGACCACCCCGCTCCCCGGGAACCCGTACGCGGAGTTCATGGCCGGGCTGGCCGAAGACGGCACGCGCTACCCGGCCTCCGCAGCGCCCGTCCTGCAGGTCGTCGCCACCCTCGCGCTCGCGCACGAGCAGCACCAGCGGAACCGCCTCGCCGCGATCACCGCCATCGCGAAGGGCCTCGACCTCCCCGTAGACCTCGAGGACCTCGCACGCGAGGGGGCCGACCGATGATCCCCCGCCAGCTGCCCCGCCTCGTCACGGACGCGCTCGAGAACCGGTGGGCCGTGGACCTCCGCCCCCTGTCCGTGACCCTCTTCGCCTACTTCACGTCCCGCTCCGGGCACGGGGACGAGGTGGAGATCCAGTGGATCGAGGGGCGTGTCGCCGAGTCCTACATCAACGGCGTCCCGACCCCGTACGCGCAGTGCGCCCGCCTGATCCGAGCCACCCCGTGACCGTCCACCGTCCCCGCCTCACCTACGCCCGCGGGGTCTGGACCGTCACCTGCCGGTGCGGGTGGACGACCGCCCGCACCACCGCGATCCGCGCCCGACGGATCGCAGGACAGCACACCGAGAAGGAGAACCGATGACCACCGACGCCTTCACAATCAGCGAGGCCGTGATCCGTGCCGAGTGGATCGGAGCTATGACCACGCCCGCCCCAGACGAGGCATGGGAAGGGATCACCGAAGCCGAGGCCTCTGCCCGCTGGGACAGCTTCATCCGCAAGGTGAAGACCGACGCCGCACGGACCGCCTGGAACGAAGGCCGAGACGCCCTCGCCTTGGCGATCGCCGGCCCGGCCGACGAGAACGGGATGCGCCGCTCCCCGACCAATCCGTACACCTCTCGCATCAGCGACGGCGGTGACCAAGCATGAACCGCCGCCAGTTCACCCTCGCCATCCGGATCCTCTCCGGCATCTACGCGGGAACCTCCACCGTCCTCGCCGCCATCAACGGCCACTGGGACGTCGCCTACTGGGCCCTCATCGTCACCATCTACCTCTTCCTCCACAGCATCCACCGCTGCCCCACCCCGCCCGAACCCGACCCCACCGACCGCGGCGCCCAGTACGTCAACTTCAACGGCGGCCCCGTCGACGGCGGCACCTACACCATCCCCGGCACCGACCGCGACCTCCACCACGCCACCCTCCACCTCGCCGGCACCGACTACCACGTCACCACCGTCCACCACACCTGCTACAACGCCGAGGCCACCCCGTGACCGCCAACCACGGGACCCGCGCCCGGTACGTGCGGGGCAAGTGCCGGTGCGACGCGTGCCGCGCTGCGAACACCGCCTATCAGCGGGACCGGGCACGGAAGTACTGGGGCGTTCGTCGGGCTCTCACCCGTGGCGACGACCTCGACTTCCTTCGCCGCCAGCTCAAGGCCCGTGACGCGGTGCTTGCCGCCTCCGACCTGCCCCGTGGTGAGGTGCGTGGACGGCGGGACGAGATCGCCCGGTTCCTCGAGCTGATCGACGACGCGGACGCGTACCGGGAACAGCTGCTCCGGGTGGCGTCATGACCGCCACCCGGATCCGTGACGGCCTGATCTGTCTTGCCGAAGGGCCCTTCTGGACGCTCGAGGCCATCCTCGGCACCCGACCCCCATGCACCGGTGAGGTGAAGGCGTCGATGTCGAGGCCGTGGGCGTACCAGAAGACCCGCCACGCCTTCCACTACGAGTCCGTGGACACGTGGGGCGGCTGGTACGCGCACCCCCGCAACGCGATCACCTGGGACGAGCTCGACAAGGCGATCGCCGAGGACCCCCGGCTCCCGGAGATCCGCGCCTGGTCCGAGTCCCTCACTGCCGTCGACGCATGGCGAGACCGGATGCGCCCCCACCGACTCACCACGAGCGCCGACCAGTGGCACCCCAGCTACCACGAGAGCGACGAGACCCGGCCCGGCTGGGCCGCACGCCTCCACGCATGGGAGTCGACCATCGCGCTCCTCCGAGACGCAGCCGCCCGCACACCTGACGAGCCCGAGCAGCTCGACCTCCTCGACTTCCTGGAGACCACGTGACCATGACCAGCCCAGACCCGACCCCGGGCACCCTCACCATCCCCGACATCACCGGCCTCGACACCATGGCCGCCGCCTTCGCCTACGCCAAGCACGGCTGGCACATCGGGCCCGTCCGCCCCGGCACCAAGCACCCCGGCTCCATCCTCGGCCGCCAGTGGCAGTCCCAGACCACCCGCGACCCCCAGGTCATCGCCGACTACTGGATGACCCACACCGACGCAGGCATCTTCCTCCACGTCGGCCGCTCCGGCGCCATCGTCATCGACGTCGACACCCCCGCCAACCTCCCCGACGTCCTCACCGACGCCCTCACCGAACACCCCGCCCCCTTCCAACGCACCCGCCGCAACGACGCAGCCCGCCGCCACTACATCTACCGCCAGCCCCACGGCCGCACCCTCGGCAACGGCCTCGGCCAACTCCCCCACGGCTGGGGCGACCTCCGCGGCTCCAACGGCGTCATCATCGTCGCCCCCACACCCCACCCCGACCCCGACCCCGACGGCCACTACACCTGGGGCCGCACCGGCACCATCCCCGAACTCCCCACCACCATCAGCGACCTCCTCACCGACACCACCCGGCCCGTCGACGTCGCCTCCGACGCCACCATCCGCGACTTCATCACCCTCCACAACCAGGGCACCGACCACGGCAAAGCCCGCGCCATGATCGCCACCTACAAGAAGGCGATCACCGCCGGCGACTCCCGCCACCAGCGAGCCATCTCCATCCTCACCGGCATGCTCAAGGAAGCAGCCGCCGGCTACTACCCCGCCGGGCACGCCGAAGCCGAACTCCGCACCGTGTTCCTCGACGCCGTCGCCACCCCCGGCCACGGCCAGCAAGGCACCGCCCGCACCGGCCACCAGGCCCTCGAGGAATGGCGCGGCATCCTCGCCTGGGCGATCGCCCAGGCCTCCCACGCCAACCCCACCACCACCATCGAACGCGCCGAAGACCACGGCCCCCGCGACCTCGCCTCCCTCATCGACACCCGCCCCACCCCCACAGCAGCCCCCGTCGAGCACGACGTGCCCGCCCCGGTCGACGACACCACGGACCCGGCCCCCGTCGAGCTCGAGGCGCCGACCAGCCTCGACCGCCTCCTCGACCCCACCACCACTACCCCCACCGCGGACACCCCCACCCCGTCCTGGCGGCCCCTCGACCTCACCCGCATCCTCGACGGCACCTACACACCCCCCACCCCCACGATCATGACCCGCACCGACGGGCACGCCCTCTTCTACCCCGGCAAGGTCCACACCGTGTACGGCGAATCCGAATCCGGGAAGTCCTGGATCGCCCAACACGCCACCGTCGAGACCCTCCACACCGACGGCCGCGTCCTCTACATCGACTTCGAGTCCGACGCCCCCGACGTCACCGGACGCCTCACCGCCCTCGGCGCCACCACCACCCAACTCCTCTCCACCCGCTTCGCATACGTCCGCCCCGAAGCGTCCCCCACCACCTTCCACGAAGCCCCCGACTTCCAGCAGCTCCTCAACCAGCCCTGGAACCTCGCCATCCTCGACGGCGTCACCGAAGCCCTCGGACTGTCCGGACGCTCCACCATGGACAACGACGAGATCACCGCCTGGATGCGCGACATCCCCCGCCGCATCGCCCGCGCCACCGGCGCCGCCATCATCCTCGTCGACCACGTCGTGAAGTCCGCAGAAGGCCGCGGCCGATTCCCCATCGGCGGCCAAGCCAAGATGGCCGCCATCGACGGCACCGGCTACCTCGTCGAACCCATCTCCGCCCTCGGTCGAGGCCTCGACGGATCCCTCACCGTCCGCGTCGCCAAGGACCGCCCCGGACAGGTCCGAGCCCACGCCGGGGACTGGCGCAAGACCGACCGCACCCAGGAAGCCGCACGCGTACGCGTCGACTCCACAGCGGAGGACGGCACCACCCGCGTCACCGTGCAGCCCCCCGAATTCGGGGAAATCCACGCCCGCGACAATGACACGCCATTCCGCCCCACCCGCGTCATGGAGAAAATCTCCCGCATCCTCGAAACGATGCGCGAACCCATTTCACGACGCGCCCTCTACAAGGCATACCGCGACACCGGTGCATCCGCGAAGGAGACCACCGTCGCCGAGGCCACCAACCTCCTCATCGAGGGCGGCTACGCCACCGAGACCGAGGGGCCCCGCAACGCCCGCATGTTCCGCAGCGCGGCGGTCTACCGGTCCGCGAACGACGCCCTCAGCGAGGACTACCGAGGCGATCTGGGCAGCTTCTCCACCACCGCCTCCGACCGTCTCCCGACCGTCTCCGACCGTCTCCCCGGAGACGGTGCCGACCGTCTCCCAACGACCGTCTCCCACCGTCCCCCCTTTACGGGGGACGGTGACGGTCGTGACGGTGCACAACCCACCCTCAACACCACCACCGTCTCCCACCTCAACAAGAGCACCGGCGAGATCCACACCGGAAGCAACCCCCAATGACCAACACGCCGCCCTTCACCCCCACCCCCTTCCCCTACCAACTCCACGGCGCCTGCCGCGCCGCCTGGGACGGCCACACCCTCATCGCCGACGAACCCGGCCTCGGCAAGACCATCCAAGCCCTCCTCGCCGCCCGACTCCTCAACGCACAACGAATCCTCATCATCTGCCCCCCAATCCTCGTCACCAATTGGGAAACCGAAACACGCCGTACCAACAACGCCACCGCCATCAACGGCGAAATCACCACCATCACCGCCGCCACCAAAAACCCCACCCTCCTCCCCCACACCGGCTACGTCATCGCGTCCGACGCCATCGTCGCCAGCCGCCGCACCCTCGACCCCCTCCTCGACACCTGGCACGCCGACCTCCTCATCGTCGACGAAGCCCACCGCTTCAAGACCCCCACCACCCGCCGCACCAAAGCCGTCACCCGCATCGCCAAGACCACCCGCCAGCAGATCCTCCTCACCGGCACCCCCATCGTCTCCAGCCCCCTCGACGTCCTCCCCCTCCTCACCATCCTCCGCAAGCTCCACCACATCGCCCCCACCACCCACGCCTTCATCAACGAGTACACGGCCCCCGCCCCCTGGAAAGGCGGCCGCCTCCCCATCAAGGCCAAGCTCCCCCAGCTGCAGCAGCTCCTCGAGCAGCACGTCTGGACCCGCCGCACCAAGACCCAGGTCCTCACCGACCTCCCCGCCAAGCTCCGCACCGTCCACCACATCACCCCCGACCCCACCCGCATCCACGACGCCTACACCGACGTCACCACCAAGATCGACACCTGGCTCGCCAAGCACCCCACCCCCACCGACGACGACATCAGCGAACTCATCGCCGACGCCCTCCCCTTCGTCTCCCAGCTGCGCCGCGCTACCGGCCTCGCCAAGATCCCCGCCGCCATCGACTGGATCAGCACCCACCTCGACGGCGCCCCCGGCGAACCCCTCATCGCCTGGACCATCCACCGCGACGTCACCATCGCCCTCGTCGACCAGCTGACCCGAGACCGCCCCGACGCCACCATCCGCGTCCTCGACGGCGCCACACCCCACGACGCCCGCAACGAAGCCGTCACCGCCTTCCAGAACGGCCACGTCGACATCCTCGTCGCCCAGATTGTCGCCGCCGGCGTCGGCCTCACCCTCACCCGCGGATCCACCGCCCTCTTCGTCGAAACCGACTGGACCCCCGCCAACGTCGTCCAAGCCGAAGACCGCCTGCACCGCATCGGCCAGACCCGCCCCGTCCACATCACCACCCTCATCGCCGCCGGCACCCTCGACGCCCGCATCCACCAGGTCCTCGCACGAACCATCGACGTCCTCGACGACCTCACCCCCGGCAGCGACCACACCGTCACCCGCCACAGCACCGACACCACCGCCCCCCGCGACATCCTCCGCCACCTCATCAACGACCGACTCAACGAAGGAGCAGCAGCATGACCAACCGCCCCAAGCAGATCGGCACCGCCGGCGAATCCGCCGTCGTCGCCACCGCCCAGACCCTCGGCTTCCCCTGGGCCGAGCGGCTCGTCCTCCACGGCGCCAAGGACATCGGCGACGTCCGCCTCGCCCTCGGCGTCCACCTCGAGGTGAAGTCCGGACACGCCGCCGAGACCGCCTCCGACGCCCTCATCGAGACGTGGATGCGGGAACTCGAGACCGAACTCGAGAACGCCGACGCCCTCGCCGGCGCCCTCATCACCAAGCGGAAGGGCATCTCCGGCGCCCGAGCCCACCTCTGGTGGGCCCACGTCCGCTCCTCATGGCTCGCCACCTGGCGCTGCTACCCGCCCCACCCCGCCTTCGGACAGGTCGGCCCCGACGCCACCGTCCGCATGACCCTCGACAGCCTCCTCGCGCAGCTCCGCGCCACCGGCTACGGCGACCCCCTCCCCACCGACACCACCACCGATCTGGAGACCACCCGATGAACACCACCCCGAACCCCTACACCAGCCCCATCCTCCCCACCGACCCGCGGCCCATCGCATCCCTCGCCACCATCCAGCCCCGCCCCGTCCGCGAGATGACCGCGCTCCTCACCCGCATGTACGGGCCCGGCCTGATCGTCACCAACCGCGGGAAGCGGACCGTGTGGGCGCTCCCCGCCCCGCCCCGGAAGCGGACCCAGAAAGTGGAAGCAACCGCCGCCGCTACTTCCAGTTTCGGAGGTGCCGCGTGAACCTCACCGACCTCGCCCACCACCTCGAGCAGCTCGCCCGCATCGCCGCCGTCACCGCGAAGTACCTCACCGACCTCGGCAAGGAGATCACCCGATGAAGACCCTCCTCGCCCGCACCACACTCACCGCCGCCGTCGCAGCCCTCCTCGCCGCGATCTGGGCACCCGGCCCCTGGTGGTCCTGGCTCCTCACCGCAGCCGTCCTCGGCTTCGTCGGCGCCGGCCTCTCCGCACCCGAACACCCCGACGACGTCCCCGAGTCCGGGACCGACGACGTCATCGGCAACGTCCCCTCCACCCTCGAGCGGATCACCACCGACGACGTCACCAGCTACAAGCGCCAGTACGGACGGAAGGCCAACCAGTGACCACCATCGGCGAACTCACCCTCAACGACATCGACTCCACCACGATCAGCATCGAGTGGCGCGGGGACACCATCACCGGAGTCATCCGCGACATCCAGACCAGCACCTGGCAGGTGAAGTCCACGCTGGGCCTCGGGATCCCCGGAGTCAGGGTCGGCGACCGCGTCACCGACGTGAAGATCCACTTCAGCAACTTCGTCGTCGACAAGATCCGCCTTGACCACCCCTGTGAAGTGATCTCGTGAGCCGCTCAGTCCACGTACCGATCACCGTCGGGGCCGCCCGATGGTGCGACAGCTGCAACACCACCAGCCGGAGCCCCCTTTACGCAGACCTCGGCGACCCCAGTACCCCCTACACGATCGCCACCTACTGCCCGAACTGCCCGCCCAGCCCCGACGAGGACGACGAATGACTACCAGCCCGCTCGACGACTTCGAGCAGCAGAACCACATCAACCGCTACCGCAACCGCCTCGACG
The DNA here is from genome assembly GCF_039526185.1 of Brachybacterium rhamnosum. Taxonomy (NCBI): domain Bacteria; kingdom Bacillati; phylum Actinomycetota; class Actinomycetes; order Micrococcales; family Dermabacteraceae; genus Brachybacterium; species Brachybacterium rhamnosum. The sequence continues at coordinate 884,647 of NZ_BAAAIS010000003.1, forward strand.
ACATCCGCACCATGCTCAACGAAATTCCCGACACCATGCTCACCATCAGCTCCTACGCCATGGACCTCGCCGGCAGCCGCGCCACCACCGAACCCGCACTCCCCGGCGGCGAAGCCCTCATCCTCACCGGCCCCTGGTCCAGCGACGCCACCCACGGAGACGACACCCCACACCCCGCCCAGACCATCACCGAATGGGCCCACACCATCCACGACGCCCACGGGCAAGTCCCCCCACACCACCTCCGCTTCCCCCAAGCAATCCGCTACCTCCACGACCAGACCCCCTGGATCCTCACCTCCCCCTGGGCCCCCGCATGGCAGCGCGACATCGACGCCGTCCACGGACGCCTCCGATCCCTCTGCCCACCCGAAGTCGACCACCACCACGACGACGCCATCGAGCACGACCAGATCACCGAGGACCAGCTCTGGGACGCCCTCGCCCTCCACCCCGACCACGAGCTCACCCGCCGCGATCTCGCCCACCTCGGCATCCCCGCCTCCACCGTCACCACCTGGCGACACCGAGGGAAGGTCACCGAGACCAGCCCCGGCCGGTACCGCGCCGGCGACATCGTCGACGCCAGGAGAACCGCATGAACGGCGACCAGATCAAGCCGTCCCACCATCCGCTTGCGAAACGGGCAAAAGGGGTGAGACACTAGGCCTGCATCAAGCATGCCCAGAAGCCCCGAGACCACACCGGTCCGGGGCTTCTCCCATACCCCCGCTCGAGCACCCCCTGGTCGGGACGTGCAGTGCTCGCGGGGCGCGCGCGCAGGAAGACCCACCCACCCCCAAGGGACACCCGCGCAGCGCCAACCCGCCCCCCGCCCGAGGAGAGACAACCCCGGGCGGGGCCGGCGGGCCCACCCCCGCTACGGCAACGGCACCCCCGCCATCTTCGCCATCACCCGGTCCCCCTTCGACAGGGGCACCCCTTCAGCGACCTTCGCATGCAGACGCTCAGCGATGTTGATCCGGTCGCGCCAGTTCTCGTACCCATCGATCCGCTCACTGCGCTGCACCGGCAACGAGTCATCCATCGACAACAGCGCGCCGACGCCGAGGAACACCTCGCCACGGCGACGCTTCGGCAACGGCGCGTCCCCGACACCGACTACGGCCGCACGCGCGACCAGATCTTCATGGTCCTCACCGAGCGACGCAGCTCGAGCACGGAACCATGCGAGCGCTGGATCGACCTGGTCTGCCGCTCGCTGCACCTTCGAAGCTTCGACCTCAGCGCGCACCTCAGCCTCACGTTGCTTCGCACGCTCAACGCGAGCATCAGCACGAGCATTCATCGCGTCGATGCGAGCGTTCTGCCGCTCACGCCACTCCTTGTAGCCCATGCTCGGAGGATATCCGTGAACTGGACAACTCACCCGAGCATCCGCACTGTCACCCGTGCACAGCGCGCCGCCTGGACCAACAAGGTCCTCGCCCGCGACCGGCACTGCCAGATCCGTGGCCCCCACTGCACGGGCCTCGCCACCGAAGCGGACCACATCCGCAACGTCGCCGAAGGCGGCAACGAACTCGACCTCGCCAACGGCCAAGGCGCCTGCCACAACTGCCACGGCGAGAAGACGCAGGACGAAGCGACCCGCGGGAAGAACCGCTGGAAGCGCCAACCCGAACCACACCCCGGGCTGAGATGACACTCGGCACCCCGGGGGTCGTATCCCCTCCCCCTCCCCCGTGCACGGAGCCGCGGTCTCGCTAGGCGCTCGGATTCCGTACGGGTCTGGGGGAAACCTCAGTCGATGATCTCGAGCTCGGAGAGCCCCGACCACGACCTCGTGTGCCCGTCAATCCTGAGAGTCCAGTCGCCACTGGGCCGCGTGAGCGTCTGACCACCCCACGTGGGGGTCGACATCATCTCGGCCCTGGCGCCCTCGAGGACTCCTGTCGCGTTCTCGACGCCCGACTCGATGCGCACCTTGTGCCCGATCGCTGCCTTGATCTGCTTCTCGTCCATGTCGTGAGTATGACCGTTTGGAGGTGGTTGAGGATGGCTGGTCGTGGACCACAGCCCAAGGACCCCTCGAAGCGCGTCCGCCGCAACGCCGACCCCACCGCCGAGACCCTCCTCCGATTCGAGGAGGCAGAGCAGCCGAACCTCCCGACGTTCTTCCTGAACGTCGAGGTCGACGGCGCCATGGTGCGCCGCAAGTACCAGTGGCCGAAGATCACCCGCGACTGGTGGGCGATGTGGCGGGACTCCCCGCAGGCCGAGCACTTCGGTTCCACGGACTGGTCGTTCCTACTGGACACCGCGCTGCTCCACGCCGAGGTGTGGGGGCGGGGCGAGATGAAGCACGCGCCGGAGCTTCGACTCCGCGTCGCGAAGTTCGGCGCCACCCCCGAGGATCGCGCGCGCCTGCGGATGCAGTTCGCGGACGCCGATGCCGCGGACTCTAAGCGGGCGGCGCCGGCTGCAGCGTCCGCGCGGGAGCGGCGCGGTCAGATCCAGGTTCTGCGACCGAACGAGAAGGCCTCCGGAGAGTAACCGTGTAGGGGGTGACCGGCGATGCCGTGGACGCCCATCGGTGGCGACGAGTTCCCCACCCTCGGCTGGGAGGTCATCGACTGGATCACGGAGAACCTCGTGCGGCCCGACGCGGGCCTCGTGACCGAGCCGTTCCGGCTGTACCCCGAGCAGGAGGACTTCGTCCTGAACTTCTACCGTCTGGACCCGGCGACGGGCCGGCGGAAGTTCCGCCGCGGGGTCCTGTCGCGGCCTCGTGGCTGGGGGAAGTCGCCGTTCGCTGCGGCGCTCATGGCGGTCGAGGGGCTGGGGCCTGTCGTGTTCGACGGCTGGGACGCCGACGGGCAGCCGGTCGGAAAGCCGTGGTCGGAGATCCGGACGCCGCTAATCCAGGTCGCGGCGACCAGTGAGACGCAGTCCCGGTACACGTTCGACGCGCTGCTGGAGATGATGGAAGGCCCGGTCATCGACAACTACCGCGGGATCGAGCTACTGGGCACGCAGGTGAACTTCCCGTCGGGGCGGGCGGAGATGGTGACGACGGCGGCGCGGACCATGAAGGGTGCGCGCGCTGACTTCACCGTCTGCGATCAGACCGAGGAGTGGGTGCCGTCGAACGGTGGCGGCCGGCTTCACCAGGTGATCGACTCGAACGCGGCGAAGCGCGGCGGGGCGTACCTCGAGACGCCGAACGCGTTCATCCCGGGCGAGAACAGCGTCGCGGAGAAGTCCGCGAACTACTGGTCGATGATCCAGGAGGGGAAGGCCATCGCTGATGGCCTGTACTACGACCATCGCGAGGCGCCGGGCGACACCGACACTGGGGACCGTGAGTCGCTGACGATCGGCCTGCGGATCGCCTACGGCGACGCATCGCAGCATCCCGATGGGTGCCTGATCCACCAGCCGGCGTGCCCTCCGGGGCATGCGGACCTCGAGCCGCGGATCCAGTCGTTCTGGGACCTGACGAAGGACGTGCAGGTCGCCCGGTCCGACTACCTGAACCAGGTGACGCACGCGTCGGACTCGTGGCTCTCCCGGCCCGAGCTGAACGCCGTCGTGGACCTCGAGAAGGTCGTGGCGGCCGACGATCCGATCGTGGTCGGGTTCGACGGTTCCCGCGGGCGTGCTCGTGGCGTCGCCGATGCGACGGCACTGATCGGGTGTCGCGTCTCCGATGGGCACTTGTTCGTGCTCGACGTGTGGGAGCAGCCGCAGTCCGCGGCGACGTGGCATGTGCCGGTCGCTGATGTCGATGCGCGCGTGCGCGAGGTGTTCGCGGACTACAACGTCGTCGGGTTCTACGCGGATCCGAACGGGTGGACGTCGCAGCTGTCCGAGTGGGAGGCGAAGTACGGCGCCAAGCTGGCGGTGAAGGCGAAGCGCGAGGCGCCGATGACGTATTGGCCGAAGGGCAAGGACTCGAACGTGCCGCGGCTGCTCGAGGAACTCCACGATGCAGTCGTGAACGGTGACTGCTCACTGGATGGGTCGACGGTACTGATGCGGCACATGTTGAACGCTCGTCGGCGGCGTACTCGCTCGGGGTACCTGCTGTACAAGGCGTACCCGGACTCCCCCGACAAGATCGATGCCGCCTATGCGGCGGTGATGGCGTGGAAGGCGCGGCTGGATGCCGTGTCGTCTGGTGCTGGCAGCAAGCGAAAGCAGATCCCTGCGAGACGAAGGACGGCGGTGATCCGATGAGCCTCGGTATTGGTCCTGGCCCGATGGTCGACGTCTCGCATGTGCCGGCTCGAGTGCTGAACCTGCCGACGATCCGTGATCTGTCGGAGGCGGAGAACGCGGACATCGTGGAGATGTCTGAGCAGGTCCGTCGGGTGGCTGATCGGAACCGTGAGCGGTTCGTGTTCTACAACGCTGAGCAGTCGTTCGTGAACATGGGTGTGGCGATCCCGCCGGAGTTCGAGCAGTACGCGTCGGTGCTGGGCTGGAACGCGACGGCGGTCGATGCGCTCGCTCGTCGTGTGCAGTTGGACGGGTTCGTGCGCCCGGGGGCGATCGACCGGTTCGACGGGCTCGACGCGGCCCTTCGCCGGGTCGGCTTCTACCAGCAGCACAAGATGTGCGTGCAGTCGATGCTGATCTATGGCGTCGCGTTCATGGCGACCCTGAAGAACGCGGGGACGCTGCAGGTGCAGGCGTACTCGGCGCGTGATGCGACGGGCCTGTGGGATCCGCTGCGACCGGGGCGGCTCCGTGTGGGGCTCGCGGTGCAGGAGTGGGGGCACTATGGGCCGAAGTCGATTCTGGTGTTCTACCCCGGGCAGGTGATCCTGCTCGAGCGGCCGGCGCCCGCGTCGGACTGGTCCGTGTCGCGGTACTCGACGGGGCTCCCTGATCGGGTGTCGATTCGGCCGTTCCGGTTCCGTCCGCAGCTGGACAAGCCGTGGGGGCAGTCGCGGATCACGCGGCCGATGATGTCGTTGACCCGTTCTGGTGCGCGCAGCTTCCTGCGTGGCGAGATGAACGGTGAGGTGTACGGGTACCCGCAGCTGTACGGGACGAACACGCCGCCGGAGGCTGCGGAGCAGTTCCGGTCTGGGATGGCCCGGTTCTTCGCGCTCGACTACGAGCGTGACGAGGAGGGCGCCCCGGTCGAGGGTGCGCCGGAGTCGAAGATCGGGCAGGTCCAGATCGGGTCGCAGCAGCCGCACATGGATCAGCTGCGGATGACCGCGACGATGTACGCCGCGGAGTCGCAGCTGTCGCCGGACAAGATGGGCGTCGTCCAGGACAACCCGTCCTCGGCTGATGCGATCGACCGTGCAGACGGTGAGCTGAACGACCTCGCCGACGAGACGGGTCGCGACATCGACGATCCGACGGTCGACGTGCTTCACGACATGTGGCTGCTCGAGAACAACACGATCGCCCTCCCCGCCGAGGTTGAGGCGCTGTCGTGCGACCTGCATGACCCGGCGATGACGACGCGGTACTCGCAGCGGATGGCGCTGGCGTCGCTCGTCACCGCGGGTGCCGTGGTGCCCGGTGAGGTCGTCACCTACGAGGCGGCGGGCTACTCGCGGACGACGGCGATGCGACTGTCGGAAGCGTTCAAGGACGCGGAGCGGCGGAAGAACCAGCAGGCGATCGCTGAGCAGGCGATCTCGGCTCGGTCGAATCCGCTGACGGCGTCGCTGGTTGCGGCTCGTGAGGCAGGGACGCAGCTGTGAGCTGGCATGCGTTCTCGGCGTACAAGCGGGAGACCGCTGACATCGCGGACGCGACGACGCACGGGTTGACCCTGCTGATGGAGCGGGCGCCCGATGGGCCAGACGTCTTCGAGTTCATGTCGGTGTCCGCGCCGGTCGTGGTGTCGTCCTACGCGCAGTCCGCGCAGGGCGCCGCGCTGTCGTACCTGGGATCTGCGCAGCGGGCCGCCGGGTACGCGCCGGTCCTGTATCAGCCGTCGCCGGCGGCGATCACGTGGGCGATGCTGCAGCCGGTCGTGAAGTGGGCGCTGACGGATGTCGTGATGCCGTGGGCGATCTCGGAGGTTCTGCCGAAGGTCGTGCAGGGCACCGTGCGGCTGGTGCAGAACACCGGCCGGGACACGCTGACCGGTGCGATGGACTTCCTCGACGAGGGGTCCTCCTGGCGGCGAGTGCCGAAGGCGGGCGCGTGCGCTTGGTGCCGTCTCCTTTCCGTCGTCTCCCACACGAAGGACGTCCCCGACTCGGCGTACCACGGCAACTGCCGGTGTGAGCCGGTCCTCGCGATCGCGGACAACGGGTACGACGTGCCCGCGTCCGTCGAGGACCTGTGGGTCGAGTACGAGGCGCAGTACTGGGCCGGGTACGAGTGGGCTCGCGTGGAACAGCGCCGACTCGACAGCGAGCTCTGGGACCGCGTGAAAGACCTCCCGTACTCGATGAACTCGAGGAAGCGGCGGCATGGCGCGCTTCGCCGTGCTGAGCTTCCGAGCCTTCAGCAACTGACCCTGTCTCGGATGCGTTCCGAGCTCGGGATCCACTGACCAACAGCTCTCTCTGCAGCTTCACCAAACCGGTGGGGCTGTTCGTCATGCCTGCGCGAAGTAGGCACGAAAGGACTCCGCGATGGACCGCAACCTCCTGAACCTCCTGCAGACGATCGGTGCTCTCCGGTTCGTCGACTCCCCCGACGAGAACGGTGGCGGCTCCGACGAGCCGGCCGGCGACGATCAGGGGGACGATGGCGACGAAGATGAGCCGCTCGGCGAGAACGGCATCAAGGCGCTGAAGTCGGAGCGTCTCCGGGCGTCCCAGGCGAAGAAGCGCGCCGACGCCGCCGAGGCCCGTCTGAAGGAGATCGAGGACGCCGAGAAGACCGAGCTGCAGCGTGCGCAGGAGCGCATCAGCGAGCTCGAGAAGGCGAACAAGGACTTCGAGGACGCGAAGCGCCGCACTGAGCTGCGCGCGTCGGTCCTCGCTGAGAAGAACGTGCCCAGCGAGTGGGCAGATTTCGTCACGGGCGACACCGAGGACGAGATGACCAAGGCCGCGGACCGGATCCTCGCGAACCTGTCCCGCGCCGACAAGGGGCCCTCCCTCCGACCGACGGCCGGGCAGACCGGTGGATCGCTCGAGGCTGGCCGTGAAGCCGCGAAGAGCTTCCGCCCCTGACCTCTCCCCACCCCTTCATCACCAGAAAGGCCAGCCATGGCTATCAAGGATGAGGACCTCCGGGGCACGTCGAGCCGTATGGCGCTCGCGTCCCTGCTGGGTCTGGACACCGCCACCACCTTCAAGGCGACCGCCGACGTGAACGACGGGCCCGTGCCCGCTCTGTCGCCGGTCGTGATCACCGCCGCGGGCGTCGCCACGGTCTACACCAAGGACGATGCGGCGCCCACCCTCGGCGAGACCGACCAGGTCGGCTTCACCGTTTCCGATCGCGTCTCCGACGCCGACGGGAAGCTGAACGTCGCCGTGATGCGGCAGGCGCACGTGCGCAAGCCGCTCCTGTCCGCCGCGGCCAAGGCCGTCGTCGACGCTGCCCCTGCGGCCGCGCTGACCCACATCATCGTCGAGGAGGCCTGACATGGCGCTCAACACCAAGTACCTGACCCCGGCGGAGACCACCGGGTTCGTGCGCGGCCGCATCGAGTCGTACACCGAGCAGGACGTGCTCTCGCAGATCCTGCCCGACGAGACCGTCGACAACATCGCGGTCCGCTTCAGCGTCGGCGACGCCGGCGTGACCCCGGAGGCCGAGGCCCGCGACTGGGACGCCCAGCCGTCGGTCGGCGACCTGCCCAAGCAGGCCCGCCGCACGATCGACCTCGTCGCGTTCTCCCGCCGCATCCCCGTGTCGGAGTCCGACGCCCTGCTGTCCCGCCTCGCCGGCGGGGAGGGCTACGCGAACCTGATCAAGCGTGCCGGTGACACCGTCGCCCAGGCGATCTTCAACGCGGCCCGCCGCCAGCGTGCCACCGTGCTCGCCACCGGCAAGGCCACCATCAACCAGGCCAACTTCGGCCTGGACGAGGACTTCGGCCGCGACGCCGCCCTGACCGCTGCGCTCGCGAACCTCGCCTCCGCGGCCGGGTCCGACGTGCTCGGCCAGCTCGGCGCGTTCGTCGACATCTTCGAGGAGAAGTCCGGCGGCACCCGCCCCTCGTACGCGCTCGCGTCGACGAAGGCGATCAACGCCTTCCTCAACCACCCCCAGTTCGCGTCGAAGGTCAACGACATCACCCGTCCCGCGACCCTCGACCAGGTCAACCAGGTCCTCCTGGCCTCCGACCTGCCGCAGCTGGTCCGCTACAACGGCAAGATCGGGCAGAGCCGCCTCCTCCCCGAGGACCGGCTCATCCTCGTCCCCGACTACGTCAACGGTGGCACCTCGGACCTCGGCGCGACGATCTGGGGCCTCACTGAGTCTTCGTTCAAGCCCGAGTTCTCCGGCATCGGTGGTCAGCTGCCCGGCGCGGTCGCGGCCGTGTGGGACACCGAGGGCACCGCCGGCAAGACCGTGGTGGACGCCGACTCGACGTTCCTCCCCATCCTCAAGAACGCGAACCTCTCCGCTTCGCTGAAGGTGATCTGATGCCGCGCCTCACCGAGAACGTGCTGATCGGTGACCGGGTGTACCTCGCTGGCGAGGACGTCTCGGAGGCGGACGCGAAGGGCGTCCGCCCCGAGGTGTTCGAGCAGGCCAAGGCGCCCGAGGCCGAGCCCACCGCTCAGCGGGGGAAGCGCGCCTCCACCAAGTAAGGAGGTGCCCGCGATGGCGGACAACATCGAATGGGCCACAGAGACCGACCTCGAGGGCGCTGACCTCGAGGGCGTCACCGCCGCCTACGAGACGGCGCAGATGACGTACTGGCTGGGCCGGGCGAAGCGGGCGATCCTCGCCGAGGTGAAGCTGCCGGTGCTCGCCCAGCGGATCCGTGACGGGCTGATCGACGAGGACGCCGCGAAGGACGTCCAGATCGACCTCGTCCTCGGGAAGTTCGCGAACCCCGGCGGTGTCCGCACCGTGCAGGAGTCCAACGGCCCCTCCTCGGGGTCGATCACGTACGGCGGCGATACCCCGGGGCAGCTCTCCCTCACCGCTCACCACCGGAAGATGCTTGGCATCCCCGTGGCTGGGACCCGATCCGCGAGGACGGTGAACACATGGGGCTGACCGTGACCGTGCATCCCGTCGGCACGGCGGGGCAGGACGAGATGGGCGACGACATCGAGGTGCCTGGCACCCCGTACGAGCTCGAGGTCGTGTCGGTCTACCCGACGACGTCGACGGAGCCGGGTCTACCGAACCGGTCCCTCGTCGTCACGGGGCTGACGATCCTCGCGTCCGAGGACACGCGCTTGGGAGCCCACGACGAGCTCGAGGTCCCCGGCTACGACGGCCGCTGGGGCATCGTCGGCGAGGTCGCGATCTACGACCAGCGGTCGAACCCCGCGCGGCGGCGAGGCGTCCTCGGGTGTGGCCGCCGGCCGGGGCTCGACCTCGGCTGCGTCCAGATCACCGTGGAGAAGTCCGATGGCTAGACCGAACGTGCAGCTGAACTCTGAGGCGCTCGATGCCCTGCTGAAGGGCACCGGGGTGCAGAAGGAGCTGAAGCGGCGGGTCGACGCCGCGGCGAAGGCCGCTGGTCCGGGCTACGAAGGCACCGTGACCGTCGGCTCCACGCGAGCGCTCGGGAAAGTCACTGCGGAGACCCCGCAGGCCGCCCGGGACAACGCGAAGAACCACACCCTCATGCGAGTCCGAGACCAACTTCGGGGGTGAGCCGTGGGGTTCGCGAACGCTCAGGGGCTCATCAACGCCCATCTCGCCGCGGTCACCGGTCTCCGCTGCGTCACCCAGATCCCCACGTCCCGCCCGGAGCGGTTCGTGCGGACGATCCGCACCGGCGGCTTCCTGGCGAACCAGATCACGGACGTCGCTCGTCTCACCGTCGAGTGCTGGGCGAAGGACAAGTCCACTGCCCAGCAGGACGCACAGCAGATCCGTGGAGCGCTCCTCGCGCTGCGCGGCACGTCTCTCTCCGGGGTCAAGGTCCATCGCGTCACCGAAATCGCGGCGCCGTCGGACTCCCCCGACCCCGACACATCCACTCCCCGCTACGTCCTCACGCACGAGGTGCATCTGCGGGGCACATACAGGAAGGGCCAGTGATGGCTGACAGCAAGGTCAAGGCGACCGTCGCTCACAACCAGGTGATCGACGGCAAGCCCTACAAGCCGGGCGACACCGTCTCCCTCGACGGGAAGCTCGCGAAGGTCCTCGCCAATCGTGGCGCGGTCCAGATCAACGAGGCTGTGAAGGCCTCCCCGTCCAAGGCTGCCGCTGACGCGGACGCCGGCAAGAAGGAGGCCTCCAAGTGAGCGTTCCGATCACCACTGCCACTGAGAACACGTGGATCGACTCCGACAACGCCCGCATCTACGGCGGTGACCTCGACTCCGTCTGGGTCGGTGACCACGGTGCGGTGTTCCCCGCCGGTGACGACATCGTCGTCCCGGAGAACCACGACAACATCGGCTGGCTGTCGGAGGACGGGCTGAACTTCGCCCACAACGACAACACCGAGACGTTCAACGGTCACCAGGGTGGCAAGGTCGTCCGCAAGAAGGTCACCACCTCCGAGGACACCTTCACGTTCACCGCGCTCGAGACGACGCTGCTCACCTTCGGGCTGATCAACGACGTCAAGTCGTACACCACCACCGGTGGCGTGTCCCGCCTCAAGGTGTCCGGGTCGAAGAAGTCGAACGACAAGCGCTCCTGGATCGTCGACACCTGGGACGGGGACATCTGGTACCGCTACCTGATCCCGTCCGGTGAGGTCGGTGAGCGTCCCGAGGAGGTCAAGTCCAACTCGGCGATCACGATGTACGAGCTCGCCGTGACCGTCTACGGCGGCTACGAGATCCTCACCAACGACCCGGCGATGGCGAAGCCCGCCGAGACCCCCTGATCCCCCGGGATCCGCTTCTTGAGCCTTGACGCCAGCACTGCTGACGCGGGGCTCTTCTCATGCCGGCGTGGCGCCCGTTCGTGACGGTCCGGGCGCCACGCCCCCTCGCTTCACCCATCCGACCGTCACGCCCTTCCTTCCTCTTGACCGTCACGAAAGGACCGTCACCATGACCGACACCAAGGTCGCCACCCAGCAGGCCCGAGCCGCCGGCGCCAAGACCCCCGCCGACCGCAAGAAGGCCGCCTCCGCCACCGTCAAGGCGCTCCAGGCCGAGGCCGCCGAAGGCGACCGCGTGATCGAGCTCCGCGGCGAGCCGATCACCGTGCACCTGAAGGCATTCCAGGACCGTCTCGCCGACGACTACGAGTTCATGGAGCAGGTCACGCAGGGCATGATCCCCGCGATCCTCGTCGAGCTCGTCGGCAACGACGGCCACCAGCAGCTGAAGGACCTCGCCCGCGACAAGACCACCCAGAAGGTGTCCACGGAGTCGATGGCCGAGCTGTTTCAGGAGGTCATGGAGGCGACCAACCTGGGAAACTGATCGGCTTCCTCCAGCTTCTCTCGGACTTCCCGGAGGAGCTGGAGGCGGACCTCGCCCACTACTACCAGGTCGACCTCGTCGACCTGTGGCGAGGCCAGATCAGTCTCCGGCGCCTCGCGGCACTGACGTTCAAGATCCCATCCGGTGGGGAGCTGTGGCAGGCGACCGGTGGGAGCCGCGCCTGGTCCGACACGTACGCCGGCCTCATGTCCGTCCAGCACGGTCTGCACGTGCTCGCCTGGCAGCAGACCGAGGACGGGCAGAAGGGCCGCAACCAGCCCACACCCGCGGAGCCGCCGCCGTTCTACACGGACGTCGACGCGAAGGTCTCCAAGGCCGACGCCGCCGCACGGAAGTTCGAGGAGCGCCAGAAGCTCATCGCTGAGCAGCGCGCACACCGCATGACCTGACAACTGCATACGGAGGTGCCCGATGGCTGCTGCGCCCTCGAACCAGATCGCGACAGCCGCCCTCGGGCTCGTCCCCGTGATCAGCGGGATCAAGGGCAACATCACGGCGCAGCTCGCCGGGTCGTCGGTCATGTCCAGTGCCGACTCCGCCGGCAAGTCCATCGGCTCGCGCATGGCGAACTCCGCCATGTCCGCGCTGAAGGGCGGGCTGAAGGTCGGCGGTGTCATCGGTGCCGCGGTCGGTGCGATCACCGCCAAGGGTGGCCTCGACCGTGCCCTCGGCATCGAGGACGCCCGCGCGCAGATGTCGGGACTCGGCCACGACACCAAGTCCGTCGACAAGATCATGGGCAACGCGCTCAAGTCCGTCGAGGGCACCGCGTTCGGACTCGACGCCGCCGCGACCACCGCGGCCGGTGCCGTCGCCGCCGGCATCAAGCCGGGCGAGCAGCTCGAGCAGACGCTGACGACCGTCGCGAACGTCGCCGCCGGCGCGAAGGCGCCGATGGAGGACATCGGCGGGATCTTCAACACCGTCGCCGCCGTCGGCACCGCCTACACCGGCGACATCAACATGATCGCCCAGCGGGGCATCCCGATCTGGCAGTCCCTGGGCGACCAGCTCGGGAAGACGCAGGACGAAGTCAAGAAGATGGCCACCAAGGGTGACATCGACTTCGCGACGTTCCAGGCGGCAGCGCAGGACGCCGCGGGCGGCGTCGCGAAGGCGATGGGCGACACGACCCGTGGCTCCTTCGCGAACATGATGGCGTCCGTCCGGAAGCTCGGCGCGATGTTCGTGACCGGGATCCTGCCCCTCGCGAAGACGACGTTCACAGGGATCCAGAGCCTGCTGAACGCGGTGAAGGCGAAGGTCGAGCCGTTCGTGAACGGCTTCTTCGAGGCGTACGGCGACGGCGCGCAGAAGGGCATCGAGGGGTTCTTCCAGGGGCTCGTGACCTGGGTGGAGAGGTTCGATCCGACCCCGGTCGTGAACTTCTTCAAGGAGGTCAAGGGCGGGATCATCGCCTTCGGTGCCGCCTGGACGCAGAACACCGGCGACGTCACCTCCTCCGGGTTCCCCGGGTTCATGGAGAAGGCCGCCTACTGGATCCGCCAGGTGTGGGACCAGATCAAGACGCTCGACTTCTCGAGCTTCTCCGCGTTCGGCGACTCGATCTCGGCGGCGATCACCAGCCTCACCGGTGGCAGCGGCGCGTCGACGGCGCTCGCTGGGATCGGGTCGGGGCTCGCCGCGATCGCCCAGGCGTCCCCGGACCTGCTCGCGTACGCGCTGAAGATCCTCGGCGGCGCCATGGGGTTCGTCGCGGACCACATGGGGATAATCGCCCCACTGCTGCCGTTGATCGTTGCCGGCGTCCTCGCCTGGAACGCCGCGACGAAGACGCAGTCGATCCTCTTCTCGGTGACGCTGCCCCAGCGCATCGCCAGCAACACCGCGCTCGCGATCGCCAACGGCCTCGAGCTCGCGAACACCATCGCCACGAACCGGTCCACCGCCGCGCGGGCCGCCAACGCCGTCGCGACGAACACCGCGGCGACCGCCACGACCCGCGCCAGCATCGCCACGCGACTCGGCACGATCGCCACGAACGCCGCCGCCCTCGCGCAGCGCGCGTTCGGCGCAGCGCTTCGCTTCGCGATGGGCCCGATCGGCTGGATCATCACTGGCATCACCCTCCTCGTCGGCGGGCTGATCTGGTTCTTCACCCAGACCGAGGTCGGGCAGCAGCTCTGGTCGAAGATCTGGGGATGGATCAAGGACGCCGCCGCGGCGGTCGTCACCTGGTTCACCGACACCGCGTTGCCTTTCCTGAAGGCGGCGTGGGACGGGATCGCCGCCGGCGCCCTGTGGCTCTACCAGAACGCGATCCTCCCCGCGTGGAACGGCATCCAGGCTGCGATCGGCGCGGTCGCCACGTGGGTGTCTGGGACGCTCGTCCCGGCGCTGCGAGCCGCGTGGAACGGGATCGCTACGGCCGCCATGTGGCTGTGGACGAACGTCATCCAGCCGGTGTGGACCGGGATCAAGACGGCGATCGCCATCGCGGTTACCGCGGTTCTCGTCTACATCGACCTGATGAAGTGGTACTTCTCCAACGTCATCGCTCCGGTGGCGCTGTGGCTGTACAACTCGGTCATCGTACCCGTCTGGAACGGGATCAAGACGGCGATCGGTGCCGTCGTCGACTGGATCGGGAACGTCGCGTGGCCGGCCATCAAGGTCGCCTGGGACGCGATCGCTGCAGCCGCCCAGTGGCTCTACAACACGGTGATCTTGCCGGTGTGGAACTCGATCAAGGGTGCGATCGCCTCGGTCGTCACCTGGATCCAGACGATCGGCTGGCCGGCACTGCAGCTGACGATCAAGTGGATCGGCGACGCGTTCTCCTGGGTCTACAACAACGTCATCAAGCCCGTGTGGAGCGGGATCCAGACCGCGATCCGCGTCGTGGTCGACTGGTTCAAGGCCGTCGCCTGGCCGATCATCAACGCCGTCATCGGGTACCTGAAGAACTCGTTCGAGGGCTGGAAGATCGTCGGCAAGGCGGTCTGGGACGGGATAAAGGCCGCCGTCTCGGCGGTGGCGTCCTGGTTCCGTGACACGGCGTGGCCGATCGTCTCCAACGTCATCGAGAAGCTGAAATCCGGCTTCAACACGATGCGCGACGTCATCAAGACGGCCTGGGACTTCATCAAGGACAAGGCGATCAACCCCGTCGCCACCTGGTTCCGCGACACGATCAAGCCGCTGTTCGACAAGGTCACCGGCGGTGTCAAGGATGCCTTCACGGGCATGAAGGACACCGTCGAGAAGATGATGAACGGGGTTCGGGACACCGCGAAGGCGCCCGTGAAGTTCCTCGTCGAGACGATCATCCGCGACGGCATCATCGGGAAGTACAACGAGGTCGCGAACGGTGTGTTCGGCCTCGACAAGGTCGACACCGGCAAGTTCACCGTCGGATGGTCGTCGGGCGGCTACACGGGCCCCGGCTCGAAGTACACGCCAGCCGGCATCGTCCACGCCGACGAGTACGTCATCCGCAAGGAGTCCCAGAACGACCTGCGCCGCAGGGCGCCGGGGTTCCTCGACTCCCTCAACCAGTACGGCGCGGCAGCCCTTGGGTACGCCAGTGGCGGCCTGGTCAAGCTGCGGATGCCGTTCGCCGGCTCGTACCGGCAGGGCGAAGGGTTCGGTGCGCGCGGCGGCGCCCACAAGGGCATTGACTGGCCGATCCCCTCGGGGACCGTCCTGAAGGCAGTGGCCGCCGGCGTCGCTTCCCGATCGACCAACAGCAAGGCGGGCAACAAGCTCGAGCTCAGCATCGGCGACGGACTCGTGGCGGGCTACCACCACCTGTCCGGCTACATCGCCAAGAACGGGCAGTCCGTCGGCCGTGGTGCTGACGTCGGCTACGTCGGCTCGACTGGACGCTCGTCCGGACCGCACCTCCACTTCTCCCTCCGCAAGGACGGCACCTACGTCGACCCGGCCCCGTATCTGGGCGCCGGCGGCGCGGCTGGTTCTGGCGGTGGCGGGTGGTGGAACCCGTTCGACGGGCTCTGGGACTCCCTCAAGGAGAAGGTCCGCGAGGGCGTCGGCGACTCCGCGTTCGGCAACGCGCTCTTCGAGGTCCCACAGAAGGTCATCGGTGGCGCGGTCACGTGGGCGACGGAGAAGCTCTCCGCGCTCGGCGACTTCGCCTCTGAGACCGCTGTGACTGTCGCTGGGGCGGCCCGTTGGACGCCCGTTGCTACCGAGGCGCTGACCCGTGAGGGGCAGTTCGGTCCGAACCGGCTGTCTGCTCTGCTCCGGCGGATGAAGCAGGAGTCCGGCTTCGACCCGCGGGCGATCAACAACTGGGACAGCAATGCCAAGCGCGGCACGCCGTCCAAGGGCCTGATGCAGGTCATCCAGCCCACGTTCGACGCCTACCGGGATCGGTCGCTCTCGAGCGACATCTACGACCCGCTCGCGAACATCGTCGCCTCGATCCGCTACACCCTCTCCCGCTACGGCGACCTGGAGAAGGGGTGGAACCGGAAGGGTGGCTACGCGAACGGTGGCTGGACCGGTCCGGGGTCGAAGTTCGACCCCGCGGGCATCGTCCACGCGGACGAGTACGTCATCCGGCGGGAGTCCCAGCGGTCCATCTCGCGAGTTGCCCCGGGGCTGCTGGACTCGCTGAACGCGCGCGGCGCCTCGGCGCTCGGCCTCGGTGGCTACGCGTCGGGTGGTCTCGTGTCCCCGACGTCGAAGATCGGCTCCACCAGGGTGTCGGTCATCGTCGACGGGCTCACGGGCACGACGAAGCAGGTGACGGCGGCGGCGGGGAAGCTCGCCGACGCGATCACCGCCGAGTTCAAGAAGAAGCTCGGCAACAGCAAGACGTCGACCGTGAACGCGCTCGCCGATCAGCTCGCTGGGCTGAAGAAGCAGGCGCAGGATCTGCAGAAGGTCGCGAAGGGCACCACTAAGGTCGTCCAGAACGTCGGGAGAACCAAGGCCGGGAAGCCGATCACCAAGACGGTGAAGGTGTCCACGGCGGAGGCGAAGAAGGCCGCCGAGCAGCTGAAGTCGGTGCAGAAGCAGATCCAGTCGACGTCGGCGACCTTGAAGAAGGCGCGCCGCGGGGACATGACTGCTGCGGCTGCTTCGGCGTCGGCGGCGTTCTTCACGAAGAACGCGCAGTCGACGACGCAGAAGCTGACCGAGCTCGCGACCACGCGGGAGAAGCTGACCGCGAAGCTGAAGGACGCCAACAAGGCGCTCACGGACGCCATCAAGGTCCGCGACGACTACGGGTCGTCGCTCATCGACAAGTTCGCTGGTGGGTACGTCCTGTCGGATGCGGACGCGACGATGAGCATCGGGTCGATCATCGAGAACTTCCAGACCGCCACGTCGAAGGTGAAGACCTTCGCGGGGCAGATCGGGCAGCTCTCGAAGCGTGGCCTCGCACAGGGGCTCATCGACCAGATCGCCCAGCTCGGTGCTGACACCGGCTCCAATGTGGCAGCGAACCTGCTGTCGGCGACCCCGGATCAGCTGAAGCAGCTGTCCTCGCAGTACGGGGCGCTCAACTCGGCATCCTCGAAGGCAGGGACGAGCATCGCATCGTCGATGTACCAGTCCGGTGTGGATGCCGCGCAGGGCATGGTCAAGGGGCTGAACTCGGAGATCGAGTCCGTGAAGACCGCCTCGGAGACCCTCGCCGAAACAGTCGTGACGACCGTGCGGAAGAAGCTCGACATCCGCTCCCCCTCCCGGGTGCTGTTCAAGGACGGCGCCTACGGCGGGCAGGGGCTCGGGGACGGGTTCCTGTCGAAGGTCGACTACGTGCAGTCCGCGATGGCGTCGCTAGTCGACCCCTCCGCGGTTGCGGCCCCTCTCGGGGACCTGTCGTCTCTCGCGAACCGCACTGTTCGCTCCCCCGTCGCGTCGGCTCGCGCCGGCTACCGGGGCGCGGCGGTGACGGAGAACCACTACCACTACGAGCCGACGCAGGTCGACCTGGATGCCCAGGTTGAGCGGCGGACGCGGAGGGAGTTCGAGACGATGGTGGATGCTGCGAAGCGGGTGCGCCTGTGATCACGGCAACCCTCACAGACCCGACCGGGGTGCAGGTCGTCGGATCCTGGGATCACGACGGTCAGCACTCCGGTGGGGACCTCCTCACCTCCCTCGTGGGGTGGATAGCTGGTGTCGGCGTGGAGTCGGAGCGGGTGTCTCGCTCCTCTGGGCATGGGGACTTCCCTGCTCCGACCCGCCGCACCTCGCGGACGCTCACCATGTCGGTGCTGTGCGAGCGGGACAGTCGCGCAGAACTGTGGGCGCTGGAGCGGGAGTTCTCCGGGCTCTTCGCCGAAGGAGGGACCGGCACCCTGACCGTTGATCAGGATGGTTCGGTCCTGACGGCGCAGGTGGACCTTGATGGTGAGCCGAAGCCGCTCACGAACCTTGATGCGGGGTTCGTGTCCGTGGAGGTCCCGCTCCATGCGTCCGATCCTGTCCTGTATGCCCCTGAGCGGGTGACGACGCTGCACCCGGTGGGTGTGGGGATCGGCCTGCGGTACCCCTTGTTCGCGGATGGTGTCCTCGACTTCGGGGCCGGCGTGACCGGAGACGAGGTCATCCAGAACTTCGGCAACACGACGGCCTACCCGATCGTCTGGGTGTACGGGGACTTCCCTGGCGGCTGGCAGCTGACAGCGGGCGACCGGTCGATCGTGTGGCCGTGGCCGACGGTACTCACCGCGCCGGTGCGCGTCGACATGTCGGGGTCGATCTGGATCGGCCCGGACAACGTCACCCACCTCGCCTCCGTGCGCCGGTGGGTGTCCATCCCCAAGAACGGGTCCCTCTCCCTCACGCTCGCCCCGATCCAGGGTGGCAGCGGGTGGGGCGAGGTGCACCAGCGTGACACGTATCTGTGAAAGGAGCCCCTGATGGGCTACGCATTCGGTAAGGCTCCCCTCGCGGACGGGACAGGCACCACTCCCGAGGATGTGCAGCAGGTGTGGTGGTCGATTTTCCGCTCCGACGTGCCTGCCATCGTCCGTGGCGGCGTCGTGACGGGCACGTCGACCATGGCGTACTCGGTCGCGCCGGCGGTGCTGGTGATCCCCTCCGGGGACTCGCGGCGACTCCTCGTCCCCACGGATCGGGTGACGGTGCCGACGGCGGCCGCGCCTTCGTCGGGCACCCGGACGGACATCATCTACGCCGGGTCGGATGGTGCGATCAAGGTCGGCACGAGCCTGCCGGCGAACAACATCATGCTCGACAAGCGGTCGGTCCCCGCGGGGGTCACCGCGACCACGGCGACGTCATCTCTCCTCGGTGATCGCCGCTTCGCGCCCCTCGTCGGCGCGTCGATGGGTCGGCTCATCTCGTGGGAGGAGTCGATCGGTCACGGTTACCACTTCCCTGCCGCACAGACCACGGTCATGTCCAAGACGATCACGCTCGAAGAGGATCGACTCATCGATTGGCGGTTCTTCCAGACCATCGCCCTCGAAGACGGGCTCGATGGGGAGTGGGCGTCGATGAAGTGGGACCTGCTCATCGATGGGGCCGTGCAGCGGTCCTGGGAGATGAAGGTCGAGAACATCGCCGAGACGAAGTACTTCAACATGAACTCGTCCCTCGGCGCGGGCACGCACACGGTCACCCTCCGCCGCACCGTCAAGCGGGACATCAACAAGGCGCTCCTCTACTACAAGGGCGCGTCCGGGAACTGGCCCGGCACGAACTTCTCCGCTGTCGACATCGGGGCGCTCGCGTGACCTGGCGGGTCTACCTCGGACGCACCATGACCGGGGATCTCGGCGTGGAGCTGCCGTGGACGTCCGGGTCGGTCACGCACACGCTCAACGATCACGACCAGATCGACGTGGTCGCGTCACTCGACGCACTCGACGGCGTGTCGCGGGAGTGGTGGTCGCCTCGGTCGGGATGCCTGGTCGTCACCTACTCGGACGGGTGGGGTGTGGAGCGGATCGTCTCCGCCGGCGTGATCGCGTCCCCACCCAAGGACGACAGGCAGGCCCGGACGACGACGTTCACCGCCCGCGGTGTGACCGGTCTGCTCGAGGACCGGATCATCCTGGACCGGGACTACGAGCCTGGCGCGTCGCAGGGTTTGCGCACGTCGAAGATCGTGTGCGAGGACCAGACCTACCGGGCAATCATGGGCACCCTCGTCCGTACGGGCCTCGCGAAGCGCAACGGGTGGCTGCCGATCATCACTCCGCCGGCGGAGGCAGGGAACCGTTCTCGGACCTATGCCGGATACGACGTCGCCAACAACGCGGTGTGGAAACGGATCCAGGAACTGTCCGAGGCGGATGGTGGACCGGACTTCGCGTTCCGTGCCGAATGGGCGGACGACGAGCACACCCGCTTCCAGTGGAGGCTTATCGCCGGGTCAGATGCGCAGGCGACCCTCCCCCAGGACGGGGAGGTCCTCTGGGATGCGACGTCTCGTGACGGGGATGTCGCGACTCTCGACCCGGTGACGAGTGATGAGAGCACCGCGCACCGCGTCTACGCGACAGGGTCGGGATCCGGGTCAACGGTCGGCCTCGAGGTCGCCGAGCTCGAGACGCTCACTGAGTTCGATCCGCTGGTGGAGAAGGTCGTGTCGGCATCGTCAGCGGAGCCGAACGTGGGCGGCGTGACGATGCTCGTCGACGTCGCGAAGGGCGCGCTTGCTTCCGTGCCGATCTACCAGCTGTCACTGCAGGTGCATGCGGATCTGCGCCGGAAGCCGATTGGCACCTGGTGGTGCGGTGAGCTCGCGCTCGTCGCGACCGAGGGGTGGCGGGACTTCCCGAATGGCGAGTTCCGACTGCTGGCGATCTCGGTGAAGTACACGCTCGGCTCGGACATGGCCGACGTCGAGTTCCAGGAGGACTACATGGCGGGAGGCTCCTGATGGCGGTGCGGGTGAACCTGCGGGAGGACCCGGCGCAGGGGATGCAGCGAGTGCTGACGAGCATCGCCCAGTCCGCTCGGCAGACGAAGACGGGGCCGACGGGCAACGTCGATCTCGGTGAGGATGGCGACCTTTCGTGGCCGTCTACCGACAAGCAGGGCGCCCCGGTCACCAAGTCCGTGAAGCGGTTCGCGGTCGAGCTCGACGACACGACCGAGCTCGCCGCGCAGCTCGAGCAGGACCTTGCCGCGGCCGCCGCGCAGCTCGCTACGGCAGAGGCGAACCTCGCGACCCTCCGGGACGTGACCCTCCCCGCGATGCGGACCGAGCTGGACGCCGCGGACACGGCGGCGCAGACGGCGCTCGGCGCGCTCGACGGGCGGCTCGAGGACGCCGAGACGACCCTCACCGCCGCGCAGGGCGACATCACCGCCATGCAGTCCCTCCTCGAGGGCACGGACCTCGAGCAGCTGCAGATCGACCTGCAGGCCGCGCTCGCCGACATCACCGCCTTCCAGACGGAGACGATGCCGGCGCTCGAGGCGCGCCTCCAGGACGCCGAGGATCTGCTCGCGCAGCTCGAAGGCACCGACATCAGCGACCTCCAGACACGCCTGGGCGCCGCCGAGACCGCCGTCAGCGACCTCCAGACCACGACCCTCCCCGCGCTCGAGGCGTCCCTCGACGCACGAATCACGCAGGGCCAACAGGAGACGGCGGCCGCGCTCGCCGTGGCGTCGGGGGACATCTCGACGGCGCAGTCGGCGATCGATGCGGCGCGCGCGCGGCTGGACGCACACGACGTGTCGATCACTGGGCAGGCCGAGGTGCTGGATCTGGTGGCGAAGCAGGCAACACGCGGGCAGCTGCCACCGCGGGGTGCCCCGCTGGGGGCGCATTGGATCACGCCGGAGGGACGGATCTACGTACGAGTCCCCTGTGAGGAGGTGGCCTGATGCCCTACACGGCACGCGATTGGACGGACGGTGAACTGGTCACCGCGGAGGACCTGGATCGGATCGAGCAGGGGCTCGCGGCGACAACCGCGAAGGCGGATGCGACGGCGGCGACCGTCGATGGGATCAAACTCGCCAACTCGTCGATGGGGACCGGGGCGCCGACGGGCACGGCCCCGGTCGGCTGGTACTACACGGACGTGGCCACGGGTGACGTCTACCGGATGGAGGCGTGATGGTTTGGAACCTGAAGCAGCGCCGGTCGACCGGGCTGCGCGATATCTCGGGCCTGCTGAACGCAGACTTCTCGGCGTTCCAGCTGCGGGTCCTGCGGATCGGGGACTCGGTCACCGTGCACATCGTGAACCTGTCCTATGCGGGGGCGGGCACCGGGACGCTCTCGGTGATGCTGCTCCCCGCGGGGCTCCGCCCGCCGGCGACCGCGGCCGGGTACACCACCCGCGGGCAGAGCTCGCTGGTCACGAGCTCCGGGGTCGTGCAGGTCGTGAATCCCGGGCCATCCGTCGCGAGCGTGACGTTCTCGTACCTCACGCTCGACCCTTTCCCTTCGACCCTGCCGGGGGTGAGCGCGTGATGGCGTGGAGCAAGAAGAAGATGGCCCGCGCCTGGGTGGCGGTGCCGATGAAGGTCGCGGGGACGCTGCATGTGCGTCTCGCTGCGCCGGGTCTGGTGGAGCTGTCGCTGCGGAACGGGCAGCCGGGGGCGACGGGCACGGTCGTGCTCGGCACTCTGCCGGTCGGGTATCGGCCGTCGCGGCCGCTGGACGTGGCGGCGACATCGGGGGTCCTGCGGATCACGCAGGACGGGACGGTCTCGCTCGTCTCGGTCACGCAGGCGACGGCGTGGCAGTACGTCGCGCACGTCTACACCACCGACGAGGAGGTGGCCTGATGGCCTGGAAGAAGAAGACCGGCTCGACGGTCCGCGACCTCACGCCGCTGATCGTGGAGGGCTGGACGCCGGGCACGGCGACCGCGCGCCGCAGTGGCGACGTGGTCTTGATTGATGTGCAGGCACTCGGCCGCCCAGCTGCGGGAACGGGGGTCGTGCAGATCCTCTCGCTCCCCGTCGGCTACAGGCCGGCGGCGAACGTCTATGGGCGAACGTTCCGCGGATCGCTGACGCGCTGCCTCACCGGTGGAGCGCTGTCGATCGACGCGCCGACGTCGTCGGTGGACTACCTGCACTTCACGTTCCTGACCTCCGACCCGAGGAGCGCCGCCTGATGGTCTGGTCCAAGAAGCGCTCCTCATCCACGGGGGTCGTCTCGGCGGTGCCGCTGCTCGCGCACCTCACCTCCGCCTCCTTCAACATCTCGATCATGCGCACGGGCGACGCTGTGGAGCTGTCCTGCTACGTGAGGCAGTTCGATCGCGCTGGTGTCGCGCAGGGTGGGACGCTGCTGACCCTCCCGGTCGGGTGGCGGCCTGCGATGCCATACCGGGCCTACGCGGTGGTCCCCTCCACGGCGCAGCTCGACGTCGCTACCAGCGGGGTGGTCACGGTCATCGCCGGGTCGATCGCTCAGAACTCCTACGTCACGATCCACCTCGCGCACCTCACGCGCGACGCCTGGCCCACGGGAGGGGGACTCTGATGGGTTGGATGAAAAAGCCCGCCTCGACGGGCTGGCTCGACGTGTCGGCCCTGCTGGTCAACGGCTGGGCGGGGAAGGCGTACCTGGCGCGGCGGGAGACGGTCGTGATGCTGCGCCTGCATGCGCTCGCCGCGACCTCAGCGACCAGCGGGGGAGTGATCACACTGCCGACCGGGTTCCGGCCGGTGTCCATCGGCTCTTCGACAGAGCGGCCGCTGCTGCACACCACCGCGCCCGCAATCCGCCGGGCCTACTTCGCGGGGGCCACGCTCACGGTCTCCGCCTATCAGGCGGCAGATCAGCTGTACGGCGACATCCGCTTCGACACAGCCGACGCATGGCCGTCTAGCTACCCGGAGGTGAGCGTCTAATGCCGTGGAACAAAAAGCCGCGTACGACCGGCTGGCGGAACGTCTCGACCCTCCTCGAGTCGGGGATGAGCGGGAACATCTTCCTCGCCCGTGAGGGACAGGTCGTGCACCTCATGATCAACAACCTCGCCTCGACCACGGCGGGGAACGTGAACGTCCTCCGCCTCCCCACGGGGTTCGTGCCGACGACGGTGACGGGCGCGAACTGGCGTAACGGCTCGGTCCTCTCCGACGCCGGCGACGTCGTCCGGCAGCTGTCCTTCTTCAACGGGTACATGCGGGTCCTGCAGATGCCGACCGGGAAGCAGCTCGGCGGGTACGCCACCTGGCTCGTCCCCGCCGACTGGCCCACGACCCTTCCGGGGGTGTCGGCATGAGCCTGGACACCGACTGGCAGGTCATCCAGACCGCCGCCGCCGGTCTCGCCCCGCAGGGGCTCAACGATCCGATCCAGGCTTTCCGGGTCCGCCGGATCGACTCGACGGTCCTCGTGGACCTGTCCGGGCTGCGCCTCGCCCCTGGTGCGGGGCTCGCGAATCTCGGCCAGCTGCCCGCGTGGGCGGCCCCGGTCCTCCCGCACCAGTACTTCTGGGTCAACGACTCCCCGACCTCGCTGCACGCCTCGGTATGCGCGGTGTTCGTCGGGAAAACCCTCTACTGGACCGGCCAGGTCGCCGAGGGCCGCATCGTCGTGAACCGCCCCGAGTCCCTCCGCGGCGGCTTCGAGTTCACCACCACCACCGCATTCCCCCGGGACCTGCTGCCCGCCCCCGGGAAGCCCAAGCAGAAGGAGCACCGATGGATGCCGTGACCACCCCCGAGGACGTGACCGCCATGACCGACGCCGAGCTCGCCGAGAAGGCCGCCAGCATCGAAGCGGAGCGCGCTCGCCGAGCGGTCGTCACCGACGCCGAGCAGCGCACCGACGCGATGTGCCTGGAGTACCTCCTGGCGAGCGGCCGCACCAACGGCGCCGCGTTCGAGCCGCCGGTCGGGTTCATCGGCGCGTACCCCCGCGGGTGGCGCGTCACCGTCGACGGCCGAGCGTTCGAGGCGTCCGTGCCGGGCGCGACGGGCACCCCGCCGGGCACCGGCTGGACCGAGGTCGACCCGGCGTCGTCGTTCGTGGACTTCTGGGCGCCCGGCAGCTACGAGGAGGGCGAGCAGGTGCGGGACGCGGGCCTGATCTGGACCGCCCGCACGACTGTCGTCGACGGCCCCCGCCCCTCCGAGTACCCCGGCGGCTGGACCACCACCTGACCCAGAGAGGAAGGCTGCTGATGGCGACGACGTCGACCCTTCCCCTGCAGCTCGGCACCGCGATCCTCGGCCGGCACACCGAGCCCGGTGGAGAGGCACCACCTCGGATTAGCGTCGGCGGCGAATGCTGGGAGCTGGTCACCGACCCGAAGGTCATCGAGGCCGCGCTCGCCGCCGAGCAGGCGCAGACGGCAGCGACTGCCGCGCAGGGCGCCGCGCAGGCCGCCGATGCGAAGGCCGTCGCCGCCCAGGATGCCGCCGATGCCGCGGAATCCGCCGCGGTCGAGGCGCGCGGGGTCGCGGACCAGGCGACGCGCGACGCGCTCGACGCCGTGGGGATCGCCGCCGGCAAGGGCCAGTTGATCTACCAGGCGACCGCCCCGACCGGGTCCCGGGCGAACACGGCGAACATCTGGGTCCGCTCGAGCGATTCGCAGGTGCACCGGTACGACGAGACGACCGGAACTTGGGTGAAGGTCACGGATCCTGCGGCGGTGGCGGCGGCGCAGGCTGCCGCGGCCGCGCAGCAGACCGCCGACCAGGCAACGACCGCCGCGGCGAACGCGATGGCCGAGGCCCGGTACGCGCCCCGCATCGCCTCCCGCGCCCCGACCGTCGCCGACGGGACGTCGAAGCCCGTCGGGGCCGGCTGGAACGAGTACAACACCAGCGGTCTGCTGGTGCAGATGTGGCGCTGGGACGGAACCGCGTGGCAGCGGCTGAACATGTCGCCCACGATGATCCCGGTCCTGCAGATCGGCACCGGCACCGCCGGTGACCTCACCGCTGACAGGGTCACCGTGACCGGGGATTTCGCGGCGCGGCTCGCGACGATCATCGAGCTGAACGCGGACAGGATCACGTCGGGGACGATCGCGACCGGGCGGCTGAATGCGGCGGAGATCGCGGCGGCTGTCGCGTCGGTGATCGAGCTCGACGCCGGCCGGATCACCGCGGGCACCATCGACACCGCCCGCCTGAATGCCACGGCCGTCGCGGCGGCGGTGGCGACGGTGATCCAGCTGAACGCTTCCAGGATCACGACCGGCACCCTGGACACGGCGCGCCTGAACGCAACGACGGTCGCGGCGGCGGTCGCGAACGTCATCAACCTGAACGCCTCGCGGATCACGGCGGGCACCATCGCGACCGCCCGCCTGGACACGCAGGGCATCGCGGCCGCGGTCGCAACGATCATCGAGCTGAACGCCTCCCGCATCACCACGGGCACGCTCGGCGCGGACCGGATCGCCGCGAACTCCATCACGGCCGCGAAGATCCTCGTCGACGATGTCCTCGCCGCGAAGATCGTGCAGGCGATGGACGTGGCCACGAAGCGGCTCGTCGTCACCGAGGACGCGATCCTGAACCGCGCGACGATCATCAACGGCCTCGCCGCCGACGTCGTCTCCGCTGCCACGATCTACGCCTCCCAGCTGGTCGTCGCCGCCCTCGATGAGGACGGCAACCTCAAGTCGGGCACGGTGGACACGGTGCAGATCGTCGACGGGGCCGTGCGCGCTGCACAGATCCACGCCGAGGAGGTCGCCGGCGCGGTCGCACGCTTCCTCACCATCGAGGTCGGGCAGCTCACCGCCGGCACCGCCGCGATCGACACGCTCGTCGCTCAGAAGATCGCCGCCGGCACCGCCTCCTTCCAGGAGGCGTACATCCAGAACCTCCGCACGAACGGCGCGGTGATTGACGCCGCGGTGATCGGGGACCTCGCGGCGAACATCATCACGTCCGGCCTGTTCCGCACAGCGATCACCGGGCAGCGTCTCGAGATCGACTCCAACGGCCTGGTCATGTACGGCCAGGACGACGACGGCAACGACTACGAGCTCGTGAGGATCGGCCCCTCGGGCGAGAACCTCGTGACCATCGGCGACACGACCATCGCCCCCGACGGAATCGCGACCCCGTCCCTTGAAGCGGGTGCAGTGTCCGTGAATGGCGTCACTGTGCAGGACATGATCGGTGTCGCCCCGCAGGGCGTCGTCGCGTGGGCTTACTCGACGTACCCCGCAGCGTGGGACGGCACCGGCAACGAGCTACGACGCCTGCAGGTCGACGCGGTTCTGCAGCCGGGACGCCGGTACTCGGTGACCCTCGACCAGCACTGGGCACGCCTCCGCACGGGCGCGACCTCGACGACTTTCGTCGAGTTCCTCCGGTTCGAGGCCGGTGCATCGGCTTCGGAGGCGACGACCTCGTCGTCGCAGCTCGCCGTGCAGCGTTCGTTCCTGCAGGCGTCGACGCAGTCGCAGACGATGCCACCACTCGTCGGGTGGCTCGACACAGCGGACCTGAACCTGAGCGCAGAGCGGCGCGTGTACTTCCTGTTCACGACTCGCTCGGCTGGCGGCCGGGATGCGCGGATCGAGGCGGCGTCGGGCGAGACCCTGCGGCTCACGGTCCGTGACGAGGGCCCGTCGGTGCCATCGTCGGGACGCTCGTGGATGGACCAGGGCACTCCGTCGGAGGGATCGGCGGACGCCCCGCCGGCCGTGCCGGTGAAGGTCGTGCGCACGGAGAAGTTCGCGGCGACGCGGGCGGAGTCCTGGAACCGCGGCGCAGGGTCGTTCCTGTCGGGGAAGTCCGGCACCGTCTACCAGGGCAAGTACCCGAACGTGCCCGCACGCGAGGGCGCCTGGTGGTTCAACTCCCTGAACGGCAACCTCGCCGGCGCGACGATCAAGCGCGTCCAGCTGCGCTTCTACATCGATCACACCTACTGGGGTGCGGGCGGCACCGCCGACATCCGCCTCCACGGGAAGACCGGCTTCACCACCGGCGGCCTGGACACCTCCATCCGCACGATGAAGGTGAAGCGAAAGGCGCAGTACTCGATCGACGTACCGACCAGCTACCTCGACGGCTTCCGCACGGGGACGTGGCGCGGCTTCGGCCTGTCCACCTCCTCGACGAACCTCGAGTACTACGTCCAGGCGACCCTGGCGAACGCCGAAATCTGGATCACCTACGAGAAGTAGTCGCATCCCACCGAGGGCCCCGCCGCCGTGCTGCGTCGGGGCCCTCACCCTGCCCACCCACCGAAGGAGACCTCCACCATGGCTGTTCTCAACGGCCAGATCGACACGTCCGATCTGGCCCCGATCCCCGCGGCGTTCCACACTCACGGCACGACCGCGTACCTGCGGGACGACGCCGCCGGGGCGTTCCTCCGCGTCGCCGCCGCTTTCCAGAGCCGCTTCGGGAAGCGCCTCGTCGCGATGTCGTTCTACCGGCCCCGCGCGGACCAGATCCGGATCTTCCTCAAGAACTACTACCGCTACAACGGCAAGCGCCGCGCCGGCACCACGGACCGGTCCTACAACGGGTCCACGTACCGCCTCCGCGCCGGCATGTCCCCGGTCGCCTCCCCGGGCTACTCGAACCACGGCCTCGGCGTGACCGTCGACTTCAATGCGGGCGTCCAGACCCGCGGGTCCGACGAGCACGACTGGATGCTCTCCGAGGGCGTGAAGTACGGCTGGGACTGGACCGAGGGTAAGCGCGTCGGCGAGCCCTGGCACTGGACCTACATGCCTGCCAAGGACCGCATGAAGTCCGCCCCGGCCGCGTCCGCGGGCTCCGCGGCGAAGCCGCCCGTCCTGATCCCCACGACGGCACCCGCCCTGGGCGACGTCGCCACGGCTCAGAAGCACCTCCTCGAGCTCGGCTACCAGCCCGGCCCCGTGGACGGTTCCCTCGGCGACGCGACCCGCGCCGCCGTCAAGCGGTTCCAGACCGACCAGGGGCTCGCCGCCGATGGCGTCCCCGGCCCCGACACCCGAAAGGCATTGGCCACCACCATGAGCAAGATCGACGATTTGATTGCTATCGCGACCGAGAACCAGAAGCGGATCAATAGGGTCCTCGACTCCGTCGAGAACGGCAAGACCGGCGTCCGCTCCGACGGCACCCTCGTGAAGCTCCTCAAGGACCAGCACAAGGAGACCCTCGGCATCATCGCACCCGGCAAGGCCGGCGTCCGCACCGACGGGTCCCTCGTCGAGGTCATCAAGACCGAGGCCCGGAAGAGCTGACCCCATGGCCCGCCACTTCGCGAAGGCCTTCGAGCGGGTCGTCCGCATCGCCGCCTACGCCGCCCTCCTCATCAGCGGCATCGGCGTGCTCGCGTGGACCCCGCAGTCCTACGAAGGCATCTCCCTGGCCTTCACCTACGCCTGGGGGATCTTCCAGGTCCTCGGCGGGGGCGTGGCCCTGATCGCGCTGCTCGCCCGCCGGGTCCTGTGGGAGTGGCGGGTCGTGCTCCTCGCGGCCCTCGGCGTCGGCCTCTACGCCGGCCTGTCCTGGGTGCAGGTGTTCACCGAAGCCGCCGTCCACATGGGTCGCGCAGGGGACATCACCGCTCTGTTCCTCCTCCTCGTCGCACGCTGGGCGATGCTCTGGGTGAAGGTGGAGGAAGCCGAGGCCCTGCAGCTCGCCCGCCAAGAGGCAGTGCAGGAGGACGCATGGGACTGACCGAAGCGATCGTCACGGTCGTCGGTGCTTTCCTCCTCTTCCTCGGCACTGTCGTCACCGTCCGCGGGAAGAGCGCGGGCGGGGAGGACCGACCGCGGGTGACCAGCGAGCAGGTCGAGTCGGCGAAGGACCCCGGCGTGGAGGCGCTCGCGCTGGCCCTGTCGATGTCCCGGCGCGTGGAGAAGCTCGAGGAGTCCAACGCCCGCCTGGTCGTGCAGAACAAGCTCTTCCGGCGGGTGCTGCTCGAGGTCGCTGACCTCCTGCGGAAGATCCCCCCGCTCCCGCACGACACGATCCTCGCGCACATCCTCGACCGCCTCCCCGACCTCGGAGAGGACGACGACTGATGCCCCCACCCTCTGACCCCTCGCTGTGGCTCGACGTCCTCCGCGGGATGAACGCGGCCATGGCCTTCTACGTGGCAGTCCTCGCCGCGCTCCTAGCTCCGTGGTGGGCACGCCTGGACATGACCCTCCGCTTCCTCCTCCTAGGGATGCTCGCCCTGTCCACCGTCCTCGGCTGGGGAGCGCTCGAGAGCCTCCTCCGGGACGTCCCCGGCGGATCCCGCACCATCGCCGCCGTCCCCGCCCACCTGTGGACCTGCGTCGGCGTCACCCTCGCCTACCTCAAGCACCGCACCAAGGAGACCCCGTGAACACTCATCGCGCCACCGCCACGCAGACCACCTACCCGTGGCGGGCGACCCTCCGTACCGTCCTGTGGGCGGTCGTCGCGTTCGCCGCGATGGCCCCGCTGATCTACTCCGCAGCTGCCGGCGGTGACCCCGAGCAGGCCGTCGGCTGGGTCGCGACCGCACTCGGCATCCTCGCCGCCATCCAGCGCGTCATGACCCTCCCTGTCGTGGACGAGTTCCTCCGCCGGTACGTGCCGTGGCTGGCCGCGACCCCGCAGGACCGCGGCGGTGCCTGACCCGGCCCAGCTCCCGCACATCTGCCCCCGCTGCGACGCCGCGTACAACTCGCAGTGGGCCGCCACGGAGTGCGCACGCGAAGACGACCTCGCCGACCGCGACGCACGACGACGATGACGAAGCGCCCCCACTCTCCTACGGGAGGGTGGGGGCGCTTTCGTCCGTCTCGGGTTAGAGAATGCTGGTGAGGTACGCCAGCTCATTCTGGTAACGCGTGACCGATGCGTTAACCTGCAGGCGCTTCCCCTCAACCGTATGGAAAGACCCGACCTTGAGATTCGCAATGGGTGTGCCCTTCGCCCCACTGATTCGCCCGGAGGACATGAAATCGTCGGTGACAACGATTGAATCCACCGGATCAGAGGTATCGAACACCTGCGGGTACCTGTTCGCGATCTCGATCGCACGCTCGATGTACATCCGTGACGCCCGGTCAGGAGTCGACCGGATACGGCTCTTCGAGCCGACCATGGTCATAACGATCGCAGCAACCTTCGGCGTACTCCTGCCGTGTGCGCGATCGTTCCACATCTGGAAGTCCTTGTGCGGGTCCGTAAGCATTCGGAGCGTGAGCTCCAG
Source organism: Brachybacterium rhamnosum (assembly GCF_039526185.1). Taxonomy (NCBI): domain Bacteria; kingdom Bacillati; phylum Actinomycetota; class Actinomycetes; order Micrococcales; family Dermabacteraceae; genus Brachybacterium; species Brachybacterium rhamnosum. The sequence continues at coordinate 915,208 of NZ_BAAAIS010000003.1, forward strand.
CGAATCGAGAGAGTGCTCGTCGACACGGACGGGAATGATGATCGCATCAGCGGCACACCACGCCAGGTGCGTCCCGCCAGAGTAGAACGGACTGGTGTCCATGACGATTACGTCCGCTCCGACATCGGCCGCCTGCTTCTCGAGGACCGATTCCAAGGCGCCGAGCAGCGAATTGACAGCGTCGGGGCGCTGCTGGGAGTGAGCAGTCTGCAGCTGCTGGTACAGCTGAGATGGAAAAGCAAACATCTCCGCGGAGCCGGGGACGATCCAGGCGGGCTGGACACCCTTGAAGGCGTCGCAGTACCGGGAGATGCGGTACGTGACATCACTGGGTGCTATACCAAACGCGGGGCCTAGCAGCACCGGTTCGAGCGCCTTCACAATATCCACCTGTACATCGAGATCGTCTTCGAGCAAGGTCTCGGTGAGGTTCATCTGCGCACACACGTCCGCGGCGAGCACGGAATGCAGGCGCGCCAGCTCGTAGGTCAGATTGAAAGAGAGCGTCGACTTCCCGACGCCACCTCGGAGGGTTGAGATCGCGTACTTCTTGTAGCGCAGGTCAGTTGGGTCCTTCCGGAACCCTTCTTCTACGACTCGTCGGTGAGTTTCGAGGAGCTTATCGAGCTGATCCATTCTTGCGTCCCCCTGGGATGCGGCCCGGGCTGCGGGCTCAGTGCAGGTGCACAATGCTACTGCAGGAGCAACGATACCATGCAGGTGCTGCAGGGCCAACGTGATCTCGCAGGACCTCACGTCACACCTGCGCAATCTCCTAGCTCCTGCACTCCATCCGCTGCACCCAGTCCGCGTGCCAGTCCCCGGGTGAGTGGCGAGCGCTTCTGGACCCCGTGCCGTCCAGGTGCGCTAGCGGCTACTCTTCGGAGACGCTGATCCGACCTAGCAGATGGGCCCTTCCATGAGCATGTTCGCCTCCAACGGCACGATCGAGAAGTCCTACACTGCTGCACCCGCTGCCGTCGGCGCAGCGATCGCAGCAGTCTGCACGGAGGCCGGGCACCACCTCGGTACCGTCAGCCCCGATCAGACCCGGTTTGAATTGACGACCAAACGGACCGCGCTGAACTGGGGCACCGCGATCGTCCTCACGCTTAGCGAGGCGGGAGCGAACACGAACGTTCGCGTCGACTACGACAACTCGGCGGGATCCCAGAAGGCACTGCTAGACGGTCGGAAGAACAAGAAGACCGTCGAGTCGTTCCTCGGTCAGCTGGACGCGCGGATCTGACTCTACGTCGCCGAAGCGCCCCATCTCCTTCGGGAGGTGGGGCGCTTTCGTCATGCCCGGTCGGCGCGCGGCGCACCTGGGGTCAACAGTCGATGCTCGACGACCTGCGTCGCGGCCGCGCTCGAAGCTGGACGCCGCCGACGTAGTGGATGATCGCCAGGATACCGACCACCCACACGAGCGCGGAGAGCAGGCTGGTTCCGACGCCGATTGCAGTGCTCTGCGCGGGCGTCGCCGAGGTGAATACGACGTCCCTCAGCAGGTGGGTCAGCGCCGGGCCACCCCAGTTCACGCCTGCGAGCAGTCCCACGCAGAGAAGGACTGTCCACAGCCGTCGAGATCGCATGGCGCGATCGTAGACCGGCAGGCCCGGAAGTTCACGCCTGCTCGGCGCGCTCCATCCGCTCAACCCAGTCCGCGTGCCAGTCGCACACCATGATCGGCTGATCGCCGTCCTCGAGTCGTAGCTCGATGACCATCGGCACCGTCCCGGGTGCGGTGCAGTCGAAGAGGTCGCAGGCGTCCATGGCGAGGCACGCTACCCGTCCGGGTGGACCTGGTGCCAGGCCTGCAGCCACTCCGGCGCGAGCCGCTTCGGATCCGTCTGCAGCTTCGCCGCGTTGAGGTCGACGTGCGCCAGCAGCCACCCGAACACGCGACCCTGCACCTCATCCGTCCGACCCACCCACTCCTCGGACCGGAGGAGCAGCTCGTGCCCGCCCGTGCGCACGCGAACCGAGTACGGCGGCAGGGAGTCGTCCAGGTCCGAATGCGTCCAATCCACCTCCGGACCATCCAGCGTGATCCCGTACCGGATCACCAGACCCGCGACATGCTGCTGCACCGCCTGATGCGCCAGGTACACCTCGAGGCCGCTCACGCCGCGTCCCACCCGCCCGGGTCCTGGGACTCCTCGCCGGCGAGCTCCTGGCGGCCGTCAAGGTCGATCCGCTGCCGGGTGGGGAGACCGAGCTCGAGCTCCTGCTGCCGTACGTCGATCCGCTCCCGAACCTGCCGCGCCCAGGCGGCGTACTCCTCACGCACGCTCATGTGCCACCCCGTCTTGCGCGGATCAGTCGTCTCCTCGCCGACGCATCTTGCATCGCCTGCGACCGCCTCGACCGCGGTTCAAGCCAGATCCCCGGGGCGACCTCGACACGCCCGGGCGGCTGCTGGTGTCGCTCCAGGTCTGACTCCGGGATCCTCCACGCGCCGCCCTTCACCGCCTGGAAGGCGTTCGGAAAGACCCCGCTCTTGCAGTACTGGCGGATCGTCTCCGGAACGAGTTGCAGACGTTCCGCCACCTGCTTCGGCGTCAGGTACTGGATCACGTCGGGTCCCCCTCGTTGCGGATCCACTCCGTGAGGTCGTCGACCATCACGAAAATCTTCCCCCCGACTCCGCCGGTTTGGCGACCGGGCAGGTGGTTGCGGTCCGTGCGATGGATCGCCTGACGTAGGTACCCCTCAGAGAAGGGAACCAACTGCGCAGCCTCTTTGATGCTGACCGCGATCTTGTCGCGCCTGGCGAGGCGGAGAGGTAGTGGTTCGTCCATGGGGAGAGCCTCCGCTCCACGTGCGACAGTCGAACCTCCCGTACGTAACGTTTACACGGCTTAGCGTTCACGAGACGCCGCATCGAGATCTCGCCGGTGCCCTCGAGGTTCGCCTGGCGGGTCTGGAGGGCGACCACGTCCCGCAGCGGCAGCGCGAGCTCGAAGACCTCCTCAATCGTGACGACGCGCTCGCGGGGCCCGACGGACTGGGCGAGGCAGCGCAGGAAGGTCGTCTTCCCGGCGCCGGTCGCGCCGCTGACGATGACGTTGAGACCGGCGGCGACGGCGGCGTCGAGGAAGGCCGCGGCCTGCGTGGTGAGCGAGCCGAGCTGCACCATGCCCTCGAGGTCGTGGGCCTTGGCGACGAACTTGCGGATGTTGACGGAGGCGTGGCGCCGGGTGACCGAGGGGATGACCACGTGGAGGCGGGAGCCGTCCGGCAGGAGAGCGTCCACGAAGGGGGTGCTGAGGTCGAGCCGGCGCCCGGAGCTCACGAGCATCCGCTCGACGACCCCGCGCACCTCGTCGTCCGTCATGACGATCGTGGTGAGCTCGCTGCGCCCGTTGCGGGCGCAGAAGATCTGGGTGGGCGAGTTGACCCAGATCTCCTCGACGCCCGGGTCGTCCAGCAGGTCCTGGAGGGGCCCGAAGCCGCCGATCCTCGCCGCGACCTCCGCGACCACGAGGTCCGTGTCACGCACGGTGGGCACGGCGCCGCCGGCCGCGCGGCGGTCGTAGTCGGTGACGACCTCGCGGATGAGCGGCTCGAGCCCGTCGGCGCGCGCATCGAGGCCGCGGCGGCGGATCAGCTCCCGCGACTCGGCCTCGATGATGGTGGCGGCGTCCATCCCACTCCCCTCGGTGGTCCCACGATCGCGGGCGGTGCCGACCCCTCGGTCGGTCCCACGTCGTTCCTCGCCGGTCACTGTAAGAAGCGCGGCGCCCCGCCCGCTCGCCGCTCCCCGGGAATGTGGACAACTCTCCCAGACTCCATTCGTGCAAGGATGTCGGTGCAGGTGACACACCGTGGCGCCGCCGCGCGCCCCGTCCCGTCAGGAGCACGTCCATGGCACTGTCCTCCGCATCGCCCGGCTCGAACGGCGAGCTCGACTCCTCCCCCCGGCTCAGCCGGCCCACGCTGAAGTACATGGCCAAGCGGGTCCTCTCGGAGTTCTCCCGGGACGGCGGCACCGATCAGGCCGCGAAGCTGACCTACTTCATGGTGCTGTCCATCGCGCCGACCCTGCTGGCCGTCTTCTCCCTCGCGACCCTGCTGCTCTCGAGCATCAAGGACCAGATCTCCCAGCTCCTCGTCGACGCGATCAACAGCGCGGCCGGCGGCAGCGGACTGGGCGCCGACGAGGCGGTGAAGTCCACGGTCGACTCGCTCATGGGCTCCGCGAGCGGCGGCACGATCGCGCTCATCATCGGTATCGCGACCGCGCTGTGGTCCGCCTCCGCGTACGTGAAGGCCTTCGGCCGCGTCGCCAACGACATCTACGAGGTGCCCGAGGGCCGCGGCCCGATCCGCCTCAACGGCGGGATGCTCGCCCTCACCGCGGCGCTCGTGCTCGGCATCCTGCTCGTGCTGATCTCGATCCTGCTCAACGAGACGATCGTGCAGGGTGTGCTGGGCCCGATCGCGGACACGATCGGCGCGGGCGGCGTGCTCGCCTTCCTCATGGATTCCTTCCTGCCGATCTGGGCGTGGGTGAAGTGGCCGGTCATCCTGCTGCTCGCCTTCGCGCTCATCTCGCTGCTCTACTGGGGTGCCCCGAACGTCGAGAAGCCGTTCCGCCTCATCTCCCCCGGCGGCGTCGTCGCGATCATCGGCGTGGCCGTCGCCGCGGTCGCCGTCTCGATCTACATGTCCACCTTCGCGAGCTACTCGAGCTACGGCGCGATCGGCGGCATCATGGCCGTCCTGTTCGCCCTGTGGATCATGAACATCGTGGTGCTGATCGGCGCGGAGGTCGACGCCGAGTTCGAGCGCGCCCGCGAGCTCGAGGCCGGGCGCCCCGCGGAGGACGGCCTCGCCCTCCCGCTGCGCGGCGAGAAGGGCGCGGAGAAGGCGGAGTCCAAGCACGAGAAGCTCGTGGACGAGGGCCGCGACATCCGCCTGCGGAACCTCCACCGCGACGCCGACTCCTACACCTCCGAGGAGTACCGCCTGACCCCGCGCGAGGCGAGCGGGGAAGGCGCCGCTGGCGGCGAGGGCGCCGGGACGGACGAGACCGGGTCCAAGGACTCCTGACATGTGCGGTCGCTTCGCCTTCTACCAGGAGATCGATCCGCTGCTCGACGACCTCGACGCCGTGGACCTCACGGACGGCGAGCTGCGCCGGCGCTGGAACGTGCCGCCCACCGCCCCCATCCACGTGGTCACGGAGTCGGTGGACAAGGAGTCCGGTGAGGTGGTGCGCGCCCTCCGGGTCGCCCGCTGGGGCCTGCTGCCGCCCTTCGCGAAGGACGAGGCGTTCTCCTCGCGCACCTTCAACGCGCGCCGGGAGACGATCGAGGAGAAGCCGAGCTTCCGCGGGAGCCTGGGCCGCTACCGGGCGATCGTCCCGATGGACGGCTACTACGAATGGGTGCGCGGCGAGGGCGGGCGCTCCAGGAAGCAGCCGTACTTCATCACCCCGCAGGACGGCTCGCGCCTGTACATGGCCGCGCTCGTCTCCTGGTGGAAGGGCCCGGGCCATCACGAGGGCCCTGCGGCCAGCGAGGACGGCACCTTCCTGCTCAGCGCCACGATCATCACCCGCGAGGCGACCGGGGAGCTCGCCCGCATCCACGACCGCACCCCCGTCATGCTGCGCCGCGACGCGGTGGACGCCTGGCTGGACACGTCGATGGACGACCGGCACGACGCGGCCGCCTGGATCCGCGACGACGCCCACCTCCTGGACGATGCGACGCTCGAGCTGCGCGAGGTCGGCCCCGCCGTCGGGAAGGTCGGCAACGACGGCCCCGAGCTGATCGAGCCCGAGGAGCGGCTGCTCTGACCCGCCCGACCCCGGGCGGAGGCGCCCTCCGCCCGCAGGATGACGACCGCGGGCGGCGCCGGCCCCTACGCTTCCGGACATGACCCCTTCGAGCCACCCGGCACCGGTGCGCCCCGAGCGCGGCCGCCGGGACCCCTTCCGCTGGGTCATCGACCATCCGGGCACGGTGGACGCCGCCGTCTTCGGTGCGGCGGCCGTCGCCCTCCTGGGCTTCACGCTGCTCACCGGCGCCTGGGGCTGGTGGCTGCCGGCGACCCTGCCCATGCTCGGCGCGGCCGCCGTGTGCCGCACCCGCCCAGGGCTCGGCGTCGCGCTCATGGCCGCGTTCGCGCTGCTCCACATGCCGCTCGTGCCCGTGGTCCTCGGCGACGCGCTGACCTTCTACGCGATGTTCTGCGCGATCGCCTACGGCCGCCCGCTCGTCCACGCCCTCGGCATCGTCGCGGGCGTCGTCGGCGCGCTCGTCCAATCGGCGTACTGGGCGCTCCACGCGCTGCTGAGCGGCTCGTCCTCCCCGCTCGAGGCGCTCGTGACCCTCATAGGGCTGCTGTTCGCGGGGACCGTGGCTCTCGTCGCCGTCTGGGCGCTCGCGAACCTCCAGCGCGCCCGCGTCCAGCAGATGCGGCTCGTCGCCGAGCGCGCGGAGCAGGCGGAGCGGGAGCGGGAGCAGCGCACCGCCCTCGCCGTCGCCGGCGAGCGCAGCCGCATCGCCCGGGAGATGCACGACGTCGTCGCCCACTCCCTCTCCGTGATCATCGCGCAGGCCGACGGCGGCCGCTACGTCGCCTCGGTGCGCCCCGAGCAGGCGGCGGACGTCCTCGCGACGATCGCCGACACGGGCCGCTCCGCCCTCGCGGACATGCGCTCGCTGCTCGGCGTGCTCCGCCAGGACGACGAGACGAGCTACGGCCCCCAGCCTGGTCCCGAGATGCTCGAGGAGCTCGTGGCCCGGGTGCGCACCGCCGGCCTCGACGTCGACCTGCACGTGGACGGGCGCCTCGACGACCTCCCCCGCTCCGTCGGCACCTCCCTGTTCCGCCTCGTGCAGGAGGCGCTGACGAACACGCTCAAGCACGCGGGCCCGCGGGCGACGGCGGCCGTGCGCGTGCGGCGCACCGCCGGGGGCCTCGAGGCCGAGGTGATCGACGACGGCCAGGGCACCGATCCGGCCTCCGACGGGCAGGGCCACGGCATCACCGGCATGCGCGAGCGCATGAGCGTGCTCGGCGGGACGCTGCAGGCGGGCCCGCTGCCCGGGCACGGCTTCCGGGTGCTCGCCCGGATCCCCCTCGGCGCCCCCGCATCGACCTCGCCATCGGCCCCGCCACCCTCGAGCTCCTCGTCGGCTCCCGCGGCCCCGTCGGCCCCGCCGTCACCGAACGTCCCACCCCATCCCGAGAGGACACTCCCGTGAGCACTCCCGCCTCCTCCCCCGACGCCCCCGGCGGCCGCCCCCTGCGCGTCGCCCTCGTCGACGACCAGCCCCTCGTCCGGGCGGGCTTCGCGATGGTGATCGGCACGCAGGACGACCTCGAGGTCACCGTCCAGGCCTCCGACGGCGCCGAGGCGGTCGAGCAGCTGCGCGCCCACCGGGTCGACGTGGTGCTCATGGACGTGCGCATGCCGCGGATGGACGGCATCGAGGCCACCGCGCGCATCCTCGAGCAGTCCCCGCCGGACCGCGCCCCCAAGGTCATCGTCCTGACCACCTTCGACCTCGACGAGTACGTCGTCTCCGCGATCCGCGCCGGGGCGAGCGGCTTCCTGCTCAAGGACGCCCAGCCCGAGGACCTCCTCGCCGCGATCCGCACCGTCCACCGCGGCGACGCCGTCATCGCCCCCTCGGCGACGCGCCGCCTGCTCGAGCGGGTCGTGAGCACCCCCGAGCCCCAGCAGCGCGACACCTCCGTGCTCGACGCGCTCACGGACCGTGAGCGGGAGGTGCTCGTGCTCATGGGCCGCGGCTGCTCGAACCAGGAGATCGGCGCCCAGCTCTTCGTCGCCGAGGCCACCGTCAAGACCCATGTGGGGCGGGTGCTCGCGAAGATCGGGGCACGGGACCGCGTGCAGGCCGTCATCATCGCCTTCGAGACCGGGCTCGTGACGCCCGGGGAGGGCGGGGCTCCGCCCTCGGTATGACATCGGGGGCGTCCTTCCCCCTCCCGCGGTGGAGGGCGCGGGGCCCGTGGACGGATGCCCGGGGTGCCCGGCGCGGGCGAGGATCGACGAGAATCCCGACCCCGTCCCGAGGAGAGCCATGAGCCAGCCGTCCCCGTCCGCCCTCGCCCCCGCCACGAGCGCGGGCCCGGGCCCCGCCCTCGTCGCCCGCGATCTCGTGCGCACCTACGGCAGGGGCGAGGGCGTCGTCACGGCCCTCGACCACGTCGACGTGGACATCGAGCGCGGAGCCTTCACCGCCGTCATGGGCCCCTCCGGCTCCGGCAAGTCGACCCTGCTGCACGTGCTCGCCGGACTCGACACCGTGGACTCCGGCTCGATCCTCCTGGACGGCACCGAGATCACGGGCCTGCGGGACGAAGCGCTGACCCGACTGCGCCGCGACCGCATCGGCTTCGTCTTCCAGTCCTTCAACCTGCTGCCCATGCTCACCGCGGAGCAGAACATCCTGCTCCCCCTCGAGCTCGCCGGCCGCCGTGCGGACCGCGCCTGGCTCGACACGATCACCTCCGCCTTCGGGCTGACCGACCGGCTGGGGCACCTCCCCTCGCAGATGTCCGGCGGGCAGATCCAGCGCGTCGCGATCGCCCGCGCCCTGGTCACCTCCCCCGCCGTCGTCTTCGCGGACGAGCCCACCGGCAACCTCGACTCCCGCACCACGGAGGAGGTCCTGGACTTCCTGCGCCTGAGCGTCGACGAGTTCGACCAGACCGTCGTCATGGTCACCCATGAGCGGGACGCCGCCGAGCGCGCGGACCGCATCATCACCCTGGCCGACGGCCGCCTGGCCTCCGACGAGGACCTCCGCGGGGCCCGCCGATGAGCGCCTCCGCACGCCGCGTCCCGATCCGCCTGACCCCGATGCGCCGCCACCTCGCGGCGATCCTCACGGTGGCCCTCTCCTGCGCGTTCGTCGCGGTGATGGTGCTCGCCGGCAACCTCGTGCAGGAGTCCCTGCGCGCCTCCACCGCCCAGACCTACTCCGGCGCCGACCTCGTCGTCGAGCAGGAGATCCCGGACGACGCCTGGGAGAGCACGACGCCGCTGCCCGCCCCCGAGGTCGCCGGCACCGAGGACGTTTGGCCCCTCACCCAGGGCTTCGCGCAGCTCACCTCCTCCGCCGTGGCCGACGGTCCCTACCTGCAGGTGGTCCTCACCCCGCCCGGCGAGGACACCCTCGAGGAGGGCTCCCCCGCCGCGGACGACTCCCAGGTGGTGCTCGACCGGACCGCGGCCGACGCCCTCGAGGTGGGGGTCGGCGACACCGTCACCCTGCCCGCGGGCACGATCGTCCCCGAGGACACGACCGATCACACGCTCACCGTCTCCGGCATCGCCCCGGCCGCCGAGGGCGCGGCCCTCGGCGCGACCCCGCGGATCCTCGCGGACGACGCGAACTCCGCGCTCCTGCTCGGCCCCACCCGCGGCACGACGACGGACACCTGGCTCGCGACCGTCCCCGCCGGCACCGATCCCGCCGACGTCGCCGCCGCGGCGAGCACCGGCGGCACGACCGTCACCACCGTCGAGGACGCCGAGCAGGAGGCCGTCGACCAGCTCATGACGGGCTTCGCCGCCCTCGGCGTCATCCTCGGCGTCTTCGTCGTCATCGCGCTGTTCACGAGCGCCGTCGTCATCGCGAACACGTTCACGGTGACCGTCGCCCAGCGCACCCGATCGCTCGCCCTGCTGCGCACCCTCGGCGCGACCCGCGGCCGCGTGGGCCGCATCGTGCTGCGCGACTCCGCCCTGGTGGGCGTGGTCGGCGCGGTGCTCGGCGTGATCGGCGGGCACCTGCTGGTGCAGGCCGCGCTCGCGGCCGCCGCCGCCGCCGGCTGGCTCGACGCGGTCATGGCCGTGCCCGTCTCGCCCACGTCCGTCCTCGTGCCGATCCTCGCGGGTCTCCTCCTCACCGTCCTCGCGGGCCTCGCCCCGGTGCGGGCGGCGACACGGGTCGCCCCGCTGCAGGCGCTGCGCTCCGTCGCCGCCCCGCCCCGCGGCGGCTTCGGGGTGCGCGGCGTGCTCGGCGTGATCGGCGCCGGGGTGGGTCTCGCCCTCATGATCGGCGGCGCCGTGCTCGCCGGCTCCCACCCCCTGCCGGGCATCCTCCTGGCGGTGCTCGGAGGGCTGCTGAGCTTCGGCGGCATGCTGCTCGCGCTCGTGGTCCTCGCCCGGCCGCTGGCCCTGCTGCTGGGCCGCGTCGCCGGCCGGATCGGCGGTCTCCCCGCGCGGATCGCCGCGGCGAACATCGCCCGCAGCCCGGGCCGCAGCGCCGCGACCGTCGCCGCCCTGCTCATCGGCACCACGCTCATGACGATGATGGCCGTCGGCGCCCGCACCACCGAGGCGTCGCTGACCGCGGAGCTCGACTCCAACCGTCCCATCGACCTCGTGGTCTCCGCCGCCGCCATGCCGGCGGACGCCGCGGCGCAGATCGGCGCCGTGGACGGCGTGCGCGTCGCCGAGTCCGGCACCGTCGGCAGGATCGACGTCGGAGCCGACGAGCCCCTGCTCGTCTACGGCCTGGACCCCGAGACCGTGCGCGAGACCTCGCACCGCCCGGCCGTGGCCGACGAGCTCGCGGACGACACCCTGCTCGTGGGTTGGGAGCGCGCCGAGGAGACAGGCCTGCAGGACGGCGAGAGGATCACCGTCCCCACCGCCGACGGCGGCACCCGCGAGCTCACCGTCCGCTACGACGCGAACCTCAAGATGCCGATGCTCACGCCCGGCACGCTCGAGGCCGTCGCCCAGGGCGGCACCCGCCCCGTGGTCGTCGCCGACTTCGAGGACGAGGGCACCGCCGCCCGCGGCGACACCGACGCCTACGGCATCGTCGACGCCGTGTACCAGGTGACCTCCGGGGACGGGTACTCGGAGGCCGACGTCGTCGCCGGCGGCGCCGAGCGCGAGATGTACGGCCAGGTCCTGCGGGTCCTGCTCGGCATCACGGTGGGCCTGCTCGCCGTCGCCGTGCTCGTCGCGCTGGTCGGCGTGGCGAACACCCTGAGCCTCGGCGTGGTCGAGCGGCGCGGGGAGAACGCGCTGCTGCGGGCGCTGGGAACCACGCGCCGCCAGATGCGCGCGATGCTCGGCTGGGAGGGCGTGCTGCTCGCGCTCATCGGCGCCGCGCTGGGGATCGTCCTCGGCGCGGTCTACGGAGGGCTCGGCGTCATCGCGCTGCTGGGCTCCGCCGTCGCGGTGACCGTGACGATCCCCTGGGGCCAGGTGGTCCTGGTGGTCGTGGCCGCCATGCTCGCCGGCTTCCTGGCCTCCGTGCTGCCGGGTCGCTCCGCGGCCCGCACGGCCCCGGCCGCGGCGCTCGCCGCCGCGGAGTGAGGCCCCGCGGCGGGGGCCGTCACCGCCGCTGACGCGGAAGGGCCCGGAGGATCGCTCCTCCGGGCCCTTCTTCTCGGTCTCCTGCGGGTCGGGGCCCGCTCAGCGCCCCTCACCGGTGGGCAGCGGGGTCGAGCGCACCAGGGAGAGCAGCAGCAGGAACGCGGCGATCGCGACGACGAGGGCGAGCGCGCCCTGCCAGACGAGGCCGCCGCTCAGCATGCTCGCCCCGACGAGGGCCTGGAACAGCTGCCAGGTGATGCCGTAGCCGAGGCCGAAGCGGCCCCGCACGAGGATCGAGCGCGCGGCCACCGCGGCGCCCGCCGCGAACAGCAGGAGGAACACGCCGAGCCCGGTGCCGAAGCGGCCGTCGAGCTGCCCGCCGGAGACGCCGACGAAGCAGAAGGTCGCCACGGCGACGAGCAGGACCGCCTCGAGGGCGAGCAGCGCGGCGGCCACGGGGCGGATCCGCGGGTCGCGCTCGCTCGCGGTGGCGGGGGCGGCAGGGCTCTCGGAGCCGGGACGGGAGGCGCGGGGCATGGAGGCACTGTATCCGCCCCTATGCCCCTCCCACGGGCTCCTGTCCAGCGCTCCGGGAGCGGCATCACAGGACCCGCAGGACCGTGTGGGAAGTGCCACCCAGGCTTTGCGGCCAGGCCCTTGTCGCCGCCGGGAGCGGTGCTGAGAATGGATGAGGCCCCTCCACGGCGAGGAGAACCGCGGCGGAGTCCCTCCGTCACGGGGACGCTCCGGCGGGGCCGCCGACCCCGAGCACGCCCCTTGCGGGGGCAATCCTCGCCTCGCGCCACCGCAGCGGTGGGACGGGGCGATTCCGGAAAGTGAGAGTGACGATGGACTGGCGCCACCGTGCCGAGTGCCTCAACCATGATCCCGAGCTGTTCTTCCCGATCGGGAACACCGGACCGGCGATCACGCAGATCCAGGAGGCGAAGGCGGTGTGCCAGAAGTGCGAGGTCATGACCGCCTGCCTGAAGTTCGCCCTCGAGTCCGGCCAGGACTCGGGCGTCTGGGGCGGCCTGTCCGAGGACGAGCGCCGCTCCCTCAAGCGTCGCAACGCCCGCGCCCGTCGCGCGAGCTGATCGCACCGCCGCACCGCCTGCGGCACCCCTGACCTGATCAGGGCCTCGTCCCGCGCGCCGCGGGACCCCTGCTCCGCCACGGCGCGGCCGACCCTCCGTCGGCCGCGCCGTCGTCGTCGGAGCACCCGGCCCATCGCCGCCCGCCCCGCGGGGGCCGGCGGCTCGGGGCCCCTCCCTCAGAGCCCGATCGGCTCGAGGTACACGTCGATGACCGCGCTCGTGCCGCCGTCGGGCAGGTTCTGCCAGGTGAGCGTGCCGCCGAGCTGGCCCTGGACGAGGGTCTGGGCGATGTTCGTGCCGAGGCCCGAGGGCTTCGCCGTCCCCATCCCCGCACCGTCGTCCTCGATGGAGATCACGAGGTGGGCGCCCGTGCGCTCGCTGCGGATCGTGAGCGTCCCGCCGGTCTCGGAGAGACCGTGCTCGACGGCGTTGGTCGCGAGCTCGGTGACGACGAGCGCGAGCGGGGTCGCCTCGTCGGCGCGGATCTGCCCCACGCGCCCCACCTTCTCGGTGCGCACCTCGACCTGGCTGTCCACGATCCGCGGCGAGCCCTCGCGGTGCACGGTCGCGCTCGCCGCGTCGACCGCGAGCCGCAGGCAGCGGTCGATGACGTCGTCGAAGACCACGGCCTCCTGCGAGCCCTGGAGGAGCGACTCGTGGACCAGGGCGATCGTGGACACGCGGCGCATCGCCTCGGCGAGCGCGTCCCGGGCCTCGTCGGTCTTCATGCGGCGCGACTGCATGCGCAGCAGCGCGGCGACGGTCTGGAGGTTGTTCTTCACCCGGTGGTGGACCTCGCGGATCGTCGCGTCCTTCGTCATGAGCTCCCGCTCCCGACGGCGCAGCTCGGTCACGTCGCGCACCAGCACGATCGCCCCCGTGCGGGCGCCCTGCTCGGTGATCGGGACGGCGCGCAGGGAGAGCGTGCCGCCGCGGGCCTGCATGTCGGAGCGCCAGGCCGCGCGCCCCATGAGCACGAGCGGCAGCGACTCGTCCACCGGTGCGCGGCTCTGGAGCACCTCCGTCGCGGTCTCGGCGAGCGTGCCGCCGAGCATGTCCCCCGCGATGCCGAAGCGGTGGAAGGCGGAGAGCGCGTTGGGAGACGCCCACTGGACCACGCCGTTCTCGTCGAGCTGCACGACGCCGTCGCCCACACGGGGCGCTCCGCGGCGCGGCGGGATGGGCGCGCCGTCGATCGGGAAGGCGCCGTGCTCGATCATCCGCAGCAGGCGGGTGCCGAGCTCCTGCTGGTGCGTCTCGCTCGAGGAGGGGTTCGAGGTCGGCGCGGGCGACTCGACGGCGAGGACCGCGAGGGTCCGGCCGTCCTTGCGGACCGGGGTGAGCAGACCGCGGGCCTCCCGGCCCTCCCGCTCGAGGACGACGACGCCGCGCTGACTGCGCTCCCCGTCGAGCAGGGCGTCGAGGTCCGCATCGGCGCCGCGCGGGAGGCGGTCGCCGACGGGATCCTCGAAGTACACGGTCGAGCCGGTCGCGGGACGGCAGTGGGCGACGGCCATGGGGCCGTCCTCGGCGCGGACCCAGAGCACGAGATCCGCCCGCAGGAGGTCCGAGACGAGGTTCCAGTCGCCGACGAGGTGCTGCAGCCAATCGGCGCCCTTCTCGGAGAAGGAGCTGATGTCGGAGAGGTACTTGGACAGGCTCGGCATGAGCTCAGGATAGGCGCCGCGGCCCGTGCTCCTGGGAATCGACCGCGACGCCTGCCGTAGGCTGGCGCCGTTGCCCGTTCCCGCTGGAAGGACGCCTGTGAAGCTCTCCGAGAACCTGACGATCCCCGCCTCGGCGGCCGATGCCGCTGCGATGTACGCCGACGAGTCCTACGCCGAGGTGCGGCGCGCGACGCTCCGCGCGAGCTCGGCCTCGTCCCGGGTGGAGGGCGACCCGGCGGGCGCCTTCACCGTGCGCACCGAGATCGCCATGACGACCGAGAAGGTGCCGGACGTGGCCCGCCGTTTCGTGGGTGCGACGGTCACGATCCGCGAGGAGCAGGTGTGGTCGGCCCCGGCGGCCGACGGCGCCCGCACGGGCACGATGTCGATCGACGTCGCCGGCACCCCCGCGACCTTCACCGCGGCGCTGGCGCTGACCCCGCAGGGCGAGGCCACGAGCCAGGTGGTCATCGACGGCGACCTGACCGTCAAGGTACCGCTGCTCGGCGGCAAGCTCGAGAAGACGGCCGTCCCGTACGTCTCCAAGGTCCTGCGGGCCGAGGAGCGCGCCGCGCGCACGTACCAGGACTCGCGCACCCGCTGATCCCGCTCACCGGATCATGACGGCGCCCTCCCCCTGCACGGGGGAGGGCGCCGTCGTGTCCGGCCCGGGGCGGGGCCCCGGCCGGGGCGTCGTCGGAGGGGTCAGCCGTTCCCGTCGAGATAGGCGATCGCCTCGCGCCCCTCGCTCGGGTCGAACCAGAGCAGGGCGGGGTCGGTATCGTCCTCGGCAGCGGCCTGCGCCGTGAGCTCGGTGACGTGCACCGCGGCGAGCGACGACGTGACCGTGTCGAGGAGCACGGCGCCATAGGCGCCGCCGGTCTCCTCGGCGAGGCCGAGCGCACGGTCCGGCACGTCGAGCGCGAGGACGAGCCCGCGCGAGGTGGGACCGGCCTCGGACAGCGCGACGTGCACCGCGTCCTGCAGCGCGTCGTACTCGAGATCCTCCTCGTCCTCCCCGGGCCGATCGGCGCGGGCGGGCGCGGTGACCGCCCAGGCCGGGCGACCCGCGGCGATCTCGATCCGGGTGCCCGCGGCGCTCAGCACGGAGCGGTCCTCGGCGGTCAGGGGAAGGAAGATCCTCATGCAGACATCCTCTCATCCGGCCCGGGCGGGCTCCGGTGCGGCCTCCTCCGCCGGCCCCGTGCTCGGGGCCTCCCCCTGGAGGGCGGGCGAGGCGGCGAGGTCCCGCAGCGCGCGGCGCAGCGGTGAGCGCGGTGAGCTCTCGGCGAGCAGCGCACCGTCCCACACGGCGGTGCGGCACGCGCCCGGATCGTCCGGGAGCAGGTGCAGGCTCGTCGTCGGCATCCGGGTGCCGAGGAGCTCCTTCACCCGATCCCCCGGCACCGGTGAGCCCATGCGGTTCACGACCACGTGGAGCTCGCGCACGCCCAGGTCGCGGAGCCGGTCGTTCTCACGCAGCAGCCGGGTCAGGCTCACCGGATCCGCGGTCGCGGTCGCGATGACGGCGTCGGCCCGCTGGATCGCGGTGAGCGACGCCCCGTTGCGCTGCGGGGCGGCCGTGTCGTAGCTGAGCTCCTCGTCCTCCTCGAGCGGGGCGGCGACGTCCACGATCACGAGCTCACCCCGGCGGGACAGCGCCCGCCAGAGTCCGTCGAGCGAGCTGCGTCCCAGCTCCGCCCATCGTGAGGGGACCCCGATCCCGCTGAGGAGCCGCAGGCGGGGCTGGACGACGGGCAGCAGCGCGTCGAGCGTGCGCGAATCCAGGGTGTCCCGGTCGAAGGCGCGGCAGGCCGCGACGATCCCCGGGGCCTCGTCGATCACGCCGAGCAGCTGGCCGAGCGCCGGACCGTAGGTGTCCGCGTCGACGAGGACGGTGTCGCGTCCCGCGCGGGCGGCCTCCGCGGCGAGGTTCACGGCGAGGGTCGAGCGTCCCGGGGCGCCCGCCGGCCCCCAGACCACGACCACGCGGCCGCCCTCGGGGGCGTCGTCCAGGACCGGGTCCCGCGTCCAGGGCTCCGCGGTCTCCTCGCCGTCGATCGCGGCGGAGATCGCGGCGAGGATCTCGTCGATCGGCGCCCCGGCATCCACCACCTGGCGCAGGCCGAGGGAGGTCTGCTCGGGGGCGGTCTCCGCACGCAGCCCGATGACGGCGACGTGCTCGAGCAGACCGGCGAGCACGTCCCGGCCGAGCCCGCGCACCGAGAGGTCCAGCAGGACCGCCTGCCCGATCCCGGCGCCGACCACGGCGGCGGTCTCGGCGAGATCGGCGCAGCGGCGCACCACCCGGACGTCGTGATCGCCGTCCTGGGCGAGATCGTGGACGATGCGGACCTCGTCGGCGCCCGAGGCGCACAGCACCAGGTCGATCATGTGCCGACCCCGTAGGCACCCGGCACCCCGATGACGTCGAGCCGCTCCGCCCGGGAGAGCACCTCGAGGACCCCGGCGAGATCGTCCCGCGGCACGAGCACCTCGACGGCCATCGACCGCATGCCCAGGGTGCTGCCCTCGTCGATCGTCCTCACGACGGCGTCCTCGACGAGCAGCTCGGCCTGGCCGGTGCCCTCGTCCACCTCGCCCGTGTGCCAGAGCTCGACGGTGCTGCCGGCCTGGACCGACTGCGCGACGGAGGAGTCCACCGGGATCACCACGGGCCGCAGGTCGACGTCGGCGCTCTGGCCGACGGCGGCGGCGGGCAGCAGCTCCCCGGCACGGACCGGTTGCGTGGCGACCGCGCCCTCGGGGATCGCCTCGAGCGAGCCGACGTACATGCCGTCCTGCTCGCCGAGGCGCAGCTCGACGACGGTGAGGTCCTCCGGGGCGAGCGCCTGCCCGGGGACGATCACGGAGCGTGCGACCAGCACGGGCGTGGTCTCGGCGAGACGGGAGACCAGCAGGGCGCCCATGAGCACGCTGCCGAGGACGAGCACCACGCCGACGATCAGCCGCGGGTCCTTCCACCGCGGCCGCCGCAGCCTCATCATTCCTGTGCTGGCCCCCACGGTCCCCTCCTGCGCTCCGCCCGATCGTGTCCCGACCGGGTCCTGGCCGGGAGAGTACGGGAGACGGCGCCTCGCCTACCCGGGAGGGCGGCGGATTGTGGACAGCCCGCCGCGGAGGAGGGGTCGTCGGCCGTTCGTCCACAACACCCCCACGCCCGGGCGCCGGAGGTGTGAGACTGTCCCGGACCGTCCGACCCGCCAGGCCCCGTTGCCGGAAGGAGCGCCGATGCAGCCCCGTTTCGTGCCGCTGACCGACGTCGCCGAGATGCTCTCGATCTCGGCATCGCAGGCCTACGCGCTCGTGCGCACGGGAGAGCTGCGCGCCATCAAGGTGGGGGGCCGCGGTCAGTGGCGTGTCGAGATGACCGAGATCGAGTCCTACATCGAGCGCAGCTACGCCGCCACCGAGCGGGTGCTCGAGGAGGAGCGGGAGCGCACGCACCGCTGAGCGGTGCCGAGCCCATCGGCGCGGGCCTGATCCGAGCGGAGCTCAGGCGCGCGACGCCGAAGGACGCCGGGTCACTCAGCTCGAGGAGACCAGGAGCAGGCCGCCGAGCGCGACGGTGATCGACCCGGGCCCGGACGCGGCCCCGGCCTCCCCCGTCGGCACCGTCCTCAGGTCCAGGGCGTCGGCGCCGACGGTCGAGATGCGTCCGGTCACCTCTCCCGCGATCGTGGTCACCCGGACCACTCCGCGGTCCCGCGCGAGCGCGCGCAGCACTGAGGTGAGGGACTGCTCCGGCGCCGCTCCCTCGGCGCGGGGACGAGCTCGCGCGCCGAGCCCCTCGACCATGCCCACGGCGGGCAGCGGGACGAGCCGTCGCGCACCTCCCTCGGTGAGGAGGACCCATCCGTCGGTGGCCTCGGTGAGGCGGCCGCCGATCCTCCGGCCGCCGCGGAGATGGAGCACGAGCCGCGCCCCGATCGCCGCGCGCATCCTGTCCGCGAGCAGCAGCTGCGAGCGCTCGGCACGGGTGAGGTCCTCGGCGAGGGCGCGCATCTCCTCCCGCTGCTCGTGGGCATGACGGCCCTCGATGTCCTCGAAGATCCGCTCGAACCGCATGGGCTCACTGTACGGAGGCGGCGCCCCGGCGGGAACGGGTCCGTCCCTGACGGCGACCGTCCCCGCTGCTGCACCCATGACACCCGATACGGACGTTCCCCTCAGAGCGTGAGGCATCACCCTTTCCGGTCGTACCTAGGGACGAACGATCACGCGCCCCTCGTCCTTTGGTGCTGTTGACCTGCGGTGATGGGGCCGGATTTTCGTACCGATGACCGATTGTGCGCCGTGTCACCCGTCCGTAGATTCCTGGACTACGACGTCATCGACACCAAACGGCATCAAACGCACGGGTCGAGGGGCACCGGCCATCAGAGGAGAAGAACCATGGGGGAATCGCAAGTCGCCGAGGCGGCACCGGGACGGACGGGAGCCGTCCGCACCGGGCTGACGGCGGTGCTCGCCGCGGCCGGCACCCTCGCCATGGCGGCGGCGGCACGCACCCTGGTCGAGCCGGCCCTCACCGGCAGCGGGGAGCAGGCGCTCCTGAACGGTGTGCTGCTGGTGCTCGCGGCCGCCGGCGCCCTGCTGTGCCTCTACCTCACGGTCGTGTGGGCCCTCGCCACGCTCGTCCTCGTCGCCGGGCCGGCCACCGCCCTGGGCCGCACCCTGCTCGGCGCGCTCCGTCTGATCGCTCCCCAGCTGGCGCGTCGGATCACCGTCGCCGCCGCTCTCGGCACCGCCGCGACCGCGATGGTGCTGGGTCCCGCGAGCGCCGCGGACCAGGGGACGGGGTTCCTCGACCTCTCGGGCGTCGGGGCCGGCGCCGCGCAGGAGCTCACCGCTCCGGTGGACCCTGCCCCCTCCGACGCCGGAGGCGAGGCCGGGGGCGCAGCACCCACCGAGGAGGGCGAGCTGCCCCCGCTCGGCTGGGAGAGCGCTCCGAGCTCGCAGGATCCGGGCACCACCGAGGACGAGGCGCCCGTCCAGCACGAGGCGCACGAAGGCGACGACACGTCCGATGCCGACCCGGAGCCCTCCGACGCCCCTGTCCCCGCCGACCCCACCGCACCGGCGGAGGGTGCGAGCGACCCTGCGGACGGCGCCGACTCCACCGACGCCACCGACGCCACGGATTCCCCCGGCGCCACCGATGCCACGACCCCGCCGCACACGATCGTCGTCGGCGCCGGGGACTCGCTGTGGACCCTCACCGACGAGGCCCTCGGCCCGGGAGCGGATTCGCCCCAGGACATCGCCAGCTCCTGGCCCCTTCTCTACGAGGCCAATCGACATGAGATCGGGTCCGATCCCGATCAGCTCACCCCCGGGCAGGTCCTCACCGTGCCCTCCGCCCTGACCGACGAGGAGTCGTCATGACCACCACCGACCAGCGACCCCTGCCCGCCGCCACGCTCACGGACGGCGCGGCGCTCGCCCCGGAGGACCCCCGCAGCGTCGAGCGGATGGTCGAGCCCGTCGCCCGGTTCGCCGTCGAGATCGTGCGGGACATGCGGCCCGAGAACGCGCTCGCGCGGGTGGTCACCCCGGAGGTCGCGACCATGCTCGCGCGGCGTGCCCGGCTCACCCGGCGTCTCCGCGACTCCACCGGGCACACGCCCTCGCGCCGGATGCAGGTCACCGGTGTCCACACCTGCATCGTCAACGAGACCACCGTCGAGGCCAGCTGCGTGATCCGCGACCTCGACCGCGCCCGCTTCCTCGCCATGCGCTGGGAGCTGCGGCACACGGGCTGGCGGGTGACCGTCCTCGAGATCGGCTGACCGAGCGGCGCACACGAGAACGAGGCCCGTCCTCCCCGAGGGGAGGACGGGCCTCGTCGTCAGCGGCGGGACCGACCCCGCGCCCTGCTCAGGCCTTGCGGCGGCGTCGGCGCTCCGCACGGTTGGGCTTGTCGCGGTCCTTCGGACCGTGATCCGTCTCGGTGTGGTCCGCACCGTGCTTGGCGTCATGGCGCGCCTGGCGACGACGCTGCGCACGGGACATGGTCCCGGGATCCGTCCGGCCCGAGCCCTCCGCGGAGCTGTAGCTGAGCCGGCGCGGATCGGGCCCGTCACCGAGGCCCTTCGCGGTCACCACGACGCTCCGCTCGGCGGCGAGCTCGTCGGCGTCCTCGAGCTTCGCCTCCTCCGAGCCGGCCTCTGAGTCCTCGCCCTCCCGGTCGTCCAGGAGGCTCTCGAGCTCGCCCTCGTCCTCGGCGGTCCCGTCGTCGGCGGTCCGGTCCCCGGCCTCGGCGCTCTCGCGATCGACGACGGCCTCGTCGGCCGATCCCCCGGCCTCCTCGGTCTTCCCGGCCTTCTCGTCCTCCCGCGCGGCCGAGGCGGTCGCCGCCTGGGCGGCGGCGGAGGTCGTGCGCAGGAGCTCCGAGACGGCCTGCGGCACCACGGGCGAGGCCTGCTGCACCTGCACCTCGAGGTTGAAGAGGTAGCCGACGGCGTCCTCCTTGATGCCCTCCATCATCTCGTTGAACATCAGGTGGCCCTCGCGCTCGTACTCGACGAGCGGATCGCGCTGGGCCATCGCCCGCAGCCCGATGCCCTCCTTGAGGTAGTCCATCTCGTAGAGGTGCTCGCGCCAGCGACGATCCATGACGGAGAGCAGCACGCGCCGCTGCAGCTGGTGGACGGCCGCCTCGCCGAGCTCGTCGGCTCGACGGTCGTAGGCCAGCCGCGCGTCGGAGAGGATCTCCTCGCGCAGCATCGCCGCGGTGAGGTCCTCCTTGCCGCCGGCCTCCTCGATGAGCTCCTCCGCGGTGACCGAGATCGGGTAGGCGCTGCGCAGCGCCCCCCACAGCTCCTCGAGCTCGAAGTCCTCGGGGTTGGATCCCTTGGTGTGCTCGGTGACGATCCCGCCGATCACCTCCTCGATGAAGCGGTCCACGTGCTCGTCGAGGTCCTCGCCCTCGAGGATCCGCGAGCGCTCCTCGTAGAACTTCTTGCGCTGCTTGGTCAGGACGTCGTCGTACTTCAGGACGTTCTTGCGGATCTCGGCGTTGCGCGACTCGATCGAGTTCTGCGCGCGCTGGATCGCGCCGGAGACCATGCGGCCCGTGAGCGGGATCGCCTCGTCCACGCCGCCGCGGGCGAGCAGCGCCTCGGCCGCTCCCGCGTTGAACAGGCGCATGAGGTCGTCCTGCAGCGAGAGGTAGAACCGGGACTCGCCCGGGTCGCCCTGACGCCCGGAGCGGCCGCGCAGCTGGTTGTCGATGCGCCGCGACTCGTGGCGCTCCGTGCCGAGCACGTACAGGCCACCGAGCTCGGTGACCTCGTCGTGCTGCTCCTCGACGGCCGCCTTCGCGCGCTTGAGCGCCTCGTCCCAGGCGGCCTCGTACTCCTCGGCCTGCTCCTCGGGGTCCAGCCCCGACTCCTGGACCTCGGCGTGCGCCATGAACTCGACGTTGCCGCCGAGCATGATGTCGGTGCCGCGGCCGGCCATGTTGGTCGCGACGGTGACGGCGCCCTTCGCGCCCGCCATCGCGACGATCGCGGCCTCACCGGCGTGGTTCTTCGCGTTGAGGACCTCGTGGGTGACGCCCTGTGCGGTCAGCAGCTTCGAGAGGTACTCCGACTTCTCGACGCTCGTGGTGCCCACGAGCACGGGCTGGCCCTTCTCGTGACGGGCGACGATGTCCTCGACGACCGCGTCGAACTTGGCCCGCTCGGTGCGGTAGATCCGATCGGCCTGGTCCACGCGCTGCATCTCGCGATGCGTCGGGATGGGCACCACGCCGAGGCCGTAGGTGTTCATGAACTCGGCGGCCTCGGTCTCCGCCGTGCCGGTCATGCCCGAGAGCTTCTCGTAGAGCTTGAAGTAGTTCTGGAGGGTGATCGTGGCGAGGGTCTGGTTCTCCGCCTTGATCTTCACCCCCTCCTTGGCCTCGATGGCCTGGTGCATGCCCTCGTTGTAGCGGCGACCGGCGAGGATGCGGCCGGTGTGCTCGTCGACGATCATGACCTCGCCGTTGAGGACGACGTAGTCCTTGTCCTTCTTGAACAGCTCCTTGGCCTTGATGGCGTTGTTGAGGAAGCCGATCAGCGGGGTGTTCAGCGACTCGTAGAGGTTCTCGATGCCGAGGTGGTCCTCCACCTTGTCGATGCCGGCCTCGAGCACGCCGACGGTGCGCTTCTTCTCGTCGACCTCGTAGTCGCGGTCGCGGCGCAGCTTCTGCACGACCTTCGCGAACTCGGAGTACCACTTGTTCGCGTCGCCGGAGGCGGGGCCGGAGATGATCAGCGGCGTGCGGGCCTCGTCGATGAGGATCGAGTCGACCTCGTCCACGATCGAGAAGAAGTGGCCGCGCTGCACGCGGTCCTCCGGGGTGAGCGCCATGTTGTCGCGCAGGTAGTCGAAGCCGAACTCGTTGTTCGTGCCGTAGGTGATGTCCGCGGCGTACTGCTCGCGGCGCTCCGCCGGGGTCAGGCCCGCGGTGATCACGCCCGTGGTCAGGCCCAGGGCACGGAAGACGCGGCCCATGATGTCGCTCTGGTAGGTCGCGAGGTAGTCGTTGACGGTCACGACGTGGACGCCCTTGCCGGCGAGCGCGTTGAGATAGGCCGGCAGCGTCGCCACGAGGGTCTTGCCCTCACCGGTCTTCATCTCCGCGATCCGGCCGCGGTGCAGGGCCGCGCCGCCCATCACCTGGACGTCGTAGGGGCGCTGGCCCAGCGTGCGCTCGGCGGCCTCGCGGACGGCCGCGAAGGCCTCGACCTGGATGTCGTCGAGGGTCTCGCCGTCGGCCAGGCGCTCACGGAAGCGGGAGGTCTCCTCCCTCAGCTCCTCGTCGCTCAGCTCGGTGAAGACGTCACCGGCGGCCGTCACCCGCTGGGCGATGGACTCGAGCCGACGCCGCTCGCGGCCCTCGCCGGCGCGCAGGATCGTATCGAAGAGGTTTGCCACACGTGCTCCCGTTGCTGTCGTCTGCGCCCGGGTGGGCGCGTCGTGCCGGACCCATCGTAAGCGCCGCGCCCCTGGACGGCGCCTGCGCGGTCCCGGACGGGCGTCCTGGCCGTCGCGGATCACTCCGCGCGGCGCCCCGTGCCCGCCCCTCAGACGGGGCCCGCGGTCCCCGCTCTCCCCGTGGTCCCCGCCGGCCGCTCCCCCGGGCCGCCCTCGCGGACGGCCTCCGCGAGCACCCCCGACAGCTCCCCCGTCCCGCTGCCGGTGCTCACCTCGATCCCCTCGAGGTCCTGCCAGCGGGCGGCGCGCGCGAGCTCGCCGGCGAGCGCGGCGGCGAGCTCGTCGGGGCCCGTGCGCAGGTAGCGCCCCAGGCGCGGCAGGGGCTCCGCGTGCACCCCGCGCACCTCGAGGACGCCGCGGGCGCGATCGGCCCGCAGGTCCACCCGCAGCGGGAAGCGGTCGCCGTGGAGGAAGGGCAGCGCGTAGTAGCCGGTGGTGCGCTTCACGGCGGGGGTGTAGATCCCGATCCGGTACTCGACGTCGAAGAGCCCCTGCAGCCGGGGCCGGAAGAAGACGCTCGGGTCGAAGGGGCTGACCAGGGCGGCGGTGCGCAGCGGCGCGGGCTGCGGCGCGTCGCGGTGCAGGAGCATCGTCACGGGGCCGTCGGGTCGCCGGACCTCGACCTCGGTGACCTCGCCCCGCCGCCGCAGCTCCGCGATCGCCGGTCGGGCGTCGGCGGCGCGCAGGCGGAAGTAGTCCGCGATCGCGGCGGGATCGGCGACGCCGAGCGCGCGGGAGGCGAGGCGGGTGAGCGCGAGGACCTCGGCGTGGTGGTCGCCCGGGCCGGGCGCGGGACCGTCCCGCTCCGCCCCGGCGGCGCGGGCCCAGGCCTCGTCGTCCTCGGCGGGGAGGTAGAGCCGCTCGAACTGCACGCTGCGGCCCACGCAGTCCAGCGCCCCGGTCCGGAAGAGGTACTCGACGACCCATTGGCTCGAGGTGCGTCGCCATCCCCATCCCTCGCCGCGCTCCTCGTCACCGAGCAGCCGGGAGATCGCGGCGGCGCTGAGCGGACCGTGCTCCTCGAGCAGGCCGCGGACGTGCTCGACGAGGTGCGGCGAGCGCGCCGCGGCCTCCCGCACCGCGCCCCAGTCGCGGGTCCCGGCCGCGCGGCGGCGGAAGCGCAGCAGGGCGTGGACCTCCTCCGTCGTGAACGTCGCCTCGTGGGCGAGCGCCTCGCGCAGCAGCCGCTCGTGCCGGGTGCCGGGCATCGAGAGCTGGTCCAGCGCGCTCACGTCCCAGCTGCCGCTGCGGGTGAAGACGGGCAGGTGGTGGGCGCGGGCGAAGACGCTCACGGAGTCGATCTGGAGCAGGTGCGTCACGGCGACCGTCCGTCGCAGCGCCTCCCGGCTCACGGCCGGCGAGGGGACGGCGGTGCGGCGGGTGCCGCCGATGCCCTGCGAGCGCAGGGCGATGCGACGGGCCTCGGCCCAGCTCAGGGTGGTCGTCATGGGATGGGGCGTCCTCGGCGTGGGACGGGCGGGAGGCGCGAGGGGCGCCCCCCGCCCGGGGCGGTCGGTGGCTTCAGATGGTGCGGGGCGGGATCAGGAGGGCGTCAGCTCGCCGTCCAGCTCGATGACGCCGTAGTGCCATCCCTTGCGGCGGTAGACCACCTTCGGGTGCCCGGTCCCGGCATCCACGAAGAGGTAGAAGTCATGGCCGACGAGCTCCATCTGGTAGAGGGCGTCGTCGATGCTCATGGGGGTGGCGGGGTGCTTCTTCTCGCGGATCACCACCGGGCTGGCGGGATCGTCGGCACCGGTGCCCTCGAGGCCGGTGGGGGCGTCCTCCACGGTGCCCTCGGGCTCCGTCTCCTGGAGGGGGGCGGGCAGCTCGGCGTCCGCCGGCATGGTGCGCACCGAGGCCGCACCGGGGCTGTGCGCGCGGTCGCGGCCGCGGTGGCGGTCCTTGCGACGGTCCCGGGCGCGGCGCAGGCGTTCCAGGAGCTTGCCGTAGGCGACGTCGAGCGCGCCGTAGAGGTCGTCCGCGCGGGCCTCGGAGCGGATGACGGATCCGTTCTCGAACACGGTCAGCTCCACGCGATCGCTGAGCTCGGCCTGCCGGGGGTTCTTCTCCTGCGAGACCTCGACGTCGACCCGCAGCGCCGCGGGGGCGAGCTGCGTGACCTTGTCGAGCTTCTCGGCGAGGTGGCGGCGGAATCGATCCGGGACGTCCATGTGGCGTCCGACGACATTGATCTCCATGAGTACTCCTCAGGTTCGGTGGGCGGCCGCTCGGAGCCCGGCCGCAGTGGCTCGTGGGCTGGGTGTGCGCACCTCCTCCGGTCCAGAGGGGTCGTCGGTGTGACGAGTCGCACCAGTGTGCCACGGATTCCCTGCGTGTGTCCTGGGCCTCCCGGAGGTCTCCTCCCTCGGTTCCGGGGACACCGCGCGGCGCGTGCCGCAGGCGCCTCCGGGACCGGCGGGCATCACCGCACGTCCGGCGGGGACGGCAGCCGTGACGCCGCCACGACGACCGCGCCGAGCACCTCGGCCCCCTCCGCGACGAGCGCGTCGTGCATCGCCCGGAGCGTCGCGCCGGTCGTGACGACGTCGTCGACGATCACGAGGCGGCGACCGCGCAGGGCGCCCGGCCGTTCCCGGCGCCGGGAGAGGGCGAGCTCGATCCGCCGCTCGCGCCGGCCGCGGCGCCCGCGTCCCTCCTGCGCCGTCGTGGGACGCGAGCGGAGCAGGAGCGCGGTCCCCGCGCCCTCGCGCTCGAGGGCGCGGGCGAGCTCCGCGGTGTGGTCCTCCCCGCGTCGCAGCCGCGCCGCGCGGCGGGAGGGCACGGGGACCAGCTCGACCGGCGGCGGATCCGCCGCCCCGTCCGATCGCCGACGCCCGTGCCCTCCACCACCTCCCGTCCTCTCACCGGCGGCACCCGCGAGCAGCGCGACGGCCGGCGCGAGACCCTCTGCGATCGGGGCCGTCAGGTGGGCTCGGCCCCCGTTCTTCCAGGCGAGGACGAGCGACTGCAGACCGGCCGTGTACTCCCCCAGCGCGAGCACCGGCATCACCGGCCGGTGGTCGACGCCTGCGGGGAGCTCGACGCCCTCCGCCGTGGTCCCGGCACGGATGCGGGCGGCGGCGAGCACCTGCAGGGCGTCGCAGCCGTCCTCGACCCGCGCGCACCCCCCGTGCAGCAGCGCGGCGCAGTCCGGGCACAGCCAGTCCCCCTCCGCGCCGCAGGGGCAGTCGCGGGGCGCGACGAGATCCGCGGTGCGCCGCAGCAGCTCCAGGAGAGCGGCGCGAGCGGCGAGCGCGGCACGGAGGATGCCGGGCGGGAACGGGTCAGGGGACGGGAGCGGAGCAGTCGCTCCGGCATGTGCGGTCATGCGCCCATCCCAGCCGGGCGGCGTCCCACCCGCCTCCCCGGCTCCCCCGCGGTGGACGGCGCTGCGCTGGGGAGGGACGACACCACCGCCCCGGGATCAGTAGAAGGCCGGGTCGGTGGACCGCACGCCGATGTCGGTCCAGCCCTCCCCGTCGCTGCGCAGCAGTGTCCCCTCCACCGTGCCCGCCCAGAAGGCCTCGGCGACGGCGGTGCCGGCGAGGCTCTTCACGGCGGTCTCGAACACCGGGAGCAGGTCCCGGCCCGTCGCGAGGTCCAGGACGGCGCCGCGCACCTGCTCGGCGCTGGTGTCCGTGCCCAGCACGATGACGGCGATCTCGTCGTACCAGGTCGCCCGCGTGAGGTCCCCGAGCAGCGGGGTGGGGACCTGCCGGGGGTCCGTGAGCCCGCTCGGCGCACCCGAGGCGTCGCGGACGATCGCGCACAGGTCGAGCCTGGTGCCGGTCGCGTCGGCGGAGAGCACGATCAGGCGCGTCGCGTCCGCCGCGACGTCGAGGGCCCGCACCTCGCGCCCCTCGAGCCATGGCGCGTCGATCTTCACGTCCTCCTCGGCGGCGCGCCCCGAGAGGGCCAGCAGCACGCCGCCGCTGTCCCGGCTCGCGGTCCACACGTATCCGGCGTCGTCGATCCGCGGGGCGACGAAGCCCGCGCCCGTCGCGGCCTCGCGCAGCGGCACCGAGCCGTCCGTCGCGGTCACCAGCACGACCTTCTCCTCCGGGGAGAGCGCCGCGACGAGCAGGCCGTCCTGCGCGATGACGGGGGCGTGCACGGTGCGGTCCGAGAGCGAGGGCACCAGCTGCGGGAGGGCCGTCGTGGCGCTCGCCTCGGCGAGGGAGACGACGCCGGTGTCCCCCGCGGCGATGGGCCGGTGCCCGGGCAGCGCCCGCTCGATCCGCGCCTCCTGGGTCGCGCTCAGATCGGCGCCGTCCCACACGAGCTGGACCCCGGAGAGGGTGCGCAGCGAGCGGAGGGACGCCTCGAGCTGCGCCAGGGCGAGGGCGCGACGCTCGTCGGACAGGTCCCCCAGGGCGGAGGGCACGGTCACCTGGACGCCGCCGTCGGCCCCCGTCGTGACGCGGGCCTCCGCGACCTCCTCCGTGTCCGGCACCTCGGAGCTCACCGCCCCCGCGAGGAAGTCCGAGGGGCCGTCGGCGAGCCGGGCGAGCACGCCGCTCGCCCCGTCGAACAGGGAGAACCAGCGGTGATCGGGCACGAGGTGGCGGGCCCGGGCGTCCACGAAGTACAGCCGGCCCGGGGCGAAGAGCGACTCGAACACGGCCTCCGAGAGGAAGATGCCGTCCGGCGGGTCGACGATCCGCCAGCTGTCGCCCTCCTGCGAGAGCTCGACGGTGATCTCCCGCATCGCGGGGACCGCGAGCGTCGTGCGCACCCCGTCCACGTCCACCGTGTCCACCGCCTCGGCGATGAGGCGGACGTGGGTGTCGTCCACGGGCTCGGCCCGCAGGTCCTGACTGCCCGAGTAGATCGTGACGCCGGCGCCCGGGTCCCACGAGGTCGAGGCCTCGGAGGTCAGGAACTCCCGGGCCACGGCGTAGTCGTCCTCGGGTCCCACGCCGGCCTGGACGAAGCCGAGCACGATCTGCGCGGGGGTCGCGCCGTCCGCCGGGGGCACCGCCTGGACGTAGGGGGCGCCGCCCTGGGCCTGGTCGCCCAGCGGGCGCACGGAGACGGTCGACGAGGAGGGGATCCGCGCGCAGGCCGCACCGAGCCCGACGAGACCCGCGGCGCCGAGCGCGCCGAGCACCTGCCGTCGGCGGGGTCGGGGCGCCGGGCGGGGACGGGGCGGGGTCATCGGCCCTCCTTCTCGGTCGGGGACGGGGCCGTCCCGGGGCCCAGGTCCGGCAGACGATCGGGGCCGATGGGGATCTCCCCGGTGAGGGTCGAGGGCTCGAACTCCGGCGCATCCCGGTCGAAGGAGCGCTCCAGGCGCAGCGGGGAGCGGGTCGGGGAGGTGCCCGGCCGGCGCGGGAGGGTCAGGCGGAAGACGGCGCCGCGGCCCTCCTGCCCCCAGGCCTGCAGCCACCCGCCGTGCAGGCGCGCGTCCTCGACGGAGATCGACAGCCCCAGGCCCGTCCCGCCGAGGGTGCGGGCGCGCGAGGGGTCCGCCCGCCAGAAGCGGTCGAAGACGCGCCGGGCGTCCTCCGGCGAGATCCCCCGGCCGAAGTCCTGGACGACGACCGCGACGGTGTCGGCGTCCGCCGCCGTCTGCACGAGCACCGGTCCCCCGGCGCCGTGCTCGATCGCATTGGTGAGCAGGTTCCGCAGGATCCGGTCG
Organism: Brachybacterium rhamnosum; assembly: GCF_039526185.1. Classification (NCBI taxonomy): domain Bacteria; kingdom Bacillati; phylum Actinomycetota; class Actinomycetes; order Micrococcales; family Dermabacteraceae; genus Brachybacterium; species Brachybacterium rhamnosum. The sequence continues at coordinate 943,948 of NZ_BAAAIS010000003.1, forward strand.
ATCCGCCGGGAGTCCACGACGGCGGAGGTGCCGCGGCCCGCGAGCCGGAGGTCCAGGGTGCAGCCGCGGGCCTCGGCGAGCGGGGCGGCGTTCTCCGCCGCGTGCCGCACGAGGTCGTCGATCTCCTCGCGGTGCGCCTCGAGCTCGGCCGCGCCGGCGTCGAAGCGGGAGATCTCCAGGAGGTCCGCGAGCAGCGAGTCGAACCGCTCGACCTGGGTGGAGAGCAGCTCGGCGGTGCGGTGCAGGTCGCCAGGCAGCTCCTCACGGCGCCCGTCGAGCACGGCGGCGGCCATCCGGATCGTGGTCAGCGGTGTGCGCAGCTCGTGGGACACGTCGGAGACGAAGCGGTGCTGGACCCGGGAGAGCTCCGTGAGGTCGTCGATCTTCTGCTCGAGGCTCAGGGCGAGATCGTTGAAGGACCGGCCCACCTGCGCGAGCTCGTCGCCGCCCGAGACCTGCACCCGCGTGCGCAGGTCTCCCGCGGCCATCCGCTCCGCCGCCTGGGCCGCGCGGCGCAGCGGCACCGTCACGAGCCGGGCGACGACGATCGCGATGCCCACCACGAGGGCGAGGAGCACCGCGCCGCCGCCGAGCATCACCCGCTGCACGAAGGAGAGCGTCTGCTGCTCCTCCTGCAGGGGGTAGAGCACGTAGAGGTCGTAGGTGCCCACCCCGGCCACCGTCACCCGCGAGCCCACGAGCAGGGCGGGCGTGGTGCCGTGGGCGCCGTCGGGCAGGCCCACGGAGCGCCAGGCGAGGGAGTCCGGGTGCGCGGCGACCTCGTCCTCGAGATCGGGGTCCACGAGGGAGAGGAGGTCCTGGTCCGAGGCCACGGAGAGCACGGTCCCGGACGGATCCGCCGGCACGAGCGCCACCTCCCGGCGGGTCGCGTCGCCCTGGCCGCCGGTGTCCTGCACGAAGGCGAAGGCGGCGTCCTGCTGCTGGGTGGTCGTGGCGCCCGGGAGCTGGGTGAGGGTGTCGGTGAGCGCGCCGCGCACGTCGACCGTCTCCTCAAGCACGCGGTCGCGCCGCTGCTCGTACAGGCCGTCCGCGATGACGGTCGAGAGGTAGACGCCGACGGCGAGGATCGCGAGCAGGGCGAGCAGCGTCGTCACGGTCACGACGCGCAGCGCGAGCGGCCAGGTGCGCACGTCCACACCGCGCCGCAGCCGCTCCCGGATCACCGCGGGGCGTCCCGCACCGCGCTCCGGGGCGGGCTCGGAGGGGCTCCGCTGCTCGCTCAGACCGCGCCGCCCGCGCGGTAGCCCACGCCGCGCACGGTCACGACGATGCGCGGGTTCTCGGGATCGTGCTCGATCTTCGAGCGGAGCCGCTGCACGTGCACGTTGACGAGGCGGGTGTCCGCGCTGTGGCGGTAGCCCCAGACGTCCCGCAGCAGCACGTCGCGGGTGAACACCTGCCAGGGCTTCCGGGCGAGCTGCGTGAGGAGGTCGAACTCGAGCGGGGTCAGCGGGATGACCTCGCCGGCGCGGCGCACCTCGTGGCCGTCGACGTCGATCTCGAGGTCGCCGATCGCGAGGGACTCGGTGGTGGGCGCGTCCGCGCGGCGCACGCGCGCCTTGATGCGGGCGACGAGCTCGTCGGGCTCGAAGGGCTTGGTGAGGTAGTCGTCGGCCCCGGCCTCGAGCCCCTCGACGACATCGGCCGTGTCGGAGCGCGCGGTGAGCATGATGATGGGCACGCCGGACTCGCGCCGCAGGCGGCGGCACACCTCGATGCCGTCCATGCCCGGGAGCATGAGGTCGAGCAGGACCAGGTCGGGCTTCAGCCGCGGGAAGGTCTCCAGCGCCGAGGCGCCGTCGGGCGAGGTGGCGACCTCGAAGCCCTTTCCGCGCAGCACGATGCCGACCATCTCGGCGATCGCCTGGTCGTCGTCGACAACGAGGATCCGTGAAGGCGTCGTCATGAGGGTCATTGTGCCACCGTCGCGCCCCCACCCCGTGCAGGTGGGGAGCTCGCGCGCCCTCGCCCTCGGGGCAGGGCCCGATCGACGTTCGTCGGAGGGCCCGCGCCCGCCGAGGCCGTACGTTGGAGCGGCACGACCGTCGCCGTGCCGACGCCCGCCCACATCCGCGCCGCCCCGGACAAGACACCGACCCCGACCCGCAGCAGCTGCCGAGGAGGCACCATCCCATGAGCACCGGCTGGACCGCCCCCGGCGCCGCAGGAGCAGAGGGACCGCAGGAGGGCCAGGGCGCCCCCGTCGACCAGGACCCTCTCGGCGCCGTGGCCGCGGGGGCCCCGCGACCGGGGGGCCCGCCCACGGGGCCCGCCCGCGAGCTCGCCCTGCACCTCCCCCTCTTCCCGCTGCGACCGCTGGGCGTGGGCGAGATCCTCGGCGCCGCCGTCCGGATCTACCGCCTCCGCGCGCGTCCCGTGCTCGTGCTCTCCGCGGCCGTTTTCGGCGGCGCGACGATCCTCACCGGCCTGCTCACCGGGGTGGGGCTCGCGCCGATGGTCGGCGACCTCCGGGCGATCATGCAGGAGTCCTCGACCTCCGCCACGGGCAGCTCCACCGACGTCTTCGGCTCCGTCGGGGACATGGTCCTCACGGCGGTCAGCTCCGTGGCCACCTCCCTCATCATGCTCGTCGCGACCGCCGCGGTGCTCGCCCCGCTCAGCCGGATCGCGATCGACGCCGCGACGGATCCCTCCCCGGACGCCCCCGTCGACGTGTGGGTCGCGGCCCGGCGCCTCGCCCCGACCGCCGTGCTCACCGCGCTGCTGACGAACGTGCTCCTGGTCCTCGCGATGCTCGTCCCCGCGGTGCTCGGCGCGCTCCCGCTGATCCTCACGGGCAGCGCTGACGCCGTGACCGTGTCCCTGCTGGTCGTCGGCCTCGTCATCGGCCTGCTCGCCACGGTGTACGTCTGGGCGCGGACCGTGCTCGCGGTGCCCGCCCTCGCCGTGGAGGGGCTCGGCCCCGTCGCCGCGCTGCGACGCTCCCTGCACCTGACCTCGGGCCGCCGCCAGTGGCGCGTGCTCGGCGTCTCGGTGCTCGTCACCGTGCTGTTCACGATCGCGATCCAGGTCGTCTCCGGGGTCTTCGGGACGATCGGCACGATCGCCTACCTGGCGGTGCTGCTCGCGAGCTCCTTCGAGGCGATCGTCCTCGGCATCACGCTGCTCACGATCGCGACGATGCTCGGCTCCTTCGTCGCCCAGGCGCTCCTGGCCCCCTTCGGCGCCGCGGCCTTCGCCGCGCTCTACGCCGACGTCCGGATGCGCGACGAGGCCTGGGACGTCGAGCTCGCCCGCACGGCCCGTGAGCGCGCCGGACTCGGCGAGCACGGCGGCGCGGGCCCGCTCGGCGGGCACCGGTGACCCCCGAGGAGGCGCGGCGGCGCCTGCACGAGGAGCTCGCCAAGCGCGAGTACGCCGACTCCGAGGGATTCGTGGCCTGGGTGCTGCACCGCCTCGAGCTGTGGTTCACCGCGCTCATGGACGGCGTCCGCGCGAGCTCCGTGATCCAGGGCTCGCTCGCCGTGCTCTCGGCGCTCGTCCTCGTCGCGGTCGTCGTGCTCGTCCTGCGCCGCACGGGACTGCTGCGCCGCAGCGCGGGCCTCGCCGTCTCCTCCTCGCTCGTCGCCGAGTCCGCCCTCACCGGGGCCGAGCTCCGGGAGGCCGCCGCCCAGGCCCTCACCGAGCACCGCGCCGACGACGCCACGGTGCTCGCCCTGCGCGCCCTCGTCCGCGACCTCGACGAGCGCACCCTGCTCGAGGCCGACGAGGGCCTCACCGCGCACGAGGCCGCCGCAGTCGCCGCACGCTTCTTCCCCGACCTCCGCCACCGCCTCGATCGCGGGGCGACCGCCTTCGACACCGCCGCCTACTCCTCACGCAGCGCGCAGCTCAAGGACGGGGAGGACCTGCTGCGGCTCGCCGAGTACGTCGCGCAGTCCGCGCCGGACCTCGACGCGGCCCCCGCGCCCTCGCCCGCGGTGACCGCCCCGTGACCGCGCCGACCCCCACCGGCGTGCGCGCGATCCCGCGCTCCCGCGTCCTCCTCACGGCGGCGATCGCGATCGCGCTGATCGCGACGGTCGCCGTGACCGTGCTGCGCGGCTCCTACCGCGACGGCGCGCTCGAGCCGGACGCCCCCACGCCCCAGGGCAGCCGGGCGGTCGTGCGCGTCCTCGGGGACACCGGGACCGAGGTCGGCACCGCCCGCCATACGAGCGACGCCGCCCGGGACCTGCGCGGCGGAGGCACGGTGCTCCTCGCGGACGCCGAGGGCCTCTCCCCCGCCCAGCTCGACCTGCTGGCCTCGTCCCTCGACGCACCGGGGGCCGGGCACCTGGTCCTCGTGGCACCGGACGCCCTCACCCTCGCCGCGCTCACCGACGACGTCGAGCCCGCGGGCTCGATCGCCGGGGAGGCGACCGTCCCCGCGGGCGACTGCGGGGACCTCGCCCACGGGGCCCGCGCCCTCGCCGTGCGCGGCGAGGACGGCGCGCTCGCCGACCAGGGCCGGCTCGGCGCCGCCCGCACCTATGCGGTGCGCGGGGACGCCGAGGGCTGCTTCGACGCCGGCGGCGGCTCCCTCCTCGTCTCCGACGGGTCGATCACGGTGCTCGGCGCGGCGGACGTCCTCACCAACGAGTGCATCACCGGGGCCGACGACGCCGCGCTCGCCCTGAACCTGCTCGGCGCGGAGGACACGCTCACCTGGTACGTGCCCTCCGCGACCGATCCCCTCGCCCTCACCGCGCCGTCCCTGCTCACGCACCTGCCGCGCTGGACCGGCCCCGTCGCGCTGTGGCTGATGGCACTGGTCGTCGTCGCCCTGGTCGCGGCCGGCCGACGCCAGGGACCGGTCGTCGTCGAGCCGCTTCCCGTCACGGCGCGCGGCGAGGAGCTCGTGCTCGGCCGGGCGCGTCTGCTCGAGAGGGCCTCGGAGCGGACGGCCGCCGCCTCCGCGCTGCGCGCCGCCGCCGCCGGCCGTCTCGCGGCCCGCCTCGGCCAGCGGCACGAGACCTCCCTCGACGCGCTGCTCGCCGCGCTCGCCCCGCACACCTCCCTGTCCCCCGACCGCCTGCGGGCGCTGCTCGAGCACCGTCCGGTGGCGGACGACCAGCAGCTGCTCCGCCTCGCCCACGACCTCGACACCCTCGAGAAGGAGATCGACCGATGACCACCCCCGCCCCCTCCCCCGAGCCTCCCCTCGACCGGACCGCCGGATCCGCTCCCGCGCGCGACGCCCTGCAGGGCCTCGCCTCCGAGATCCACAAGGGCGTGGTGGGCCAGGACGCCGCCGTGACCAGCCTCGTCGTGGCGCTCCTGTGCCGCGGCCACGTGCTGCTCGAGGGCGTCCCCGGCGTCGCCAAGACCCTGCTCGTGCGCTCCCTCGCCGCCGCGCTGGACGTGCGCATGCGGCGCGTCCAGTTCACCCCGGACATGATGCCGGGCGACATCACCGGCTCCCTCGTCTACGACAACGCCACGAGCGACCTCGTGTTCCGCGAGGGCCCGGTCTTCACGAACCTCCTGCTGGCCGACGAGATCAACCGCACGCCCCCGAAGACGCAGTCCGCGCTGCTCGAGGCGATGGAGGAGCGGCAGGTGACGGTCGACGGCGTGCCGCGACCGCTCCCGGACCCGTTCCTCGTCGTCGCGACGCAGAACCCGATCGAGTTCGACGGTACCTACGCCCTGCCCGAGGCGCAGCTGGACCGCTTCCTGCTCAAGGCCGTCATGCCCCTGCCCGAGCGGGACGACGAGATCGACGTGCTGCGCCGCCACGCGGACGGCTTCGACACGACCGACCTCGCCGCCACCGGTCTGCGGGCCGTGGTCGACGCGGAGGCCCTCCACCGGGCGCAGGCCGACGTCGCGACCGTCGCCGCGGAGGAGCCGGTCGTGCAGTACATCGTCGACGTCTGCCGGGCGACCCGCCGCTCCCCGAGCCTCGCCCTCGGGGTGTCGCCGCGCGGGGCGATCGCGCTGCTGCGCACCTCGCGCGCCTGGGCCTACCTCGCCGGTCGCGACTTCATCACCCCGGACGACGTCAAGACGCTCGCGCCCGCGACCCTAGGGCACCGGGTGCGCCTGACCACCGAGGCCGAGCTCGAGGGGACCCAGGTGGACTCGGTGCTCGCGGCGACCCTCGCCTCGGTCCCGGTGCCGCGGTGAGGATCTCGCCCACCCTGCGCGCCGCACCGGCCGGGCTGCTCGCCCTGCCCGTGCTCGTGCTGTGGCCGTCCTGGGGCACCGTGCTCGCCTGCGCCGCGGTGTGGCTGCTCGTGGTCCTCGGCGACGCGCTCGCGGCCCCCTCCCCCCGCCGGCTGCAGGTGGTGCGCCGCTCCCCCGCCCAGGTGGTGCTGGGCGGGACCGGCACGGGCCGCCTGCTGCTGACGAACCCCGGCCCGCGACGCGCGCGCCTGCAGGTGCGCGACGCCTGGAACCCGACCGCCGGCCTCGACTCCCCGCGCGCGGCGGTCGACGTCCCGGCGCACGAGCGCCGGGAGATCGCCCAGCGCTTCACGCCCACCCGCCGCGGCGAGCACTCCTCGCGCGCGCTCGTGATCGACTCCCGTGGACCGCTCGGCCTCGCGCGGCGCAGCGCACGGATCGACGCCCCGGGCAGGATGCTCGCCCTGCACCCCTTCGGCGCCCGCCGCCACCTGCCCTCGCGCGTGCGGCGCCTGCGGGAGATCGAGGGGCTCGCCGCGGTCCACCAGCGCGGGCAGGGCACCGAGTTCGACTCCCTGCGGGACTTCGTGGACGGCGACGACGTGCGCTCGATCGACTGGCGCGCCACCGCCCGGCGGCGCAGCGTCGTGGTGCGCACCTGGCGCCCCGAGCGCGATCGGCACGTGCTGGTCGTCGTCGACACCTCGCGCACCGGAGCCGTGCGCCTCGGCGAGGGGACGCGCCTGGACGCGGCCTTCGACGCCGCCCTCCTGCTCACCGCGCTCGCGGGCCAGGCCGGCGACCGCGTGGACCTGCTGTGCGTGGACCGCGTGGAGCACCTCTCGGTGATCGGCTCGCGGCGCGGCACCGCCCTGCACGACATGGTCTCCGCGACCGCGCCCGTGCACCCCGCGCTCGTGGAGACCGACTGGGAGCTCGCCGCGGCGCGGATCCGCGAGCGCACCCGCCGCGGCTCCCTCGTCGTCCTGCTCACCCCGGTGGACGCGACGACCGTGCACGGGGCCCTGCTCCCGGTCACGGCGCGCCTCGCCGCCGATCATCCGGTGGTGATCGGCTCCGTCTCCGATCCCGCCCTCGACGAGCTCGCCGCGGGACGCGAGGACGTCCCTGCGCTGTACGCCGCGGCCTCCGCGGAGACCGCCCGCGCCCGGGCGGCGGGCACCGCGCGGGCCCTCGAGCGCACGGGCGTGCACGTCGTGCACGCCCCGCCGGAGCGCGCGCCGCAGGCCCTCGCGGACGCCTATCTCGCTCTCAAGGCCGCCGGCCGGCTCTGAGCCGCCGGCCGGCCCCGAGCCGAGGGTCGGCGCTGCGCCGTCGGCCGTCACCGATCCGCCGGCCGGTCTCGACCCGCCGCAGGTCGCTGCTCAGCCGGCGACCGCGACGCGGGCGCCCACGAGCTCCTCGGAGAGGTCGCCGCGGGCACCGGCGCGGTGGGCGCGACGGCCCAGCACCAGCATGTACGCGAGGAAGGCGATCCACACGATCGCCCCGATCCCGAGGCGCACCGGCGCGGGCAGCGCGCTCGGCGTCACGAAGCCCTCGACGAGGCCCGAGACCAGCAGCACCGGCACGAGCCCGATCGCGACCGTCACGAGCGCCCGCGAGGTGCGTGCGAGCGCCCAGCCCCGCGGCAGCACCCCCGGGCGCACCCACGCCCAGAAGGTGCGCAGGCCGGCGCCCGCGCCGACCATGAGCGCCGTGATCTCGAGCAGCCCGTGCGGGAGCAGGTAGACGAAGAAGGTGGGCAGCCCGCCGTAGGCCCCCATCACCCCGGCGGAGAGGCCGACGTTCAGCCCGTTCTGGAGCAGCATGAGCACCGGCCACACCCCGGTCACCCCGAGGACGACGGCCTGCACGGTGATCCACGCGTTGTTGGTCCACACCTGGGCGGCGAAGCCCGAGGCCTGGCCCTGGAAGTAGTACGCGACGAAGTCGTGCTCGACGAGCTCCTCCTGCGCCTCCTGCGGGAGCACGAGGTCCCGGGCCGAGGCGTCGAGGCCGAACCACAGCCCGGTGACCACGGTCGCGAGGAGGAAGATCCCCGCCGCGAGCGCCGCAGCGCGTCGGGAGGAGTACAGGGCGGCCGGGAGGTCCACGAGCATGAAGCCGCGCAGCTGCGCCCAGGTGCCGATCCGCACACCGGTGATCCGCAGCCGGGCCCGGTGCAGCAGCAGCGAGAGCTCCGCGGTGAGGGACGGGTCAGGCGTCGTCGAGCGCACCACCGAGAGGTGGGTCGCGGTCTCCTGGTAGAGGGCGACGAGCTCGTCGATCTCCTCCGCGTCGAGGCGGCGGAGGGAGGTCAGCTCGCGCAGCCGCTCCCATTGCGGGCGGTGCACGGCGATGACGGGGTCGATGTCCACCGGCCCAGACTAGGACCGCGCCGCCGTCGCCGAGGCCGACGAAAGTCGCATGCGCCCCGGCCGGAGGCCGACGCTCGATGCGTGCCCGGCGCCGCCCCGCCTGCCAGGATGGGGCGCATGGTCACCTCGGGGGCCGCCCCGGCGGCGGCGAGCACGCGCGATGCGCTCATCACGGGTGAGGCGGTGCTGCTGGACCTGCGGCCCGCCTCCTTCGCGGTGCGGATGCTCTCGGGAGCGATCGACGGCGCCGTCCAGCTGCTGCTGCTCATCGGCGGGTCGGTCGCCGTGGCCTGGGCGGCCACGGCGCTGTCCCTGGACACGGGACTCGCGACCGCCGCCCTGCTGGTCACCGCGGTGAGCGCCTACGTGGGCTATCCGCTGCTGTGCGAGACGCTGGGTCGCGGCCGCTCCCTGGGGCGGCTCGTGGTGGGCACCCGGGTGGTGCGGGACGACGGCGGCCCGCTGCACGTGCGCCAGAGCCTCCTGCGCGCGGTGTGCGCGATGCTCGAGATCTGGGCGACGGCGGGGGCCCTGGCCCTGACCTGCTCGGTCATCGATCGTCGTTCCCGCCGGCTCGGGGACATGATGGCGGGCACCCTCGTCCTCCAGGAGCGCATGCGCCACCGGAGCGCGGAGCCGCTGACCCTGCCGGCGGCGCTCGAGCCGTGGGCGCGCGCCGCGGACCTGGGGCGTCTGCCCGCGCCGCTCGTCCAGGAGATCCGGTCCTTCCTCCCGCGGGCGGAGAGGATCCATCCGGAGTCCCGGCGCGCCCTGGCGCGCGACCTCGTCCAGCGGACGCTGCCGCACGTCGCGCCGGCGCCTCCCCCGGGGACGGACCAGGAGGCGTTCCTCGCCGCGGTCGTCGCCGAGCGCGCCTTCCGGGACGAGACCCGGCTGCGCCGCTCGGACGCGCGCCGGCGCGAGCTCGGCGCGGAGATGCGGGCGCTGCCCTTCAGCCGCTGACGGCGGCGCGGGGGTCAGGCACCGTCGGGGGCCTCGGCGCGACCGGCGATGAGGACGGGGATCCCGCCCTCGACCGCGTGCACACGGCCGCAGTCCTCGCAGCGCAGCCCCACGGTCGCGTCCTGCAGCGAGCCGCCGCAGTCCGGGCAGCGGAGCACGGCACGCACCCAGGAGGGCACGTCGACACCGCTCGCCCCGGCGGGCAGCGAGCCGCCCGCCCCGGCACCTGCAGCACCACCAGCACCCGCATCGGCATCGGCATCGGCATCGGCATCGGTGACGATCGCGAGGACCTCGTCGCGGACGGACTCCATCAGGGCGGCCTCCTCGGCCTCGACGTTCAGACGCAGCAGCGGCTCGGTGTTCGAGGAGCGCAGGGACAGCCACCAGCGCTCCGCGGCGGGCACGTCATCGCCCCAGTGGGTGAGGGTGAGCCCGTCGAGGTCGTCGGCCTCCACCCCGGGACGCGCGCCGAGCGCCGCACGCACGCACTCGCGCGCCGCCGAGGGGTCGGCGACGGTCGTGTTGAGCTCCCCGCTCGCGGCGTAGGGCTGATGCTCCGCGACGAGCGCGGAGAGGGGGCCGTCGGACTCCTCGAGCGCGGCGAGCACGTGCATCGCGGCGAGCAGGCCCGAGTCGGCGAAGAAGAAGTCCCGGAAGTAGTAGTGCGCCGAGTGCTCCCCGCCGAAGACGGCGCTCCGCTCCGCCATGATCGCCTTGATCAGCGAGTGGCCGACGGGCGAGCGCACGGCCTCGCCGCCCGCGGCGGCGATCACCTCGGGCACGTGGCGCGAGGAGACGAGGTTCGCGACGACCACGGGCCGCTCCTCCCCCGCGGCGCGGGCGCGGGCGATCTCGCGGCCGGCGATGAGCGCGGTCACGGCGGAGGGGTCCACCGGGCGCCCCTGCTCGTCGAGGACGACGCAGCGGTCCGCGTCGCCGTCGAAGGCGAGGCCCAGATCCGCCCCCTCGGCGAGGACGGCGTCGTGGAGGTCCACGAGGTTCGCGGGGTCCAGCGGGTTCGCGGGATGGTGTGGGAAGGTGCCGTCGAGCCCGAAGTGCAGCGGCACGAGGTCCAGGTGCTCGAGGCTCCCGAGCACGGCCGGGACGGTGAGGGAGGCCATGGCGTCCGCCGCGTCGACGACCACGCGCAGGCGCCGGCGGCCGCCGAGCGGGACCAGGCGGTGCAGCAGCGCCGTGTAGTCCTCGAGCGTGTCGAGCTGTGCGCGACGGCCGCCCTCACGCTCGGGGATCACGCCGGCGGCGAGGTAGGCCTCGGCGCCGCGGCGCACGTCCTCGAGCCCCGTCTCGCGACTGATCGCGCGCGCCCCGGCCCGGGTGAGCTTGAGCCCGTTGTCCGGGGCGGGGTTGTGGCTCGCGGTGATCATCACGCCCGCGGCGTCGTGCTGGCCGGAGGCGCAGTACAGCTGGTCCGTCGAGGACAGTCCGGCCTCCGCGACCGTCGACCCGCGGTGCGCGGCGCCCTCGGCGACGGCGGCGGCCAGGGCCGGCGAGGAGAGGCGCATGTCATGGGCGACGATGATCGGCGCCCCGTCGAGGAGGTCCGCGAAGGCCGCCCCGAGGGCGCGCGCGATCTCCTCGGTGAGCTCGGTCCCGGCCACCCCGCGGACGTCGTACTTCTTGACGATGCCGCGGAGGTCCGCGGCCTGCTGCTCAGTCATCGGCGCTCCTGACGACGCGGAGGTGGCGCCCGCCGTCGGCGGCGGGGGCGGACGGTGCGGTGCCGGCGCGTCCCGCACGCTCGGCGCGGTCCGTGCGCGGCGCGGGGCCGGGCACGTCGTCGACCGGACGGGGCGGGCGCAGGGCGTCGGCGAGGGCGACGAGCTCGTCGGGCACCTCGTGCCCGCCCTCGACCCGCAGCAGCTCCCAGCCGCGCGGGGCGGTCGTGCGGGAGGCGTGCTCGGCGCAGAGGTCGTAGGTGTGCGGCTCGCTGTGCCGCGAGAGCGGTCCGAGCACGGCCGTGGAGTCCGCGTAGACGAAGGTGAGCGTGCTCACCGCTGGTCGCGAGCAGGCGGTCCGGGAGCATTCACGTGCAGGCACGCCCCGGATTCTACGCAGGCCCGCGGGGTCGCAGGCCGCATCGCCCGCCCGGTCCGGGGTGTCGTGCGGCACCCCGTCCGGATCCGGGGCGCGCAGGAGGGCGGGCTAGAGTGCCGCCCATGGACAGGGACCTCGCTGCACGCGCCGTGCCCGATCCGCGCTCCGCGCCCCGGCGGCGGGACCGCCACGGGCGGGGGTTCCGCCGGGACCTGATCCCCGCGCACCTGCCCGGTCACCGCAGCCGCCGCGAGCGCTTCGACGACCTCGTCGCGGACTCCGTCGCCACGATCGCCGAGCGGTTCCCGCGCCGCCTCGCGCACCTCCAGGTCATGGTCGAGGAGGTCCCGCCCGAGGACCCGGCGCCGTGGGAGGACGCCCCTGTCGTGCTGGGTCGTGCACTGCCCGCGACCCGGGAGAACCCGCCGCGGGTCGTGCTCTACCGTCGGCCCGTCGCGACCCGCTGCACGGGTGACGAGGAGCTCGAGGCGCTCGTGCGCCAGGTGGTCTCCGAGCAGATCGGCTCGCTGCTGGGCATGGCCGCGGAGGACGTCGACCCGGAGGCCTGGGAGGACTGAGGGTCCGGCGACCTCCGGGGACCCGCCCCCCCCCCCGCGAGGTGGGGGTCAGTCCTCGACCCGGATGCTCGTGCCCTCGCCGGTCGCGGTGCTCGGCACGACGGTCACCGCGGAGTGCAGCACGCCGCCCGCGCCGTCCTGCTCCCGCTGCATCCAGGCGGCGCGGACCGCCCCGGGCTGGTCCGGCACGACCACCACGGCCACCGGCTGGGCCCCGCCCGCGCGCAGGGACGGGTCGGCGACCACGGTCGAGGTGTCGGCGGCGAGCTCCCGCACGATCGGCTCGGAGGTGGTGGCGTCCGCCGCGACCGTGATGAGCGTGCAGGTGGTGTCCGCCTCCGCCGCGAGGGTGAGCCAGCCGTGGCCCCCGCCGGGCGGGAGCGCGACGATCCCGCTGCTCGTGAGCGAAGGTGCCGGCACGAGCACGGCGAGGTCGACAGGGGCGCCGAGGGTGCTGCCGGCGAGATCCGCCCCCGCGATCGGGGAGCGGACGGCGGCGCAGATCGCGGCGTCCGCGCGCACCCGCACCGTGACGGCGCCGTCGGGGAGGGACTCGAGGGCGAGCGTGGTCACGGACTCCCCCGTCACCGGGACCTCGCCCGGCGAGCCCTCGTCGATCACGCCGTCGGGTCCGAGCACCTCGACCTGCGCGGTCGTGTCCTGGGCGCGGAGGTTCGCGAACACGAGCGTGGGGGCCGTGCCCGCCACCTCGACGCCGGGGATGACGAGATCGCGGTCCGGCGCGGCGATCGGCGTCAGGATCTCGACGCCGCCCGGGGTGAGGCCGCTGCGCTCGGAGAGCTGGAGGTGCATGGCCAGGGGCGAGCCCTGCACGGCGACCTCGAGGGCGAGGGCCTCCTGGTCCGGGACGATCGACTCGAGGAGCACGGACTGCTCCTCGCCGGGGGCGACGACCACCTGGCTGCGCCCGGACATGGCGGCGGGGCCGTCGGGCGTCCAGACCTGGAGCGCGGCGGTCGCGGGGCGCGAGGAGGGGTTGCGGAGCACGAGCTGGGCGCTCGAGCCGGCGGTCGTCGTGAGACCGAGAAAGATCCCCTCGGCGCTCGGCGGGAGCGCGCGGGTGAGCGCGAGCGAGCGGTAGTCGCCGCTCGGGGTGAGGGTCGACTGGACGGCGTCGGCCACGGGCCTGTCGTCCTCGGCGGTCGCCGCGCCGAGCCGTGCGGCCCCCTCGACCGCGGAGGCGCCGAGCACGGTGTTCCCGACCTCCCCGGCGGTCACCGTGGCGTCCAGGGCGCTCCCCCCAGTGTTCACAGCGTCCTCGAGCGTGAGCGCGGGGGCGCTCGCCTCCCCCTGCTCGTCGCGCCGGGTCTCGGAGCCGCTCACCCGGCCGAACAGCAGGGACGAGTCCGTCTCGAGGGCGATCGCGCCCACGGCGACGGCCGTCGAGGGCGGTGTGACGGCGAGGTCGGCGTCGGTCGCGGTGTCGAGCACCTCCTGGGGCACCTGCACCGGTCCGGGGACCAGGAGGGTCAGCGGCCCGGGGCGGGCGGTCGTCGCGGCGCGCTCCGCCTCCGGGGCGCCGCGCGGGGGCAGCTCGACGACGGCGGCCGCGGCGGCCGCGAGCGGGAGCAGCGCGCCGAGCGCGAGCAGGGGGCGGCGGCGGGTCCCGCCGGAGGCGTCCTGCCCTGCGCCGGTGCGCGGGCTCCCGGCCCCGCCGTCGTCGGCGGCGTCGGCGGCCTCCCCGGGGCGGGGCGCCCCGTCCTCGGAGAGGGCGTCGGCGAGCTCGTAGCGGTCACGGCTGTCAGGCATGGAGCTCCTCCGCACTGCGGGTCCGGGCGCGCCAGGGGATCGCGATGAGGGCGGTCAGGCCCGTGCCGGCGTACAGCAGCACCTGCCAGAGCGGCCGCCAGGGCGTCGAGCGTCCCACCTCGAGGTCGCCCTCGGCGCCCGCGGGGAGGACGAAGCCCTGGGACCAGCCGTCGACGAGGGTCGGCTCGAGACGCTCCCCGTCGAGGGTCGCCGTCCAGCCGGTGTCGTAGCGCTCGGCGAGGACGACCGTGCGCTCGGCGGGCGCGGCGGCGACCGTGCCCCGCGCGTCGACGACCGTGCTCGCGAGAGGTGTCGCGTCGTCCGCGGAGCGCACGACGGCGCGGGCCGGGGCCTCGACCACGCGCCAGAGCCCGCCGGTCGCGGAGACGGTCACCTTCTCGAGAGCGGGAGAGGAGTCGAGGGCGGCGACGAGATCCGCCTGCGCGGCGGGGTCGCCGGGGACCAGCACGTAGGAGACGGCCGGGGAGGTGGCGGCCTCGTCGGCCGCGCCGGCCTCCCCCGAGACCAGGCCGGCGACCCAGGTCCGCAGGGCGGTCGAGCCGGGGTCCGCCCCGAGCTGCTCCCCCGCCTCCACGGTCGCGACATCGCGCGCATCGGCGACCCCCGCCCGCTGCAGCGCGCTCTCGCCGCCGTGGACGACGAGACCGGCGCTCACCGCGCCGTCCTCGTCCTGTGTGAGGGTCAGCACCCGGGTGCGGGCGTCGGTGAGGCCCTGGTCCGCGGCGGCGGCGGGGACCTCGACGGCCTCCGTGCGCTCGACCTCGAGCAGGCCCGGCAGCAGCACCGTCCAGCCGACGACGGTGACGAGGCATGCGGCGGCGACGCCCGCGGCGAGCACGGTGGTGAGCGTGCGGCGCGGCCCGGAGACCGTCGCGTCGCGGCGCGCGAGGGCGTCGAAGGAGGCGGCCGCACCCACGGACAGCGCGAGCAGGAGCACCGAGAGCAGCGGCAGGAGCTCCGCCGTCACGACCCGGTCGCCGTCCACGGCGACCGCGACGGAGCGGGCGATCTGGCCCGCCGCGAGCACCGCGGCGGCCAGCAGCAGGGAGAACCGGCCGGCGCGGCCCGCGGGCCCCGCGAGGAACGGGGCGACGAGCGCGCCGAGCACCACGGGCACGAGCGGCAGCAGGGGCAGCAGCGGGAGGAAGGCCGCCGCCGTGGGCCCCGTGAGGCCGGCGAGCGGCGCGAGGGCGCTGCGCACGGCGTCGACGTCCGGCAGCCCGGGGCCGGTCGCGGGCATGCCGCCCACGGCGAGCAGCGTGCGCGGCGCATCGGCGTACACGCCCAGGTAGGGCAGGTGCAGGGCGAGGGACGGCACGAGCACCCACAGCAGCCGCCAGCGACGACCGCGCACCGCGGGGGCCAGCAGGGCGAGCCCGAGCGCCGCGACGAGGACCAGCACCGGCTGCACCGCACCGATGACGAGCAGCAGCAGGCCCGCGGCCGCCGCCGCGGAGACGCTCGCCTGCGAGATCTTGTGGGGCAGCCCGATCGCCCGTCCCACGGCGAGGGCGAGCAGCGGGAGCAGAGCGTGCACGAGCAGCAGCGGCCAGGCGCCCGCGACGAGCCCCGTGAGCAGGACCGGGGCGAGCGCCCAGGCGACGGTCAGGGCGAGCCGGGCGCCGATCGCCCTGGTGATCGCCCCGGCGGCCCACCAGGCGGCGAGCGCGGCGACGGGCACGGAGGCGAAGACGATCGCCTCGACGAGCAGGTCGCCGTCCACGGGGAGGTGGCCGAGCAGCCGGATCAGCGGGTCGGCCGGGCCGCGGGTGCCGAGACCGCCGGGGATCCAGCTGGACCAGGCCGCCTCCCAGGTCGCGCGCCAGTCCGCGGGGAGGGCGAGCAGCCCGGGGCCGCGCAGCTCGCCGCGACCGAACAGCGCCCGCAGCGAGACGAGCCCGAGCACCACGGAGGCGAGCGCCACGACGGCGGTCCAGACGACGTGCCGTCCGTAGTCGGCGTCGTCGATGCCGTGGCGTGTGCCGGCGATCCCCCAGGTGGTGCGGCGGATGCGGCGGGTGCGGTCGTCGTCCGCGAAGAGCCGGTTCCAGACGTCGGCGGCCGTGCGGCGCAGGCTCTCGCCGAGCGGCAGGTAGAGCGGGGCGAGGCGGCCGCGGGGCACTCGGGCCCGGTGCCGGGCGCGCATCCCGCGACGCATGACGCCGGGAGCGCGGTGCATCGCCGAGGCCCAGGCCCGCAGCTCCACCGGGAGCCGGCGCGGCTGGACCGCGGCGACGTCCCCCGCCATCCGCAGCAGCGTGATCAGCGGGAGGAGGACGAGGAGCAGCACGGCCGCCGGGAGCGGGCGGTGCTTGAGCTGGACGAGGATCCGGCCCGTCCGCTGCTCCTGGAGGCGCTCGAGGAAGGGTGTGCTCGGCGCGGGGACCTCGGTCCGGGCGGCGGGCTGGACGACGACCCGCTCCCCCGCGCGCCAGACCCGCTGGCACAGGTCGATCTCCGCCCAGGGGGCGGGCAGCACGGGGTCGAGGCCGCCGAGCTCGCGCAGGGTCCGCTCCCGCACGAGCATGCCGGAGAGGGCGACCGCGAGGACGTCGTGGCGCCAGTCGGACTGCCCCTGGTCGATCTCGCCCGGGTCGACGCCCGTGACGATGCGGCCGGTGCGGGAGAGGCTGAGGCCGACGTCCACGAGGGTCGCCGCACGGGCGAAACGGCCCTCCCCGGGGGCGTCCTCGTGGCGCACGCGCTTGGTGCCCACGACCGCGGTGGACGGGGAGCGGGTGAGCAGCGCGAGCTGCTGCTCGAGCGCGTCGGCGGAGGGCAGGGAGCCGTCCTCGACGATCCACAGCCAGTCGTCGCGGTCGGCGGCGGCGGCACGGCGGCCGCCGCGTCGTCGGCGTCGGCGGAGCCGCTCGGGGACGCGGGCGAGGTCCTCCGCCTCCTGGGTGCGACGTCGCTCGAGCTCGTCGACGTCGACGTCGGCCGCCCGGCGGCCGGCCGACGAGGCGCCTCGGCCGTCGGCGTCCTGGTCCTCGGACGGGAGGGTGGCGTCGGCGGTCGCGGGGTCCTGCGCGGCGTCCCCGTCGTCATCGGGGCTCGCGGGGGTGAGCGTGTCGAGGAGGTCGAGCGCCTCGCGCAGAGCCCCCGCGCGTCCCACCCCGGCGGAGGTGGTGAGCAGGTGGTCGGCGCCGGCGGCACCCTCGAGGGCGGTGAGCACCTCGGGGTCCAGCGCGGCGGGCGCGACCGCGACGAGGAGATCGGCGGGGTTCGTCTGATCGCGCACGGCCTGCACGGCGGCGCGGGAGGAGTCGACGGACGACGTCCCGGACAGCAGGACGACGGCAGTGATGCGGCGCGAGGTCACCTGGACAGGATGTCAGACCGCCCGGCGCTTGAGCTTGCGCCGCTCACGCTCGGACAGTCCGCCCCAGATGCCGAAGCGCTCGTCGTTCTCCAGCGCGTACTCGAGGCACTCGGAGCGCACCTCGCACGAGACGCACACCTTCTTCGCCTCGCGGGTGGATCCGCCCTTCTCCGGGAAGAAGGCCTCGGGATCCGTCTGCGCGCACAGGGCGCGCTCGTGCCACGTGAGCTCCTCCTCGGCCTCGGTCGGCGCATGATCCAGCAGGGTCAGCTCGACACGCCCGTCGGGTTCGACCTGATCGTCCATCACCAGCCGCTCCTTCCTCTCGAGGGTGACCCCAGTGGCCTGGTCCGCCCCTAAAATACACCCGTGTAACTCTCCCCCGTCAAGCGGGCGGCGCCCGCCGAGGTCCCCGTCACCCCGGCGGGGAGCACCTCGTGCCCACCTCCCGCCGACCACCCGCCGACCGCCCGTCGGCCACCCGCCGGCCCCGATCGGAGACCCCGCCGATGACACAGCCCCGTCCCACGACCCGCCCCGTCGAGCCCGGCCACGTCGAGATCGTCCCCGTCCCCCACCTGCCCGAGGTCACGGCCGGGGACGACCTCGTCGCCCTGCTCGCCCCCGCCCTGCGCACGGCCGGTCTCCGCGACGGCGACGTCGTCTGCGTGTCCACGAAGATCGTCTCCAAGTCCCTCGGCCTCACCGTCGATCCCGCCGACCGCGACGTTGCGATCGAGCGGGTCGCCGTGCGCACCGTCGCCCGGCGCCTGCACACCCTGCGCGTCACCTCGATCGTCGAGATCCCCTCCGGTCCGGTCATGGCCGCCGCCGGGGTGGACGGCTCCAACGCTCCCGGGGGGCCGCTGCTGCTGCCCGAGGATCCCGACGCCTGCGCCCGCGCGCTGCGGGAGGGCCTCGTCGCCGCCCTCGGCGTCGAGCTCGGCGTGCTGCTGACCGACACCTCCTCTCGGGTCTGGCGGGTGGGCGTGGGGGACGTCGCCCTCGGCGCCGCGGGCATCGCCTCCCTCCAGGACCTCCGCGGGGAGGCCGACGACACCGGCCGCACGCTCCACGTCACCGTCCGCGACCTGGCCGACGAGCTCGCCGCCGCCGCGGACCTCGTCAAGGGCAAGGCGAGCCGCGTGCCCGTCGCGATCGTGCGCGGGGTCGCCGGCGCCGTCGTCGCGGACCCCCACGACGAGGTGCCCGCCGCACGCCTCGCCCGCACCGGCGGCGACGACTGGTTCCGCCGGCCGAGCCTCGAGTCCGTCTGGCAGGCCCTCGGCCTCGCCCTCGAGGACGAGCCCGTGGCCCGCATGTCCCCCGAGCCCGACGACGAGCGCATCGACCGCGCCGTCGCCGTCGCCGCCCTCCCCCGCCGCGGAGCCGCCCCGCTCGCCGCCCGCGCCGAGCGCACGGCCCCCGACCGCATCGACGTGCACCCCACCGCACCCGGGACCGCGGGTCTCCTCGACGCCGCGACCCTCGGCGAGCGGGTGCGCACGGCCCTGGCCGCCGAGGAGATCGCCGTCCCGCTCCCCCCGCTGCACGTGAGAATCCACGAGGAGACCGCATGACCACCGCCCCCTCTCTGCGCCGCGGCACCGAGCTGCTCGCCGCCCTCGAGTCCCTCGGCCCCCGCCCCGCGCTCGCCTGGCACGAGGAGGGCGGCCGCATCGAGCTGTCCGGCCGCGTCCTCGCGAACTGGGTGGCCAAGGCGATCGGCCACCTCGACGCGGAGGTCGCCCTGCAGAGCGGTGACCTGCTCGTGCTCGACCTCCCGCCGCACTGGAAGCGGCTCGTGCTCGCCCTCGCCGGCTGGTCGCTCGGCGCCCGGGTCGAGATCCTCGCGACGGGGATCGCCGGCGTGCTCGATGACGGGATCCGCGTGCTCGCCACCGACCGTCCCGGCTCGGATCTCGCCGACGACGCCGAGGACGTGCTCGCCCTCGCCGCCGTCTCCCTCGCCCCGCGCTTCGCCGGCGTGCTGCCGCCGCTAGCGCACGACTGGGTGCAGGAGGTGCGCGCGCACCCCGACCGCCTCGCCGCCGCCCTGCCCGCCTGGTCCGGCCCGCAGCCCGGGGGCGACCACGAGGGAGTCCCGCGGCTGCTCGTCCCCGGCGACGGCCTCGGCCACGCCGAGGCCGCCCTCGGGGCATGGCTCGCCGGGGGCGGGATCGTCGGCCCCGCCGAGGAGCTCGACGAGCGGGCCGTGGCCGACGAGGCGGTCACCGGCCGCGCATGACGGGGCCGGGCCCGCCCGGGGAGATCCCCGGACGGGCCCGGCCCGATCCGCTCCTGCGCTCCCGCACGGGGAGCGGAGCGCTCAGCTCGCGCGGAGCACCGCGACGGCCTCGGTGGGGTCGCCGTCGAAGATGATCTTCCCCTTGCGCAGCACGACGATCCGCGTGCAGAGCTTCTGCAGCATCTCGAGCTCGTGGGAGACGACGACCATCGTGCGGCCCGCGGCCTGCAGCTCACGGATCCGCTCGAGGCACTTCTTCTGGAACGGCTCGTCGCCCACGGAGAGGATCTCGTCCACGAGGAAGATGTCCGGGTCCGTGTGCACCGCGACGGAGAACGCGAGCCGCAGGAACATGCCCGAGCTGTAGTACTTCACCTCCGTGTCGATGAACTCCTCGATCTCGCTGAACGCGACGATGTCGTCGAAGCGCTCCTCGAGCTGCTCGCGGCTCATGCCGAGGATCGCGCCGTTGAGGAAGACGTTCTCGCGACCCGAGAGATCCGGGTGGAAGCCTGCACCGACCTCGATCAGGCCCGCCACGCGCCCGCGCAGCATCACCCGGCCGGCGTCCGGGAAGAGCACCCCGGAGATCGTCTTCAGGAGGGTGGACTTGCCCGAGCCGTTGAACCCGATCAGGCCCACCGTCTCCCCGGCGTGCACCGTGAGGTCCACGTCGTCCAGGGCCATGAAGGTGTCCGCGAGCGTCTTGCGCTGCAGGGCCGAGAAGACGAGCTCCTTGAGGGAGCGGTCGTGGCGGAGGGAGAAGCGCTTGGAGACGTGCTCCACGCGCACCATCTCGCGGTCCGTGGGGACCGCGGCGGAGGTGGGGACGTCCGCGATGTTCGGGGTCATCGGTGCCCTCCTCTCACAGTTCCTGCGCGAAGCGGCGCTTCGAGCGCTCGAAGACGATCGTGCCGACCACGAAGACCGCGACGGCGATGAGCAGCCCGGCCCACCACAGCCCGTAGGGCTCCCCCGGCTGGGCGAGGGTGTAGGCGAACGGGTGGTCCGTGGCGAGCTCGTCGACGACCGGCTTCGAGTACCGCCAGAAGGCGACGTGGAACAGCTGCACCACGATCGTCAGCGGGTTCAGCTGGTACAGCCACCACCAGATCGTGCCGTCGAGCGACTTCTGCACCATGTCGATCCGGTACAGCACCGGGGACAGCCACGTCGCGACCATGACGATGAGGTCCACGAAGTTCTCCACGTCGCGGAACGCCGCGTTCAGCGCCGCGGTGAGCATGCCCAGTCCCATCGTGAACACGAGCAGGATCAGCATCCCCAGCAGGAAGGCCACCGCCGCCGTGGGCGAGGGCAGCCAGCCGTTGAGCACGGCGCCCACCACGAGCACGAGCAGCTGCGGCAGGAAGTGCACGAGGGCGACCATCATGCTCGCCCACGGGAACAGCTGGCTGGGGATGTAGATCTTCGACACGAGCGCCCCGTTGCCCGTGATCGAGCGGGTCGCGTTGCCGAAGACCTCGCCGAACAGGTTCACCACGACGATCCCGCTGAAGAGGTACACGGCATACGCCGGGGTGCCCTTGTTCAGCTCGAGGAACACACCCATCGCGATGTAGAACACGAGGAACTGCACGGCGGGCTTGACGTAGCTCCACACCATGCCGAGCACGCTGCCGCGGTAGCGGACCCGCAGCTCCTTCTTCACCAGCAGGCGCAGCAGGAACCGCTCCTTGAGCGGGTTCAGCCACCCGGCGTCCTGGCCGGGGGCCTTCCACCCCTCGGCGCGCTCCGCGGCCGAGGGGGTGCGACGCGTCGGGGCGGTCGCCGTCACGCGGAGGCCCCCTCCGGGGTGGACGGCGCGGCGGTGTCGACGTCGTCGATGCCCGGGCGCACCGGGGCCGGGTTCTCGCTGAAGGTGCGCTCCCAGGCGGCGAAGGAGGTCAGGCCCTCCGCGGCGGCGCGGTACTCGTCCCGCAGCCGGTTCCACTGGCGGTACAGGTCCAGGTGGGTGCGCGCCGTGCGGACGAGCATCGAGCGGACCTGCTCCGGGCGGCGGCGGTACCAGGCGAGCTTCGTGCCCTCCGCGTTGGAGACCACGGCGCTGTCGTAGTGGCTCAGCGTCCACCACTTCGCGTCCTGGTGGGCGATCGCGGCCTGTGGGTGCGCGGCCGAGCTCTCCGGCGGCGCGGCGATCAGCTGACGCGCCATCGTCTTCGCGGTCCACAGCGGGAGCATCGAGCGGCGCGGGGCGGAGAACGCCCGGCCCTTGCGCGGCGGCTTGTGCATCCGCACCTCGGGGAACTGGTCGGCGTCCGCCTTGGTGAGGGAGTCGTCGTAGGTCTGCGCCATCGCCCGCAGCTCGGGCAGCTTGGTGCCGATCTCGTCGTGCAGCACGCCCGGACCGCGCA
The DNA here is from genome assembly GCF_039526185.1 of Brachybacterium rhamnosum. NCBI lineage: Bacteria > Bacillati > Actinomycetota > Actinomycetes > Micrococcales > Dermabacteraceae > Brachybacterium > Brachybacterium rhamnosum. The sequence goes on from NZ_BAAAIS010000003.1 coordinate 965,817, forward strand.
GGACGTCCTCCTGGGCGATCAGACGTGCCGCCTCGGTGTAGTACTGCATGGACATGAGGTGCTTGACATCGATGCCCTGGGACTCGGTGAGCACCTTGCCGCCGCGCTCGTAGACCGAGTGCAGCAGCGCCGTGATGATGCGGTTGCGCTCGTGGAAGTAGATCTGCCAGTCCAGCGCGTCGTTCTTGTCCGTCCACGTGATGTGCCAGACGGCCGCGCCGGGCATCGAGACGGTCGGGTATCCGGCCTTCTTCGCGCGGAGGCCGTACTCGGCGTCGTCCCACTTGATGAAGACGGGCAGGCTCAGGCCGATCGCCCGGACGGTCTCGGTGGGGATGAGGCAGGTCCACCAGCCGTTGTAGTCGACGTCGGCGCGGCGGTGCAGCCACGGGGTGGAGCGCAGCGGCTCGACGGCGAAGTCGTGGCCCAGGCGCCCCTCGGGGATCGTCACCTTGGGCTGGATCGCCCACGGGTCCACGCTCTCGCCGAAGGCGTGCAGCACCGAGCGGTTGTTGAGGTCGAACATGTGCGCGCCCACGAGCATCGGCGTGCGCGCGAAGTCCGCGAAGGTGATCATGCGCAGGAGCGACTCGGGCTCGATGTCGATGTCGTCGTCGCAGTTGATGACGTAGGTCGAGGAGCCGTTGGTCGACGCCTCGTACATGCCGCGCGAGAAGCCGCCGGAGCCGCCGATGTTGCCCTGCTCGATGATCTGCAGCTGCTCGCCCATCGCGGCCTGCAGGGGCTCGATCTCGTCGTGGTCGTTCAGGCGGTCGGTGCCCTGGTCCACGACGTACATGACGTCGAGCTTCTCGCGGAGGTCCGTGTCCTTGCTGATCAGCTCGATGTTGTCGAGGCAGTAGGAGACCTTGTTCATCGTCGTCATGGCGATCGAGAAGGTGCCCTCGGTGCGGGCCGCGGAGGCGTCGGCCGTCCACTGGGCACCGTGGATCGTCAGCGGGTCCGGGCCGGAGATGACGTCGAACCAGTACCAGCCGCCGTCGCCGAAGGCCGTCAGCGGCAGGTCGAAGCGGGTCTCGCCGGGGCGGGAGACGATGGCCATGTCGTGGCGCTGGATCGCACCGCGCGCGTTCGAGCGGTAGACGATGATCTGCCCGCGGCCGCTCGTCGCGATCGTGAGCGTCACCTCGCGCACCGGGGTCCAGCGGCGCCAGTAGCTCGCCGGGAAGGCGTTGAAGTAGGTGCCGAAGGAGCGCAGCGACTGCGGCGGCACCTCGACGCCGTGGCGGGCGCTGAGCTCCTCGAGGTCGAGCTGCGACGCCCCGGTCGTGCCGGTGGCCCCGGCGGCGGGCTCCGCGCTCTCCGCGGTGGCGGTGCCCAGCCCGAAGGAGCCGGTCTGGGCGCCCGAGCGGGCGGCCTGCGACTCGATGTACAGCGGGATCACGTCGGGCGTCGGCGCGAGCGGCATGATGAGCCGCTGCAGGATCCGCTGCGGGGCGCTCTCAGCCGACTCCGCGGACTCGGCGGACTCGGTGCTCTGGGGACGGGTCGTGCTCACGATCGGTGTCTCCTCCTCGGGGACGCGCTCAGCGGCGCAGCAGGTCGGCGAGCTTGTTGTCGGCCATCGACAGCGCGGCGCCGATCGCCATGTGCATGTCGAGGTACTGGTAGGTGCCCAGGCGGCCGCCGAACAGGGTGCGGGGCTCGGCGTCGGCCATCTCGCGGTACCGCAGCAGCGAGTCGCGGTCCGTCGACGAGTTCACGGGGTAGTACGGCTCGTCCTCGCGCTCCGCGAAGCGCGAGTACTCGCGCTGGATGACGGTGCGGTCCTTGGGGTACTCCCGCTCGGGGTGGAAGTGGCGGGGCTCGATGATGCGCGTGAAGGGCACCGACTCGTCCGCGTAGTTCATGACCGAGGTGCCCTGGAAGTCGCCGGTGGTGTCGAGGTGCTCGGTCTCGAGATCGATCGTGCGCCACTTGAGGTCGCCGAGCTCGTAGTCGAAGTAGCGGTCCACGGGGCCCGTGTAGACGACCGGGAGCTGGCCGCGCACGGCCTTCTTGTTGAAGGGCTGGGACTCGTCGAAGTAGTCCACCCCCAGCTGCACCTCGATGTTGGGGTGGTCCGCCATGCGCTCGAGCCACGCGGTGTAGCCCTGCTGGGGCAGCCCCTCGTGGGTGTCGTTGAAGTAGCGGTTGTCGTACGTGTAGCGCACGGGGAGGCGGGAGATGATCCCGGCGGGCAGGTCCTTGGGATCCGTCTGCCACTGCTTGCCCGTGTAGTGCTTGATGAACGCCTCGTAGAGCGGGCGGCCGATCAGGGAGATGCCCTTGTCGTTGAGGTTCTCGGGATCGGTCCCGGCGAGCTCCCCGGCCTGCTCCTGCACGAGCGCGCGCGCCTCGTCCGGCGTGTACGCGGAGGAGAAGAACTGGTTGATGGTGCCGAGGTTGATCGGCATGGGGTACACGATGCCCTGGTGGTTCGTGTACACCTTGTGCACGTAGCCCGTGAACGCGGTGAAGCGGTTCACGTACTCCCACACCCGCTCGTTCGAGGTGTGGAACAGGTGGGCCCCGTACTTGTGGACCTCGATCCCGGTGGCCTCGTCGGCCTCGGAGTACGCGTTGCCGCCCAGGTGCGGCCGCTTGTCGATGATGGTGACCTTGGCGGCGTGCTCGGTCGCGGCGCGTTCGGCGATGGTCAGGCCGAACAGGCCGGAGCCGACGATCAGCAGATCAGGAGTGGCCACGGGGGTTCCTTTCGAAGCGGTCGGACGGTCCTCGGTGGACCAGCTCACAGTAGCGGAGGCAGGTGGCGGGGGCGGTGCCCCCGGGGACGGCGCGTCGGGCGATGTGCGCCCTGTCATGCGCCCGCCCGTGCGGGCTCAGCGCATGGGCTCCACGAAGCGGCGGTAGCCGAAGCGACGCAGCCGCCACGGGGCGAGACGGTACCCGCCGCGCAGCACGATGTTGGTCAGGAACGCGCGGGGACCGATCACACGGTCCAGCAGGAGCGTGCGCTGGAGGCGCAGGTCGCTCGTGAAGAGCGTCCAGCCGCCGCGGCGCTCGAAGAGGTGCTCGTCGACGCGGTAGTCGACGACGACCTCCTCGACGTTGCCCATGCGCGCCCCGCCGAGCATCATCCGCTCCCACAGCCAGTAGTCCTCGAGCAGCGGGAGGTCGCGGTAGCCGCCCACGGCGAGCGCGACCGAGCGCCGCAGCACGATCGTGGGGTGGTGGAAGGGCGAGTGGCGGCCCAGGTAGCCCACGATCTGCTCGTGCTCGAGGGGGCGGGTGCGCAGGGGCCCCTCCCCCGGGGCGACCCGGTCGCTGAACTCCTGCATGGACCCGCCCAGCAGATCGGCGCCCTCGCCGTCCTCCGTGCGCGCCATCCGCGGTATCTGGACGGCGAAGCGCTCGGGCCGGCAGAGGTCATCCGCGTCGGCCCGCGCGACGATCTCGTGCGGGGAGGCCTCGAGGCCGTCCTGGAGGGTGAGGGCGATGCCCCGGTGCTGGGGGTGGCGCAGCACGCGGGCGGGACCGAACTCCTCGGCCTCGACCCGCGCCACGAGCTCCTCGAGCGCGCTCGGGAGCGGGCCGTCGACGGTGAGCAGGAACAGGTCCGGGCGCAGGGTCTGGCCGGTCGTCGCGGAGGCGATCGCCGCCTCGACGCGCGCGGGCTCGTCGCGGCCCCAGAGGGGCATGAGCACCGCGAACGGGGGGACGGCGCTCATCGCCCGGCCGCCCGCTCGATGCGGCGGACGTCCGCCGCGGCCTCCGGGTCCGTCGCGAGGACCGCGGCCGACGGTCGCGGACCGCGGCGCAGCGCGGCGAGCAGCCCGCGCGCACCGACGCCCGTGAGCTCGCCGCGGTGGCGGGCGAGCCGGCGCAGCCAGCCCAGCACGGTGCTGCCGCCGTAGAGCACCTTCTCGGACGGGGTGAAGGAGGTGGTGCGCAGCAGCGCCCAGGTGCGGTTGCGCACGTCGTAGTAGAAGCGCGAGCCCGGGTTGGACTGGGCGTCGCCGAAGAGCACGGTGCGGTGCTCGACCACGGAGGCGGGGACCTGCAGGCCCCGGCCCCGGCGCAGCAGGCGGCCGGTGTGCTCGAAGTCGTCGGACCAGATGAAGTAGTCGGCATACGGGAGGCCCAGGCGGCGCACGTCCTCGCCGCGCAGCAGTGCGGAGACGTAGCTCGCGGTGCGGATCGGCCGGCCGCCCGCGGCGGCGGCGTCCCGCTTCTCCCCCGCGCTCGCCCGGAAGCGGGTGCGCTGGGTGTTCATCGGGTGGTCGCGGCCGTCGGTCCAGACGGCGCGGGAGCTGAGCACGCTCAGCCGCACCGGCGACGCCTCGATCGAGCGCAGCAGCTCCGCGAGGGCGGAGGGCGTGGGGACCGTGTCGTCGTCCATGAGCCACAGCCAGTCGGCGTCGTGGCGCACGAGCGCGCGGGCCATGCCGGCCGCGAAGCCGCCCGCCCCGCCCACGTTGCGGCGCAGGTGCAGGACGTCGGCGCCCAGGGGGTGGGCATCGGCGACGCGACCGGAGCCGTCCGAGGAGGCGTTGTCCACCACGACCACGGCATCCGGGCGGCGCTCCTGGGCGGCGAGGCCGTCCAGGCACTGCTCGAGCAGCTGCTCGCGGTTGTAGGTGACCACCACCGCGACCACGCGCGGGGCGCTCTCCTGCCCCCGTGCTGCGGTGCTGTCCACAAGGCCTCCTGCTGGTGCGTCGTCGTGGCGCCGGGGTCCCCCGGCGGCGCCGGCGGGCGCCTCGGACCAGTGTACGGAGAGGTCCCGGGCCGATCCCGGGAGCCCCGCGCACGGCGTGTGAAGGTTCGCAGGAGGTTCCGCGACGTCATGGACCCGGTGCGGTCGCGCGGGAGGGTTGGGGCTAGCCTGTCGGGCGCCATCACCCGTCAGCACCCGCCGGCCCGCGCCGCGACGGGCCCCCGAACAGACCCGCGCCACGCGAGCGAGAGGAGACGGCACATGAGCGATCAGCAGCCCCCGCGCTCCCCGCGACACGGAGGACCGCGCCGCCCCCGGGGCCATCGCGCCCGCGCCGGCGGCAGCGCCCGCCCCGTCCCCGCGCCGGGACGCGGCGAGCGCGAGGAGACCCCGACCCGCGCCTACCCGGCCGTCGATCCCTGCACGGCCCCCGCCCGCGACCGGGCTCCGGAGCGCCATGCGGCGCCCGCCCGCGACGCCTCCGATCCGCTCCTGGCCGGCGCGCCCGTCGGGGACGTGCCGGACGGCGCTCCCCGCCGCCACGCGCGCCGGCCCGGCCGCCGCTCGCGCCTGCCCCGCCCCCTGCGGCTTGGGCTGACGCTCGTCGCCCTGGTCCTCGTGGTGCTCCTCGCCTGGGGCGCCGGCCTCGCGCTGTGGACGAACTCCCGGATCGAGCACGTCGACGCGCTCTCCGGGGCGGAGGCCACCGAGGGGCAGACCTACCTCATCGCCGGATCCGACGCCCGCGGCGGCGACGCCGTGGCCGACGACGGCACGACCGGCCAGCGCACCGACACGATCATGCTGCTGCACAAGGCCCCGAACGGCCGCAGCTACCTCGTCTCCCTGCCCCGCGACACCCTCGTGGACATCCCCGGGCACGGGAGGTACAAGCTCAACGCCGCCTTCGCCTTCGGCGGCGCCCCGCTGCTCGTGAAGACCGTGGAGCAGTTCACCGGCATGACGATCGACCACTACGTCGAGATCGGCTTCGACGGTGTCGAGGGCATGGTCGACGCCGTCGGCTCCGTGAACCTCTGCATCGACCAGGACGTGGACGACGAGAAGTCCGGGCTGAAGATGACCGAGGGCTGCCACGACGTGGGCGGTGAGCAGGCGCTCGCCTTCGTGCGCGCCCGCTACTTCGACCCCACCGCGGACATCGGCCGCCAGGCCCGCCAGCAGCAGTTCGTGGGCGCCCTCATGTCCCGCGTCGCCTCCCCCGGCGTGCTCCTGAACCCCGTGACCCAGGTGCGGCTCGCGGGCGCCGGCACGGACGCCCTCGCGACGAGCGAGGGCACGGGGATCGTGGACCTGGGCCGGATGGCGCTCACGGCGCGCAGCGCGATGAAGGCCGGCACGGTGACCATGCCGATCGAGGACCCGGCCTACCGGACGAAGCACTCCGGTCAGGCGATCCTCACGGACGACGACGACACGGCCGCGTTCTTCGGCTCGATCGCCGACGGCAGCGCGGAGCCGAAGGCCGCCTCCTGACGACCGCCAGAGCCGGCGCTCCCCGCTGATCCGTCCCGTCGCGAGAGGACGGATCGGATCAGCGGAAGAGCATGTCGATGACGATGTTCACGGAGTTGAGCACCGACTGGCCCTTCGAGCGGGAGTAGTCCGTGTAGAGGATGTGCACGGGGTGCTCGCGCACGGTCAGCTCGTGGCGGCCGATCTCCTCGACGATCTCCGAGGCGTGCGCCATGCGGTTCTGCTCGATCGCGATCCTCTCGCACGCCTCGCGGCCCAGGACCCGCAGCCCGTTGTGGGCGTCCGTGAGCCGCACGCCGCTGGTGACGTTCGAGTACCAGACCGCGCCGCGCAGCACGATGCGCTTGATGAGGCCGGGGCGCGTGCGCCCGTCGAGGAAGCGGGAGCCGAGGACCACGTCCACGCCCTCCTCCTCGCGCAGGGCGATCATGGCGGCGGCGTCGTCGACCTGGTGCTGACCGTCGGCGTCGAAGGTGACGACCTGGCGCATCCCCGGGTCCCGCAGCGCGTAGTCGATGCCGGTCTTCAGCGCGGCGCCCTGGCCGAGGTTGAAGGGATGGCGCACGACGGCCGCACCGGCCTCCTCGGCGATCCGCGCGGAGGCGTCCGCGCTGCCGTCGTCGACGCAGACCACGAGCGGGTAGCGGGTGCGCAGGGCGCGGATGACGTCGCCGATGACCTCACCCTCGTTGAACAGGGGCACCACGAACCAGGTGCGCTCCGCGCCGGGGCTGTCGGCCTCGGGCGCCGGCTCCGGATGCTCGGTAGAGGTCATGCAGGGCTCCTGGGGACGCGGGACGTCCGGGACGACGAGGCAGGGCATCCGGGTCCAGGCCCGGGACAACGACGGACGATACCCTGTCACGGTGGATCGCCCCCGGGCGACCGTCCCTCGCAGAAGTGGCGCAGTGCGCCGGAAGGAAGATCTCACGTGAAGACTGCTGTCGTCGCCCTCGGCAAGATCGGGCTCCCGCTCGCCGTCCAGTTCGCCGATGCCGGCCACGAGGTCGTGGGCGTCGACGTCAATGCCCGCCAGGTCGAGCTGATCAACCAGGCGAAGGAGCCCTTCCCGGGCGAGGCCCAGCTCGCCGAGAAGCTCGCCGAGCTCGTCCCCGCCGGCCGCCTCCGTGCGACCACCGACTACGCCGAGGCGATCCCCGGCGCGGACGCCGTCGTCATCGTCGTCCCCCTGTTCGTGGACGACGCGAGCTGGGAGCCGGACTTCGGCTGGATGGACGAGGCGACCCGCTCGCTGGCCGAGCACCTCACCCCCGGCACCCTCGTCTCCTACGAGACGACGCTCCCCGTGGGGACCCTGCGCACCCGCTTCGTGCCGATGATCGAGGAGATCTCCGGGCTGAAGGAGTCGCAGGACTTCTTCGCCGTCTTCTCCCCCGAGCGCGTGCTCACCGGCCGCGTGTTCGCGGACCTGCGCAAGTACCCCAAGCTCATCGGTGCGATCTCCGAGGAGGGCACCGCGCGGGCGCGCGCCTTCTACGAGTCCGCGCTGACCTTCGACGAGCGCCCTGACCTGCCCCGCCCCAACGGCGTGTGGGACCTCGGCTCCCCCGAGGCCTCCGAGCTCGCGAAGCTCGCCGAGACCACCTACCGCGACGTGAACATCGCGCTGGCCAACGAGTTCGCGCTGTTCGCGCAGGACCACGGCATCGACGTGTACAAGGTCATCGAGGCCAGCAACTCGCAGCCCTACTCCCACATCCACCAGCCGGGCATCGCGGTGGGCGGCCACTGCATCCCGGTCTACCCGCGCCTGTACCTCTCGGGCGACCCGAGCGCGACGACGGTCCGCACCGCCCGCCAGCTCAACGCCTCCGTCCCCGCGTTCCTCGTGGAGCGCGCCGCGGGCCTGCTCGGCTCGCTGAAGGGTCTGAAGGCCGTCGTGCTCGGCGCCTCGTACCGCACCGGGGTGAAGGAGACCGCGTTCTCCGGCGTGTTCCCGGTGGTCGAGGCCCTCCGTGCCCAGGGCGCCGAGGTCGCGGTGCACGACACCTACTACGACGACGAGGAGATCGCAGGCTTCGGCTGGGCGCCGTACCACCTGGGGGAGGCCGCGGATCTCGTGATCGTGCAGACCAACCACCCGGAGTACGCGGAGCTCTCCGCCGCGGAGGTCCCCGGGGTGAAGCTCGTGGTCGACGGCCGCAACATCACGACCGCCGAGAACTGGGCCGGCACGCCGCGCCTGGTGCTCGGCGACGGCTCCGCCTCCACCCACCAGCAGGCCGAGGAGGCCTGAGCCGGTGGGCGCCCACGAGCTGATCCTCGCGCTGGGGCCCACGATCCCCGCCGGGAGCCGCACCCTGATCATCCAGATCCTGCTGGTCCTGGGGATCCTCGGGATCATCGCCTGGCTGTTCATCACCCGCGGGGCGAAGCAGCTGGCCGTGCGCCGCCTGCTGATCCTCGGCTTCGCCGTGTTCGCGGTGCTCACGGTGATGTTCCCGCGCGTGCTGACCTCGGTCGCGCACGTCGTCGGGGTGGGCCGCGGCGCGGACCTGCTCCTCTACGCGACGGTGATCGTGCTGCTGGGCTCGCTCGCGCTCGCGGAGGCCCGCACGAAGAACGCGGAGAAGCGCACCACCGTGCTCGCCCGCCGCCTGGCGCTGGACGAGTCGGAGCAGCCCCTCGCCTACCGCGAGCGGATGCTCGGCACCGACCGCGGATGACCGACGTCCTGCTCCTGCTGCTGAGCGTCCTGCTGGTCCTCGCGGCGACCTATCTGCCCGGCTACGCGGTTCCGCGCGCCCTCGGCGGCTCGCGCCTGCTGTCCCTCGCGATCGCCCCGGCGGTCGCCGCCGGGATCGCGGGCACCGCGGCCCTGATCGCCCCGTTCGTCGGGGTCGGCTGGTCGCTGCTGCCGCACCTGGGGCTCGCCCTCGTGCTCGTGGGCCTCGCGGTGCTGCTGCGCCGGTGGGGCGTGCGCCTGCCGGGCGCGGCCCTCGAGGGCCGTCTGATGCCTCCGCGCACGGTGCTGCTCGCCCCGGTGTGGGTCACCCTCGCCGCCGCGCTGGCCGTCGTGCCGATCGCGGTGCGGGCACGGACCCCCGGCGTGGTCCTCGAGCGCTGGGACACGCTCTACCACCTCTCCGCGCTGCAGCGGATCCGGGAGACCGGCACGGCCTCGAGCCTCGACGTCGGCTCGGTCTCGAGCACGGTGGGCGAGGCGACCGCGTACCCGGCGGCGTTCCATGCGCTGGCCTCCCTCGTGCCGGGGGTGCCGGTGCCGATCGTGCTGAACGGCGCGGTGCTGGCCCTCGCGCTCGTGCCCTGGCTGCTGGGCTCGGCGCTGCTCGCAAGGGCCGTGTTCCCCGAGGTGGCCTGGGCGCCGTTCGCCGTCGCGATCGGCGCGGCGATCGTGCCCGCCGCCCCGCTCGACGAGTGGATCCATCTCTCCGCGATCCCGAACCTCGTGGGCTTCGCGGCGCTCCCGGGCGCCCTCGCCGCGGTCCTCGCGCTCTGGCAGGCGCTGTTCCCCGGGCCGACCCCGACGGGGCCGACGTCGGCGCTGCAGGAAGGGCCGGCGGTCGACGCCGCCCCCACGGCCTCCGGGTGGCGGCCGGCCCTCGCGGCCCTCGCGATCGCGGGCCTCGCGGCGCTGGGTCTCGGCCTGCTGCACCCGAACGTCGCCGTCATGGCGCTGCTGCTGACGACCGTGCTCACCGCGGCGACCGCGCTCCGCGAGCGGCGTCGCCGGCGCCTGCTGTGGCTGGTCCCCGTCCTCTGCGTGATCCCCGTGCTGCTGCTGGCCCTGACCCCGCTCGCCGCGGCCGTCACCGGCTTCCAGGGCGGCCTCCAGGTGCCGTGGTGGTCCGCGCTCGGCGAGATCCTGCTGGGCCTGCTGACCGTGTGGCCGATGGCGCTCGGCATCATCCTCGCGGCCCTGTGGTGGCCGGGGCTCGTGCGCACGCTGTGGCGCGGACCGGCCCGCTGGGTGGGCGTCGCCTGGATCGTCGTGGCCGTGCTGTACCTCGACTCCGCGGTGGACTCCCCGCTGGGCCTCTCGACACTCTGGTACCGCGGGCAGGACCGCCTCTCGATGCCGCTCGCCATGCTCTCCGTGCTGCTGATCGTGCCGGGCCTGCAGGTCTGGGGCCGGCTGCGCGGCCCCCTCGACGCCGACGGCCGCCGCCCGCGCCCCTCGCGCCCCGTCATCGCGCTGCTCGTGGTGCTCGCCCTCGCGGCGGGGGCGAGCTCGATCCCGACCCGCCTCGACAACGCGGCGAAGAACCTCTCCGCGGAGTACTCGGGCCGCGGCCGCTTCCTCCAGCAGGACGAGCTCGAGGCCTGGGCCGCCGCCGATCCCACGATGGACCACTCCCTCAAGGTGCTCGCGAGCCCCTTCTCCGGCGCCTCGCACATGTACGCGATCCACGGTCAGCAGGTGTACTTCCCGGTCGCGGGCATGGCGCTCGAGAACCAGGACCGGGCCCTGCTCTACGCCCTCTCCGGCTCGAACGGCGAGGTGCCCGCCGCCCAGGTGTGCGATCTGCTGCACGAGGCCGGCGTGGGCTACGTCTACCAGGAGCAGATCACCTACCAGTGGTCCTCGACGTTCGACCTTGTGAACCGGGCCGATCCCGCGATCGGCACCGTCGTCTTCGAGACCGACCAATCCCGACTCATCGCCGTCGACTGCGAAGGGACCACGTGACCTCTCCGGCCCCGGACCCCGCTCAGCCCGCGACACGACCGCCGGCTCCCACAGCGCCTCGGCGACGGGAGTACGTGCCCGCGCTCGACGTCATCCGGATCGTCGCGATCCTCGGCGTCGTGGCGGTGCACGTGGTGGGCGGCGGCGTCGAGGACGGCTCCGCGCCGCTCGGGATCACGGCGGTGGACATGGCCGCCTCCGCGGCCGTGCCGGTGTTCCTCATGATGGCGGGGGCCCTGAACCTCCATCCCTCGGCGCTGCGCCGCGGCCCGGGCACCTTCTGGCGGCAGCGGGCGGTGCGGATCCTGCCCGCGCTCGTGGTGTGGTCCGCGCTCTACATGCTCGTCATCGGTCCGCTCGCGGGGGCGGAGATGAGCGTCGGCACGGCGATCGACCAGGTCATCACCGGCAAGACCTTCACCCACCTGTACTTCCTGTGGGCGATCGCCGGGCTGTACGTGATCGCGCCCGTGATCGCCGCCTTCCTGCACGCGGTGCCGGAGCAGGAGGGTCGGCGCGCGTGGGGGCTGGGGCTGCTCGCGTGCGCGTGGACGGCGCTCGCCTTCGCGGTGCCGTACCTGACCCGGCAGCCGAGCATCGAGGGGCTGGACTCCCATCGGCCGATCGAGCCCGGATCGCTCACCTACTGGATGGCCTTCGCGGGCTACTTCGTGATCGGCCGGGCGGCGATCGTGGCGCCCGTCGCGCGGCGCTGGGCGCTCGCGGCCCTCGCGACGACGCCCGTCGCGATCGCGGCGCTGACCTGGCTGTACGAGGCGGGCCGGGACGACGGCGGCTCCCTGCTCGTGCGCACGCTCCGGCCGGACTACTCCTCGCCGAGCGTCATGGTCTACGCGCTGCTGCTGTTCCTGGCGCTCGCCTCGCTCACCGGTTCATGGCGGGTGGGACCGCGCGCCCAGGCCTGGCTGCGGGCGCTCGGCAACGCGACGTTCGGGGTGTTCCTCGTGCACTTCGCGGTGCTCGTGCTGCTGCGGCAGATCCCCGCGCTCGAGGGCTACGACCTGTGGCAGATGGCGACGGTGTGGCTCGTCACCGTGCCGGTCTCCTTCGTGATCGCGCTGGTCGCGCAGCGGGTGCCGGGTCTGCGGCTCATCTTCTGAGCCCGGCGCCCGTGCCGGGCGCCGCCACGGCCCCGCCGCGCGGGGCGCTCAGCGGCCCGCGGCCTCGATGACCGCGGCGGCGGCCCGGGCGGCCGCCCCCTGCAGCGAGGCGTGCTCGAGGGTCCACTCCCGCAGGTGCTCCGTCGTGGGGCGGTCCTCGCCGTCGAGGGCGGCGCGCATCGCGTGCGCGACCTGCGCGGGGTCGTACGCGCTCGCCCAGCCGAGCCCGCCGCCGCGGATCCGTTCGGAGGCCGCGCCCTCGCCCGCGTGGACGACGGGGGTGCCGGAGGCGGTGGCCGCGTAGATCTTCGTGGGCAGCGCGAACTCGTAGCCCAGCCCCGGGGTGATCGAGCTGAGCCCGGCGACGGCGCCGCGGAGCATGCGGGACATCTCCGCGGGGGCGAGCCGGCCGCGGAACTCGATGCCCTCGATCCCCTGCCGCTCGACCATCGCGGCGAGCTCCTCCTTGCCGCTGCCCTCCGAGAAGAACAGCAGCCGCGCCTCGGGGCGCTCGGCGCGGAGCCGGGCGAAGGCCTCGACGAAGATGTCCGCCCCCTGCCACTCCGAGACGGTGCCGCCGTAGACGAAGTAGGGGCCGGGCTCCTCCGGGGCGGGGCCGTCGGCCGTGAAGGTGTCCGTGTCGATGCCGTTGCCGACCATGGTCAGCGAGGGGCGCCGGCCGATCAGCGCGGCGACCCGGTCGTCGACGCCCGTCGAGATCGTGAGGACCTTCGCGGCGCGCCGCCAGGTGGTGGTTTCCATGAACCGCACGCCGGCGACGACCGCGCGGGGCACGCTGTCGACGCTCTCGGAGGCGTCGGACCAGATGTCCGCCGCGTAGAACACGGTGGGCACGCGCCGGAGCACGCCGAGCACGGTCGCGACGATGCCGGTGGTGGGCGGCGGCTCCGCGACGATGACGTCCGGCCGACGCCGCAGCAGCAGGCGCAGCGTGAGGGGCACGTCGAAGCTCATGTAGGAGACGTAGCCGCGCACCTGCTGCTGGTGGTCGCGCTTGACGGGGAAGCGGGAGACGCCGTGCACGCGGTCCTTGCCGACGGTGCCGCGCGGCGGGCGCGTGGTGAGCACGGACACCTCGCAGCCGGCCTCCTCGAGGGCGCGCACGAGCGCCTCCTGGCGGAACGCGGCGGCGACCGGCTCGGGCGTGAACACGCGGGTCGCGACGACGACGCGCGGCGGGTCGGTGGGGCGGCGGCTCATCGGGCGCGCTCCTGCAGCAGCGCGACGACGCGCTGGGCGGCCTGCCCGTCGCCGTAGTGGTCCGGGCGGTCCGCGGTGGGGCGGGGGCGGCCGACGGCCGCGGGGAGGTCGGCGGGATCCGCGACGAGCTGGTTCCAGCCGTTCTCGAGGGTCTCGACCCATTCGGTCTCGGTGCGGACGGTCGTGCAGGGCGTGCCCAGGAGGTACGCCTCCTTCTGCAGACCGCCGGAGTCGGTGACGACGGCGCGGGCACGCTGCACGGCGGCCACGAGGTCCGGGTAGGCGAGCGGCTCCCCCACGCGGACGGCGCCGCCGGCGAGGTCGATGCCCGCCGCCTCGGCCTTCGCCACGAGCCGCGGGTGCGCGAGGAGCGCGAGCGGCATGTCCAGGGACTGCAGACCGCGGACGATCGCGCGCAGCCGCTCGGGGTCGTCGGTGTTGTCGGCCCGGTGGATCGTCGCGACGGCGAAGTCCGCGGCGGGGTCGATCCCCTCGGGGAGCCGCAGCGGCTGGTCCCGGACGGCGGCGGCGACGCGCAGGCAGACGTCGGTCATGACGTCGCCGACGACGACCGTGCGCTCCGCGAGACCCTCCGCGGCGAGGTGCTCGCGCGCGACCTCGGTGGGGGCGAGGAGGAGGTCGGCGGCGTGGTCGGTGAGGACCCGGTTGTGCTCCTCGGGCATGCGCCGGTTGAAGGAGCGCAGGCCCGCCTCGAGGTGGGCGACCCTGAGGTGCATCTTCACCGCGGAGAGCGTGCCCGCGAGGGTCGAGTTGGTGTCGCCGTAGACGAGCACCCAGTCCGGGCGGTGCTCCTCGAGCACCTCGTCCATCGCGGCGAGCATGGAGCCGGTCTGGCGGCCGTGCGTGCCGGAGCCGCTGCCGAGGTTGACGTCGGGGGCGGGGATCCGGAGGTCCGCGAAGAAGACGTCGCTCATCGCGGCGTCGTAGTGCTGGCCGGTGTGGACGATGACGTGCTCGACGCCCTCCGCCTCCGCGGCGGCGTCCGCCACGGCGGCGAGCTTCACGAACTGGGGCCGGGCTCCCACCACGGACAGGATCTTCATCGGGCGGGTCCTCCTGGACGGCTCGGGTGCGGGGCGCGCGTTACAGTGTGCCGGACCCACGATATTCGTCCCAGGAGCACCATGCCCTCGTCAGGGAACGCCCCGCGCGTCGCGGTCCTCGTGCACAACGACGCGACGAACGACTCCCGGGTGCTGAAGGAGTCCGCCTCCCTGCGCGAGCAGGGCGCCCGTGTGAGGATCGTCGCCGTCGAGCGGCGGCTCAAGGGCCGCGCCGCCGGGACCTCCGAGCTCGCCCCCGGCCTCGACCTGCACCGGGTACCCGAGTTCGCGCTCGAGCGGATCGCGCCCGCGCTGACCCGCCTCACCCGGCGTCCCGCCGCGACGGTCCCGGAGGGCTCGCCTGCCCCGTCGGCCGATCCGGCCCCGGCGAGCGCGACCTCCGCGCCGACGCCGCCGCATGCGGGCCGCCCGTCGCCCCTCGCCGTGGCGCGCCGGCTCGGCACCCGCGCCGCCGGGGACCTGGGCCGCCGCGCATACCGGACCATCGAGCTGGGCACCTGGTGGTGGCGCTCCGCGCGCGCCGCGCACGCCTTCGCCCCCGAGATCGTCCACGCGAACGACACCAACGCCCTGGTCCCCGCGCTCGCGATCCAGGCGCTCGGCCGCCGCGAGGGCCGCCGGGTGCATCTGGTCTACGACTCCCACGAGCTGTGGCGCCACCGCAACGTCGAGGGGCGCCGCCTGCTCGCGCCGCTGCTGGACGCCGCGATCGAGCACGTGGCGATCCCCCGGGCCGACGTCGTGATCACCGTCTCCCCCTCGATCGCCGAGTGGCTGCGTCGCACCTACCACCTGGACCGCCTCCCGCTCGTGGTGCGCAACGTGCCCGTCGCCGGTCCCCTGCCCGATCGGGGCACCGGGGTGCTGCGCGAGCGGGCCGGTCTCTCCGCGAGCGACCGGGTCATCGCCTACGGCGGGCGGATCACGACCGCCCGCGGCATCGAGGAGACCCTCGCCGCGCTCCCCCACCTGCCCGCCGACGTCCACCTCGTGCTGCTCGGCTACGGCGAGGAGGACTACCTCGACCAGGTGCGGGCCCGCGCCGCCGAGCTCGGCGTCGCCGGCCGCGTGCACCTCGTCGGCGCGGTGGCCCCCGCGGAGGTCTCCTCCGCCCTCGCCGACGGCGACGTCGCCGTGGTCCACGTGCGGCCCGTCTGCCTCTCCTACCGCTACGCGCTGCCCAACAAGCTCTTCGAGTCGATCCGCGCGGGGCTCCCGATCGCCGCCGCGGACCTCCCGGACATGCGCGCCGTCGTCGAGGAGCTCGGCGTGGGCGAGGTGTTCTCCGGCGAGGAGCCCGCGGACCTCGCCGCCGCGCTGCTGCGGATCCTCGAGGACCCCGCCGCCTACCGCGAGCGCGCCCGCGCCGTCGCCCCGCAGCTGACCTGGGAGGCGGAGGCCGCTCCCCTGCTCGAGGCCTATGCCCGACTCCCCGAGGAGGCCCGGTGACCACGACCCTCGTCACCACCTGGTTCCCGACCGCGACCGAGCCCTCCCGCGGCGCCTTCGTGGTCCGCGACGCGCTCTCGATCGCGGAGCACCTGCCGATCCGGCTCGTGCACCTCGTGCCGCCCGCGGACGACGACGGCACCCGTCGCCTCGTCCACGCGGACATCGACGTGCTGCGGATCCCCATGGACCCCCGCAGCCCGCTCTCGGTGCTGCGGGCCGCCCGCGCCCTGGGCCCCGCCCTCGAGGGCTCCGAGGCCGTGCACACCATGGCCTTCTCCACGCTGCTGCCCTTCGCGCTGCGCCGGCCGCGCGTCCCGTGGCTGCACACCGAGCACTGGTCCGCGCTGACCACGCCCGCGACGCTCCCCGCGCCGGCCCGCGCGGCGCTGCCCGTGCTCTCCCGCCTGCTGGCCCTCCCGGACCGCGCGACCGCCGTGTGCGAGTACCTCGCCGCGCCGCTGCGCGCCGTGCGCGGCGCCCGGCCGACGGACGTCGTGCCCTGCATCGTGGACCCGGGGTCGCTTGTCCCCCGCCGTGACCGGTCCGACGGCGCCCTGCGCCTGGTCTCCACGGGCGGCCTCATCGACCGCAAGGACCCGCTCGTCGCCGTGCGCACCCTCGCGGCGCTCGAGCGCCGCGGCGTCGACGCGCACCTGACCTGGCTCGGCGAGGGCCCCCTGCGCGAGCAGACCGCGGCGCTCGCCCGGGAGCTCGGCGTCGAGGACCGCCTGGACCTCGCCGGCACCGCGGATCCCGCCGGGGTGCGGGAGGCGCTCGGCGCGGCGGATCTCTTCTTCGGCCCCACGAAGGCGGACAACTTCTTCGTCTCCGCGGCGGAGGCGCTCGTCGCCGGCCGGCCCGTCGTGCTCGGCGCGACCGGCGGCCAGGGCGAGTACACGCGCCCCGAGGTCGGGGCGCTCGTCGACGTGCAGGACCCGGAGGCCTACGCCGAGGCGATCCTCGACGTCGACGCCCGCACGCGCGAGCTCGGCAGCGAGGAGATCGCCGCGACGATCGGCGACCGCTTCTCCACCCCTGTCGTGGGCGCCGCCTACGCGGGGCTGCTCACCACGCTCGCCGGGGGTGCCCGATGAGGCCCGTCACGATCGTCATCGCGTGCCACACGCCCGAGCGGCCCGTCGGCCGGGCGGTCGCATCCGTCCTCGAGGGCAGCGGGGAGCACGCCGAGGTCCTCGTCGTCGCCCACAACCGGCCCGCGGAGGAGATCCGCGGGGCGCTGCGCCCCGAGCACCGGCAGGCAACGCGGATCATCGAGCACCGCGACGCCTTCCGCTCCGCCTCCGGCCCGTTCAACGCCGGGATCCGCGCGGCGACCACCCCGTTCGTCGCGATCATGGGCTCCGACGACGAGCTCGCCCCCGGTGCCGTCGCCTCCTGGCTCACGGTGCAGGAGCGCACCGGCGCGGAGTTCGTCATCACCCGCCTCGCGCTCGGCCGCGCGGGCCGCGGCGTGCCCACCCCGGCCGTGCGCATGCACCGCGGCGGCCTCGTGGACCTCGCCCGGGACCGCCTCGCCTACCGCTCCGCACCGCTCGGCCTCATGAGCCGCGCCATGCTCGAGCGCACCGGCGCCGCCCTCGTGGAGGGCGCGACCGTCGGCGGCGACGTGGGCATGGTGACGGAGCTGATGGCCACCGTCCCCACCGCCTACGACCGGTACGGCCCGCCCTACGTGATCGGCGAGGACGCCGGGGACCGCGTCACCTACGTCGTGCGGCCGATGACCGAGCAGCTGGGCTTCTTCCCCGACCTCCTGCAGGCCCCCTGGGCGGCGCGGCTGTCCCGCACTGCCCGCGCCGCGATCGGCACCAAGCTGCTGCGCATCCACGTGTTCGGCGCCGTGTTCTACCGGCAGGACGAGGAGATCTGGACCGCCGAGGAGCGGGAGTCCCTCGCCGCGATCACCGCGGACGTGCTGGACCGCGCCCCCAGCTGCGAGCGCCCGCTCTCCCGCGCCGACCGCCGCCTGCTCGACGCCTGCCTGGACCCGGCCGTCCCCGCCGCGGAGCTCATGGCCGCGGCCCGGGACCGTCGGCGTCACGGTCGCCCGGCGACGCTCCTCCCCCGTGAGCTGACCCGGGCGCTCCACCGGGAGGCGCCGCTGCGCTTCATGGCCGCCTCGCTCGCGGTCCAGCAGCTGCCGCGCCTGCGCCGCGGCTGAGCGCGGGGCGCCCGACGGCCCGGCGCCTCACACCACGGCGGTGCGGTCGCCGTCGACCACGAGCGCCTCGCCGTCGCGGAGCGCCCAGAAGGCCTGGCCCCCACGGGCGTAGCGGGCGGCGACCTCGCCGAGCAGCGCCGTCTCCGGATGCCCCGGGGAGTCCAGGTGCGGGACGACGGGAAGATCGAGCACGCCCAGTCCGTCCCATCGGACCTCCCCGTGCAGGCGGAGGGCCTCGTCCACGCCGTCGCAGTGCTCGAGCCCGGCGAGGGAGGGAGCGAGCACGCAGGCCCCGGCGCTGAACCCCGCGTGGACGAAGGCGTCCTCACGGATCCCCGCGACGAGCAGCGCGTCGAGCCCGGAGCGGGCGAGGGCCCCGCGCAGGGTGAACACGTTGCCGCCGCGGAGCCAGACGAAGTCCGGCTCCCCGACGGCGCGGGCGATCGTCGAGGGGTCGTGCTCGCGCAGGTCGAGGTCCCGCGCCCGCAGACCGATCCGGGCGAGGGCCGCGATCTGACGGGCGGTGTCGCGGGCGCGGCGCCCGGGGTCGCCGCCGTCGAGGGCATTGGCGACGACCCAGCCGCGGGCGCCCTCGCCCGCCATCCTCACCAGCTCCTCGGGGTGATCCCCGAGCTGGTACGAGGACAGGTAGAGCCTCATCGTCCCGACAGGATCCGCTCGATCGCGCGCTGCCAGGTGAGCACCTGCCGCTCGGCGGAGAGCACCTCGGCGGAGGCGTCGGCCGCGCGCTTCCAGGCATCCACGGTCGACGGCGTGAGCGCGGCGAGCTCCGCATGCATGGCCTCGGCGGTCGCGGCGGGCAGCACGGCCCCGAGGGAGTGCTCGCGCACCAGGTCCGCCATGTCCGGGGAGGGGCCGACGATCACGCCGGTGCGCCCCTGCACCGCCTCGTAGAGCTTGTTGGGCAGGGAGTGCTCGAGGTTGAAGGTCGAGTTCGGGAAGACGACGAGGGACACGTCGTACTCGGCGACGGTGTCCACGAGCTGCGCGTAGGGCACCGGGTCGCGGAAGGCCGCGCCGGGGACCTCGGCCGCGAGCGCGCCGAGCTGCTCGATGTACCCGGGCTCGCTGGGCATGAGCATGAGATCGAGGGTGACGGCGCCCTCGAGCCCGCGCACGGCCTCGATCATCGCCTCGAGGTGCCGGTTCGCGCGGGCCACGCCCGTGTGCAGCAGCCGGATCGGCGCGGAGGTGGGGCGCACGGGCAGGTCGCGGTGGGCGGAGGCGTTCGTGACGACCTCGACCTCGACGCCGAACCGGGCCGCGTACTCGCGCGCGAGCCCCGGGGAGACCGTCGTGACCGAGGCGACCTCGGGCAGGCAGGTGCGGCAGAGCCACCGCTGGTAGGGGGCGACGAAGGTCCGCCAGGCGAGCTGGTGCTCCTTCTCCCGGGGGGCGTACTCGTGGAGGTCCGCGTGCACGCCGCGGCGCGGGGCGAGCCACAGCGCGAGCGGCAGCGTGTTCGTGTCGTTGGCGAGGACCGCGTCCATCGTCCCCACCCGGTCCGCGAGCAGCTCTCGGGCCGCGGCGACCGCGCTCATCGACCAGTAGGCGCCGCGGTAGCGGCCGGTGAGCAGGTGCTGCTTGGAGCTGGGCCAGGCGCGGGTGCCGTCGGGGATCTCCACGTGCTCCACGCCGGGGTGCGGCCGCTCCCCGAAGCCCACGGTGGTCACCTCGTGCTGCTCGGCGAGCAGGGAGATCTGCCGCTGCACGCGCGGGTCGGAGGTGAGGGTGGAGAAGGACAGGATCAGCAGGCTGCTCATGCGGGCTCCTCGGTGGACTCGGACGGGGCGCCGTCGGCGGCGGCGTGGGCGAGGCCGGCGAGCGCGGCCTGCTCCGCGAAGGCGGGGACGGCGTCGACGACCTCCTCGAAGGTGCCCTGCGCGAGCACCTCGCCCTCCTGCATGTAGAACACGACGTCGCAGTGCTGGATGGTCGCGAGGCGGTGCGCGATGGTGATCGTGGTGACGCCCTCGCCGAGGTCGCGGATCGCGGAGGTGACCGCGGCCTCGGTCTTCGTGTCCAGGGCGCTCGTGGCCTCGTCGAGGACGAGCACCTGCGGGTCGGCGTAGAGACCGCGGGCGATGCCGAGGCGCTGGCGCTGCCCGCCCGAGAGGGTCGTGCCGCGCTCCCCCACCCGGCCGTGGATGCCGCCGGGCCGGTCCTCGATCACCTGCAGCAGCTGCGCCCGCTCGAGCGCCGAGCGCACCCGGTCCTCATCGACCCCCGATGGGTCCCAGGTCAGGGCGATGTTCTCGCCGACGGACACGTCGAACAGGGCGACCTCCTGGGGCACGTAGCCCACCGAGGAGCGCCACTGCCGCAGCACCGTGGTCACGTCCTGCCCGCCCACGAGGATCCGGCCGGAGGTGGGGGTGAGCAGGCCCAGCAGGAGGTCCACCATCGTGGACTTGCCGGCGCCCGAGGTGCCCACGAAGGCGACCTGCGAGCCGGCGGGGATGCGCAGCGACACGCCCTTGACCGCAGGCTCCTCGCGGCTGGGGTACACGTAGCTGACGTCCTCGAGGACGATGTCGCGCGGACCCTCGGAGAGCACGCCGCTGTCCGGGCGCTCCGTGCGGGAGACCGCCTCCCGGGCGTGCTCGATGTCGTCGATGATGTAGTCGGAGAACGCGGCGTTCGTGAGGATCCGGTTCTGGGTGGACTGGAAGCGGGTGAGCGAGGGCAGCAGGCGGAAGCCCGCGACCGCGAAGAGCGCGACGGAGGCGAGCGCGCCCGTGGGGCCCGAGCCGAGGTAGCCGACCCCGCCGACCACGACGAAGCCGCCCACGAGCCCCGCCTCGAGCACGAAGCGCGGCATCTGGTTGTAGTACTGCGCGAAGGCGCGGGTCTCCGAGGCGGTGCCGCGGCGGTCCGCGACGATCGCCTCGACCTCCTTCTCGTTGCCCTTGAGGGTGATCTCCTTGAGGGAGGAGAGCACCTCGCCGAGCAGCTGCACCACCTGGATCGAGTTGTCGCGGTTCACGGCGCCGTTGCGCACGGCGAGCGGGGAGATGACCCGCGACAGCACGATCGCGACGATGCCCAGGTAGATCATCGTGGCGAGCGCCATCTTCCAGTCCGCGATGAACAGGCCCGCGGTGATCACGGAGATCGTCGCGAACTCGCTGATCACGGTCATCGAGGGCATGAGCACGTTCGCGACGACCGCGGCGACTCCGGAGTCGACCATGCGGATGATCTCCTGGCTCGAGCGCGAGGTGCGGTCCACCCACGGGGCGGACATGTACGAGCGGAAGAGCATCTGGCCGATCGCGACCTCGTGCTTCGCGAAGCGCCGGGTCGCGACGCGGATCGTGATGAGGTTCAGCACCGACTTGACGATCGTGAGCACCACGAACACGCCGACGAGGCTCGTCACCTGGCCGAAGCCCACGAGCTTCCAGCCGACGACGGGGACGGTCACCTCGGGGGCGCCGCCCGTGAGCCCGGGCAGGGCGATCGCGACGGCGCCGAGGGCGATGACGTCCAGCAGCGCGAGCAGGCTCATGACGACCGCGAAGGTCCACAGGAACTTCTTGGCGTCGCGGGGCAGCACGGACATCGTGCGCATCACGGTCTGGACGGTCTGTTTCACGGGTGGGCTTCCTCTCGGCGGGGACAGGGCGTCCCCGCGCTCGGTGGCTGCACGCTATCGCGGGGCGAGCCGGCGGGGCTCAGCACAGCGGCTCGATGCGGTAGAGGGCATAGGGACCGTCGCGGTCCACGAGCACGAGGCGGTCCTGCGGGATCTCCTGCAGTCCCTCCCACAGCTCGGAGGGGCCCGGGGCGATCGCCTCGCCGGACTCGGCGGAGGTGTCGACGTAGAGGTGGTCCGCACCCACCTTCTTCCAGGACTCGCAGACGTCGGGATTGGTCGCCGCCTCGTCGAGGTAGCGGGCCGCGCGGCGGGAGTCGAGGGTCTGCGGCTCGGCGAGGGTGGGGAACACCGTCTCCACTCCCCCGAGCGACCAGTAGAGCGCCTCGCCGTCGCGCGGGTTGCCGATGACGACGGCGCCCCCGGGCAGCTCCGCGGCGGAGCGCTCGATGAAGGCCCGCTCGCGCGGGGTGACGTAGGGCGCGAGCTGTACGCCGTACGCCGTGTAGGCGAGGGAGCCGACGAAGGGCAGCCGGTCCGGGACGGCGACGGCGCCGACGGCCGTCGCGCCCAGCAGGGCCGCCGCGACCGGGGTGCGCCAGCGCCGGCCCTCCCCGCCGCGGTCGCGGCGCAGCAGGGCGCGCAGCCCGAGCATCGCGAGCAGGGTGACGCCGCACAGCAGCAGTGGGGCGATCCGCTCGCGGGCCCCGTACCAGGGGTTCACCCAGGCACGGGCGAGCGGCGAGGGGACGTTGGTGAGGATGCTGAGGGCGAGCACGACGCCGAGCAGCGCGGTCGCGCTCGCCGCGAGGGCCACGGCGGCGGGTTCCGTGCGCCGGGAGCGGAGGCCGGCGAGCAGGCCGAGGGCCGCGAGCAGCCAGGGCACGAGCACGGGCCACGGCTGCACCGGGAGCACCGTGAGCCGGGGACGGTCGATGAGCACGGAGACGAGCAGCGCGGGCCAGCCCCAGGGGGAGGTCGTGGTGAGGTCCATCGAGGCGAGCAGCACCCCGGATCCCGCCGCGTAGAGAACGGCGAGCGCCGCGAGGGCCACGAGCAGTCGCACCCCGCGCCGGCGGTGGGCGGTGCCGAGCACGTCGACCACGGCGCGCGCGAGCAGCGCGGCGAGGACCGCCGCCCCGAGCGAGAACACGTTCGAGGGGTGGGCGAGGACGGCGCCGGCGAGCAGCACCGTCCCGAGCAGCAGCGTCCCCGCGGCCTGCGGGAGCTCCGCCCGCAGCCGACCCGGCGCGGGCAGGACCGCCGCGATCCGCCACAGCGCGCCGAGCGCGACGGGCAGGCACAGCGAGCCGAGCACGAAGGGCCACAGCCCCATGACGAGGGTGATCACCGGGAGCGAGAGGAACAGGGGCGCGCACAGGGCGGAGGCGGCGGTGAGCACGCGCCGCTCGAGCGGCGGGGTCGCCGGTCCCAGGAGCAACCCGGTCATCGCGGCGAGCGCGGCGGGGAGCAGGGCGAGCATCGCGAGCGCCATCGCGTTCGCCGAGGTCACCGGCCCGAAGGGCAGGAGGGCCGTGAGCACGTCCCAGGCGGCCGGATAGAAGGTGGGCTCGTGGTAGATCCCCTGCAGCGCGGTGAGCAGGAAGGCGTCGCCGTCCTCGCGCACGAACTCGATCGCGGCGAGGTGGAAGAAGGAGTCGTAGCTGCCGTTGAGCGTGTCGATCGTGCCCATGCCGGCGCGCGCACCGGCCGCGGTCGCGAGGCCCGTGACGGCCGCGACGAGCACCGGGAGGCCGTCGAGCACCCGCGCCCGGAGCGGGCGCCGCTCCCGCTCCCCCGCCCCGTCCGCCGCGGTGCTCGCACGGCGGCGGCGCAGGAGGGCGCGCACGAGCAGCACCACGAGCACGGCGAGCACGAGGGAGCCGGTCGCCGTCACCGGGGACCACGGGAGGCCCACGAGCTTCAGGGCGGCCCCGGCAAGGACCGTCAGCAGCACGGTCACGGGCGGCGCGGCGCCGAGGCTTACGGCGATCCGCGCCCCGCCCGCGCGCAGCAGGAGCAGCCCGGGCGCGCTCAGCAGCGCCGCGGCCAGCAGGGTCGGCAGGATCCAGTCGGTGCTCATGGACGGCGGCCGGGGACGATCGCGTCCTCGTACCGCTGCACCACGTACTCCGGGGAGCGGCGGGCCACGACCCAGCGCCGGGCGTCCTGGGACAGCGCGGCGAGGTCGCCGCCCTCGAGCACGCTGCGCACGCGCTCCGCGGCGGCGTCGACGTCCGCCACGACCCAGTCCTCGCGGTAGATCGTGCGGGCGCCGCCGTACGCGCGGGCGCCGGGCCAGTCGCGCACGAGGGGCAGGCAGCCGGCGGCGAGGCCCTCCATGACGGCTTCGTGCACCCCCTCCACGAGGGAGGAGGAGACGATCCATCCGGCGCCGGCGAGCACGTCGGGGACGTCGTCGCGCGGGCCGAGGATCTGCACGGATCCGGCGGGGAGCGCCGCAAGGCGGGCGCGGACCTTCCGCTCGTGGGCGGAGTCGTCGGCGGAGGAGTCCGGCAGGCCCGGCCCCACGAGGAGCAGGCGGAACCGCGGATCCGTCTCCCGCAGGCGCTCGAGCAGGTCGAGCGTGAAGAGCACGTCCTTGACCGGGCGCACCCAGCCCACCTGCGCGAGCAGGTGCGGGTCGTGGCCGGCGCCCGGCTCGGGCCCGAGCCCGTGGGCGAGGAAGTTCTCCACCTCGAGCACGGATCCGGCCCGGGAGAGGTGCGGGGTGAGGTGGTCGAGCAGGATGCGCACGTGCCCGGAGACGAAGAGCACCCGGTCGATCACCGGGTACACCGTCAGCAGCGGGAACGGCGTGTAGACCTCGAAGCGGTGGAAGCGGGCGACGGTGCGGCGGGGCATCAGCTCGAGCAGCGACATCCAGGTCAGGACGTGGTGGCCCCATTCGACGAGGACGACGTCGGCCCATTCGATCTGCTCGGCGAGCGGCGCCGGGGTGGGCAGGCGCCGACCGTGCAGGGCCAGGTCGAGCCGGGCCCGGAGCACCCGCTCCCGGGAGGGTCGCTCGGCGACGGGCAGGGAGTCCACCTCGAAGCGGCGGATCTCCACGCCGCGCGCGCCGAGCGACTCGATGACCGGGTCGACGAAGGTCCAGTTGCGCTGGGCGACGACGAGCAGCCGCACGGGCGCGCCGTCCTCCGCGGTGCGGGGGGCGGGGCGCCTGGGTCCCGGGTCGTGCGCTGGCAGGTCGAGCAGCAGCGGACCCAGTCGCGCCGCCCGGAACGGGGCGAGGAAGGCGGAGGGGTCCGTGGCGAGCGGCGACGGGGTCGCGTCGTAGTGCAGTGCGGGGTGATAGGCCATGCGCAGCGCCTTGTCGAACCAGCCGAGGGCCTCCTCAGGCTTCCCGGCGGCGACGAGGGCGTCGGAACGGGCGAGCAGGGCCTCCTGCACCTCGGCGCCGTCGACGGGGAGCTCACCGCGGTCCATCCGGTCGACGGTGTCCATGTAGCGGGCGCGGTCCCCGGGCGCGCCGGGGAGCGCGCGCCCGCCGCGCGCCGCCCAGCGCAGGGCGTGGGTGCGCACGGCGCGGACGACGGCCTGCCTGCTCATGCCTCCGGGCCCGGATCGGGGACGACGACGGTCCCCTCGCGCGCCGACTCGAG
Source organism: Brachybacterium rhamnosum (assembly GCF_039526185.1). Lineage (NCBI taxonomy): Bacteria > Bacillati > Actinomycetota > Actinomycetes > Micrococcales > Dermabacteraceae > Brachybacterium > Brachybacterium rhamnosum. The sequence continues at coordinate 990,973 of NZ_BAAAIS010000003.1, forward strand.
CACCGCCTCGACGGTGCGCACGGTGTGCAGGCCCTCGCGCATGGTGACGATGTTCGAGCCCTGGCCGAGGACGGCGTCGCGGAAGGCCTCGTGCTCGGTCGCGAGCGGCTCGGTGCGCTGGAGCGCGTAGCGGATCGCGTCGCCCTCACTGACCCCGCGGAAGGACGCCATGTGGTCCCAGTGGTTCGTGTCCGCCTCGGCGTTCGCGATGAAGGTGAGGTCCGCGTTGACGGTGTCCCCGATGAGCGCGCCGTTCTCGCCGGTCACGACGGTCACGCGCTCCTTGAAGGGGGACAGCCAGTTCACGAGGTGGTTGGTGATCGTGCCGGAGGCGAGGCGCCCGGCGATCGAGACCATGTCCTCGTCCTCGCGGCCCGAGCGGCGGGTCGAGGTCGCGGCGACCTGCGCGTACGAGGACTGGGCGACCCAGGCGGTGAGGTCGAGGTCGTGGGTGGCGAGGTCCTTGACGACGCCGACGTCGGCGATGCGGGCGGGGAAGCCGCCCTGGCGGCGGGTGGTGATCTGGTAGATCTCCCCCAGCTGGCCCTCGGCGATGCGCCGACGCATCTCCTGCAGGGCGGGATTGTAGCGCTCGATGTAGCCCACGGCGCCCACGAGCCCGGCCTCCTCGTAGGCGGCGGTGATCTCCTCCGCCTCGGAGATGTCGAAGGCGAGGGGCTTCTCGACGAGGGTGTGCACGCCGGCCTCGGCGAGGCGCAGGGCGACGTCCTTGTGGAACTGGGTGGGGACCGCGACGACCGCGTAGTCGATCCCGGCGTCGATGAGCGCATCGACGTCCGGCAGCACCTCGTAGCCGGGGGCGGCGCCGTGCGGGTCGCCGTAGGCGTCGGCCACGGCGACGAGGTCCACGCCCTCGAGGGCGCGGAGGTTGCGGGCGTGGTGGCGCCCCATCATGCCGAGGCCGATCAGACCGGCCCGGAGCGACGGGCGCGTCGGGTCCGTCATGCTCACGCCCCCGCCTTCGCGACGGCGTTGACGGCCGCGACGATGCGGTCGCGGTCCTCGTCGCTCACGCTCGGGTGCACGGGGATCGAGAGCACCTCCCGCGCGAGCATCTCGGTGACGGGGAGGTCGAGGTCCACGCGGAAGGTGTCCAGGCGGTGCACGGGGGTCGGGTAGTAGACCCCGCAGCCCACGGCGTGCTCCTCGCGCAGGGCGGTCGCGAAGGCGTCGCGCTCGGCGGCGCTCGCGCCCTCGATGCGGACGGTGTACTGGTGGTAGACGTGCACGGCGCCCTCGCGGACCACGGGCGTCACGACGCCCTCGAGGTGCGCGTCGAAGTGGGCGGCGAGCTCCTGGCGGCGGGCGGTCCAGGCGGGGAGCTTCCCCAGCTGGACGCGGCCGATCGCTGCGTGGATGTCGGTCATGCGGTTGTTGAAGCCGGCGACCTCGTTCGCGTACTGCTTCTCCATGCCCTGGTTGCGCAGCAGCCGCACCTGGCGGGCGAGCTCCGGGCCGTCGGTCGCGACCATGCCGCCCTCGCCGGAGGTCATGTTCTTCGTGGGGTACAGCGAGAACATCGCGCCGCGGCCGAAGCTGCCGACGGGCGCGCCCTGCCAGGCGGCGCCGTGCGCCTGGGCGGCGTCCTCGAAGATCCACAGGCCGTGGGCGTCCGCGATCCGGAGGAGCTCGTCCATCGGCGCGGGGTGGCCGTACAGGTGCACGGGCTGGATGCCGACGGTGCGCTCGGTGATCGCGGCCTCGACGGCGGCGGGGTCGAGCGTGAAGGTCTCGGGGTCCACGTCGACGAAGACCGGGGTCGCCCCGGAGACGGCGACGGAGTTCGCCGTGGCGGCGAAGGTGAAGGAGGGCACGATGACCTCATCGCCCGGGCCGAGGCCCAGCGCGAGCATGCCGAGGTGCTGGCCCGAGGTGCCGGAGTTCACGGCGACGCACTCGCGGCCGGCGACGAGGGCCGCGCTGAACTCCTCCTCGAAGGCCGCGACCTCGGGGCCCTGGGCGACCATGCCGGAGGCGAGCACGCGATCCACCGCGTCCCGCTCCTCCTGGCCGATCAGCGGCTTGGCCGCGGGGATCATCGGGAGATCGGTCGTCATCGTGCGGATCCGTCCTGTTCATCGGTGCTGTCTGTGCTGGAGCTGCTGTCGGCGCCCACGGCGGCCGTGGCGTCGGTGGAGTCGTCGGCGTCGTCGGCCTCGAGCGGGGCGGGGCGGGGGGCGTCGACCACGGGGGTCGAGGCGAGCTGGAGGCCGCCCGTGGACTCGTCAGGGATGTACCACTCGCCGGTCACCGGGCACACCCACGCGTCGGTGCCGTCTGAGGCGGGGACGAGCTTCTCCCCGGCGCGGCCCACCCAGGCCAGGCGGCGGGCGGGCACCCCGGCGACGAGCGCGTGCGGCGGGACGTCCTTCACGACGGTGGCGCCCGCGGCGACCATCGACCAGGCGCCGATCGTCACGGGGGCGACGCACACGGCACGGGCGCCGATCGAGGCGCCCTGCTCGCAGGTCACGCCCACGGGCTCCCAGTCGCTCGCGGACTTCGGGCTGAGGTCCGGGTTCACGGCGCGGGGGAAGTGGTCGTTCGTGAAGACGACGGCGGGACCCACGAAGACGCCCTCGGCGAGCCGGGCGGGCTCGTAGACGAGGGCGTGGTTCTGGACCTTGCAGCCGGCGCCCATCTCGACGCCGGAGCCGATGTAGGCGCCGCGTCCCACGATGCAGTCGGCGCCGAGGACGGCGCCCTCACGGATCTGGGCGAGGTGCCAGATCGCGCTGCCCGCGCCGATCACGGCGTCCTCGGCGATGTCGGCGCCCGGGGCCACCCGGTACGCGGGGGTGTTCGTCATGGCCTCGACGATACCGCGCGGACCAGCCGCTTCCCAGGAGCCACGGCGCGGGCCCGGCAGCTGTTGCACATCTCGCCCCGGCCCTCCACAGGCCCTTCACGCGGGCCCGCGGGGGCTGGGGGGATCAGCGGGAGGAGCGCAGCGCCTCGCCCTTGCGCAGCGCGACCTGTCGCAGCTCCGCCTGGAAGGCCTCCATGCGCGCGCGGAGCTCCGCGGCGCGCTCGTCCCCGCCGGCGGCGAGGATCCGCGCGGCGAGCAGCCCGGCGTTGCGGGCCCCACCGATCGAGACGGTCGCGACCGGGACGCCGGCGGGCATCTGCACGATCGAGAGCAGGGAGTCCATGCCGTCGAGGTGCTTGAGCGGCACCGGCACGCCGATCACGGGCAGCGGGGTGAGGGCGGCGAGCATGCCGGGCAGGTGCGCGGCCCCGCCGGCGCCCGCGATGATCGCGCGCAGGCCGCGACCCGCGGCGCCGCGGCCGTAGTCGACCATGTCCTCGGGCATGCGGTGCGCGGAGACGACGTCGACCTCGACGGGGATCCCGAACTCGGCGAGCGCCTCCTCGGCGGCCTTCATGACGGGGTAGTCGGAATCGGATCCCATGACGATGCCGACCAGCGGCGCGAGGGTGCTCATGCGGTCTCTCCTGCGATGACGGGGGTAGGACGGGGACGGGTCGGGTCGCGGTGGCGGGTCACGGGGCGGGGACGGCGTCGCCGTCCCCCGGGCCGTCGACGATCAGGCGCTCGGCGCGGTGGGCGCGCTCGAGCAGGGCGCCCGGCTCCTCGCCGAGCAGGGTCACGTGGCCGATCTTCCGGCCGGGCCGCACGGACTTGCCGTACAGGTGCACCGTGAGCTCGGGATCCGCGGCGAGCGCGGCCTCGAGGCCGGGGCGGAGGTCCTCGGCGGCGCCGCCGAGCAGGTTCACCATGACCGCGCACGGGGCGAGCGGGGTGGTCGCGCCGAGCGGGAGGTCCGCGACGGCGCGCAGGTGCTGCTCGAACTGACCGGTGACCGCGCCGTCCATGGACCAGTGGCCCGTGTTGTGGGGGCGCATGGCGAGCTCGTTGACGCTCACGGCGCCGTCGGCCGTCTCGAAGAGCTCGACGGCGAGCATGCCGACCACGTCGAGGTCCTCGGCGATCGCGAGGGCCAGCTCGCGGATCCGGCGCTCGGCCTCGGGGTCGAGGTCCGGCGCGGGGGCGATCACCTCGTAGCACACCCCGTCCTTCTGGCGGGAGGCGACGACCGGGTAGGCGACGGCCTCTCCCCTGGGCCGGCGCGCCACCTGGGCGGAGAGCTCGCGGGTGAAGGGCACGAGCTCCTCGCCGAGGAGGTCGCCGCCCTGGGCGAACCAGTCCGCGACGTCCTCGGCGCGCTCGACGATCCGCACGCCGTGGCCGTCGTAGCCGCCGCGCGGGGTCTTCACGACGATCCGGCCGCCCGCCTCGGCGAGCGCCGCCTCGAGCGCGGCCGCGTCGGGCAGGCGCCACCAGCGGGGGCAGGGGTGGCCGAGCGCGGAGAGCCGCTCGCGCATGTGCAGCTTGTCCTGGGCGTGCAGGAGGGCGTCCGGGCCGGGCCGGACGGCGGCGAGGCCGTCGCGGCCGATCCCCTCGAGGATCTCCGGGGGCACGTGCTCGTGGTCGAAGGTGATCACCTCGACGGGGCCGGCGAGCTCGCGCACGGCGCGCTCGTCGTCGTGGGCGCCCAGGGTCACGTCCCCGGCGACCGCGGCGGCGCTCTCGGCGGGGTCGGTCGCGAGGACGGTGAGGTCCAGGCCGAGCTCGATCGCGGGGCCCAGCATCATGCGGGCCAGCTGCCCGGCGCCGACGACGCCGATGCGTCGGGCGCTGCGGGCGGGGGTCAGGGAGGTGGGGTCGTCAGGCACCGGATCAGTGTAGGCGGGGCCGTGGGCACCCTCCGCGGCCGTCCGCCCCTGCCGGCGTCCGAGCTCGACCCTCAGCCGCGGGAGCGGTGGCGCCGGCGCACCACGGAGCCCTGCGGCAGCGAGGAGAGGTCGTCGGTGCGCTCGGTCCCCGCCGGCTCCTCCTCGCCGGGCGCGGAGATGAGGAAGACGCCGAAGGTCGCGGGGCTCTCCGTCAGCAGCTCGAGCCGGCCGCCGTCGTCCTCCACGAGGGTCCGCGCGAGGGCGAGGCCCACGCCGGTGCCCTTGGAGCTGCGCCCGGAGACGGAGCGCTCGAAGATGCGGTGCCCGAGCGCGGGGTCGATGCCGCCGCCCTCATCCATGACCTCGATGACGGTCGAGTGGTCGTTGCGGCGCACCTTGACGCTCGTGCGGCCGCCGCCGTGCATGAGCGCGTTCTCGATGAGCGTCGCGACGACCTGGGTGAGGGGGCCCGTCGATCCCCAGACGGCGGCGCTGCGCGGCACCTGGATGCGCAGCTCCCGGCCGGCGCGGCGGTACGCGGGCGCCCACTCCTCGCTCTGCTGGGTGAGCACGGTGCGCAGCTCGACCACGCCGGGCGTGCGCCGCTGGGAGGAGCGGGGGGCGTTGATGAGGTCGTGGACCACCTCGGTGAGGCGGTCGATCTGCTCGAGGGAGATGCGGGCCTCCTCGCGCACCCACTCCTCGGAGCTCGTCGCGAGGATCTCGTCCAGCCGCATGGACAGCGCCGTGAGCGGGGTGCGCAGCTGGTGGGAGGCGTCGGAGGCGAGGCGGGACTCCGCCTCGAGCCGCTCGGTGAGCTGGGCGCCGGAGCGGATGAGCTCCTCGGCGACCTCGTCGACCTCGACGATGCCGGCGTCGGTCCAGGGGCCGCGGGCGCGCCCGCTGCCCATCTCCTCGGCACGGCGGGCGAGCCGTGAGAGCGGCATGGAGATCCGCTGCGCCTGCCACAGCGCGACCGAGACGCCGATCGAGAGCGCTGCGAGGCCCGCGACCACGAGCAGCACGATCGCGCTCGCGGTGTGGGCGCGCACGTCGGACTGCGGGATGAGCACACGGATCGACTGGCCGTTCGCCCCGTTGGTCGAGACCTGCAGCGGCGAGTCGCCGGGGTCCTCGCCGACGGAGATCACCTGGCCGTCGTGGGTGACCTCGATCGCGACGTGGAGGTCGGTCTGGGCGTCGACGTGCCGCTGGAGCAGCGCCTGGTCGAGATCGCGCTTGCTCGCGAGCCGGGAGTCGGTGTCGACGCGGACCTCGTCGAGGATGCTGGTCGCCTGGGTGGTGAGGCTCTGCTGGGACAACGTCAGCCACGAGTAGCCGAGCGGGATGCCGAGGATGAGGACGACCAGGAGCACCGTGATCATGGTCGCCTGCAGCACGCGCTGCCGCAAAGGTCAGCTCCCGTCGCCGGTCTCGAACCGGAAGCCCACCCCGCGCACCGTGGTGATGCGTCGTGGATCGGAGGCGTCGTCGCCGAGCTTCCGGCGCAGCCAGGAGATGTGCATGTCGAGCGTCTTCGTGGAGCCCCACCATTCGGCGCCCCACACCTCGCGCATGAGGTCGTCGCGGGTGACGACGCTGCCGGACTCGCGCACGAGCACGGTGAGCAGGTCGTACTCCTTGGCGGAGAGGCTGAGCTCCTCGCCGTCGGCGTAGGCGCGGCGGGCGGAGACGTCGAGGCTCACGCCGTTGACGTCGAAGCTGTCGCCCGTCTCCTCGACGGCCTGGGCGCGCCGCAGCAGCGCACGGATGCGCGCCTGGAGCTCGCCGAGCCGGAAGGGCTTGGTGACGTAGTCGTCCGCGCCGGCGTCCAGCCCCACCACGGCGTCGACCTCGTCGGCGCGGGCGGTGAGGATGAGGATCGGTGACTCCAGACCGCCCTTGCGCAGGCGCCGGGCGACCTCGAGGCCGTCCAGGTCGGGCAGCCCGAGGTCCAGGATGACCACGTCGATCGGGTCCTCCCCCGCGGCGATCGCGAGCGCGTCCATCCCCCGGGAGGCCCGGGTGACGGTGTAGCCCTCGCGGTCCAGGGCGCGGGACAGCGGTTCAGCGATGGCCGAGTCGTCCTCGACGAGAAGCAGTCGTGTCACGTCAGCCATAGTACGTCCCGCGCTCACAGCCCCAGGTCCAGGGCCGCCGAGCGGCCCCGCCGGAGCTCCGCCAGGTGCACCGTGCCGATGCCGTGGAGGTCTACGTCCTCGCCCTCGGCGACCTCGAAGCCGCCGGGGATGGCCTTCTCGACGGCGTCCGCCGTGTCCGGGTCGATCAGGACCGTCCCGGGCCTCGCGACGGACTCCATGCGGGCGGCGAGGTTCACGGTGGGGCCGAAGACGTCGCCGTAGCGGGAGAACATCGATCCCCAGGCGAGGCCGACCCGGAGCGGGGGGAGGTCCGGGTCCGCGGTGATGGTCTCGGCGAGGGAGACGGCGATCTGGGCGCCGTCCTCGGGAGTGTCGGCGAGGAACATGATCTCGTCGCCGACGGTCTTGACGACGCGGCCGCCGCCCACGGAGATGACGTCGCGGCCCACGGCCTCGAAGCGGGCGACGACGTCGGCCAGCTCGGCCCCGGAGAGGTCGCGGGAGAGCCGGGTGAACTGGACGAGGTCGGCGAAGCCCACGGCGCGCTGGAGCGGGAACAGCTCGTCGGTGCCCCGGTGGAGCACCTCGGATCCCGCCCGGGCGGCGTAGGCGGCGAGCTGGCGCCGGAAGGTGAAGACGACCTGGGACTCGAGGGTCTCGAGCAGCTCGGGCATGCGGTCGAGCATCTGGAGGCGGGCGTCGGCGTCCCCGAGGCCGTCGACCACCTTCGCCTCGTCGACCATCGCCTCCGTGATCCACATGGCCAGGCGTCCCATGTGGAAGCCGAGGCCACGGGTGATGGAGGAGAAGGCGCGCTCGGACAGCGCGTCGTCCTCGACGATCGCGGCGAGGTCGCCGATCGCGTGGGCGTCCTCCTCGGTGTAGACGACGGTGTCCTCGTCCACGGGGCTGAAGCCCAGGGAGCGCCAGTACACGGAGGTGAGGCGCTCGGGGATCCCCTGCTCCTCGGCGAGGTCGCGCCGGGAGTACTTGCGGGGACCCTGGAGGAGGACCTTCTCGAGGGCGCCGACGCTGCGGCGCACCTGTGCGAAGCGTCGGTTCAGCCCGAGCACCTCCTCGCCGTCGATCGAGGTCTGCTCGAGGTCCGGGCTGGTGTCCGTCGCGCTCGGCGCGGCCTGTCCCGCCGCCTCCTCGGGCGTCGTGCGCCCGTGCGCCGTCGTGGCGTCCGGGGTCCCGGGCGCGCTCTCCGTCCCGTGGATGTCGCTGCTCACCGCGTCCCTGCCTCCTCGCCGTCGTGACCGTTCCGAACCGGACCTGCCATGGTGCCCCCGCTTCCTCGGACGGCCCTGAGATGCCGGACGTCGCCGACGTCCACCGCCACGACCCCGCCCTGCTCCGGGCCGGGGTCGACCAGGAGCCGTCCGCGATCGTCGATGCCGACGGCCCTCCCGGTGAGGGGCGCCGACCCGCGGGGACCGTCGTGCCCGAGAGGCTCGACGCGCACGTCCCGCCCGAGTGTGACACAGGTCATAACAAAGCGCTCGTCGAGTCCGGTGGCCGAGGCGTCGCCGCCGCTCGCCTCGAGCGCCTCGAGCTCCCGGACAAGACGGGAGGCGATGCCGGCGGCGAGCGCGTCCCGCAGCGCGGGCACCTCCGCCGCGGTCAGCCCCTCGCCGCCCTCGTCGTCCAGCAGCCCTCCGGGCCCATGGAGCCACGCCGCACCGGGCACCTCCGTGGCGTCCTCGCCGTGGATCGGGCCGCGCAGGTTCAGGCCGATGCCCAGCAGCACGGTCCCGGCGCCGCGGCCCTCGACGAGGATCCCGCCGAGCTTCCCGCCCGCGGCCGTGTGCAGGTCGTTGGGCCACTTCAGGCCGAGCCCGGCCGCCTCGAGACCCGCGGCGGCCCCGGGCAGCGCGTGCAGGGCGTCCAGGGCGGCGACGCCGAGGGCGAGCGGGAACCAGGAGCGGTCCCCGGGGGCGAGCGCGGACTCGTGGACGACGGTGAGCGCGAGGGCGCCCCCGGCGGGAGAGGAGAAGCGGCGCCCGAGCCGGCCGCGTGCGGCGGACTGCTGCGCGGCGAGCACGGCGAAGGGGGCGGGCCGCCCCTCGGCGCGCCGGCGCGCGGCGAGGTCCTGCGTCGAGGGCGTCAGGTCGACGAGTTCGACGGGGACCGCGGGCGGCTCGGCCTCCCCGCGAGCCCCTCCGCGGACGACTGACGTGTTCATCCGGGGTCTCCTCGCATGCCGGGGCTCACTGCCGGGCTCCCCGACGGGGGCCGAGGGGTAGCGTAGTATCCCTGTGTTTCGGGCCGTGGACCCGCGCCTGCCGCCGGACCCCGCCCGCGCCCCTGCACCCGGATCAGGCGGCCCCAGGGTCGCAGTTGGAGGCTCCGTGTCCGACGCCCCTCGGCCGCTCACCACCGCTCAGCGACTCGAGGACCTGCGCGCCCGCTCGGCGGCCGCGGTCTCCGACGCCGACGGTCTCGCCGTCCAGAAGCAGCACGCCCGGGGCAAGGGCACCGCTCGCGAGCGCATCCAGGACCTGCTGGACGACGGCTCCTTCGTCGAGACCGACCGCTTCGTGGCGCACCAGTCCCACTCCTTCGGACTCGAGCGCAAGCGCCCCGCGGGTGACGGCATCGTCACCGGCTACGGCACGATCGACGGCCGCCAGGTGTGCGTGTACTCGCAGGACTTCACCGTCATGGGCGGCTCCCTGGGCGAGGCGCACGGCCGCAAGATCCAGAAGATCCAGGACCTCGCGCTGTCCACCGGGGTGCCGATCATCGGCATCCTCGACGGCGGCGGCGCGCGCATCCAGGAGGGCGTGGCCTCGCTCGCCATGTTCGCCGGGATCATGCGGCGCAACACGCGCGCCTCGGGCGTCATCCCGCAGATCTCGCTGATCATGGGACCGGCCGCGGGCGGTGCCGTGTACTCCCCGGCCCTCACCGACGTCATCGTCATGGTCGAGAAGACCTCCCACATGTTCATCACGGGACCGGACGTCATCCGCACCGTGACCGGCGAGGACGTCGGCTTCGAGGAGCTCGGCGGGGCGCGCACCCACTCCACCCGCTCGGGCGTCGCCCACTACATGGCGCCGGACGAGTCCGAGGCGATCGAGTACGTCAAGGACCTGCTCTCCTACCTCCCCTCGAACACGCTGAGCCCCGCGCCCGTGTTCCCCACGCCGCTCGAGGAGCAGCCCACCGCGGAGGACCGCGCGATGGACGTGCTGATCCCCGACTCCCCCAACCAGCCCTACGACATGGGCGAGGTGTGGCGGGCGATCCTCGACGACGGCGAGTTCCTCGAGGTGCAGCCGGGCTACGCGCAGAACATCGTCGTCGGCTTCGGCCGGGTCGAGGGCAGCAGCGTCGGCATCGTCGCGAACCAGCCCTCGCACTTCGCCGGCACGCTCGACATCGACGCCTCGGAGAAGGCGGCGCGCTTCGTGCGCCTGTGCGACGCGAACAACATCCCCGTGCTCACGCTCGTGGACACCCCCGGGTTCCTGCCCGGCACGGACCAGGAGTACAGCGGCATCATCCGCCGCGGCGCGAAGCTCCTGTACGCCTACGCGGAGGCGACGGTCCCCCTGGTCACCGTCATCACCCGCAAGGCCTACGGCGGCGCCTACATCGTCATGGGGTCCAAGGACCTCGGGGCGGACGTCAACCTCGCCTGGCCCACCGCGCAGATCGCGGTCATGGGCGCCCAGGGCGCGGTGAACATCCTCCACCGGCAGGGCCTCAAGCAGGTCGCCGAGGAGGGCGGGGACGTCGAGGCGGAGCGGCTGCGCCTGCAGACCGAGTTCGAGGACCAGTTCGCGACGCCCTACGCGGCGGCCGAGCGCGGCTGGATCGACGGGGTCATCGAGCCCTCGGAGACCCGCGTCCAGGTGGCCCGCGCGCTGCGCGCCCTGCGCACCAAGCGCGACTCCCTGCCCACCAAGAAGCACGGGAACATCCCGCTGTGAGCACGGAGTCCCCGGCCGCCGAGGGCGGTCCCGACGGGCGGTCCGACGTCCGGCTCGTCTCCGGCCGCCTCGAGGCCGACGAGCTCGCGGCGATCGCCGTCGTCGTCTCCGCGATGAGCGTCACGAGCCGCCTCGAGGCGGAGGAGCGCTCGCTCGACGGCGGTCCCGTGCAGGAGAGCGCCTGGACCTCCCCCGTGCACACGCACGCCCGCGGGCACAGCGAGCGCCACCACCCCTCCGCCTCGGCCTGGGTCTTCGCGGACCGCTGAGCGCGCCGGCGCGCCGGGGACCGCCCGTCGCGCCCGGCCCCGCCGCGGGCGTCGCACGGCGTTCATCCGGACGTCGCGCGGCCGCCATGCCGTGGTCGCCGGGGGCCGATGGGATCGGTCCATGACCTCCCTCCCCCGCCGCGGCGTCCTCGCCGCGCTCGCCGTGTCCCCGCTCGCCGTCGCCTCCCCTGCGCTGGCCGCACCCTCCCGCGGCCATGACCGCGGTCCGCGGCTCGTGGCCCGCGCGACCCTCCCCTCCGACCACCTCGAGGAGGGCCCGGTCTCGGGCGCGGCCGTGAGCCCCGCGAACGGGGTGTCCGGTCCGTTCGACGGGCAGGTCGTCCCCGGGTTCTCGGCGGCCGTCGAGATCGGCGACGGGAGCTACTGGGCGATGCCGGACAACGGCTTCGGTGCGAAGACCAACTCCGCGGACTTCCTGCTGCGGATCTACCGGGCGACCCCGCGCTGGGAGACCTCCCGCGGCGGGGCGGGCACGATCTCCCTGGACTCCTTCGTGTCCCTGAAGGATCCTCGGCGCGTGCTCGACTTCCCAATCGTCCACGAGCACACCGAGGAGCGGCTGCTCACCGGTGCGGACCTCGACGTCGAGTCGCTCGTCCTCGCGAAGGACGGCAGCTTCTGGATCGGCGAGGAGTTCGGCCCGTTCCTGCTCCACGCGGACGCCGACGGCGCGCTGCTCGAGGCACCGGTCCCGCTCCCGGGCGGCCTGCGCTCCCCGCAGAGCCCGTCCCTCGAGGACGGCGAGACGCCGAGCGTCCGCGCGAGCAAGGGCTTCGAGGCCCTCGCCGCCTCCCCGAACGGGAAGATCCTGCATCCGATCCTCGAGGGGTACCTCCCCGGCGAGGAGGACCAGCACCGCGTCGAGGTGCTCGAGTTCGACGTACGCCGCCGCGCGTACACCGACCGCCGCTGGACCTACCGCACGGACCTTCCCGGGAACCTCGTGGGCGACGCCTTCGCCCTGGATCCCCACCGCCTGCTGATCCTCGAGCGGGACGACGTGTGGGGGCCGGGCGCGGTGACGAAGAAGGTCTACCGGGTGGACCTGCGCCGCACCGACGCCGACGGGACGCTCGAGAAGACCCTCGTCATCGACCTTCTCGCGATCCCCAACCCGGACGGCATCGGCCTCGTGGCGGATCCCGGCGCCTACGGCGTCGGCGAGACCTTCTCCTTCCCCATGCAGTCCGTGGAGACCGTCGTGCTGCTCGAGGACGGCCGCCTGCTCATCGCGAACGACAACAACTACCCGAGCAACGACGCCCGCTGCCCGGGCACCCCGGACGACACCGAGATGATCCTCATCGATCTCGGCACCCGCCGCGGCGGGAGGGCCTGACCTCGATCGGAGGGGCGTGCGGCGGCAGCAGGAGACCTAGACTGCGACCCATGTCGAGCGACTCCCCGGCCACCGGCCGCACCCCCTCCGCCCTGGACGCCCTGGCCGACTCCTACGTCGACCGCCTCGCCGCGGCGGACCCGTTCCTCTCCACGCAGCTCGGGATCGTCGGCCACGACGCGGAGGTGACCGACTACTCCCCCGCCGCCGAGCACGCGCGCCACGACCTCTCCCGTGAGCTGCTCTCCGCGATCGCCGAGGTTCCCGACGCCGACGGCGTCGACGCCGTGACCCGCGCGGCGCTCCAGGAGCGCCTGGGCCTCGAGCTCGAGCGCGCCGAGCAGCACCTCGACGTGGCGGCCGTGAACAACCTCGCCTCCGTGCTGCAGTCGCGGGACGTCCTGGACCTCATGGCGACGGAGACCGCCGCGGACTGGGAGGTGGTCGCCGAGCGCATGGCCGGCTTCCCGCGCGCCCTGTCCACGTGGGCCGAGTCGCTGCGCGAGGCCGCCGCCGCGGGCACCGTCTCCGCTCGCCGCCAGCTGCGTCTCGGCGCCGAGCAGGCCCGCGGCTACGCGGCCCGCGGCGGCTTCTTCGACGCCTTCGCCGAGGAGGCCGTCGGCGACGATGCGCAGAAGGCGCACGTGCGGGAGGCGGCGGATCAGGCCCGCGCCGCGTACCGCGAGATCGCCGACGTCCTCGAGGAGCTGCTGCCGCAAGCGCCCGAGGCGGACGCCGTCGGCCGCGAGGCCTACCAGCTCGCCTCCCGCACCTACCTCGGCACCGAGATCGACCTCGACGAGACCTACGCCTGGGGCGTCGAGGAGCTACGCGCGATCATCGCCGAGCAGGAGCAGGTCGCCGCGCGCCTCAACGAGCGCTACGGCACCGGCGGCGGCAGCAGCGTCGCCGCCGCGAAGGAGGCGCTGAACGCCGATCCCGCCCGCATCCTCCACGGCAGCGACGCGCTCCAGGCCTGGATGCAGCAGCTCTCCGACACGGCGATCGCGGACCTCGCCGGCACCCACTTCGACATCCCCGAGCCGCTGCACCGGCTCGAGTGCCGGATCGCCCGCACCGGCTCCGGCGGCATCTACTACACGGGCCCCAGCGAGGACCTCACCCGTCCCGGCCGCATGTGGTGGGACGTGCCCGCGGGCACCGAGGAGTTCCGCACCTGGGCGGAGACCACGACCGTCTACCACGAGGGCGTCCCCGGCCATCACCTGCAGGTGGGCACGCAGACCCTGCAGGCGGGCTCCCTGAACCGCTGGCGCGCGATGCTCTGCTGGGTCTCCGGGCACGGCGAGGGCTGGGCCCTGTACGCCGAGCGGCTCATGGAGCAGCTGGGCTACCTCGACGACGACGGCGACCGCCTCGGCATGCTCGACGCGCAGCGCCTGCGCGCCGGGCGCGTGGTCCTCGACATCGGCCTGCACCTGGGACTGCCCATGCCGACGGGCGTGCCGGGCTCCGACGGCGGTGCGTGGGACGAGCGCACCGCCTGGGACTTCATGACGGAGAACTGGGGCATCGAGGAGGCCGAGCGCCGCTTCGAGCTGCACCGCTACCTCGGCTGGCCGGGGCAGGCGCCGTCGTACAAGATCGGTCAGCGCACCTGGGAGCAGATCCGGGACCGGGCGACAGCCGCGGACTCCTCCCCCGGCGCTGTCCGCGACTTCCACCGCCGCGCCCTCGAGCTCGGCAGCCTCCCCCTCTCCGTCCTCGAAGGAGCCCTCTGATGAGCACCGCCCCCGTGTCCGCCGCCGCGACCGAGGACGGGTTCGAGCCGCTGCTGCTGCTCGCCTCCGCCTCGCAGGGCCGCCGCCACGTCCTCGAGGGCGCCCGCATCGCGCACTCGACCCTGCCCGTGGACCTCGACGAGGCGGCGATCCTCGCCGCGGCGCGCGAGGCCGCCGGCGAGGAGCCGCTCACCGCCGCGGAGGAGGTGCTGCTGCTCGCCCGGGAGAAGGCGCAGGCGGCGACCACCCGCAGCGAGGGCGGCTACGTGGTGCTCGGCTGCGACTCGATGCTCGAGCTGGACGGCGAGGCGATCGGCAAGCCGCACACGGCGGAGGTCGCCGTCGAGCGCTGGCACCGGCTGCGCGGCCGCACCGCCGTGCTGCACTCGGGCCACTGGATCGTGGACGACCGCGACGAGGAGGACGGCGGGACCGGCGCGACCGTCGGCGCGACGGCCAGCTGCGAGGTGACCTTCGCCGCGGTCACCGACGAGGAGATCGAGGCCTATGTGGAGACCGGGGAGCCGCTCGGCGTCGCCGGTGCGTTCACGATCGACGGGATCGCCGGCCCCTTCGTCACCGGCGTCGACGGTGATCCGCACGCCGTGGTGGGGCTGTCCCTGCCGCTGCTGCGGGAGCTGCTCGCGGGGATCGGGCTGACCGTCATGGATCTGTGGGAGCTCCCCGAGGCCGACGGCGACGCCGTCTCCGGCTGAGCCGCCTGCGCCGATCGGCGCGCCCGCCCCGTTAGACTCGATCGTCGTCGCCTCCCGGAAGGACCCTCGCCCCATGGCTTCACGCCACCCCAAGCCCCGCCCCCTGACCACGGTGCTCATCGCCAATCGTGGGGAGATCGCGGTGCGCGTGGCCCGGGCCTGCAAGGACGCGGGCCTGCGGTCGATCGCCGTGTACGCGGACCCGGACCGCGACGCCCTGCACACCGTCATCGCGGACGAGGCCTACGCCCTCGGCGGCACCACCGCCGCGAGCTCCTACCTCGTCATCGACAAGCTCCTGGACGTCGCCAAGCGCTCCGGCGCGGACGCCGTCCACCCGGGCTACGGGTTCCTCTCCGAGCGCGCCGACTTCGCCCAGGCGGTCATCGACGCCGGGCTGACCTGGATCGGCCCGAGCCCCGACGCGATCGAGAAGCTCGGCGACAAGGTCTCCGCGCGGCACATCGCGCAGAAGGCCGGCGCCCCGCTCGTCGCGGGCACCAAGGACCCCGTCCAGAACTCCGACGAGGTCGTCGCCTTCGCGCGCGAGCACGGACTGCCGATCGCCATCAAGGCGGCCTTCGGCGGCGGCGGCCGCGGCCTCAAGGTCGCCCGCGAGGAGGGCGAGGTCCGCGAGCTGTTCGACTCCGCGGTGCGCGAGGCGACGGCCGCCTTCGGCCGCGGCGAGTGCTTCGTCGAGCGCTACCTCGACTCCCCGCGCCACGTGGAGACGCAGTGCCTCGCGGACCAGCACGGCAACGTCCAGGTGGTCTCCACCCGTGACTGCTCGCTGCAGCGCCGCCACCAGAAGCTCGTCGAGGAGGCGCCCGCGCCGTTCCTCACGCCGCAGCAGAACGCGCAGCTGGTCTCCTCCTCGAAGGCGATCCTGCGCGAGGCCGGCTACGTCGGCGCGGGGACGTGCGAGTTCCTCGTCGGCAAGGACGGCACCATCTCCTTCCTCGAGGTGAACACGCGCCTCCAGGTCGAGCACCCGGTGACCGAGGAGGTCGCCGGGGTGGACCTCGTGCGCGAGCAGCTGCGGATCGCCGCCGGCGAGCGCATCTCCGAGGAGGACCCCGTCGCCCGCGGACACTCCTTCGAGTTCCGCATCAACGGCGAGGACCCGGGCCGCGGCTTCATGCCGTCCCCGGGGCCCGTGCACCGCTTCGACGCGCCGAGCGGCCCGGGTGTGCGGGTGGAGACCGGGGTGCGCTCGGGCGACGTCGTCTCCGGCGCCTTCGACTCGATGCTCGCCAAGCTCGTCGTCACCGGCGCGACCCGGCAGGAGGCGCTCGAGCGCTCCCGCCGGGCGCTCGCCGAGTTCCGCATCGAGGGTCTGCCCACGGTCCTCCCCTTCCACCGCGTGGTCGTCGAGGACCCGGCCTTCGCCCCGGCGGATCCCGAGGCGCCGTTCTCGGTCCACACGCGCTGGATCGAGACCGAGTTCACCGGGGAGATCCCGCCGGCCTCCCTGCCCGCGCAGCCGGAGGAGCCCGAGGACCGCGAGGCGGTCGTCGTCGAGGTGGACGGTCGCCGCGTCGAGATCTCCCTGCCCGCGTCCCTGCGTGCCCCGCAGCAGGCGGTGCGCCAGCGCCGCAAGCGCCAGCACCGCGCCTCGGGCGAGGCGGCAGTCTCCGGCGGCACGGTCACCGCGCCGATGCAGGGCACGATCGTGAAGGTCCAGGTCGAGGAGGGACAGACGGTGGCCGACGGCGACCTGCTGCTCGTGCTCGAGGCGATGAAGATGGAGCAGCCCATCACGGCGCACCGCTCCGGCGTCGTCACGGGGCTCAGCGCGGAGGTCGGCGCGACCGTCTCCGCCGGCGCCGCGCTCTGCACCATCGACGACTGAGACCGAGCTGGTGACCGGCACCGCCGGGCCACCACTCCCTCGCTGATCCGCGGACGCGTCGGCCGAGCCGGTCGTCCGCGGACAGATCGGCCCCACCGAGGGCGAGCCGGCTCCCGAGCACCGTCTGTTCCGAAAAGCCCGGACATCATGTACATGATGTCCGCGTTCTTCTGCAGGGCACCCCGACCCGAGTGCGGTCCGCGATCGACGACGGACTGCGGTCGGCAGCCCCTGCTGACGGTTCCTGGCGGAGGCTGTCGGTCGACGGTCCGCCGGTGACGGCCTCCTGCCGACGGTCGAGGCCCGGCACCCTGGCGCCGATCGGCAGAGCGTCCATCGAGAGGCCACGTTCATGCGTCGTCCCCGACGGGGCGAGGACTCCGGGCCGGCTCACTCCCCCAGCGTCATCGCGATCTGCCGGGCGGCCTCGGCGAGCGAGCCGGTCATCGACGGGTAGACGATCGAGGTGTCGGCGAGCTGCTCCACGGTGAGCCGCTGGGCGACGGCGAGGGTGATCGGGTGGATGAGCTCGCTCGCCCGCGGGGCGACGACCACGCCGCCCAGCACCGTCCCGGAGTCGTGGCGCACCACGAGCTTCACGAAACCCTCGCGCACGCCCTGCATCTTCGCGCGGGCGTTCGTGCCGAGCGGGTAGGAGCGGACGTCGGCGACGACGAGGCCGTCAGCGACGTCCTGCTCGCTCGCGCCGACGGTCGCGATCTCGGGGCTCGTGAACACCGCGGAGGCGACATGGGCCCGGATCAGCGGGGCGACCGCCTCGCCGAGCGCATGGTGCACGGCGGTGCGGCCCTGGATCGCGGCGACCGAGGCGAGCGGGAGCACGCCGGTGCAGTCCCCCGCCGCGTACACCCCGCGCACCGAGGTGCGGGAGACCCGGTCGGTCTCGATGTGGCCGCTCTCCCGCAGCCGCACCCCGGCCTCCTCGAGGCCCATGCCCGCTGTCGCGGGGATCGCACCGAGGGCGAGCAGCACGTGGCTGCCGCGGATCTCCTCCCCCGAGGTGAGGGCGACCCGCACCCCGTCCCCCTCGACCCGGGCGGAGGCGGCGCGGGAGCGGGAGCGCACGGTGATGCCGCGGCGACGGAAGGACTCCTCGAGCACCGCCGCGGCGTCGCGGTCGCTGCCGGGGAGGACCTGGTCCCTCGAGGAGACGAGCGTGACCTCGCAGCCGAGCGCCCGGTAGGCGCTTGCGAACTCGGCGCCGGTCACGCCGGAGCCGACGACGACCAGGTGCGAGGGCAGCTCGTCGAGGTCGTAGAGCTGGGTCCAGGAGAGGATCCGCTCGCCGTCCGGCGGGGACCCGTCGAGCTTACGGGGACGGGCGCCCGTGGCCAGCAGCACGGCGTCCGCCTCGATCCGCTCGATCTCCGCTCCTGCCCCGACCAGGGCATGCACGGCGACGAGCCCCGGCGTGAGGAGGTGCCCGCGCCCGAGGACCGTCCGCACCCCGGCCTCGGCGAGCGCGGCGGTGACGTCCGCGGACTGCGCCCGGGCGAGCCGGCGCACGCGCGCGTTGACGGCCGCGAGGTCCACGGTGAGCGCCCCTGCGCCGGGGCTGCCGGCGGTGTCGGCGTCGCGGATGCCGAGCGCCGCGGAGCCGGCGACGAGGTCGAGGACGTCCGTGGTCGCGATGAGGGTCTTCGAGGGGACCACGTCCGTGAGCACCGCGGCCCCGCCGAGGGGTCCGGCGCTCACGAGGACGACCTCCGCGCCGAGTCGGGCGGCGGTGAGCGCTGCCTCGTAGCCGCCGGGCCCGCCGCCGATCACCACCAGGCGGGTGCCGCCGTCGTCGGCGGTGATCCGAGGTGCTCCGGCGGGGATCGCGGTCGTGGAATCGCTCACGGTGCCATTCTCGCCCAGGCCCCGCACCGCGCGGGCGGCAACGGAGGGACCGGGGGCGTCCCCCGGCGGGCACGGCCCGCGCTAGGTTTCTCCCATGAGCGATTCGACCCCTGATCCGTACCTCCTCGCCCGTGATGCGGCGGCCGCGATCGCCGAGGCCAGCGGCGTCGGCTCGCACGACGTCGCCCTCGTGCTCGGCTCCGGCTGGGCCGGCGCCGCGGACCTCCTCGGCGAGACCGTCTGGCAGGCCCCCGCGACCACGATCCCCGGCTTCCGCGCCCCCGCCGTCGCCGGCCACGTGGGCACCCTGCGCTCCGTGGAGGTGGAGGGCAGCGGCGCCCACGCCCTCGTGCTCGGTGCGCGCACCCACTACTACGAGGGCGCCGGCGTGGACCCGGTCGTGCACGGCGTGCGCACCGCGGCGGCCTCCGGCTGCCGCACGATCGTGCTGACCAACGGCTGCGGCGGCATCGACCCGTCGTGGGAGCCCGGCACCCCCGTGCTCATCGCCGACCAGATCAACCACACGGGCGCGACCCCGTTGCGCGGCGCGACCTTCGTGGACATGACCGACGTCTACACCCCCGCCCTGCGCGACATCGCCCGCGAGGTGGACCCGGACCTCCCCGAGGGCGTCTACATGCAGTTCCACGGGCCGGCCTACGAGACCCCGGCGGAGGTCCGCATGGCGCGCACCCTCGGCGCGACCCTGGTGGGCATGTCCACCGCGCTCGAGGCGATCGCCGCCCGCGAGGCGGGGCTGGACGTGCTCGGCATCTCGCTCGTCACGAACCTCGCCGCGGGCATCTCCCCTGTGCCGCTCTCCCACGAGGAGGTGCTGCAGGCGGGCCGCGAGGCCGGTCCCCGCATCTCCCGCCTGCTCGCCGAGACCGTGCGACGGATCACCGGGGCGAGCACGGAGGACGCACCGGCATGAGCGCCGCCGTCCTCACGCCCGAGCTGCAGGAGCGGGCGCGCGCCTGGATCGCCGACGACCCCGACGCCGAGACCCGCGCGGTCCTCGGCAGCCTCCTGGAGCAGGCGGAGGGCGGTGACGAGTCGGCCGTCGCCGAGATCGCCGACGCCTTCTCCGGCACCCTCGAGTTCGGCACGGCCGGCCTGCGCGGCCGCATGGGCCCCGGTCCCCTGCGCATGAACCTCGCGGTGGTCTCCCGCGCCGCCCGCGGGCTCGCCGACCACCTCGTGGGCACGCTCGGGCTCGAGGAGCCGCTCGTGGTGATCGGGCACGACGCCCGTCACCGCTCACGCGACTTCGCGCACCGCTCCGCGGCGATCATGGCCGCGGCGGGCTGCCGTGTGCAGCTGCTGGACCGGGCGCTGCCCACCCCGCTCGTCGCCTTCGGCGTGCGGCACCTGGGGGCCGACGCCGGGATCGTCGTCACCGCCTCCCACAATCCGCCGGCGGACAACGGCTACAAGGTCTACCTCGGCGGCCGTGCCGCGGACGCCGACGGGAACGGCGTGCAGATCGTGCCGCCGTCGGACGCGCAGATCGCCGCGAGCATCGAGGCCGTCGGCCCCGTGCTGGAGATCCCGCACGACGCCGAGCCGGAGATGATCGGCGACAGTCTGGTCGAGGACTACCTCGAGGCGATCTGCGCCCTCGTGGATCTGCCCGCGCTCGCCGAGGTGGGCGGCGGGCGGTCCGTGCGGATCGTCCACACGGCCATGCACGGCGTGGGCACCGAGACGGCCGTCGCGGCCCTGCACCGCACGGGCTTCACGGACGTGCACACCGTCGGCAAGCAGGCGGACCCGGATCCCGACTTCCCCACGGTCGCCTTCCCGAACCCGGAGGAGCCCGGTGCGATCGACCTGGCCCTCGAGCTCGCCCGCACCGTCGAGGCGGACGTCGTCGTCGCGAACGACCCGGACGCGGACCGCTGCGCCGCGGCGGTCCTCGACCCGCACCTCGGGGACTGGCGGATGCTCACCGGCGACGAGCTGGGCGTGCTGCTGGGCGACCACCTGCTGCGCCGCCACGGCTATCGGGGCACGGTCGCGAACTCGGTCGTCTCGAGCCGCTGGCTGGGCCGGATCGCCGAGGCGGCCGGCGCGAGGGCCGCGACGACCCTCACGGGCTTCAAGTGGATCGCCCGCGCCGCCGGCATCGTCTTCGGCTACGAGGAGGCGATCGGGTACTGCGTGCTGCCGCAGGTCGTCAAGGACAAGGACGGACTCTCCGCAGCCCTCATGGTCGCGGAGATGGCCGCGTACGCGAAGGCGGAGGGCACCACGCTCGTGGGGCGGCTCGACGCGCTCGCCCGCGAGCACGGGCTCTTCGCGACCTCGCAGCTGTCCCTGCGCGTCACGGACCTCTCGGACCGCGACGTCATGATGGCGCGCCTGCGCGAGCGGCCGCCCGTCTCCCTCGCGGGCTCCGAGGTGACCGAGGTGCAGGACCTCGCCGAGGGCTCCGTGGAGACCACGGGCCTCCCCGCGACCGACGGCGTGCTGCTCGCGACGGCGGACGACGCCCGCGTGATCGTGCGCCCCTCGGGCACCGAGCCGAAGCTCAAGTGCTACATCGAGGTCCACGAGGAGGTCGCCGCGGGGGCCGGCGACGCCGCCCTCGGGACGGTCCGCGTCGCCGCCGCGGAGCATCTCGCCGCGATCACGGAGGACATGCGTACGGCGCTCACGGGCGCCTGAGCACGGGGCCTCGAGGAGCGCACCGACGCGGGAGGGCGGCCGGGACCACGTGGTCCCGGCCGCCCTCCGTCGCGAGTGTGCGGGCTGCTGCTCAGTAGCCGGTGCCGGTCCCGCCGTCGAGGATCGCGCGCGAGGAGGACAGGCCCAGGCGGCTCGCGCCCGCGGCGACCATCGCCTCCGCGGCCTCGCGGGTGCGGATGCCGCCGGAGGCCTTCACGCCGAGGCGGTCGCCCACGGTCGCTCGCATGAGCTGGACAGCATGCTCGCTCGCGCCGCCCGCGGGGTGGAAGCCGGTGGAGGTCTTCACGAAGTCGGCGCCGGCGCGCTCGGAGGCCTCGCAGGCGGCGACGATCTGCTCGTCGGTGAGCGCGGCGGACTCGATGATCACCTTGAGCACCACGGGGGCCGGGGCGGCCTCGCGCACGGCGCGGATCTCCGCCTCGAGCGCCTGGTCCTCACCGGCGCGGGCGAGGCCCACGTTGATGACCATGTCGACCTCGTCGGCGCCCTTGGCCACGGAGTCGGCGGCCTCGGCGGCCTTGATGGAGGGGGCGTGCTGACCCGAGGGGAAGCCGCAGACGGTCGCGACCTTCACGGTCGTCTCGATCGGCAGCATCGACGGGGAGACGCAGATGGAGTAGGTGCCGAGCTCCTCCGCCTCGCGGGCGAGGGCGAGGGCGTCCTCGCGGGTGGCCTCGGGCTTGAGCAGGGTGTGGTCGATGAGGGCGGCGAGATCGGTGCCGGCGGCGGGGTTCGTCATGTCCCGAATCCTCCCACGATCGAGCACTGACGGACCGCAGCATCACACCTGTCGAGCTATCTGATAGGTTGCGCGAGTACGGCGCCGTCGGTCCTCCGCGAGCGCCCCGCCCCACGAAGGAGAAGCGTCGATGACGACGTCCCCCGGCCCCGCCCCCGCGGACGCCCCCAGCACCACCATCCTGTCCAAGGAGGTGGACCCCTACGTCGTGGACGGCTCGCAGATCGCCGAGCCGCCCTCCACCCTGCGGGGCAAGCTGAAGTTCCTCGGCCCGGGCATGATCACCTCCGCCGCCGTCGTCGGCTCCGGCGAGCTGCTGACCGCCACCGCCCTCGGCGCGACCGTCGGCTTCATGCTCCTGTGGCTCGTGCTCGTCTCCACCTTCCTCAAGGTCTGGGTGCAGATCGAGCTCGCCCGCTGGTCCATCTCCACCGGCCGCACCGCCGTGGACGGCTACGACGACGTCCCGCCCAGGATCGGGAGGCGCGGCTGGATCGCCTGGCTCCAGCTGCTCATGCTCCTGCAGTTCTTCATCGGCCAGGCGGGCGTCATCAGCGCCTCGGCCTTCGCCTTCTCCTCGCTCCTGCCGATCGGCCCCGAGCCGTACTCGCTGCTCTCGATCGGCACCTGGGTCGCGATCCTCGTCGTCGTCGCGATCGCCATCCACTCCCTGAACCGCTACGCGGTCGTCGAGCGCATCTCCACCGTGCTCGTCCTGGCCGTGACGCTCTTCGCGATCGCCATGGTCTTCCTGCTCCAGGGCACGCAGTTCGCCTGGACGCTCGGCGACCTCGGCGGCGGCCTGCGCTTCCAGGTCGCGGCGGGCGCGATCGGCGTCGCCATCGCCATGTTCGGCATGACCGGCGTGGGCGCCGGCGAGACCACCGCCTACACCTACTGGGTCGTCGAGAAGGGCTACGCCGCCTGGACCGGCCCGAACGACGGCACCCCCGGCTGGGTCACCCGCGCCCGCGGCTGGATCTCCGTCATGAAGGTCGACGCCTGGGTCAGCTGGGTCGTCTACACCGCCTCCACCGCCGCCTTCTACGTGCTCGGCGCGGCCGTGCTGCACCCGCAGGGGCTCGTCCCCGAGGGCAACGAGGTCATGGTGACGATCTCCTCGATCTTCGACTCCGCCGTCGGCACCTGGGGCGGCGTGCTCTTCCTCGTGGGCGCCGGGCTCGCGCTGTTCAAGACGATCCTCGCGAACGTCCCGAGCCTCAGCCGGATCGTGGGCCAGACCCTCGCCGTCTTCGGCGCCTACGACTGGCGCGACCAGACCGCCCGGAACCGCTGGCAGCGGATCATCATGATCATCCTGCCGATCGGCTGGGGCCTGCTGGGCACCATCGCCTCCTCCCCGCTGCTGCTCGTGATCATCGCCGGCATCCTCAACGCGGTGTACCTGATCGGTGCCGCCATCGCGACGGTCTACCTCGCGCGCACCCAGACGGACCCGCGGATCCGCGACGGCCGCCCCACGGAGGTCATGCTGTGGATCTCCGCCGCGGCGATCATCGCGGTGGGCGTGATCGGACTGGTCAATGCCTTCTGAGACCGCCGTCGAGGGCGCGGGCTTCCCGCTCGGCGACGCCGCCCGCCGCCATCTCGCGGCGTCCTCGACGGCCGACGGCTCCGTAGGCCTGTCCCGCGAGACCCTGGTGGACCGGGCACGGGACGCGGTGCTCGCGCTCATCGACGACGAGCACCTCGGCGCCGGGGACGCCCTCCCCTCCGCGGGAACCCTCGCGGAGCGGTTCGGGGTCTCCAAGGCCGTGGTGCGCGAGGCGCTCTCCGCCCTCGCGGCCCTCGGCATCGTCGAGATCAGCAACGGCCGTGCCGCCCGCGTCCGGCCCCCGGACAGCTCGATCGTGCGCTTCTACCTCTCCCGCGCGATCCGCGACACCCCCGGGGACGGCTTCCTCGTGCTCATGGACCTCCGTGCTCCGCTCGAGGTGCGCGCGGCCTCCCTCGCGGCGGATCGCCTCGCCGCCGATCCCGCCGGGCGCGAGCAGCTCGAGGAGCTGCTCGCCCGGATGGGGGAGGCGCTCGGCGACGCCGAGGAGTACCCGCGGCTGGACCTCGAGCTCCATGCGCTCGTCGCCCGCCTCTCCGGCAACCTCGCCCTGCAGGGCGTGCTCGACGCCGTGAGCGGGCCGCTGTTCCGGGCCATGCGCGAGCTGCGCGTGACCCGTGAGCAGCGCGGCCTCGTCGGCGCCGAGCACGACGAGCACAGCGCCGTCGTCACCGCGATCCTCGCCGGGGACGCCGCCGCCGCGGCCGCCGCGATGGACGCGCACATGACCGCCGCCGCCGGCTTCGCCGTCCCCCGCTGACCACCCCACCCACCGAACGACCCATCCCGATCCTGGAAGGACCCCCCTCATGCGCAGCCTCGAGATCCACGCCGTCCGCGACCTCCGCCTCGCCGAGCGAGAGATCGTCCCGCCCGGCCCCGGCCAGGTCCGCATCGCCGTCGAGTACGGCGGCATCTGCGGATCGGACCTCGGCTACTGGAAGCACGGCGGCACCGGCACCGCCCTCATGCGCCACCCCTTCGTGCTCGGCCACGAGATCTCCGGCCGCGTGGCGGAGCTCGGCGAGGGCGTCACCGGCCTCGCCGTGGGCCAGGGCGTCACCGTCCACCCGGCCCGCACGCACGGCGAGCTCCCCGAGCGCCTCGCCGGCCGCGAGAACCTCCACCCGCAGCTGACCTACTTCGGCTCCGCCCAGCACGAGCCGCACACCGACGGCGCCTTCGCCGAGTCGGTCACCGTCGACGCGGACCAGGTCGTGCCGCTCCCCGAGGGCCTCTCGACCCGGCGGGCCGTGCTCGCCGAGCCGCTCGGCGTCGCCATGCACGCCGTCTCCCGCGCCGGGGACGTCACCGGCCAGCACGTGCTCGTGAGCGGCTGCGGCCCCGTGGGCCTGCTCGTCGTGCTCGCGGCCCGCGCCGCGGGCGCCCGCCGCATCACCGCGGTGGACCTCTCCGAGGTGGCCCGCGAGCGCGCGCTCACCCTCGGGGCCGACGTCGCCGCCGAGTCCCCCGACGACCTCGACGAGGAGTCCACCGTCGCCTTCGAGGCCGCCGGCGTCGCCCCCTCCCTCGAGGGGATCCTGCGCAACGCCGCCCGCGCCTCCGTGGTCGTGCAGGTGGGCAACCTGCCCACGACCCCCGTCCAGGTGACCCTCGCGGCCCTCGTCACCCGTGAGATCGACTACCGCGGCACCTTCCGCTTCGTCGACGAGATCGAGCGCGCCGTGGAGCTGCTCGCGACCACGCCCGAGGCCGAGCAGGTGATCAGCGACGAGTTCCCCCTCGACCAGGCGGAGGCCGCCTTCGAGGCGGCGGCGGGCCGCGGATCCAGCAAGGTCGTGCTCACGATCGCCTGAGCGATCCCGGGAACGTGGTGCCCGCCCCGGGACCGGCACGTATGCGGATCGGTGTCCCCGTCCTCGCGTGGGCGGGTCCGACGTCGATCCCGACAGCAGCCGGCTCGGCGGGGACGACGAGAGCCAGGGACGGGGCTCCACGTCCTCGATCTGCTGCTCGCCACCCCGCGCCCGGACGGTTCCTTGACGGTCACCTCGACGTGCATCAGTCCCGTGTCGGGCCAGCGAGGCCCGGCGCCGCGCCTAGAATCGACGTCCATGACCGCTCCCGCTGCCGCCTCCAGCCTGCCGCGCCGGATCGTCATCGTGGCCGGGCCCTCAGGCAGCGGGAAGGGCGAGATGTCCCGCCGCGCCGGGCTCCCCACGGTGCCGCTGGACGAGTTCTACCGGGACCACGACGATCCCTCCCTCCCCCGTCGCTTCGGCATCGTCGACTGGGACGACCCGGCCTCCTGGGACGCCGGGGCCGCGCTCGAGGCGCTCGTCTCCCTCGCCCACGAGGGGCGCGCTCAGGTGCCCGTCTACTCGATCCCCCGCTCCCGCCGCACGGGCACCACCACGCTCGACGTCGACGGCGCGGAGCTCGTCATCGCCGAGGGGATCTTCGCCGCGGAGCTCATCGCCCCGCTGCAGGCGCTGGGCCTGCTCGCGGACGCGATCGTGCTGCACCGGCCGGTGCCCGTGGTGTTCGCGCTGCGCCTCACCCGTGACCTCCGCGAGGGACGCAAGCCGCCGCTCACGCTGCTGCGCCGCGGCTGGGCCCTCGCCCGGGAGCAGCGGGGCGACCTCGAGCGCTGGCGCGGTGCGGGGATGCGGCCGGTGGGGCTGCACGAGGGGACGGCGCTGCTGCGCCGCCTCACCCAGCTCGCCGAGGCGGAGCGTCGCCAGCGCTGGACCGCCGGGGCGCCCACGGTCCTCGAGATCACGGCCGTGGCCTTCCTCCGCGAGGGGAGCGGCGGCGAGGAGCTGCTGACGGTCCGCAAGCGCGGCACCGGCTCCTACATGCAGGTGGGCGGGAAGCTCGAGCCCGGGGAGAGCCCGCTCGAGGCGGCCCTGCGGGAGGTCGAGGAGGAGATCGGCGTGCGGCTGCGCGCGGAGGACCTCGAGGTGCTCGGCGAGTTCGAGGCGGTCGCCGCGAACGAGCCCGGCACGCGCGTGCGCTCGACCGTGTTCCGCTGCCGCACGGCCCTGCCGGAGCCGCTCGCGGTGCGCGCCGAGCTCGCGGACCACCGCTGGATCAGCATCGAGGACCCGGCTCCCGGTCCCCGCCTCGCCCCGCTCATGACCGAGCACATCCTGCCGGCGCTGCGACGGGCCTGAGGGCCGCGGCGTCGCGGACGCACCGCCTCTGCACGTGACACGGCCCCCGCCCCGCGCCTGCGGGACGGTGGCCGTGGTGCAGCCGCTGCCAGACGTCAGGCGATGCGGTCCATGACGATGCGGCGCTCGGGCAGGGCGGTGCCGGGAGCGGCGAGGGTCCAGGAGCCCTCGATCGCCTCGAGCGCGCGGGCCACCCGCTCGGGGGTGTCCGTGTGCAGGCGCGCGAGGACGTCCCCGGCGCGCACCTCGTCGCCGAGGTGCTTCTCGATCTCGACGCCCGCGGCGGCCTGCACGGCCTCGCCCGGGCGGGAGCGGCCCGCTCCGAGCCGCCAGGCGGCGACGCCCACGCCCATCGCGTCGAGCCCCGTCACCACGCCGTCCTCGGTCGCGCGCAGCTCCTCGACGTGCTTCGCCGTGGGCAGCGGGGCGTCCACGTCCCCGCCCTGGGCGGCGATCATCGCGCGCCAGGAGTCCATCGCGCGGCCGTCGCGCAGCGCCGCCTCGACGTCCGCGTCGTGCACGCCCGCGGCCTCGAGCATCTCGCGGGCGAGGGCGACGGTGAGCTCGACGACGTCGGCCGGGCCGCCGCCCGCGAGCACCTCGAGGGACTCGCGCACCTCGAGGCCGTTGCCGGCGGTGCGGCCGAGCGGCGCGGACATGTCGGTGAGCAGGGCGACGGTGCGCACGCCCGCGTCGGTGCCGAGGTCCACCATCGTGCGGGCGAGCTCGCGGGCGTCGGCCTCGTCGGTCATGAACGCCCCGGCGCCGGTCTTCACGTCGAGCGTGAGCGCGGCCGTGCCCTCGGCGATCTTCTTGGACATGATCGAGCTCGCGATGAGCGGGATCGCCTCGACGGTGCCGGTGACGTCGCGCAGGGCGTAGAGCTTCTTGTCCGCCGGGGCGAGGCCCGAGCCGGCCGCGCAGATCACGGCGCCCACCTCGTCGAGCTGGCGCATCATCTCGTCGTTGCTGAGCGCGGCGCGCCAGCCGGGGATCGCCTCGAGCTTGTCGAGCGTGCCGCCCGTGTGGCCGAGGCCGCGGCCGGAGAGCTGCGGGACGGCGACGCCGAAGGAGGCGACGAGCGGGGCGAGCGGGAGGGTGATCTTGTCCCCCACGCCGCCGGTGGAGTGCTTGTCCGTGGTGGGCTTCGCGAGCGCGGAGAAGTCCATGCGCTCGCCGCTCGCGATCATCGCGGCGGTCCAGCGTGCGATCTCGGAGCGGTCCATGCCGTTGAGGAAGACGGCCATGGCGAGCGCGGCCATCTGCTCCTCGGCGACGACGCCGCGGGTGTAGGCGTCGATGACCCAGTCGATCTGGGAGGGCTCGAGGGTGCGGCCGTCCCGCTTGGTGCGGATGACGTCGACCGCGTCGAAGGGCTCGACGGCGGGGGCGGGCTGGTTCATCGGTCTCCTCAGGAGCGGTGTCGGCGGCGGTGTCAGGGAAGCTCGAGGTCCGCGGGCCCGAAGGCCTGCGGGAGCACCTCGTCCATGGTGCACGGTCCGGCGGGGGTGAGCACCACCAGGCTCTCCCCCGCGTGCTCGGAGAGCAGCTGCCGGCAGCGCCCGCAGGGCATGACGACCTGCCGCTCGTCCCGGCCCAGGTGCTCGTCCCCGCCCACGCACACGAAGCGGGAGAGCCGGCCGCCGCCTCCGGCGACGAGCTCGCTGATGAGCCCGCACTCGGCGCACAGGGTCACGCCGTAGCCGGCGTTCTCCACGTTGCAGCCGCGCACGAGACGGCCGTCCTCGGTGAGCGCGGCGGCGCCCACCCGGAAGTGCGAGTACGGGGTGTAGGCGCGCTCGGCGATCTCGCGGGCGGCGGCGAGCAGCTCCGCGAACTCCTCGCCGGCCCGACCGTCGGCCGTGCCGGCGCCGTCTCCGGTGCCGTTCGCCGTCATCGCCTGCTCCCCCATGGTCACTGCTTCACGTAGGGCACGCCGTCGGCGGCCGGGACGCGCACCCGGCCCACGACGCCGGCGACGGCGAAGAGGGTGACGATGTACGGGAGCATGAGCAGGAACTGGCTGGGGATGCCGGCGCCGCTGCCGGTGGGCAGGGTGCCGAGCCGCAGCTGGAGGGCGTCGGTGAAGGCGAACAGGAGCGCCGCGGCGAGCGCGCCCACCGGGTGGTAGCGGCCCAGGATCATCGCGGCGAGGGCGATGTAGCCCTTGCCCGCGCTCATCTCCTCGCCGAAGGCGACGCCCGTGCCGATGGTGAGGGTCGCCCCGCCGAGGCCCGCGACGGCGGAGCCCAGCAGCACGTTGCCCCAGCGGGTGCCATTGACGTTGATGCCGACGGTGTCCGCGGCGCGGGGGTGCTCGCCGACGGCGCGCACGCGCAGGCCCCAGCGGGTGCGGAACAGGGCGACGGTGAGCACCGCGACGATGATCCACATGAGATAGACAAGGATGTTCTGCTCGAACAGCACCCGCCCGATCACGGGGAGGTCGGCGAGCAGCGGGATGCGCAGGGTCGGCAGGCGCAGCGGCTGGTTGAACATCTGCGGGTTCTGCTTCATGACGGTGCCGAAGAAGAAGCTCGTCAGGCCGATCGCGAAGACGTTGAGGACGACGCCGACGATGATCTGCTGGACCCGGTAGCCGACGGCGAACAGGGCGAGCAGCACGCCGATCAGGAGGGACATGACGGGCGCGGCGATCAGGCCCGCCCAGGGGCTGCCCACCATCGAGCCCACGAGCACGGCGCCGAAGGCGCCCATGAGCAGCTGGCCCTCGATCGCGATGTTGATGACGCCGGAGCGCTCGGAGAGAACGCCGGAGAGGGCGCCGAAGGCGAGCGGCACCGCGAGCACCATCATGGTCTGCAGCATGGCGCCGACGTCGACGGTCGCGCCGTGGAAGGCCCAGTCGAGGAAGGCGATCACCCACAGCAGCCCGAAGACGACCACGAGCGCGGTGCGCCAACGACCCAGCGCGGTCACCGTCGCCGAGGCCCACCAGAGCACGCCCGCGATGACGAGGCAGAGCGCCGCGAGGACGATCGCTAGCACCCGCGCCGGGATCGCCACGTCCCCGGGGACGATGCCGCCGGGGTTGAGGTCGCCCTCGACGGCGAGGCGGAAGGTCGTGGAGTCGGCCGCGGGCGAGCCGAGGCCGAAGACGAGCAGCGCCGCGAGGGCGAGCACGGTCAGCGCGGTGGGCAGGTGCCACCAGGAGCGCAGCCGCTCGGAGGTTCGCACGGGGACGACGGGGGCGTCCGCGGTCGCGGGGCCCGGGTCCTGGACGAGGGTGCTCATGCGTCCTCCCCCTTCGGGGCGTCGGGGCCGCTGGGGTCCACGGTGCTGTGGGTGCCGGCGGGGTCAGCGGGATCGGCCGAGTCGACAGGGCCGACGGGTTCCGCGGGATCGCCGGGCGGACCCGGCGGCTGCGCCCCGCCGTCGGCCGCGGGCTCGACCGGGGCGCGGTGGGCGCCCTCGCGCGGGGCGGCGGGCCCCTCCGCGGCGGCGACCGCGGCGGCGTCGGCCGCGAGGACCGGGGCGGCGTGCGCGCCGGTCGCGGTGCGTCGGCGCGGCGCGCGGGGGCGGTCCACGCCGCCGAGGCCCACGAGGAAGCGCACGAGCGGCGGCGCCGCGATGAAGAGCACCACGAGCGCCTGGATGACCTGCACGAGGTCGATCGGGACGCCCTGCGCGGACTCCATGAACCGCCCGCCCGTGGAGAGCCCCGCGAAGAGCACGCCCGCGAGCAGGATCCCGACGGGGCCGGAGCGGCCCAGCAGGGCGACGGTGATCGCGTCGAAGCCGATGGAGCCGGCGATCGAGCCGGTCAGCCGCTGCTCCGTGCCGAGCACGTGCACACCGCCCGCGAGGCCCACGAGGGCGCCCGCGACGACCATGACGCCGATCGCGCTGCGGCCCACGTCTATGCCGGCGACCTCCGCGGCGCGCGGGTTCGATCCCACGGCGCGGAAGCGGAAGCCCAGAGTGGAGCGGCTCATGAGCCACCACAGGAAGACGACGGCGAGGAGTGCGATGACCAGGCCCAGGTGGAGGCGGTACTGGTCGCCCGCGAGGAGCGGGAGGCGCGCGGTCCCCGCGATCGCGGGAGAGGTGGGCTGGGCCTTGTTCGCGCCCGTGAAGGCGGAGGTGGTCAGCGCGAAGGCGAGGGCGTAGGTCGCGATCCAGTTCAGCATGATCGTCGTGATGACCTCGCTCGCGCCGAAGCGGGCCTTGAGGAAGCCGGCGATGCCGCCGTAGAGGCCGCCTGCGACGATCGCCGCGAGGATGCAGACGAGCAGGTGGATCACGACGGGGAGGTCGATCGCGAAGCCGACGTAGCCCGCGGCGGTCGCGCCGACGATCAGCTGGCCGGTGCCGCCGATGTTGAACAGGCCCGAGCGGAAGGAGACCGCCATGCCGACGGAGGCGATGATCAGCGGGGTCGCGACGGTGAGGGTCTCCAGCAGCGGCTTGATGCCGCGCAGGAAGGCGGGGCCCAGCAGGTACAGCCCGCTGCCGCCGCGCTCGGCGATGTCGCCGGCGACCTTGCGCGCGCCGGGGAGGTCGAAGACGGCCCCGCGGAACATCGCCGCGTAGGCCTCGGTGATCGCCGTCCAGGAGGCGCCGATGAGGTCGCCCGGACGGGAGAGGAAGTAGCCTGCCGCGGCGCGCACGTCCACGTCGGAGACGAGGATCAGCACGGAGCCGACGACGAAGGCGAAGACGAAGGCGAGCACGACGACGAGCACGTTGCTGCGCGCGATCGACTGCAGCACCGAGCCGGCGGAGCGCTCGGCGGCCTCGGCTCCGGGGGTGCCGGGGTCGCCGGGCTGCGTGGCGGTGCCGGGGGCGACCGCGGGCGCCTGGCCCTCGGTGGGGGCGCTCATACGATGTCTCCTTCGTCGGCGAGCGTGGTGTCGCTGGTGCGGGCGCCCGCGGCGACCGCCTCGCGGGCGGCCTCCGCGGTGTAGCCGGCCATCATGAGGCCCAGCACGTCACGGTCCTCGTCCGCGGGGACGATGCCGAGGATCCCGCCGCGGTACATCACGGCGATCCGGTCGGAGAGCTGGATGACCTCGTCGAGCTCGGTCGAGACGATGATGACCGGGGTGCCCTTGTCGCGCTCGGCGACGATGCGGCGGTGGAGGAACTCGATCGAGCCCACGTCCACGCCGCGGGTGGGCTGGGAGGCGATGAACAGGGAGAGGTCGCGGCCCAGGGCGCGGGCCATGACGACCTTCTGCTGGTTGCCGCCGGAGAGGGTCGAGACGGCGTCGTCGATCGATCCGGTGCGGACGTCGAACTCCTCGACCTCCGCGGTCGCGCGGCGGCGCACGGCCTCGGGGTGCAGGAGCACGCCGGTCGCGTAGGGCGCGCGGTGGTGCTGGTCCAGGACGAGGTTCTCCGCCACGGAGAAGTCGGGGACGAGCGCGTCATGGGTGCGGTCCTCGGGCACGAAGCCCACGCCCGCGTCGAGGATCTGGCGGGTGCTGCGGCCCACGAGCTCGGCGCCGTCGAGGCGGATCGAGCCGCGGGCGCCCTTCTGCAGGCCCAGCAGGGCCTCGGTGAGCTCGGTCTGGCCGTTGCCCTGCACGCCCGCGACGCCGAGCACCTCGCCGCGGTGCACGTCGAGGTCCACGTCGTCCAGGAGCACGACGCCGTCGGCGTCGGTCACGCCGAGGCCGCGCACCTCGAGGGCCACCTCGCCGGGGGCGGCGGGGGCCTTGTCGAGGTCGAGGGCGACGGAGCGGCCCACCATGAGGGAGGCGAGCTCGGTCTGGTCCGCGGAGGGATCGGCGGTGCCGACGATCCGGCCGCGGCGGATCACGGTGATGCGGTCCGCGACGGCCTTGACCTCGCGGAGCTTGTGCGTGATGAAGACGATCGAGGTGCCCTCGTCCCGCAGCTGGCGCATGATGCCCATGAGCTCGTCGGTCTCGTGCGGGGTGAGCACGGCGGT
This sequence comes from Brachybacterium rhamnosum, assembly GCF_039526185.1. Lineage (NCBI taxonomy): Bacteria > Bacillati > Actinomycetota > Actinomycetes > Micrococcales > Dermabacteraceae > Brachybacterium > Brachybacterium rhamnosum. The sequence goes on from NZ_BAAAIS010000003.1 coordinate 1,023,600, forward strand.
GGGCTCGTCGAGCACGAGGACCTTCGCCTGGCGCGAGAGGGCCTTGATGATCTCCACGCGCTGCTGGGCGCCGACGGGCAGGTCCTCGACCACGGCGTCGGGGTCGATGTCGAAGCCGAAGCGGGCGGAGAGCTCGCGCACGGTGCGGCGGGCGGAGGCGAGGTCGAGGAACCCGAAGGTGCCGGGCTCGTTGCCGAGCATGACGTTCTCGGCGACGGTGAAGGGCGGCACGAGCATGAAGTGCTGGTGCACCATGCCGATGCCGGCGCGCATCGCGTCGCCGGGGCCGCTGAAGCGGACGGGCTCGTCGTCCAGGAGGATCTCGCCGCCGTCGGGCCGGTAGAGCCCGTACAGCACGTTCATGAGGGTGGATTTGCCCGCGCCGTTCTCCCCCAGCAGGGAGTGGATCTCTCCGGGCTCGACCACGAGGTCGATCGCGTCGTTGGCCACGAAGGTGCCGAAGACCTTCGTGATCCCTCTGAGCTCGAGCTTCACGCCTGCTCTCTCCGTCGGGGTGGGCGGTGCCGGGGCGGCACCGCAGGGGCGTGGCCGCCGCCTCCGTCGAGGGTCTCGACGGGGGCGGCGGCCACCTGGTGGTGCGGTCTCAGCCGAGGTTCTGCGGGGAGGCGTCGGACTCGACGGTGATCTTCCCGGAGATGATGTCGGCCTTGAGCTGGTCCACCTCGGACTTGAGCTCGTCGGGGACCTGGGCGTCGAGGTCGTGGTACGGGGCGAGGCCCACGCCCTCGTTCTCGAGCGTGCCCACGTAGGGCTCGTTGGAGAACTCGTCGGAGGAGGCGGCGGTCGCGACGTCCTCGACGGCGGGGGCGATGCCCTTCATGACCGAGGTGAGGATGAGCGGCTTCGCGGCATCGTCGTCCACGGACTCGTAGCCGTCGGAGTCGACCCACACGACGTAGCGGCCGTCGGCCTCCTTCGCGGAGGCGAGGGTGCCGGAGCCGACGGGACCGGCGACCGGCATGACGATGTCCGCGCCCTGGGAATAGAAGGTGTCGGAGAGCGCCTTGCCCTTGGACTGGTCCTCGAAGTCGCCGGTGAAGGAGCCCTTCTGGGTGTCCTTGTCCCAGCCCATGAGCTGCACGTCGGCCTTGTGGACCTCGTTGTACTTGGCGACGCCGTCCGCGAAGCCGTCCATGAAGATGGTGACGGTCGGGATCTGCATGCCACCGTAGGTGGCGACCTTGCCGGTCTTCGAGGTGCCCGCGGCGACGTAGCCGGCGAGGTAGGCCGCCTGTGCGGTGTCGAAGGAGAGCGGCTTGACGTTGTCGACCTCGATCGCGTTGCCGTCGGCGTCCTGCGCGGTGGAGTCGATGATCGCGAACTCGACGTCCTCGTTGGCCTGGGCGGCGGTGCCCGTGGCCGGGGCGAGGAGGAAGCCCACGGTGAAGATGAGGTTGCAGTCCTGGGAGACCAGGTTGTCGATGTTCGTCGCGAACTGGGCCGGGTCGGTGGACTCGGCGGTGGAGGTCTCGATGCCGAGCTTCTCCTTCGCGGCGGTCAGCCCGGTGAAGCCGGACTCGTTGAACGACTTGTCGTCGAAGCCGCCGGAGTCGGAGACCATGCAGGCCTTGAAGTCCGAGGTCGCCCCGGAGCCGCCGTCGCTGCCACCGGAGGAGGCGGACTCCTCGGGCGGGGCGCCGCAGGCCGCCAGGGTCAGGATGCCGGCGCCCGTGAGGGCGATCGCGCGCGAGATGCTCTTCATGAAGTTCCTCCGAGGAAAGGGATGCCGGACGCGCCCGGTGTCGGGCGTCACCACGTCGCAGTCCTCCGGAGACTAGCCGCGCCGCACACTCCGTGAGACGCCGTCGCGGTCCCGGTCTCGAACCGTTATGAAATCGTCGCGCGGGCGACGGGCAGATGGCCGGCAGGCGACCGTCGTGCTCGGCCGGGGGCGCGGCGCCTCAGCCGCGCTGCGCGACGAGGTCGCGCTGCAGGCACGCCGTGGCGAGCACCGCGGCGCCGTTGCCGATCGCGCGCTCGTCGATCATGAGGTCCCCCATGTGGAGGTCGTAGCTGCGACCGCCGGGCGTGCGCGTGCCGAGCCGGGCGAGCGCGCCGGGCACCTTCTCGAGGTACCACGCGAAGTCCTCGCCGCCCAGGGACTGCGCGGTGGGGTCCACGTTCGCGCGGCCCAGCACGGCGGAGGCGGCGGCCTCGAGCACCGCGGTCGAGGAGGCGGAGTTCGAGACCGGCGGCACGCCGCGGTCATGGGTCACGCGGGCCTCGACGCCCCACGGCCGCACGAGATCGGCGAGGAGCTCCTCGAGCAGCTCCTCCGCGCGGTCCCAGGCGTCGTGGTCCAGGCAGCGCAGCGTCCCCTCGAGCGTGCCCGAGCTGGGGATCGCGTTGAAGGCGGAGCCCGCGTGGATCGAGCCCCAGGTGAGGTTCACGCCCGAGCGGGGGTCCATGCGACGGGTGAGGGCCGCGGGCAGGCCGGTCGCGATCGAGCTCAGCGCGAAGACGAGGTCCTGCGTGAGGTGGGGGCGGGAGGTGTGGCCGCCCGCACCGCGCACCTGCACCGTGACCGGGTCGGTCGCGGAGGTGATCGGGCCGACCTTGAGCCCCACGTGACCCACGTCGACGCCCGGGTCGCAGTGCAGGGCGAAGATCGAGTCGACGCCGTCGAGCACACCCTCGCCGATCAGCTCGAGCGCGCCGCAGGGGTGGCGCTCCTCGGAGGGCTGGAAGATCAGGCGCACCCCGCGGCGCAGGTGCCCCTCCTCGGCGACCCGCACGAGGGCCATGGCCGCGCCGAGCACGGCGCTCATGTGCACGTCGTGTCCGCACGAGTGGGAGACGCCCTCGACGCTCGAGCGGAAGGAGACGGTGGAGAGCTCGGGGATCCCCAGCGCGTCCATGTCCGCGCGCAGGGCGACGGGCTTCAGGGAGGGGTCGCTGCCGGGCACGTCGCAGATGAGACCGGTGCGCGGCATGCGCACGGGCTTCAGACCGAGCGCCTCGAGCTGCTCGGCGATGTAGTCGGTGGTGCCGTGCTCCTCGTGGGAGAGCTCGGGGTGGCGGTGGAGGTGGCGGCGGATCCCCCGCAGGTGGTCGGAGCGCTCGTGGACGGTGCGCATGATGAGCCCGTCGGGGCCGAGCATCGCCTGCTCCGGTCCGCCCGGGTGCTGCTCCTGCTGAACCTGCTGCGCCTGCACGTGCGTCCTGCCTTCCGGACGGTCCCTGGGGCCCGTCCCTCGATCCTGGCCGCCCGCGGTCGCGGGCGGCGACTGCCGGGTCTCCCCCGCCCGGCCCTGCTCCTGCTCCCCGTCCCCGCGCGGACCTCAGCGCAGGTCGTCCCTCCCGGCGCCGGACAGGGCGGAGACGATCCGCGTGAGCTCCTGGGCGTGGTCCTCGTCGAGCACGAGGAGGGCGTCCTCGGCATCGACCACGGTGATCCCGTCGAGGCCGACGAGGGCCACGTGACGATGCGTGGCACCGTACACCGTGGCCCGGGAGCCGACGGCATCCACGGTGGCGGTGCCCAGCACCCGGACATCTCCCCCACCTCCGGCGCCGTCACCGGCCCCGTCGACACCTTCCGCGCGGACGGTCCCGTCGGCGGCGCCGACCGTCCGGACGCCGCCGCCGGCCGCCGGCGAGCGCAGCTGCCGCGCCAGCGCGGCGAAGTCGCCGACGTCGTCCCAGTCGAAGCGGGCCGGCACCACGGCCACGCGGCCGCGCGCGGCGAGCGGCTCCGCGAGCGCGTGGTCGATCGCGATCGAGAGCAGCGAGGGCCAGACCTCCTCGAGCACCTCCTGCTCCTGCGCGGTGCCGCGGGCCGCGGCGATCCTGCGCACACCCTCGGGGAGCGGCGGGATCTGCACGGCCAGCTCGTCGAGCAGGACCCGCGCGCGGACCACGAACATGCCGGCGTTCCACAGGAACCGGCCCGAGGCGAGGAACTCCTCCGCGACCTCCCGGGTCGGCTTCTCGACGAACCGGGAGACGGGCAGCGCCCCCGCGCGCTCGAGGACGGACGCCACCGGCGCGGTGGAGCGCTCGATGTAGCCGAAGCCCGTCGCCGGGTGCGTGGGGACGATGCCGAGGGTGACGAGGTGGCCGTCCTCCGCGGCGGCGCGCGCGGCGCGGACGTCCTCGGCGAAGGCGGCGGTGTCGGCGACCAGATGGTCCGCGGCGAAGGAGCCGATGACGGCGTCCGGCATCTCCCGCTCGACGACGGCGGCGGCGAGCGCGATCGCGGGCATCGAGTTGCGCGGCGAGGGCTCCGCGATCACGCGCGCGCGCCCGGCGGCCTGCTCCTCGACCGCGGCCCGGTGCACGGCGCCGGTGACGACCACGGGAGGGGCGTCGGCCAGCGGGAGCAGGCGCTCGATCGTCTGCTCGAGCAGGGAGGATCCGGTGCCGGTCAGATCGAGCAGGAACTTGGGGCGCTCACGCCGTGAGAGCGGCCACAGTCTGGAGCCGGAGCCGCCTGCGGGGATGACGGGGACGAAGGGGGCCTCGGGCATGCGGCCAGGGTAGCGGCGTCCTGCGACCCCTCCGTGGAGGCGCCGGGGACCGACCCGACACCGCCGCGCGCGGGACAGAAAGCGCACGTCATGGTGTTACGCTGGCGGGGCCCCTGTCGGGGGCGATGATGATGTCGCCGTGTCGTGAACCGGCCCTCTGCGGGTCCCCAGTGCGGGCCCTGCAGCCGTCGGGCCGGGTGCGGCGCGACAGGCCCCTGCGGGCCCGCCCGTCATCCCGTCCGCCGACGACTCAACCGACGCTTCTGGAGGAACTCCGTGGCTTCCGCCCAATCCGGGACGCTGTATCGCGGACGCGAGGGCATGTGGTCCTGGGTCGCTCACCGCATCTCAGGGATGCTCATCTTCCTGTTCCTGCTCGTCCACGTCCTCGACACCGCCCTCGTGCGTGTCTCCCCCGAGGCGTACAACGAGGTGATCGGGCACTACAAGACGGTGGTGTTCGGCCTCGGCGAGATCGGCCTGGTGGGCGCCGTGGTGTTCCACGCGCTGAACGGCCTCCGCATCATCCTGGTGGACTTCTGGTCGAAGGGCACCAAGCACCAGCGCGGCCTGTTCTGGGGCGTCGTCGTGCTGTGGGTGGTCCTCATGGCCGGCTTCCTCCCCCGCCACCTCATGCACATGTTCGGAGCCTGACCATGAGCGCACAGACCTCCCCCACGCGGATCCCCGATCCCACCACGCGCTACCGCCGCACCGGCCAGCGCGGCGTGAACACCGAGATGCTCTCGTGGATGTTCATGCGCGCCTCGGGCGCCCTGCTCGTGATCCTCATCTTCGGCCACCTCTTCGTGAACCTCTGGCTGGGCCTCGGCGTCAAGGGCATCGACTTCGCCTTCGTCGCCGGCAAGTGGGCCAACCCCTTCTGGCAGGTCTGGGACCTGCTCATGCTGTGGCTCGGCCTCATCCACGGCGGCAACGGCGTGCGCACGATCATCAACGACTACGCCCGCTCCTCGACGCCGCGCCTGGTCCTCAAGGGCCTGCTGCTCGTCGCCGTGGTCGTCACGATCGTGCTCGGCACCCTCGTGATCTTCACCTTCAACCCCTGCCCGGCCGGCGCGGAGCCCAGCCTCCTGCCCGCCGTCTGCCAGGGCTGACGGCTCGGCCGTCCCGCATATCGCGATCGAAACGGAGCACTCACCGACCATGCAGACTCATGACTACGACGTGGTGATCGTGGGCGCCGGCGGCGCCGGCATGCGCGCCGCCCTCGAGGCCTCCAAGCGCGCCCGCACCGCCGTCGTCACCAAGCTCTACCCCACCCGCTCCCACACCGGCGCGGCGCAGGGCGGCATGTGCGCCGCCCTCGCCAACGTCGAGGAGGACAACTGGGAGTGGCACACCTACGACACCGTCAAGGGCGGCGACTACCTGGTGGACCAGGACGCCGCCGAGGTCATGGCCAAGGAGGCCATCGACGCGGTGCTCGACCTCGAGAAGATGGGCCTGCCGTTCAACCGCACGCCCGAGGGCAAGATCGACCAGCGCCGGTTCGGCGGCCACACGCGTGAGCACGGCGAGGCGCCCGTGCGCCGCGCCTGCTACGCCGCGGACCGCACCGGCCACATGATCCTCCAGACCCTCTACCAGAACTGCGTGAAGCAGCAGGTGGAGTTCTTCAACGAGTACTACGTGCTCGACGTCCTCATGACCGGCGACCCTCGCACCGACGAGGGCGTCCGCGCCTCCGGCGTGGTCACCTACGAGCTCGCGACCGGCGAGATCCACGTCTTCCGTGCGAAGTCCGTGGTCTTCGCCTCCGGCGGCTTCGGCAAGGTCTTCAAGACCACCTCGAACGCGCACACGCTGACCGGCGACGGCCCCGCCATGGTGCTGCGCCGCGGCATCCCGCTCGAGGACATGGAGTTCTTCCAGTTCCATCCGACGGGCCTCGCGGGCCTGGGCATCCTGCTCTCCGAGGCGGCCCGCGGCGAGGGCGCGATCCTGCGCAACAGCAACATGGAGCGCTTCATGGAGCGCTACGCGCCGACGCTGAAGGACCTCGCCCCGCGCGACGTCGTCGCCCGCGCGATGGCCAACGAGGTGCGCGAGGGCCGCGGCTGCGGTCCGAACAAGGACTACGTGCTGCTGGACCTCACCCACCTCGAGCCCGCGCACATCGACGCGAAGCTCCCGGACATCACCGAGTTCGCCCGCACCTACCTGGGTGTGGAGCCGTACACGGAGCCGGTGCCGGTGTTCCCCACCGCGCACTACGCCATGGGCGGCATCCCCACGAACATCCGCGGCGAGGTGCTCCGCAACGCGGAGGACGTCATCCCCGGCATGTACGCCGCGGGCGAGGTGGCCTGCGTGTCCGTGCACGGCGGCAACCGCCTGGGCACGAACTCGCTGCTGGACATCAACGTCTTCGGTCGCCGCGCCGGCATCGCCGCCGCGGAGCACGCGGCGACGGTCGAGTCCCCCGAGCTGCCCGAGGGCGTCGAGATCCCGACGGTCGAGCTGCTGCAGCGTCTCCGCGACCGCCCGGCCACCGAGGACCGCGTCGCGGACATCCGCCGCGACCTGCAGGAGACCATGGACGCCCACGTCCAGGTGTTCCGCACCGAGGAGACCTGCCGGAAGGCGCTCGCGGACATCGAGGCGCTCAAGAAGCGCTACGAGACCGTCGCCGTCCAGGACAAGGGCCTGCGCTACAACCTCGACCTGCTCGAGGCCGTGGAGCTCGGCTTCCTGCTGGATCTCGCGGAGACCGTCGCACTCGGTGCGCTGTACCGCAAGGAGTCCCGCGGCGGCCACTTCCGCGAGGACTTCGACAAGCGCGACGACGTCAACTTCCTGCACCACACGATGTACTACCGCACCCTCGAGGGTGAGGAGGGTGCCGAGGGCACCTCGATCCGGCTCGGCACCAAGCCCGTCGTGATCACGCGCTACGAGCCGAAGGAGCGTACGTTCTGATGACCGCCGTCGCCGAGAAGACCCCGGCCCCCGAGGCCTCCGCCGCGGAGATCCCCTCCTTCGAGGTCACCCTCCGCATCAACCGCTTCGACCCGGATTCCGGGAAGGACTCCTCCTGGGAGGACTTCACCGTCACGATGCACGGCACCGACCGTGTGCTCGACGCCCTGCACGAGATCAAGTGGCACCTGGACGGCTCGCTGAGCTTCCGCCGCTCGTGCGCGCACGGCGTGTGCGGCTCCGATGCGATGCGCATCAACGGCCGCAACCGTCTGGCCTGCAAGACACTGCTCAAGGACCTCGACATCTCCAAGCCGATCCTGGTCGAGCCGATCAAGGGCCTGCCGGTGGAGAAGGACCTCATCGTCGACATGGACCCGTTCTTCGAGTCCTACCGCGAGATCATGCCGTTCCTCGTGGCGAAGGGTCAGGAGCCCAGCCGCGAGCGCCTGCAGTCCGCGGAGGAGCGCGAGCGCTTCGACGACACCACCAAGTGCATCCTGTGCGCGGCGTGCACCTCGTCCTGCCCCGTGTTCTGGACCGACGGGCAGTACTTCGGCCCGGCCGCGATCGTCAACGCGCACCGCTTCATCTTCGACTCGCGCGACGACGCCGGCGAGCAGCGTCTGGAGATCCTCAACTCCAAGGAGGGCGTGTGGCGCTGCCGCACGACCTTCAACTGCTCCGAGGCGTGCCCCCGGGGCATCCAGGTCACCAAGGCCATCGCCGAGGTCAAGCAGGCCGTCATCCGCGGTCGCGTCTGATCCTGCGGGGCCCGCCCACCTGCGGGGCGGCCCCCGCACGACGGAGCGCCCGGCCCCCTCGAGGGGGCCGGGCGCTCCGTCGTCCCGGAGGAGGGCGTCGGATCAGTCGTAGGTGACCACGAGCGGCGAGTGGTCGGACCAGCGGGTGTCGTAGCTCGGGGCGCGGTCCACCTGCGCGGCGGTCGCCCGCTCCCCCAGGTGCGGGGTGGTCAGCTGGTAGTCGATGCGCCAGCCCGAGTCGTTGTCGAAGGCCTTCCCGCGCTGCGACCACCACGTGTAGGGACCCGGGACGTCGCCGGCGAGACGGCGGTGCACGTCGACCCAGTCGCCCTCGACGAGGAGGCGGTCGAGGTAGGCGCGCTCCTCGGGCAGGAACCCGGCGGACTTCAGGTTGCCCTTCCAGTTCTTGATGTCGTTGTTCTGGTGGGCGATGTTGAGGTCGCCGGTGAGGACCACGTGGCGGCCGTCGGCCCGCAGCGCGGCGAGGCGCTCGAGGGCGACGTCGAGGAAGGCGTACTTGTCGACCATCGTCTGCGGCTTGTCGACGCTGCCGGAGTGCATGTAGCAGGAGATGACGGTGAGGTCCTGGCCGTCGCCGAGGGGGTCGCCGAGGTCCGCCTCGAGCCAGCGGCCCGAGTGCGCGTCCTCCTCCTCGAGGCCGGGCAGGCCGCGCCGCACGCCCTCGAGATCGATCCGCTCGAGCGAGGTGCGGGCCGCGATCGCGACGCCCGCACGGCCCTTGAGCCGTGACGCCTCGCCGACGATGCTCCAGCCCTCCCCCATGAGGTCGGCGAGCAGCTCGTCCGGCGCACGCACCTCCTGGAGGGTGACGACGTCCGCGGAGGTCGCGGCGAGCCAGTCGCCCATGCCCTTCCGGGCGGCGGCGCGCAGGCCGTTGACGTTGACGGTGGCGAGTGTGAAGGTCATGCCCGCCAGTATTCCAGGGCGGGCCGACGCCCGCCGCCCGCGCCCCTCCCCCGGAGCGCCGTCACCGGGGGGCGTCCGCACGCGACGAGGCCGCCCCGATCACCGGCCGGGGCGGCCTCGTGCGCGTGCGGCGAGCGGGTCAGGCGGCGGGGCCGGTCCCTGCGGCGTGCTCCGCCATCTCGACGACGTTCTGCACGAGCAGCGCGCGGGTCATGGGGCCCACACCGCCGGGGTTCGGGGAGATCCAGGAGGCGACCTCGGCGACGGCCGGGTCCACGTCGCCCACGAGCGTCGCCTTCCCGCCCTCGGGGTCCTCGACCCGGGAGACGCCCACGTCGAGCACGATCGCGCCGGGCTTGACGTCCTCGGGTCGCACGAGGTGCGCGACGCCCGCCGCGGCGACGATGACGTCCGCCCGCTTCAGGTGGTCGGGGAGGTCGCGGGTGCCGGTGTGGGTGAGGGTCACGGTCGCGTTGATCGCGCGGCGCGTGAGCAGCGCCCCGATCGAGCGGCCGACGGTCACGCCGCGACCCACCACGACGACGTCCTTGCCCTTGAGGTCCACGTCGTGGCGCAGCAGCAGCTCGACGACGGCCCGCGGGGTGCAGGGCAGCGGCGTGGAGATCGGGCCGTAGGCGTTGAGCACGAGCCGGCCCAGGTTCATCGGGTGCAGGCCGTCGGCGTCCTTCGCGGGGTCGATCCGCTCGAGGATCGCGTCGGTGTCGATGTGCGCGGGCAGCGGCAGCTGCACGATGTAGCCGGTGCACGCCGGATCGGCGTTGAGCTCGTCGATGACGGCCTCGAGCTCGGCCTGGGTGGTCTCCGCCGGGAGGTGGCGCTGGATCGAGTTCAGGCCGATCTGGGCGCTGTCGCGGTGCTTGCCACGCACGTACGCGGCGCTGCCGGGGTCCTCCCCCACGAGGACGGTCGCGAGGCCGGGCTGGGGGTGGCCGGCGTCGACGAGGGCGCTGACGCGCTCGGCGAGCTCGGCCTTGATGGCCTTCGCGGTGGCCTTGCCGTCGAGGATCTGAGCGGTCATGGGGCTCCTTCCGGGGAGCGCTGGGAACGGTCGGGGACGAGCGCGGGGCCCGGCATCGGCCGGGCCCCGCGAACGTCGATCAGTACTGCTGGAGCTCTGCGTAGAGCGGCTTCTTCTCGGCGAGGGCCGCGGTGCGGGCCCGCAGGGACTCGAGGTCCGCGCCGCCCGTGAGGGCGAGGGCGATGACGTCGGCGACCTCGGTGAACTCCTCGGCGCCGAAGCCGCGGGTCGCGAGGGCCGGGGTGCCGATGCGCAGGCCCGAGGTGACGCGCGGGGGACGCGGATCGTTGGGGACCGCGTTGCGGTTCACGGTGATGCCCACCTCGTGGAGGCGGTCCTCGGCCTGCTGACCGTCGAGCTCGCTGTCCACGAGGTCCACGAGCACGAGGTGCACGTCGGTCCCGCCGGAGATGACCTTCACGCCCTGGGCGGCGGCGTCCTCCTGCTGGAGGCGCTCGGCGAGGATCTTCGCGCCCTCGAGGGTGCGGGCCTGGCGATCCTTGAAGTCCTCGGAGGCGGCGACCTTGAGCGCGACGGCCTTCGCGGCGATGACGTGCATGAGGGGCCCGCCCTGCTGGCCGGGGAAGACGGCGGAGTCGATCTTCTTCGCCCACTTCTCCTTGCACAGGATCATGCCGGAGCGGGGGCCGCCGATGGTTTTGTGGATGGTGGTGGAGACGACGTCCGCGTAGGGGACGGGGCTCGGGTGCAGACCCGCGGCGACGAGGCCCGCGAAGTGCGCCATGTCGACCCAGAGCGCGGCGCCGACCTCGTCGGCGATCTCGCGGAAGCGCGCGAAGTCGAGCTGGCGGGTGTACGCGGACCAGCCGGCGACGATGACCTTGGGCTGCGACTCGACGGCGAGGGCGTGGACCTTGTCCATGTCGATCAGGCCGGTGCCAGGCTCGGTCTCGTAGGCCACGATGTCGTAGAGGCGGCCGGAGAAGTTGATCTTCATGCCGTGGGTGAGGTGGCCGCCGTGCGCGAGCGAGAGGCCCATGAGGGTGTCGCCGGGGCGGGCGAGGGCGTGCATGACCGCGGCGTTCGCGGTGGCGCCCGAGTGCGGCTGGACGTTCGCGTGCTCGGCGCCGAAGAGGTCCTTCGCGCGCTGGATCGCGATCTCCTCGGCGACGTCGACCTCCTCGCAGCCGCCGTAGTAGCGGCGACCGGGGTAGCCCTCCGCGTACTTGTTCGTCAGCACCGAGCCCTGCGCCTGGAGCACGGCGCGCGGCACGAAGTTCTCGCTGGCGATCATCTCCAGCGTGCGCTGCTGGCGGGCGAGCTCCCGATCCAGGACCTGGGCGATGTCCGGGTCGAGATCGGCGATGGACTGGGAGAGGACGTCGTTCACAGGGCCTCCTGCGGCAAGGGTGGATCGGCGGGCATGGGCCGTCCCTCCATCCTAGATCGCCGCGCCGCCCCGGGCAGGATCGTCCACGCCGTCCCGCAGCGTCGCGGCCCTGGGCGGCGTCCCCGGCCAGCCGCCTCGGATCAGCCGCCCCGGGTCAGCCGTCCCCGGATCAGAGGTCGACGCCGAGCCGCACCGGCTCCGGGTGCAGCGCGACGCCGAAGCGCTCGGCGACCCCGGCCTGCACAGCGCGGGCGAGGGCCACGAGATCCTCGCTCGAGGCGCCGCCGCGGTTGGTCAGTGCGAGGGAGTGCTTGGTGGACAGGCTCGCCCGCTCCCCCACCGCGAAGCCGCGGTCGAAGCCGGCATGGCTGATGAGCCAGGCGGCGCTCGTCTTCACGAGGCCGTCGCCCGCGGGGAAGCGGGGGGCGTCCTCGGGCAACCGCTCGGCCTCCGCCGCCGGGAGGATCGGGTTGGTGAAGAAGCTGCCGGCGCTCCACGTGTCGCGGTCCGCGGGATCCAGGACCATGCCCTTCTCCCCGCGGATCCGCAGCACGGTCCCCCGCACCTCCGCCATCGGCGCCCGCTGGCCCACCTCGATGCCGAGCGCCGCGGCGAGCTGGGCGTAGCGCACCGGGGCGGAGAGCGAGCCGAGGGTGTGCTGGAAGCTCACGGAGAGCACCACGTAGCGGCCGGTGGCCGACGGCGCACCGCCCGTGAAGGGCGTGCGCTTGAAGATGCTGTCGCGGTAGGCGAAGTCGCAGTCGCCCGCGTAGAAGGTGCGCACGGCCCCGCGCTCGCGGTCCCAGGTGCGCACCCGGGTGATCGTCGAGGCGACCTCCTGGCCGTAGGCGCCGACGTTCTGGATCGGGGTCGCGCCCACGGTCCCGGGGATGCCGGAGAGCGCCTCGATGCCCACGAGCTCCCGCGCCACGGCGTACTGCACGGCGCGGTCCCAGCTGACCCCGGCGAAGTGCTCGACGATCGCGCCGCCGCAGGTGGGGTCCAGCGGCGTGAGGGCGGCGGGATCCGCGGGGCTGCCGTCGGGCTCACCCGAGGTCGGGATCTCGCAGGTCGCGTCGAGGCCGGGCGGGGTCCCGGGGTCCTTCAGCAGGACGACGGTGCCCTCGAAGGGGGCGTCGGAGGCGATGAGGTTGGAGCCGCCGCCGAGCACGAGCATCGGCTCCCCTGCGGCGTCCGCCGCGGAGACGGCGTCGATGACCTGCTGCTCGGTCGTCGCCTCGACGAGGGTCCGGATCTCCCCGCCGATCCGCAGGGTCGTGAGGTCGGCGAGCCTCATGCCTGCACCGGCAGCGCGATGACGGCGCGGGCGCGGCCCAGCACCGAGGTGCCCTCCGCGGTGACGGCGGTGAGGTCGATCCGGACGGTGCCGGCCTCGGGGTCGACGGCGCCGACGGTCGCGGTCACCTCGAGCACGGTCTCGCCGGTGGCGGGGACGGGCACGGGCTTGGTGAAGCGGGTGGAGTACTCGCGCAGCAGCGAGGGGTCGCCGAGCTCCTCGAGCAGGCCGGTGATCGCGGTGCCCATGGTCAGCATGCCGTGGGCGATGACGCCGGGCAGGCCGGCGGCCTCGGCGACCGTGTCGTTGTAGTGGATCGGGTTGAAGTCGCCGGAGGCGCCCGCGTAGCGGACCAGGGTGTCGCGGCTGAGCCGGTGCTCGCGCCGGGCGAGGACCTGGCCCTTCTCGAGGGTGCTGAGGTCGAGGTCGTTCATCGCATCTCCAGGGGCGTGGGGCGGCCGGGGCCGCGGGAGGTCGGGGATCCGGCGTCGGTGCCGGGGCGCTGCGGGGAGGGGGCGGGCGGGCCCTGTGCGGCAGGTCGCCGCGAGGAGCCGCCGTCGCTGCGGCGGGTCAGTCGCCGCGGACGACGAGCATGCTGCGCACGCTCGCGACCGGCGCGCCGGCCTCGTCGGTCATGTCCACCCGGGTGGTGACCATGGCGTGGCCGCCGGCGGCGCGCACGGACTCGACGGTGAGCGTCGGGACGAGCCGATCCCCCGCGACGACGGGGCGCTCGAGGGTGAACCCCTCCTCGCCGTGGACCACGCGCGTGAAGTCGATCCCCGAGGCCGGGTCCTCGATGTACTGCGCCTCGGTGGCCTGGGCGAGGGAGACCAGGAAGGTGGGCGGTGCGACGACGCCCGCGTGGCCGGCCGCGCGCGCCGCCTCGGGATCGAGGTGCAGCGGGGAGGTGGCGCCGGTGGCGCGCGCGAACTCGGCGATCTTCGCGCTCGAGACCTCGTGCACGGCCCCTGCGGGGTAGGTGCGACCGGCGAAGGACGGATCCGGGGTGGTGGTCATGTCTCTCCCAGGGTGCCCGGGCGGGTGATCCCCCGGGCGATCGAAGGCGGTGGCACTGCGGAGCCGCAGGTCCGACGGCGGGCCCGCGGGCGTGGTGGCCTGCGGGCCGTGAGGACGGCGCGCCCGTGGCGCACCTCCCCCCAGGATGCACGAAGGCCACCCGGGTCGCCCCGAGTGGCCTGTCGTGTCGCGCTGGGGAGACCCGGTCAGCGGGTCTCGCGGTGCGCCGTCTGCTTGCCGCAGGTCGGGCAGAACTTCGAGAGCTCCAGCCGATCCGGGGTGTTGCGACGGTTCTTCTTGGTGATGTAGTTGCGGGCCTTGCACTCGGTGCAGGCCATGGTGATCTTGGGACGCACGTCAGAGCTCTTGCTCGCCACGACTCGCCTCTTTCGTTCCGAGAAGCGCGCTCGCCCGCGCGCCTGGCTGGGTCCCCTCGCGGGGAGATGAATCTTATCGCCGGTAGGACCGGTGCGGTACCGAGGGCGGGGATCGAACCCGCGACCTCACGATTATGAGTCGTGCGCTCTAACCGTCTGAGCTACCCCGGCGTGATCGATGCGACGGCCCGATCTCGAGACGAGACCGGGCCGGCATCCATCAGAGCCCTGAAAGGGAATCGAACCCTTGACCTTCTCCTTACCATGGAGATGCTCTGCCGACTGAGCTATCAGGGCAACCCGGTGAACACTACACAATCCCTGCTCGGAGAGCAATTCTCGCGGTGTTCCCGGTGCTTCGGATCACAAGGACCCTCCGCGGTGGCAGGTGAGGGATTCGAACCCCCGTAGGCAATGCCAGCTGATTTACAGTCAGCCCCCTTTGGCCACTCGGGTAACCTGCCGGGTTGGCCTCCCCCGTCGTCCTCCACCCCTGGGAACCAGGTGCGAGGGCCGCCGGAAGCGGACTCGGAAAGCATAGCGGGGTGGGCGACGGTGCGCGAACCCGGGAGGCCTCTCCGCCGCATGACCATGGTCACAGGGCTTCTGACCTGCAGTTTCGATGCCTCCGGCGGATTCGGTGCCCGCTCGGCACCGGGGCAGCGCCGGGTCAGCACCGGGTCACGGGGATCGTCGGCCCGCCGCCGGCGGCCCGGCCGACGCGTCCCGCTCCGATCCGGCACGGCCCGCGGATCGCCTCTCCCTCGGCACACAGGGCCACGGCCCCTCCCGGCGCAGCGCCCGGATCGGGCATCATCGGGGGATCGTGCATCATGCAGGGGCAGGGAACCCCCGAGGAAGGAAGGCACCCCATGGCCGATTCATCGTTCGACATCGTCAGCCAGCTCGACCGCCAGGAGGTCGACAACGCCGTGAACCAGGCGGTGAAGGAAGTGGGCCAGCGCTACGACTTCCGCGGCACCGGCGCCTCGCTCACCCTCAGCGGGGACGAGATCGTCATGACCGCGAACGCCGAGGAGCGCGTGCTGGCCGTCCTCGACGTCCTGCAGACCAAGCTCCTGCGCCGCGGCATCTCCCTCAAGGCCATCGAGGTGGGCGAGCCCAAGCAGTCCGGCAAGGAGGTGCGCCTCGCGGCCGCCCTCAAGGAGGGCATCAGCACCGAGGACGCCAAGAAGATCTCCAAGATCATCCGCGACGAGGGCCCCAAGGGCGTGAAGGCCCAGATCCAGGGCGACGAGCTGCGGGTCTCCTCCAAGAGCCGCGACGACCTCCAGGCCGTCATCGCCCTGCTCAAGGGCAAGGACCTCGAGGTCGCGCTGCAGTTCATCAACTACCGCTGATCGCCCGCGACCCCTCAGCACGTCGAGGAGCCCCGATCCCCTCCCCTGCACGGGGTGGGATCGGGGCTCCTGCGCTCTCCCGGCGGGGCCGGGAGGGACCTCAGTTGCTGTTCGAGGTCGTGTCCTGCTCCTCGGCATGCTGGTTCAGCTCATCCGACTTCGCCTTGCACGCCTCGACCACGCTGTTCACCGGACCCGAGACAA
>NZ_BAAAIS010000004.1:0-27005 GCF_039526185.1 Brachybacterium rhamnosum
GCGCGCCGGCGGGACGGGGGAGGCGGGTCATTCGGACCATCCCAGCTCCATCACCACGGTCTCCCGGTTCTTGGGCTGACCGCTCATGTCCTCCCACTTCGTGACCTTGCCGTCCTCCTTGACCTCGACCACGTAGCTGTCGGGCTCCTGGGGACGCTCCCCGGTCGTGTAGGTGACGACCACGGCGGTACTGCCCGTCTCCTCGTTCTCGAACGTGCCCGCCGCCTTCGGTGCGTCCTTCACCTCGACGCTGGGGCTCGTGGTGCAGTCGCCCACCTTGTGGTCCGCCAGGTCGCACATCGTGGCATCGTCACCAGCGGCATAGGCGGTCATGAACTTGACGGCGGTGTCCTCGGGGCCGCTGCCGCTCTCTCCTCCGCTGCCGCCGGCGCCGCCGGTGCAGCCGGCCAGGGCGGCGGCCAGGGTGAGGGCTGCCAGGGTCGGGGTCAGGGTCCTGCGGATCATGCTGCTGCCTCCTCGTCGGGGTCGGGCGTGCCCGCGGTGGGCGCGTCCGGGGTCGTCACTCCGCTGCGGTTCTCGGGAGCCGTGGTGTCCAGCAGGTCCAGGATGTGCGGGCTGGGCAACTGCCACTGGACCTGTGCGGCCTGCCCGGTGCTGTCACGCATGATGCAGTGGCCCTTGCGGACCACGCCCTTCTTCGCCCCGCGGGCCAGGTTGCCGATCGCCGCGTAGGTCGCCGGCGTCTCGGGCAGGTTCAGCACCTCGGCACCTGCGTGCTGCTGCCGCTTGGACTGGAGGTGGAAGCAGTACACGGTGTTCAGCTGCTCCACCAGGCCCTCGTGGGAGGCCACGCCCACCACGTCCTGGGAGTCCAGGATCAGGTGCGTGCGGTTGGCGGAGCCGATGCGGGCGGTGGTGTCCAGGAAGCTGGCGCCGTCCGCGATCTTGAGGAGGTTGTGGACCTCGGGGATCATGATCGTCTTGGGCATCGGCCGCATGGACTGCGCGCCGGTGATCGCCACCACGGTGGTGATCACGGAGCGCATGAGCGCCATGGACAGCCGCTCGGTCTGGTCCCAATCACGCTGCGCCTTCTCCATGCCCGGGAGAGTCAGGCCGGGCATCTGCACCAGCCACAGCCCCGGATCGGTCGGCAGGCCCAGGCTCGCCTCGCGGGGGCCGGCCACGGGCCGGCCCAGCGTCGTGTTCGCCAGGTTGGTCAGGGACTTGCCCAGGCGGGCCCACCGCTCGTCGTGGTGGTTGTCCTCCTGGAGCAGCCACTGGATCGCAGCCCAGGTGCTCGGCTCGTCCATCGCGTCGGCCACGGCGGTGGTCGCGGCCAGCGTCGCGTCCTCGGCGATGTCGGCGTAGTTCGGCGGGGCGAGCAGCTGGAGCAGCCGCGCGGCGGCCTCCTTGGCGCTGTCGCGGTCCGTGAGGGAACCGAACAGGTCCAGCGCGCCGCTGGCGGCCTCATCGATGACGGTGCGGCTGTGGGGCAGCTGGTACTCCTTGGCCACGTTGACCACGCCGGTCATGTCGCCCTTGAAGTCGAGCACGGCGCCCCAGCCGCCCATGAAGGTCTGCTCCAGCATCATCTGGAGGCCGGCCACGGACTTGCCGCGGCCGGACAGGCCGAACAGCGCGACGGTGGTGGCGTCGCGCTCGCGGCTGGAGCGGGTCACGTCGAACCGGGTGAACCCGGGGGTACTGCCGGTGAGCCAGTGCTGGATGGGGCCCTCATCGGGGCCGACCGCGGAGCCGCCCCAGAACAGGCTGCCGAACAGCAGCTCGGCGTCGGCCACGTGGCGGAGGTCCTTCACGCGCACGTGATCGCCGGGCAGCGTCTCCAGCCACAGGTCCTTCTGGTCGTCGGCGCCGTCGCCCAGCATGATGCCCATCTCGCTGTAGAACGTCGTCACCGAGTCGATCTTGGCGTTCAGCTCGTCGCGGGTGGCGGCGCTGACGATGAACCGGGGGTGCATCGTCACCAGGCGCACGCCCTGGGACTTCTTGAGCGCTGCCTCGATCCCACTGAACATCGCTTCGGCCTCCAGGATGTCCTCGGCCGGCTCGCCGGCGGCGGACTTCGCAGCGGACAGGCGCTGCTCCTTGGCGCTCTTGCGGCCCTCGGAGACCTGGTTGCGGGCCTCGCGGGTGGGCATGATCGTGAACCGCACGGATGCCTCCACGCCGGCGTCCACCTCATCGAAGATCGGTTCGCCGTTCTCGTCCTCCCCGATCTCCTCCAGGATCTTGACGTTGGAGAGCTCGCGCAGCCACTCGGCACCGGGAAGCGGCAGCTCCTCGGGGAACTCGAGCACCGGCAGCACGGCCCCGTAGGCGGCCACGCTGCCGTCCGCGGCGTAGAACTTGAGGTGATCGGTCATCGGCACCACGCGGCCGGCGCTGAGCGCGGCGAGCGGGGCGCCGGCGATCACGCCGGCACGGTCGGGAGCGCCGGGGACCTCGCGCTTGCCCTCGCGGCCCACCTCCCAGGCGATCAGCTCGGCCGGTGCCAGCTTCACGCTGAACCGGGCGGTGTTGAGGCGGGTGGCGACTCGCTGCGCCTGGCCCAGCCGGTAGGCCAGCTCACGCTCGGACAAGCCGTAGGTGGTCAGGCCGAAAGCATCGGTGGCGGCGTCGGTGACGGCCTGCGTCGCCTCGTCGCGGGGGTTGGCCTGGGAGATGTGCAGCAGCACGTAGCGGCTGGGCATGGCCAGCCGGTCGATGTCCTCGGCGCGGTCGGCCACCCAGCGCTGCCAGTCGCCCGTGGTGTACGGGCCGTTCTGCATCATCTCCTCGGCGTAGCTGTCGCCGGTGATGCGGCCCCACAGGATGCGCAGCTGGCACTGCGCTCCCTGGAGCGCGGAGCCGGCGGTGAGGGCCACGGACTCGATGTGCTCCAGCACGTCCTCCATGGAGAGCATGTCCGTGGTGGCCGTGTCGATTTCCAGCACGGTCTCGGTGTGGGTGGAGGTCACCAGCAGGCCGTCCGCGATCGCGCGGTAGCGCGGGGGAGGGGTGCGCCGCTCGCGGTCCACACCCAGCACGCTCAGCAGTCGATCGGTGATCTTCATGCGTTCTTCCCCTTCTTGCGGCGGCGCTGGAGGGTCTGCGCCACGTGCTCGTTGCCCAGCAGTCGGGCTTTCATCTGGAGGCGGACGGGCCGGCCGGTTGCGGTCAGCGGCTCGTCGTCGGTCTGGGGTCGCTCCCACGCGGGCCGGCGGCTCCATGGGAAGTCCTCGCGGCGCTGGTTCCAGGGGGTCAGCTCGGCCCGGCTGGGCCGGCGCCGGCCCAGGTTGATGATCGGAAGGTGCCCGCGCAGCACGAACGTCGCGGCGAGCACCCAGGTGGTGAAGCGGAAGCGGCGCGGGTTCGTCGCGGACTTCTGCGAGCCGAACCAGGTGATCAGCGCCGGCGGCAGGATGAACAGCGTGGCGGTGAACTTCGACGGCCCGTCGAGGAGGACCCACAGCAACGTGATCCACACAGCGAACACGACCAGGCCGAAAATCAGCGGCTTGCGCGGCGGTCCTTCGCCCAGGTCGATGCCCAGGAGCGTGTGCTGGCGGGTCTCCAGCGCGAACGCGCCGGTGTAGTTGTGTGCGGTCCTCCCCTGGGTGGCCATGTCAGATCAGCCCTGCGGAGAGAAGCGCGAGCGTCTGCGGGGCACTGTCTGCGGCGGCCAGGACCGCGCCGTGGGCGCCGTCCAGCAGCTGCCCGGCAGCCTGGGCCTCGCCGCCGGTGACCTTGTTGGCGGCCCACTTCAGGAACTCGATGAACGTGTCCGTGCTGTAGACGATCCAGGCGATGAACACGGCCACCAGGAAGTTGGTCAGCAGCTCGCCCCACTCGCGCTTGGCGTAGTGCGAGAACATCCGCACCACCAGCACGACGATGAACAGGTTGCCGACGACGATGATGACCCAGTCTTTGAGGTCTGCTCCGGTGAACATGAGGGGTTCCTTTCGGGGGGGGGAGGGTTACTGCTCGGTCGTGCCGCCGCCGGATATGGCACTGATCTGCCAGCCGCCGGTCGTGTCAGCGCTCACGCTGGACAGCGTGAGCGTGTAGGTCTGGGTCAGCTCGATGCCGCTGGGGAGGGTCCAGCGGACCGTCGCCAGGGCGGAGCGGGTGTCCTCGCCGCCGTCGTAGACGGTCCAGCCGGTGAGGTCGGAGAACTCGGCGCCGCCGGACAGGCCGGCGATCTTCGCGCCGGGGGCGACGGAGGCGGTCACGGCCTCGTCGGCGCCGTAGGAGGTGAAGAAGGACTCCGCGGCCGCCTGGGTGGCGGTGCCGACGGTGTTGTCCTGCTGGGCGCCCTCGGCGGGCGGTCCGGCGACGGGGCCGGGGGTGGTCGCCACCAGGGCGGGACGGCCCACCACGCTCACGGCGCCGGTCTCATCGGCACGCAGCAGCACCTCGGCGGCGACGGGGCGGGGGTCGCCGGCGGCGGTCCACTTACCGTCCTTGCCGGTGTAGTCGGTCAGGGCGCCGGTCACGAGTGCTCGGGCGTGCGTGCCGTCGATCTGGGACACGCGGGTGACGGCCACGTTGCTCACGGACTGCTTGCTGGGCACGTTCGCGCTGCTGAGGCTGCCCTCGCCGCCGGAGCTGGAGGAGTCCAGCGCCAGGGTCCGCTCTCGAGCTGCCAGGGCGTCGGCGGCGGGGTCGATGTTCAGGTAGGCGGTGACCTGGCGGGCGGCGACCTCGGCGCCGGCTGCCGCGGGGAACTCCTCGGCCTGCACCTCCTGCACCACGGTGGTGGACTTCGTGGGCGCGATGATCTGCCGCATGCCGACCACGCACACGAACAGCAGCGCCACGATGAGCGCCACGCGCAGCACCTTGGCCAGCGCGGAGCTGAGGGTGCGCTCGTTCTCCACGGCCCAGCTCCCGGCGGAGGACGTGGCCTCGCTGCCGCTCGCGGTGCTCGTTCCCGCCGCGGCAGCCGCCGGCGCCGCGGGCGCCGCGGGGGCGGCGGGTGCCGCCGGGGTGGACTGCTGGGTCCAGGCGTCCAGGGCGTCCTGGGTGGACTCCTGCTCGCGTTGTGCCGCGGCCTGCTTGCGGGCGCGCTTCTCGGAGTGGGACAGCGGGACGCCCGGGGGCATGAGGAGGACATGCGTGCGGACCCACACCCACCAGGCGGGGCCGTACTTCTGCGGGGGCTGACTCATGCACTCATCCTGTCAGCATGCAGATCTGCATGCAACCCTGCATGCAGATTGTTCTGGTCGGTCATCCTCACTGCTCCCCCTGCGTGTCCAGCTCCAGCGCTTCCCACGTGCGGGCCGTCTGCACGCTCACCCCGAGTGACGCCGCGACATCGGCCTGCGACAGCCCATCCTCACGCATGGCAGTGACGAGCGCGTGCGCCCCTCGGCGCCAGGCGTCGCGGTGGCGAGCGGCCTCGGCGCGATGCTCCTGGACCTGGGCCCACTGCGCGCGCCACTGCTCGGGCATCTCGACGTGAACGCGGATGTCGTAGTCGCGCGCGCTGCCGCCGGCGTGCAGCGCCGCCAGCTCGGCCGCCATGGCGGCCGCGTGGCTGGGGCTGCGCACCAGCGTGGTGCCCTCGATCCCCTCCACGGAGACCACCCACACGCTGCCGGTGGTGGTGACGGTCGCGGTCATCTGCTGGGTCATTGCTGCTCCTCGGTGTCATGGTCGAACAGGGAAAAGTCGTCGTCGTGGCCCCAGGGGTCCACGTCCTCGGTGGTGGGGCCGGCTTCCGGGGCAGCCGGCTGCTCCTCGCCGGCGGACTCGGGGGCCGGCGCCGGCTCGGGCGCCGCGGTGGCCGGCGGCTCCTGCGCCGGCTCCTCGGCAGCTGCCGGCTCGGGCTGCTCGGGGAGCTCCGCCGGCGGCGGGGCGCTCTCCTCCGTCGCGGCCAGCTCCTCCTCGGTCAGCGGCTTGGGCATCGCGCGCTGCACGAGCACGCGCCGCTGCTGCCACGGGTGTCGGGTCGCGAGGATCGCCTCACCGGGGCCCAGCTTGCGCAGCACGTCGGGGTGGATCACGAACTCCTTGACGGTGCGCAGCGAGCCCTGGCCGGACTTGCTGGTGAGCGTGCCCAGCAGCGTGCGGTCCTCGAACACCTGCGTCGTCTCGGCCATGGCCTGCTGCGTGCCCCAGGACTTCGCGTAGTCCTCGGCGCGCTCGGACTGCACGTGCACCACCTGCACGTTGGTGTTGGTCAGGATCGTGGTCAGCAGGCCCTCGCTGGACTCGACCACGCTGCCCACGTCCTGCGTGGCCAGGACGACCGCGGCACCGTTGGTGCGGCCGCGCTGGAGCAGGTCCACCACGGCGTCCCCGCCCAGGGCGCTGAACTCGTCCACCACGATCATCGCCATGCGGGTCACCTTGTCCCCGGTGCGGTTCCAGCTCTGGGAGCCCAGGTGTCCGAGCACGGCCTGGAGGTCCTTGATCGCCAGGTTCGCCATGGACGTGGCGGCCACGGTGTCCTGCATGGAGTCCAGGTCGAACACCACCACATCGCCGGCGCGCAGGGCGTCCTCCAGGTTCAGGCCCTCGGCGTCCTCACCCAGCAGCGGGCCGACCGCAGAGGTCAGCATCTTCCCGATCCGCGCGCGCATGCCCTCGGCCGACTCGCGCTTGCGGGGAATCTCCTCCAGCTCCTCGGCGTAGTCCGCCAGGTCCAGCTGGAGGTCACCGGAGAGGTGGTGACGCACGCTCATGAGCGTGCTCAGCCGCATGATCCGGTGGAGGTGGTGGAGGTCCCGCCTCCACGGCAGCCGCTTCCCGCCGCGCTCGTAGGTCCGGTCCCGTGCCACCAGCTCGTCCAGCGCTCGTGTGGCGTACCCCAGCAGCTCCTGCCCGTTGGCCTTGTGAAACGGTTCGGAGAACCCTCCGTCAACGGCAGCCGCCTCGACCTCCACGATCCGCGTCGCCACGGCGCCGGCGGTGCCGTGGCGGATCGGGTTGTAGCGCAGCTGCCCGTCCAGGGACACATGCAGGAAGCGGCGGCCGGCCCGGTGGGCGATCCGTCGCATGGCCTCGGTGACCTCGGGGTCCGGCTTGAGGTTGAGGTAGATCAGCGGGATGCGCAGCGGCTGCGCGGCCGGCGCCTCCAGGGCGCCGCGCACCAGCGTGATGATGTCCGTGGTCTTGCCGAACCCGGAAGCGCCGTCGATCCAGCAGTGCTGGAGGAACGCGGCCAGCGGCACGTCGGCCGGCCGGCCGGTGCCCTGGTCGATTCCCACGCGGACCTTCACGTCATGCACGGTCGCCGGCGGTGCCTCGCGCGCCTCGCGCGCGCCGCTTCCCTTCCGGCTCGGCGCCGGCTTCGCAGCCTTCGGGGCCGGCGCCCAGGTCTCCATCTTCGTCGTGCGGCGCATGGCCTTCTCGCGGCTCATGACGCTGCGGTTCCGCGTGGGCTGCCTCCAGGGTGCATCGTGCCGGCGCACGTACATGGACAGTCCCGCGCCGATCGTGCAGCCCAGCGCGATCGCCAGCGGCAGCTGCCCCAGCAGCCACGCCGTCCAGCGCTCCTCCACCAGCGGACCCACCGCCGCCGGCACACCGCGCGGCCCGGAGCTGACCATGGCGTCCACGACAGTCGGCACCAACTCGAGCGCCCACCGCACATACGGCGGCCCCAATGTGAACCCCAGCAGCATCGCCAGCAGCAGCGCCACACCCGCCAGCAGCACCCACCACGCGCGCACCTGCCGCCACTTCCTCAGCCCCAGCACCACGCCCACCCCCACCAACGCGGCGACCGCGTTGGTGAGCACGAACAGTGCAGCGAGCAGACGAAGCACCGCCACCAGGCCGCTGGCCGGCTCCTTGGTGTCGGTGCCAACGCGCAGCCGCGGTCCACCACTCGCCGCCGTCACAGCGTCTCCCCCTGCCACTCCGCAACCACCACGCGCCGCCGCACGTCCTCCGCCTTGGCCCAGGCGTTGCTGTCCTCGGCCACCTCCTGCACGCGCTCCAGCGCGGGCTGCGCTGCCCAGTACCGGACCACGCCCACGCGATCGTCCAGCAGATAGTTCCGCATGATCTGCCGCAGCCGGCGCACGTCCTTGGGCGTCATCTCCAGCTCGTGCACGACACGCTGCCCGTTCGGTGCCACCTGGATCAGATCAGGGAACTGCCGCCGCCGGCGCACATCAGCGCCGGGGCGCAGCGTCGCCCACACCACGTCCGTTCCCTGCACGTGCTGGTTCGCTGTGTCCTCCGAGCGCATCTCACGCTCCGTCACGAGCGTGAAGTCAGGGCGCGTCGCCCGCACATGGTGGGCCAGGTCCACCAGCTCCAGGTCGTGCCGGTACTGACTGAACTTCGCCGTCACCACCGCCCCCGTCACACCCACGGCACGCATCCCCTCACGGGTCGCAGACAGGAACCGCGGCGCCGCCTGGAGCACCCGATCAGACACGATCAGCTCGCGCTCCTCCAAACCCCGCAGGCGCCGGTACAGCGGCGACAGCAGCGACGGCTCACGCTTCCCATGCACCCACTGCTGCAACTGCACCGCCGTCATGAACGGAAACCGACACAGCAGCCGCAAGTAGTCCAGGTCCCGGTCCGTCAACCTACCCATGCAGCACCATCCCCAACCAACTAGCCACCCACGCAAGCCCGACACCAGCCGGACCCTATACACCACCCAAGCTTACCGAACACTGAACCCCACGCGCTCAACCATCCCACCACCACACACCGGCCCACATCGACCAACGCGCCCACTACCCAGACACCCACCACACCACCACCGACCAACACGCTCACCACACCCACCAACTACGCCAACCCAACCCACCTACCAACCCACACCTACCTATCTCACTGAACCATCCACTCAACTCACCCTCCCTACACTTACCAACTCACTCATACCACACCACTCATGTACTCATCACTACTCACTCACTCACACTCTCCTACCCACTCACTCACCACTCTGTTATCCCCTGCCCTGCTCTGACCTCCCTCGACTTCCACCGACACCACCCACTCACTTCTCGAAGAATGAGACGAAGTTTGTGGGTGGTGTCGGTGGATCAAAGAGGTTCTCGCAGGTCAGAGCAGGGCAGGGGATCAGTCCTGTGACTGGTGAGTGAGTGGGTAGGTGACAGCTTCATGCTGCCGCCGGGTGGGAGTGACGGAGCCGCGTAGCGGCTCCGCGTGCTACCTCCCGGGCCTCCTGGAGCAGCTGCCGAGTAGTGGGGGTAATGGGGTTCTCCTGAGCGCGCTGGCGAGCCTCCAGACGCTCCTGGCGAGCACGCTCCTGCTCGACCAGAACAGCCTCCCGATGAGCGCGCCGGCGCTCCTCGAGCGACGGCAGCGGGCAGCCGGCCGCGCTGCGCCAGCGGCGCAGCCGGTGCATGGACCACGCCCGCACGGAGCGCACACCGTGCGCCCCGGAGTGCGGCCAGGACGTCCCATCGGGACGCTGATCCAGCGCCCGCAGAACATCCGCGACGGTCCAGCCGTTCTCCCAGAAGTCCCTGCCGAGCGAGCGAACCGCGCGCAGCGACGCACGGCGCAGCACGAAGCTGCGACGGCGCATCTCGGCAGCAGCAGCGAGCATCTCTACGCGTGTCTCGGGCACCCGGCGCACGTCCCAGAACGGGTCACGATGAGCAGCCGGCAGCGCCTCGATCATCCGTCGATCAGCACCACCAGACAGCCGCCGCCCCGACACGCGAGCCGCCTCGACCGCCTCCCGGGCAGCGGCCTCGCGCGCGCTGCACGCGCTCGCGTGTGAGGGGTTATTACTACTCACCTGAGGGTGAGGGGGGGTGACATCTTCGTCCCCAGAATCGACCGCCGGCGCCGGTACAGCGAGCACGTAGACCGCGGAGTCAGCGTGCTGCTCCCCGTCCTTGGTCGGGGGTGCGAACCGTGCCGAGCGGCCCGCCGCGACTCGTCCGAGCAGCCGTGCTTGGTGGAGCTTCCGGAGCAGCCGGGCGACCGTCCTCGTCGTGCACTCCAGGCGCTCCGCCATGGCCTCCCACGTCAGCCGGCGCACCAGCAGCGAGCCGGGCTCGGAGGCGCCAGCGAGCACCTGGGCGATCGCCTCCAGCGCGCGCCGCGTGTCCGTCCGAGCTGCCGCGAAATCGGGGTGCTCGAGCACCGCGGCGACCCACGCCTGCGGGGTGCTCGCGCGCTCGGCCTCGATCGCCACGAGCGCCTGCGCCACGCGCCACGCGGCAGCCTCGTGCGCGCGCGCCGGCCGCCGGCGACCGCGCCGCGCCGCACGGATCGACTCGTGCAGCGTGCTGGACGATGAACGCAAGTTGGGTACACTCAAGGCAAGAACTCCTCCCCTGGGAGGGTGTGATGAAGGGACGGACCTCTGGTCCGCCTGACAACCGATGAGCTGCACTCCGCCAAGAACGAAGCTCATCGAGATACGTGTGGAAGGCCCTCCGGCTACGGGGGGCCTTCTGCGTTGCTAGAACAAGGAGCCCTCCTCGCGCTCGCGGCGGGCCGTGGCCTCAGCCTCGGTATCAGCGGCGATCTGAGCTTCGACTGCTACGGACCGTCCCGCTGCATCGAGTTCTGCGGCACGTACGAGGTAGACCACGGTGTCGCGCACGCTGAGCCGTGACGCCTGAGCCATGCTGATCAGCTTGGAAGCCTCTTCGGGCTCGAAGCGGATGCCAGCCTGGTAGTCGCGCCCGCTGCTCGGGTCGTACTGGAGTGGCCTAACCATGTGATCACCCTAAAGCAATCCAAACCGAAAACGGTAGCTTTGCTTGGCCGCGTGTCTCGGCATGGCCACCAGGGGGGCGGCGGATGCGAGACTCCGCCCATGGACCCCGTAGATCTACTCGTAGCGATCGCTTCTCTGCTGACTGTGGTGGCCGGAGTCGTCACGGCGGCCTTCTGGCCCGCGGTCGTGCTCATCGTGGCGTTGGTCTTCCGAGCCGAACTTACAACCCTGTTGCGGAGGGTTGAGAGCCTCGATGCGGCCGGTGTCCGGGCGCATCTGCGCGCCGGCGACGGCGCTGCGGACCTCTCCGCGCAAGCCGTCGCGCTCTCCACGCAGCCCGTAGAGCTCCACGAAGAGGAGGGTGAAGGAGGGCAGCAGGAGGAGCAGGGCCAGGAGGGTTCAGGTGAAGAATCGCCGGTCGGGGGCGAGGACCGGCAAGGAGGGCCTACAAGTGACGTGCTCGCGGCCTCAGCTGTAGATAAACGGCGTCAGAGCGCCGTCTTTCAGCTCCAGCGGATTCGCCCAGCCGACGTTCTCGAAGACCTCGAAGCACTGAACGAGCAGGGGATGGACCCGATCCTTGCCGTGGTGAGAGCTGAGCAGGTCGCGACTGAACAGATCAACGAAATCGCCCGCGTTATAGCCCGGAAGCACCCTCAGTCAGGGATCCCAAAATCTCCGGCGGCCGCGCGGCGCATCCTCAGGGACGCGGGCGTTGTTGGCCCCAATTGGGAGACAGCCTGGCTCCACCTCCAGGCAGCTAGGAACGGGTTAGTGCATCGGGGAGAGGGTTTCAATGAGTCCGAGGCTCACTCATGGATCTCGCTCGCT
This sequence comes from Brachybacterium rhamnosum, assembly GCF_039526185.1. Classification (NCBI taxonomy): domain Bacteria; kingdom Bacillati; phylum Actinomycetota; class Actinomycetes; order Micrococcales; family Dermabacteraceae; genus Brachybacterium; species Brachybacterium rhamnosum. Next base: position 11,480 of record NZ_BAAAIS010000004.1, read on the forward strand.
CACCGCCTTGTGTCGCAGGCCAAAACGTCCGCGATCGGAGCAGTAGCGGTGGGGGGCATCCTCGACGACGAAGAGGAAGGGGACCTGTTTCTCTAATGAAGGAGTACAGATCTGCACAACCGGATCAGGCTGTGTCGGGATGTATCGCGCAGCCGTACTCCTCCATGGGCCCGCGCTGCGCGGCAGCGTCCAGGCAGCCGGCACGCTCGCGGTGCCCGCAGGCGCCGCACGTCCAGGTGCGGTGACCGGGCGCGAGCGCATCGGTTCGGCACGCACACGAACTCCAGCCCACCAGTAGCCGGCTTCCTCGGCACGCCGAGCACTGCGCTGGCGCCTGCTCGGACCAGCCGTCCCTCGTGAGGACCAGCGGGGGGACCAGTGTGCATCCGTCCAGCTCGGTGAGGACGGCGCCCAGGGGGTAGCTGCTGAGGGTCACGGCCGCACTGTAGGGCCGGGGTCGGACGCTCAGGACTCCTGGCGGGCGGCGATCTGCTGCGCGTGGCGCAAGATCGTGTCGGCGTCGGGTGCGTAGCCCAGGGGGCGCAGTGCCGCGCTCGTCACGCCGTGGCTCTGCATGAGCCGGTTGGCGATCGCGTAGCCCTGGTCATCCCAGACCCGTTCCCCCGTGTCCCACGTCGTGTAGTGCAGCGCCTCCGGGGAAGGCTTCGGGTTGTACGGCACGCCTGCTTCCTCCACGGCGATCACGCGGGCGCGCGGCATGCGAAAGCTGACTCCCTCGCGGTAGTCGGGATCGCGGGTGAGCGGACCCAGCGGCTGCACCCGGTAGAGCGTGCCCCCCTGCTTGCGGGGCGTGTCTCTCCACGGGTTCCGGCCCGGCAACCTCCCGTCCGCAGACAGTGCCATGAGGAAGGCGGCCTGCTTCTCGAGGTCCCAGCCGGCGGCGTAGTCGCGCGCCAGTGTGCGGTCCGTCGTCGCGCAGACGTAGCTGTGGTCGATGTCGGAGAACCACGGATGATCCAGGCGGATGTCGGGCGGCAGCTGGTGCAGCTGCGTCGTCGGCAGTAGCACCGTCCCCACCCTCAGGCCGTCCGGCCCGCCATGCCAGTAGGCGGTCCCCTCCGCCGCCGCTTGCATCTCCTGACGCAGCCGCGCGCGGTCTGCCTTCGCCTTCTTACCGCTCATCTCTCCCTCTCCGTTGGAAGTGCGCCACTGCGCACATGCGCAGTGGCGCATCTACGACTGTAGCGGCGCCTGCTGTCCACCTCGATAGCGGCCGTGCCCAGGGGTTTCCTCGCGGCAGACCCGAGCAACGGTGCTCGCGGACAGCCCCGTGGCTGCCGCGACCTGGCGGTAGGACTTCCCCAGGCCCCGCAGCATGAGCACGGTCTCGTGCTGCTCGGGCGTGACCGTCACGGGCCGGCCCGGGTGGCGGCCCCGCGCTCGCGCGGCCTCCAGGCCGGCGCGAGTTCGCTCGGCGATCCGGTCGCGCTCGCGCTGCGCGAGTGCACCCAGGATCGTCACGCTGAACAGCCCATCGGCCGTGGACGTGTCCACGCGCTCGTAGAGCGATTCCACGGTGATCTTCCGGGAAGCCAGCTCGTCCAGGGTCAGGATGATCCGCGCGGTGCGCCGGGAGAGCCGGTCCAGGTCGGAGATGACCAGGGTGTCCCCTGTGGCGAGCACATCGGTCACCAGATGATCCAGCACGGGGCGGCGCTCGGACGCGCCGGACGCCTTCTCCTTGTGGATGTGCTCGCGGAGCACGCCGCGAGCCTCCAGGGCGTCCAGCTGCCTCTCCAGGGACTGCTCCTCCGTGGAGACCCGGGCGTAGCCGTAGAGCGTCATGGGCGAGCCTCCTGTGCCATAAAGGGTCGATCTGACGGAATTCTGGCACAGATCATTATGGTGCACGGATATGACACACGGCGACCTGCGCGAACGGCTGCCGCCGGCGGCGCCGCGGGGACGGGCCCTCAACGACCGTTTATGGCGCACGGCCAGGTGAAGCGGTGCGGAGACTGGTGCGGTGATCGCTCCCCGCTCTCTCACGAACCGGAGATACTTCGTCAGTGGACATCATTGAGGCTGCGACGAGATATCAGCGCGGGATAGAGCACGCCCAGAACTTGCTGGAGCTACATCGTCGGTCGGGGCAGGGGAAGCGTGGGCGCCGCCGGCTGGAGCACTCCCTGAACAGGGCGGTGGTGGTTACAACGGTCGCCACGTGGCAGGCGACGGTTCAAGACCTCGCTCGCACCATTCTCGACTCCACTCCCCCTTCGCCCGTCGATCCGAACAGGCAGCTGCACCTGATGATTGCGCAAGAGGTGCGAGGCAGGATTGGCAAGTTCAGCACCCCGAATGCTGAGAACAGCCGCGACCTCCTCCGGGCAGCAGGCTTCGATCCTCGACCGCTGTGGACATGGCAGACCCGCCCGGGTCGTTCGGACCCCGGACTCTGGAAGCCCACCGATGTTGAGTCCGGAATCTTCGAGTGGCTGAAGGTACGTCATGCGATTGCGCACGGTGACCCGGAGCTGCCAGCAGTCAGTGTGTTGGAGGTAGTGAGGCGCCCAATCCTGGCCAACAAGGATGGGCGGCCGACACTCCGCCTCCGCGATGCTCAGGCATGTGTTGGGTTCTTCCATCGTCTCGTGGTTGCGACAGGCGACGGAGTCGCAGACCACCTTGGAGTCGCTGCGCCCGCTTGGGAAAGTAAGTCGTCGGACTGATGTGTCGTGTGATCCCCCTGGGGGACGACAAGCGACCGTTTCTGGCGCAGGCTCAGATGCGATGCTTGTGGGAGGAGTGGTCTCACTCCGCCGCGAGATGACCCGCACGGAGGAGGACGGTATGGCACCCCGCCCCCGTTGGTGGCACGCGTTGCAGGCAGCTAAGAACGAGGCTCGACTCGCGGTCGACCTCTATAACCGCCAGGGCAACGAGCGCCAGCTCGAGGCTTTCATTGTGCACATGGCGCTGGCGTGGTTGAAGCTGATGCAGGCCCACACTGAGAAGACTGGCGGGGACCTGTTCGTGCGGAACGAGCGCGGACATCGTGTGCGTAGCGAGGATAGGGAGTGGCAGTACAAGTCCGCGCGGCAGCTGCGACGCGAGCTGCTAGCCGATAACGACCCCCGACGGGTGAACATCGAGTTCTTCACTGGTCTGCGCAACCGAGTCGAGCATCGTCACGAGGGCAACATTGCGGCCCTCGTCGCGGGGCGCACCCAAGCGCATCTGCTGAACTTCGAGGCCACGTTGGTCGAGTGGTTTGGCCCGGACGAAGCCCTGGCGGACGAGCTGCGGTTCCCACTGTTCGTCTCCTCCATCACCCAGGACGCCGTCTCGGCGGTGAAGCGAGTACGTAGCCAAGTGCCGGTCCCGGTGATGGAGTGGATTCAGGACTTCGACGCCGCGATCGATCCCGACGTCGCTCAGGACCAAGCCTTCGACTTCCGCATCTATCTCATCCCGCACAAGGGACCCAAGACCGAGGCGGATGCCGCGATGACCTACGTCAACGCGAGCGAGCTCACCGACGAGCAGAACGCTGTGGTGGACCAGGTGCGCACCATCATCAGGGAGAAGCAGATCCCGGTCGCTGACCTAGGGAGCCTGCTCCCAGGTCAGGTCGTTGAGAGGGTCGCCCCGGCGCTTCGCGAACCATTCACCGTCCACACGCACACGCAGTGTTGGCGGCACTTTCGGGTGCGACCGCCGCGTGGTGCGAGCGACCCCGCTGCTACCCGCGCGGAGTTTTGTCGCTGGAACGCCGCCTTCAAGCGGTACGTCTTCACCGAAGCCTGGGTGAACTTCCTCGTTCGCAAACTCCGTGATCCGGAGGTCTACGCCGAGATAACTGGCGCAGCTCCTCTGATGATCGAGGGCAGCGGCGAGGACTGATGTCGCACCTTTGCCACATCGCTGTCCACAGTCCTGTTAACAGCGGGAGGAGTTGGTGGAGTGGGCGCGCCAGTTGTGGAAGACGCCCGTGGACAGCGGTTCTATCCAGCGAACCTCGCAGGTGACGGCTGGACTCAGGGGGAAGCCCCACTGCGCCACGGCTCGGCACGCCTCGCGGATCGACCCCTGCGGCCGTAGACTGGGCTCCGCCTCGCTTCTGAGGCGTCTCGTTAGGTTCTCGCCGGTTGCTCCGGCGGCCGGCGGGCGCCGCTAACAGGAGAGGGGGTGATGTGGATGCTTGGTTCTCGCGTAAGGCCGGGTCGTCATAGACGTCCGGGCGCAGCAAGAACCACGACCACCGCGCAGGACTGGTTGTTCCTTGGAATGCGGTTGATCGTGGAACTTGTGAAGCTAGGCAACTCCATCGACTGGCCTGGGTGATCGGCATCACCTGGGTAGTCCGTTCAGCGGGTCGCTGACCTACTGAGCGACCGTCGGGTCCAGCGTTCAGTAGCTGCAACTACTGGGGGCTGGGCCCGTCTTTGTGTGTCCAACGTACACCCGTTTGCGGGCCGGCGCCATAACGGCGCCGCTCCGGCGCCGGAGCGGCGCCGGAGCGCAAAACGCTCTGACCAGCAGTGATAGCTGGCCCTGCCGTGCTTATCTCCCGTTCGAGTGACCGTGAAAAACTTGTGTTCGCGCTCACCGGAAGATGCCGGTTCGAGGAACTGTGAACCTCGGCGCCGCTCCGGCGCCGAGAAGCTGACGGGTCATGGAACTGTGGAACTGTCGGCGGAACCCTCATCGTGTGACTGTGAGTCGGCTGGCGCGGTCGCGGCGTAGCAGCGCTGGATGTAGGCCTCGAGCTCGGCGTGCTCGACGCGCCACTGTCCGCGGCCGCCTACCTGGATCGCGCGGAGCTCACCGGAGCGCACGAGCGCGTAGGCCTGGCTGCGGCTGATGGAGAGCACCTCCTGCACGCCCTCCAGGGGCATGAACCTGGGGGCGGGGCTGCTCTCGTTGGCGGTCATCGGCTCTCGTCCAGGTCCGGGCAGTCCGACCACGCGCCGGCGCCGGCGGCGCGGGCGGCCGCGGTGGCGGTCTCGTAGTCGGCCAGACGGTCCGGGTCAGGTGCACTGGAGGGGGCCCAGGCGTAGGCGTAGCCCTCGCTGACGAGCGTGGCGCCGGCATCCCCTGAGTCGGTCTCCACGTAGCGCAGCAGTCGACCGTAGCGGTCCTCCGCGTCGGCGCGGGAGTCGGTGACCAGCTGCACGGCCGTACCCTCGGGCAGTAGTTCGGCCAGCCGGCCGGCGGCCTCCTCTCCCCCGCACTGAGCCGCCTCGCCCTCGTGCTCGACCTCCGGCGTGTTGATCCCGAGCAGCCGCACCCGCACGGTGTCACCGTCCGGGCCGGCAAAGTCGATCGTGTCTCCGTCCACCACATAGTCCACGGTGTACGCAGGCCCTGGACCGGACTCCCCAGCCGCGTCCCCCAGGGGCTCGCACCCGCACGCGAGAGCGAGCACCCCGAGCAGCACCAGGGCCGCTCGGGGCGTCGCTCCACGACGCTGCGGGATCATGCTGCGCCGGCGTCCACGTGCTCACGGAGGCTGCGGGCGACCGCGGCAGCCGCCCGCCGGTACGCGGTGCGCGTCGCATCGCTCAGCGCCGTGGGGTCGATCCGCGCACCCTCCTTCAACGCAGGATCGAACGGGATCGGGATCACGGCCGCCACCTGTGGCTCCAGCTCCGCGGCAATCTCCTGAGCCACGTGCAGGTAGCCCGGGTCCGCGGACTCCGCCGGCTCGAGGTCGTGCAGCAGGACCACGGCCCGGCGCACCAACTCCTGGTGCCCGGTGGCGATCAGGGAGCGCATCATCTTCTGCGCGACCGTGGCACTGTCCCGCCCGGCGGCCACGGGGATCACCAGCTGCTCGGTGTGCTCCAGCGCCTCGGTGAAGTGCGCCGCGCGGATGTTGTTGCCCGTATCCAGCAGGATCAGCCGATAGAACCGCGACAGAATCTCGTGCACCGCACGGAAGTTGTCGGCGCCCACGATGTCCTGGCGAGTGGGGTCCTCGTCGCTGGCCAGCAGGTCAAAATGCGAATCCCCCTGCGGACGCACGTAGGAGTCCAGCGCCCCCAGGCGGATGCCCTCGACGCTGCCGAAGCTCGGTGCGGCCTGCTCGATGAGGTCCACGACCGTGGCGCTGTGCCGGTCCTGCATGCCGCGATCGGACAGGGTGCCCATCGTCTCGTTCGCGTCCCAGGCGACCACGGCGCCGCCGCGGATCGTGCCCAGGGTGTGCCCGAGCATCCATGTAGAGGTGGTCTTGCGACTGCCGCCCTTGGGGTTGGCGATCAGGATCGTGCGCGTGCCGAAGAAGTTGGTCTGGATGAGCATGCGCTCGGCGTGCTCGGCCTCGGCCGCCTCGCGGCGCCGCTGCTCCAGGCGCGTCTCCTGGGCGTGCTGCTCCTGCTCCTCAGCGCGGCGAGCACGGTGCTCCTCGCGCCGGCGCTCCAGCTCCTGCTCCCCCGGTGCCAGACCCAAGCCCAGCTTGTTCAGGCTCGCCCGCCAGCCCTCGGTGGCGGGCTGACGCTCCAGCTCCTCCAGAGCAGGATCAGCCGGCGCCGGAGTCGGCGCCGTCGCAGCTGCTGCGGGCGGGGCCGGTGCAGCCGGCGGGCCCGGCTGCTCCCAGGACGGCGTGGTGATGACCACCGGCTCAGGTGCCGGGGATGCCTCGACGGGGGCGGGCTCCACTCCCCCATCCGGGCCTGCGATCAGGTCATAGGTCCCGCCCGGCTCGGACACCGAGAACCGCACCGGACCGCCGACGCGCTGGGCATGCTGGACAACACTCACCCGCGCCTGCTCACGGCTGGCGGAGATGTCCGGGCCTCCAAGAGGATGGGTCGCTCCCTCGATCGTCACGGTGCCGCGCCCTGCCGCGTCCAGGACGACACTCGCGTGGGTCGTGGCCGGAACGCTCATGACACGGCCCTTACAGCCTGATTGAACTGGAGCAGCAGCCTTCCGCGATCAACCGTGTACGCCTTCTCTTGAGGGATCGGCTTTCGGTTCTCGTCCAGGGCGAGGACGGTGAGCGTCCCCCCTCCCTGGAGGGTGAGCGAGAGGAGGGCGCGGTCATCGAAATCCTTTCGCTTCTCGAGCCTCTTCACGCGCACCTCGGTGATGTGCTGGGGGTTGACCAGCACTTTCTCTTCGTGGTCGTGGTCAACGTCGGCCCGTGTCAGGGTCATGAAGGCGGTCATTGCTGCTCCTTATCTGTTGTCCAGCTCGGTAGCCACGTCATCGGTGATCGTGGCGCGGAGGTCGGGGTCGGTCTCCAGGCGGGCGATGAGTGCGCGCACGACCACGGCGTGCGGCACACGGGCGGCGCCGATCGCGTCGGCGGTCTCGGCGCAGTAGGCCGTGAGTGCCCGGTACAGCTGCGGCTGCACGGTCGTGGTCAGGCGCACCTCCTTCGCGCGCGGGGCGGCTGCTGCTCCCCCGCTCTCGGCGGCCGGCGCCGACTGTCGGGGGGTACGGCTGGTCATCGCGCCGGCGCGGGCGCGCAGGTCGTCGTTCTTCTTGCTCGGGCTCATGCCTGCACCTCCAACGCCAGCACCTCGGAAGCTGCGGCCTCGTAGGGGCCCAGCTCCCGGATCGGAGCGCCGAGCGCCTGCGCGTACGCCTCCCGGCGCGGGATCGTCGTGGCGAGCACGCGGTGCCCGCCCTCCTCGATCGCCTCGCGGTAGATGCCCGTGCTCGACGCGTTGGCGATGGTGCGGGTGAACAGCACCGCGGCCGCGGTGGGCACGTTGCGCAGCGCCTGCACCTCCTCGATCGCAGCCCACACATCGGGCAGCGCCTCCACCTCGTGGGACGTGGGAGCGCACGGCACCACCACCACGTCCGCGGCGCGCAGCGCGCTGTAGACGGTCCCGGCGTTCTCCAGCAGCGGCGGCGTGTCGATGACCACCACATCGGTAGTCGGACGGGCGATCCCCTGCACGCGGGTGTGCAAGTTCTTCACCGGGAGGGCCACGGTCGGGATGTCCCAGCCGGCTGCATCGCTCCAGCGGACGGTGGAGCCCTGCGGATCGGAGTCGATGACCAGCACATCGCTCCCGCTCGCGGCGAAAGCATGGGCGAGGTAGGCGGTCGTCGTGGTCTTGGACGACCCGCCCTTGAGGTTCACTACGGCGACAGTTCTCATGGCTCCATCCTAGTGCGTAGAAGCGCATCAGCGCGGCTGCGCACATGCGCATGTGCGCCGGTGCGCGGCTGCGTAGTCACTCGCTGGCGCCGGTGGCGTAGATGTCCGTGGGCTCGTCGTCCTGCGCGGCGGGCTCCTCGGCGGCGGGCGCGTCCTTCTGGTCCTTGACCACGGCCACGTCCTGTCCGCGAAAGGCCAGGGCGATGGAGTCCGCGCGCACCTCGTGCTGGTGGCGGCTGCCGGTCTCGGACTTCCACTCGGTCACGCGGTAGCGGCCCGCGAACGTAACGCGCACGTTCCCATCGCGCTGCGCGGTCTCGACCAGTCGGCGGGCCTCGTCGCCACTGACGGCCACCTCGTAGGCGATCGCGGGGCCGTCCACCCACTCCCCGCCCTTGTCCTTGTATCGGTCGCTCACGATCACCTTGGCGAAGCAGTACGGACCGTTCTCGCCCTCGCGCAGCGTGGGCGCGGCGGCGAGGTTCCCGGTGCGGCTGATGTAGCTCATGACGTGTGCCCTTCGGTCGACGTGCCGCCCTCGGGGTGAGGCCGGCCACTGCCTACGCTAGTGCGCCGTGGCGCAGATGCGCAAGAGCGCGGCGGCGCAAGTGCGCACTTGCGCGGCAGGGTGCGGCACGGGGGAGAAGTCGGGGTCAGGCTGCCGCGGCAGCCTTGAGGCGGTCTCGGTTGTAGCCGGACCAGTGGTGCTGGCCGGTGCCGTCCTCCACGACCACCACGGGGGCCTGGGAGTAGCCCAGGTCCTCCGTGACGTACTCCAGGGCGGCGGGCTGCTCGGTGAGGTCCACAACGGTGAAGTCCGCTCCCACGGAGCGCAGGGTGCGCTGGGTGGCGTCGCACTGGACGCACTGCGGCTTGCTGTAGACGGTGATACGCATGGGTCCTACCTCCTGCTGATAGGGGAGGGCTGTCCCCTCCGGTTCAGGACGACACGAGCTGCTGCACGCGCTGGTAGCTGATGCCGAGCACTTCGGCGGCCTCGCGGCGGGTGACCTTGTACTCGGTGACGTAGTTCCGTACGGCCTCGGCACGCAGGCGGGCGGCTTCGTGGGTGAGCGCTGCGGCTTCCTCGCCCAGCCGCTCAGCCTTGCTCAGAGTGGCCACTGTGGCCTCGTCTGGCTGCGCGGTGATGGTGACCTCCACGTCGGAGGGGTCGACGTCCAGCCACATCCCGATCAGTTCGCGTGCCACGACGGGCGCCTTGGCCAGGCTCGCGACCTGGCCGAACACCCCCACTTCGGGAACCTCGATCATCCACCACTCCGCCGAGTCCTTGGTGACCACGGCCTCGTAGACCTTCGTGCTCATCGCTCCTCCTTCAGGATGTCCAGGATCTTCCGGTAGACGCCGGGGCTGATCGTGCGGTGCCCTGTCGGGACCGGGATCGAGCGCCCATCCGGGTGTCCCCACGTGGTGTGCGAGCCAGACGGGTTCTTGGTGATGGTGAACCCCGCCTTGCGGAGCATCTTCTCGACCTTGCGGGTGTCCTGTGCAGCAACCATACGGCTAGTCTAGTGCGCCCTGCACACTCATGTCAAGGGGAGACTAGACAAAAGGTGTGGGTTCTGCTGGAAATCCTCGACCTCTGCTGTCCTCGGCCGCCGGCGGAGCCGGCCCTGCCCTTCTCGTCCTTCCTAACCCGGTAGCGCTCTCGGATCATGGCTGTGGACTCAGCGGACCGCCCGTGACCCTGCTGGATCGTGCGGTGATGCTGGTACGTGCCCCAGGCTCGTCGGGGACGCCTGCCAATGCTCCCTCCCTGTCCTTCGAGGGCAAGGGCGCTTGCGCCCGCGGCAGTTGCCCGAGGATCACCGAGGTGTCCTCGGGCATGGAGTAGCCGGCGTCTCGCACTCAAAGGGTGCGAAACGCCGGCTGGGTGCGGGTGTCAGCGACTGAGCGAGTCGGTCTGCTGCCCCTCATGGCTGGCGGGGGAGGGGGTGACGCCTCGTCGGGACGCCCACTTGACCAGCAGTAGTGCGCCAATGACTACTGCAGCAATGGGCGCTCCTGCCAGAAGGAGGATGGGCGCCGCCTCTGCGATAGTGGGGATCAAGAGGCGCGGAGCCTCAGTCAGTTGGTCCATGCCTTCGCTCCCTTGACGAACAGCTGCGCGTATCCGGTCGTGGCGAACGGGCCAGCCGCGATCCGAACACGCATGGATGCCTTCGCCGGCCCGTTGAGGTCGGCAGTCTTCTTGACGATGCCGGTGGTCTCGATCGTGCAGCCCAGGCCGACACAGCCCCAGTTGTACGCGCTCGAAATGTAGCTGTTCCCTCCGTTGACCAGAGTGTAGCTCGCTCGGAACTGCGCGGTGTGGGTGATCACTTCGATCTTGATCAGGCAGTTCGACAGGTGGGACCCGCCCGAGAACGTCGAGGTCTTGCACTGGGTAATGCTCTGCGGGGAGATGCCGCCGGCGGATGACTTCGGGTTCTCCACCGAAGATCGGGCCCGGGAACCGTCCTCGTAGACGCGAATTTCGCTCTCGAACTTCGCCGTGTCGTCCTGGATCGTGGAAACGGGGACCGCGGCAGGATCGAGAGCATCGACTGTCTCTCCCGACTCCAGCTTGTCAATGAGCGCTTCCTGTGTCTGGGCGTCGATCCCGAGATCGTCCATGTTCGCGTGAAGCTCCCCGAGCTGTTCAGCGTTGAACGACGACGGGGTGGTCTCCGCGGTTGCGGGGACCGCGAGACTGAGGGCCGAGAGCGCTGCGACCGCAGCGATGGTGGCGAGCTTGCGTGTACGAACGAGCATGTGGTGACTCCATCAACTCTGAGGGATGTGAAGGACCCGCAGAGAGAGGCGCGCTTCCCCAAGCGACGCGAGCCAACCCCCTACTGGCTGGTCACGAACCTATCAGAGATGTAATGCGGATCACTACAAAGTGCAAAAGTTGCTGGTCTAGCGACCATAGGTGTGCAGTACCGCGTACTCGATGATCTCCACGATGTCCGCGCCGGTCTCCTCGTGCACGCTGTCCACGAGGTCCCGCACGCTCTCCTGGGTGCGCAGGTAGAGCCGGCTGTGGCGGCGCAGCCGCTGGGAGGACAGGGCCGCGAGGCCGGCGCGGGCGTCCTCGGACAGCACCGTGCTGGGGGCGTCGCTCTGGTCCTCGTCGGCCACGGGGGCGCTCCTTGTCGTGGGGTGATCGGGCTGGTGGGGAAGTCTATCGGTGCTGTCTGACGGGACTCGGGAGGCTGCCGCGGGCGCAAGCGCCCTTGCCTTCGGGGGAGGGGGTCAGTAGGCGATCAGGCTGGTGTCGATGTCCTTGTACTCCGAAGCGACCAGCCATGTCCCGTACTCGTAGTGCCAGTCCTCGGGCTTGCGCCCATCGGTGCGGGCCCAGGTCGGGTGCCACCAGCCGTAGCTGGGGCCGTTCTGCTGAATCCAGCGCTTCTCGTCGTAGGTGCCGCGGATGTCGATCGCCAGGCCGAACCCGTGGTTGCTCCAGCCGGGGGTGGCGGCCAGGTAGCCGCGGGTCACCTTGGTCTCCTGCTGCTTGGCGAACGTGCGGTACGTCGAGCTGATCTGGAGGTCGTGGCCGAACTGCTTCTTGAAGTCCTTGTTCATGGCGACATAGGCGGCGACGGCGCGCGGCTGCCCGCGGCCGTCCGCGTCCAGGGCTCCGGGGTAGCTGCACAGGGCACTGTCGGGCACGTCGCCGTTGAGCGTGTTCGGGCCGTACTCGCTGAACTGCGGGGTCTGGTCCGTGCAGCCGGCGGGCATGGGGTAGTGGGGCAGCTGGTCCATGGTCGTCGCGTTCAGGGCCTCGCCGCTGCCGCCGCCGGTGCAGTCGGCGGCGGTGGCGCCGCCGGCGTCGGAGGACTCGCTGACGCTGGCGCCGGCCAGGTGGTCCATGATCGCCTGGGCGTCGCTGACGTGCTCCATGTAGGCGCTGGGGTAGTCGCTGATCTGCACGGCCTGTGCAGCCTCGCCGGGGTCCATGGACTCCCAGCCCTTGAGGTCCACCAGCCCGGGGATGTGGTAGCCGGCGGGGCCGGCGCTGCCGGGGCCGGCGTAGTCGATGTCCACGCCCTGGATGAACGCTGTAGTCGCGTACTGAACGTCCTGCACCTGCTCGAGCGTGCCGTACCAGCCCGGGAGGGTGCGCTGCTGGAAGGGGCCGGCGTCGTTGCCGTTCCCGGTCGGCTGCGTGTTCACGCCCAGCGTGGACTCCTGCATGACGGTGATTAGGGCGATGAGCTGCCCCTGGCGGCCCACGCCCAGCTTGCCGGCGGTGTCCAGGACGATCGCGGCGGTGTCCAGCTGCTCGGCGGTGTAGCCCTGGAAGTCCTTGCCGTCGGTGCCCTCGACGTGCACGCCGGCGCCGCCGGGGGAGCACAGGTCGGCGGTGCTGGAGCTGGTGGCGACGGTGCCGAACATGGCCAGGGCGCCGGCGCCCAGGCAGACCAGCAGCACCAGCAGCGCCGCCAGGGCGGCGGCGAGGATGACTTTCCAGGAGAGGATCGCGCCGGCGCCGCGGATCGCAGCGCCGGCGACCAGGGAGCCGGCGGTGCTGCGGCGCTCGTCGTTCACTCGCCGCCCCCGGATGCCAGGCACTCCAGGCCCGTGAGCGTCCAGCGGGCGGTGCCCTCGTCCCAGGTGGCCTGGGCGCGGACGGTGAGCGGGGTCTGGGCGTTGTTCTTGTCGGTGACCGTGACGGTGAGGTCCCCGCTCCAGGTGGTGCCGCTCTGGGCGGGCTCACCTTCGGGGCGGATGCCGTCAACGCGCAGCGGGGCTGCCTCGGCGGGGAGGCAGGTCAGCATCGGCATGCGGCGGGCGGTGTCGGGGGCGATCTGGTCGGCCAGCTCCTCGCTCCAGGAGGTGTCCTTGGGGTTCTCCCTCGTGGCCCAGCGGGTCACGATCGCCTCCACGCTCGCGTCACCGGGGGGAGGGGTCGCGACGGCCGGCGCGGAGGACTCGTCCTCCGTCGCCGGCGCGCTCGCGTCCTGCTCGCTCGGGGCGGCGGCGCTGGGGGTCGCCACCTCCACACGGGGCTGCTCCACCTCGCGGGGGTTGCGCAGCGTGAAGTAGGCCGCTGCGAGCATGACGACGATCGCGAGCACGAGCACGAGCAGCTGCCCGCCCCGCCGGCGCCGGCGGGGCGTCTGCGGGGCGGGGCTGCGCCGGGGGCGCCGGCCGGGGGTGTCCTCCGGGGTGTCCTGCGTCCACTGCTCGTCCAGGAAGTCGTGCGGGCTCACGGGGTCACCTCACTGGTAGCTCGGGGCCCGGAAGCGGGGCCGGGGGCTGGTGGCGTGCGCAGCGCCGCGGTCGCTCGGGACCGGGCGGCTGCGCGGGGCCGGCGGCTCCGTGGACTGCGCCGTGCTCATGTACTCGGTGCGGCGCGGCATGTGCGGAGCGTGCAGCCGGGGTGCGTCGGGCAGGTCCGGGCGCGTGTAGCGCACCCTCGCCTGCGTCCGGCGTCGCGCCCGGTACGGGGTGGACGGCTCGGCCGGCGCCGGCGCGCTGCTCTCGGGGGAGAGCACCTCGCCGGAGAGCACCTGCTGCGCCCGGCGCGGGTTCACGTCGGCAGCGGGGGAGGTCCGCACGGTCTTGCCGGCGGGCCGCGGCGTCGCCGCCGCCTGGCCGGCCGGGGCCGTGGTCGCCGGGCTGCCGGTGCTGGCGGTCCGCGTGCTGCTGGTCTCGCGCGGGCTGCTGGTGCCGGCGGCGAGCTGGTGCCGGGTCGCGCCGGCGGGCAGCTCGTGCTGCGGGGCGGTGCCCGTGCTCTGGGGCGCCGCGGTGCGCTGCGACTCCAGGGCCGGCGTGGCGCGCAGGTGCATCTGCCCGCTGCGGGAGCGCTCGTCGCGCACGGGTGCAGCCTCCAGCTTGGGGCGCGCGGCCGGCAGTGCTCGGGGCTGCCGCGCCGGCGGCAGCGCCGGCGGTGCGCCCCGGCCCGCGGGCAGCGCCGGCGGGGTGGGGCCCTCGCCGCCGCCGGAGTCCGCGGGCGGCTCCGGGGGAGCGGAGTCGCGCGAGCGGGTCCGGGGGCTGGGCTTGGGTCCGCGGCGTCCGCCCAGGTTCGGCAGGCGCATCATGCTCAGCGCCTTGCGGGCCAGGAGGTACTTCCCGATCCCGCTGCCGCCGTCGCTGCCCACCTGGAAGATCGCCTCCAGGCGGCCGCGCAGCGCGACGCCGGCGACCAGGGCGGTCATGGTCAGCAGCGCACTGAGCATCCATCCCATCTGGGCGGTGGCGGCGAACAGGATCGCGATCAGGGACAGCACTGCGGAGAAGATCGTGAACGCGATCAGCGACATGAGCAGCTGCACCACCACCTGCTTGGCCCAATTGATCACCCAGCGGCGGGGAGCGCCTGGGACGCAGCCCATGGCGAGGAACAGCGGGCCGACGATCAGCAGCAGGTACGTCATGACCAGCGCGTAGGTCGCTGTGAGCGCGGCGAACAGCACGAACAGCGTGAACACGACGGCGACGATCATCCCGATCAGCAGGATGACCACGCGCGCGATCGCGTAGTTCGTGTCCATGCCGCTCAGCCAGGTCTCCGTACTCGAGCCCTTCTGCGCCTTCTTGACGTTCTCGGTGGCGTTCTTCCGATCGTCGCCGGTGGTGGTGATGATGCTGGTGCCGTACTGCTCGCACGCCTCGATGCTGCCCAGCTCAGCCAGGCACCAGGGGGTGACGATCAGGGTCCGCCACATCGCGTCGATGTTCTTGCGAGCGGCGATATCGGAGGGGCTGCCCTCCAGCTCGTCGTCCTCGGGGCTCGCGTAGACAATGGGGGTCTTGCCGTTGACGGTGGCGCCCTGGGACATCGTGGACACGGTGTCCGCGCCGACCACGCGCACGTTCTCCACGCCGCTCACCAGCAGCGGGGCGTGCATCGTGGTGAGGATCAGGGCGGTGCCGGCGACGACCAGCCACAGCAGGTTGCCCACCATGCCCTCGCCGCCCTTGTTGCGGGTGGTGTAGGCGACGATCCCGCCGAGCACGAGCATGCTGGGAAACAGCCAGCCCAGGGTGCCCTCAGCGCTGGCGCCCATCACATTGCCCACGGCGGTGGCCATGCCGTCGATCGTGGTCATGGAGAACAGCCAGCCGGTGACGCTGGCGATCGTCGCACCGAACACCACGAGGATGAACATCAGGCCGTTGGCCAGGGCGCTCAGGGCGCCCAGCAGCGGGTCATTCCAGTTCGCCTCGCTGTGGATGCCGTAGTGCTCCACCCAGATGTACTTCTCCCAGAACAGACGTTCTCCGTCGCCGGACAGGTCAGGGATGAAGAACAGGCCGCCGGGTCCGGTGACGTTGATCGCGTCGTCGGCGTAGGCGACGGGGCCGGTCCAGATGACCCAGCCGATGACCAGCAGCCACCACAGCCGCACCGCCCAGGTGCGGTTGGGACGGGGCAGCGCGGCGGCCAGGTCCTGGCGGCCGGGGATCACGGTGCGCAGCCGGCGC
>NZ_BAAAIS010000005.1:0-167349 GCF_039526185.1 Brachybacterium rhamnosum
TTCCCGGCGACCACCGAGGAGAGCTGGACCCGGTTGTAGGGGTCGTGGTCCTCCTGGCCGAGCACCGTCAGGCGCGCACCCGGGTCCGCCGCCGCGAGATCCGCGGCGACCCGGGATCCGACCATGCCGTGGCCGATCACGACGATCCTCATACGATGCTCCTCTGCTGGACGGTGACCACATCGGGGACGGGGACGGGCCGGGGCGCGGGGAGCACCTCGAGCGCCGTCACCTTGAAGCCGGGCATGCCGGAGAGCGGATCGGTCGCGCTGCCCGTGAGCAGGTTCGCGCTCCCCTCCCCGGGGTAGTGGAAGGGCATGAAGACGGTGTCCGGCCGGATCTCCTCGGTGACCTCCGCCGGCACCCGCAGCTCGCCGCTGCGGGTGCGCAGCAGCACCTCCTCGCCGTCCTCGATGCCGAGGAGGTCCGCGAGCAGGGGGTGCATCTGGGCGAAGGCCGCGGGCCGCGCGGCGAGCAGGGAGGGCACCCGGCGGGTCTGCGCCCCGGACTGGTACTGCTCGAGCAGGCGCCCCGTGACCAGGTGCAGCGGGGCATCGGCCCGGAGCGGATCGGCCGGGTCCTCGTGGGTCACCGGGAGCAGGCGAGCACGGCCGTCGGCCGTCGGGAAGCCGTCGAGCAGCGCGTGCGGCGTCCCCGGATGGTCCGGGCCGGGGACGGGCCAGTGCATCGACCCCTCGCGGTCCAGCCGCTCATGGCTCAGGCCGGAGTAGTCGGCGCGGCCGCCCGCGGAGGCCCGGGCGAGCTCGTCGAACACGGCGGAGGCCTCGGCCGGGAAGCCGGTCGGCACGCCGAGCCGCGCGGCGAGCTCGCGGAGGATCCACAGCTCGCTGCGCGCCCCGCCCGGGGCCTCCCGCGCCCGGCGGCGGCGGATCACGCGGCCCTCGAGGTTCGTCATCGTGCCCTCCTCCTCCGCCCACTGGGTGACGGGGAGGAGGACGTCGGCCAGCAGCGCCGTCTCGGACGGGACGGTGTCCATGACGACGAGCAGGTCGAGCGCGGCGAGCCGTTCCCGCACCCGGGAGACGTCCGGCGCGGAGACGACGGGGTTCGCCCCGCACACGATCAGCGCGGAGGGGCCGACCGGCCTGCCGAGCATGCCGAGCAGCTCGACGGCGGGGACGCCCGGGCCGGGCAGGGACTCCGGGTCCACGCCCCAGACGGCGGCGACGTGCGCACGGTCCTCCGGGTCGGTGATCTTCCGGTAGCCGGGCAGCTGATCCGCCTTGAGCCCGTGCTCGCGGCCGCCCTGCCCGTTGCCCTGGCCGGTGAGCGGCCCGTAGCCGGAGCCGCGACGGCCCACGAGGCCCAGCAGCAGGGCGAGGTCGATCGCGGCGGTGACGGTCGCGGTGCCCTGGGTGGACTGCTCGACCCCGCGGCCCGTGAGCACGTAGGCGCCGCGGCCGCCGCGGGACGGGGATGCGTCGGCGAGCATCCGCGCGACCTGCCGCAGCCGCCGAGCGGGGACGCCGCACACCGCCTCCGCGCGCTCGGGCCACCAGGCGGCGGCGCTCGCCCGCAGCGCCTCGAGGCCCGTGGTGCGCGCGGCGAGGTACTCGTGGTCCACGAGGTCCTCCGCGAGCACCACGTGGAGGAGGGCCAGCAGCACCACGAGGTCCGTGCCGGGCACCGGGGCGAGGTGCACGCCGGCGCCCTCCGCGGTCAGCGCCGCGGTCGCCGATCCGCGCGGGTCCGTGACGACGAGGCCGCCGCGGGAGCGCACGCCCTCGAGGTGCTGGACGAAGGGCGGCATGGTCGCGGCGAGGTTCGATCCGAGCAGCAGCACGCAGTCCGCTCCGGCGAGGTCCGGGAGCGGGAAGGGCAGCCCGCGGTCCAGGCCCAGGGAGCGGTTGGAGGCGGTCGCCGCGGCGGACATGCAGAAGCGACCGTTGTAGTCGATGAGCCGTGAGCCGAGGACGACCCGCGTGAACTTGCCCAGCGCGTAGGCCTTCTCGTTGGTGAGCCCGCCGCCGCCGAACACGGCGACGGCGTCCGACCCGCGGCGCTCCCGCTGCTCGCGCAGGTGGGTCGCGACGTGGTCGAGGGCCGCGTCCCAGCTCACCTCGCGCAGCTCGCCGTCCGCGCCGCGCAGCTGCGGGGCGGTGAGCCGGTCGGGGGCGGTGAGGACCTCCGCGGAGGTCCATCCCTTGCGGCACAGTCCGCCCTGGTTCGTGGGGAAGTCCCGGCCCTCGACGGTGAGCACGGGGGCGCCGTCGGCTCCGCCCCCGGCGACGGGGGTGAGCGTCTGCGCGCACTGGAGCGCGCAGTAGGGGCAGTGCGTCGCCGTCCCCGACGGGGCGGTGCCCGCGGAGGCGCTCGGAGTGCTCGGCATGGGACGAGCGTGCGCGGCGGGGCGGGGTGGCGTCGGCCCCGGGTCACCGCCCGGGACGCCGGGTCACGATCCGGTCACGGAGGCCCGGCGATCTCGCCGTCCGGGCCGCCGCCGCGCTCAGACGCCCTGGACGTGCGGAGTCTCGTCGGCCGAGAGGTCTCCCGAGACGCGGCCCCGGGACAGGCGCCCCATGACCGCGGCGATCGCGCCGTCGCCGGTCACGTTCGTCGCGGTGCCGAAGGAGTCGATCGCGATGTAGCTCGCGATCATGAGACCCACCGCGGCCTCCCCGAAGCCCAGCATCGAGGAGAGGATCCCGGCGGCCGCCATGATCGCCCCTCCGGGCACGCCCGGCGCCGCGATCATGACGACGCCCAGCATGAACACGAACCCGATGAGCACCGGCAGGTTCAGGTCCATGCCGGTGATGATCATGATCGCCACCGAGAAGGTGGTGATCTTCAGGGTGGAGCCGGCGAGGTGGATCGTCGCGCACAGCGGCACGACGAAGTCCGCGATCGCCGCGGGCACGCCGTTGCGCTTCGTGCACTCGAGGGTGACGGGGATCGTCGCCGCGGAGGAGCTCGTGCCGAGCGCGGTCGCGTAGGCGGGCGCCATCCGGGCGAGCATGCGCAGCGGGTTCTGGCCGGTCGCGAGGCCCGCGACGCCGTACTGCGCGAGCAGCACGAGGATCGTCATCGTGAACACGAGCACGATGACCGCGAGGAAGGTGCCGATGACGATCCAGATCTGGCCGTTCATGGTCAGCCCCAGGAACATGCCGAAGATGTAGATCGGCAGCAGCGGGATGAGCGCCGCCTCGATGGTCTTCACGACGATGTCCCGCAGCTGCACGAAGGACTCCTGCAGCGCGCCGGGCCGCACGACCGTCAGCCCGATGCCGAGGCAGAAGCTCAGCACGAGCGCGGTCATGACGTCGAGGACCGGGGGGATCCCGATCTCGAAGTACGGGGCGATCGCGGAGTCCTCGGGGTTGTCGAGGGAGCCGACGCTGACCCCGTCGAGCATGCGCGGCAGCACGAGCAGCGCGACGGTGAGGGCGAAGCCGCCCGCGAGGATCGTGGAGAGGTAGGCGATGCCCGTGGTCGCGGCGAGCATCTTCCCGGCGCCGCGGCCGAGCTCCGCGATCGCCGGGGTCACGAGCCCCACGATGATCAGCGGGATGAGGAAGCCCAGGAAGCTCGAGAAGATCCCGTTGAAGGTCGTGAAGACGCGGGCGATCGCCTCGGGCATCACGAGGCCCAGGAGCACGCCCAGGACGATCGCGAGCAGGATGCGCGGGAGCAGGCCGAACCGGCTGCGGCGGGCAGGGCCGGCGGGGTCGCCGGGGGCGTCGGGCGCGCCGAGGGGTGCGGGCGCGGGGACGGAGGAGGTCATGCGGGGATCCGGTTCCGTGCGGGGGTGGGGACCGGGTCAGGGTAGGCGGGGGCGGGAGCGCGCCGCAGGAGAATCCGCGGATCCGACGGCGACACCCCTTGTGATCGGCGCCACGCTTGCGTACTATGCCGCGAGTGTCTGCCTACTGGAGTGTCGCCCGCGCCTCCTTCCGGCAGTACTCCACCTACCGCATGGCGACGGCCGCGGGAGTGTTCACCAACTCGGTCTTCGGGCTGATCCGCGCCTCGATCCTGCTCGCCGCGATCCACGCCGCGGGCGGGGAGCTGCGCGGCTACGACGCCCTCCAGGCCGCGACCTATGTGTGGCTCGGGCAGGCCCTGCTCGCCCCCATCGAGGCCTTCGGCACCCGCGAGATCTCCCAGCGTGTGCACCAGGGCGACGTGGCCGTGGACCTCCTGCGCCCCACCCACCTGCTCGGCATGTTCTACGCGCAGAAGCTGGGCCGCGCCGGGTTCCTGCTGCTGGCCCGCGGCATCCCGCCGATGCTCGTCGGCGCCGTGCTCACGGGGCTCGCCCTGCCGAGCGACCCGCTCTCCTACCTCGTGGGCGCCGCCTGCCTGCTGCTCGCGATCACCGTCGCCTTCCTCGGGGACGCGATGATCAACCTCGCCTCCTTCTGGCTCGTCGAGACACGCGGGCTGAGCGTCGTCTACATGGCGGTGATGAACCTGCTCTCCGGCTTCCTCATCCCGATCGCCTGGTTCCCGGACTGGCTCGCCGCGATCGCCCGCGCGACCCCGTTCCCCTCGATGGTGCAGACCCCGATCGACGCGCTCTCCGGCCGGATCCCGCCGATCGAGGCGCTCGCGCTGCTGGGCGAGCAGACGGCCTGGGCGCTCGTGCTCACGGTCGCCGCCGTGCTCATGCTGCGCATCGGCGTGCGCTCCCTGGAGGTGCAGGGTGGCTGATCACGCCCGCAGCACTCCCGCCGCCTCCGCCGCACGCGCGGAGCGGCCGCTCTCCCTGCCCCGCGTCATGGGCCTGCTCTACGCGTCCCGGATCCGCTCGCAGGCCTCGTTCCGCACGAGCTTCGTCGCGGACGTCCTCGGCCAGATGCTCGTGGTGGGCACCGAGTTCCTCGAGCTGTGGGTGATCCTCTCGCAGGTCGGGGTGCTCGGCGGGATGACCCTCACCCAGGTGGCGGTCGTGTACGGTCTCGGCGCCCTCGCCTTCGGCCTCGCGGACCTCTTCTTCGGGGAGATCGACGGGCTCTCCACCATGGTGCGCTCGGGGAAGCTCGAGACGCTGCTGATCCGGCCGCTGCCCGTCCTGCTGCAGATCTCGAGCATGGACCTCTCCCTGCGGCGCCTGGGCCGGATCCTGGTGGGGCTGTCCACCTACGTGATCGCGCTCGTGGTCGCCGGGTTCTCGCCCACGCCGCTGACCCTGCTGCTCGCCCTCACCGCGCCGCTCGCCGGCGCGGCCGTGTTCGCGGCGCTGCTGACGACGGCGGGGGCGATGCAGTTCTGGCTGGTCGACGGCCGTGAGTTCGCGAACGCCTTCACCTACGGCGGCAACTACGTCGCGACGAACCCGGGCGCCGTGTTCCCGCTGCCGCTGCGGGCCTTCTTCACCTTCGTCGTCCCCGCGACCCTCATCGCCTACGCCCCCACCCTGACCCTGCTGGACCTGCCGGGCCCCGCCCTCATCCCGGCATGGTCGGGATGGCTCGGGGTGCCGGCGGGGATCCTCACCTGGACCCTCGCGTCGCTGCTCTGGCGCGCCGGGGTGCGCCGCTACACCGGAGCCGGAGGCTGACCATGACCACGTCCCCCACCTCGACCACCGACTCCCCCGCCGCGGCCGGCGACGCCCCGGCGGTCGTCCTGGACGCCCTGCGCCGCGACTTCGCCGTGCGCTCCCGTCGCCCCGGCTCCCTGCGCCGTGAGCGGCGCACCGTGCGCGCCGTGGACGACCTCACCCTCACCGTGCGGCGCGGGGAGGCCGTCGGCTTCGTCGGCGCGAACGGCGCGGGCAAGTCGACGACGATCAAGATGATGACCGGCATCCTGCGCCCCACCTCCGGGAGCGTGAGCGTGCTGGGCCGCGAGCCGGTCCCCGAGCGGCGGCACCTGGCGCGGGAGATCGGCGTCGTCTTCGGCCAGCGCTCGCAGCTGTGGTGGGACCTGCCGCTGCGCGAGTCCTACCGGATCCTCGCCGCGATGCACCGCCTGACCGACTCGGCGCGGGAGCGGCGGCTCGAGCGGCTCGTGGAGGGCCTGGGCCTCGAGGAGTTCCTGGACCGGCCCGTGCGCCAGCTGTCGCTGGGCCAGCGGATGCGCGGCGAGGTCGCCGCCGCGCTGCTGCACTCCCCCGCCCTCGTCGTGCTCGACGAGCCGACGATCGGGCTGGACATGGTCTCCAAGGAGGGACTGCGCCGCTTCTTGCAGGAGGACCGCGCCGAGCGCGGCACCACGCTCTTCCTCACGACCCACGACATGGGCGACGTGGAGCGGCTGTGCGAGCGGATCGCGGTCGTCAACCACGGCAGCGTCGCCTTCGACGGCACGATCACCGCGTTCCGCGAGCACCTCGACTCCCCGCGCGAGCTGATCGTGGACCTCGCCGAGCCGAGGGAGACCCTGGCCCTGCCCGCCGGGGCCGCGACCGACGCCGTCGAGGCCGAGGGGATCCGCCACCGCATCCGCTTCTCGGGCACGGCGCTGACCGTGCCCGCGCTGCTCGAGGCGATCGGTGCGCAGGCGAGCATCCGGGACCTCGCCCTCACCGAGCCCGCGATCGAGGACCTCGTGCGGCAGGTGTACGCGCGGGGGAAGGAACCCGCCCGCGGGGCGGGGCCAGGGGACGAGCCCGACCAGGGGCCGGACCGGGCATAGGGGACACCCCGGGTGGTGGGATGATGGACGACTCCCCGCCCGCGCCCCCTGAAGGAGGACCATGGCCCGCTCCTATGCGACCGTCGGCCAGATGACGACCTATGCCGTGGACAAGGCCGTCTCCTCCCCGGACCTCGCCTCCCACCGCGACCACACCGCCCATGTGGAGCTCATGCTGAGCCACATGCTCGAGTTCGTGCTCATGGCGCCGCGCAGCCGGGAGGCGTTCCTGCGCACGATCGCGCGCAGCGAGCGGGAGACCGGCGCGATCGTCGCGGACCCCCGCCCCCGCCGCTCCTCCCCCGACCTGGTCGCGGACCTCCTGCCCGAGGACGGCGCCGCGGAGGACGCGGCCCGCCTCGGCGTCGCCGTGCGCGTGCAGTCGCCGCTGAGCACCGCGCGCCTCGTGCGCATCGCCGCCGCGCTGGGCCCGGACCCGCAGGACGCGATCGTCAGCATCGTGCGCAGCCACGACGCTGACGCCCAGCGCCGCACCGCCGCGGAGGCCACCGCCCAGCTCGAGGCGACCACCCCCGCGGTGCCCGCGATCGTGGTCTCCACCTGGAGCCGCATCGGGAAGAAGCTCGCGAAGGCCGATCCCGGCCACAAGGACCTCTGGGAGACGATCGGCGAGATCGGGGAGAACGCCGGCTCGCCCGTGGTCCAGTACCCGCTCGACGCCCGCGCCCTGCTCACCTCCCCGCGGGTCGCGGAGGAGCTCCACGGCCACCTCGAGCTGCTGCGCCGCGCGAGCCGCGAGCTGCTGAACACCTCGCCGCGCTTCTCCACCCGTCGCGGTCAGGTGGGCGCGCACCTGCAGGCCGGCGTGGCCCGCGCCCGTGCCGGGCTCGAGCTGGGCGAGGCGGATCGCGGCACCCTCGTGCACGCCCGGCGCGGCACGCAGACCCCGATCCCGCTCGGCATCGGCTCCCTCGAGGACCCTGCGGAGACCGCGCAGGCCGACGAGCGGCTCGACGCGCTCGCCCGCGACGCCGCCGCCTGGCGGGCCGATCCGTCCCTGCTCCCGGACCCCCCGGAGCTGATCGGCACGGCCGTCTCCCCCGAGGCGGAGGGTGCCCGCCTGCTGCTGTGGGCCCTGTTCCATCCGACCCTGCTCGCCGAGCGCGGCTTCGCCCTGGCACCTGCGCGCCGCCAGCCGGCGCTCACCTCGACGACCCTCGCCCTGCGGCTCGTCGAGGCCGACGGCGACCCGGAGGTGCTGTACCGGATCTCGGTGGGCGGCGCCGCGCCGTGGACCTCCCTCGTGCCGCGCGTGACCCGCGAGGCGACCGCGGAGCTGGCCCCCGAGTCCTATGCGGTCGCGCCCGGGAAGGGCCAGTCCACCTCCGACTTCGTGTGGGAGGTGCACCGGGCGCTGCGCTCGCTGACGATCCCCCTGCGGGACCTGCGCGGCTGAGGGTCCGCGCGGCCGTCGGCGATCTCACGCCGCCACCTGCCGCCCCGGTGCGCCAGGATGGTGCCATGACGGAGAGCGCAGGGGCCGCGGTGCGGCACGGGGAGTACAAGGTCCGCGGCGGGAAGCTCGTCTCGGTGGACCTCACCATCGACGAGGGCAGGATCGCCTCCGCGCACGTGTTCGGCGACTTCTTCCTCGAGCCGGACCATGCGCTCGAGGAGATCGGCGCGGCGCTCGTGGGCCTGCCCTCGGACGTCTCCTCCCCCGCGGCGACCGCCGCGATCACCACCCGCCTCGAGGCGCTGCCCGGCGGCGTGCAGATGATCGGCTTCGACGCGGAGGCGGTCGCGATCGCGGCCCGCCGGGCCCTGGGCCAGGCGAGCTCCTGGGACGACCTCACCTTCGACGTCATCGGCCCGCAGGTGCTGCCGCCCGCGTTGCACGTCGCCCTCGACGAGGTGCTCCCTCACGAGGTCGCCGCGGGCCGCCGGGCGCCCCTGTTCCGGTTCTGGGACTGGGACGAGCCGTGCGTGGTGATCGGCTCCTACCAGTCGCTGCGCAACGAGATCGACGCGGAGGGCGCCGCCCGCCACGGCATCGACGTGGTGCGGCGCATCACCGGCGGCGGCGCGATGTTCATGGAGCAGGGCAACTGCATCACCTACTCGCTCGTGGTCCCCACCTCGCTCGTCGAGGGCCTCAGCTTCGAGCAGGCCTACGCCTACCTCGACGACTGGGTCATGGCGGCGCTCGCGGAGATCGGCGTGCAGGCCCGCTACGTCCCGCTCAACGACATCGCCTCGGAGCAGGGAAAGATCGGCGGCGCCGCCCAGCGCCGCTTCGCGGGCGGGGTGCTGCTGCACCACGTGACCATGAGCTACGACATCGACGCGCAGAAGATGGGCGAGGTGCTGCGGATCGGTCGGGAGAAGCTCTCCGACAAGGGCACGAAGAGCGCGAACAAGCGCGTGGACCCGATCCGTTCGCAGACGGGCCTGCCGCGCGACGAGATCATCGCCGGCTTCCTGGACGTCTTCCGCTCCCGCTACGCGACCACGGACTCCGCGTACACCGAGGCGGAGCTCGAGACGGCCCGCGAGCTGGTGCGCACCAAGTTCGGGACCGAGCAGTGGACCGCGCGCATCCCCTGAGGTGCGGGGAGCCGCACCGGGCCACCACGCACCCCGCTCGGGGTGTGCTCGACCGACAGGAGAGGTGCACGTGAGCACTCGGCGGTTCCTCCCGCGCGGGTCCCGCACCTACGAGCTGAGCCGCGGTCTCTCGCCCGACTCCTTCGCGGGTCTGACCGTCCCTGCCTCGACGCACGCCTCACCCGGCGATGCCTACGGGGACCTGGCACCGGGCGACCTCGCCGAGAACGGCGCGCACCTCTACCTCCGCCATCTCGACGGGGCGCTGTGCGCCCTGCGGGAGGCGGGCCTCACCGCGGAGGACGCGCGGAACTGCGTACGGGGCGGCGCCGATGTCCTCCTCAACCCGCAGAGCTTGTCCACCCCTGCCGGGGTCACGTGCTGGCCCTGCGACTCGTCGTTCTGGCTCCGCCACGCCGACGCCGCCGCTCTCGCCCGGACCGCACCCGAGCCGCTCGACGAGGACCTCCCCGCGACGTTCGCGCTGTTCATGGGACCCGACGGCGAAGCGGTCGTGATGGCTACCGGCGCGCTGTCCTGGGGTCCGACGCTCCGCGTGCTCGACCACGACGGCACCACCGTGCCGGCCGCCGCCGTGCCGCTGAGCCCGAGCTTCCCCACCCCGGGCGACGGGGCGGAGGCGCTGCACGTCGTCGGCGACTGAGCTCCGCCGGCGTCCCGTGGGCACCCGACCGGTGAGACCCCGGAGGGGTCGCCGCCGACAGCGCAGGACGAGCGGGCTCGCGAGGATCAGGCGGCCGTGAGACCGAGCGCCGCGTGCCGCCCGCGGTAGATCCCCGTGCGCAGCTCGATCTCCCAGGCCTCCGCGGCGGGCATGACCCGCTCGTGGGCGACGGCGATCTCGGCCTCCACGTCGTAGGGGACGCGCACGAACTGCACGCCGAACGGTGCGGCCCCGTCGGCCCCGTCGTCCCCCTCGAGGATCACGTACGAGGGGACGGGGCCGTCGAGCGGGTTGCCGACGCTGCCGACGTTGACGAGCGTCCGCTCCCCCTGCACCTCGAGGAAGGCGTCGTGGATGTCGCCGTAGACGAGCACGTCCGCCGACGGGCCGTCCCCGGTGAACGGCGTCGGCTCGAACATCATCGCGAAGGTCTCCGGGTCCGGGTCGCGGTGCACCCGGGTGAACTCGTCGATCGGCGAGGCGTGCACGAGCCGCACGATCCGGCCCGAGAGCCGCAGATCGAGGCTGCCCGGGAGGCCCAGCAGCCAGTCGCGCCGCTCCGCGCCGAGCTCGCCGTGCCACCACGCGGGCCCCTCCCCCTCCGGCGCCTCGGGGCTCGCGACGAACACCTCCCAGTTCCCGCGCACCGTCGCCTCGCAGCGCTCCCGGGTGAGGTCCGTGCAGGCCGCGCCGCGCGGGCCCTTCCCCACGACGTCGCCGAGGTTGATCACCCGGGTGATGCCGCGGGAGGCGATGTCAGCGAGGACCACCTCGTAGGCGGTGAGGTTGCCGTGCACGTCGGAGACCAGGGCGATGCGGGTGAGGGCCATGCGCCCACGGTACGGCGGGGCGACAGACGTGGGCAGGGCGTCACCTCGAGGTGTGGGGACCGGTGTCGCCGACGGGTGGCGACCCGTGCACCGATCGTTGCCATGGGCCCGTCGAACCGGTCGAGGTCGAACACGAATCCTTCCGTGTTGCAGTACTCGATGGCCTCGTCGACGTACCTCGGATCGTCCAAGTCGAAGCAAGCGATCTCGAGCGCGCGGAAGGCCCAGGAACGTCTCTTCCCGCCCTCGCTGCGCCCTCCCCCGGCAGCAGGCGGCTCGCCGTGGAGAAGCGCTCTCCACAACGCGTCGAAGGAATCGAGGTGGAGGAGCCAGGGGACGAGCTGGGTCGTCAGATCCTCGAGGAGGGCGGTTCGATCGTCGGCGTCACGGATCAGGTACGCGTCGTCGCGGCTCATGATCTCGGGATGCGTGCGGATGATGCTCTCCCGGAACCGTGGCCCCGGGGGCGAGGCGACGAGCTCGACGTGGACTGTGCCGCTGATCTTGGCGAAAGGGCCCTGCGCAGGAGTGCCTGCTCTGAGGGAGAGCCGGCTCTGGAGCTCCGGGCGATCACGGCGCCAGGTGACGGGCCCCGCCTTCGCGCAGCCCCGGGACCGCATGAACGGCGCGATCTCGCGGGCGACCAGCTTCAGGTCTGAGTCCGTCTGCGCGGCCGCTTCGCGTTCGCGCCGCGTCATCTCCGTACGCATTCCCGTCTCTCCCTCCGTCTCCTCCAGCCCGAGCCCCCGTGGGCCGGGCCCCTTCGGCGCTCTGATGGGCGTGTTCGCCTAGTATCCGTTGGTGCTCGCTCTCATCCGCCTTCCGCAAGCTGATGTGCTCCGGCTCCTCGCCGAGGATCCGACCGCATCGGTGTCGCCGGGCTCAGAGCGCGGGTGGACGGCGGCAGTCGTGGAGGACGAGGACGCCCTTCCCTCGAACCTCCCATCGATCCTCCTCGATCTGGACGTCGAGGTCACGCTGGTCGTCAGGACAGACTCACGATCGACCGCGCTGAGATGGGTCCCGGCGTCAGAGATTCCTCGCGCGGACGAATTGACCGTGCCTCCGACAATCGTCGATGCACTCACCGATGTGTTGGAGCTGAGCCCCGACCATCGGGACGTGCTCATCTCCCGGATCGCGGCTCGCCCCGACCCCGACGACCTCGCACAGGATCTGGGATCCGCGGTCGGTCTCCCGGACATCGACCCGCCGCAGCCCCGCACGGCCGTCGTCCTGGCGCAGATCCCCGAGAAGCGGATGCGTGCAGCGGGGTCCTTGGCCACGGCGACTCTCGTCCCCGTGGAGCTCTCCGCCCTCGACGACGGTTGGTCCCTTCTGCAGCCCACCACCGACGCCGAGACATCCGACGAGCTCGCGATCATCGTCGGGACGGCGCTCCAAGCAGGAAACCTCGGACACCGCAGGCGGCGGGTGCTCCTCCTGTGGCGCGGTGAGGGAGCAACCAGCGGCGCCATGGTCTTCCATCGATCTCGCATGCTCGCCTCGATGGTCTGGAGCTCGTCGTGGACCGAGCCTGCCCTGAGCGGGTGGGAGGTTCGGGACGAGATCACCGAGGAGTTCGCGCGGTTGAGTCGGGACCGCCCCGTCGATTCGGCGCGGCTCCGCGCCCTGTTCCGTTCGGACGACGTACCCGGCGATCCGCTCACGACACTCGTGGACGTCCTCGGGGTGCCTCCTGAGGCGATCGCTGCGCTGGACCGGACGCCTTCGGCGCCGGCCCGAGAGACGCCCGCCCCCGTTGGGTTCTGGAGGTACCTCTGGGCACTTCTCAACGGTGCCGACTCGTCGGAGAGGATCCCGCGTTCATGGGCGATCGGGTTCGGGGCGCTGGCCCTGGTCGTCACCGGCGTCTTCGCCGTCATGCTCGCGCTCGGGATCGCCGTCCTCGCCACTGACGGGAGCGTCGTCGACGAACACGGCTCCACGATCGAGGATCGGGTGGCGACCGCTGTCTTCGCGGTGGCGACCCTGGTGCATCTCATGATGAGCATCAGGTTCTTCCGCCTCGGGCGCCGGGATCGCTGACCCGGCCCGGGCGTGGCGCACCTGACGCTCCAGGGAGCGGGATCGACGTTGCGTGCGGGCGCGGGCCTGGAACAATGGCCCCCATGACCGATACCGCACCACGCCAGCCCGCCGCCATCCCCGATCGGCCCTCCCTCGAGGGGCTCGAGGAGAAGTGGGACGGCGTATGGAGCGAGCAGAAGCTCTACGCGTTCGATCCGGAGACCACCCGCGACCAGGTGTTCAGCGTCGACACCCCGCCGCCCACGGCCTCGGGCTCCCTGCACGTGGGCCACGTGTTCGGCTACTCGCAGGCGGACATGATCGTGCGCTACCAGCGCATGCGCGGGAAGAACATCTTCTACCCGCTGGGCTGGGACGACAACGGCCTGCCCACCGAGCGCCGCGTGCAGAACTACTACGGGGTGCGCTGCGACCCGTCGCTGCCCTACGACCCGGACTTCACGCCCCCGCAGGAGGGCGGCGACAACAAGTCCGCGAAGGCCGCGAACCAGCTGCCGATCTCCCGTCGCAACTTCATCGAGCTGTGCGAGCGCCTCACCGAGATCGACGAGAAGTCCTTCGAGGACGTCTTCCGCACCCTGGGCCTCTCGGTGGACTGGAAGCACGGCTACCAGACCATCAACGCCCACTCCCGCGCCACGAGCCAGCGCGCGTTCCTCGAGAACCTCGCTGCCGGCCAGGCCTACCAGTCCGAGGCCCCCACCATGTGGGACGTCACCTACCGCACCGCCGTCGCCCAGGCGGAGCAGGAGGACCGCGACCGCGACGGCGCGTACCACCGCCTCGGCTTCACCCGCACGGACGGCTCCGGCGAGAAGGTCGTCATCGCGACCACCCGCCCCGAGCTGCTGCCCGCGTGCGTGGCCCTCGTCGCCCACCCCGACGACGAGCGCTACCAGGGCCTGTTCGGCACGACCGTCACCTCGCCGCTGTTCGGCGTCGAGGTGCCCGTGCTCGCCCATCCCCTCGCCCAGCCCGACAAGGGCGCCGGCATCGCGATGATCTGCACCTTCGGCGACGCGAACGACGTCACCTGGTGGCGGGAGCTCGAGCTGCCCACCCGCTCGGTGATCGGCCGCGACGGCCGCTTCCTGCCCGAGGCCCCGTGGATCACCACCCCCGAGGGGCAGGCGAACTACGCCGAGCTCGCGGGGCTCACCGTGTTCAGCGCGCAGAAGCGCGTGGTGGAGATGGCGACGGAGTCCGGCGACCTCACCGGCGAGATCGAGAAGATCTCCCACCCGGTGAAGTTCTACGAGAACGGCGACAAGCCGCTCGAGTACGTGACCTCTCGTCAGTGGTACCTCACCAACGGCGGCCGCGACGGCTCCGAGGGCGGCCTGCGCGACGAGCTCATCGCCCGCGGTCGCGAGCTGACCTGGCACCCGGCGCACATGGAGTCCCGCTACCGCAACTGGGTCGAGGGCCTCGCCGGCGACTGGCTGATCTCCCGGCAGCGCTTCTTCGGCGTCCCCTTCCCCGTCTGGTACGGCGTGGGCGCGGACGGCGAGACCGACTACGACACGGTGCTCACCCCGTCCGTCGACCGCCTCCCGATCGACCCCACGATCGACGTGCCCGAGGGCTTCACCGAGGAGCAGCGCGGCCAGGCCGGCGGCTTCGTCGCGGATCCCGACATCCTCGACACCTGGGCGACCTCCTCGCTCACCCCGCAGCTCGCGGGCGGCTGGAACTCCGATCCGGAGCTGTTCTCCAAGGTGTACCCGATGGACCTGCGCCCCCAGGGCCACGACATCATCCGCACCTGGCTGTTCTCCACGATCGTGCGCTCGCACCTGCAGCAGGACGCCCTGCCGTGGAAGCACGCCTCGATCAACGGCTGGATCCTCGATCCCGACCGCAAGAAGATGTCGAAGTCCAAGGGCAACGTCGTCACCCCGATCGGTCTGCTCGAGCAGCACGGCTCCGACGGCGTGCGCTACTGGGCCGGCCGTGCCCGTCAGGGCGTGGACACCGCGTTCGACGAGGGCCAGATGAAGATCGGTCGCCGTCTCGCGATCAAGATCCTCAACGCCTCGAAGTTCGCGCTCGGCTTCGGCGAGGCCCCCGCGGATCCCTCGGGCGCCCTCGCGGCCGACCCGGCCGCGGTCACCGATCCGCTGGACCGGGCGCTGCTGGCGAACCTCGCCGAGGTCGTCGAGCAGTCCACCACCGCCTTCGAGGACATGGACTACGCGCGGGTGCTCGAGCTCGTGGAGCCGTTCTTCTGGGCGTTCTGCGACGACTACATCGAGCTGGTCAAGGAGCGTGCCCACGGCAACGCCCCCTCCGGCCAGGCCGGTGCCGACTCGGCGCGCGCGGCGCTCGCGATCGCGCTCGAGGTGCAGCTGCGCCTGTTCGCGCCCGTGATCGTCTTCGCGACCGAGGAGGTGTGGTCGTGGTGGCGCGGCGGCAGCGTGCACACGCAGCCCTGGCCCGTCGCCGAGCCGCTGCGCGCCGCCGCCCAGGGACAGGACGCCGCACTGCTGGACACCGTGGCCCAGGCCGCGATCGTCGTGCGCCGCCTGAAGTCCGACGCGAAGGTCTCCCAGAAGACGCCCGTGCTCTCGGTGACCCTCCGCGCCCCGGAGGCCGCCGCCGGCCACCTCGAGGCCGCCCGCTGCGACCTCATGGCGCTGGGCCGCATCGAGGCGCTCGAGATCGCCGGCGGCGAGGTCGACGCGATCAGCACCGAGGACGCCGAGCTGGGCGAGCCGCCGGTGAAGCAGCCCCGCAACAAGGGCTGATCAGGGCCAGCACCTCTGAGCGTCCCGACGGCGCCTCCTGTCCACAGGGGGCGCCGTCGGCATGTGCTGATCCGTGTGCTCTGACAGACTCGACCTCATGCAGACCCAGACGTTCCGCTCCGGCGCCGCGACGATGATGATGTGGATCGGCCCGTTCGTCGCCCTGATCGCGGTGCTGCTCTTCGTCCCTCTCCCCCTGGTCCTCTGGGCGACCAGCGGGGACGCAGCGGTGCTGCTGATGCTGCTGTTCGTGCCGGTCGGCCTGGTCGCCGGGCTGCTCCTGCATCTCGCGGGACGGCGCAGCCGGGTCGAGCTCACCGGGGACGCCGTCACCTGGCGCACGCTCACGAGCGCCCCCCGCACTGTTCCCTTCTCCGCGGTCCAAGGGGTCGAGGTCCCGACCGCTCGCCGCGGTCCGCGCAGCGTCCGTCTGCACCTGCGGGACGGCGCCGTCGTCCCGGTCACCGCGGTGAGCATGTCCGGGGGCGAGGGCGGCAACAGCGCCGATGCCGGATATCTCCGTACCGCTCAGGCGATCACGGACGCGCACCGCGGATGGTGGATGCATCACGGCCAGAGGCGCTGAGGCCGCCAGGACGCGGGTGCGCTGAGCGTGGGCCCCGTCTCGGGCTCAGTCGAAGGGGTTGATCGCGCTCACCGTGCTGCCCACGGCATCACGAGCGCCGTCGAAGGCCCCGGAGGCGTCGGAGATCGCGTCGTCGAGGTCGTAATCCCCTGGGGTGAAGGTGTTGACGATGGCGTTCGGATGAACGGCGAGACTGGTCGTGCCCCCGAGCCCGAGCTCGACGGCGAGCTGGCCCCCGACGTTCACCGAGACCTCATCCGCGGAGATCGTCGTCCCTCCCGAGGCCCCGGCGCCCGCCCCCGCCTTCCCGCTGATCGACGTCGACCCGGAGAACCAGCCGAACGGGCCCGTCTGCTCGAACTTCTGCGTGACCTGAGCGCCCGCGAAGGCGTTCGCCCCGCCTCCGAACGTCACCCCGTTGGCCTGACCATCCTCGTTGCGCGTCAGGTGCGCGTACCGCGAGGCATCCGCGTTGGCACCCACGAAGTAGTCCTGGGTCAAGGTGCCCGAGGTTCCGAGCGGTCCGTCGACCGTGGCGCTCTGCGACGCATACAGACCCGATCCCGGCTTGGCCCCGAACGAGTACCCGTCCCCGGGACCCCGCACGGCCCCGGCAGCTCGAACGGGAACGGGAAGGGGAAGGGCAGGGGGCTGCCGAAGGGCCCGCCGCCGCTGCCGTCGCCGTCGGAGGCGCCGTCCTGCTCCTCGGCCCGGGCGGTCAGCTCGTCCGCCCGGGCGCGCAGGGCGTCGGCCCGCGCGGTGAGCTGGGCGCGCACCTCGGACTGCCAGCGCTCGCGGAAGGCGTCCGCGTCGGGCCCCGTCCACTCGACCGCGCCGACCATCGCGGAGGTGGTCCCGATGAGGTCCCTGAGGGTGCCCGAGCCGCGCAGGCAGGCCCCCGCCTGCTCGCGCAGCTGCTCCGTGTCCGCACCGTAGAACCCGCTCATCGCGGCATCGACCCTGTCTGTCCTGCCCCACCGTCCCTGACGTGCTCCCGAGACTAGGCCGCCCTGCTCGGCACGGCGATGGGGAGGACTCCCCATGCGGGCTCACCCCTAGGCTGGCGGCCATGGATTCGACCTTCCGCTCCGCCGGCTCCCACGTGAACGTCGTCGTCGGCCCTGCGGTGATGCTGATCGGGGTGGGCACGGCGATCACCGCGGTGGTGCTCACGCTCGTGCTGGGCGAGGCGGGCTTCCTCGCCCTGCTGATCCCTGCCGTGCTCGCCCTGGGCGGCGGGGCGTTCGTGCTGTGGGGCGCCCGGCGCTCGCGGCTGCGGATCGACGCGGCCGGCTTCCGGTGGGCAGGCTTCGTGGGCGCCGAGCAGTCGGTGCGCTGGGAGCAGCTGCAGCGGATCGCGCCTCCGACCCCGGGGGACCGCCGGCTCGTGGCGTTCGCGCTGCTGCACGACGGCACGGCCGTGCCCGTCCGGGCGCTGTGGGAGCCCGCGACGGTGCCGTCCGTGCTGAGCGGCGGCCCCGATCACTCGGCGGTGCAGCATGCGCTGGTCACCGCGCACCAGCAGTGGCTGGCCGCCCGGGGCGGAGAGCACACCCCGAGATGAGGACTCCCGCTCAGCGGGCCACCTGACGGTGCCCGGCGTCGAGGCGACGGGTCCAGCCCCGCGCGTCGAGATGCTCGAGCAGCGGGATGACGACCCGCCGCGTGGTGCCGAGAGCCTGCCGCGCCTGGGAGGTCGTGAAGGGCTGCTCGAGCCGGGACAGCTCTCGCATGGCGAGGGCCGCCGCCGTGGGCAGCAGGATCACCTCGCCGGGCAGGCGCAGCAGGCGGCCCTGGCGCGCCGCGGCGGCGAGCTGCTCGGAGCCCAGGTGCAGGGAGGCGAGGTCGTCGGCCTCGGGCGCCCGGAAGGGCTCCGCACGCAGTCGCCGCTCGAGCTCGGCGACGGCTCCCTCGGCGTCGCCGAGGCCCTCCTGCCGTGCCGGATCGCGGAGCCGGCCGTCCTGCTCCTCGAGGCCGGCACGGCTCACGAGGAGCTCGAGCAGCGCGGGTGCCGGCAGCGGCGGTGCGCCTCCACCACGGGGCGCGGGCTCCCGGGCCAGGGCGTCGAGCGCGGCCTTCCGGGGCAGGCCGGCGGAGAGCGGGTGCTCCCGGTGCTCGGTCTCGACGAGATCGCGCAGCCGCGCGGTCCAGTCCTGCATCGCCGCTTCCGCGGCGAGCAGCTCGCCGCCACGGCCGTCGGCCACCCGCTGCACCCCCTCGGGCAGCACGGCCGGCACCTGCACCCCCTGACGGGTGAGGACGGCCGACGCCACCGCGCCGCGTCGGGCGACCTCCGCGGCGAGGTCGCCGCCGTCGCCGGACGCGGCGAGCGCGTCGGCCCGGCGGGCGGCGTCCCCGCGGCGCGTGAGGGCGGGCGGGTCGACGTCGAGCACGAGGGCGCCGCTGCGGAGGGTCTGCTCCCCCGTGCCGCGCAGCACCATCCGGTCGCCCACCCGCAGCGGCAGCGGGCGGGCGAGGGTGAGGCGCGCATGGTCCTCGCCGAGCGGTCGCACGCGCACCGGGACGGCGGCCGTGCCGACGTGGGCGACGAGCTCCCCGGGCGCGTCGGCGAAGGCGCCGGGGACGGTCGCCCGCACGTCCAGGAGCTCCGTCGCCGTCCACGCCCCAGGGGTGAGCAGGGCGTCGCCCCGGGTCACGTCGTCCGCGTCCACGCCGCGGAGGTTCACGGCGGCGCGGCTCACGGGGCCCAGCTCGGGGACCTGACCGCCGCGGGACTGCAGCCCGCGCACCTGGACGCGCCGCGGCTCCCCCGTCCCGGCGAGCTCGAGCGTGTCGTCGGTGCGCAGGGTGCCCCCGCTGAGGGTGCCGGTGACGACGGTCCCGGCGCCGGTGATGGTGAAGGCGCGGTCGACCCACAGCCGCACGGGCGCCTCCGGCTTCGGCCGGCGGGCGGCGGCGAGCACGTCGTCGAGGGCGGCGCGCAGCGCGTCCAGGCCCTCGCCGGTGCGGGCGGAGACGGCGACGGCGGGCGCGTGGGCCAGGCCCGTCCCGGCGAGCTCGGCGCGGGCCTGCGCGGTGACCTCCTCGACGCGGTCCGGGGCGAGGTCGCTGCGGGTCACGACGAGCAGGCCCTGGTCGATGCCGAGGGCGGCGACCGCGTCACGGTGGTCGGAGGACTGCGCCTGCCAGCCGGCATCCGCCGCGACGACGAAGCAGACGATCGGGGCGGGACCGATCCCCGCGAGCATGTTGCCGAGGAAGCGCTCGTGGCCGGGGACGTCGACGACGGCGACCTCGGCGCCGGAGGGCAGGGTCGTCCAGGCGAAGCCGAGGTCGATCGTGAGCCCGCGACGGCGCTCCTCGTCCCAGCGGTCCGGCTCGATGCCGGTCAGCGCACGCACCAGCGTGGACTTGCCGTGGTCCACGTGCCCGGCGGTCGCGACGACCTGCATCAGCGGGGCTCCCTCACCGCGTCCACCGCGACCACGATCGCGTCCTCCTGGTCCTCGGGCACGCAGCGGAGATCCAGCAGCAGCCTCCCCTGGGAGAGCACGCCCACCACGGCCGGCTCTCCCGTGCGCAGGGCGGGGGCGAGCTCGGGCTCAAGGGCGATCGCCCAGCCGGGGAGCGGCACCTCGGCGCCGCCTCCGCCGCCCACGCGACCGTCGTGCGCGACGAGCTCCCCGCCGATCCGCGCGGCGAGGGCCTCCGTGCGCCGGCGCAGCGCGGCGGGGTCCGTGCGCAGCGCCGCGAGGACGGGCGGCACGGGGCCGGTGAGCGTCGCCTCGAGCGCGGCGAGAGCGAGCTTGTCCGCCCGCACGGCACGGGCGAGGGGGTGCCGGGCGAGGCGCGCGATGGTCGCGGCGGTGCCCAGCAGGATCCCGGCCTGCGGGCCGCCCAGGAGCTTGTCGCCGCTCGTGATGACGACGTCGGCCCCGGACTCGAGGGCGGCGGTCGCGTCGGGCTCCCCGGGCAGCACGGACTCGGGCCGCAGCAGCCCCGAGCCGAGGTCCGCGATGAGCGGCAGGCCGTGCTCGTGGGCGATCCCGGCGAGCTCCGCGACGCCGACCTCGCTCGTGAAGCCCTCGATGCGGTAGTTGCTCGTGTGGACCTTCATCAGGGCTCCCACCTGCCCGTCCTCGCATGCGGCGGTGTAGTCCGCGGCGTGGGTGCGGTTGGTGGTGCCGACCTCGCGCACACGCGCCCCCGCGGAGGAGACGAGATCCGCGAGGCGGAACCCGGCGCCGATCTCGACGATCTCCCCGCGGCTCCACACCACCTCTCGCCCGGCGGCGAGCGCGGTCGTCGCGAGCAGCAGCGCCGCGGCACCGTTGTTGACGACGAGGGCGTCCTCCGCGGCGGGGCAGGCGGCGAGCAGCGCCGCGCGTGCTCCGGCGCCGCGGCGGGAGCGTGCACCGGTCATGAGATCGAGCTCGACGTCCGTGTACCCGGCGGCGTCCTGCAGGGCGGCGCGGGCCGGTGCCGAGAGCGGCGCCCGGCCGAGGTTCGTGTGGACGATGACGCCGGTCGCGTTGAGGACGGGCCGCATCGAGGCGGCGGGGTGGTCGCCGATCGCGCCGAGCACCGCGTCCTCCACCTGCTCGGGGGTGATCTCCCCGGCACGGGCACGGTCCTGGGCGGCGCGCACGATCCCGCGGATCACGGTCTCGCCGAGGCTCGCGCGGGCCCGCTCCACGGCCGGCAGCGCGAGCAGCGCGTCGGTGCGCGGGATCCGACGGCGAGGGTCCTCGTGCTCGGCGCCCTGCGGCGCGCTCCCCTGCGTCATCGACTCTCCTCGCACGGCCGGGCCGGACCCGGCGGGATGGACCGGGCACGCGGCCCGGACTGGCGGAGGCGGACGGGAATCGAACCCGCCAGCCCGAGATGCTCGGGCTCGATGGTTTTGAAGACCACGGCGCCCACCAGGACACGGACGCCTCCCTGGGACGAGGCCGTCGACTCGCGCCGGGCATCCCGTCCCTCGGGAAGACTATCGCTCCCCGCGGGAGCGCCCGGCATCCGGCGCCCGGCGCTCAGCGCTCAGCGCGCGCCGAGCATCGGGCACTCGAAGGGGTCGCGGGCGGCGAGGCCGACCTCGTTGAGGTGGCGCACCACGATGAGGTAGGAGCGGTGCAGCGGGACCTCCGCGTAGGGGACCTCGAGCCGGGCGCAGTGCTCGCGCACGATCTCGCGGGCCCGCGCGAGGTGCGGGCGCGGCATCGACGGGAACAGATGGTGCTCGATCTGGTAGTTCAGGCCGCCGTAGAGCAGCGTGGCCCACCATCCGCCGGCGATGTTGCGGGAGGTGCGCACCTGCTTGGAGAAGAAGTCGAGGCGGGCCGAGGGCGCCACGACCGGCATCCCCTTGTGGTTCGGGGCGAAGGACGCCCCCATGCACACGCCGAACACGGCCACCTGGACCGCGAGGAAGGCGACCGCCATGAGCGGCGGCAGCAGCAGGAAGGCGGGCACGGCGAGCACGGCCGTGCGCCCCAGGATGAGCGCCATCTCGGTGAAGCGGCGCGTCGTGGGGCGGCGGGAGAGCAGGTGACGGGCGCTGTGCAGGTGGAGGTTCAGACCCTCGAGGGTGAGCAGGGGGAAGAACAGCCAGCCCTGGCGCCGGGTGATCCAGCGCCGCAGGCCGCGGGCCTCGGCGGCGTCCGACGGGAGGAACGAGATCGTGTCCACCTCGATGTCCGGGTCCTTGCCCACCTGGTTGGGGTTGCCGTGGTGACGGGAGTGCTTGGAGTCCCACCAGCTGAAGCTGAGGCCCACCACGCCGGCCAGCAGCCGCGCGAGCCGGGTGTTCGCGCGCCCGCCGGCGAGAACCTGACGATGCCCGGCCTCATGGGCGACGAAGGCGATCTGGGTGCAGATCACGCCGAGGGCGGCGGCGATCAGCAGCTGCCACCAGCTCTCCCCCAGCAGGATCATCCCCGCGCCGCACGCGGCGAGCGCGAGCGCGAGCACCACGCCGACCACGGCGTAGTAGCCGCGGGCGCGCTCGAGCAGACCCTCCGCCTTCACCAGCCGGGAGACCTCCACGAAGGCACGCAGCTGCGGAGGGAACGAGGAGGCATCGATCTGGCCGGTCCCGGCTGCGCCGATGGTGGGGGCGCCGGGAGGGGCGGTGGCTCGGGCGGGGGTGAGGGCCGTCATCGGGCACCTGCCTTCGGTGGGACGCCGGTGGCGCCATCGCGGCTGCGCGGGGCGCAGGTGCCGAGGAGTGTCCCGACGCGAGGAGGATACGGGCGCCGCCTGGGAGCCCCACGCATGCCCGCCGGGTCCGGGCCGGGCGTTCCGCTCCTCTGCTCGCCCCCCTGTCCACGGGCAGGCCTAGACTCGGGAGCATGACGAGCAGCGACGCCCCAGCTTCTTCTCCTGCCTCCTCCCCCGCCCCGTCGGC
This sequence comes from Brachybacterium rhamnosum, assembly GCF_039526185.1. Lineage (NCBI taxonomy): Bacteria > Bacillati > Actinomycetota > Actinomycetes > Micrococcales > Dermabacteraceae > Brachybacterium > Brachybacterium rhamnosum. Next base: position 22,442 of record NZ_BAAAIS010000005.1, read on the forward strand.
GCCGTCGGCCACGGCCGTCCGTCTGACGACGATGGCCCACGGCGGCGGGTGCGCATGCAAGATCCCGCCGGGCGAGCTCGAGGAGGTCGTAGCGGGTCTCGCCGGGCAGTCCTACGAGCAGGTGGTCGTGGGGCTCGAGGACGGCGACGACGCGGCCGCGGTGCGGATCGACGGCGGCCGGGCGGTGCTCTCCACCGCGGACTTCTTCACCCCCGTCGTCGACGACCCCTACGACTGGGGTCGCATCGCCGCCGCGAACGCGCTCTCCGACGTCTACGCGATGGGCGGCACCCCCGTCGTCGCGATCAACCTCGTGGGCTGGCCGCGGGACGTGCTCCCCTTCGACCTGCTGCGCGAGGTGCTCAGCGGCGGCCTCGCCGTGGGCCAGGAGGCGGGGGTCCCGGTGATCGGCGGGCACAGCGTGGACGATCCCGAGCCCAAGTACGGCATGGCCGTCACGGGCATCGGGGACCCGGAGCGCCTGCTGCGCAACGACGCCGCGGAGGCCGGCCTGCCGATCACGCTGACCAAGCCGATCGGCGTGGGCCTGCTGAACAACCGCCACAAGAGCACCGGCGAGGTGTTCGAGGCGGCGATCGCGACGATGACGCAGCTGAACCGCGACGCCTCGCTCGCCGCGCTCGAGGCCGGGGCGCGCGCCGCGACGGACGTGACGGGCTTCGGCCTGCTGGGGCACCTGCACAAGATGGCCCGGGCCTCCGGGGTGGGCGCCGTGATCGACCGCTCCGCGGTGCCGCTCGTGGACGGCGCCGCCGAGGCGCTGCGGGACGGCTTCGTCTCCGGCGGCACCCGACGGAACCTCGACTGGGTGCGCCCCCATGTCACGGCCGACGCCGGCCGCACCGAGGAGGACCTGCTGCTGCTCGCGGACGCCCAGACCTCGGGCGGGCTGCTCGTGATCGGCGAGGTCCCCGGCTACCCGGTGATCGGAGAGACCGTGGAGGGCTCCGGGATCCGCGTGCGCTGACCCGCCGTGGTGCCGCGCCGCGGCACCGGGCGCGGGCTCAGGCGCCGGTGGTGATCGAGTCGTCGAACGTGCCGGCCGCCCGTCGGGCCGCGAGCCGCGCCTTCTGCGGCTCGACCACGCGGCGGGGATCCTTCACCGACTCGAGCCCCGCCTCGAGCACGCCGAAGCGGGTGAGCGCGGAGGCGCCCAGCAGGGCGAGGCCGCTCGCGGCCGTGAGCACCCGACCGGCCGTCCGGACCCGGGAGCGCCCCACGCCGGTGCCCGCGCCCGCGGACAGCAGCCCGGAGGCCACGGCCCCCACGCCGCCGGCCACGGCGAGCCGCTCCGCCCAGCGCAGACGGCGCCCCGCCCGGCCGGTCTCGAGCGGCTCCGCCTCGAGCGGGTGCATCGACGCCTTCATGCGGTGCATGCTCAGCAGGTCCCCCGCGACGCCCGCCGCGGCGAGGGCCCGTGCGGGCCCCAGCTCGGTTCCCGGGGCGAGGACGAGGGCGGCGCCCGCGGAGGCGAGGGTCGCCGAGGAGCCGAACAGCAGCGGCAGGTCGTGCCGGCCGGCGGACCACGTGGGCACGGCCGTGTCCCCGAGCAGGCCGCCGGTGTAGGTGGCGAGCAGCGCGCCGGTGCCCGCCTGGGCGATCGCGGCGGGCGTGTCGAGAGCGTGCAGAGCGGGGCGCAGCGGGCCCAGCGGCAGCCGCTCCCTGCTCAGGCGGTCCACCTCGATGAGGGCGCTCACGCCCGCGACCGCTCCGGAGGCGGAGAGGATCCAGGTGCCCATGCTCATGAAGCTTGTGATCTTCACGGTGCGCATCATGTTGAGGAAGCGCTCCGGGCGGCCGAGGTCGACGACCAGGGCCGGGGTGCCCACCCCGATCGCGCCGAGGGCCGTGAGCCGGGCCGCGCGGCGCAGGCCGGGGCGACCGCTCGCGTGCGCGCCGAGCGCCAGCAGGCCGGAGCCGCCGGCGACGCCGCCCACGAACAGGTACAGCGCGATCGGCTCCTCCCACGGCGGCGCCTTGACGATGGGCCGCCCGTAGTAGGACTCGAACTCCATGTCCCCCACGAGGGACATCTCGCGGTCGCCGGCATCCGCTCCCGCGCCGCGGCGCTTCCCGGCGGCGTCGAGCGGGCGCCGGCCTTCGGTGCTGCCGGAGGAGGCCGGCCGACGGCGGCGGCGCGGGCGCTCGGGCGGGCGGTCCGCGTCGAAGGGCGTGAGGGTCATCGGCGTGCCCCCAGGAAGGCGAGGGCCGTCGCGGCGGCCATGCCGAGCGCGGCGACGCCCACCTGCCGCATCATCATCGGCATGTCCTTCGTGGGGACCTGCGGGTCCGGCGGGAGGCCGTAGACCTCGGGCTCGTCCAGAAGCAGGAACACCGAGCCGGTGCCGCCCACGCCGTCGGCGCTGTTCGCACCGTAGAGCCGGGCCTCGGTGCGGCCCTGGGAGTGCATCTGCGCGAGCCGGTCCCGGGCCTCCTCGACGAGGTCCTCGCGGTCGCCGAAGGTGATCGACTGGGTGGGGCAGGTGGCGGAGCAGGCGGGCTGCTCGCCGTCCACGAGCCGGTCGTAGCAGAGCGTGCACTTGTTCGCCGTGCCGCGGTGCGGGACGGGCTCCTCGCGGTCCACCTTCGCGGAGACGGTGCCGTCGTCGCGGCGCTCGATGACGCCGAAGGGACAGGCGCCCACGCAGGTGCCGCAGCCGTTGCAGACGTCGGACTGCACGACGACCGATCCGAACTCGGAGCGGAAGATCGCGCCCGTGGGGCACACGTCCAGGCAACCCGCGTTCGTGCAGTGCTTGCACACGTCCGAGGACATGAGCCAGCGGAACTCGGGGGTGTCCGGCGGCGTCGTGTCCGCTCCCGCGGCGGGCACCGCCCGCTCCTTGGGGCCGATGCTCGGCATCCCGAGGCTCACGAGCTTCCGGCCGGACTCGCGGGCCTCCTCGATGCGGTCCTTGGTCTGCTCGACGAAGGCCACGTGGCGCCAGGTGTTCGCACCGAGGGCGCCCGTGTTGTCGTAGCTCGAGCCGAGGATCTCGAGGTCGCCGTCGACCGGGTTGCGGTTCCACTCCTTGCAGGCGACCTCGCAGGCCTTGCAGCCGATGCAGATCGACGTGTCGGTGAAGAACCCCTTGCGCTCCGTACCGGCGCCCCAGCCGGCATCGGCCGCGGGGCCCTCCGGTCCGGCGAGCAGGGGCGGCAGCGGCGGGGTCATCGGTTCCTCATCTCGCGCTGGGACGGCTGGGCGACGGGCACGGCGGGCGCCTCCTCCGGTCCGCGCGCGTGGTGCGCGACGGACTCGTCGGTCGGGTCGAGCTGCGCGTCGCGCGGGGTCTCCGGTCGCTCGAGCACGTGGTGCTCGGCGTCCACGATGCCCGCCCGGCGACGGTACTCCTCGACGAGCTCGAGCAGCGCGGGGCCGCGCGGGCGGCGCCCCGGCCGGATCGCGCACGCGTTGTTCTTGGAGTTCTGGATCTGGGTGTTGGCGTCGAGGTTCATGCCGATGAGGTCGTTGACCCCGTCGCCCGTGACGATCGCCTGGTCCCCGCGGGCCCAGTGGTAGGGCAGGCCCACCTGGTGGATCGTGCGGTCCCCGATCCGCAGGGGCGTCATCCGCTCGGTGACCAGGACCTTCGTCTCGATCGCGGAGCGGGCGGAGATCACCGTCGCCCAGCCGTACGGCTCGAGGCCGACCTCGGCGGCGAGCTCCGGGGAGACCTCCATGTACAGCTCGGGCTGCAGCTCGGAGAGGTAGGGCAGGAAGCGGCTCATGCCGCCCGCCGTGTGGTGCTCGGTGATGCGGTAGGTCGTGAACACGTACGGGTATACGCGCCCGCCGAGGCCCAGGGCGCCGGGCGAGTTGAGGTTGTCCTCCCCCGCCTTGAATCCCACCCGGGTCGGGTTGGACTGCTGGAGGTACAGCGGGTTCGGGACCGTGGACTCGGGCGCCTCGTAGTGCGTGGGCAGGGGTCCGTCGACCAGGCCGGTCGGGGCGAAGAGCCAGCCGCGGCCGTCGGCCTGCATGATGAAGGCGTCGGTGCCGGCCAGCGCCGCGGCGCCGCCCTTCCCCGGCTCGCCGGGATCGTCGGGGCGCTTCGTCGCCGGGAAGTCGGGGACGTCGTCCCCGACCCAGTGGCCCTGCTCCTCGTCCCACCACACGAGCTTCTTGCGCTCGCTCCACGGCCTGCCCTCGGCGTCCGCGGAGGCGCGGTTGTAGAGGATCCGGCGGTTCGCGGGCCATGCCCAGCCCCAGTCCGCGGCGATCTCGTCCTGCTCGGCGCCGGGGGTGCGGCGGCGGGCCTGGTTGACGCCGTCGGCGAAGACGCCGGCGTAGATCCAGCAGCCGCCGTCGGTCGAGCCGTCGGCCGTCATCTCCGCGAAGGCGGAGAGCGGCTGCCCGGCCTTCTCCCCCGTGAGGTGGCGGCCGTTGATCTCCGCGAGCACCGCCTCCGCCTCGACCTCGCCGTGCTCGTCCGTCGGGTAGTCCCAGGTGAGGTCGAGCAGCGGCCGGTCCCGCGGGTCGGTGGAGCCGGCGAGCTTCTCGCGCACGCGCCGGCCCAGCTCGTAGAGGAAGTCCAGCTCGCTGCGGGCATCGCCCGGCGGGTCGACGGCCTTGTCGCGCCACTGGACCATGCGCTGGGTCTGCGTGAAGGAGCCGGCCTTCTCGGTGTGGTTCGCGGCGGGCAGGAAGAAGACCTCGGTGCCGATGTCCTCGGTGCGCATCTCCCCGGTCTCGATCTCCGGGCCGTCCTTCCAGAAGGTCGCCGACTCGATCATGTGGAAGTCGCGCACCACGAGCCACTTGAGGTGGCTCATCGCCTCCCGCTGGAGCCGCCCGTTCGCGGAGCCCACCGCCGGGTTCTGGCCCAGCAGGAAGAAGCCGTCGACCCCGTCCTCGAGCATCCGCATCGTCGTCTGGTAGGTGCCGTGGGCGCCGGTCAGCTTCGGCAGGTAGTCGTAGGCCCAGTCGTTCTCGGCGGTCGCCGCGTCACCCCACCAGGCCTTCAGCAGGTTCACCGTGTATGTCTCCGCGTTCGCCCAGAAGCCCTTCTGCTCCTTATGGCCGATCGCGTCGACATACTCCCGGAAGTCGTCCTGACCGGCCTTCGGCATCGGCAGGTAGCCGGGGAGGATGTGATAGAGCGTCGGGATGTCCGTGGAGCCCTGGATCGTGGCGTGGCCGCGCATCGCCATGATCCCGGAGCCGGGCCGGCCCACGTTCCCGAGCAGGAGCTGCAGCACGCCCGCGGTGCGGATCATCTGCGCGCCGCCCTGGTGCTGGGTCCAGCCCAGCGCGTAGACGAAGCAGGTGGTGCGCTCGCGGCCGGAGGCGGAGGTGATCGACTCCGCCAGGTAGGCGAAGTCCTCCGGCGAGATGCCGCAGGTGGCCTCCACCATCTCCGGGGTGTACCGGGCGTAGTGGCGCTTCAGCACCTGGAAGACGCTGCGCGGGTGCTGCAGGGACTCGTCCCGCTCGGGCAGGCCGCGCCGCACCTGCTCGTGCTCGCCCGCGTACGCCCAGGTCGCGTTGTCATAGGTGCCGGTCTCCGGGTCGTAGCCGGAGAACAGGCCCTCGCCGTCCTCGGCGTCCGCGTACTCCTCGGAGAGGATCGTCGAGGCGTTCGTGAACAGCCGCACGTACTCCTCGAACCACAGGTCGTTCTCGAGCACGTGGCGGATCAGCCCGCCCAGCAGCACGACGTCGGTGCCCGTGCGGATCGGCACGTGGCGGTCCGCGTTGGCGGACGTGCGGGTGAACCGCGGGTCCACGTGGATCACGCGCGCGCCGCGCTTCTTCGCCTCCATGACCCACTGGAAGGCGACCGGGTGCGCCTCCGCCATGTTGGATCCCTCGATGACGATGCAATCAGCGTTAGCGATGTCCTGCACCGACTGCGTCGCGCCGCCGCGTCCGAACGAGGCTCCCAGACCGGGAACCGTCGCGGAGTGTCATATGCGCGCCTGATTCTCCATCTGGATGGCGCCCGCGGCGGTGAAGAACTTCTTCGCGAGGTAGTTCTCCTCGTTGTCGATGGTCGCGCCGCCGAGGCTCGCGATGCCCATCGTCCGCCGCAGCGGATGGCCGTGCTCGTCCTCGTCCTGCCAGTGGTTCCGGCGCGCCTCGAGGAAGCGGTCCGCGATCATGTCCACCGCGGTGTCGAGGTCGAGGTCCTGCCAGTCGCTCGCGTAGGGGGCGCGATAGCGCACCGTCGTCTGCCGCAGCGGGGAGTTGACGAGCTGCTCGCTCGCGGCACCCTTGGGGCAGAGCCGGCCGCGGGAGACCGGCGAGTCGGGGTTGCCCTCGATCTGCACGACCTTGCCGTCACGATGGTAGACCCGCTGGCTGCAGCCCACCGCGCAGTAGGGGCAGACGCTCTCGGTCATGCCGTCCGCCGTAGCGGTGCGCGGCGTGGTGGCGCGGGTCACCGGCGACGTCACCGCGACGCCGCGGCCCGTCCGATCGGCGCCGCGCAGCTGGCGCAGCACCGGCCAGTTCAGGAGCACAGGTCGAGCCATGGGATCGATGCTAACAGTCCGATGACCGGCGGGGGTCACGGACCGACGGCCCGGCCGGGGATCAGCGGTCGAGGGCTCAGACCTCGTCGCCCGACGGGGCGCCCGCCTCCTCCTCGCGGATCCGCTCGTGGTGGCGGATGACCTCGGTGACGATGAAGCGCAGGAACGCCTCCGCGAAGGTCGGGTCGAGGCCGGCGTCGTCCGCGAGCGCCCGCAGGCGGTCGATCTGGGCCTGCTCGCGGCTGGGATCCGCCGGCGGCAGGCCGTGCTCGGCCTTCAGCCGGCCCACACGCTGCGTGTGCGAGAAGCGCTCGGCCAGGAGATGCACGAGCGCGGCGTCGATGTTGTCGATGCTGCGCCGCTCGAGCGCGAGCACCTCACGCGCCCGGGCGACGTCCTCCGGGTCCGAGCCCGGCGCGGTGGGGGCCTCGGCCATCAGGCGCTCCGATCGCGGCGGTCGCCCGCCTCGTCGCGCTCGGCCTCCGAGGTGGTGAGCATGAGCGGGGGCCGCCCCTCGGTGATGACGCCCTCGGTGATGACCACCTTGGCGACGTCGTCCCGGGAGGGGACCTCGAACATGACCGGCTGCAGCGACTCCTCGAGGATCGCCCGCAGTCCGCGGGCGCCGGTGCCGCGGGCGATCGCCTTCTCCGCGATCGCCTCGAGGGCGCCGCGGTCGAAGTCGAGCTCCACGCCGTCCAGGCGGAACATCTTCTGGTACTGGCGGGCGAGCGCGTTGCGGGGCTCGGTGAGGATCGAGATGAGGGCCTCGCGGTCCAGGTTCGAGACGCTCGTGATCACGGGCAGGCGGCCGATGAACTCGGGGATCAGCCCGAACTTCAGGAGGTCCTCCGGCAGCAGCTCGCCGTAGATCTGCTCCTGCTCCATGGGGGTGTGGAGGTCCGCGCCGAAGCCGATGCCGCGGCGACCGATCCGGTTGCCGATGATGTCCTCGATGCCCGCGAACGCGCCGGCGACGATGAACAGCACGTTCGTCGTGTCGATCTGGATGAAGTCCTGGTGGGGGTGCTTGCGGCCGCCCTGCGGCGGCACCGCGGCGACCGTGCCCTCGAGGATCTTCAGCAGCGCCTGCTGCACGCCCTCGCCGGAGACGTCGCGCGTGATCGACGGGTTCTCCGCCTTGCGGCCGATCTTGTCGACCTCGTCGATGTAGATGATGCCGCGCTGCGCCTTCTCGACGTCGTAGTCGGCGGCCTGGAGGAGCTTGAGCAGGATGTTCTCGACGTCCTCGCCCACGTACCCGGCCTCGGTGAGGGCGGTCGCGTCCGCCATCGCGAAGGGGACGTCGAGCATCCGGGCGAGGGTCTGGGCGAGGTAGGTCTTGCCGCAGCCGGTGGGGCCCACGATCATCACGTTGGACTTCGCGACCTCGACGCCGTCGAGCTCGTCCGGCGCCTCGGCCTCGCCGTCCTCCTCCGCATGGACCGCGGCGGGTCCGGGGCGACCGCCCTTGCCGGCCCGCGCGGGACCGGCGGCGGCCTGCGCCTCCTGGGCGCGCACCCGCTTGTAGTGGTTGTAGACGGCGACCGCGAGGGAGCGCTTGGCCGGCTCCTGCCCCACCACGAACTGCTCGAGGAAGTCGAAGATCTCCTTCGGGGACGGCAGCGGCTCCTGCTTCTCGGGAGCGGGCTGCGCGGCCTGGATCTCCTCGGCGATGATCTCGTTGCACAGCTCGATGCATTCCTCGCAGATGTACACCTGCGGGCCCGAGATCAGCCGCTCCACCTGCTTCTGCGACTTGCCGCAGAAGGAGCACTTGAACACGTCGGCTCCGTCGCTCGTGCGCGCCATGACCGTCCTCTTTCTCTCCCGACGGGGAGCGGTGGGGTCTCGGGGGAAGTTTTGGTGCGGGCCAGGACCGCCTGGACCACGGTAGCCCAGCACGGCCGGGCGGGGACGGAGGCGCGCGGCCCCGACCTCCGCGGGGGAGGTCGGGGCCGCGCGTCCGGATCAGCGGGCGATCTGGCCCGGCACGTCCTTGCGGCTCGCGAGGACCTGGTCGACCAGGCCGTAGTCGCGTGCGCTCGCGGCGGTGAGGATCTTGTCGCGCTCGATGTCGCGGCTGATCTCCTCGGCGGCGCGTCCCGTGTGATGGGCGAGGGTCTGCTCGAGCCACTCGCGCATGCGCAGGATCTCGTTGGCCTGGATCTCGATGTCCGAGGCCTGACCGCCGCCGCCCTGGCCGCCCATGGCGGGCTGGTGGATGAGGATGCGGGCGTTGGGCAGCGCGAGGCGCTTGCCGGGGCTGCCGGCGGCGAGCAGCACGGCGGCCGCGGAGGCGGCCTGGCCGAGGCACACCGTGGTGATGTCCGGCTTGATGTACTGCATCGTGTCGTAGATGGCCGTCAGCGCCGTGAAGGAGCCGCCGGGGCTGTTGATGTAGAGCGTGATGTCGCGGTCGGGGTCCTGGGACTCCAGGACGAGCAGCTGCGCCATGACGTCGTCGGCCGAGGCGTCGTCCACCTGCACGCCGAGGAAGATGATGCGGTCCTCGAAGAGCTTGGTGTACGGGTCCTGGCGCTTGAAGCCGTAGGCGGTGCGCTCCTCGTACTGGGGCAGCACGTACCGGCTGGTGGGCATCGGGCCGGCCTGGGCGAAGCCGGCGAGGCGGGGATCGAAGGTCACGGGTTCTCCTGATGAGGTGAGGTCGAGTGGGTCGGAGAGGACGCAGGAGGCGCGGGAGGCGCCGAGGGGATCAGCCCTCGGTGCCGCCGCCGCCCGTGACGTCGCCGGCGCGGGTGACGATCTGGTCGATGAAGCCGTACTCGAGGGCCTCCGGCGCGGTGAACCAGTGGTCGCGGTCGGCGTCGGCGGTGACCTGCTCGAGGGACTTGCCCGTCTGCTGCGCCGTCAGCTCGGCCATCTGCTGCTTCATGGAGAGGATGAGCTCGGCCTGGATCTTGATCTCCGAGGCGGTGCCGCCGAGGCCGCCGAGCGGCTGGTGCAGGAGCACGCGCGTGTGCGGGGTCGCGTACCGCTTGCCGGGGGTGCCGGAGGACAGCAGGAACTGCCCCATCGACGCCGCCATGCCCATGGCCACGGTCACGACGTCCGGCTGGATGAACTGCATCGTGTCGTAGATGGCCATGCCCGCGGTGATGGAGCCGCCGGGGCTGTTGATGTAGAGGTAGATGTCCTTCTCGGGGTCCTCGGCGGCGAGGAGCAGCATCTTCGCGCAGATGGCGTTGGCGTTCTCGTCGCGGACCTCGGAGCCCAGCCAGACGATGCGCTCGCGCAGCAGGCGCTGGTAGACGTTGTCGTCGAGGCCCAGGGGGTAGTCCCCGGCCGCGGCGCGGGGCCGGTTCTCGGTGCTCTGGGAGGTCACGGGTGTCTCCTTCGTGGCGGGTGGTGCGATGGGATCGACTCTAGGCGGTGCCCCCGCGCCTCCGGGGTGCTGTTCGCCGCGGGCGCACACTCGCCCGCACCCCGTGAGGCACCCGTGCGGCAGGTGTGAGGACGCCATGACAGGACGCCGCGGATGTGGCTCACGCCCTTCCCGAGGGTCAAGGCTCCCCCCGTTTCGGTCACGTTGACTGTTTCCGGGTAAAGCTCCGGGAAAGTTCCCGGGCGAGGTGCTTCAAGCCCTCTGTCCGGGGCCGTCCCCCGCCTCTACGTTGGTGGCACCCCCCCCCCCACGGAGCGCCACCGCCCTGGGATGCACGACGTACTGCACGTACCCCCGATCCACTCGGGGTCGGAAGGAACCACTGCTCATCATGGCTCAGCACAACTCGCACCGCGCCGCCGGCCGCGCCGTCACCCCCCTCGTCTCCGCGAACCGCGCCGCCCGCGGCCTCGGCGGTGCCGCCGTCCTCGGCACCGTCCTCGTCGGCACCGCCTTCGCCGGCACCGCCGCCAACGCGGCCCCCGCCGCGCCGGCCGCCCCGGCCGCCGCCACCGCGTCCCCCGCCGCGCCCACCGAGGCCTCCGCCGCGAAGCTCACCAGCACCCAGAAGCTGCGCTCCGGCGATCGCGGCAACGCCGTCGAGGACCTGCAGGGCGCCCTCAACGACAACGGCGCGAACCTCGCCGAGGACGGCGTCTTCGGCAAGAAGACCAACGCCGCGGTGCGCGAGTACCAGAGCGAGCACGGCCTGGCCGTCGACGGCGTCGTCGGCCCCAAGACCCGCGCCTCCCTCAACGGCGGCGAGTCGATCCGCACCTCCGGCGCCTCCGCCAGCACCTCCTCGTCCTCCTCGAGCTCCTCCAGCTCGATCGTGGACCGCGCCCGCTCCGTCATCGGCACCCAGTACACCTGGGCCGGCAACTCCCCGAGCGAGGGCTTCGACTGCTCGGGCCTGACCCAGTACGCCTATAAGGCTGCCGGCATCTCGCTGCCCCATTCCAGCAGCGCGCAGGGCAACGGCGGCCGCTGGATCTCCCAGTCCGAGGCCCAGCCGGGCGACCTCGTCGTCTACTCGGGCCACGTGGCCATCTACGTCGGCAACGGCCGCATCATCGACGCCTCCGGCTCGAAGCAGCAGGTCGTCGAGCGCGACATCTGGGGCTCCCCCAAGGGCTTCGTCACCTACCGCTGATCCGCGCGGCCACCGCGCCGCCGATCACCACCGAGAGGACCCGGTCCCCGCAGCTGCGGGGGCCGGGTCCTCCGTCGTGCGGGCAGGTCCCGTGGGACAGGTGCACGGGACATCCACGAGGGACGGGCGAGCACATGCCCCGCCCCCGTCGGGCTCACCGGCGCAGCGGTCGATACACGCGGCCGAACGCCCGCTCCGCCCCGGGGATCGGCCCCACGAGCTGCACGTCGACGCGGCGCCCGCCCGGGACCTCGAACAGACGGGTCCCGTCCCCCAGCAGGACGGGCGCGCACATCACCTGGATCTCGTCGACGAGACCCGCCTCGAGCGCCTGCCGCGCGATGTCCGCGCTGATGATCTGGATCTCGCCCTCGCCGGCGATCTCCTGCGCCCGCCGCAGCGCCTCCCGGACGTCGCAGTCCCAGGCGAGGACCGTGTCGTCCCCGGCGAGCTCCTCGGGCCGGTGGGTCAGGATGATCTCCGTCCCGGACCACGCCCCGCCGTACGCCTCGGAGGTCAGCTCCCCGCGGGTCTCCCGCTGGGCGAGGGCGGCGTCGTAGCCGCGGCGCCCGGAGATGATCACCGCGACCGGCGCCGCAAGGGTCGCGGTCAGATCGGGCCCCTCGGGCTCCGGGGCGGCGGCCTCGCGCGCGGCGATCTCCTCGAGCCAGCTCATGTCGTGACCGGGGGAGGCGAGGAAACCGTCGATCGATGCGGTGAATCCCCAGACGACCGTACCCATCCCGTTCCTCCTCGTGGCGGTGGGCCCCGAGTCTGCCACGGCCGCCGGGACGACGGAACGGGCCGCCACCCCGGAGGGTGACGGCCCGTTCCTGTGCTCGCGGAGCCCGCGCGCGGCGGGTCAGCGAGCGGTGATCACTCGGCCTCGGTGGCCTCGGTCGCCTCGGCGGCCTTCTTGGCCGGCGCCTTCTTGGCGGGCGCCTTCTTGGCCGGGGCCTTCTTGGCGGCGGGCTTCTTCTCGGCGGCGTCGGCGGCGGCCGGCTCCTCGGCGTCGGCAGCGGCGGCCTTCTTCGCCGGGGCTTTCTTCGCGGGAGCCTTCTTGGCCGGAGCCTTCTTGGCCGGGGCCTTCTTCGCGGGCGCCTTCTCCTCAGCGGCCTCGTCGGCAGCGGCGGCGTCCTCGGACTCGGCGGACTCCTCGGCCTTCGCCAGGCCCAGGTCGAGGACCTCGCCCTTCTCGTTCTTCACGACGACCTCGGAGAGGGCGACGTCGAGGGCCTTGGAGCGCTGGACCTCGGAGAAGATCTGCTCGAGCTGGCCGGACTGGGCGAGCATCTGCAGCAGCTGGTTCGGCTCGATGCCGTACTGCGCGGAGAGCTGCGTCATGTAGTCCATGAGATCGTTCTGCTCGATGGAGACCTCGCGGGTCGCGTGGATCTCGTCGAGCAGGAACTGGGTCCGGATCGCCTTGACGGTGTCCTCGCGGATCTCCTCGGCGTGCGGGTCGCCCGCCTCCTTGCCCTCGTTCTGCAGGTGGGACAGGATCTCGTCCTCGACCAGCTGCTCGGGCACGGGGATCTCGAGGTCCTCGAGGAGCTTCTCGAGGAGCGCGTTGCGGGCGAGGCCCACGCGGTTCGAGGTGGCGTCCGCCTCGGCCTGCTTCTTGAGGTCGTCCTTGAGCTCGTCGATGGTGTCGAACTCGGAGGCGAGCTCGGCGAACTCGTCATCGGCCTCGGGGAGCTCGCGCACCTTGACGGACTGCGCGGTCACGGAGATCTGGGCGTCCTCGCCCGCGCGGTCGCCACCGGCGAGCTGCGAGACGAAGGTGGTGGACTCGCCGGAGGAGAGGCCGATGAGCGCCTCGTCCAGGCCCTCGAGCATGTTGCCCTCACCGATCTGGTACGAGACGCCCTCGACGGACTCGATCTCCTCGCCCTCGATGGTGGCCTTCATGTCGAGCGAGACGAAGTCGCGGTCCGCGGCGGGACGGTCGACGCCCACGAGGGTGCCGAAGCGCTCGCGGAGCTGGTCCAGGCGCACCTGCACGGCGTCGTCGTCGACGGTCGGCTCCTCGATCTCGAGCTCGACGGAGGAGAACTCCGGGAGATCGAACTCGGGGCGGACGTCCTGCTCGACGGTGAAGACGAGGTCGCCCTCGTCCTTGCCGTCCAGGCCGGGGATCTCGACGACCTCGACCTCGGGGCGGCCGACGGGCTTGATCTCCGCCTCCGCGGCGGCCTTCTGGTAGAAGTCCGGCAGGGAGTCGTTGACGGCCTCCTGCAGGATCGCCGGACGGCCGAAGCGCTGCTCGACCAGACGGCTGGGGACCTTGCCCTTGCGGAAGCCCGGGATCTGCACCTGGTCGGCGATCTTGACGGTGGCGGCCTCGACGGCCGGCTTCAGCTCGTCGAACGGCACCTCGACGGTGAGCTTCACCCGGGTGGGGCCGAGCTTCTCGGACGCGGTCTTCACTGGTCAGGTCTCCCTGTTCATCGGTGGTCTAGGACGTGTGTTGTCACGGGCGCCCCCGGCGCGGCCGCAGGCGGCGACCCGGCGGGCGGAGTCGGGGTGACAGGATTTGAACCTGCGACTTCCCGCTCCCAAAGCGGGTGCTCTACCAAGCTGAGCTACACCCCGGAGGGCAACCCGCCAGATACTACCGGTTCACGCGCGGGGCCGCGCTCGCCGTCCCTCCGCGCTGTGAGGAGACCCATGCCCGCGACGGGGCGCGCGGCACGGCCGGGGGCGCCGGGATCTGGTTCAATAGGCCTCGCCGCACGAGCGGGACCATCGAGAGATGCCCGCCCCACGGCCCGGGCCTGTCCCCCGCCTCACGGCATCGGTGCAGGCCACGCGGATGTAGCTCAATGGTAGAGCCTCAGTCTTCCAAACTGATTACGCGGGTTCGATTCCCGTCATCCGCTCGCTGCAGCACCGAAGGGCCCCGGTTCCGACCGGGGCCCTTCGCCGTCCCGGCACGTCGGCCCTCCCTGCCCGGCGCGGACGCCCGGGCGTGGAACCATGGGCACCATGACCGTGCCCGAGACCACCGCCCCGTTCCGCTTCCCCGTCGCCGGCCGCTACGCCGGTATGGCGTCCTCGCCGCTGAAGAGCATCTTCGACCTCGCCGCCGCAGCCGGCGTGGTCTCCTTCGCCGGCGGCATCCCGGACCCGGAGCTGTTCGACCTCGGCACCGTCACCGCCGCCTACGACTGGGTGCTCTCCCACCAGGGGTCCCGCGCGCTCCAGTACGGGGTGAGCGAGGGCGAGCCCGAGCTGCGTGTGCAGGCCGCGCGGCGCGTCTCCCGCACCCTGCCCACCGACGCCTCGCAGATCCGGGTCACCTCCGGCTCCCAGGAGGGGCTGTTCGTCGTCGCGGAGGCGCTGCTCGAGCCCGGTGACGTGGTGCTCGTGGAGTCCCCGACCTACCTCGCGGCGGTGCAGGCCTTCGCCGTGCACGGCGCGCGGATGGTGGGCGTCGCGACGGACGACGACGGCGTGGACCCGGCAGCGCTCGAGGAGGCGATCCGCACGCATCACCCGCGGATGGTCTACCTCATCCCCTCCTTCCAGAACCCGACGGGCCGGACGATGCCGCTCGAGCGTCGTCGCGCGGTCGCCGAGGTGCTGCTGCGCCACGAGGTCCCCCTCATCGAGGACGACCCCTACGGCGAGCTGTCCTTCACGGGCGTCGTCATGCCGCCGATCGCCTCGCTCCCCGGCATGGCGGAGCGCACCCTGCTGCTGAACTCCATGAGCAAGCTCATGAGCCCGGGCGTGCGGATCGGCTGGATCCGCGGCGAAGGGCCGGTCCTGGAGACGCTCGCCGTCGCGAAGGCGGCGATCTCGATGCAGTCCTCCGTGGTGGACCAGCTGATGGTCGCCCGGTATCTCGAGACGGCGGAGCTCGACGCGCACGTGAGGACGGTCAGCGCGGTCTACCGGGAGCGGCGGGACGCGCTCGCCGAGGCCCTCGCGCCGGTGCTGCCCGCGGGCGCGCACGTGACCCGGCCCGAGGGCGGCATGTTCCTGTGGGCCGCGCTCGGCGAGGGGTACGACGCGCAGGAGATGCTCGCGGACGCGGTCGCCGCGGGCGTCGCCTACCTGCCCGGCTGGTCGTTCTTCGCGGAGGACCCGGACCGCTCGACGATGCGGCTGAGCTTCGTCACCCACTCCCCCGCGGTGATCGCGGAGGCGATCGGCCGGCTCGGCGAGGTCATCGCGCGCCACGGCGGCCGCTGAGCCCTCCGCATCAGGGCCTGCTCAGCGGGCGTCCTGTCCCGGGGGCGCGGTCCACCGCAGCGTCACCCGGAACCCCGTGCGGCGGCGCACGCGGGCGCCGGGCAGGTGCCCATGGGCGAGCTCGCGCAGCTCCGCCGTCGAGAAGGCCGCGTCCGTGATCGGCATCGCGTCCTCGCGCCGTCCCCGCCCGGCGGCGTCGGCCGGCGGAAGCGCCCGCACGGGGCACGGGTGCTTCACGAGACCGATCAGCGGGTTGGTGAGCACGTTCGTGAGGTCCCAGATCCGGTCCGCCGGGCCGACGGGCCGCACGAGGCTCACGACGAGCAGCCGTCCTCCCGGGCGCAGCAGCGCCCGGGCCTGGGCGAAGGCGGCGACGGGGTCCTGGTGGTGGAGCGAGGCGATCATCGAGACCGCGTCGTAGGCGCCGTGGCGGGACGGGTCCGCGGCGTGCTCGGCGAGCGTGCGGCGGGCGATGTGCACGCCGTCGAGGTCCCGCAGCGCGCTCGCGGCGGCGTAGGCCATGCGTGCGTCGGGGTCGATGCCCTCGACCTCGGCGGCGACGCCTCGCAGCGCGCGGGCGAGGTCGCCGCGGCCGCTGCCCACGTCGAGCACGCGCCGGGCACCGGCGGGGACGCCCGCGAGGACCCAGCGGTGGAAGTGGGCGTTGTGGTCCCACGGGCGGCGGGCGTTCCAGCGTCCGAGCTGCCTCCCCGCGGCCCGCACGAGGGCGTTCCTCGTGGTGCGCAGGTCGAAGGGCTCGCGGGGGCCGTCGGCGGTCATGCGCGCAGCGCCCGGAGCCGGAGGGCGGTCATGAGGGCGAGCAGCGCGCCGATCAGCGCGGCGGCGGCGAGCGCCGCGGGGAGCCCGAGCCCGGCGGCCAGGACGAGCGCTCCCCCGGTCGCGAGGGCGAGGAGGAGCGCGTCGGACTGCCAGGCGAGCAGGGGGAGCACGGAGGCGTCCCCCTGGGCGGTGGGCAGGGGGACGGTGAGGGCGAGCGGCATGGGACCTTTCGCGGCGTCCCGCAGGCGGGCCGGGACGAGCAGGAGGGCGAGCAGCAGCGCCGGGGCGAGGTGCTCGAGGGGAAGGGGGTAGAGGAGCGCGACGGGCACGCTCCCGGCCGCCGCGAGCAGGACCATCAGCGACGTCGGGGCGATGAGGTGGAGGACCGCCTGCACCGGGGCGGACTGCCCGAACAGGGCGGGCGCGCCGAGGGTGTGCACCGCATGGCGGAGCCCGTCCACGAAGGGCCCGCTGCCGAGCCACACGCCCAGCGTGCCGACGAGCACGGCGACGACCGCGGCGGGCCCCGTCACGAGGGTCGCCCCGGCGGTGAGCAGGGCGGCGCCGGCGATCACGCCGATCGCGCCGTGGGCGCTGCGCCCCGGGCTGCGCAGCCACGCCACGGCGTCGCGGCGCGCGTAGACCAGCGCGAGAGGGCCGGGGCCGACGGCCGGGAGCCGGCGCCCCGCACGGGGCGGGCTGCGGAAGCCGGCGGCGGCGCCCGCGAGGTCGCCCGCGTCCGCACTCGTGCGGGCGGCGTCCCAGCGCAGGGACTGCTCGAGCAGCACCGCGCCGCGCAGGCGGTCCAGCAGCGCCCACCCGATGACGGCG
This sequence comes from Brachybacterium rhamnosum, assembly GCF_039526185.1. NCBI lineage: Bacteria > Bacillati > Actinomycetota > Actinomycetes > Micrococcales > Dermabacteraceae > Brachybacterium > Brachybacterium rhamnosum. Next base: position 39,310 of record NZ_BAAAIS010000005.1, read on the forward strand.
GCGAGCAGGCCCGCGGCCGCGATCCCGAGGGCCCACGGCCAGGGGAGGGCACCGGCCGGCACCGGTCCGGGGATCAGGGCGGCCGGTCCGGCCTGCCCCGGCAGTGCGAGCACGAGACCCAGGGCGAGCACCCCGAGCGCAAGCAGCGGTCGCGCGGCGGGGGCCAGCAGCTCCCCGGTGAGCCAGCACAGGCCGAGCAGCAGGCCGGTGCCGGTCGCGGCGACCAGCAGCGCGGCGAGCTCCGCGCCGGAGGCGACGTCGGCATCCAGCAGCACGGTGCCCACGACCGCGGCGGTCAGGAGGCACGCCCCGAGCGGGACGAGCAGGGCGCGGGCGGCGGGACGGCTCAGCACGGTGCGTCGGCGGAGCGCGCTGCCGGCGAGTGTCGTCGTGAGGAAGGGGTCCAGCAGCGCCGGGCCGCGGGTGCCGCCCACGAGCACGGCGCCCGCCGCGGCGACGGCCACGGCGAGCACGGCGATCGTGGGCGCGGCGGGGGCGAGCAGCAGCGGGAGCACGTCGGGCCGCGCGAGCAGGCCGCCGACGCTCCCCAGGGCGGGGACGACGAGCACGAGGACCGAGATGACGACGAGGTAGAGGAGCTCCACCTGCGCCCAGGTGCCGCGGGCGGTGGAGCGACCGGCCCAGACCTCACGGACCCCGGCGAGATCACCGCTCATCGGGCGGCGCCCACCGTGCCGGCCGCCGTGAGCGTGAGCTCGGCGGTCGCGAGGGAGTCGACGAGCGCGGGGCTGTGGCTCGCGAGGACGATCGCGGCGCCGGCCCCCGCCCGTGCGCGCAGGGCGTCGGCGACGAGGGTGACACGGTCGGGATCCAGCCGCTGCTCGGGCTCGTCGAGCAGCAGCACCCGGGAGGGGCGCCCGAGGGTCAGGGCGAGGGCGAGGAGCTGGGACTGCCCGCTCGAGAGCTCGTGCGGGAAGCGCGCGGCGAGCGAGGACAGCGCGAGCTCCTCGAGCAGGGCGTCGGCCTCCTCCTGCGCGGGGCCGGCCGCCCGGCCCCAGGTCGCGCCGAGGAATCGGAGGTGCTCGCGGACGGTGAGGTCGCGGGCCGTCTGCGGGGGGCCGATGAGCGCGGCGAGCGCGGCGCGCAGGGCGGGGTCGCGGTCGTCGGGGGCGTGGCCGAGCACCTCGATGCTGCCCGTGGAGGGGCGTCGCAGTCCCGCGAGGAGGCGCAGGAGGGTCGTCTTCCCGGAGCCGTTGTGGCCCCTCAGCGCGAGCACCTCGCCCGCGTCGACCCGGAGGGAGACGGGGCTGAGCAGCTCGACCTCCCCTTCCGCGGCGCCGACCTCCTCGGCGCGCACGACGGGCCCGCCCCCGGAGGGGGACGGCAGGGATCGGGTGCGCGAGCGGCGGGCCATGGGTCCATGGAACCCCTGCTCCCGGACCCTCGGCACCCGACCTCCGTCGACGATCCGGTGTCGAGGGGCGCTCAGCGGGTGGGGTCGGCGACCGGGGCGGCCTGCTCCTCGCCGGCAGCGTCCCCGCGGTCTCCGCCCACGCCGCCGACGTTGATCATCCAGTGCATGGCGAAGCGGTCCACCACGGCGCCGTAGACGTCGCCCCAGATCTGCTTCTGGAGCGGCATCTCGACCTCGCCGCCCTCCGCGAGGCGGTCGAAGATCGCCGTGAGCGCGGCGAGGTCCTCCTCGCCGGTGCCCATGAGGGCCAGGTTGACGTTGTCGCCGATGGTCACGGGGTGCATGTCGGGGATGGCGTCGGCCGCGTTCAGCACGAAGTGCTCGGTCGTGAGCTCGGCGTGCATGATCTTCCCGGCGGCCTCGTGGCCCTCGGGAACGGCGTGGAACTCGCCGAAGGTGCTGAGGATGAGCTCGCCGCCGAAGATGTCGCGGTAGGTCTCGAGGGCCTCGCGGGTGGTGCCGGGGAAGTTGAGGTACGCGCGGAGCTGGACGGTCATCGGGTCCTCCTGGGAGCGGTCGGCCGGGCCGACGGGCCGGGCGTGCGACGGGCGGCGCCGGGGCCGGCGCCGCGCTCATCGTAGGGGCGCCGGGCGACGGACGGGAGGGGGTGAGGGGACGCGCCGGGGGCCTCAGCCGCGGCGGGCGGCGACGGGACGCCCACCGCCCGCGCGGGTGCCGCCCGAGGGCGTGAGGCGGGGCAGCGCCCGCAGCAGCCAGAACCCGCCGGCGAGGCACAGCACCCCGGTCGCGGCGCCCGCGGCGGCGACCGGCGCGACGAGGGTGACGCCGGAGACGACGAGCGGGGCGACGAGCCGCCCCGCGCCCATGAGCGTGTTCCACCAGGCGAGGTAACCGGTGCGGCCGTGCACCGGGGACACGTCGATGCCGAGGGTCATGACGATGCCGGAGCCCAGCCCGTTGCCGAGGGCGATGAGGGCGCTCGGCACGAGCAGCGCGACCAGCGCCGCCGCCTGGCCGTGCCCCTCGAGGGCGGCCGCGAGCACCGCGAGCAGCACGTAGCCGGCCCCCATGATCAGGCCGCAGGGCACGGCGACCGCGGCCCGCCCGAACCGGTCCATGAGCACCCCGGCGGGGATGACCATGATGATCTCGAGCACCGCGCTCGCCCCGAACACGAGGGAGATGAGGGTCGAGTCCAGGCCCAGGGAGGCCCCGAGCAGCGGCACGATGACCGGTCGGTTGACACGGGAGATCATCACGGGCGCGATCCCGCAGCCGATCGAGATCATGCGCAGCAGCACGGCGCGGTCGAGCCGGCGGTGCAGCGGGCTACGGCTCCGCCCGCGCGGGATCGTGCGGGCGCTCCCCCGGGTCTCGCCGACGGGCAGGAAGATGCCGACCATGACCGTCGCGGCGGCGGTCGTCACGGCGTAGAGCAGGAAGACGACGGAGTCCTGCCCGAGGCCCAGCACGATCGCGCCGAGCAGCGGACCGACCACCTGGCCGATCCGGATCATGCCGCCGAAGGCGGTCATGCCGCGGGCCCGCATCCCGGGCGGCAGGGCGCTGCCGAGGTAGGCCTGCCGGCCCAGCGTCCACACCTGCGAGCAGGCGGCCATGACGACGAGGGCGGCGATCAGCGCGAGCCGGTGGCGGAGCGCAGGGTCTCCCTGCAGCCCCGGGGTGATCAGGAGATAGGCGACGACGTTGGAGACGACGAGCAGCGCACCGGTGAGCACGAGCGCGGGGCGGGCGCCCATCCGGGAGATGAGGCGGGCCGCGGGGATCGGGCCGAGGAACGAGAAGATCCCGAAGACGAGGCTCAGGGCGGCCGCCTGCGGGACGTCGAAGCCGAGGGCCAGGGCCATGAGCGGGATGACCGGCAGCAGCGCCGAGTTGCCGCTGAACTCGAGCAGCGTGGGCACGTACACGGACGGCACGAGCTGGCGCATGACCTGGGCGGTGGTGCGCTCCTCCGCCGATCGGGAGGGCGGGGGCGCAGCGGTCACGCGGGCAGTCTGTCACCGGGTCGTGAGCTCGGGCAACGATCTCCCGCCCGGTGGGACGCACGCCTCCCCGGCGGCCTCCTCAGGCGCCGGGGCGACGGGCGGCGGTGAGCGGGAGCGCGGTCCGCCCGGCGCCGGCGACCGGCGGCCCGGGGACGGCATGGGCGGCAGGGCTGCCGGGACCCACGGACGCGCGGGTCGCCTCCTCGCCGCGCCGTACCTGCTCCTCGTCGAGCCCCGCGGCGAGCGCCTCGGCCGCCCAGCGGACGGCCCAGGCCTCGAGGGCGTCGCCGCCGCCCTCGCCCGCGAGCCAGGTCCCGGTGGGACGATCGGGACGGGAGCGGCAGGTGCTGCGCCAGCCGTCGGTCTCCGCCGCGAGGGCGAGCAGCATCAGCTCCCAGCCCACGGCCCACACGCCGGGGCCGCGCTCCTCGACGTCGGCGCGCTCCCGCACGAGGGTGTGCGTGAGCACGAGCGAGGTGGTGCCGTCGTCCTCGGGGTCCAGCAGCAGCGTCAGGAGGTCCGTGCGGCCCCCGCGCTCCCAGGAGAGGACGAGGCGGTGGGGGCCCTCGACCTCGAGCACGCTGCCCTCGACGGGCTCGGGGCCGGTGAGGGCGAGCAGGGATCCCTCGGCGGCGGGCAGCGAGAAGCGCCCGCCCTCGCCGAGCTCCCCCTGCACGGGTCCGTACCAGGAGGCGAGGCCGTCGGGTGTGGTGAGCAGCGGCCAGAGGCGTGCGGGGGCCAGGTCCACGGCCGTGGAGAGGGAGAGCCGCAGCCGCAGCTGCTCCCCCAGGTCGTCGATCTCGAGCGCTCGTCGCACCGCGTCCGTCACGGTCTGCGACCGCAGGGTCGTCATGGTCTCCTCGAAGAGTCGTCGCCGCTCCGCACCGGCGCCGTGGCGCGGGCGCGGACGGAGCGAGAGTAGCCCACGGCCGCACCTCCCGCACAGACCCCGTGCCGTCGCGCACAGGGGCCCCGCACCGTGCAGGTCACAGCTCGGCGCACAGCCGCGCCCGCCTCCCGTCGCGGCGCGGACTGCCCCTAGCATGGACCGGGTGAACGCCGAGCAGACCCGCCCCGAACCCGACTTCACCGCTCACCTCTTCGACCTGGACGGGGTGATCACCCCGACCGCCGAGGTGCACATGCGCGCCTGGGCCGAGATGTTCGACGCCTTCCTGCGCAGCCGCGGCGTCGTGGAGCCCTACACGGAGCGCGACTACTTCGCGCACGTGGACGGCCGCCCCCGCTACGACGGCGTGCGCGAGCTGCTCGCCTCCCGGGGGATCACGATCCCCGAGGGCGCCGACGAGGACCCCGCGGACCAGGCCCCCGGCGAGGAGACCGTGCGCGGGCTCGGCAACCGCAAGAACGACCGCGTGCTCGCGCTGATCCGCACCGAGGGCGTCGCCCCGTACCCGGGCACCGTCGCCTACCTCGACGCGCTGCCCGCCGGCGCGCGCCTCGCCGTGGTCTCCTCCTCCCGCAACGCCGAGGAGGTGCTGCGGGGCGCGGAGCTGCGCGACCGCTTCGAGGTCGTCGTCGACGGCATGGTCGCCGCCGCGGAGGGGCTGCCGGGCAAGCCCGCGCCGGACACCTTCGTGCGCGCCGCCGAGCTGCTGGGCGTCGCCGTCGGCGACGCCGTCGTCTACGAGGACGCGGTCTCGGGCGTCGCCGCGGGCGCCGCGGGCGGCTTCGGCGCCGTCATCGGCGTGGACCGCGGGGCGGGCCACGAGGCGCTGCACGGCGCGGGCGCGACCCGGGTGGTCGACGACCTCGACGCGCTCGTCCCCTCCGCCTCGTCGGACGCGACGGAGGCCGGCCGATGAGCCGCCTGCGCTCCGTGCCCGCGGATCCGGTGGATCGCACCCACCTCCCGGTGGACCCGTGGCGCCTGGTCGAGTCCCGCCCCGGCGGGGACCAGGCGCTCAAGGAGACGCTCTTCGCGACCGCGAACGGCTACCTCGGCATGCGCGGCACGCCCGTGGAGGGCCGCGACGCCCATGCCCACGGCACCTTCCTCAACGGCTTCCACGAGACCTGGGACATCCACCACGCGGAGTCCGCCTTCGGCTTCGCCCGCACCGGGCAGACCATGGTCTCGGTGCCGGACTCCACGGTGATGAAGCTGTACGTGGACGACGAGCCGCTGCTGCTGAACACCGCCGACCTGCTCGAGTACGAGCGCTGGATCGACTTCCGCGAGGGCGTGCTGCGCCGCGATCTCGTGTGGCGCACCCCGGCCGGGAAGCGCGTGCGGGTGCGCACCTCCCGCATGGTCTCCTTCACCCAGCGCCACCTCGCGCTCATGACGCTCGAGGTGGAGATGCTCGACGGCTCCGCGCCGATCGCGATCTCCTCCCAGATCATCAATCGCGAGGACACCGCCGACGACTTCGGCCAGGGCGTGAGCGGCGCGCTCACCGACAAGGACGACCCGCGCCAGACGACCGCCTTCACCCACCGGGTGCTCGAGCCGCAGGAGGACACGCACAGCGAGCGCCGCATGCTGCTGGGCTACCGCACCGTCTCGAGCCGCATGTCCCTCGCCGTGGGCGCGGACCACGACATCGACGCAGACGTCGAGGTGGACCGCTTCCTGGAGACCACGCCGGACCGCGGGCGGATGGTGGCCCGCGCCCACCTCGGCTCCGGCCAGAGGATCACGGTCCGCAAGGCGATCTCGTACCACTCCTCCCGCACGGTCCCCCACCGGGAGCTCTTCGACCGCTGCCGGCGCACCCTGGACCGGATCCGCGAGGAGGGCTTCGACGCGCAGTTCGCGGACCAGCGCCGCTATCTCGAGGACTTCTGGCTGCGCAGCGACGTCGAGCTGCCGGGACAGCCCGCGGAGCAGCAGGCCACCCGCTGGTGCCTCTTCCAGCTCGCCCAGGCCTCGGCGCGGTCGGACCAGTGGGGCATCCCGGCGAAGGGCCTCACGGGCTCCGGCTACGAGGGCCACTACTTCTGGGACACCGAGGTGTACGTGGTCCCGTTCCTCACGTTCACCTCCCCCGCGTGGGCGCGCAACGCCCTGCGCTTCCGCACCCATCTGCTGCCCAAGGCGCGGGAGCGCGCACGGGAGCTGAACCAGCGCGGTGCGCTGTTCCCGTGGCGCACGATCAACGGCGAGGAGGCCTCCGCCTACTACGCGGCGGGCACCGCGCAGTACCACATCGACGCGGACATCGCCTTCGCCTTCGCCCAGTACGTGGACGTCACCGGGGACACCGACTTCCAGCACCGCGACGGGGTGCGGGTGCTCGTGGAGACCGCGCGGATGTTCGCGGACCTCGGGTTCTGGCGGGTCACCGCCCAGGGCGACGCGATCTTCCACATCCACGGCGTGACCGGCCCGGACGAGTACACGGCCGTCGTCAACAACAACATGTTCACGAACGTGATGGCCCGTCACACCCTGCGCCGGGCGGCCCGCGCCGTGCGCGAGCTGCGCGAGGCGGACACGTCGGCGTACGAGGCGCTCGCGGTCGAGCTCGAGCTCGACGAGAAGGAGCTGGACCAGTGGGACGCCTGCGCGGACGGCATGTTCATCGCGAAGGACGACGCCCTCGGCATCCATCTGCAGGAGGACGCCTTCCTCGAGCGTGAGGTCTGGGACCTCTCCTCGACCCCGGACGAGGCGTTCCCGCTGCTGCTGCACTACCACCCGCTCGTGATCTACCGCTTCCAGGTGCTCAAGCAGGCGGACGTCGTGCTCGCGCTGTTCCTGCGCGGCAGCGAGTTCACCGCCGAGGAGAAGCGCGCGGACTTCGAGTACTACGACCCGATCACGACGGGCGACTCCTCGCTCTCCGCGGTCGTGCAGTCGATCATCGCGGCGGAGGTCGGCCACCAGAAGGCGGCGCTCGACTACTTCCGCGCCGGGCTCTTCGTGGACCTCGGCAACCTCCACCACAACACCGGCGACGGCGTGCACATCGCCTCCGCGGGCGGAGTGTGGAACGCCCTCGTGCACGGATTCGGCGGCATGCGGCAGGAGGACGGCGCGCTCGCCTTCGACCCCCGCCTCCCGGAGGGCTGGGAGGGGCTGGACTTCCCGCTCACCCTGCGCGGCTCCCGCTTCCGGGTGCGCCTGCGCCCGGAGGAGATCTCCTTCACCCTCGAGACGGGCGAGGAGGTCGAGGTCACGGTGCGCGGCGAGAGCGTGCGCGTGACGGCCGACGGCGCGACCGTGCCGCTCGCGGACCAGGGCCCGGTGCTGGACGACGCCGTGCTGGCCACGCCCGTCGGCGTCGGGGACCGGCGCGCGGACGGCACCATCGTCACCTCCGCGGTGCCCGCCGACCCCGAGGACCCGTGGGAGTACCCGGTGCACACCGATCCCGACGACATCATCGAGGAGGCCTGAGCGCTCCCCGGCCACGGGCCCGCGCTGACGTAGGCTCCCAGCGCACCCGCACGTCACGCCCCGGAGGAGGACCATGGCCGCCGACCAGCGCGAGTACGTGCGCCCGCGGCTGACGATCTGGCACGTCCTGAACCGGGTGCGGATGCGGCTGCTCGACATCCAGGTGTGGGACGTCGCGGGGACGATGACCTTCTACACGCTGCTGTCGCTGTTCCCCGGGGCGGTCGCGGCGGTGTCCCTCATGTCGATGCTCGGCATCGAGCAGGAGCCGCTGGACGCCGCGGCGGTCGCGATCCGGGAGATCTTCCCGACCTTCGACCCGGATCCGTTCGTCGACGCGATCATCGCGGTGTCCACGACGAACGGCGGGGTGATCGGGCTCGTCGTCGGCACCGCCGGCTCCCTGGTGAGCGCCTCGAACGGCGTCGCCGCCCTCCACCGGGCGCTGCACCGCGTGTACGACACCCGCGAGGGGCGCCCCTTCCTGTGGTTCCGCACGATCGTCTTCGGGGAGACGGTCGTCATCGTCACCCTCGTGCTGCTGGCCCTCGGCATCCTCGTGATCGGCAACGAGGCGTCGCAGGCGCTCGGCGAGATCGTGGGCATCCCCCGCTTCGCCTTCGAGGCGTGGAACCTCGTGAAGTGGCCGATCCTGCTCGTGCTGCTCGTCATCGGGGTGTCGATGGCCTACTACCTGTTCCCGAACGTGCGCCTGCCGCGCTACCGGCTCATGACGCTCGGCTCGACGGTGTCCGTCCTCGTGCTCTTCGGCGCGGCGCTGCTGGCGGGTCGCCTCGCCGCGCTCGTGACGAGCTTCGCGGAGGTCCTCACCGTCCTCAACGGCCTGATCGGCATCCTGCTGCTGCTGTGGGTCGCGAACATCGTCATCGTCGCGGGGGCCGCGCTCGACGCCGAGTTCCTGCGGGCGCGCCAGATCGCCGCGGGCCTCGACGCGTGGCACACGATCGTGCTGGACGCCCACGCGACCCACACCCTCGACTTCCTCGCCCAGGACGCGGAGCAGGCGGAGGCGATCGGCCGGGAGGTCGCGATCGCCGCCCGGACCGGCGAGCCGCTGACCCGCGCGAGATCGGCATGGGTGGCCGAGTCCACCGCCATCACGGCGGTCAACCCGCCCCAGCACCACCGCATCACCAGCACCGACGCCGAGGACCCGCGTGAGGGGATCGGCCAGAGCACACCAGGAGACCCCGCCGCATGAGCGTCCGTCCGATCACGATCATCGGCCACCGCGCCCTCGAGCAGCGCACGAAGAAGGTCCGCGAGGTCACCGAGGACCTCCGCACCCTCGTCGCGGACATGTTCGAGACCAACGACGCCGCGAAGGGCGCGGGACTCGCGGCCACCCAGGTCGGCTCGCGCTGGCGGCTGTTCGTGTACTCCTGCAAGGACGCCTCGGGGGAGCTGCGCCGCGGGGTCGTCATCAACCCGCGGCTCGAGCGGTGGGGACCGCTGGACCTCGACGAGGAGACCCTCGAGGGCTGCCTCTCGGTGCCCGGTGAGGGCTTCGCCACGGCACGTCATCGCGGCGCCCGCGTGACGGGCACGGATCTGGACGGTCAGGAGGTCGTCGTCGAGGACGAGGGCGGGGTGCTCGCGCGCTGCCTGCAGCACGAGGTGGACCACCTCGACGGCTCCCTGTACCTGGACCGTCTCTCCCCCGCCCGGCGCCGCGAGGCGCTCGACGCCGTCACCGCCCGCGCCTGGCGCGCCCGCGGGATCCTCACCTGGGACCCGCGGGAGCGCCTCGCCGAGGAGGTCTGAGCCCCTCCTCGCTCAGGTGGGCGCACTATCCTGCGGGCATGGATCGTCCCTGCCTGTCGCGCCGCCGTGCGCTCGCCCTCCCCGCCTCCGTCGCCGGCCTCGGTGCCCTCGCCGCCTGCGCCCCGCAGGACGAGGGGTTCGGCGATGCCGAGCCGATCCGCGCCCAGGAGGACGGCTCGGTCCCGCTGACCGACGTCCCCGAGAACGGCGCGGCGCTCGTGAACTTCGGCGGGGAGCGCCCCTTCGTGCTGCTCGTGCGCGGTGACGGCGAGGACGTCTCCGGGTTCTCCGGGTACTGCACCCACAACGGCTGCGCCCTGGCGCAGAACGACGAGGAGCTCGACTGCCCGTGCCACGGCTCGCGCTTCGACGCCCTCACCGGCGAGGTGCTGCGCGGCCCGGCGACGACGCACCTCCCGGAGGTCGCCGTGAGCGTCGAGGACGGCGCGGTGCGCCGCGTGACCTCGTGACCGTGCCCGACGGCGGCCGCGAGGGCTCCGCCTCCGCGGACGCTCCTGCGGAGGCCACCGCACCGGCCGGGCGCCCGTCGCGGGACATCGTCTCCTTCGTGCGCCGCGGGGCGCGGCTCTCGTCGAGCCGCCAGGACGCCTGGGACCGCCTCGCCGGGCGCTACGTGCTGGACCTCCCGCGCGGGGAGCGGGACACGCTCCCGGAGGAGGGCGCCTCGCTCGACCTCGAGGCGACCTTCGGGCGGCGCGCGCCGCTCGTGATCGAGGTGGGCAGCGGGCTCGGCGAGAACATCGCCGCGGCCGCGTCGGCGCATCCGGAGCGGGACCACCTCGCGGTCGAGGTGTACCTGCCGGGGCTCGCCCAGACCCTCGACCGGATCGAGCGGGCGGGGCTGCCGGACAACGTGCGCCTGCTCCCCCTGGACGCCCAGCGGTCGCTGCCCGCGCTGCTGCCCGCCGGGTCGGTGCAGGAGCTGTGGGTGTTCTTCCCCGATCCGTGGCACAAGTCCCGCCACCACAAGCGACGCCTCGTGAACCCGCCGTTCCTCGACGCGATGATCCCGCTGCTGGCGCCCGGGGCCGTGCTCCGCCTCGCGACGGACTGGGCCCAGTACGCGCACCACATGCGGCAGGTGCTCGACGCGGATCCCCGGCTGCGCAGCCTCCACCCCGACGGGCCGCGCCCCGAGGGGGAGGCCGCCGATCCCGTGCCCGAGGACCTCCCGGTGAAGGGCTGGGCGCCCAGATTCGAGGGTCGTGTGAAGACCAGCTTCGAGAACAAGGGCGCCCGTGCCGGACGCCTAGTATGGGATCTGGCGTACACCCCTGCGCCGTGAGCGCGGATCCCGCGGCCACGACGAGGGAGCGCGCCGACTGCCGTTGCGAGGTCGGACCGACCCGCATCCGATCTTCTCCCCCTTCGGCACCGGACGAGAGCGAGCCCTCATGAACGCCCCCGACGACCTGCAGCTGCCCTCCGACTGGGAGGACGACTCCGAGCCCGATCCCCGCGCCCGTCGCAGCCGCCGCTTCGCGCTCATCGCGCTGGGCCTCGCCGGTGTGCTCGTGCTCGGCGCGGTCATCGCCGTGGGTGCCTACCTCAACTCGCTGCGCTCGGCCTACGAGAAGGTCACCACCGTGTCCATCTCCCGCGGCGCCTCGGACGGCGAGCGCCCCGAGGACGGCCAGGGCCGCAACTTCCTGCTGCTGGGCTCGGACAAGCGCAGCGAGGAGGACGCGAAGGCGGAGAACGTGAGCGGCCAGCGCTCGGACGTGATGATGCTCGTGCACATCTCCGCGGACAACAAGGAGGTCTACGTGACCTCCTTCCCGCGCGACCTGTACGTGGACATCCCGGGCCACGGCAAGGGCCGCATCAACTCCGCGCTCGCCTACGGCGGCGTGAGCCTGGCCGTGACCACGGTCGAGAACTACACGGGCGTGCCGATCGACCACGTGGCGCTCATCGACTTCGAGGGCATCCAGGGCCTCGTCGACACCCTCGACGGGGTGGACGTGACCGTCCCCGAGGACTTCGAGGCCGACGGCCACCAGTACACCAAGGGCACCCAGCACCTCAACGGCGAGGAGGCGCTCGCCTTCGTGCGCGCCCGCAAGCAGTTCTCCGAGGGCGACTTCCAGCGCAACCGCAACCAGCAGGCGGTCCTGCAGGGGATCATCTCGAAGCTCATCAGCGCGGACACCCTCACCGACCCGGCGAAGCTGCGCGACACGATCTCGACGATCGCGCCCTACATGACGACCGACGACGGCCTGGACTCGGGCGCCATGATCGAGCTGGGCCTGTCCCTGCGCTCGATCCGCAGCGGCGACATCCACTACCTCGCCGTGCCGAACTCGGGCCCCTACACCACCAGCGGCGGCGCGAGCGTGGTCGGCACCGACGAGGAGGCGATGGACCTGCTCCGCACCGCTCTGCGCGAGGACACCATGTCCTCGTACTACGCTGACCACGTCAGCAACGGCTGACCCCGCCGACCCCGCAGGAGGATCCCCGTGGCCAATCCGCTCGTGAAGATCGTCGTCCCGATCGCCGGCATCCTCGCCGCGCAGGTGGGATCGAGGGCCGCACGCTCCGGGTGGGGCGCGGTCTTCGGTGAGGACGCCCCCACCGTCAAGGCGAACCGCGCCTCGAAGAAGGACACCGCCGCCCGCCGCAAGCAGGCGAAGAAGGACGGCCTGAGCAAGGCGGAGATCGACGAGATCCGCGACCCGATGGACGAGCAGCCCGTCTGGAAGGTCATGCTGTGGACGCTGATCTCCGGCGTCATGCTGCAGGGCTTCAAGCAGCTCGCGCAGCAGTACGCGAAGAAGGGCACCGAGCGGGTCGTCTCCCGTCGCCCCCGCGCGAACCGGGGCTGATCCCGGCGACCTCGCCCGCATGCAGGAGCGCCCGTCCCCGCGGGGACGGGCGCTCCTGCATGCGGTGACGGCGCGGTCAGATCTCGGAGACCTCGGTCCCACCGCCGCTGAGGGTGTCGATCGAGTCGCCGGTGACGAGGAAGCCGATGCGGCGCACGAGGGAGACGGCGTGATCGCCGATCCGCTCGTAGAACCGGATGAGCAGCGTCATGTCCGCGATCTGCGCGTTGGTGTACGCCTCGCCGCCCTTCGCGAGCTCGCGCGCGACCTCCTGGAGGAGCGCGTCGATCTTCTCGTCCTCCTCCTCGACCCGTGCGGCGAGGGCGAGGTCGCGCTCGGCGATCACGGTCGAGGCGTTGGCGAGCGCCTCGCCGGCGAGCCGCGCCATCTCGCGGATCTGGGCGTGGTGCTGCTCGGGCACGGCCGGCTCGGGATGGGTGCGGCGCGCGGTGAGCGCGATGTGGCCGCAGAGGTCGCCCATGCGCTCGAGCGAGGAGCTCATGCGCAGCGAGGAGACGAGCAGGCGGAGGTCGCCGGCCACGGGGTTCTGGCGCGCGAGCAGCTCGACGATCTTGGTGTCGAGGTCGTACTGGCGCTGATCGATGTGGGGGTCCGCGGCGATGACGCGCTCCGCCAGTCCGAGGTCGCCCTCGAGCAGCGCCGTGGTGGCGTCCTCGAGCGCGGAGCTGACGAGGGACGCCATGTCGAGCAGATCGTCGACGAGATGACGCAGGTCGCTCTGGTACGCCTCGCGCATGTGTGCACACTCCTGATGCCGATTCCGAGCGGGAAGTAGGGGGTTCCCCGACCGTCGAGTCTGGCAATGGCGGATGAACAGCGATCGCCGTGGGGTGAACTCGAGGCGGAGTCCCGGTGAACTCCTGGTCCCTGCCCCGCTCGAGGTGCGGGGGCAGGAGCGAGTCATCACCCTATCGGCAATAGGCTGTACCGGTGCCGCTCTCCGTCCTCCTCCTGCTCGCCGGTCTCACCGGCCTCGTGATCGGGTGCGCCGCGATGTACGCGATGCACCGCTCCGAGGGCCGCGAGCGCGAGCGCGCCGAGGCCGACTCCCCCGGGACACTCCCGGAGCAGGTCGCCGAGGTCCTCACGATCCTGCGCTCGGCGTACGTCGTGCTCGACGCGAGCGGGGACGTGCTGCGCGCCTCGCCGCTGGCCTACTCGTACGGCATCGTCCGCGCCTCCGGGAACGACTACCCGCGCCTCGCGAGCCCCGAGCTGCTCGAGCTCGCGGCCGACGTCGGCCGCGGGGGAGGCTGGCGCGACGAGCGCCTCTCCCTGCGCCGCTCCGGCCAGGAGGACGACGACGCCGTGATCGACGTGCGCATCGGTGCGCTCGGCGAGACGGGCGTGCTGCTGCTCGCCGACGACCTCACCCGCGCCGTGCGCGTCGAGGAGACCCGCCGCGACTTCGTGGCGAACGTGTCCCACGAGCTGAAGACCCCGGTCGGGGCGATCACCCTGCTCGCCGAGACGATGGAGGACGCCGCGGAGGATCCGGATGCGGTGCGCCGCTTCGCGGAGCGGATGCAGACGGAGTCCCGCCGGCTGGGCCACCTGGTCCAGGAGATCATCGAGCTCTCGCGCGTGCAGGGCTCCTCCGCGCTGCCGGACGCCGAGCCCGTCGAGATCGACGACGTCGTCGCCGAGGCGGTCGCGCTGAACCGGAACTTCGCCCTGGGCTCCCGCATCGAGGTGGTCACGGGCGGCACGGGCGGCCTGCGCGTGTTCGGCTCCGCCTCGATGCTCACGACCGCGCTGTCGAACCTCGTCTCCAACGCCATCAGCTACTCCGAGCCGGACACCCGGGTGGGGATCTCCGTGCGGCGCGACCAGGGCATGGTCGAGCTGTCGGTGAAGGACCAGGGCATGGGCATCTCCAAGGAGAACCTGGAGCGCGTCTTCGAGCGCTTCTTCCGCGTGGACCGGGCACGGTCCCGCGCGACGGGCGGCTCCGGGCTGGGCCTGGCCATCGTCAAGCACATCGCGACCGACCACGGCGGGGAGGTGACCGCCTGGTCCATGGCCGGGCAGGGCTCCACCTTCACCCTCCGCCTCCCCGAGATGGGGCGCACCGGCGCCGTCACCGTCAGCGGGGCGACGCCCCCGTCACGGCCCTCGGATCCCCAGCAGAACCCACGGAAGGGACATTGAGATGACGCGCATCCTGATCGTCGAGGACGAGGAGTCGTTCTCCGATCCCCTCTCGTACTCGCTCCGGAAGGAGGGGTACGAGGTCGCCGTGGCGGACAACGGCACGGACGGCCTGAGGATCTTCTCCGCGCACGGCGCGGATCTGGTGCTCCTGGACCTCATGCTCCCGGGCATGAGCGGCACCGAGGTGTGCCGCGAGATCCGCCGCACCTCCTCCGTGCCGGTCATCATGCTCACCGCGAAGGACGACGAGTTCGACAAGGTGCTGGGCCTCGAGCTCGGCGCGGACGACTACGTCACCAAGCCGTACTCCTCGCGCGAGCTGCTCGCCCGGATCAAGGCGGTGCTGCGCCGCGGGAGCGACGGCGCGGAGTCCGAGGAGTCCGCGACGCTCACCGCCGGCCACATCATGATGGACGTGGAGCGGCACGTGGTGCAGGTGCACGGCACGGACGTCGCGCTCCCGCTGAAGGAGTTCGAGCTGCTGGAGATGCTGCTGCGGAACGTCGACCGGGTCCTCACCCGCGGTCAGCTGATCGACCGGGTGTGGGGGGCGAACTACGTGGGCGACACGAAGACCCTCGACGTGCACGTCAAGCGCCTGCGCGCGAAGATCGAGGACGATCCGAAGAACCCCGTGCACCTCGTGACCGTGCGCGGTCTGGGCTACAAGTTCGAGTCCACCGGCGCCTGACCGCGCAGGGACGGCGCACGACTTCCGACCGACGGGGCCGACGACGAAGGGCCCCCGGGATCACCCGGGGGCCCTTCGTCATGCCTGGTGCGGGGATGGTCAACCCTCGCCGCCGTCGGAGGCGCCGCCGCCGTCCGAGGCCGCGCCCTCGCCGTTGGGGTCCGAGCTCGAGTCCTGGTAGTAGGCGAGCGTCGTGTCGGTGACGGGCAGCGAGATCTCGGTGGACTCGCCGTCCAGCGTGACCGTCAGCTGCATGATGTCGCCGGGGGCGACGTCGAGCGCGGTGATGTCCACGGCCTGCTCGCCCTCGCCCGGGCCCAGCTCGACGGAGCCGCCGGCGGGGACGGCGACGGACGCGGTGAAGGCGGAGGCGCCGTCGACGGAGCCCTCGAGGTCGAGGGTGATGTCGTCCTCGAGGTAGTTGACCGCGGAGCCGCGGAGCTCGGCACTGCCGGAGTCGTCGACGACGACGATCGCGTTGCGGACGCCCGCCGCGAGGGCGCCGGAGTCCTGCTCGAGGTTGGCGTTCGTGCCGTCGGCCGCCTGGTAGAAGTCGTGCGTCTGCACCGGGTTGAAGTAGGAGCAGCCGGAGGCCGCGGCGACGAGGCCGAGGGCGGCGACGGAGAGCACGAGTCGGCGGGGACGACGCACGGGGAACTCCTGTTCGGTGCACTGCAGGCACGACGGGGAGGGGCAGGGACAGCCCTGCCAGGGTACCGCACTCGGGCACCCCCTCCGGGCACCGGGCCGGCCGGGTCGGGTGCTGGGCCGGGTGGCGAGCAGGGCACTCTCATCCTGCTCGCAGGCATGGGCGCGCGAAGAGTAGCACAGGTGGTCGGTGATAGACTGTTCCGCGGAAAGGGGACCAGACACATGAACTTTGTCGTCGGCGAGACCGTCGTCTACCCGCACCACGGTGCAGCCCTCATCGAGGAGGTGAAGACCCGCACCATCAAGGGCGAGGAACGCACCTACCTCAAGCTCAAGGTCGCCCAGGGCGACCTGACCATCGAGGTCCCGGCCGACAACGTCGACATGGTCGGCGTCCGCGACGTGGTCGACAAGAAGGGCCTCGACGAGGTCTTCGAGGTCCTCCGCCTGCCGTACACGGAGGAGCCCACCAACTGGTCCCGCCGCTACAAGGCGAACGTCGAGAAGCTGGCCTCCGGCGATGTGAAGAAGGTCGCCGAGGTCGTGCGCGACCTCTGGCGCCGCGACCAGGACCGCGGTCTCTCCGCCGGGGAGAAGCGCATGCTCGCCAAGGCCCGTCAGATCCTCGTCTCCGAGCTCGCCCTCGCCGAGAAGACCGACGAGTCCAGCGCCGAGTCGATCCTCGACGAGGTCCTCGCCTCCTGAAGGCGCGGCCCTGAACCCGCCTCCCTCCGTGCCCGTCCCCCGCACCGGAGCAGCGGTGCGCCCCGTCGTCCTCGTGGCCCCGTCGGGCCCCGAGCAGCAGGGCGCGACCACTGCCCCCGCCCTGCAGCTCCTGGGCGGCTCCCGGCTCGTGGACCGGCTCCTGGGGACACTCGCCGAGGTGTGCCCGCCGCCCGCCGTGGTGGTGGCACCCTCGGCGATCGCCGTCCGCCTCGAGGGCACGCTCCCGCATGGAGCGGTGCTCGTCCCCCGCGACGGCTCCCGCCGTGATCGGATCCTCGCCGCGCTCGACGCGTGCGACGAGCCGGCGCTGCTCCTGCACGACGCCGAGCGCGCCCTCACCCCCGCCTCCGCGCACCGGGAGGTGATGGCGGCGCTCGTCGACGGCGTGGACGCCGTCGTGCCCACCGTCGCCATGACGGACTCCGTCAAGGAAGCCGGGAGCGCGGGGCTGCGCAACATCGACCGCAGCACCCTCGCCGTCCTCCAGAGCCCCCGGCTGCTGCGCCGCGAGGCGCTCCGCGCGGCGACGGCCCGCATGGCCGGAGCGGCCGGCACCGGTGTCGACGCCCCGGAGGACGAGATCCTCGCCGTGCTCGCCGGCGGCGGGGACGTGCGCACCGTGCACGGCTCGCACGACGGCTTCGCGGTCGTGGACCGTCTGACGCTCTGGCAGGCGCAGATCTCGCTGGGCCTCGCCCGCGACACCACCTCGCGGCAGGGTCTCGCCCGTCGCGCCTGAGCGCGGCGGCACCTGCTGCGGCGCGAGCGTCCCGTCAGCCCCGTCGGCGCGAGCGCCAGACCGTCCGGAACTCCTCCACCATCCGCACCGGCTTCGAGAGCGTGCGCACGGGCAGGGTGCTCGCGAGCTCACCGGGATCCGCGCGCAGGCGGCGCAGGAGCCGGCCGGGCTTGCTCGAGATCCGCTGGCGGAGGTCCGGCAGGTACTCGTCGCTCACGTCGAGACGGGTGACGGCCCCGCACCCGGTGCACTGGATCTCGGAGACGAAGCGACCGGCATAGATCACCACGTGCTCCGCCTCCTGGTCGCATGCGGTGCAGCGCAGGAAGCTCTCCTCGACGGCCATCATCCCCTCCTCACACGGATCTCAAACCTAGCGCGGTGACGACGTCCTGGGCCAGGAGCAGATCCTGCGCATAGGTGATCTTGAAGTTGGTCTCCTCGCCGCGCACCCAGGTGACAGGGATGTCCGTGTACTCCTCGGCGCAGGACGCCGTGTCCGTGCCCACGAAGCCGTCCCGGGCCGCCTGCTCGTACGCGTCCAGGATCGTCGCCGCGTCGAAGCCCTGCGGGGTCTGCACGCGCAGCAGGGAGTCCGGGGAGAAGGCGCCCGTCGCGAGGGCGTCCGGGCCGTCCACCGGGGCGACCCCCTCGGCCGGGATGCCCGGCACCGCTCCCCCGGCCTCGCGGGCCGCGTGCAGCACCGCCGCGGCCAGGCCGTGGGAGACGAGCGGTCGCGCGGCGTCGTGGATCAGCACGGTGTCGATGACGCCGTGGTCGATCCTGTCCGCGAGATGGCGCAGGGCCAGCAGCTCGGACTCCTGGCGGGTGTCGCCGCCGGTGATGATCTCGAGGTGGTGCGCGCTCTCCCGCGAGGCGACGAAGCGCGCGTGCTCGAGATCGTCGGGCCGGACCACGAAGACCAGCAGCCCCACCCCGTCGACCGATCCCAGCGTGTTGAGCCCCCAGCTGGCGATGCTGCGGCCCGCGAGCGGCAGGAAGGCCTTGTTGATGCCGGCGCCCACCCGCGTCCCGGATCCCCCGGCGAGCACGATGCCCGCGGCCCGCCCGCGCAGGCGGGAGGGGCGGTGACGGCGGGACTGGCTCACCCCGGCATCGTAGACGGCGAGCGGCGCCGCGTGGACCGACCCCGCCCGGCATGGAAGAATCGAGGATCGTCCCGGGGCACCTCTCGCCCTCCTTCGAGCACCAGGAGCACGCATGCTCACGATCGCCGTCGTCTGCGGGGCGGGGGTCGCCACCTCCGCCCTCATCGCCCAGCAGGTGCGCGACCACCTCGCGCACCGCGCCGGGGACGCGGAGGTGGTCCAGTCCACCGTGATCGACCTGCTCTCCCCCCGGTTCACGGCCGATGTCGTGGTCTCCACCGTGGACCTCCCCTCGACCCTCGGCATCCCCCGTGTCAACGGGATGCCGCTGCTGCTCGGCACGAACCCCGCGCTGACCTTCACCGATCTCGACGCGCTCCTCGACCGTCTCGAGAGCACGCCGCGATGACCGCGCTGCCCCGCGTGGGCACCGGCACGGACGTCCACGCCCTCGCGCCCGAGGGCTCCGGCCGGGAGCTGTGGATCGCCGGGCTGCGGTGGGACGGTGAGCGAGGTCTCGTCGGCCACTCCGACGCGGACGTCGCGTGCCACGCCGCCTGCGACGCGCTGTTCGCCGCCGCCGGCATCGGCGACCTCGGCGCGCACTTCGGCACCGATCGGCCCGAGTGGGCCGGAGCGGCGGGGACGGCCCTGCTCAGGGAGGCCGCGCGGCTCGTCACCGAGGCCGGCTTCCGGATCGGCAACGTCTCCGTCCAGGTGATCGGCAACCGTCCCCCGATCTCCCGTCGTCGCGCGGAGGCGGAGGCGGCCATGGGTGCCGCCGCCGGCGCGCCGGTCTCCGTCTCGGGCACCACGACCGACGGCCTGGGCCTGACCGGCCGCGGCGAGGGGGTCGCGGCGATCGCGACCGCGCTCGTCGTCCCCGTGCCCCCGGGCACCGCCGACGCCCCCGTGTCCACCGCGCACGCCGCGACGGCCGCGACGGCCGTCCCCGGCGACGCGGCCCCGCCGACCATGGACCGACCCGACCCCGAGGAGCCCCGTCCGTGAGCACGCCCTCCCCCCACGAGCAGCAGGCCACGCCGGCCACCGGTCCCCTCCCGCTCACCGCGGAGGACGTCGAGGCCGCCGCGGCGACCCTCGGCCCCGTGCTGCGGCGCACGCCCCTGCACCGCTCGGAGCGGCTCAGCGAGATCGCCGGGGTCCCCGTGTGGCTCAAGCGCGAGGACCTGCAGTCCGTGCGCTCGTACAAGCTGCGCGGCGCCCACCTGTTCATGGCCGCGCTGGACGAGGAGTCCCGGGCCGCGGGCGTGGTCGCCGCGAGCGCCGGGAACCACGCGCAGGGCGTCGCCCGCTCGTGCCGCGAGCTCGGCATCCGCGGCCGCATCTACGTGCCCGGCACGACCCCGCGCCAGAAGCGGGACCGGATCGTCGCGATCGGCGGCGACCTCGTGGAGCTCGTCCTCACCGGGGACACCTTCGACGACGCCGCCTCCGCCGCGGCGGACGACGCCGAGCGGACGGGCGCCGTGACGGTGCCGCCCTTCGACCATCCGACGATCATGGCCGGCCAGGGCACCGTGGCCCTCGAGGCCGTCGAGCAGCTGCGCCTCGAGCACGGCCGCGAGGCATCCACCATGGTGCTGCCGGTGGGCGGCGGCGGTCTGCTGGGCGGCTGCGGGGCCTGGCTGCGGGAACGCACGCCGACGATGCGCATCGTCGGCGTCGAGCCCGCCGGCGCCGTGTCCATGGCGGCCGCCGTGCGCGCGGGCCACCCGGTGACCCTGCGCGAGCTCGACCGCTTCGTGGACGGCGCCGCCGTGCGCCGCGTGGGCGCGGGGCCGCTGCGCATGGTCCAGGCGATCGAGCCGGAGCTGCTGAGCGTCGACGAGGGCGCCGTGTGCACCGAGATGCTCTCGCTCTACCAGGTGGACGGGATCATCACCGAGCCGGCCGGGGCCCTCGCCGCCGCGGCCGTCGCGACCGGGGCGGTCCGGGACCTCGCCGCGGACGAGGACGGGGAGGGCGACGTCATCGTCGTCGTCTCCGGCGGCAACAACGACGTCTCGCGGTACACGGAGATCGTCGAGCGCTCCCTCGTCCACGAGGGGCTCAAGCACTACTTCCTCGTGACCTTCCCGCAGGAGCCGGGGGCGCTGCGGCGCTTCCTGGACCGGGTGCTCGGGCCGGACGACGACATCGTCCTGTTCGACTACATCAAGCGCAACAACCGCGAGGAGGGACCGGCCCTGGTGGGCGTCGAGATCGGCTCCCGCGCCGATCTCGAGCCGCTCATGGGGCGGATGGCCGCGTCCCAGATGCAGATCGAGCGGATCGACCCGCACGACCCGATCTACCGCTACCTCACCTGATCACCGCGTCCCGGCCCGCCCGGGACGGACGACGGCGCCGGTCCCCCAGGGGACCGGCGCCGTCGTCGTGCGGCGGGTGCGGGGATCAGGACGGGTCGACGGCCTGGGCGCGGGCCTCGACCGCGGAGCGGACGATGTCCTCGAGCCCGTGCTCGGACTTCCAGCCCAGGTGCTGCGCGATCCGGTCGCCGGAGCAGATCAGGCGGGCGGGGTCGCCGGCGCGGCGCGGGCCGATCTCCGGGGTGATGTCGATGCCCTTGACGCGGGCGACCGCGTCGATCACCTCGAGCACGCTCGAACCCTCGCCGGTCCCGACGTTGAAGACGCGGTGCGGGCGCTCCTCGCCGCGCAGGTAGTCCAGCGCCGCGATGTGGGCGTGGGCGAGGTCCAGCACGTGCACGTAGTCGCGGATGCAGGTGCCGTCCGGGGTGTCGTAGTCGTCGCCGAAGACGGTGGGCGTGCGCCCCTTCTCGAGGGCGTTGAGGATGATCGGCACCAGGTTCATGACCTGGGTGTCCGCGAGCTCCGGCCAGCCGGCACCGGCGACGTTGAAGTAGCGCAGGGCGACGGTGCGCATGTCGTGGGCGCGCTCGGCGTCGGCGAGCATCCACTCCCCCACGTACTTGGTCGCGCCGTAGGGGTTGATGGGCTGCGGGGCGAGGTCCTCGGTGACGAGGTCGACGTCGGGCACGCCGTAGACGGCCGCGGAGGAGGAGAAGACCACGTCGCGCACGTCGGCGCTCGCGCAGGCGGCGAGCACGTTGGCGAGGCCGCCCACGTTGTCGTGCCAGTACATCTCCGGGTTCTCGACGGACTCGCCGACCTGCTTGTGGGCGGCGAAGTGGATCACGGAGTCGGCACCCGAGGAGCGCAGGGCGAAGGCGAGCTTCTCGACCGCGTCGGGGAGGGTCACGTCGAGCTCGAGCAGCTCGGCCCCCTCCGTGCGGGAGCGGAAGCCGGTCGACAGGTCGTCGACCACGATCACCCGCTCCCCCTTGTCGAGGAGGAGTCGCACCACGTGCGACCCGATGTACCCGGCACCACCGATCACGAGAGTCGTCATGGTCGCGAGCCTACCGGGTCACCCGGGGAGCGGTCGTCCCGCCGCTCCCCGGTCGCGCCTCAGGTCCAGGAGCTGGACAGCGGACGGCCCTCGGCGTAGCCGGCCGCGCCCTGCAGGCCGATCACCGCGCGGTCGCGGAACTCGGGCGTGCTGCGCGCGCCGGCGTAGGTGTAGGAGGAGCGCACGCCGGCGGTGATCTCGTCGATGAGCCCCTCGACGCTGCCGGAGCCCTCCGCGAGGTACATGCGCGAGCTCGAGATGCCCTCCTCGAAGAGGCCCTTGCGGGCCCGGGCGAAGGCGTCCTCGTGCGCGGTGCGGTGGGAGACGGCCCGCTTGGAGGCCATTCCGAAGCTCTCCTTGTAGCGGCGGCCGTGCTCGTCGGTGCGCATCTCGCCGGGCGACTCGAAGGTCCCGGCGAACCAGGAGCCGATCATGACGTTGGAGGCGCCCGCGGCGAGCGCGAGGGCCACGTCGCGGGGATGGCGCACGCCGCCGTCCGCCCACACGTGCTTCCCGTGGCGGGCGGCCTCGGCGGCGCACTCGAGCACCGCGGAGAACTGGGGGCGGCCGACGCCCGTCATCATGCGGGTCGTGCACATGGCGCCCGGGCCCACGCCCACCTTGACGATGTCGGCGCCGGCCTCGATGAGCTCGCGCGTCCCCTCGGCGGTGACGATGTTGCCGGCGACGAGCCGGACGGAGGTCCCCTCGCAGGGACCGAGCACGGCGCGCGCGGTGCGGAGCGCCTCGATCATCTTGTCCTGGTGGCCGTGGGCGGTGTCCAGGACGATCACGTCGGTGCCGGCGGCGACGAGGTCCGTGACGCGGGAAGCGACGTCGGCGTTGATGCCGACGGCGACCGCGACGCGGAGGCGGCCCTCGGCGTCGGTCGCCGGGCGGTAGATCGTGGAGCGGAGCACGCCGGTCGCGGTGAGCACGCCCTGGAGCACTCCGTCCTCGGTGACGACGACGGCGGCGTCGTGGTGGGTCGCGGCGATCCGGGCGTGCAGCGCCGCGGGCTCCGCCTCGAGATCCGCGGGACGGAGCACGAGCACGTCCGCGGCGAGCTGGTCGCCGACGGCGGCGAAGGAGTCCCGGCCCGTGATCTCCTCGGGACCGACGACGCCGAGGGGGCGACGCTCCCCGTCCACGACGACGACGACGCCGTGTGGTCGCTTGGGCAGCAGCGACGCGGCCTGGCCGAGGGTGGCGTCCGCGGGGAGGGTGAGCGGGTGGTCGACGATCAGGTCGCGGGTCTTCAGCGAGCGGACGATCGAGTCGATGCGCTCCGCGGAGAGGTCCTGCGGGAGCACGGCGAGTCCGCCGCGACGCGCCATCGTCTCGGCCATCCGGCGGCCGGAGACAGCGGTCATGTTGGCCGCGACCAGGGGGATCGTGGTGCCGGTGCCGTCGTCGCTCGCGAGGTCGACGTCGAACCGCGAGGTGACGTCGGAGCGCGCGGGGAGGAAGAAGCAGTCGTCGTAGGTGAGGTCCGTCGACGGGGTGTGGATGAGGCGCATCTGCCCAGGATAGGGACCCCGGATCCGCGTGACCTCCACGATCCCCTCACAGGCGCGTCCCGGGTCCCGCCGAGGGAGAACCTAGGATGGCCCGCATGACGGATTCGGCCTCGTGGCGCAGGACTCGTCGTGGAGGCCGGCATCAGCAGCCGGTCCGCCGCGACTCGTCCCGCCCCCTCCCTCCCGACGTCGCCCGCCAGAATCGGGAGCAGGCGTTCGGCACGTCCCCCCGCACCTGGGTGGACGCCCCTACCGGTCGCGGCGCGGATCCCGTCGACCCTTCCCGGCCCGACACGGCCGACGAGCAGAGCGCTCCCGCCGCTCGGGCCGGCGACGCCTCCCGTCCCCTGACGCCCCCGGCGGGGACCGTCGAGCCGGCCACCGAGCCGCTCCGGCCCGCCGCGGCCGCGGAGCCCGCCGCAGCCCCCACGCCGACGCCGAGCGTCCGGTCCGCAGCATCGGCAGAGTCCGGCACAGGCGCGACGTCGGCCGCGCCGGCGGGGAACGCCGGATCCGGTGAGGACCCCCGCGGGACGGTCGTACCCCCGGCGCGACGCACCGGCCACGGTCGGCGCGCGGCGCGCCCGATCGCCGCCGAGCACGATCTGGCGGCGGCGGCCTCCTCCCCCGAGCCCGCCGAGGAGCGTGACGCCTGGTCCACCGCCGGCCGTTCCGCCGCGGCCGCCGAGCGCGGCGCCGTCCCCCCGCGCGAGCCCTCGCGCCCCGCCGACGTCACCGCCGCCGCTCCCGCAGCCGCCGCTCCCGCAGCCGCGAGCTCCGAAGCGGGGTCGGGATCCGGCTCCGGCTCCGGCTCCGGGGACGAGCCTCCCTCGGATCGGGGCGCGCGCGACGAGCGCCCCGAGCCCTCCCGCCGCGGCGGGAGCCTGGGACGCGTGGCCGCCTGGACCGTCGGCACCACGGTGCTGCCGGGCCTGGGCCTGGTCACGACCCGGATGCGGAAGCTCGGCTGGGTGCTGATCGGCCTGCTCGCCGCCGTCGTCCTCGGCGTCGCCGCCTTCCTGCTGCTCGGCGACCCCCTGCGCACGGGCGTCAAGCTCGTCACCCACCGCGGGGTGCTCATCGCCCTGCTCGTCGCCGCTGCGGTCGCCATGGTGGTGTGGATGGTGCAGATCGTCCTCGCCGCCCTCGCGCACTCCACGGCGCAGCGGCTCGAGCGCCGGCGCCGGTTCGTCGCGCTCGGCCTCGCCGCCGTCATGGTGATCGCCGTCGGCCTGCCCTTCGGCCGCGGCGTCCAGTCGCTGTGGGTGACCCAGGGACTGCTCGGCTCGGACTCCGTGTTCTCCCGCTCGGGCTCCTCCACCCTCGCGGACGGCGAGGACCCGTGGGCCGGCGTCGGCCGCATCAACATCCTCATGCTCGGCCAGGACGCCGGGCAGGACCGCACGGGAACCCGACCGGACACGATCATGGTCGCCTCCGTGGACACTGCGACCGGCAAGACGGCCCTCTTCTCGATCCCCCGCAACCTCGAGAAGGTGCGCTTCCCGGAGGGCACCGTCGCCGCGGAGAAGTTCCCCGACGGCTTCGACTACTACGGGAAGAACCAGAACCTCATCAACGCCGTGTGGGCGTGGGCGGAGGAGAACAAGGACCTGTTCCCCGGGGACGACAGCCCCGGCCTCACCGCCACCACCTGGGCCGTCGAGGAGACCCTCGGCCTGAAGACCGACTACTACGCGCAGGTGAACCTGCAGGGCTTCGAGGACATGGTCAACGCGATCGGCGGCGTGGACATGGTCGTGGAGCGCCGCATCCCGATCGGCGGCGGCACCAACCAGGCCACGGGCGGCAAGTACCCGATCACCGGGTACATCGAGCCCGGCCAGCAGCACCTCGACGGCTACCACGCCCTCTGGTACGCCCGCTCCCGCGAGGGCTCCGACGACTTCAACCGCATGTGCCGCCAGCAGCGCATGGTGCGCGTGGTCACCGAGGAGTCCAACCCCGCGACGCTCGCCATGTCGATCCCCGGGCTCGTCACCGCGACCGAGAACAACATCGTCACCGACATCCCGACCTCGGACATCGACGCCTTCGCCGAGCTCGCCCTGCGGATCAAGGACTCCGGCTTCAAGTCCTACCCGATCACGCAGGACGTCACGCCGAGCTACGACGCCGACTGGGACTACCTCAAGAAGTGGACCCAGGCCTCGATCGAGGACTCCATGCAGTCCACCGGCGCGCAGTCCGTGACCGGCGAGACGAAGGCCGGCTCCACAGAGCCCGCGGAGACCGGCGCCGCCCCGGACCAGGAGTCCAGCTCCTCCGCCGAGGAGGAGACCACGACCGAGGAGGCGACGCCCACCGAGGAGGAGTCCTCCTCCACGGGGGACGAGACCTCGAGCGAGTCCTCCGCCCCGGTCATCGAGCAGGACCCGCTGAAGTCCTGCCTGCCGGGGGCCGAGGAGGGGAACTGACCGACAGGTCCCTCCCCCGGCCCTCCCCGGTGACGGGGACGGGGACGGGTCAGTCGGCCACCTGCAGCAGGGCGTTCTCCACGAGCTCCGGCATCGCCGGATGGATCCAGTACTGGGTGCGCGCGAGGTCCCGGGCCGTCTGCCCGGTGCTCATCGCCTGCACGAGCAGCTGGATGAGCGAGGTCGCCTCCGGGCCGATGATCTGCGCACCCAGGATCGCCGTGGACTCCGCGTCCACGACGAGCTTGAGGAACCCGGTGGTGTCCTCCATCGCCCAGCCGTAGGCGATCGAGGAGTACTCCTGCACGGCGACGCGGATCTCGCGACCGGAGCGCTCGGCCTCCGCGCGGGCCGTCTCCTCGTCCCTGCCCACCCAGGCCACCTGGGGATGGGTGAAGACGCCGAAGGGCACGGGCATCTCGTCGGAGCGGCGCATCTCCTCGGGGTGGAGCACGTTGTGCCGAACGATCCGCAGCTGATGGTTCGCGACGTGCTTGAGCTGGTCGGGGCTCGAGATGTCCCCGAGCGCCCACACGCCGGGGAGGACCTGGCCCCCCGGGTCGAGCACCCGCTGGTAGGCGTCCACCGCGACCCGGCCGCCGTCGGCGAGGCCGATCCCGCCGGCGGCCACGTCGAGCCGGTCGGAGTTGGGGCGCCTGCCGGTCGCGACGAGCACGTCCTCCGCCTGCAGGACCACCTCCTCGCGGCCCCGCGTGCCGCGCAGCTCGACGCCCTCCGCGGTGCGGCGCACGGAGGTCGTGTCCAGGCCGGTCTCGAGCCGGATCCGGCCGCCGAGGATCTCGGTGAGCCGGGCGGAGACGTCGGCATCGGCCGCGCGCAGCACCCGCTGGGAGCGGGCGACGAGGGTGACGTCCACACCGAGCGCGTCGAGCACGTGCGCGAACTCGACGGCGATGATCCCCGAGCCGAGGATCAGCATCGACGCGGGCAGCGCGTCCATCCGCATGACCGTGTCGGAGGTCTGCGGGGCGGCGTCGGCGAGACCGTCGATCGCGGGGATCTCGGGGCGGGAGCCGGCGCCGAGGACGATCGTGTCCGCGGTGATCTCGCGGGTGGTGCCGTCCGCGAGCTCGACCCGCAGCGCCTTCGGGCCCGTGAAGCGGGCCTCGCCGCGCAGCAGGGTGAGGTTCGCATTGTCCTCGTGGGAGGCGCGGTACTCCTCGCCGCCCGCGGAGATCGGGTCGATCCGGCCGAAGATCCGGTCCCGGATCGCGGGCCAGTCCACGCCCTCGAGCCGCTCGCGCACACCGAGCGCGGCGGACTCCGACGGCGCGAGCGCGAGGTCCGCGGTGCGCACGAACATCTTCGTGGGGATGCAGCCGAGGTTCAGGCAGGTGCCGCCGAACACGGCCTGCGGGCCCACCCCGCGGTCGATCTGCACGATGCTGTGGCCCGCGAGGTCCGGTCCCGGGAAGGAGTTCACCGAGCCGGAGCCGATGAGGGCGATGTCGTAATGGGTCTGCGCGTTCACCGGGCCAGGCTAGTCCGCCGCGCGCCGGCGGGGTGATCCTGGTTGAATCGGTCCCGACGTCCCCCACCGCACCCAGGAGCCGCCATGACCGCCGCCGCCCATCCCGCCGACGCCCATGGCGTGATCCACGTGGTCGGGGCCCGCGAGAACAACCTCCGCGGGGTCGACGTCGACATCCCCAAGCGCCGCCTCACCGTCTTCACGGGCGTCTCCGGCTCCGGGAAGAGCTCGCTCGTGTTCGGGACGATCGCCGCGGAGTCCCGCCGCCTGCTCAACGAGACCTACAGCGCCTTCGTGCAGGGCTTCATGCCCTCGACCTCGCGCCCCGAGGTCGACGTGCTCTCCGGGGTGACCTCCGCGATCGTCGTGGACCAGGAGCGGCTCGGCGGCGGGCCACGCTCGACCGTCGGCACCATCACCGATGCGAGCGCCTACCTGCGCACCCTCTTCTCCCGCCGCGCCGAGCCCCACGTGGGCGGCCCCGGCGCGTACTCCTTCAACGTCCCCTCGGTCTCCGCCGCCGGGGCGATCACCGTGAAGAAGGGCGGGAAGACCCTCGCGGAGAAGGCGGACTTCTCCCGCGTGGGCGGCATGTGCCCGCGCTGCGAGGGCATGGGGAACGTGAGCGACCTCGACCTGACGGAGCTGTACGACGGCACGAAGACCCTCTCCGAGGACCCGTTCACGATCCCCGGCTACACGGGCGACGGCTGGAACGTGCGGATCATCCGTGAGTCCGGGTTCATGCCGCCGGACGTCCCGATCCAGGACTTCACGGCCCGCCAGCGCGAGGACTTCCTCTACAAGGAGCCCACGAAGGTGAAGATCGGGGACGTGAACCTCACCTACGAGGGGCTCGTCCCGAAGATCCGCAAGTCCATGCTCTCCAAGGACCGCGACCAGATGCAGCCGCACATCCGCGCCTTCGTGGACCGCGCGGTCACCTTCATCACCTGCTCCGACTGCGCGGGCACGCGGCTCGCGGAGCACGCCCGCACCTCCCTCATCGACGGGGTCTCCATCGCCGACGTCTCCGCCCTGCCCGTGACCGACCTGCGCGACTGGGTCGCGGGTCTCGACGACGAGGGCGTCGGCCCGCTGCTGGCGAACCTCCGCGCCCTGCTCGACGCCTTCGTCGGTATCGGCCTCGGCTACCTCTCCCTGGACCGCCCCTCCGGCACGCTCTCCGGCGGCGAGGCGCAGCGCACGAAGCTCGTCCAGCACATCGGCTCCGCCCTCACCGACGTCACCTACGTCTTCGACGAGCCGACGGTGGGCCTGCACCCCCACGACATCTCCCGCATGAACGAGCTGCTGCTCGAGCTGCGTGACAAGGGCAACACGGTGCTCGTCGTCGAGCACAAGCCGGAGACCATCGAGATCGCGGACCACGTCGTCGACCTGGGCCCGCGGGCCGGCCGCGACGGCGGGGAGCTCGTGTTCGAGGGGGACGTCGAGGGGCTGCGCTCCTCCGGCACCCTCACGGGCCGCTTCCTCGCCGCCCGCAACCGGCTCAAGGAGACGGTGCGCGAGCCCAGCGGGGTGCTCGAGATCCGCGGGGCGAGCACCCACAACCTCCGCGACGTCGACGTCGACGTGCCGCTCGGCGTGCTCACGGTCGTCACCGGCGTGGCCGGCTCCGGCAAGAGCTCGCTCATCCACGACTCCCTCCCCCGCGACGCGGACGTCGTCATGGTGGACCAGTCCCCGATCCGCGGCTCTCGCCGCTCGAACCCCGCGACCTACACGGGACTGCTCGAGCCGATCCGGAAGGCCTTCGCGAAGGCGAACGGCGTCAAGCCCGCCCTGTTCTCCGCGAACTCCGAGGGGGCCTGCCCCGTCTGCAACGGCGCCGGCGTCACGTACACCGAGCTGGGCTTCCTCGAGACCGTCGAGTCCGTGTGCGAGGAGTGCGAGGGCCGCCGCTTCCAGGCCTCCGTGCTCGAGCACACCCTCGGCGGGCGCAGCATCGCCGACGTTCTCGAGATGTCGGTCGCGGAGGCGCGCGAGCTGTTCTCCGACGGGGAGGCGAAGGTGCCCGCCGCGGCGCGGATCCTCGGCCACCTGGACCAGGTGGGCCTCGGCTATCTCACGATCGGCCAGCCGCTCACGACCCTCTCCGGCGGCGAGCGGCAGCGCCTCAAGCTCGCCACCCACATGGGCGATAAGGGCGGGATCTACGTGCTCGACGAGCCCACCTCGGGCCTGCACATGGCGGACGTCGAGCAGCTGCTCGCGCTCCTGGACGCCCTCGTGGACGCCGGGAGGTCCGTGATCGCCATCGAGCACCACCAGGCCGTGATGGCGCATGCGGACCGCATCATCGACATGGGCCCCGGCGCCGGCCAGCACGGCGGCACCGTCGTCTTCGAGGGCACGCCCGCGCAGCTCGTCGCCGAGCGGGCGGGCCTCACCGGGGAGGCGCTCGCGCAGTACGTCGGGGCCTGAGGGGCCGGCCGACGGGGCCGACGCCGGGACGGCCGACGGGGACGTCGGCCCGCCGGCTCAGCTCTTGCCGCGCCAGGCGGGGTTGATCCGCTGGAACAGGCGGCAGTCCGCCCAGCCGCCGCCCGCCGAGCCGAGCCGGAGGTACTGCGGGGCGAGGCCGATCTGCGTGAAGCCGTTGCGCTCGAGGACCCGCGCGGAGGCCTCGTTGCCCACGGCGACGCTCGCCTCGACGCGGTGCAGGTCGAGGGCGCCGAAGGCGAGGTCGACGGCCTCGCGCACCGCACAGGAGGCGACGCCGCGCCCCGTGGCCCCCGCATCGACCCAGTAGCCGAGGCTCGCCCACTGGGCGGGGCCGCGCAGCACCCCGCTGAGGGTCAGCCGGCCCACGACCTCGTCGTCCACGGTGATGACGAGCGGGACCGTGGACCCGGCCTCGAGCTGGGTGCGCAGCGAGCGGATCATGCGCCGCTGGCCCTCCTCCGTCGCCCATCCCTCGGGGCGCACCGGGGCCCCGGTGAGCAGGTGCTCGCGGTTCACCGTCTCGAGGTGGGCGAGGCGCGCGGCGTCCTCCTCGAGCAGGAGCCGCAGCGCGATCCGCTCCGGGGCCACGCGCTCGTGAGGGTCCTGCCGCTGCGCCGTCATGGCGCCAGCGTAGGGCCGGCGCACCCCGTACCGTGTCCCCGTGACCCGCCCGCTCCCCGCCGCCCTGCTCGCCGCGCTGCCGCTGCTGCGCTGTCCCGTGTGCGCCCTGCCGCTCGACGCCCGGGAGCGCACCCTCGGCTGCGCGGGCGGCCACCGCTTCGACGCGGCGCGCGGCGGCTCCGTCTCCCTGCTCTCCGGTCCCGCCCCCGTGAGCGGGGACGACGACGACATGGCCCGGGCCCGGGACCGCTTCCTCGCGACCGGCGCCTACGGCCCGCTGCGGGACGCCGTGCTGGACCTCGCCGCACCGGAGGTCTGCGCCGATCCCGACGGGAGCCCCGTCGGCGCCCGTCGGACGGTCCTGGACGCGGGCTGCGGCTCCGGGTGGTACCTCGCCGCCCTGCTCGCGGAGCAGCCGGGGACCCTCGGCATCGGCCTGGACACCTCGACCCGGTCCCTGCGCTTCGCGGCCCGCGCCCACGAGGACCTCGCCGCGATCGGCGCGGACCTGTTCTCCCGCCTGCCGCTCGCCGACGCCTCCGTGGACGTCGTGCTCGACGTGTTCTCCCCGCGCAATCCGCCCGAGTTCGCGCGGATGCTGCGCCCGGGCGGCCGGCTCGTCGTGGCCCGCCCCGCACCGGACCACCTCGCCGAGCTGCGGGAGACCGTGCCCGCGATGGTCGGCATCGACCCGCGCAAGGAGGAGCGGCTCGCCGCCGCCCTGGACCCGCACTTCACGGCAGGCCCCGAGATCATCGTGCGGGCGCCGCTGCGGCTCGGCGCGGAGGCGGCCGCGGACCTCGTGCTCATGACCCCGAGCGCGCGCCACGTCGACCCCGCCGCGCTCGGCCTGCCGGACGAGCTCGAGGTGACGCTCTCGGTACGGGTGAGCGCGTGGACGGTGCGCTGACCCGCACCGTCCACACGCGGGATCAGGCGAGCGGCCCCACGACCTCCTCCGCGGCGGCGAGCAGGGAGCCGTCCCTCAGGCCCTCCTCCGCGGCCGCGATGTCCGGGGCGAGGAAGCGGTCCGGGCCCGGCCCCTCGACGTCCTCGCGGAGCACGCCGATCACCGCGGCGCACGCGGCCGAGGGCTGCAGCGGGGCGCGCAGGTCCACGGCCCGCGCGGCGGTGAGCAGCTCGATCGCGAGCACCCGGCGCAGGTTCTCCACGGAGGTGCGGAGCTTGCGAGCCGCGTGCCATCCCATGGAGACGTGGTCCTCCTGCATCGCCGAGGAGGGGATCGAGTCGACGCTCGCGGGCACCGCGAGCCGCTTCATCTCGGAGACCAGGGCCGCCTGCGTGTACTGGGCGATCATGAAGCCCGAGTCGACGCCGGGATCGTCGGCGAGGAAGGGCGGCAGCCCGTGGGAGCGGGACTTGTCGAGCATGCGGTCGGTGCGGCGCTCGGCGATCGAGGCGAGGTCCGCGCTCGCGATCGCGAGGAAGTCGAGCACGTAGGCCACGGGGGCGCCGTGGAAGTTGCCGTTCGAGGTGACGGTGCCGTCCTCGAGCACGACGGGGTTGTCGATCGCGCTCGCGACCTCCCGCTCGGCGACCGTGCGGGCATGCGTGATCGTGTCCCGGACGGCTCCCGCGACCTGCGGGGCGCAGCGCAGCGAGTAGGCGTCCTGGACGCGCGAGCCCTCGGCGGCGACGTCGGCGATGATCGGCGAGCCCTCGAGCAGGGCCAGCACGTTCGCGGCGGAGGCCGCCTGCCCGGGGTGCGGGCGCAGGGGCGCGTGCAGCTCGGGCCGGAAGACGCCGTCCCGGCCGCGCAGGCCCTGCACGGTCAGGGCGGTGGCGAGATCCGCGGTGCGCACCAGCTCGTCGAGGTCAGCGAGGGCCATGAGGAGCATGCCGAGCATGCCGTCGGTCCCGTTGATGAGGGCGAGGCCCTCCTTCTCCTCGAGCAGCACGGGGACGATCCCGGCCTCCGCGAGCAGCTCCGGGACGGGACGCTCCGCGCCGTCGCGGTCCCGGGCGCGCCCCTCCCCCATGAGCACGATCGCGCAGTGCGACAGCGGGGCGAGGTCCCCCGAGCAGCCCAGCGAGCCGTACTCGTGGACGATCGGGGTGATGCCGGCGTTCAGCAGCGCGAGCATGGTCTCGATGACGACGGGCCGCACGCCGGTCCGGCCGGAGGCGAGGGTGCGGGCGCGCAGCAGCATGAGGGCGCGCACCACCTCCCGCTCCACCTCGGGACCGGCGCCCGCCGCGTGGGAGCGGATGAGGGAGCGCTGCAGGGCGTGCCGCATCGACGGCGGGATGGACGTGTCCGCGAGGGCGCCGAACCCGGTGGAGACGCCGTACACGGGGGTCTCCCCCGCGGCGAGGGCGTCGATGTGGGCGCGGACGGCGGCGACGTGCTCGCGGGCGTCGGGGTCGAGCTCGACGCGGGCGCCGCGGCGGGCGACCGCGAGCACCTCGGCGGCGGTGAGGTCGGAGCGGGAGAGACGGACGGTGCCGGTCATGGGGTTCCTTTCGGACGGCGGTCGCGGGCCGCGCCGACCGCCGCGGACGGTGGCCGTGGTGAGGACGGGGTGAGGACGGGGCCGCTCAGAGCAGGAGGTGGGCGAGCGGTGCGGTGATGAGGATCGTCAGCACGACCCGGACGAACCACAGCACCACCAGCTGGCCCACGTTCACGGGGATCCGCGTGGCGAGGATCGAGGGGACCAGGGCGGAGAAGAACACGATCTGGGAGACGGCGGTGACGCCCACGGTGAAGCGCAGCGCCTCCGACTCGTGGCCGGCGACCACGGTCGCCGGCAGGAACATCTCCGCGATGCCCACGGCGAAGGCCTTCCCCGCGAGCGCCGGCTCGGGGAGCTGGACCAGCCAGGCGAAGGGCACGAACAGCCAGCCGATGAGGTCGAACACCGGGGTGTACGTGGCCAGCAGCAGCCCAGCGAGACCGATCGAGAGGATCGAGGGGACGATCGCGGCGGCCATGAGCACGCCGTCCTTGAAGGTCGCCCAGCTTCCCCGGACCACGCCCGGGGCGATCGCGAGCGCCCGCATCGCCTCGTCCCAGGCCTGCGTGAGGCGGTTGCCCCGCGAGACCGGCTCGGCGAGATGCTCCACCCCCTCGAAGGGCTCGTCGGCCACCCGGCTCAGCGGGGGGATCCGCACCGTGATCGCGGTGACCGCGAAGGTCACCGCGAAGGTGAGGAGGAAGTAGAGCGTCCAGTGCTGCATGAGGTCCAGGGTGCTCGCCACGATGACCATGAAGGTCGCCGAGACGGTCGAGAACCCGGTCGCGATGATCGCGGCCTCCCGGCCCGTGTAGCGCCCCTCGCGATAGACCCGGTCGGTGATGAGCAGGGCGAGGGAGTAGGAGCCGACGAAGGAGGCGACGGCGTCGACCGCGGCGCGGCCGGGGACCTTCCACACCGGACGCATGATCGGCTGGACCAGCACGCCGATGAACTCCATCAGGCCGTAGTTGATCAGCAGAGCGAGGAACACGGCGCCGACGGGCACGATCAGCCCCACCGGGATGCCGAGCTTCTCCCACAGGAACGGGCCGATGTCCGGGTTCGAGAGCGGGCCCGGATAGAAGCCCGCGGCCGCGCAGACCGCGACGACGAGGCCCACGATGTTCGCGAGGGCGAAGACGGTGCGCAGCGCGCCGTCCCTCCAGGTGCCGGTGACGAAGGGGCGGACGGTGCCGACGAGCACGAGCGCCACGACCACCCAGGGCACGGCGGGGCCGAGCACCCACCGCACGAACGTCAGGGCGTGGTCGACGAGGATCGTGGACTTCCCGCCGATCTCGACCGAGACGAAGAACATCGCGATGCCGATCGCGCTGTAGAGGAAGAACCGCCAGCGGTGGGGTGGGACGGGACGCTCGGCGCCGTCGGCGCCGATCACGGAACGGGCGCGATCGGCGGCGGAACCCGCGAAGGGCTCGCGGCGGGGGTCCTGGACTGCGTCGGGCGTCGTCATCATGAAGACCTCTTCGGTGCGGGGGGCGGGGAGCGGGGTGTCCCGGGTCAGGCGAGCCGGCTCCCCGCACGGCGCACCTGATGGGTGAGCGGCATGCCGGGGCGGTAGGCGAGGTGGATCGCGGCGGGGGCGTCGAGCACGTGGAGGTCCGCGCGGGCGCCCACACCGAGGTGGCCGACGTCGTCGCGGCGCAGGGCGAGCGCCCCGCCGCGGGTCGCGGCCCGGATCGCCTCGGCGAGGGTGAGGCGCATCTGCAGCACCGCGGTCGCGACGCAGAAGGCCACGGCGCTCGTGTAGCTCGTGCCGGGGTTGCAGTTCGAGGCGATCGCGAGCTGGGCGCCCGCGTCGAGCAGGGCGCGGGCGGGGGCGAGCGGGGCGCGGGTGGAGAGGTCGCACGCGGGCAGCACCGTCGCGACCGTCGGCCCCGCGTCCACGGCGAGGCGGCCCGGGGCGTCCCCGGGGGCGGTGGGGAGGGAGGCGGTCGCGGCGAGCGCGTCCACGTCCCCCGCGTCGAGGTGGTTGAGGTGGTCGACGCTCGCGGCGCGGTGGCGCACGGCGAGCTCCACGCCGCCGCTGCGGCCCAGCTGATGGCCGTGCACGCGAAGTCCGAGGCCCGCGGCGGCGCCCGCCGCGAGCACGCGCGCGGACTGCTCCGGGTCGAAGGCACCCGCCTCGCAGAACACGTCGATCCAGCGCACGTGCGGGGCGACCGCCTGCAGCATGTCCCCCACCACGAGGTCCACGTACTCCTCCGCGCGGCCCGCGTGCTCCTCGGGCACGAGGTGCGCGCCGAGGAAGGTCACCTCGTCGATCTCCCCGGCCCGGGCGAGGGCGTCGAGCAGGCGCGCGGCGCGGCCCTCCTCGGCGACGGTGAGTCCGTAGCCGGTCTTCGTCTCGAGGGTCGTGGTGCCGCCCGCGGCGGCCTCCGCGAGCCGTGAGCGCACGAGCGCGAGGAGCCGCTCGTCGCTCGCGGCGCGCGTCGCGGCGGTCGTGACGGCGATGCCGCCCGCGGCGTAGGACTCCCCGGCCATGCGGGCCTCGAACTCGGCGGCGCGGTCGCCGTCGAAGACGAGGTGGGTGTGGGAGTCGACCCAGCCGGGGAGCACGGCGCGGCCGCCGAGGTCCTCGCGCCGGTCTGCGGCAGGGGCCGTCGCGGCCGGGCCGGTCCAGGCGACGCGGCCCTCCTCGACCACGAGCGCGGCGTCGTGGAGCACCTGGCCGGGGGCCGCGCCCCGCTCCCCCGGCTCCTCGAGGGCCGGGTCGAGGGTCCAGAGCTCGCTGATGCCGGTGAGCAGGGTGCTGGTCATGCGTCCTCCCAGAGGGGGCTGATGGCGTCCTGGAGCAGGCGGGCCACGTCACCCAGGCGGTGACGGCCCGCGGCGACGATGGTCTCCCCGCCGCGGATCACGGTCGTGACGTCGGCCGCGGTGGCGGTGAGCAGGATCTGCGCGGGGTCGGAGCCGGCGGTGCGCACCGTGTCCAGGGAGAGCACCGCGAGATCCGCGGGGGCGCCGACGGCGAGGCGTCCGGCGTCGGGCCGCCCGATGCTGCCGTGGCCCGTCGCGGCCTCGAGCAGCTGTGCGGGCGTGAACCGACCGCGCTCTCCGCTCGCCAGCCGCTCGTGCATCTCGAGGGCGCGGGCCTCCTCGACGAGGTCGATCACGGCGTGCTGATCGCTGCCCAGGCACAGCCGCGCCCCGGCCTCGCGCAGGGCCCGCGCGGGTCCGATGCCGTCGGCGAGGTCCCGCTCGGTGGTGGGGCAGAAGCTCGCCCAGGCCCGGGCCTCCCCCAGCAGGTGCAGGTCCTGCGTGGTGAGGTGGGTGGCGTGGACGGCGGTGAGGTGCTCGTCCAGCAGGCCCGCATCGGCGAGCAGGCGCACGGGGGTGCGTCGGTGGTGGGCGAGGCAGGCCGCGTTCTCCGCGGGCTGCTCGCTCACGTGCACGTGCAGCGGCAGGCGGGGCCCGTCCCCGCCGAGCTCGGGGAGCAGGGTCGTGAGCCGCCCGAGCTGGTCGAGCGGCACGGCGCGCACGGAATGCGCGGCGGCGCCCACGAGCATGTCGCCCTGCGGGTCCTCGCGCTCCTGCAGGGCCCGGACCCGCTGCGCCCAGGCGTCCGCGTCGCGATCGGTGAAGCGGCGCTGCTCGGGGGCCGGGGGCAGGTGCCCGCCCGCGTCGAGGCCGCCCGCGAGGTAGAGCGTGTCCAGCAGGGTGAGCCGCACCCCGGCCTCCGCGGCGGCCTGCTCGAGCGCGCGGCCCATGGCGTTCGGATCCGCATAGGGCGTGCCGCCAGGGGCGTGGTGGACGTAGTGGAACTCGCCGACGGCGGTGACGCCGGCGAGCGCCATCTCGGCGTAGGCGGCCCGGGCCAGCGCGAGGTACGCATCCGGGTCCAGGCGCGCGGCCACGTGGTACATCCGCTCGCGCCAGGTCCAGAAGGTGCCGCCCGCATCATGGGTGCGACCGCGCAGCGCCCGGTGGAAGGCATGGCTGTGGGTGTTCGCGAGGCCCGGCAGGGTCACGCCGGGCAGGATCTCGTCGCCGTCCTGTCGCCGGGCGACCTCGACCCGGTCCAGCCGGCCGGCGGCGTCGATGCCGAGGCGCACCCCGCGGCGGTGCCCCTCGGGCAGCAGCGCGTGCTCGCACCAGAGGGTGCGCCGCACGCCCCTGGCGGCCGTCCCGCTCATGCCGCGAGCTCCTTCACGACGGTGACCAGGGCGTCCACGCCCGCGTGGCAGTCCGCGGCGTCCGCATGCTCCTCGGGGGTGTGGGAGGAGCCCGTGGGGTTGCGGACGAACAGCATGGTGGTGGGCACGCCGGCGTTCGCAAGGATCCCGGCGTCGTGTCCGGCGCCCGTGCCCAGGAGAGGCGTGGTCTCCCCGAGCGCGTCCCTCACCCGCAGCGTGAGCGTCTCGTCGAAGCGGGTCGCGGGGGTCCAGGACTCCTCGCGCAGCGCCTCGGGGAACAGTCCGTGGAGGTCGGCGATCACCCCCTGCACGAGGTCCTCGCGCGGGGAGCGGGCGTCGAGCCAGGCGGTGACGTGGGAGGGGATCGCGTTGATCCCGCCCGGGGTCACCTCGAGCTTGCCGACGGTCGCCACGCAGCGGTGCTCGTGGTCGTCGCGGCGGGCGGCGGCCTCCCGCGCGGCGAGGGCGAAGGCCGCGGCCTCGAGCATCGCGTCCGTCCGGTCGGCGAGGGCCGTGGTGCCGGCGTGATCGGCGCGGCCGGCGAAGTCCGCGCGCCAGCGGCCGTGCGGCCAGATGTCGGTGCCGACGGCGACCGCTGAGGTCGCCGGGTCCATGAGCGCGAGCGCCTTCCCCTGCTCGACGTGCAGCTCGACGAAGGAGCCGACGCGGGCGAGGGTCGCCGGGTCCGGGCCGAGGTCGAGGCCGCGCCCGGTGGCGCGCAGGGCCTCGGCCATGCTCACGCCGTCCGCGTCGCGCAGGCCCAGGGCCCGCTCCGCGGTCATGGCTCCCGTGATGACGCGGGACCCCGCGCAGGCGACGCCGAAGCGCGCGCCCTCCTCGTCGCCGAAGTTCACGACGCCGATCGGGACGGAGGGGCGGAAGCCCTCTTCCTGGAGGGCCTGCACGGCGGCGAGCGCGGAGACCACGCCGAGCGGGCCGTCGTACGCGCCGCCGTCGGGCACGGAGTCGAGGTGGGAGCCGATGACGACGCCGGGCGCGGCGTCGGGGTCGCCCCACCAGGCCCACTGGTTGCCCATGCGGTCCTCGGTGAGGTCGAGGCCCAGAGCACCGCACTCCCCCGCGAACCACTCGCGCAGGGTGTGGTCCTCGCGGGTCCAGGCGAAGCGCCGGTAGCCGCCCGTGGTGCCGTCGCGGCCCACGGGCAGCAGCTCCGCCCAGCGGCGGTCGAACCCACCGGCCACGGCGCTCAGGCCCCGGCCTTCGGGGCCTGTCGGGAGGCGGCGCGGGCGGTCGCCTCGCGCTGCGCGGCGGCGGGGTCCCCCGCGTCGCGCACGTGCGGGGGCAGGGGGACGCGCACGCCCCGCTCGTCCGCGACCTCGGCAGCGCGGGAGTAGCCGGCGTCGACGTGGCGGATCACGCCCATGGCGGGGTCGTTGGTGAGCAGCGCGGTGAGCTTCGCGGCGGCGAGGTCGGTGCCGTCGGCGACGCCCACCTGGCCGGCGTGGATCGAGCGACCGATGCCGACGCCGCCGCCGTGGTGGAGGGACACCCAGGTCGCGCCCGAGCTCGCGGCGGTGAGGGCGTTCAGCAGCGGCCAGTCGGCGATCGCGTCGGAGCCGTCGAGCATGCCCTCGGTCTCCCGGTACGGGGAGGCGACGGAGCCGGAGTCGAGGTGGTCGCGGCCGATGACGATCGGCGCGGAGACCTTGCCCTCCTTCACGAGGCGGTTGAAGAGCTGCCCGGCGAGGTGGCGCTCGCCGTAGCCGAGCCAGCAGATGCGGGCGGGGAGCCCCTCGAACTCGACGTACTCGCCGGCCGCGTCGAGCCAGCGGTGCAGGTGCTCGTTCTGGGGGAAGAGCTCCTTGAGCGCGGCATCGGTGACGGCGATGTCCTGCGGGTCGCCGGAGAGGGCGACCCAGCGGAACGGGCCGAGGCCCTCGCAGAACAGCGGGCGGATGTAGGCGGGGACGAAGCCGGGGAAGGCGAAGGCGCGCTCGCAGCCGGCGGTGCGGGCCTCGTCGCGGATCGAGTTGCCGTAGTCGAAGACCTCGGCGCCCTCGTCCTGGAAGTCGACCATGGCCTGGACCTGGCGGGCCATCGACTCGCGGGACTTCTTGGTGAAGCCCTCGGGGTCCGCGGCGGCCTCGGCCTGCCAGGTGCCCACCTCGCGCTCGAGCGGGAGGTAGGAGAGCGGGTCGTGCGCGGAGGTCTGGTCGGTGACGACGTCGATCCGCAGGTCCCCCGCGCGGTGGCGCTCGAGCAGCGCGGGGAAGACCTCGGCGGCGTTGCCGACGATGCCGATGGAGACGGCGCGCTCCTCGTCGCGGGCGGCGCGGGCGCGGGCGACGGCGTCGTCGAGGTCCTCCGCGATCTCGGTGAGATAGCGCTTGGCGACGCGGCGCTCGAGGCGCGAGCGGTCGACGTCGGCGATGAGGCACACGCCCCCGTTGAGGGTCACGGCGAGGGGTTGCGCGCCGCCCATGCCGCCGCAGCCGCCGGTGAGGGTGATCGTCCCGGCGAGGGTGCCGCCGAAGCGGGCGCGGGCGACGGCCGCGAAGGTCTCGTAGGTGCCCTGGAGGATGCCCTGGGTCGCGATGTAGATCCAGGAGCCGGCGGTCATCTGCCCGTACATGAGCAGGCCCTCCCCCTCGAGGCGGCGGAACTCGGGCCAGGTCGCCCAGTCCGGGACGAGGTGCGAGTTCGCGAGGAGCACGCGCGGCGCCCAGGGGTTGGTGCGCAGCACGCCCACCGGCTTGCCGGACTGCACGAGCAGGGTCTCGTCCTCCTCGAGGTCCTGCAGGGTCTCGACGATCGCGTCGAAGGCCTCCCAGCTGCGGGCGGCGCGGCCGGTGCCGCCGTAGACGACGAGGTCGTCGGGACGCTCGGCGACCTCGGGGTCGAGGTTGTTCATGAGCATCCGCAGCGGGGCCTCGGTCTGCCAGGACTTCGCGGTGAGGGCGGTGCCGCGCGGTGCGCGGACGGGGCGTGCGCCGGGGAGGGACATCGGGGCTCCTGCTGCGGGGTGGGGATCGGGGTGAGATCCAGGACACCATCCGCACCCCGGGCCGTCGAGGGCCCCCGAGCAGCCGTTGTCCGGGATACCGGACAGTTCACACGCCTGTCACAGATGGAGCCTCCTCGAGAGCTCGCGGAGGACCTCCCGGCCCCGCGAGACGGTGATCTGCGCGAGCGCGAGCGCGGCGCACAGCAGCGAGGGAAGCGGCGTCGTCACCCACCCCAGGACCAGGAAGAGCAGCGGGACCAGGCCCACCGCGATCGTGAGCGCCGCGTAGAGGACGTGGTCACCCGGCTCCATGCGCCGCACCCGGACCAGCACGAGCACCGCGATGATCGAGCTGCCGCACACGATCGGCACGGTGTAGGTCAGCGACCAGGCGTGCCAGCCGGTGAGGTAGTCCCAGTACGCGCTCACCAGCCCCACGAGCACCACGAGATAGGCCGTCGCCCGGGCGAGGTTGCGCCGCTCCCGCAGCGCGATGAGGACGAGCAGCCAGGTCGTCGCGAGCCCCAGCCAGGAGGCGCGCAGCCAGCCCCAGCCGGACTCGGTGTGCGGCAGCAGCAGCTGCAGCGCGAAGGACGCGATCACCATCCCCAACGAGACCAGCAGCAGCACCCGCAGCACGCGCCGGCCCGAGTAGCGCAGCGCGACGGCGGGGAACGGCTCCGAGGGACGC
Organism: Brachybacterium rhamnosum; assembly: GCF_039526185.1. Taxonomy (NCBI): domain Bacteria; kingdom Bacillati; phylum Actinomycetota; class Actinomycetes; order Micrococcales; family Dermabacteraceae; genus Brachybacterium; species Brachybacterium rhamnosum. The sequence continues at coordinate 80,038 of NZ_BAAAIS010000005.1, forward strand.
GGCGAGCCGGGGCCGGTCCCGTCCGTGAGCGGCTCGAGCTCCGTGCCGCACAGCGGGCAGCGAGCCCAGCTCCCCTCGACCCGGGCCTCGCACCCGCGGCAGCGGCTCACACGCCCACCTCGGCGAGCTCGTGCTCGGTCACGCGCGTCGCCGCGACGGAGACCTCGACGCCGCGTGCGACGAGCAGCCGCACCACCTCCCGCACGTGGTCCGTGCGCACGAACGGCGCGGTGAAGCTCACGGTGAGGACCCCCGCGTGGGAGATCGCGCAGAACTGCGGGCGCACCGCGGAGACCTCGAACATCATCCGCCGCACATGCGCCTCCGCCGGCTCCGGCAGCCGCACCCGGCCCAGATTCGAGACGGCAAGGGTCAGCGTGCGGTTCACCCGCGCGTTGACGACCCGCAGCAGCAGGTCCTTGAGCGGGCGGGGCACCAGTCGCGGGCCCAGCATCTGCTCGAGGCCGATCAGCCGGCGCAGCCGCGCCGCGAGCGCCTCCGCGCTCACCTGCGGGCGGAACCCCTCCTCGAGGGAGCGGGCGAGCTCGTCGAGGTCCACCTCGACCTCGGGATCCGCCTCGTGGGGCGCATAGGTGTGCTCGAGGCGCACGGTCGCGAAGAAGTTGCGCGGGGAGCGCGAGGGGAAGAACTGCCGCAGGTTCACGGGCACAGAGACCGCGAGGGTGCGGGCCGCGCCGAGCCCGCCGGAGGAGCGGCGCACCCCTTCGAGCAGCAGCGCCGTGAGGTACGAGGAGAGGGACACCCCCGCCGCACGCGACAGGACGAGCACCTGGTCCGCGGGCATCGACAGCTCGACGGTGCGGGGGCGGAGGTCCGGGGTGAGCTCCCCGTGCACGCGGTGCACGCGCGGGCGGTGGTGGCCGCCGGCGCCCCCGGCGTCGCGACCGGCGCGACCGCCCCGACGGGTCGCCCCGGTGGAGACGAGGGAGGCGAGCTCCTCGGCGGAGCGCAGGGCCGCGGGGGCGGCGTCGCGGGCGAAGCGGGCGGGATCGGGGGCCCGGTCGCGGATCCGGCGGCGCCGGAAGTGGTGGCGGAAGGCGTCGCCCGTGATGCCCCGGTGCTCCGAGGCGTCCGCCTCGATCGCCTCCTCGGTCTCCCGCTCGGCGTCCGTGCCCGCTCCCTCGCCCCGCAGCCGCAGGTAGGCGGCCAGCAGGTCGCCGAGGAACCACAGCGCTCCGGTGCCGTCGACGAGCGCGTGGAAGACCTCGAGGCCCACCCGATCCCCGTGGTGGACCACGCGGAACAGCAGGCCGGGGTGGCCCGGCTCGTAGAGCGGGGCGCAGGGCGGCAGGACGTCGGCCACGACCTGCGGATGCTTGTCGCTGCCCTGCAGGTAGTACCAGAACAGCCCACGACGCAGCACCGCCCGGAACAGCGGGTAGCGGTCCACGGTGAGCTCGAGCGCCCGCTGGAGCAGCGCCGGATCCACCTCGTGGTCGAGCTCCGCACCGAGACGGAACACCTTGGGATCGCGGGCGCTGCGCGCCGCGAGGAAGATGTTCGAGGCGTTGTCCAGCCGTGCCCAGGCGCGGGTGCTCACCCGGGCGGCCCGTCGTCGAGGAAGGCCGTCATGACGCCGAGCGCCTCACGGGGCGCTCGCGCCCGGCGGGGCAGCGTGATGAAGCCGTGCAGGGCGCCCGCGACCTCGTGCAGGAGCACCCGGTTCCCGGCCGCCTCAAGCGCGGCGGCGTAGGCGGCGCCCTCGTCCGCGAGCAGGTCGAGCTGCGCGGTGATCACGAGCGTGTCCGGCTGCCCCGTGAGATCGGCGCCGTGCAGCGGCGCCACCTCCGGGTCATGCCGGCGCTCGGGATCGGGGACGTAGAGCTCCAGGTAGTCACGCACCTCGGCGGAGGTCAGCCGCAGCCCTTCCCCGTAGCTGCGCACGGACTCGAAGGGGCTCGTCGCCGGGTCGTGGTCCTCCTGCGTGACCGGGTAGAGCAGGATCTGCCGCCGCGGCACCGCGTGGCCCTCGCGGGCGAGCCGCTGGGAGACGACGGCGGCGAGGTTCCCGCCGGCCGAGTCGCCCATGAGCACGAGCGAGCGGGCGTCCTCGAGGCCCACTCGCCAGGGCTCCGCGAGGAACATCCTCGCGACCCGGTAGCAGTCCTCGAGGCCGGCCGGGAAGGGGTGCTCGGGCGCGAGCCGGTAGTCGACGGAGGCCACGGGGCATCCCAGCGCGTCCGCGATCGCGGCGCAGGCGGGTGTGTAGCTCTCGACGTCGCCCGTGACCCAGCCCCCGCCGTGGAGGAAGAGGACCACCTCCTCGCGGCTCCGCTCGCGCGGGAGGAACATCCGGATCGGCACGGGATGGGTGCCCTCGCCGTAGCGGGCGGTGACGTCGATCGGCTGGTACCGCAGTGAGGGGAGCCCTGCGATCGCGCGCTGCAGGCGGCGCACCTTCGCGTAGTCCTCGCGCATGTTCACGCGGGGCGCGGAGACCAGGCGGAGCAGCCACGACCGCAGCTCCCCCACCGGAGGGCGCTCGGAGCGGGCCCGGGGGCGGGAGCTGTCGGACGGGTCCATGGGCGCAGGATAGGCGGCGTGCGGCTCAGCCCGCGACGCCGCGCAGCCGCCGGGTGATCTCCGCCGCGGCGCCGCGCACGGCCGCCTCGCAGCGCGCCGCGAGGTCACCGCCCTCCTGCGGGGCGGGATAGGTGAGGGCGACGGAGGCCGCGGGATAACCGGCGTGGTCACGGACCACCGCCGCGACGGAGGCGAGCTCCGCCGTCACCTCCCCGTGCTCGTGGGCGACGCCCTCGGCGCGCACCCGGGCGAGCAGCTCCCGCAGCTCCCGCGGCGAGGTGGGCCCGGGCACATCGGTGCGGGCGGAGAAGTCCGCCTCGCGGCCGTAGAGCGCGCGCAGCTGCGCCGCGGGGAGCAGCGCGAGGATCGCCCGGCCGCTCGCCGTGAGGTGCGCGGCGAGCCGCACGTCGATGTCGGTCACGAGGCTCGGGCGCCGTGGTGCGCGCTCCTCGACGACGTAGAGGACGTCGGCCCCGCGCAGCACGGCCAGGTGCCCGGACTCCCCCACCTCGTCGACCATCGTCTCCACGACCCGCCGGCCGATCCTCGCGAGCGGCACCTGACGCAGGTGGCCGCCGGCCAGCTCGTGCGCCGCCGGCCCGAGCCCGTACAGGCGCTCCTCCCCCAGGTGCACGACGTACCCGTGCTCGGTGAGGGCCGCGAGCAGGTCGTAGGTCCGCGATCGCGGGAGATCGAGGTCCTGCGCGATCCGCGCCGCGGCGACCGGGCCCTGCTGGGTCGCGAGATGCGTGAGGATGCGCAGGGTGGCATCGGCCGCGGGCACTTTGGAATGGGGCATCGAGGCCAGGATGCCATCCCGGGGCACGACCGGCGCCGCCCAGGCGGGCGAGGCCGCTCCCCCGACCGTGCCCACGACATAGGCTGGTAGCATCCGTCCCGACCGCACCAGGAGCGTCGTGCCCACCACTCCCGCCCCGTCCGACCGCCGCGCCGTCTTCCTCGACTACGACGGGACCCTCGCGGAGCAGGGCGTCGTGCCCGCCGCCCATGTCGAGGCCGTGCGCGCGGTGCGCGAGAACGGCCACGCGGTGCTGCTCAGCACCGGCCGCTGCGCCTCGATCGTCGCCCCCGAGGTGCTCGACCTGCTCGACGGCGCCATCTGCTCCGCGGGCGCCCACGTGCGCGTGGGAGACACCCTGCTGCGGGACGAGCGCTTCCCGGAGGACCTGGGCCGCCGCGCCGTCGAGGTCCTCACCGCGCACGAGGTCCCCTTCGTGCTCGAGGCCCCCGACGCCCTGCTCTGCACCCCGGCGATGGCCGACTGGATCCGCGACCGCGCCGAGGCGCTCCCGCCCGCCGCAGCCGGCACCGTGGGCGGCGGCACCCTCGACCTGGCGCGCGCCGTGCGGCTCCCCGAGGATCTGGCGAGCTGCTCCTTCGCGAAGATCTCGCTGTGGCGCTCCCCTGTGGCCGTCGAGCAGCTCGCTGCGGAGATCGGTGAGGAGATCGCCGCGCTGCCAAGCTCGATGAGCCGGGTGGACGGCAGCGCCGGGGAGCTGTTCCTGCGCCACCTCGACAAGGCGGGCGGCGTGCAGCTGGCGGCGGAGCACCTCGGGCTCGGCATGGACGCCACGGTCGGCGCCGGCGACGGGCTGAACGATCTCGGCATGCTGCGTGCCACGGGCACCTCGATCGCGATCGAGGGCGCCCCGGCGTCGGTGCTCGAGGCGGCGGATCTTGTGGTCCCCGGCCCGGAGGAGGCAGGCCTCGCCCTGGCCTTCGAGCGCCTCGGCCTGCTCTGAGGCCCTCCCCGCGACGGAGCCGCGAACGAGCGCCCGGCGCCCGGCGGCCTCAGCGCACCGGTCGCCGGCGCAGGCCCAGGAGCACGAGGCCCGCGACGGCGACGAGCGCCCCGGCCCCCATGAGCACGACCGCCTGCGCCGGCAGCTGATCGGCGAAGCGACCCTCGAAGACCTGCACGAGCGGGCCCAGGAACGCGGCCTGGTCCACGGCATCGGGCACCACCTGCTCGATCCTCGAGGCGAGCATGCAGTCGAGCGCCCCCGCGGCCGCCGCGGCGATCCCGGCGAGCAGCAGCAGCGCTCGGCGGTGGCCGCCTATCAGCAGGGCGAGCAGCGCCATGCCCAGGGCGATCGGCCCCAGACGCTGCGCCCACGGGTCCATCACCGTCGCATGGTGGAGGAACGGGACGTCCGGCACCGTGAAGAGCGTGACGGAGGCGCTGTCGGGGCGCGGCAGGGTGATCGGCAGGTGCGTCTCCACCCCGTCGAGGATCGCGTCGATCCCGGGGGCGAGGTCCACGTCGACCGGGGCGCCGCCGGGCGTGAACAGCGCACCGTGCAGCTGGACCATCGTCTCGTCCCACATGGCGGCGTAGGCGTCGGTCCCCGCGAGCTTCGAGGCCTGGTCCTGGGCGAGCGGGGTCAGCGACTCCTGGATCCAGGAGGGCACGGCGTCGTCGGCGAGCAGCTGCTCGACGACGCTGTCCGTGAGCGTGGTCCGGAAGGCGGGGTCGTCCGCGAGCGGCTGCGTCACCGCGAGGAAGCCCTCCTGGTCGACGACGTTCTGCTCGAACCACACGGCGGGCAGCCAGGCCGCCCCGAGCACGAGGGCGCCCAGGAGCAGCAGGACGGAGAGCAGGTCGCGGAGGGCGGTCACGGGCCCCACGGTACCGGCGGCGCCTGAGGGTCCCGGACGCACCGCGGCCCCGCATCCGAGGAGGGATGCGGGGCCGCGGCGGGCGGGCCGAGGATCAGCCGATGCGGATGTAGGTCCAGCTGCCGGAGTAGATGTTGCGCTCGGAGGTGTCCACGCGCTTGTTGCCGGCGTCCACGAACTTGCCGTTGCCGGCGTAGATGCCGATGTGGCCGGGCTTGTAGACGAGGTCGCCGGGGCGGGCCTCGGAGGCGGAGACCTTCGTGCCCATGGCGGCCTGCGCGCCCGCGCTGTGGGGCAGCGAGACGCCGTGCTGGGCGTAGACCCAGGCGGTGAAGCCCGAGCAGTCCCAGCCGGAGGTCGTCGAGCCGCCGTACACGTAGGGGACGCCGATGCCGTTGCGGGCGGTCGCGAGGATCGAGGAGCCCTTGCCGGCGGACGGCGCCGGGGCGGAGCTCTCCGACTCCTCCGAGGAGGACGAGTCGTCCGAGGAATCGCTGTCCGAGGACGAGGAGGACTTCTTCTTCGAGGAGGACTTCTTCTTCGAGGAGGACTTCTTCTCGCTCGAGGAGGACGAGGAGGAGCTCGAGGAGTCCTCGTCGTCGTCATCGGTCGAGGTGCGCTCGGTGCTGCGCGAGGAGGAGCTCTTTGAGCGGGTCTCCTGCGAGGAGGAGGTGTCCTCCGAGGAGTCGTCGGCGGCCTCGGAGGAGGTGCTCTCCGTGCTGGTGTCCTCGTCGGTGGCCTCGTCCGAGGTCGTGTCGTCCTCGGTCGTGGTCTCCTCGACGACGGGCTCGGGCTCGGGCGGCAGCTCGATGGAGATCGTGCCGGCGGCGGGGGCGAGCGCCGGGGCGGCCTCGGCCTCATCGTCACCGGAGCCCTGCACCGCGGGGATGCCGACGGCTGGGGCCGTCACCGGGGCGAGGACGGGCGCGGCGGCGGCCTCGGCCTGCGGAGCGGAGTCGGACTGCGGATCGGCGAGGGCGGCGGAGGCCCCGCCGAGCATGAGGCCCGCGGCGACGGCGGCACCGGCGGCGGCGCGCCCGGCGCGGACGGCAGGGGTCACCGTGCGCATGGCGCGACGGTGAGTGTTGTTCGCAGTCTTCGACACGTGAGCTCCCGACCCCCGGGGCTCTCACCCTGCGCACGGATCTCCTCGCTGTCCTGCCCGGTGCGCAGTGGGGGACCCGGGGGACGAACCGGGCGATCCTCGCCGCGGCACGCGTCCGACCCTAGGGGGACCCACCCGCCCCTGCGCGCCCGCTGGGCGCTTCTGGGGAAGAGCTTGGAGAAGCCTTTACCCGTGTGAGATCACGGTCACACGCAGCTGACCTGCGACGGCGAGCGGGACGCCGATCTCGCCGCCGGCCGGCCCGCGCAGCACGAAGCTGTCGGCGACCCGGTCGACGTCCGCGACCGCACCGGGGACGATGCCGTGGTCTGCGAGTTCGCCGAGCTGGCCGGGATCGGACTGCAGCACCTCACCGATCCGCTCGATGCGCACCTCCGCGCGGGCGCCGTCGGCGACGACGTCACCGAGGTCCGCGATCGCCTTGACACGCTCTTGACCCTCCGGGGTGACCTGCTCCTCGCCACCCGCGAGGGTGACGCCGAGCTCGCGCAGCCCCGGGATCGGGTTGCCGTAGGGGTCAACGTAGGGCGGGGTGATGCGCTCGGCGATGCGACGCTCCACCTCACGGCTCATGACGTGCTCCCAGCGGCACGCCTCCTCGTGGACGAGCGCGTAGTCGAGCCCGATCACGTCGAGCAGGTGCCGCTCGGCGAGCCGGTGGCGGCGCATGACGTCCGTCGCGAGCTCCCGGCCCGCATCCGTCAGCTGGATCCGACGGTTCTCGTCGAGGTGCAGCAGGCCGTCGCGCTCCATGCGCGCGACCGTCTGCGAGACGGTGGGTCCCGAATGACCCAGTCGCTCGGCGATGCGGGCGCGCATCGGCGCGGTCCCCGTCTCGTGGAGCTCGAACACCGTCTTCAGGTACATCTCGGTGGTGTCGATGAGATCGCCGCTCACTCGGTCCCCTCCTTGGTCGGCCGGCAGATCACCCCAGCCTAGTCGTCCGGGCAGACGCCCCGCCCCGCCCCGACGCGGGCGCGCCCCGGAGCCGTGGGGCTCCGGGGCGCGCTCACCGGCGGCGCCGGTGCGGTGCGGCGTCGCTCAGGCGAGACCCTTGACGATCTCGCGCATGAGTTCGGCGGTCTCGGTGGGGGTCTTGCCCACCTTCACGCCGGCGGCCTCGAGGGCCTCCTTCTTCGCCTGCGCGGTGCCGGCGGAGCCGGAGACGATCGCGCCGGCGTGGCCCATGGTCTTGCCCTCGGGGGCGGTGAAGCCCGCGACGTAGCCGACCACCGGCTTGGACATGTTGTCCTTGATGTACGCGGCGGCGCGCTCCTCGGCGTCGCCGCCAATCTCGCCGATCATCACGACGCCCACGGTGTCAGGATCGTTCTCGAAGGCCTCGAGCGCATCGATGTGCGTGGTCCCGATGACCGGGTCCCCGCCGATGCCGATCGCGGTCGTGAAGCCGATGTCCGCGAGCTCGTACATCATCTGGTAGGTCAGCGTGCCGGACTTGGAGACCAGGCCCAGCTTGCCGGCGCCCGTGATGTTCGCGGGGGTGATGCCGGCGTTGGACTTCCCGGGGCTGATGAGGCCCGGGCAGTTCGGGCCGATGATGCGGGTGGTGCCCTTGCCCTGCGCGTAGTTGAAGAACTCCGCGGAGTCCTTCACCGGGATGCCCTCGGTGATGACCACGAGCAGCGGGATCGCCGCGTCGATGGCCTCGAGCGCCGCGTCCTTGGCGAACTTCGGCGGCACGAAGACGACCGAGACGTTCGCGCCGGTGGCCTCCATGGCCTCGGCGACGGAGCCGAAGACCGGCACCTCGTATCCGCCCTCGAAGGCGACGGACTGGCCGGCCTTGCGCGGGTTCACGCCGCCCACGATCCGGGTGCCCGAATCGAGCATGCGCTGGGAGTGCTTCATGCCCTCCGAGCCCGTCATGCCCTGGACGATGACCTTGCTGTTCTCATCGAGGAAGATCGACATGGCGGTCCCTCACTTTCCGGCGGCGAGCTCGGCGACCTCGGCCGCGCCGCCGTCCATGGTGTCGGCCTGGGTGACGAGGGGGTGGGCGAAGTCCGCGAGGATCTTCCGCCCCTCCTCCACGTTGTTGCCGTCGAGGCGCACCACGAGCGGCTTGGTGGCGGCGTCGCCGAGCTTCTGCAGCGCGCCCACGATGCCGTTGGCGACCGCGTCGCAGGCGGTGATGCCGCCGAAGACGTTGACGAACACGGCGGAGACCTGCTCGTCGCCGAGGATGACGTCGAGGCCGTTGGCCATGACCTCCGCGGAGGCGCCGCCGCCGATGTCGAGGAAGTTCGCGGGCTTCACGCCGTGCGCCTCACCGGCATAGGCGACCACGTCGAGGGTCGACATGACCAGGCCGGCGCCGTTGCCGATGATGCCGACCTCGCCGTCGAGCTTCACGTAGTTGAGGTCGAGGGCCTTGGCCTTCGCCTCGAGCGGGTCCTCGGACTTGGTGTCCACGAGGGCGGTGTGGTCCTCGTGGCGGAACTCGGCGTTCTCATCGAGGGTGACCTTGCCGTCGAGCGCGACGATGTCGCCGGCGCCAGTCTTCACGAGCGGGTTCACCTCGACGAGGGTCGCGTCCTCCTCGCGGTAGACGTCCCAGAGCTTCTGCAGCACGGGGGCGACCTTCGCGCCGGTCTCGGCGTCGAACCTCGCGGCCTCGACGATCTCCTTCGCCTTGGCCTCGTCGATGCCCACGTTCGGGTCCACGGCGACGCGGGCGAGGGCCTCGGGCCGCTCGACGGCGAGCTGCTCGATCTCCATGCCGCCCTCGACGGAGCACATGGCGAGGTAGTTGCGGTTCGCGCGGTCCAGCAGCAGCGAGAAGTAGTACTCCTCGGCGATGTCGGCACCGGCGGCGACCATGACGCGGTGCACGGTGTGGCCCTTGATGTCCATGCCGAGGATCTCGGAGGCCTTCTGCTCCGCCTCCTCGGGGGACTTCGCGACCTTCACGCCGCCCGCCTTGCCACGACCGCCGGTCTTGACCTGGGCCTTGACGACGACGACGGGGGTGCCGAGCTGCTCTGCGGCTGCTCGGGCGGCGGCGGGATCTTCCGCGACGACTCCTCCGAGCACGGGAACCCCGTGCTTCTCGAAGATGTCGCGGGCCTGGTATTCGAACAGGTCCACGGGGTGAGTTTCCTTCCCAGTCGGCAGCGGGCGACCGGCCGCCTTCGGCCTCGGGGCCGCCCCTGTGATCGGTGCCAGCGTAGCCGCTCCACCAGGGGTTCCCGGACGCCTCCGCGGCAGCGTGCCCGCCGTCACAGCGGCCGCGGGGCCCGTGACGCAGGTCCCAGGGTCCACGACTACGATGGCGCGATGAGCCGCTCCTCCCGCAGCCTCACCCAGCGCATCCGCGAGCACCTCGGTTTCAGCGTGGTCGCGATCCTCGTGCTGTTCATCCTGCTGCGCCTGCTCGGTGTCCGCTCCACGGTCTCCGGCTTCTTCTTCAGCGTGCTCATCACCCTCGCGCTGAACGTCGGCCTGTCCTACTGGTCGGAGCACCGCGCCCGCACCGCGCGGCGGAACCCGCCGGCGCAGGGCGGCGGGGACATCCGCTGGCGCGAGGACGACCGCCGCTGAGCCGCGGCGAGGACGGAGCACGAGGAGACGCGATGGCCGACTGGAAGACCTATGTGAAGGCCGCGCAGAACACGGCCAAGAAGCAGGCGCCCGGGGCGAAGCGCGCTGTGCAGGACTCCGCGGAGAGGGCCCGGCGCAGCGCGAACGCGTATGCCACCGTCGCCGGCCGCACCGCGCAGCGCGCGGGCGACCGGGCGAAGTCGGAGGGCCTGGGCGGGAAGATCGCCCGCGCCTTCCGCGACGCGCTGCTGATCGGCGGCTCGCTGCTCGCGATCTGGGGCGTGCTCTACGCGGCGGGGCTGCCCATCCCGTTCACGGCCGTGATCGTCGCGGTGCTGATCATCGTGCTCATCGCCTTCGCGAGCAGCCTCTACGCGAACGTCCGCCGGCAGCGGGAGCGCGCCGCGGATCCCCGCGACCGGTGACGGTCCCCTCCCCCGGCGCCCGCGGCGCGCTGCACCACCTCGAGCTGTGGACCGGCGACCTCGCCGCGGCCGCACCGGGGCTCAGAGCTTCGTGAGCGGGGCGTAGCGCAGCAGCAGCCGCTTGGTGCCGTGCGGCGCCTTGAACTGCACCTCGACCTGGGTCTTCTCCCCCTGGCCGGCGACCTCGGAGACCGTGCCCATGCCGAAGGAGTCATGGGTGACCCGGTCCCCCACTGCGAGCTGCGGGAGCGACGCGGTCGGGGTGGGCGTGCGGCCCGAGCCGAAGCTGCTCGTGCGCCTGACGTCGCTGCGGCCGCCGCCGATCCCGCCGGAGAAGGAGGGCCCGCGACCACCGGATCCGCCCGAGCTCCCGTACCCGCCGGAGCCGCCCCGGCCGCCGTAGCCCACGCCGCTCAGCGAGGAGCCGGCGCGCGCGACGTCGAGCACCTCGTCGGGGACCTCGTCGAGGAAGCGGCTGGCGGGCATGAACTGCGGGGCGCCCCAGGTCGCGCGCATCTGGGCGCGCGTGAGGTAGAGCTTCTCGCGGGCACGGGTGATGCCCACGTACGCGAGCCGCCGCTCCTCCTCGAGCTCCGTGGGATCAGAGAGGGTGCGCTGGTGCGGGAAGGTGCCGTCCTCCATGCCGGTGAGGAACACGACCGGGAACTCGAGACCCTTCGCGGTGTGGAGGGTCATGAGGGTGACGAACTGGTCCTCACCCCCGGGGACCTGGTCCGCATCCGCCACGAGGGCGACCTTCTCGAGGAAGGCGTCCAGCAGCGTCGCGTCGGGATCCTCGACGCTCGGCAGGCGCGTGCCCGCCGCGCCGTCTCCCGCGCCCTCGGCGGCCGACGCCGCGTCGGCCCCTCCGGCGGTGGCCCCGCCGGCCGTGGCCGCCCCGACCCCGTCGAGCTCCTCGTCCTCCGCCTCGCTCGCGGCGGCGGCCATGGCCTCCTGCTGCGCTTCGAACTCGGCGGCGACGCTGATGAGCTCCGCGAGGTTCTCGAGACGCGACTCGTCCTGCGGGTCGTCGCTGCCCTGGAGCTCCGCGTAGTAGCCGGACTTCGTGAGGATCGCCTCGAGCAGCTCCGCGGGCGTCACGCCCTGCTCGCTCAGCTCCCGCAGCTCGTCGAGCATGACGACGAACAGGCGCACGGCGTTCAGGGAGCGCGTGGCGATGCCCGGCGACTCCTCGGCGCGGCGCAGCGCCTCGCCGAACCCGATCCGCTCCCGCTCGGCGAGCATGGCGACCGCGGCCTCCGCCCGGTCCCCGATGCCGCGCTTGGGCACGTTGAGGATGCGGCGCAGGTTGACCTCGTCCTCGGGGTTCGCGAGGACCTGCAGGTAGGCGAGGGCGTCCTTGATCTCCCGGCGCTCGTAGAAGCGCGTCCCGCCCACGACCTTGTACGGCAGGCCCACGCGGATCAGCTGGTCCTCGAGCGCGCGCGACTGGGCGTTGGCGCGGTAGAAGATCGCGACGTCGCCCGCGCGGCGCCCGGCGTCGACGAGGGCGTCGATCTGCCGGCCGATGTAGCGCGCCTCGGAGGCCTCGTCGTCAGCGACGTAGAGGGTGATCTTCTCCCCGGAGCCGTGGTCGGTCCACAGGTTCTTGCGGCGCCGCCCCTCGTTGCCCGCGATGAGCGTGTTCGCCGCGGAGAGGATGTTCTGCGTCGAGCGGTAGTTCTGCTCCAGCACGATCGTGCGCGCGGAGGGGAAGTCCTGCTCGAACTCGACGATGTTGCGGATCGTCGCACCGCGGAACGCGTAGATGGACTGGTCGGAGTCGCCGACGACGGTGAGGTCCGCCCGCGGGTCCTCCCCCACGAGCTCCTGGACGAGCGCGTACTGGGCGGGGTTCGTGTCCTGGTACTCGTCCACCATGAGGTGGCGGAAGCGGCGCCGGTAGCCCTCGCGGATCGCCGGGTTCTCCCGCAGCATCTGCACCGTGAGGCCGATCAGGTCGTCGAAGTCCACCGCGTTCGCCTGGCGGAGGCGCTCGGTGTAGTTCGTGTAGATGCGCGCGAGGGTCTTCTCGAAGGGGTTCTTCGCGGTCTCCGCCTGGTCCGCGAAGTCGATCGGGTCCACGAGCTCGTTCTTGAGCGCGGAGATCCGCGCCGCGATCGCGCGCGGCGCGTTCTTCTTCGTGTCCAGCTCGAGGTCCTTGGAGATCGTGGTGATCAGCCGCAGGGAGTCCGCGCTGTCGTAGATCGTGAAGGAGCTCTTCAGGCCCGCCGCCTGCGCGTCGCGGCGCAGGATCCGCACGCAGGCGCTGTGGAAGGTGGAGACCCACATACCGGCCGACGCGGGGCCCACGAGCTCCGCGACGCGTTCGCGCATCTCCGCGGCGGCCTTGTTCGTGAAGGTGATCGCCAGGATCTCGCCGGGCAGCGCCTCGCCGGAGCGGAGCAGGTGGGCGATGCGCCGGGTGAGGACCCGGGTCTTGCCGGAGCCGGCGCCGGCGACGATCAGCAGCGGCCCGCCGCGGTGCTCGACGGCCTCGCGCTGGGGCCCGTTGAGGTCCTCGACGAGCACGGCGAGGGCGGCGGGGTCGACCTGGCGGCGCGGCGCGGGCACGCGGGCGACGGCCTGCTGCAGCGCGGGCGGGGCCGGGGTCCACGGGGCGTCCCCCGCGAAGGGATCCTCCTCCTCGGGGCCGTCCTCCTCCGGCGGGGCGTCCTCGACGGGCGCCTCCTCCGGCGGGACGTCCGCCTCGGGATCGTCCCGGCGCGCGGGGGCGGCCGGATCCGCACGCACCCCTTCGAGGGTGCGGAAGGAGTCGGGGAGGGAGAGGTCGTCGAAGAGTGAGCTCATGGCCCACCCAGGATAGGCGCGGGCCCCGACGGCGCAGCGCCGACGGGGCCCGGTGTGGACGAGGTCTCCGCGGCTCAGACGAAGACGGCGATGACGATGTTCGCGATGATCGCGACGGGGATGCCGAACCACACGACGCCGGGCGTCTCGGCGCGGCGGTTCTTCGCGACGAAGGCGAAGGCGGTCGCGACCAGCGCGAGGAGGAACTTCACGCCGAGCTTGGCCTGGTTCGCGTCACCGCCGACGGACACCAGGATCATCAGCACGAGGCCGAACACGAGCGCGCCCGCGGCGGCGTGCGCCATGCCGGGGTTCGGCTCCTTCGTGCGGGCGGCCGCGACCCAGGTGCCAAGGGCCATGGCCCAGCAGATCATGTGCAGGACGACGAACAGGGAGATCAGGAAGGACATGCCTCCAGGGTACGTCCCCGGTGCCCGCCGCTCCCCCAGGTCACGTGCGAGAATCGGCAGATGCCCGAGCCCCGCCGCGACGCCGCTCCCCCGCCCTCGCACGAGTCGGCGGATCCGGCCTGGCTGACCGACGAGCAGCTCGCCGCGCAGGCTCCGCACCTGGGCCGGGGTCGGATCCTCGCGGCCCTCGCCTCTCTGCTCCTCGTGGGAGCGCTGCTGGGGTGGGCGCTGCCCCGCCTGACCGGTACCACGTGGACCGAGATCGGCGGCGCGCTGGGCGCCCTGCCCGCCTGGGCGCTGCCCGCCGCGGTGCTCGCCGGGGTGCTCGCGCTCGCGCTCGAGGCCCGCACCGTGCAGGTCGCCGTCACCGGCTCGCGCTATCCCGCGGCGCTGCAGGGGCATTCCGCCGCGACCGCGGTCTCCGTGGCCGTGCCCGGCGGCGGGATCATCGGGACCTTCCTGCTGGGTCTCGTGCTCCGCCGGCGCGGCAGCACCCTGCTCACGATCCTCGTGGGCGTGATCGCCGCCTCCCTCGTCGAGCTCGTGATCGGCTCCATGCTGATCCCCGTCCTCGGGCTCGGGAGCTACGCGGTCGTCTCGTCGACCGGTGCGGCGTCCGTGGACCTGCCCGGGGGGATCGGCGCGGCGATCGCGACCGTCCTCGTCGCGCTGCTGTGCCTGGGCCTGCTGACCCTCGCGCTGCGCCGCGGGGTTCTGAGCACCCTCCTGGAGCAGGCGGGTCGCCTCACGGATCTCCCGGACCTGCGCGATCCCGCACGGAAGGAGGCCGACGCCGCCCTCGCCCCGGCGGAGCAGGACGAGTCCCGCCGGGCCGTCTTCCTCGGCACCGTGCTCGAGCAGCGGGACCGGCTGGTCACCCTGCTCCGGCGTCGCCCCGCAGGCCTGCTGGTCCCCACCCTGCTCGCCCGCGCCGTGCAGCTGCTCTCGCTCTGGCTGGCGCTGCGGGCGGTGGACGTCGTGCTCCCGCTGCTGCTCGTGCTCGTCGTCTACGCGCTGGGGCGGCTGCTCGCCCTCGTCCCGCTCACCCCCGGCGGCACGGGGATCGCGGAGACCGCCGGGGCGGCGCTGCTCGTCGCGATCGGCGTCCCGGCCGCCGCCGCGGCCTCCGCGATGCTGCTGCTCATGGTGACGACGACCCTCGTGCCGATCGTGATCGGCGCGGTCGCCGCGGCGCTCCTGCCCCGGCGGCGCAGCGTCTCCGCCTGAGGGTCGCCTCAGGCGACGGCTCAGTCCTCGAGATCGTCCGGCGTGGACTGACCGAGGTCGTCGGAGACGTGCAACGGGGCGGGGGCCGCCCCTCCGGGCAGCGGGAACCCGCCGATCCCGGCACCCTGCTCCGCCCCCACGAAGCGCGCGACGGCCCGCACGTGGTGCCCGGCCTCCTCGCCGCGCCCCAGGAACCCGGCGCCCGCGTAGCCGCCGAGCCGGCGACCGCTGCGGCGCTCGATCCGCTCGGCGTGCCGCTCGAGCTCCCCGGCGCGTCCGCGCAGCATCGCGGCGGCCCGGCCCAGCGCGGGATAGGCGCCCTCCGACCACTGCTCCAGGAGGTCCTCCCCCGCGGCAGGGCCGTCGGCCCCGGACGGCTCCGGCTCCGGCCCGGATCCGGCGAGGGCGCCGAGCCCGTGGGAGACGCGCAGCCGCAGCAGGGTCAGGCGGTCCGCGCCGCGGCGCAGGGCGGAGGCGTGATGTCGCAGGTCAGAGTCCATCGCTCGGTGCACCCCCGCTGCTCGCCGTCCTCGGGCCCCCGGCCGTGCCGCCCGGGGACTGCTGCCTGCCCATCGTAGGGCCGTCCGGCGGCGCGGGAAGCTCCTCGAGCCACCCGTCGAGCACGTCGATCGCGGCTGTCCGCACGGACTCCTCCGAGAGGAACACGTCGTGGCGGGCGCCGGGGAGCGCGACGACCCGCACGGACGGCCCGAGCCGCCTCCCGGCGGAGGCGATCGCGCGGACGTCGAGCACCACGTCCGCGCGCCGCATCGACTCCTGGAAGCGGAACCCGAGCCGGCTGCGCTCGGAGTGCAGGACGAGCACCGGCACGGTGAGCGGACCGGCCGCGGCGAGGCGGTGCTGGCCGTCGAGCACCGCGGCGAGCGTGGAGGTCGGGAAGCGGTGGCCGCCGGGCGGCTTGAGCTCGAGGTCGTAGTGGTACTCGCCGCCGTAGTCGCGGTGCACGGTGCGCACGTAGTGCGACGGCCCCGGCGGGAGCACGGGCAGGTCGCCCCTCCGCGCCGCGAGGGCCGCGATCGGCGCCTCGAGCAGGGCCCGTGCGGCCCGACCCAGGTGCATCTCGAGCCACGGGGAGTTCAGCGCGAGCGCGGCGACGGCGCCCGGTCGGCGCTGCGCGTACAGCGCGGCGACGAGCCCGCCCGTGGAATGCGCGAGCAGGACGGGAGGCGTCCCGATGATCCGGAGCGCGGCATCGAGCTCACGGTCGTACCGGGAGAGGTGGTCGATCGCGGTGGGCGTCTGGCCCGGCAGCAGGCTGCGGCCGTGCTTGCGCAGGTCCAGCCCCCAGACGTCGTGACCGGACGCGCCGAGGTGGTCGAGCAGGTCCCGGTCCAGCACGTAGTCGGACCACCCGTGCAGCGCGAGCACCGGGGGGCGTCGTCGCTCCTGCGGTGCGTCCTCCTGCTCGCGATGGACGAGGGTGGCGATCAGCGGCCCCTCGGCGTCCTCGCCGAGATCGATCCGCCGCGCCGTGTATCCGGCCCCGAAGACGGGGTCGCGGATCATGCGTCCCCGGAGCTCTCCTTGAGCAGCTCGATGACCTCGTGGCGATGGTAGCGGCGGTGGCCGCCGAGGGTGCGCATGTAGGACAGCTTCCCGGCCTGCGCCCAGCGGGTCACGGTCTTCGGGTCGACATGGAACATCTGGGCCACCTCGGCCGGCGTGAGCAGCTGCGTCTGCTCGTCACCGTTCGTGGGAGCGTCCGAGGATCCGTTCATCGGAGGTGGGCCTTTCGACAGGGCGGGAAGAGCGGCTGCGGGGCGGGGAATCCGACGCGCCGGGGACCAGCGTAGACGCCCACGATCGGGGCCGTTCATCTGAAGAGGCGGCGCGGACCCATCGCACACCGATGCGGCCTGCATCGTGCACGTCTATCCACAGTATCGTAAAACGATCACGGTGCCGTGTCCCGCGACAGGTGTCCACATATGCACGACCTCTCCCCGCGCGGCGCGCGCCGATGGCCTCGGCCCCCGCCTCGTCGGGGGCCCCGACGGCCCCCATGTCGAGGGAGTCGCTCACGTCTCCTCGGGCGCGGTGGGCGCGGGGCGGTGCAGGCATGTATTCTTGGACTCCGATACATTGCCATCTCCCGGGCCCGTCAGAGCGCCCGCCAGCCGACGCACAGGGGGTCAGATCCATGGGTCGCGGCCGACAGAAAGCCAAGCAGACCAAGGTGGCACGGGACCTCAAGTACTACAGCCCGCCCACCGACCTCACCGCGCTCCAGCGCGAGCTGCAGAGCCAGCGAGGAGAGGTCGGCGAGAGCGACGGGAACGAGGACAGCGACGACTGGGCCGACGAGGACGCTCCGTCCGCACGTCGCCGCTGACGTTCCCCGGTCACGCACCGGATCCGTGCGACGGAGGGCCGCCCCATCGGGGCGGCCCTCCGTCTGTCCGTCATGGTCCTGGTGAGCGGTCCCGGCCCGCTCAGGCCCAGCCCGGGTGCTGGCCGGCCATGAGCACCTCGCCGCCCTCGACGCCCTTCGCCCCCGTCACGACGTGCTCGATCGGGGAGGACGCGGCGGGCAGCTCCGCGGGATCGAGGACCTCGCCGATCACCCGCGCCCCCAGCCCGCGCTCGGCGAGCACCGCGATCGCGGCCTCGGCGCGCTCCGCCTCGAGGACGGCGATCATGCCGATCCCCATGTTGAGGGTCCCCTCGAGATCGAGCTGCGGCACCGCACCCCAGCGGGCGATCTCCCCGAAGACGGGCAGCGGCGTCCAGGAGGCGCGGTCGATCCGCACCCCGATGCCCTCGGGCACCACACGGGCGAGGTTCGCGGCGAGCCCGCCGCCGGTGACATGGCTCAGGGCATGGACCGCGCCCGTCGTGCGCGCGTCCTCGAGCAGGGCGAGGACGTCCGCCGCGTAGATGCGGGTGGGCTCCAGGAGCTCCTCCCCCACCGTGCGGCCGAGCGCCTCGACGTGCCCCTCCAGCGGGATGCCGGCGCCGTCGAGCACGGCGCGCACGAGGGAGAAGCCATTGGAGTGCAGTCCGGAGGCGTCCATGCCGAGCACGACGTCACCGGCGCGCACGCGCTCGGGGCCGAGCAGCGCATCCGCCTCGACGACGCCGACGGCCGCTCCGGCCACGTCGTAGTCGTCGGCGGCCATGAGGCCCGGGTGCTCGGCGGTCTCGCCGCCCACGAGCGCGCAGCCGGCGAGCCGGCAGCCCTCCGCGATGCCGCGGACGATGTCGGCGATCCGCTCGGGGACGACCTTGCCGGTGGCGATGTAGTCGGTCATCGCGATCGGGCGGGCGCCGACCACGACGATGTCGTCGACGACCATGCCCACGAGGTCCTGGCCGATCGTGTCGTGCACGTCCAGGGCGCGGGCGATCGCGATCTTCGTGCCGACGCCGTCGGTCGAGGACGCGAGCAGCGGTCGGCGGAAGTCCTTGAGGGCGCTCACGTCGACGAGGCCGGCGAAGGCGCCGATCCCGCCCATCACCTCGGGGCCGTGGGTCGCGGCCACCGCCTCCTTCATGAGGTCCACCGCACGGTCCCCCGCCGCGGTGTCGACGCCGGAGGCGGCGTAGGTCAGGCCGGAGGGCGAGGCGGACTCGCTCGTGGTCATGCGGGCTCCTTGACGGTGCGGTGCTCGAGAGGTGCGGAGTTCGCCGACGCGGGGATCCCCTGCGCGCGGGCGACCGGATCCGGGAGGGACACGGGGTACTCGCCGGAGAAGCAGGCCGTGCACAGGGCGCCGCGGCCCTGCTCCGTCGCCGCGATCATGCCCTCCTCGGAGATGTAGCCGAGGGAGTCCGCACCGATCGAGCGCGCGATCTCCTCGGTGTCCAGCCCGTTGGCGATCAGCTCCGCACGCGAGGCGAAGTCGATGCCGTAGAAGCAGGGCCAGCGCACCGGCGGGGAGGAGATGCGCACGTGCACCTCCGCGGCCCCGGCCTCCCGCAGCATCCGCACGACCGCGCGCTGCGTGTTGCCGCGCACGATCGAGTCGTCGATGACGACGAGGCGCTTGCCCGCGATGACCTCGCGCAGCGGGTTGAGCTTGAGGCGGATGCCGAGCTGGCGGATCGTCTGGCTGGGCTGGATGAAGGTGCGGCCCACGTAGGCGTTCTTCACCATGCCCTGGCCGTAGGCGATGCCGGACTCCTGCGCGTAGCCGATCGCGGCGGGCGTGCCGGACTCCGGGGTGGGGATCACGAGATCCGCCTCGACGGGGTGCTCGCGGGCGAGGCGGCGGCCCATCTCGGCGCGCGACTCGTTGACGCTGCGGCCGGCGATGCGGGTGTCCGGGCGGGCGAGGTAGACGTACTCGAAGACGCAGCCCTTGGGCTTCGGCTCGATGACCTGGCGGCTGCGCAGGCCCTGCTCGTCGATGACGAGCATCTCGCCCGGGGCGACCTCCCGCACGAAGCTCGCGCCGCAGATGTCCAGGGCGGCGGTCTCCGAGGCGACCACCCAGCCGCGCTCGAGACGGCCCAGCACGAGCGGGCGGATCCCCTGGGGGTCGCGCGCGGCGTAGAGGGTGCGCTCGTCCATGAGCGTGAAGCAGTAGGCGCCGTGCAGGCGGGGCATGATCTCGGCGAGGGAGTCCTCGAGCGATCCCTCGGTGTTCAGCAGGGCCGTCACCAGGGCGGTGTCCGTCGTGTTGCCGCGGGCGATCTCGCCGCGGGACTGCCCGCCGTGACGCTCCTCGACGAGCGCGAGGAGCTCCTCGGTGTTCACGAGGTTGCCGTTGTGGGCGAGCGCGACCGTGCCGTCCGGCCGCGGGCCCAGCGTGGGCTGGGCGTTGGACCAGATCGAGCCGCCCGTCGTCGAATAGCGGGTGTGCCCGATCGCGATGTGCCCCTGCAGCGCCTCGAGGCTGGTCTCGTCGAAGACCTGGGAGACGAGTCCCATGTCCTTGTAGACGAGGATCTGCGAGCCGTCGGAGGTCGCGATGCCAGCGGACTCCTGCCCGCGGTGCTGCAGGGCGTAGAGCCCGTAATAGGTGAGCTTGGAGACCTCTTCCCCCGGGGCGAAGACTCCGAAGACGCCGCAGGCGTCCTGGGGGCCCTTCTCGCCGGGGAGGAGGTCGTGGGAGAGGGTTCCGTCGCCGCGTGCCACCCGGCCATTCTGCCACAGCGGCAGATCCCCGGCGACGGTCGTCCGCGCGCCCGCTCGGGCGACGGAACCGCTGGTCAGCGACCGGCGCGGCGGGACCGTGCGCGGAGCACGAGCATCTCGACGAGGCAGACGATCGCCGCGAGCGGCACACCCACGAAGAGGGCGGCGTCCAGCGCGAGGGTCACGGCGCCGGCGAGACCGCCGAGCTGCAGGAACGGGGAGACGATCAGGGCGACGAGCACGGGGGCGAGGAAGGCGATCACGATCCAGAACCCGAGCGTGGGCACGCGGCCCGTGCGCTTGTAGAGCGTGGTGGCGCCCGCGAGCTCGGACTCCGTCGGGGCGTCCTCGGCGGCGGGTGCCACCGGGGCGGTCGCGGGGGTGGAGGGGCTGGCGGGGTGGGACGTGTCGTTCACAGTGCTCCTGCGGCGTCGACCGCGGCGGCGACGATCGCCGGGTCGGTGGGGGTGTCGGGGGCGTCCGCCTCGACGGCGGAGCCGGGGCGGCGGCGGGCGGAGAGATGGACGTCGGCGACGCCCGTGGTGCGCACGAGCTCGGCGATGTCCGCCGGGCGGATGCCGGCTCCGGCGCAGATGTCGATGAGCTCCTCGCCGGCGCGGACCATGCCGGCGAGGTCGGCGGCGCCGTCGAGGGCGCGTGCGGCGCCGCCGGAGCTCAGCACCCGGTGGAATCCGAGGCCGAGCAGCGTGCGCACGGCCTCCTCGCGGGCGGGGAGATCGGGCAGGGCGTCCACGGCGCGGTGCTCCGTGAGGGTGAGCCCGCGCATCGCGGACTGCGCGGCGCCCAGGGCCGCGTCGCGGATCGTGGTGAGCGCGGGGACGTCGAGCTCGCCGGCGGGGGTGAGCGCGCCGAGGACCACGCCGGCGGCGCCCGCCTCGACGACCTCAGCGGCCTGGGCTGCGAGCAGGGCGATCTCCTCGGCGTCGTGCACGAACTCCTCCGGCCGGCCGAGGAAGTCGCCCGTGCTCGCGCGGGTGCGCAGGAGCACGTGGACGTCGAACTGCGGCCGGGCGTCGCGCACGGAGACCAGCGCCGCGGCGCGCTCCGCGGCCTCGGCGACCAGCTCGGCGGGCGGGGTGATGCCGCCGCGCTCGAGGCCCACGCAAAGCTCGACCCGGTCGGCGCCCGCGAGGGCGGCGATCTCGAGGCCCACGAGGTCCTGGACGGCGATCTCGACGGCGACGCTCATGAGGGGTCCTCCGCGGCGCCCGCGGCCAGCGCCGTGCGGACGGTGCGACGGGGTCCGGGCAGCGGCAGCAGCTCGGAGAGGTCGCTGCGCTCCCCCGAGGCCGTCAGGCGGCCGGTGTCGCGGGCCTCGGCCCAGGTGAGGCCGCCGGTCACGAGGGCGAGCCAGGTCGCGGCGTCGGTCTCGACGACGGCCGGCGGGGTGCCGCGCGTGTGCCGGGTCCCGGGGACCGCCTGGACCGCGGCGTAGGGCGGGACCCGCAGCTCGACGGCGCCGCCGGGGAACTCCTCGGCGAACAGCTCGAGGGTGTGCCGCACGGCCGGGGCGAGCACGGGCCGCCGGGCGCCCTCGGGGTCGAGGGCCCAGGCGGCGAGCGCGTCCCGTCCCTCCTGCGGATCGGTGCGGCGGGTCACCACGTCAGCGGGTCGCCGCCGGGAGCAGCTCGTGCACGACGATCGTGTCCTCGCGGTCCGGGCCCACGCCGATCGCGCTGATCCGGCAGCCGGCGAGCTCCTCGAGGCGGCGCACGTAGTTCTGCGCGTTCTCGGGCAGCTCCTCGAAGCTGCGGGCGAGCGAGAGGTCCTCGGTCCAGCCGGGGAGGGTCTCGAACACCGGCTTCGCGTGGTGGAAGTCCGTCTGCGTCATCGGCATGTCGTGGTGGAGCACGCCGTCCACGTCGTAGGCGGTGCAGATCGGCACCTCCTCGATGCCGGTGAGGACGTCGAGCTTCGTGAGCACGATGTCGGTGAAGCCGTTGATGCGCACCGCGTGGCGGATCATGAGCGCGTCGTACCAGCCGCAGCGCCGGGGACGACCGGTGTTCACGCCGACCTCGTGGCCCACGCGCTGGAGGTACTCGCCCCACTTGTCCTCGAGCTCGGTCGGGAACGGGCCGGCGCCCACGCGCGTCGTGTACGCCTTGACGATGCCGATCACGCGGTCGATCCGGGTGGGGCCGATGCCCGTGCCGGTGCACGCGCCGCCCGCGGTGGGGTTCGAGCTCGTGACGAACGGGTAGGTGCCGTGGTCCACGTCGAGGTAGGTCGCCTGGCCGCCCTCCATGAGGACGACCTCGTCGCGGTCCAGCGCCGAGTTCAGCAGCTCGGTGGTGTCCACGATCATCGGGCGCAGCCGGTCGGCGTAGGCGAGCAGGCCGTCGGTGATCTCGTCGACGTCGACGGAGCGGCGGTTGTAGAGCTTGACCAGCAGCTCGTTCTTCTGGCGCAGAGCGCCCTCGACCTTCTGGCGCAGGATCGACGCGTCCAGCAGGTCCTGGACGCGGATGCCGAGGCGACCGATCTTGTCCATGTAGGCGGGGCCGATGCCGCGGCCGGTGGTGCCGATCGCGCGCTTGCCGAGGAAGCGCTCGGTGACCTTGTCGAGGGTCTGGTGGTACGGGGCGACGACGTGCGCGTTCGCGCTGATCCGCAGGCGGCTGGTGTCCACGCCGCGGGACTCGAGCGTCGCGATCTCCTCGAAGAGCGCCTCGAGGTTCACGACCACGCCGTTGCCGATGACCGGGGTCACCCGCGGGGAGAGGATGCCGGCGGGGAGGAGCTTGAGCTCGAACTTCTCGCCGTGGACGACGACCGTGTGCCCGGCGTTGTTGCCGCCGTTGGGCTTGACGACGAAGTCGACGCGCTCACCGAGGAGGTCGGTGGCCTTTCCCTTGCCCTCGTCGCCCCACTGGGCTCCGACGATCACGACGGCGGGCATGGCGACTCCTCGGAGGACGGTGGAAGGACGCGAGGATCGTACCAAGCGCCACCCGTGACCGGGCCGGGAGCCGCCGCCGCGGCGACAGGGGTCTCAGAGTCCCCGAGGGGATCCCGGGGCTCAGGGCAGGAGTGTGGGATCCGCCTCGCGCAGGAAGTCCTGCACGCGCTCGTGCTCGGCCTCGTCGCCCAGCCGACGGGAGGTCTCCCCCAGCATGACCAGCGCGCGCAGGAAGCCGCGGTTGGGGGCGTGCGAGGCGGGCACCGGGCCCTGGCCGCGCCAGCCGTTGCGTCGCAATGCGTCCAGACCGCGGTGGTATCCGGTGCGGGCATAGGCGTAAGCGGCGACCTCGTCACCGTCCTCGAGGGCGTCCTGCGCGAGGATCGCCCAGGCCAGGGGCGAATCCAGGTGGGTGCTCGCGATCTCCCGGGGGTCCCCGTCGACGAGCAGCTCGGCCACCTCGACGTCGACGAAGTCGTCGGGGAGGAGGGTCTCCGGGATCCCCAGGAGGTTCGCGGAGCGCGGGGTATCGGTACGATCAGCCATGCACGCATCGTAGGCGAGCCCGCCTCACGATCCCCCGACGCTTGGTAGAAACGATCCATGGCACGCACGCAGGACGGCTCGGAGCTGCTCACCGGCACGGGCGCCGGAGGCCTCCTCCGCTCCGCCGTCGGCAACTCCGGTGGGGTGCTGCACAGCTGGCAGCTCGACCACGTCGACCACCGTCCCGGCCGGAGCACCAAGGCCCTGTACCGCACGATGGTCTCCTGGCCGGAGCTCGACGGGCCGGACGCCCCCGCCCGCGAGGAGCTGTTCGGGGCGAGCGCCCACATCGGCGAGCGGGAGAAGGACCTCTACGTCGCCGAGCAGACCCTCGTCATGACCGACGGCGACATCAACGTGCGCGTGTGGCGCTACCCGCACGACCCGTGGCTGCCGATGCTCCCCCAGGTCTGCTACCCGGACGTCGTCGGCCGCACCCTCCGCGACCTGGGCGTCGCGCTCGGGCCGGACCCGCAGGCGCCGATCGCGATCGACGTCGTCTCCTACCGTCCCGGCCGGCGCGCGGTGCTCCGCGCGAGCCAGGACGGCGTCGCCGTCTTCCTCAAGGTCATGCAGCCCCACCGCAGCGGCGAGATCGTGGACCGCCACCAGCGGCTGCTCGGCGCCGGCGTGCCCGTCCCGGAGGTCCTCGCCCATCACGACGGCCTCGTCGTGCTCCGCGAGCTGCCGGGCCGCCCGCTCTCCCGAGCAGTCGTGGACGAGGGGGTGCAGGCCTGCTCCGCGGACGACCTGGTCGCCCTGCTGGACCGTCTCCCCGCCTCGCTGTACCCGCTGCCGCTGCGCCCGCCGTGGACGGACTCCGTCGAGTTCTACGCCGGCATCGTCGCCTCCTCCGTCCCCGCCCTCGGGCCGCGCCTGGACGGGCTCGTGCGCGCGATCCGCGAGGGCCTCGCGGCGCTCGAGCGGCGGATGGACGTGCGCCCGCACGACGTCGTCCACGGCGACTTCTACGAGGCGCAGGTGTTCGTGCAGGACGGCCGCGTGGTGGGCCTGCTGGACATCGACACCGTGGGTCCGGGCCGCCGCTCCGACGACCTCGCGTGCCTGCTCGCGCACCTGAGCGTGCTCGCGGACTACGGCAACGCCGGCCGGATCGACCGGGCGATGCAGCAGCGAGTCGAGGAGGCGATCACGACCTGGCAGGTCACCTTCGCCCAACGGGTGGACCCCACCGAGCTCGCGCTGCGCTCCGCGGGCGTGGTGCTCTCCCTCGCGACCGGCCCGCACCGCCAGCAGGAGGCGTCCTGGGAGGCGGCGACGGAGGCCATCGTGCGGGTCGCCGAGCGCTGGGTCGAGCGGGCGCGGGCGGCGGAGTCGCAGCGCCTGCCCGTCGTGCCCACGCCGTCGGCCCCGGGTCCCGTCCCTGCGGCGGCCCCGGCACCGCACCCCGTTCCCCCCGCGGGCGCCCCGATGACGTCCCCGCCACGCTCGGTCCCCTCGGCGCCCGGCGTCGCGACCGCGCCGCAGGCTCCCCTCGACGCGGCCGCCGCGGCGGAGGACGACGCCCCCACGCAGGAGCGCCGCCTGCCCACGAACCTCCCGGGCTGAGGCGACGGTGCGAGCGGTGCTGCAGCGCGTGGACGGCGCGAGCGTGGAGGTCGACGGCGAGGTCGTCGGCGCGATCGCGGGCGAGGGTCTGCTCGCCCTCGTCGGCGTCACCCACGAGGACGGCCCCGAGCAGGCGGCGACGATCGCGCGCAAGATCGCGGAGCTGCGGATCCTCGACGGCGAGCGCTCCGTGGCCGACGCCGGGGCGGAGGTCCTCGTGGTCTCCCAGTTCACGCTCTACGGCGAGACGCGCAAGGGCCGCCGGCCCTCGTGGAGCGCCGCCGCCCCGGGACCGGTCGCGGAGCCGCTCGTCGACGCCGTCGTCACGGACCTGCGCGGCCGCGGGATCACCGTCGCGACCGGCGTGTTCGGCGCGCAGATGCGCGTGGGCCTCCTGAACGACGGCCCCTTCACGGTGCTCGTCGAGGCCTGAGATGAGAGGCCCGGCGGCTGCCCGGGCGCGCCCAGTACGCTGAGGGCATGACCTACACACTCGTGCTGCTCCGCCACGGCGAGAGCGAATGGAACGCGAAGAACCTGTTCACCGGCTGGGTCGACGTGGCCCTCACCGAGAAGGGCCGTGAGGAGGCCGCCGGCGGCGGCGTGCTCCTCAAGGAGGCCGGCATCCTCCCGGACGTCGTGCACACCTCCCTGCAGCGCCGCGCGATCATGACCGCGAACCTCGCGCTCGACGCCGCGGACCGCCACTGGATCCCCGTGCGCCGCGACTGGCGCCTGAACGAGCGCCACTACGGCGCCCTGCAGGGCCTGGACAAGACCGAGATCCGGGAGAAGTACGGCGAGGAGCAGTTCATGGCCTGGCGCCGCTCCTACGACACCCCGCCGCCGCCCATCGAGTTCGGCTCCGAGTTCTCGCAGGACCAGGACCCGCAGTACGCGGACCTCGGCGACCAGCTCCCGAAGTCCGAGTGCCTCAAGGACGTCGTCGAGCGCTTCCTCCCCTACTGGGAGGAGGGCATCAAGCCCGACCTCGTCTCCGGCAAGGTCGTGCTGATCGCGGCACACGGCAACTCGCTGCGCGCGCTCGTGAAGTACCTCGACGGCATCTCCGACGACGAGATCTCCGGCCTGAACATCCCGACCGGTCAGCCGCTGGTCTACGAGCTCGACGAGTCCTTCTCCCCCGTGGAGAAGGGCGGCCGCTACCTCGACCCGGTCGCCGCGAAGGCCGCCGCCGAGGCCGTCGCCAACCAGGGCAAGAAGTGAGCTGAGCGCTCCGCGCCCACGGCGCCCCCATCCTGCTGCAGGGTGGGGGCGCCGTGCTGTCCATGGGGACTTCTCCCCCTTCCCCGGGTCACCGGGGGCGTGCCAGCGTCGAACCGTGCCGGGTCCCCGGCGCACCACGGACGACGCGGTGGCATCTCGTCCGAGGACCGACAGCGCATCATTGGGGCATCAGACGCCTGCAGGAGGATGCCCATGTTCTACCCCGATGTCCCTGAGGGCTTCAGCCCACCGATGCGCCACATGGACCGTTTCACCGGGCTGTGGGACCCCGCGACCTACGCGGGCGAGTCGTGGGTCGCCGTCCAGGCGACACAGCTCGACGACGAGCAGGCGAGGACGACGACCCAGAAACGGCGCATACTCGACGGGTGGATTGAGCTGCTCTCCGCGGGGGATGCGCCGATCACCCACCTCTTCCTCGCATCCCGCGTCCCCCAGCGGTTGTTGGATGCCGTCTCGGGATTGCCGAACCTGCGGTTCCTGGACGTCAAGTGGGGCCCTTACGAGGACTTGAGCCCGATCAGCGGACTGCACGGACTCGAGGCGATCCACCTCGGACCTCGCGGGGGTGACGATCGACAGCAAAGACGTCTCCCCCGCCGCTGATCTCCCCGAGCTGGCTCACTTCGGAGCCCCGTTCCGCCGTGCATGGAGGGACCAGGTCATGGCCCTTGCCGCGCACAACCTCGCGTTCAGAGACATGGCAGATGGTTACGTAGCCCTCGACGAGGGCGACTGACGGTTCCGGAGTGTAGAGGGCCCCGGGGACCGTGTCCCCGGGGCCCTGGCGTGCGCGGCGCCCGGCGCCTCAGCGCCGCTTGCGGGTGCCGAACAGGGAGCGGCTGATCTCGCGGCCGAGGACGGTTCCCGCCGAGCGGAGGAAGGACTTCACGGCGGGGTTGTCGAGCATCCCCTCCTCCTTCTTCTTCGCCTTCGCGGCCGGCTCGGCGTCGGGCTCCGCCGCCCGGCCCTGTTGAGCGGGTGCGCCGTCGGCCGCACCGGCCTCCGGGGCGCCGGCCGCGCGCTTCTGCAGGATCTCGTAGGCGGACTCGCGGTCCACCGGGGTGCCGTACTCGGCCTGCAGCGGGGAGGCCGCGACGATCCCGCTGATGACCTCCGCACCCGCGGGCTCCATCGAGGACTCCGGCGCGCGCACCGCGGTGATCGCGACGGGCGTGGGGGCGCCGTCCTCGCTCATGACGGTGACGATCGCGGCGCCCGTGCCGAGCGCCGGGATGACCTCCTCGAGATCGTGGCTCGAGGTGGGGAAGGTCTTAGCGGTCGCCTTGAGGGCCTTCGCGTCGTCCGGGGTGAAGGCGCGCAGGGCGTGCTGGACGCGGTTGCCGAGCTGGGCGAGGACCTCGGAGGGGATGTCCTTGGGGGTCTGGGTGATGAAGAAGATCCCCACGCCCTTCGAGCGGATCAGCCGGACCGTCTGCACGACCTGGTCCAGGAACGCCTTGGAGGCGTCCTTGAACAGCAGGTGCGCCTCGTCGAAGAAGAACACGAGCTTGGGGACGGGCTGGTCGCCCACCTCGGGCAGCTCCTGGTAGAGCTCCGCGAGCATCCACATCATGAAGGTCGAGAAGAGCGCGGGCCGGGTCGCGACGCCGGGCAGCTCGAGGCAGGAGATGATCCCGGCGCCGTCCTTCGTGCGCAGCAGCTGCTGGGTGTCGAAGGCCGGCTCGCCGAAGAAGACGTCGGCCCCGGAGGCCTCGAAGGCGGTGAGGCTGCGCAGGATGACGCCCGCGGTCGCCGAGGAGATCCCGCCGATGCCCTGGAGCTCGCCCTTGCCCTCCTTCGAGGTGAGGAACTGGATGAGCGCGCGCAGGTCCTTGAGGTCCAGCAGGGCCAGGCCCTGGGAGTCCGCGTAGTGGAAGATCAGACCCAGCGAGGACTCCTGGGTCTCGTTGAGCTCGAGCACCTTCGCCATGAGCACGGGGCCGAAGTCGCTCACCGTGGTGCGGATCGGCACGCCCTCGCCCTCGCCGCCGAGGGTGTAGAACTCCGTGGGCGCGGCGCGGGAGACCCACTCCTGGCCGCGGGCGGCGGCGCGCGCGGTGAGCTTCTCCGAGGCGGTGCCGGGGACGGCGATGCCGGAGAGGTCGCCCTTCATGTCTGCGACGAAGACGGCGGCGCCCGCGTGCGCGGCCTGCTCCGCGATGATCTGCAGGGTGCGGGTCTTGCCGGTGCCGGTGGCGCCCGCGATGAGGCCGTGGCGGTTGAGCATGGCGAGGGAGAGGTTCACGGGGACGGAGGGGTCGGGCTCCTCGCCGTCGAGCATCGCGCCGAGGTGGATGCGGCCGCCCTCGAAGGCGTACGCGTCGCGGACCTTCTGCGCCTCCTCGGAGCCGGCGGCGGGCGGGGTGGCAGGGGCGGAGGGATCCTGCGGCGTGGCGGTCATCGAGGGCTCCTTGGTCGCCGGGGGACGGCGCTGGTGGACGGGACCCCGTGATCGTAACCACCGTGGCGCCCGTCACCCACTAGCGTGTCCCCATGACGTCGCCCGCGCCCACCGCCCTGCACGCCGAGGACGAGCTCGAGGCCGCCGCCGTGCGCGTCATGCTCACCGCCCCCTCGCGCTCCGCCCTCCTCGACCAGCTCGGGATCACGGGTGAGGACGCCGCGGAGCTCCCCGCGCTGCTCGATGCCGCCGCGGCCGACGAGGAGATCCTCGCCGAGGTCACCGCCCTCGCGAACCGTCTGCGCGCCGGCGCGGGCCTCGAGGTGCCCGCCGTGGACCTCGAGACGGAGAAGCCCCGCCACGACGCGCTCCAGCAGCGCCTCGCCCCCGGTGAGGGCCTCGTGCCGATCCTCGCCCTGCTGGTCTCGACCTCGACCGTGCGGGCCTGGCACGCCGCCCGCGGACTGAGCCCCGAGCAGTCTTGGCACGTGCTCGCGGACCTCGGCCAGCAGATGCGGGTGCACCGCGAAGGCACCGGCCGCCTGGGCCTGCACCAGCTGAACTGGGTGAGCGGGAACTGGGCGGGGCGCCTCGTGCACCTGGGCCGGCTCCAGTTCGACCTCTCGCAACGGCGGGTCGCGCGGCTCGCGACCGGCGCCGAGCGGATCTCACCGGACGAGCCCTCCCGCTGGATGGTCGGCACGCACATCCCCGCGACCGGGCCGCTGGACCCCGCGGAGGTCGAGGCCTCCTTCGCGGCGGCCACCGCCTACTTCTCGGAGCACTATGCCGATCTCGGCGCCGGTCGCGCCGAGGACGAGCCTGCCTTCGGCCACGAGTTCACGTGCGACTCCTGGCTGCTGAGCGAGGAGCTCGCCGAGGTCACCGGACCCACCTCGAACCTCGCGCGCTTCGCCGCGCTCTGGCAGATGCTCGAGCACACCCGCATGGACGACGCGGCACTGTTCTTCGTGTTCGGGCAGCGCCCGCCCGTGGACCCGGCCTCGCTCCCCCGCCGCACCCGCCTCGAGCAGGGCGTCGCGGAGCGGCTGGCCGACGGCCGCGGCTGGACGGGCGGCACGGGGCGCCTGATGCGCTGAGGCCGCTGCGGTCAGAGGTCGATGTCGTCCCGGAGATAGACGGCGACGACCTGGTCGAAGGCGCGCACGGGGTCGATGCCGCGGCGCATGGCGATCGAGAAGGCGCTGCGCGTGAGCGCGAAGCCCACCTGCACCATGATCTCGGCGTGGTCGCGCGCGTGCTCGCCGTCGAGGGACTCGGTGAGCACATCGACGAGCTCCGCCTGCATCGCCTGCAGGTTCCCCGTCGACATGCTCTGCAGGCTCGGCTCCTTGGCCATGACCCTCTTCTTGAGGTCGCGTAGCTCGGGGTCGACGGGCACGTTCGCGATGCCGTCCCGCATGACCGCGTGCAGCGCCTGCCGGACGGTCATCACCACGAGCTTCTCGCGCAGCGACGCGACGGCGCGGGGCCCCTCGTCCCCGACGACCCCGAGGATGGCGGACTCCTTGGTGGACCAGTGGTTGAAGAAGGTCCGGGTCGAGACGCCGGCGCGCTGGGCGATCATCTGCGCGGTGACCGCGGAGAGCCCGTGCTCGGCGACGAGCTCGAGGGCGGCGCGGTGCATGGCCAGGCGGGTCTGGCGCTTCTTCTGCTCGCGCAGCCCGAGCTCCTCGCAGGCGGGGGCGGCCGTGGAGGTGTCGGTCGGGGTGCGGGTGTCGGTCACGGGGTCCATCGTAGGTCCGCCATCTCACAAAAACTGCACTCAGTGCAATAGTGCAGTGAATGCAACAGTTGGCTAGCATGTTCCGGTCGGGCCCGAGGGCGTGCTGCGACCGCCGGGCGCGTCCGCGCGCGCCCTCACCATCCGTCCACCGTCCATCACTCCGAGGTATCCGTGAGCACATCCACCCCCCAGGCGCCGGGCTCCGGCGCCGAACCCCAGACCGCCTTCACCGGCCTCGACCGGCAGGGCAAGCTCGTCTTCGTCGGCCTCATGCTCGGCATGTTCGTGGCCTCCCTCTCCCAGACCATCGTCGGCCCCGCGATGCCGCGCATCGTCGCCGAGCTCGGCGGCGTCGAGCACTACAGCTGGATCGCGACCGCCGCGATGCTGGTCTCCGCCGTGGCCGTCCCGATCGTCGGCAAGCTGTCCGACCTCTACGGTCGCCGCTGGTTCTACCTCGGCGGCCTCGCCGTGTTCATGATCGGCTCGATCCTCGCCGGCCTCTCCCAGGGCTTCTGGTTCCTGGTCTTCGCCCGCGCGGTCCAGGGCCTGGGCATGGGCACCCTGATGCCGCTGTCCCAGACGATCATCGGCGATATCATCCCGCCCCGCCAGCGCGGCAAGTACCAGGGCATCATGGGCGCCGTCTTCGGCGTGACCTCCGTGGTCGGCCCGCTCATCGGCGGCACGATCACGGACAACTTCGGCTGGCGCTGGCTGTTCTACCTGACCCTGCCGCTCGGCGTGGTCGCCTTCGGCTTCATCCTGCGCTTCCTGCACCTGCCGGTCTCCGGCCAGCACGGCAAGGTCGACTTCCCCGGCATCCTCACCCTCACCCCGGGCCTGGTCATCGCGCTGCTCGCGACGACCTGGGGCGGCAACACCTACGACTGGGGCTCCGCGACGATCATCGGCATGTACGCCGTGGCCGCGCTGTTCCTCGCCGCCTTCGTGATCATCGAGACCCGCGTGGCAGAGCCGCTGCTGCCCATGCACCTGCTGGGCCGCCCGATCGTGGCGCTCTCCGTCGGCGCGTCCTTCGCGATCGCCGTCGCCATGTTCGGTGCGATCATCTACATCCCGGTCTACGCGCAGGGCGTCATGGGCGTCTCCGCCACGAACTCCGGGGCGATCCTCATCCCGCTCTCCGTCGCCATGATCGTCACCTCGATCGTGGTGGGCCTGCTCATCACCCGCACCGGCCGCTACAAGCCCTTCCTGATCCTCGGCGGACTCGTGCTCGTGGGCGGCTACCTGCTGCTGGCGAACCTGCAGTACGGCGACTCGCAGTGGCACCTGACCCTCGCGATGATCGTGATCGGCCTGGGGCTCGGCCTGTGCATGCAGGTGTACACGCTGGTCGTGCAGAACGCCGTCGCGCAGCGCGAGCTGGGCATCGCGACCGCCGCGATCCAGTTCTTCCGCAACATCGGCTCGACCATCGGCACCGCGGTGCTGGGCACCGTGATGACCGCGCAGATGGCCACCGCCATCCCCGAGCAGCTCGCGAAGCTCCCCGCCGAGCAGATGGCGGCCCTGCAGCAGCAGGGCGGGCTGGACGCCTCCCAGCTCGAGGCCGCGGTGCTGGACCCGTCGGCCCTCGCGAAGCTCCCCGCGTTCCTCGTGGACCCGATCCGCACCGGCATGGGCGAGGCCATGCACGACGTGTTCCTCACCGCCCTGCCCTTCGTGATCGCCGCGCTGCTGCTCTCGCTGTTCATCAAGCAGATGCCGCTGCGCGACACGCTCCACGAGCAGGACTCGACGGAGACCGCCGAGGAGACGCACGAGTTCCGCGACACCACGACCGGCGCCCTCGCGGCGATCGGCGCGAGCGGCTCGGTCACCACGACCGGTGAGATCCGCGTGGTCGACACGGAGGAGCGGCACTCGCACCGGGCGGACGGACCCGCCGAGCGCTGACCCCGGGCGCGGACGGCACCTCGGCGTCCGCCCCGCTCCCCCACGGCCCCCTGCCCTCGCGGCAGGGGGCCGTGGTCGTCCCGGGGCGCCTCCGAGGCACGGCCGTGCCACCATGGGCGGATGCTCCTGCGCGACCACTTCCCGCCCGACCTGCCCGCGGGGTTCACCTCGCGCCTTCCCGTCGAGGCGGACGTGGGACCGCTCGACGCCCTGGTCACCGCGGACCAGCGCACCCACACCCCCGACGCCGAGGTCACCGCCGACTCGCTGCGCTCGCGGCTCGTGGGGCTGCGCTCCTTCTCCCGCCGGCAGGTCGTCGTCGTGCCCGACGGAGCGGGCGACACGGCGGAGCCGGTGGGCTGGATCGCCCTGGCCGACCGCGCGAGCGGCCGCACCGACCTGCAGTGGGCGCTCGCCCGCGACCTGCCCCGCCGGGCGGAGCTCGCCGCGGCCCTGCTCGCCTGGGCCCGCGAGGTGGGCGGCTCCTTCGCCCGCCACCGCGGGGTCGAGGCCACCTGGCTGGACGCCTCCGTCACCGAGACGGACACGGACCGCTCGGCGCTGCTGGCCGCCTCCGGCTTCACGCACGTGCGCACCTGGCTGCACATGCGCCGCCCCGTCGACCCCACCGACGCGACCGACCTGCCCGCCCCTCGCGAGGGGACACGGGTGCGGCGCGTGCACCGACACCCCTCGGGCCTGCCCGTCGCCCAGGACGTCACCACCGTGCACCGCATGCTCGAGGAGTCCTTCGCGGACCACTGGGGGTCCTACAGGGAGTCCTTCGCCGAGTTCGTGCAGCGCCTGGTCGAGGACCCCCGCGAGGCGGACTGGGACCACTGGTGGATCGCCGAGGTCGAAAGGGAGGGCCGATGGCTGCCCGCCGGCGGTCTCGTCGCCGCCCGCCAGGAGCCCCGCGGCGACCTCGGCGAGGGCACCTATCTCGAGTACCTCGGGGTGCACCGCAGCGCCCGCGGCCGGGGCGTGGCCAAGGCGCTGCTGCACGCCGCCTTCCGCGACGCCGCCGAGCGCGGCCGCGCCCGTCTCGAGCTCGAGGTCGACGCGGACTCCCCCACCGGGGCGAACGGCCTCTACGAGGCGATGGGCTTCCGGGCCTTCGAGCGCACGCAGACCTGGCACGCGCGGGCCGCGTCCCACCCCTCCCGGCTGCTCGAGCCGCCGGAGGGCTGAGCGCGGCTCAGACGGCCAGCGCGCCGTCCTCCACGACCGCCCGGCCCCGGTCGCGGTGCTCCGCGAACTGCGCGAGCAGCTCCTCCCGCCGCGCCGCGGGCAGACGGCCGAGCGCGGAGCCGTGCGCCACGTCCCGCCGCCCCGTGAGCCCGCTGTGACGCGTGCGGTCCTTGATCATCGCGTCGTCGAAAGAGCAGAGCTGAGCTCACCGCCGGCATGCAGCTGGAGGTCGATCCCGCATCCGTGGCGCTGCGCGATCGCGAACAGGTCGCCGAACTGCGCGACCGGGTCGCGGTCGACGAGGCGCCCGAATGCAAAGAGGTCCGATTTCGTTCCGGATTGCCGGCGGATCTGGAACGGAATCGGACCATTGCGGGGGGGCGGGCGCGTCAGGGACGCGCCGTCACTCCCACTCGATGGTGCCCGGGGGCTTCGAGGTGATGTCGAGGGTGACGCGGTTGATCTCGCTGACCTCGTTCGTGATCCGCGTGGAGATGCGGGAGAGCACCTCGAAGGGGACCTTCGCCCAGTCCGCGGTCATCGCGTCGTCGCTCGTGACGGGGCGCAGCACGACGGGGTGGCCGTAGGTGCGACCGTCGCCCTGGACGCCGACGGAGCGGACGTCGGCGAGGAGCACGACGGGGCACTGCCAGATGTCGCGGTCCAGGCCGGCGGCGGTGAGCTCGGCGCGGGCGATCGCGTCGGCCTTGCGCAGCACGTCCAGGCGCTCCTTGGTGACCTCGCCGATGATCCGGATGCCGAGGCCCGGGCCCGGGAAGGGCTGGCGCCAGACGATCTCGTCCGGCAGGCCCAGCTCGGAGCCGACGGCGCGGACCTCGTCCTTGAACAGGGCGCGCAGCGGCTCGACGAGCTCGAAGGAGAGATCCTCGGGCAGGCCGCCCACGTTGTGGTGGCTCTTGATGTTCGCCGCGCCCTCGCCGCCGCCGGACTCGACGACGTCGGGGTAGAGCGTGCCCTGCACGAGGAAGGTCTTCGCCTCGGCGTGGTCGCCCTGGATGACGCCCTGCTCGCGGAGGATCTCCGCCTGGGCGCCCTCGAAGGAGCGGATGAACTCGCGGCCGATGATCTTGCGCTTCTCCTCGGGGTCGGTGACCCCGGCGAGCGCGCTGAGGAACTGCTCCTCGGCGTCGACCATGACGAGCCGGGCGCCGCCGGTGGACTCGCCGAAGGCCTTCTCGATCTGCGCGGACTCGTCCTGGCGCATGAGCCCGTGGTCCACGTACACGCAGGTGAGACGGTCACCGATCGCGCGCTGCACGAGCGCGGCGGCGACCGCGGAGTCCACGCCGCCGGAGAGGCCGCAGATCGCGGTGCCCTCGCCCACCTGGGCGCGGATCCGCTCGACCTGCTCCTCGATGACGTTGCCGGTGGTCCAGGTGGGCTCGATGCCCGCGCCACGGTGCAGGAAGTTCTCGAGCACCTCCTGGCCGCGGTCGCTGTGGCCCACCTCGGGGTGCCACTGCACGCCGTAGAGGTGCTTCTCGGGATGCTCGAAGGCGGCGACCGGGGAGCCCTGCGAGCGGGCGACCACGCGGAAGCCCGCCGGGGCCTCGGTCACGGAGTCGCCGTGGCTCATCCACACGTTCTGCTCGAGGTCCTGATCCCGCAGCAGCTCGGAGCCGCCGTCGAGGGCCTCGAGGCGCGTGGCGCCGTACTCGCGCACCCCCGTCGGCGCGACGGTCCCGTCGAGGGCCGCGGCCATCGACTGGAAGCCGTAGCAGAGGCCGAGCACGGGGATCCCCGCCTCGAGCAGCGCCGGGTCCAGGCGCGGCGCACCCTCGGCGTACACGGAGGAGGGGCCGCCGGAGAGGATGATCGCGCGCGGCTGCTTCGCGAGCACGTCCTGCACACCCATGGTGTGGGGGACGACCTCGGAGTAGACGCGCGCCTCACGCACGCGGCGTGCGATGAGCTGGGCGTACTGGGCGCCGAAGTCGACGACGAGGACGGGGCGCTGGTCGGTGTCGGTCACCCGGCAGAGTCTACGGGCCGCGGCACCCCGGGCGCGCCCGCGTCCCGTGGGGTGCTCGTCTCAACGAGCGGTGCTCGTCTCACCGAGCGCGGGAGTTCAGCGCTCGCCGTCCTGCAGGGTGGGCCGACGGGCGAGCTCCCGCTCGACCGACTCGTGGGTCCAGCGCTCGCCGAAGAAGGACAGCACCGGCACGACGCCGAAGAGCATGAGCAGGAGCATGCGCGGCAGCGCCCACCGCATCTTCAGCCACAGGTCGAAGCCGAGGATCACGTAGACCATGTAGATGAGGCCGTGGATCGGGGACCACACCGAGGAGACCTGCTCCCAGGTGTGGGAGGTCCCCCCGTAGACGAGGTAGCGCATGATCATGATCGCGCAGAGCACGAGCAGGGCGCAGCCCTCGACGATCGAGGCGACCCGGAAGCGGGCGAAGGAGGTGCGCACCTGCACCTCATCGAGCGGGCGGGGTGCCGGCATCGGCGTCCTCCTGGGGATGGGCGGCGCCCGGGGCGCCGGCGGGGGTCGGGGCGTCCGCGCCGGGGGCGGGACGCGGGGTCTCCTCGCCGAGGGCGGCGCGCAGGGCCTCCCGCTGCGCCTCCTGCTCGTCGAGGTGGTGGGTGCGCACGGTGCGCCACCACAGGTACAGGAAGAAGACGCCGAAGACGATCCACTGGGCCGCGTAGCCGATGTTCTGCCAGTCCAGGCCGCGGGAGAAGGCGGACTCGGCCTCCGGCATCGGCTGCAGGCCCTCCGCGGCGGAGGTCTGCGCGACGTAGCCCGCGTACATGGGGCTCCCCCACTCGTTCACGAGCAGCGGGGTGGAGATCTCCGAGGCGATGCCGTCCTCGACGCCGTCGGTCGCGGCCTCGCTCGCCTCGAGCCGGCCGGTCGCGGTCACCTCGCCGCTCGGCGGGTCGGGGGCGAGGGCCGGGTCGAGCTCGCCGTCGGCCCCGGTGACGTCCTCCGCCGCGACCCAGCCGCGGGCGACGGGCAGCAGCACCTCGGAGCCGTCGGCGAGGGTCAGGTGGAGGGCCGTGACGACGATCGCGGCGTCCGTCCCGTCGATGTGCCGCCCGCCCACGAGGATCTGCTGGGAGGCGTCGTAGGTGCCGGTCGCGGTGACGATGCCGCCGGAGTCGTCGTTCGTGACGACCCCGCCGATCTCGAGCACGTCGCGCACGTCGCCGAGCTCCGCCGGGGCGGAGGTGCGCTCGGTGATCGCCCGGTGCGCACGGTCCCACTGCCAGCCCGCGAGCATGCCGCACACGACGGTCGCCGCCACCATGAGGGCGAGCATCCCGAGGGAGCGGGGGCGCAGGGCGGCACGGAGCATGCCTTCATCGTAGGAGCCCCGGCTGGACGCGGCCGGGACGAGGTGGCCCTCCTCACCGCCGTCGGCCCCGTGCACCTCCCGCGGGCGTCCGGACAGGACCTCGGGCCTCCCCACCGCGCCGTCCCCGCCGTAGGGTGAGCGCGTGTCCCAGAGCGTGTACGTCGCCAGCCCCGAGGGGATGACCGGGAAGTCCATCGTGGCCTTCGGTCTCCTCGAAGCCCTCGCCTCCCGCTCCGAGCGGGTGGGCGTCTTCCGCCCCGTGGTGAAGTCCGCGGGCGCACCGGACTACGCCGTCAGCCTGCTGACCGCGCATCCCGCCGTGGACCAGCCCTACGAGGAGGCGGTCGGCGTCGACTACGAGCAGGTGCTCGCGGACCCGGACGCCGCGCAGGAGGAGATCCTGCGCCGCCACCGCGAGCTCTCCGCGAAGTACTCGCTGCTCGTGGTGCTCGGCTCCGACTACGACGACCTCGCGAACCCCACCGAGCTCGCCTTCAACGCGGAGGTCGCCGCGAACCTCGGCGCCCCGGTGATCCTCGTGCTCTCCGGCATGGACCGCAGCCCGGACCAGGTGGGCGCGCTCGCCGCGGTCGCGCAGGGCGAGTTCGCGGGCCACCACGCGACCCCCATCGCCGTGGTCGTCAACCGCGCGGACCCGGCGAGCCTGGACGCGGTGCGCGAGGCGGTGAGCGCCCGTGTGCCGGGCCTGCTGGTCTCCGCGATCCCCGAGAACCCCGTGATCCTCGCGCCCACCGTGCAGCAGGTGAAGGACGCCGTCTCCGGCACCCTCCTGCAGGGCAGCCCCGAGTGGCTGGGCCGCGTCTCCACCGGCACCGTGGTCGCCGCGATGAGCCTGCCCAACGTGCTCGAGCGGCTCACCGAGAACTGCACCGTCGTCGCCCCCGGCGACCGCTACGACCTGCTGCCCGGGCTGATCCTCGCGCAGCACTCGGGCACCTTCCCTGCGCTCTCCTCGATCGTGCTGACCGGCGGCTACGACATCCCGCCCGCGGTGCACCGGCTCATCGAGGGCGTGCAGCAGGACCTCCCGATCATCGCCACGGACCTCTCGACCTTCGACACCGCCGTGAAGGTCGCCGGGACCCGCGGCCGGCTGAGCGGCGACAGCCCGCAGAAGCTCGACGCGGCCCGCCGCGCCGTCGCCGAGCACCTCCCCGCCTCCGCCGTGCTCTCCGCTCTCGAGGTCACGCGCAGCGAGGTCGTCACCCCGATGATGTTCGAGTTCGAGCTGCTCGCCCGCGCCCGCGGCGAGAAGAAGACGATCGTGCTGCCCGAGGGCGACGAGCCGCGCATCCTCGCCGCCGCCGAGTCGATCCTCGCGCGCGGCGTCGCACGGATCGTGCTGCTCGGCGAGGAGACCGCGATCCGGGCGAGGGCGGCGCAGCTGGGCCACGACATCTCCGAGGCCCGGATCGTCTCCCCGCAGGACCCGGAGCTCGTGGAGTCCTTCGCCGCCGAGTACGCGCGGCTGCGCGCGAAGAAGGGCGTGACCCTCGAGCAGGCCCGCGAGAAGGTCCAGGACGTCTCCTACTTCGGCACGATGATGGTGCAGACGGGCCAGGCGGACGGCATGGTCTCCGGCGCCGTCCACTCCACCGCCCACACCATCAGGCCGAGCTTCGAGATCATCCGGACGAAGCCCGGCGCGAAGATCGTCTCCTCCGTGTTCCTCATGGCGCTGCAGGACCGGGTGCTCGTCTACGGCGACTGCGCCGTGAACCCGGATCCGACGGCGGAGCAGCTCGCGGACATCGCCCTGCAGTCCGCGGAGACCGCACGCCGCTTCGGCGTGGAGCCCCGGGTCGCGATGCTCTCCTACTCGACCGGCACCTCCGGCAGCGGGGCCGACGTCGACAAGGTGCGCGAGGCGACCGCCCTGGTGCGCGAGCTCGCCCCCGATCTCGACGTCGAGGGGCCCATCCAGTACGACGCCGCGGTGGACGCCTCCGTGGCGCGCACGAAGCTC
Organism: Brachybacterium rhamnosum; assembly: GCF_039526185.1. Classification (NCBI taxonomy): domain Bacteria; kingdom Bacillati; phylum Actinomycetota; class Actinomycetes; order Micrococcales; family Dermabacteraceae; genus Brachybacterium; species Brachybacterium rhamnosum. Next base: position 118,747 of record NZ_BAAAIS010000005.1, read on the forward strand.
CCGGACTCGGCGGTCGCCGGCCGCGCGACCGTGTTCGTCTTCCCGGACCTCAACACCGGCAACAACACGTACAAGGCCGTGCAGCGCTCCGCCGGGGCGATCGCGATCGGGCCGGTGCTGCAGGGCCTGAACAAGCCCGTCAACGACCTCTCCCGCGGCGCGCTCGTCGACGACATCATCAACACCGTGGTGATCACGGCGATCCAGGCGCAGGCCGCCGAGGAGAGCCCCGCCCCGGCCGCGTCCCCGAAGGAGACCGCATGACCTCCCCCGCCCCTCGCTCCGACGCCGCCGGCCGCCTCCCCGGGGTGCCGGACGCCGCGACCGTGCTCGTGCTGAACTCGGGCTCCTCCTCCTTGAAGTTCCAGCTCCTGGATCCCGTCGCCGAGGTCGTCCACGCCTCCGGCATCGTCGAGCGGATCGGCCAGGACCGCGGCCAAGCGCATCTCGAGGCCGGCGACCTCCGCCAGCCGTACGCGGGCGAGGTCCCCGACCACAAGGTCGCCATGGAGGTCGTCACCGGGCTGTTCGAGGACGCCGGCATGAGCCTGCAGGAGGCGAACGTCGTCGCCGTGGGGCACCGTGTGGTCCAGGGCGGAGCCCGCTTCACGAGCCCGCAGCTCGTGGACTCCTGGGTGCGGGACCAGATCGCGGATCTCGGCGCGCTCGCGCCGCTGCACAACCCCGCCGCGGTCCAGGGCATCGACGCGGCCCGTCGGCTCTTCCCCGACATCCCCCACGTGGCCGTCTTCGACACCGCGTTCTTCACGGCCCTGCCGGAGGAGGCCCGCACCTACGCCCTGAACGCGCAGGTCGCCTCCGAGTACCGGATCCGCCGCTACGGCGCGCACGGGACGAGCCACCGCTACGTCTCCGAGCAGGTCTCCGCACTGCTCGCCTCCGAGGGGACGGACGTCTCCGATCTGCGCCAGATCGTCCTGCACCTGGGCAACGGGGCCTCCGCCTCCGCTGTGCGCGGTGACGCGCCACTGGACACCTCCATGGGCCTGACCCCGCTCGAGGGCCTCGTCATGGGCACCCGCACCGGCGACATCGACGCCTCGGTGTACGCCCACCTGTCCCGCAGCGCGGGCATGAGCATCGACGAGATCGACACGCTCCTGAACAAGTCCTCGGGCATGCAGGGCCTGTGCGGGATGAACGACTTCCGCGACATCACCGCCGCGATCCGCGCCGGGGACGAGCGGGCGGAGCTCGCGATGCGGGTCTACGTGCACCGGCTGCGCAAGTACGTGGGCTCCTACGCCTTCACCCTGGGCGGTCTGGACACGATCGCCTTCACCGCCGGCATCGGGGAGAACGTGCCGGAGGTGCGCGAGCGCACCCTCGAGGGCCTCGAGGCCTTCGGCATCGTGCTGGACCCCGAGGCGAACGCGCGGCGCGAGAAGGGCGTGCGCACCATCTCCGCCCCGGACTCCGCCGTACGGGTGCTCGTCGTGCCGACGGACGAGGAGCTCGCGATCGCGCAGCAGTCCCTCGAGGTGGCGCGCTCCGCCCGCTGACACGGCACGGGCGGGCCCCCCGTCCATAAGGAGGTCGGCCCCGACCTGCGGCTCCTCTAGGCTGGGAGCATCCGTCCCGCACCCTCGAGGAGCCTGCCGTGTCCTACCCCGCACCCAGCCCGTACCCCTCCGCCCCGGGCAACGGCTCGTACGCACCGCCACCGCGCAAGCGCGGCATGAAGCGGATCGTGTTCGGCGCGCTCGGCATCCTCGCGAACCTCATCGGGCTCGTCGTCATGCCGCTCCTCGCGAGCATCGTGGTCGCCGCGTTCGCCGTGCTGAACGTGGACGCGACGAGCGCGGGCGGCACCACCGCGACGATCGAGACCTCATCCTCCTCGATGATCTTCGTCTACGCTCCCGCGGGGGAGGCCGCCTCCGCCTCGTGCGAGGTGACCGGGAGCGACGTCGAGTGGGACGCGAGCACCTCGGGGATGCCGGTCACCGTCGACGGCGCCGCGTACGAGAGCGTCGGCACGGTGACGGTGACGAGCTCGCAGCAGGTGGACGTCGCGTGCCAGGGCGTGAGCGACGTGGCCGTGGGCGAGATGGGGTTCGGCAGCACCCTGGTGGGGCTCGTGGTCGGTCTGCTGATCCCGGTGCTGCTGGGCCTGGTCGCGATCGCCCTGCTCATCTGGGGAATCGTGGCGCGCGTGCGCTCCTCGCGACCCTGAGCCGACTCAGGCGATGCCCGGCACGGGCTCGGCCGGGCGCAGCCGCGCCTCGAGCCCCTGCCGCACCGCCGGCCACTCCGAGCGCAGCACCGAGAAGTAGTCGATGTCGGCGACGGTGCCGTCGGCCGCGCGGCGGAACGCCCGCAGCGTGCCCTCGAAGCGGGCGCCGAGCCGGGCGATCGCTCGGTGCGAGCGGGTATTGCGGTGATCGCAGCGCAGCGCGACGCGGCCCACGCCGAGCTCCTCGAAGGCGTGTGTGAACAGCAGCAGCTTCGCGGTGGGGTTCACCTCGGTGCCCCACACGTCCCGGGCGTAGATCGTGCTGCCGATCTCGACGCGCAGTCCCGGCACGAGCTCGTAGAGGGTCGTGCGGCCCGCGAGTCGGCCGTCCTGCTCCACGGCGAAGGCGAGCTGTGCCGGGGCCGCGATCATGCGCGCGAGATGCTCGGCCATGGCCTCGTCGCTCGCCGGCAGCGGGGAGGACATGCCCGCCCAGCTCTCCTCGTCCACGAGCGCGCGGAACGCCGGGGCGTCCTCGACGCGCAGCGGGCGCAGGTGCACGCCGTCCCGGGCGAGCGTCGTGCTGTGCTCCATGCGGCGTTTCCTTCCTCGTGCCGGCTCAGGCCGTGGTGACGACCTCGACGCGCTGGAACTCCTTGAGCTCGGTGTAGCCGGTGGTGGCCATGGCGTGGCGCAGGGCGCCCACGAGGTTCGTCGTCGCGTCCGCGGAGATCGAGGGGCCGAAGAGGATCTGCTCGAGCGGCGCCGCCGTGCCCACCTCGACGCGGTGGCCGCGGGTGAGCGTGGGGTGGTGGGCCTCGCTCCCCCAGTGGTGGCCGCGGCCCGGCGCCTCCTCGGCGCGGGCGAGCGCCGCACCGACCATGAGGCCGTCGGCGCCGCAGGCGATCGCCTTGACGAGGTCGCCCGAGCGGCCCAGGCCGCCGTCGGCGATGACGTGCACGTAGCGGCCGCCGGACTCGTCCATGTAGTCGCGGCGGGCGGCGGCGACGTCCGCCACCGCGCTCGCGAGCGGCACCTGGATGCCGAGGGTCTCGCGGGTGGTCTGCGAGGCGCCGCCGCCGAAGCCCACGAGGACGCCCGCGGCGCCCGTGCGCATGAGGTGGAGGGCGGCGGTGTAAGTCGCGCAGCCGCCCACGATGACGGGGACGTCGAGCTCGTAGATGAATCGCTTGAGGTTCAGCGGCTCGCGGTCCGAGGAGACGTGCTCCGCGGAGACGGTGGTGCCGCGGATGAAGAAGAGGTCCACGCCCGCGTCCACGACCGTCTTCCAGTGCTCCTGCGTGCGCTGCGGGGACAGCGAGCCGGCCGCCGTGACGCCCGCGTCGCGCAGCTGCGCGATCCGGTCGCGGATCAGCTCACCCTTCACGGGCTCGCTGTAGATCTCACGCATGACCTGCACGGACTCGGCCTCGGAGGCGGTCGCGATGCGCTCGTACTGGGGGGTCGGGTCCTCGTAGCGGGTCCAGAGGCCCTCGAGGTCCAGCACGCCCAGTCCGCCCAGGCGCCCCAGCTCGATCGCGACCTCGGGGGACATGATCGAGTCCATGGGGGCGGCGAAGATGGGGATGTCGAAATGGTACGCGTCCACCTGCCAGGCGGTCGAGACGTCCTCGGGGTCACGGGTGCGCCGGGAGGGGACCACCGCCACGTCGTCGAAGCTGTAGCTGCGGCGCCCGCGCTTGTTCCGGCCGATCTCGATCTCGTTCATCACGCGAGGAGTCTACCGGCGACGCGGCCCGGAGCCGGGATCACAGCGGCCAGGTCGTGCTGACGTCGACCGTCTTGCCCTGCTTCTTCATGTAGCCGATGAAGTTCTCCGCCCATTCGCGGTGCCATTCCATCTCCTGGCGGAACAGCTCCTCGAGGGAGGACTCGCCGAGCCGCGGATGCTTGGCGACCATCGCGCGCAGCACGTCGAGGGTCGAGGAGACGTCGACGTCGGCCGTGTGGAGACGGCCGTCCTGCTGCACGCCGTAGACCTCGAGGAGGTCCACGAGCTTGCGCTTGCCCTTGCGGTAGCGGTCCACGCCGCGGTCGATGACCAGCGGGTCCACGAGCGGGGCGACGTCATGGCCCAGGCGCTCGGCGACCGTCGGCAGCTCGTGGCGGCGCAGCTCGTTCTCGAGGATCTGCACGTCGAAGGCGCCGTTGAAGGCGACGAGCGGGACGTCCTTCGCGAGGGACTCCGCGATGAGCGCGGCGACCTCCTCGAGGGCGGCGGCCGGCGCCATCCCGTGGGAGGCGGCGTGCTCGGTGCTGATGCCGTGGATCGCGGCCGCCTGCTCGGGGATCGGCACACCGGGGTCGATCAGCCAGGTCGCGACGGTCTCGTTCTCCCGGCCCTGCCCCACCGAGTGGACGAGCGCGACGGTGACGATGCGGTCCTCGCTCGTCGAGGTGCCGGTGGTCTCGGTGTCGAAGCCGAGCAGGGGCCGGTCGATCCAGCGGGAGGCGGTGTCCGTCGTCATGCCCCCAGCCTATGCACCGGCACCGACCGTCCACCCCCGCGCCGGCCGGGGCGGTGGACGGCGCGGCGCTGGGGAGGAATGATCACGGGACGCCCGACCCCGCTCCCCGAGGAGATCCCGATGCCCGCGCCCACCCCGTACCTCCACCTTTCCGGCACCGCGCGCGAGGCGCTCGAGCTCTACCAGCGGGTGTTCGGCGGGGAGCTGGTGCTCGCGACCTACGAGGACTTCTCGCGCACCGACGGGCCGGCGCACGCGATCGCCCACGGCGAGCTGCGCGGCTCGGTGGACGTGTGCGCCTCGGACGCGACGGAGCGGGACGAGGTGTTCGCCTCCCGCGGGCTCATGATGGCGCTCCTGGGGAGGGCGGAGCCGACGACGCTGCGCACCTGGTTCGCGGCGCTCTCCGAGGGCGGCGAGGTGGTCGACCCGCTGCAGCGTCGCCCCTGGGGCGCCTCCGACGGGCAGGTGCGGGACCGCTTCGGCGTGCTCTGGCTGATCGGCTACGAGCACACCGAGGCGGATCCCGCCCAGCGGGCGGAGTGACTCAGCGGAGAGGTCCGCTCAGCGCGCCGAGTAGTTCGGCGCCTCGATGATCGCGGCCATGTCGTGCGGGTGGGACTCCTTGAGGCCTGCCGCGGTGATGCGCACGAACTGACCGCGCTCCTTGAGCTGCGTGATGTCCTGCGAGCCCACGTAGAACATGGACTGGTGCAGACCGCCCACGAGCTGGTGCACCACCGAGCGCAGCTGGCCCTTGTAGGAGACGCGGCCCTCGATGCCCTCGGGGACGATCTTGTCGTCGGAGTCGACGTCGGCCTGGAAGTAGCGGTCCTTCGAGAAGGACTTCTTGCCGCGCGAGGACATGGCGCCCAGCGAGCCCATGCCGCGGTAGGCCTTGAACTGCTTGCCCGCCACGAGGACGACCTCGCCCGGGGACTCCTCGGTGCCCGCGAGCAGCGAGCCGAGCATGACGGTGTCCGCGCCGGCGACGAGCGCCTTGGCGATGTCGCCGGAGTACTGCAGGCCGCCGTCGCCGATCAGCGGGACGCCGGCGGGCTTCGTGGCCTTGGAGGCCTCGTGGATCGCGGTCACCTGGGGGACGCCGACGCCGGCGACGACGCGGGTGGTGCAGATGGAGCCGGGGCCGACGCCCACCTTCACGGCGTCCGCGCCCGCGTCCACGAGCGCCTGCGCGCCCGCCCGGGTGGCGACGTTGCCGCCGATCACCTGGACGTCCTTGAAGGCCGGATCGCCCTTGATGCGACGGATCATCTCGAGCGCGAGGCGCGCGTGGCCGTTCGCGGTGTCGACGACGAGCACGTCCACCCCGGCGTCGCGGAGGGCGCCCGCGCGCTCGAGGGAGTCGCCGAAGAAGCCGACGCCGGCGCCGACGAGCAGGCGGCCCTGGCCGTCCTTGGAGGCGTCGGGGAACTGCTCGGACTTCACGAAGTCCTTCACCGTGATGAGGCCGGTGAGGATGCCGCGCTCGTCGACGAGCGGCAGGCGCTCGCGCTTGTTCCTGCGCAGCAGCGCGGTCGCGTCCTCGTGGGAGACGTCGCTCGGCGCGGTGAACAGCTCGGTGGTCATGACGTCGCCGACCTTGGTGGTGGCCCACTCGGCGACGGGGATGAAGCGGAGGTCGCGGTTGGTGCAGATGCCCAGCAGGCGCAGGCCCTCGTCGACGACGGGCAGGCCGGAGACGCGGTACTGGCCGCACAGGGCGTCGAAGTCCTCGAGGGTCGCCTCGGGGCCGATCGTGACGGGGTTGGTGATGCGGCCGGTCTGGGTGCGCTTGACGAGGTCCACCTGGTGGGCCTGGTCCTCGATCGAGAGGTTGCGGTGGAGGATGCCGATGCCGCCGTGGCGGGCCATGGCGATCGCCATGCGGGACTCGGTGACGGTGTCCATCGCGGCGCTGGCCAGCGGGATCCGCAGCGAGATCTCCTTGGTGAGGCGACTGCTGGTGTCCACCTCGGAGGGGATGATGTCCGTCTCCCCGGGGAGGAGGAGGACGTCGTCGTAGGTCAGTCCGATGAAGCCGAAGGGGTCCGCGCTCGTCATGCACCGATGCTACTCGGGGCGTCCCGGGGGGCGGCAGGCCGTGAGACGTGGGACCGGCCACGTCGACCCCGGCGCAGCGACCGACGGCCGACGGGGGTCAGGGGCGCGGGTCCCCCTCGCGCGGCGGCTCCTTGCCGCCGATCACCCGGCGCACGCGGTCGAACTCGGCGCCGAAGGCGGCCTCGTCCTCCTCGTACTCGGGCCGCCAGGGCATGCCGAGCCGAGCGGCGAGCTCACGGTGGGCGGCGCCGCGGCGGCTGCGGCGCGCGAGGGCGGCGAGCACACGGCGCGACGGGGCGGGCCGCAGACCGGCCGCGGCCTGCAGCACGCGCAGCCCGTCGAAGGACTCCTCGTCCCAGGCGACCTCGGGCAGGATCCAGCGCTCGGGCTCCTCGCCGCCGCGGTCCACGCCGATGAGACCGGTGCTGCCGCGCTCCGCCTCGCCGACGGCGTAGACCACCTGCGCGAGCGGCGCGGTCCCGGCGGTGCGCAGCCCGCGGCGCAGGGTGAGCGTGCGGGCGTCCTCGTCGAGCAGGGCCACCTTGTGGGTGGCGAGGATCGGGACCAGGGCCCACAGCGCGAAGAGGATCCACAGCACGATCGCGCCGACCAGCAGCTGGAGCGCTCCGTGGCCGAGGGCTCGGGTGAGCAGGTCGTCGAGGCCCGCGGCGGCGCGGCCCTGCTGCCACTGGGCGATGCCGGTCGCGGCGAAGGGGCACAGGAGCAGGGCGATGATCGGGAGACCCACGAGGGCGAGCGGGCGCCAGCGCGCGATCGCGGTGGGGCCCACGACGACGGCGCCGGAGCGGGTGCGCCGGGGCGCGGGAGGCGCGGCGACGGGCCCGTCGGGCGACCCCGCGGGCCCGTCGGGCATCCCCGGGGCCTCCTCGCGGGGTCCCTCCGCGGGCGCGCTCTCGTTCATCGTGCCAGCGTACGGGGGCCCGGCCCGAGGGTCCGTGTGCTCGTGACGTGACGCGCCTCCCCCGTGACCGGGTCGGTGAAGGCGAGGCCGCGGGCGAGCAGCTGGAGGGCTCCGCCGCCTGCCGTGCGAGCGGCCTCCGCGGGGCTCGGGTAGAGGTCCTCCCCCACGATCGGGGCGCCGCGGGAGGAGAGCTGGGCGCGCAGCTGGTGGGTGCGGCCGGTGAGCGGGACGAGCCGCAGCAGGAGCGTGCCGTCGGCCTCGACGTCGAGCACCTCGAGCTCGGTGGAGGAGTTCGGCTCCCCGGGCAGCACCCGGGTGGTGAGCTCCCCGTGGTGCTTCTCGAGCCGGTCCTCGAGCAGCGCCCGCTCCCCCACCGCCTTCGGCAGCGTCGATCCCTCCGCGGGTCGCACCCGGGCGAGGTACTCCTTGCGCACGGCGCGCGCGGCGAAGAGCTGCTGGTAGGCGGAGCGCTCCTCGGCGCGGATGCCGAGCGCGATGACGCCGGCGGTGCGCCGGTCCAGCCGGTGCAGGGGGCTCAGCTCCGCGATGCCGGTCTCGCGGCGCAGGCGCACGAGCAGGCTCGAGCGGACGTGCGCCCCACGGGGCATGGTGGCCATGTCGTAGGGCTTGTCCACCACGAGCAGATGCGCGTCGTGCAGCAGCACGGGGATCCGCGCCGGAGGCACCTCCTCCGCGGCGAGCTCGCGGTGGAACCACAACTCCTCCCCCGGGTGCACGGCGTCCTCGGCGGCCCAGGGCGTGCCGTCGGTGCGCACGACCTCGCCGGCCCGGAACCGGTCCGCGAGCGAGGTCGCCGCGGGCGCCGCGAGCGGCGGGAAGCGGTGGAGCAGGGCGGCGAGAGCGGTGGTGGGTCCGTCCCAGGCGGGAGGGACGCTCCAGCGCACGGGGTCCAGGCCGTCCCGCTGCGGGAGCGGGGCGGGAGGCCGCCGCGCCCGCCGACGGGCCGCACGGCCGGGCCGGGGCCCGGGGCCGGATGCGCTCACAGTCCCCAGACGACGAAGGTGAGCACGTTGTGGCCCACGTAGAACAGGGCCAGCAGGGCCAGGCAGAGGTTCGGGTGACGGTCCAGCACGGTGAGCGCCTGGGGCGCCCGCGCCCGCAGCTCGGTGAAGGCGAGCACCTCGATGTCCTCGACCTCGACGCCGGCGGCGCGGGCCCGCTCGAGAGTGATCCGCTGGGCGCGGTGGCCGAACATGCGGCTGGAGACCGCGAGCATCCGCCGGCCCTGCGCGTCGAGGAGGTAGATCCCGTCGTACGCGGTCTCGGGCACGTCGAGGAGCTCGACGGGGGTCAGGCCGCGGTCGATCTCGCGGATCGCGAGCACCTTGGCGACCTCGTCCCAGCCGGCGGCGCTGTCGCGGCGCACGAGGCCGTGCAGGCGGAAGCCGTGCTCGTCCACCTCGAGCCACGAGGAGACCACGCGCACCACACCCAGCACGGTCGCCGCGAGCACGGCGACCCAGAGCAGCAGCGGGAGCGTGAACAGGAGGTCGTGGCCGAGGGCGGGGTCGTGCCACAGCCGCTGCCCGATGAGGCTCACGATGACGAGGAACTCGAGGACCACGCCGAAGACGACGCCGGCGAGAAGGGCCGCACCGATCACGATCGCCGGCGGGGAGAAGGTCCGGGTGGGCAGGGACTCCTCGTCGACACGGGGGCCTCCGGCCACGGAACCGCCTCCTGCCACGCAACGATCGGACACATCGGACCTGCACATACTAGGTCCCCTCCCTGACGGCGGGGACGCACCGCCACGGTCCGGGCGGTCGGGTCGCTGCCGGGCGGCCCGTCCCGGTGGGGCGAGGGGGCTCAGGCCTCCTCGTCGTCCTTCTTCTCGATGACGAGCGTCTCGGTGGTGAGCACCAGGGCCGCGATCGAGGCGGCGTTCCGCAGCGCGGAGCGGGTCACCTTGACCGGGTCGATGATGCCGGCCGCGACGAGGTCGACGTACTCGTCGGTGGCGGCGTTCAGGCCGTGGCCGGCCTGCGCGTCGCGCACCTTCTCGACGACGACGTAGCCCTCGAGGCCCGCGTTCTCCGCGATCCAGCGCAGCGGCTCGACGACGGCGCGGGCCACGGCGCGCACGCCCACGGCCTCGTCGCCGGAGAGCCCGAGGTCGCCCTCGAGGACGGTGGAGGCCTGGACGATGGCGCTTCCGCCACCGGCGACGATGCCCTCCTCGATGGCCGCACGAGTCGCGGAGACCGCGTCCTCGATGCGCATCTTCTTCTCCTTGAGCTCCACCTCCGTGTGGGCGCCCACCTTGATCACGGACACGCCGCCGGCGAGCTTGGCGAGACGCTCCTGGAGCTTCTCGCGGTCCCAGTCGGAATCGGTGTTCTCGATCTCGGAGCGGATCTGCGCCACGCGATCGGCCACGGCCTGCTCGTCGCCGGCCCCGCCCACGATCGTGGTGGAGTCCTTGGTGATGACGACGCGGCCGGCATGGCCGAGCACGTCGGTGCCCACAGACTTGAGGTCCAGGCCGAGGTCCGCGGTGACAACCTGCGCACCGGTGAGGACCGCGATGTCCTGGAGCATCGCCTTGCGACGGTCGCCGAAGGCCGGGGCCTTCACGGCGGCGCCCTTGAAGTTGCCGCGGATGCGGTTGACGACCAGCGTGGACAGGGCCTCGCCGTCGACGTCCTCGGCGATGATGAAGAGCGGCTTGCCGCCCTCCACGACCTTCTCGAGCAGCGGGAGGATGTCGGCCACGGCCGAGATCTTGCCCTGGTGCAGCAGCACCTGGGCGTCCTCGAGCACGGCCTCCTGGCGGTCGCCGTCGGTCACGAAGTGCGGGGAGATGAAGCCCTTGTCGAACTGCATGCCCTCGGTGAAGTCGAGCTCCATCGCGGTCGTGGAGGACTCCTCGACCGTGATGACGCCGTCCTTGCCGACCTTGTCGAACGCCTCGGCGAGCAGCTCGCCGATCTCGCGGTCCTGGCTGGAGACGGCCGCGACGGACGCGATCTGCTCCTTGCCGTCGACCGGGATGGACAGCTCGCCGAGCTTCTCCGAGACGGCCTCGACGGCCTTCTCGATGCCCCGCTTGAGCGCGGCCGGGGCCGCACCGGAGGTCACGTTGCGCAGGCCCTCGTGGACGAGCGCCTGGGCGAGCACGGTGGCGGTGGTGGTGCCGTCGCCGGCGACGTCGTTGGTCTTGGTGGAGACCTCCTTCGCCAGCTGCGCGCCGAGGTTCTCGTAGGGGTCCTCGAGCTCGATCTCACGGGCGATGGTGACGCCGTCGTTCGTGATCGTGGGGGCGCCCCACTTCTTGTCGAGGACGACGTTGCGGCCCTTGGGGCCGAGCGTCACCTTGACGGTGTCGGCGAGCTTGTCGACGCCGCGCTCGAGGGCGCGGCGCGCCTCCTCGTTGTACAGGATCTCCTTGGCCATGGATCAGGCCTCGATGATCGCGAGGATGTCGCGGGCGCCCAGCACGAGGAACTCCTCGTTGCCGTACTTGAGCTCGGTGCCGCCGTACTTGGAGAAGACGACCTTGTCGCCGACCTTGACGTCGACCGGGATGCGGGCACCCTTGTCGTCGAAGCGGCCCTCGCCGACGGCGACGACCTCGCCCTCCTGGGGCTTCTCCTTCGCGGTGTCCGGGATGACCAGGCCGGAGGCCGTGGTCTGCTCGGCCTCGAGCGGCTTGACGACGACGCGATCCTCGAGGGGCTTGATGGAGACCGACATGCGGCTCACTCCTTCATAGAAGAATGGACTCTGCTGAGTTTTGGGCGGAGGGACCCGGTGTCCTGGACGTCGTCGCGGTGCCGACCGGGACGGGACCCTCACGGCAGCCTCTGGCACTCTCGGCCTTCGACTGCCAACGGGGACCACTCTAGGACCGTCCTGGCACTCATGCAAGACGAGTGCTAACGGCCGGACGTCCGCCCCCGGCGAACTCTCCTGCGCCCCAGGTCACACACTTATTGTGAACCTGGCAACTGGACATGGCGGAACCCGTGACGACCCGCCCGCGTCCGCGTACAACAAGAGGGACACGGCCGCATCGGAGACCCCGGGCGGCCCGCACGAGGACCGATCCACCAGGAGACCCCCATGACCTTCCTCCGCAGCCTCTCCACCGCCCTCGGCCGCATGGCCGACCGCATGCAGGGCCAGGACGTCGAGCGGCACAACGCCGTCATCGGCAACCGGATGGGCGGCGACGTCGCCGCCGTGACCCAGGCCCGCACCTCCCAGGGCGTCAGCCCCCTCGGCCTGGGCCGCTGACCGCCGGGCGCGGGCTCAGCGCCCCGCGGCCTCCGCGATCGCCCGCACCTCCGCCGGCCCGAACAGGTAGACCGGCACGGTGACGTCCCCGAGCGTGTCCCCCGCGCTCGGGAGCACCGAGGTGACGACCCGCGGGGCGCCCTCCCCGAGCTCGACGAGGCTCGCCCCGCTCAGCGCGAGCGCCCGCTCGCTCTCCCCCGCCCCCAGCGGGTCCACCACGTTCGTGACCCCGGGGGCGACGTGCACCGGCACCCCGCCGATGCTGCCGCTCATCTCGTGGTGGTAGTGCCCCGCGAGCACGATCCGCACATCGCTCCCCGCGAGCACCTCTGCGAGCTCCTCCAGCGGCTCGAGGTCGAGGCTACGCAGCAGCGGGGTCGCCGCGACGAGCGGCGGGTGGTGGATCGCGAGCACGGTCCCGCCCGCCGCGGGCTCCGCGAGCACCTCGCGCAGCCAGTCCAGCTGCTCCCCCGTCAGCTCCCCGTAGCCCGCACCCGGCCGGCTCGAGTCGAGCACCACGACGCGGCCGCCGCCCGCGAGCTCGTGCACCCGGTCCTGCACCTCCGTGCCCCGCGCCCCCGGACCCCGTACCGCCGCGTAGGCCGCGCTCACGTCGTGGTTGCCCATCGTCACCACGAGCGGCGCGCCGAGCCGCTCCGCGACGGGGTCGAGGATCGCGTGCAGGCGCCGATAGGACTCCTCCGTGCCGTCCTCGGAGGCGTCCCCCGTGTGCACCACCGCGTCCACGGGACCGATCGCGCCGAGCGCCCCGAGCAGGCCCTCGAGGGCAGCGCCGGTGTCGATGCGGTCGTAGTGGCGGGCGGCGGGGTCGCCGTAGAGGTGGGTGTCCGTGATCTGGAGGATGCGCATGCGGGCACCGTAGCGAGCGGGGGTGTCCCGTGGGTGAACGGGAGCCCCTCACCCGCGCGCGGTCGTCCTATCCGAGCGCCCCGACCCACTCGTCGGTGCCGTCGGTGAACCGCTGATGCTTCCAGATCGGCACCTGGGCCTTGACCTCGTCCACGAGCGCGTCGCACGCCGCGAAGGCCGCCTTGCGGTGCGGGGCGGCGACCGCGGCGACGAGCGCGCTGTCCCCGATCGCGAGCGGTCCGTGACGGTGCGCCACCGCGAGGCGCACGTCCGGGAAGCGCTCCGCGATCCCGTGCGCCACCTGCGCGAGGACCTCCTGGGCCGACGGATGCGCCGTGTACGTGAGTGCCGTGACGCCCCTGCCCTCGTCGTGGTCGCGGACCACGCCGTCGAAGGTGACCACGGCGCCGCAGCGCGGATCGGCGACCGCCTCGACCATCGCGGCGACCTCGATGACCGCGGTCGTCACCCCGGCGTGCCGGAGACGCTCCGCCGCCTCACCCATCGCGGGATCGTCGGCGCTCACTCGTGCCCCGCCCCGTCGCGCTGCTCGAGCAGGTGGTCGAGGATCGGGTCGAGCACGGCGATGCCGTCCTTCACACCGCCGCGGGAGCCCGGCAGGTTCACGACGAAGCAGCGGCCGGCCATGCCGGCGAGACCGCGGCTGAGCAGCGCCGCGGGTGAGGCGGCCTCCCCGCGCCGACGCACCGCCTCGAGCACGCCCGGCATCTCCCGCTCGATGAGGGGCGCCGTCTGCTCGGGCGTCACGTCCGCGGGGCCGATGCCGGTGCCGCCGGTCGTGACGACCACGTCGGCCCCCGTGTCGAGTCCGCGACGGATCGCGGCGCCGACCTCGGGGCCGTCGGCCACGACCTCGCGGACGACGGGTTCCAGCCCCCTGCCCTCGAGCCAGGAGACGAGCAGCGGTCCGGTGCGGTCCTCGTAGGTGCCGTCCGCCGCGCGGGTCGAGGCGACGACCACGTGCGCCCTGCCGCGCAGGGCGGGCGGCGGCGCGTCCTCGTCGCGGGCGGAGCAGTCGGCGTCGCTGCGCCGTGCGGGCATCTCCTTCATCGGTCCTCCTCGCGCTGCCAGTCGCCGCTGCGGCCGCCGGACTTCGCGAGCACCCGGATCCCCTCGATGCTCGCCTCCCGGTCCACGGCCTTGATCATGTCGTAGAGGGTCAGGGCGGTCACGCTCACCGCGGTGAGCGCCTCCATCTCCACCCCGGTGACGCCCGTGGTGCGCACCCGGGCGGTGATCTCGAGGGCATCCTCCCCCGCGGGGGCCACGTCCACGGTGACGCCGGAGATCGGCAGCGGGTGGCACAGCGGCACGAGGTCGCTCGTGCGCTTCGCGCCCATGATCCCGGCGATGCGGGCTACGGGCACCGCCTCGCCCTTGGGGAGGTCCCCGGCGAGGATCCGCTCGCGCACGTCCGGCCGCGTGCGCAGGAGCCCGCGGGCGGTGGCCTCGCGGGAGGTGACGGGCTTGTCGGTGACGTCGACCATGTGGGCGGAGCCGTCCGCGCGCACATGGGAGAGGCCGTCGGGTCGGGTCATCAGGAGCCTTCCGTGAGCAGGATCGTCTCGACGAGGTCGCCGTCGTGGAGGAGGTCGGTGCCGACCGGCACGGCGACGAGGGCGTCCGCGGCGGCGAGCGCGGCGACGAGGTGGGAGCCGGGGCCGCCCACGAGCCGCACCTGGCCCGAGGGGAGCACGCGCGCCCGCCGGTGCTGGAGCAGGTGAGCGGGAGAGGGCTCGGGACGGGCGGGGTCCTCGAGCCGCAGCGGCAGCCGCAGCCGCCGGCGGGGCGGGGCGCCGAGTGCCGGTCGCAGGATCAGCTCGCAGCTGAGCAGCGCGGAGACGGGGTTGCCGGGCAGGGCGATCCAGGGCACACGGCGCCCCTCGTGGAGCAGGGTGCCGATGCCCTGGGGCCCGCCCGGCTGGAGGGCGAGGGTCGGGAAGGCGAGCGAGACCTCAGGGTGCTCGGCGGCCATCCGCACCACCTCGCGGGCGCCCTGGCTCACGCCGCCGCTCGTGACGATGAGGTCCGCATCGGTGCTCTCGAGCTCCGCGTGGAGGCGCTCGAGCAGGAGGGCCGGGTCGTCCGGCACGGCGGCCGTGCCGACGACCTCGGCGCCGGCCTCGGCGAGCGCGGCGGCGAGACCGGGCCCGTTCGCGTCATGGGTGCGCCCGGGGCCGGGGTCGCCGCCCGCGGGGGCGACCTCGCTGCCGGTGGAGAGGACGAGCACGCGCGGCGGGATGCGGGCCTCGACCTCGCGGGCGCCGCACGCGGCGAGGTGGGCGATCCGGCCGGGGGTGAGCACCTGCCCCACGCGCAGGATCGTGTCCCCGCGACGGGTCGCCGAGCCCCGGGGACGCACGAAGCGCCCGGACCCGGTCCCGAGCGGAGTCAGCACCACGGAGACCGCGTCGCCGTCGGGCCCGTCGGACCCACCCGGCACGAAGCGCCCGGCGGCGCTCTCCTCGACGGGGACCACCAGGTCCGCGCCGGCGGGGACGGGGGCGCCGGTCATGATCGCGCGGGCGGTGCCGGGCGCGAGCTCGCCGGGCAGGTCTCCGGCGGCGATCATCGCCCCGAGCGGCAGGGTGACCTCCTCGCCCGCGGCGGGGAGGTCCGCGGCGCGCACCGCATAGCCGTCCATCTGGGAGACGTCCGCCGCGGGGACGTCGAGCGGGCTGCGCAGCTCCTGCGCGGCCACGCGTCCCAGGGCCGCGGCGCCCAGCGGCACCGGCAACGCCCCCAGGGTCTCCGCGAGCAGGGCGGTGACGTCCGCCACGTGGTCCGCGAGGGGGATGCGGCGCGATGCCATGGCGGGGCCTCCTTCTGGGCACCTCCTCACCGATCCGGCGCGGTGAGGGGGCCACCACCGAGGGTAGCGCCCGGCCTATCCTGGAGGGACGCCCGCCATCCCGCGCCACGGAAGGAGCCGCCGCATGGCCCGCATCGCGCTCGGCATCCCCGTGCCCCGCCGCACCGATCCCCGGGGCGATCTGCCGGACGTCTCCGACCGCCCCTCCTCCCCCGCCCTCGTGGACCGCTTCGGCCGCGCGGCGACGGACCTGCGGGTCTCGCTCACCGACTTCTGCAACCTGCGCTGCAGCTACTGCATGCCGGAGTCCGGGCTCACCTTCCTCAAGCGCGACCAGCTGCTCTCCACGGAGGAGATCGTCCGCCTGGTGCGGATCGGCGTGGAGGAGCTGGGCGTGGAGCAGGTGCGCTTCACCGGCGGGGAGCCGCTCACCCGCCCGGACCTCGAGGAGATCCTCGCCGGCTGCGCGGCCCTGCCCGGGCGGCCCGAGCTCTCGCTCACCACGAACGCGATCGGGCTGGACCATCGGGCGGCCGGTCTCGCCGCTGCCGGGCTGGACCGGATCAACGTCTCCCTGGACACGGTGGTCTCCGAGACCTTCGAGCGCATCACCCGCCGCCCCCTGCTGCACCGCGTGCTCGAGGGCATCGACGGGGCGCGGGAGGCCGGGCTCTCCCCGATCAAGATCAACGCGGTGATCCTGCCGGGCGTGAACGACCACGAGCTGCCAAACCTGCTGGCCTGGTGCCTCGAGCGGGACCTGCAGCTGCGGGTCATCGAGCAGATGCCGCTGGACGCGGACCATGTCTGGGACCGCGGCGCGATGGTCACCGCCGGCAGGGTGCGGGAGATCCTCGAGGACCGCTTCTCCCTCTCCCCCGCCCCCGTGGCCCGCGAGGGCGCCCCCGCGGAGCTGTTCGACGTCGCCGCCCGGGACGATGGGGAGCACCTGGGCCGCCTCGGGATCATCGCCTCGGTCACCGAGCCCTTCTGCGCGGACTGCCGCCGCACCCGGCTCACCGCGGAGGGCAGCGTGCGCACGTGCCTGTTCTCCCGCGAGGAGACGGACCTGCGCACGGCCCTGCGCTCCGGTGCGACGGACGCGGAGATCGCGGACCTCTGGCGCGCCGCCCACTGGGGCAAGAAGGCCGGGCACGGCATGGACCGGGCGGACTTCGTGCCGCCCGAGCGGCCCATGAGCGCGATCGGAGGATGAGCATGAGCGCAGCAGGGAGCCCGGAGGTCCGGGTGCGGCTGTTCGCCGGGGCGGCGGCGGCCTACGGGGCCGACGACGCCACCGTGCACGGGGCGACCGTGGAGGCGGCGATCGCGGACCTGCTCGAGGGTGCCTCCGCGGAGGCCCGCACCGTGGTGGGCCGTTCGAGCCTGCTCGTGAACGCCGTGGCCTGCACCGATCCCGGGAGGACGCTGGCCGACGGCGACCGGATCGACGTGCTCCCGCCCTTCGCGGGCGGCTGATCTCGCCGCTGCGGCCGCGTCAGCGCGCGCGGAAGGCGCGCAGGGCCTCGGCCCCGCCGCGCAGGGAGCGCACGCCCACGCCGTGCTCGGCGAGCACCCGCTGGGCGCTGCCGGAGCGGGTGCCGCCCGCGCACAGCAGCACCGCTCCCTCGAGCGCGGCCCGCGCCTCCCCCGTGAGCGCGAGCAGCTCCGCGAGCGGCACGTGCTCCGCGCCCGCGACGGCGCCGCGCTCGGTGATCTCCGAGCTCTCGCGCAGGTCGATGACGCGCACCCCGGCGGCGAGCAGGGCCGGGAGCTCCACGGGCAGCACCTCGGGCGCCGCCGCGGATCCCGCAGGCCCCGAGGGGCCGGGGAGCGCGCAGGTCACCCGCAGGTCCTCGAGCGCGGTCACGGGGGCGCGGGAGGGGTCGCGGGCGAGCGGCAGCTCGTGCCAGCGCGAGCGCAGCGCGTCGTAGAGCGCGACCCTGCCCTGCAGCGGGTCCCCCATGCCGGCGAGCACCTTGACGGCCTCGAGCGCCATGGTCGAGCCGATGACGCCACACAGCATGCCGAGCACGCCGGCCTCGGCGCAGGAGGGCACCTCACCCGGTCGCGGAGGCACGGGGTGGAGGTCGCGGTAGGTGGGGCCGCCGGTGTCGGCGCGGAACACGGCCACCTGACCGGAGAAGGCGAGGATCGATCCCCACACGAGCGGGAGGCGCAGGATCTCGCAGGCGTCGGAGGCGAGGTAGCGGGTGGGGAAGTTGTCGCTGCCGTCGAGGACGAGGTCGTGCCCGGAGAGGAGGTCGAGCGCGGTCACGGGGGTCACCGCGTCCACCACCGCCCGCACCTCGACCTCGGGGTTCTGGAGGGTCAGCCGCTCCGCGGCGACCTCCGCCTTCGCGCGGCCGACGTCCGCCGGGGTGAACAGCACCTGGCGGTGGAGGTTCGTGAGGTCCACGAGATCGGGGTCCACGACCGTCAGCGAGCCGACGCCCGCGGCGGCGAGATAGGACAGCAGCGGCGCGCCCAGGCCGCCCGCGCCGATCACGAGCACCCGGGAGGTCGCGAGACGCTCCTGGCCCGCGTCGCCGAGCTCGGGCAGCCGGCGCTGCCGGGCGTAGCGGGGCCCCAGCGCACCCTGTTCCGACACCTGTCCAGCACTTTTGCCCTGCACGTCCGCCCTCGCTCCGCCATCTCCGTCCGCCATGTGAGGCCCGTTGCTCTCGCCGGCGCTTCCGTGTCCCTCGATAACGATTCGGCCATGGCCTCTCGATCTGGCGCTGAACACCCTGTGACTCGGCATACAGTCTCCACAACTTACTGACAGGTTGCCGCACCGCAGCGGGAACCACCTTCCGATCCGTGAGGACGCTCTCGTGCTCCACCCCTTCTCCCCGCCCCCGTCGGGACGGCTCCCCGATCGCCCCGCGATCGGGTCCAGTGACGTCGACCGCACCATCGGCGGAGTGCGTGCACGACGAGGAGCCGCGGCGTGACCAGCTACATCCTGCGACGCTTCGTCAACTACGCCATCCTCACGGCGCTCGCGACGGTGTTCGTCTACATCGCCGCGTCCACGTTCTTCTATCCTCGGCGCCGGTACCTGGGGCGCAACCCCCCGATCCCCGAGGACTCGATCGACAGCATCCTCACCGGATACGGCATCAACGACAAGGACCCGGTCCTCCTGCGGACCTGGTGGTGGATCGAGCGCATCGTCACGGACCCGCTGCCGGACAAGCTCGGGCACGATCTCGGCAACAACGCGGTCATCTCCGAGATCTTCTCCCGGGCCGGCGTGAGCCTGCAGCTGCTGCTCGCGGGCTCGATCATCGCGGCGATCCTCGGCGTGGTCCTCGGCGTGTGGGGCGCGGTGCGCCAGTACAAGGCCTCGGACCAGATCGTCTCCTACGCCTCGTTCATCCTCATCTCGACCCCGACCTTCGTGGGCGGCGTGATCCTGCAGATCCTCGCGACGAACTTCAACAACGCGACCGGTCACCAGGTGATCCGCTTCACGGGCGCCTACACCCCCGGCATCACGGGCTTCTGGCCGCAGCTCATGGACAAGGGCGTGCACCTGCTGCTGCCCACCATCGCGCTCGCGCTGTTCGGCGCCGCCGGCTACTCGCGCTACCAGCGCGCGGTCATGCTCGACGTGCTCGGCAGCGACTTCATCCGCACGGCCCGCGCCAAGGGCGCGACCCGCACCCACGCCCTCGTCAAGCACGGCGTGCGCGTGGCCCTCATCCCCATGTCCACCTACTTCGCGTACAACTTCGGCACGCTCGTCTCCGGCTCCGCCTTCCTCGAGATCATCTTCTCGTGGGCCGGCATGGGCCAGTACGGGATCATGGCCGTCCAGCAGTCCGACGTGAACGCCCTCGCGGGCACCGTCTGCTTCACCGCGATCCTGCTGCTGATCAGCTCCACGCTCTCCGAAGTCCTCTACGCGGCGCTCGACCCGAGAGTGAGGGTCTGACCCATGTCGATGACTCCGACCCCTCCCACCGACCAGGCCGTCGACCTCCCCACGGACCTCGAGCCCACCGCCTCCCTCGCGGAGGAGGCCGGCGTGGGCGCCGGCTCCGCGGCTCAGAAGGCCTACCGTCCCGTCTCCCGCGGTCGCCTCGTCTGGCGTCGCCTGCGGCGCAAGCCGAACTTCTGGATCGGCGCCGTGATCCTCACGCTGATCGTCCTCTTCGCCCTGTTCGGCGACCTGCTGAACATCTACGAGCTGGGTGAGCAGGACCCGTACAGCTTCAACGCGAAGCCCAGCGGGCAGCACTTCTTCGGCACCGACGCGATCGGCGTGGACCTCTACGCCTCGATGACGGAGGCGCTGCGCAAGTCCCTGCTGATCGGCTTCCTCGCCGCGCCTCTCGCGACCGTGCTCGCCGCCTTCATCGGCTCCCTCGCCGGCTACCTCGGCGGCTTCGTGGAGACGGCGACCAACTGGGTCATCAACCTGCTGCTCGTGCTGCCGGTGTTCTACGTCCTCATGATCATCTCGCCGCTGCTGTCCTCGATGAGCTGGGTGATCCTGGTCGTCGCGATCGGCCTGTTCGGCTGGATGATCATGGCCCAGATCGTCAAGAACCAGACGAAGTCCCTCAAGGAGAGGGAGTACGTCAAGGCGGCCCGCTACATGGGGGTCGGCACGCTGACCATCCTGCGCCGCCACATCATCCCCAACGTCGCCTCGCTGCTGATCATCGACGCCACCCTCGGCGTCGCCTCCGCGATCCTCGCGGAGACCTCGCTGTCCTACTTCGGCCTGGGCATCCAGGCGCCGGACGTCTCCCTCGGGACGCTCCTTCAGGACGGCACGAGCGCCGCCGTCTCCCGGCCGTGGCTGTTCCTGATCCCCGCCGGCTTCCTCGTCACGCTCCTCACGGCCGTCGCCCTGATCGGCGACGGACTGCGCGACGCGATCGATCCCACCAGTGAGGTGAACCGTGCCTGAGCCCCTTCTCGAGGTCAAGGACCTGACCGTCTCCTTCCCGAACGCGAGCGGCGACGTCCGCGCGGTGCGCGGCGTCGACTACTCGGTCGCCGAGGGCGAGTTCCTCGGCATCGTCGGCGAGTCCGGCTCCGGCAAGTCCGTCTCCTCGCTCGCCGTCATGGGCCTGCTGCCCTCCTCCGCACGGATCACCGGGGACATCACTTTCCGGGGGCAGTCGCTGCTGGGGATGGGCGACAAGCAGCTCTCCCGGCTGCGCGGCCGCGAGATGGCGATGATCTTCCAGGACCCCCTCTCCGCGCTCACCCCCGTCTACACGGTGGGCCAGCAGATCGAGGAGGCCCTGACCCTGCACAACAGGGGGATCAGCGGGGACCTCGCCCACAAGCGGGCCGTGGAGCTGCTGAAGATCGTCGGCATCCCCGCCGCGGAGCGCCGGGTGAAGGCGTTCCCCCACGAGTTCTCCGGCGGCATGCGCCAGCGCGCGATGATCGCGATCGCCATGGCGAACGATCCCTCGCTGATCATCGCCGACGAGCCCACGACCGCCCTGGACGTGACGATCCAGGCGCAGATCCTCGAGGTCCTCCAGAAGGCCAAGGAGGTCACGGGCGCCTCGGTCGTGCTCATCACGCACGACCTCGGCGTGGTCGCCGGCAACGTGGACCGGGTCGCCGTCATGTACGCGGGCAAGCTCGTCGAGACGGGCCCCGTGGACGAGATCTTCTCCGCCCCCCGCATGCCGTACACGATGGGCCTGCTGCGCTCGGTGCCGAACATGCTCACCGCCGGCAGCAGCCGGCTCGTGCCCCTCGAGGGGCGCCCGCCGAACCTCGCGAAGCTCCCCCAGGGCTGCCCGTTCGCGGCCCGCTGCCCCGCCGCGCAGGATCGCTGCCGCGAGGCGGAGCCGCAGCTGCTCGCGACCGACGGCACCGGCCGCCAGGTCGCCTGCCATCGCGCGGACGAGATCGCCGCGGGCACGCTGCGGGCGGTGGACATCTTCCCCCGGCCCCCGTTCCACGAGCGCGAGGTGCTCGAGGACCGCGTCACCGAGCCGGTGGTCTCCGCGAAGGGCCTGGTCAAGCACTTCCCGCTGTACAAGGGCGCCGTGTTCCGCCGCGCCGTGGGCACGGTCAAGGCCGTGGACGGCGTGGACTTCGAGGTGCTGCCCGGCCAGACCCTCGGCCTCGTCGGCGAGTCCGGCTCCGGGAAGTCGACGACGAGCCTCGAGCTCATGGAGCTCACCGCGCCGCAGGCGGGCAGCCTCCACGTCGCCGGTCACGACGTCGCGAAGCTCAGCAAGTCCGATCGCCTCGCGATGCGCAAGGACGTGCAGATCGTCTTCCAGGACCCGATGGCCGCGGTGGACCCGCGGCTCCCGGTGGGCGACATCGTCGCCGAGCCGCTGACGGTCCACAAGGTCCCGCGCGCCGAGCGCCAGCGCAAGGTCGCCGAGATGCTCGAGCTCGTGGGCCTGGACCCCGAGATGGCGGACCGCTACCCGCACGAGTTCTCCGGCGGCCAGCGCCAGCGCATCGGCATCGCCCGCGCGCTCATCACCGAGCCCAAGGTGCTCGTGCTCGACGAGCCGGTCTCCGCGCTGGACGTGTCGGTGCAGGCGGGCGTCGTCAACCTGCTCGAGGACCTGCGGGACAAGCTGGGCCTGTCCTACCTGTTCGTCGCCCACGACCTGGCGATCGTCCGCGAGATCGCGGACACGATCGCCGTCATGTACCTGGGGCGCATCGTCGAGTACGGCCCGGTCGCGGAGGTCTACGCCTCGCCGCGCCACCCGTACACGCGGGCGCTCATGAGCGCGGTGCCGGTCCCGGATCCCGAGGTCGAGCGCACGCGCCGCCGGATCATCCTCGCCGGCGACCAGCCCAGCCCGGCGGAGGACATCGCCGGCTGCAACTTCGCCTCCCGGTGCCCGCTGATCTCGCTCCTCCCCGAGGGCAAGCAGCAGCGGTGCCGCGGCGAGGACCCGGTCCCCGTGCTCCACGGGGGTTCACGGGTGGCCTGCCACCACGTGGACTCCATCTCCCGGCTCGACACCGTCGACGCCGCCTCCCAGTCGTCCGTGACCAGCGCCTGACGCAGCATCCCACCCAGGAAGAGAGAAACAACATGAAGATCACGAGCACCCGCCGTCTGTTCCTCGCCGGCACCGGCGTCGTCGGCAGCGCCGCCGCGCTCGCCGCCTGCGGCCAGCAGTCCGCCGAGGAGCAGGCCTCGAAGGCCGCCGAGGAGAACTCCTCCGCCGCGGAGGAGGCGGCCGCGCTGCCCAGCACCGCCTGGGAGCGTCTGGACTACGACCAGGTGCCGGACGGCGGCTCGCTGAAGCTCGCCGTGTCCCAGCTGCCCAACAACTGGAACTACAACCACGCCGACGGCCTCCTCGCCGACCTCAGCGACATCCGCGGCCCGCTCGGCGCCGGCGCGGAGATCACCTACTCCGAGTCCGGCGAGAAGACCCTGAACCCGGACTACATCGCGAAGGCCGAGCTCACGAGCGAGGACCCGCAGACGGTCACCTTCTCCTACAACCCCAAGGGCGTGTGGGACGACGGCTCCCCGATCGTGGTCGAGGACCTCATCTCGCAGTGGAAGGCGAACTCGGGCGAGAACGAGGACTACCAGATCGGCTCCACGGTGGGCTGGGACCAGATCACGTCGATCACCCAGACCGATGACGAGTACACCGGTGAGATCGTCTTCTCCGAGCCCTTCATCGACTGGATCACCGTGGTGCACCCGGACGTCCCGAAGAAGGTCTCGGAGTCCGCGAAGGCGTGGAACGAGTCCTACGTCTCGACCCCGACCCCCTCCAAGGGCCCCTTCACCGTGGACTCCGTGGACACCACCGGGGGCGTCGTGAACATCAAGCGCAACGACAAGTGGTGGGGCCGCGCCCCCAAGCTCGAGACGATCACCTTCTCGGTGGTGGACCAGACCACGCAGCCGCAGTCCTTCGCGAACGGCGAGATCGACCTCCTCGACATCGCGAACGGTGACGTGCTCTCCCAGGCGAAGACCCGCTCCGATGCGGAGATCCAGTCCACGAACGGCCTCACCTGGACGCACCTGACCATGAACGTCAAGGGCGCCGACGGCAAGCTCGAGGACGTCAAGGTCCGCGAGGCGATCGCCCGCGCGATCGACCGCGACGCGATCGGCCGCGCCGTGGTGGGCCCGCTCGAGGCCCCGATCCAGCTGGTCGACAACTTCGTGTACATGCCCGGCCAGGACGGCTACGAGGACTCCTTCGGGGGTCTGAAGTACGACGCCGAGGCCGCGGGCAAGCTGCTCGACGAGGCCGGCTGGGCGCTCGACGGCGACAAGCGGAAGAAGGACGGCAAGACCTTCGACCTCTCGATCATCATCCCGGCGGACACCAAGTCGAACTCCGACCGCGCCCGCCAGGTGCAGACCAACCTCAACGCGGTGGGTCTGAACGTCGAGCTGCAGACGGTCCCCTCCGACGCGTACTTCGACGACTACATCAACCCGAAGACCTTCGACATGGTGACCTTCTCGTGGGTGGGCTCGCAGTTCCCGGAGTCCTCCTCCGTGAACCTCGTGTACCCGCTGGACTCCCAGCAGAACTACACGAACTTCGCGGACGACCGCCTGGGCGATCTGGACAAGCAGATCAAGGCCGCTTTCGACCTCGACGAGCGCCACAAGGTCGCCAACGAGATCTCGAAGGTCATCGCCGAGTCCTTCGTGCTCATCCCCTTCTACGCGACGCCGAACATCGTGGGCGTGAAGAAGGGCGTCGTGAACACCGGCGCGTCCCAGTTCGAGAACACCGACTGGACCCAGGTGGGTATCAAGGCCTGATCGACGTACTGCGAGGAACGAGCGGTAGGAGATCAGGCAGGAGAAGCAGAGCCTGATCGACGTACTGCGAGGAACGAGCGGTAGGAGATCAGGCGAGACAAGCAGAACCTGAGCGTCGTACCGCGAACGAGGGCCCGGTCACCGCACCTGCGGTGGCCGGGCCCTTCGCTGTGCGCTCAGAGCACCGCGCGGAGCACGACGAGCAGGAGCGTCACTGCGAGCACGGCGATGACGGGCACGTTCCAGCGGGTGCGGGCGCGGCCGGTGCCGACCTCCGCCTCGTGGTGCTCCTGCCAGGCCTCGACGCGGTCCACGACGATCGCGCTGCGCGAGTCGCGCTGGTCCTTGCGCAGGCGCTCCTCGGGTCCCATGCGCACGCGGGGGCCGCCGTCGGCCGCGGCCTCGCGGCGGCGCAGCGGGTTGTCGCGGCGCAGGCCGGGGGCGTTCCAGGCGGTGAGGGTCTGCTCGGTGCCGTCGGCCGTGATCGCGTCGACGCGGAGCATGGCGCCGAGGCGCACCTCGCGGATCGCGGTGAAGGGCAGCATGTGGGTGCGCCACACGTTGCGGATCTCGAGGCTCTCGCGGTGCAGCACCACCCTCGGCGCCCACAGGAGCGCCCAGACGACGGCGAGGAGCAGCAGCAGCCCGGGCAGCAGCAGCGCACCGGTGAGCCCGGCGCGCAGCACCGCATCGAGGGCGAGCAGCGCCGCGGCGACGGCCACGACGATCGTGATCACCTCCGCGCTGCGGGGGCGCAGAATCAGCGGTGCGGCGGGATCGGGCGCGGCGGGCATGGACCCACGGTAGTGGAACCGCCCGCCCATGACCTGCTCAGAGATCGAGGACGAGCACGCTCTCCCCCGGAGCCGCCGTGGCAGGGAGCGACCCGTCGAGCAGCACGAGCGCGTCCGCCCGACCGTAGGGGCCGAGCCGCCGTCCGGGGAGCGTGTCCACGCTCTCGCCCCCGTCGGCCCCGCGGCGCAGCCTCCCGGCGACGACGGTGAGCCCCGGGCGGCGCACCGCGAAGGAGCCCTCCCCCACGAGCACGCGGCGCGGCGCGGGGGCGGGCCCCGGCAGCAGCGGCCGCACGAAGAGGTGGTAGCCCACGAGCGCGCCGACGGGGGTGCCGGGCAGGTGCACGACGGGCGTGCCGTGGTCGGCCCCGTCGGCAGGTGGCAGGGTCCCGTGCCCCTGCGGCCCGCCGGGCCTCAGGGCGAGGTGCGCGAAGCGGGAGGTGCCGTCACCGCCCGGGCCCAGCAGCGACTTCACCACGTCGTAGGCGCCGTGGCCGATCCCGCCGGTCGTCACGACGAGGTCCGCGTCCCGGGCGGCGTCCGCGAGCACCGCGCGGAGCCGGGCGGGGTCGTCGGGGCCGCGGAGCACCCGCGGGATCGCCCCGTGGGTCACGAGCGCGGCGGCGAGCATCGTCCCGTCGGACTCGCGGACGGTCCCGGGGACGGCCGGGCCGGCGCCCGTGAGCTCGTCCCCGGTGACGACGATGCCCACCCGCGGCGGCGCGTGCACCTCGAGGTCGGTCACGCCGAGGGCGGCGGCGAGCCCGATGAGGGCGGCGCCCACCCGGGTCCCGGCGGGGGCGAGCTCCTCGCCGCGGGTGACCTCCTCCCCGGGACCGCGCACGTGCTTGCGCGGGGGCAGGGGCGAGGCGAGGGTGATCCGCACGGCGGCGGGGACGGGGCCGGCGGGATCCGCGTCGGTGTCCTCGACGGGGACGACGGCGTCCGCCCCGGGCGGCAGCGGGGCGCCCGTCATGATGCGGGCGGCGGTGCCGGGCGGCAGCGGTGCGGGGTGACCGGGCCGGGCGGGGAGGTCCGCGACGACGGGGAGCACGGTCGCGCCG
Source organism: Brachybacterium rhamnosum (assembly GCF_039526185.1). Classification (NCBI taxonomy): domain Bacteria; kingdom Bacillati; phylum Actinomycetota; class Actinomycetes; order Micrococcales; family Dermabacteraceae; genus Brachybacterium; species Brachybacterium rhamnosum. The sequence goes on from NZ_BAAAIS010000005.1 coordinate 145,007, forward strand.
GGGGCGGTGAGCTCGGCGCGGCGCACGGCGAAGCCGTCCATCGCGGAGAGGTCCTGGGCGGGGAGCGCCTCGGGGCTGGTCAGGGGCGCGGCGAGCACCCGGCCGGCCACCTCCGCGAGCGGGACGAGGGAGGTGCGCGGCAGCGGGCCGGCCGACGGGCCGCGATCGCTGTGGTGCGACGTGTCGTGACGCCCGGCGCCGTGCGCCTGCACGATCTCGTCGCGCCACTGCCACGGATCGCCGCGGTGCTCACCCATGCTGCTCCTCCTCGGCCTGCGGCTCCGTGCTCGGTGGCATCGTCCCATCACGGTCCGTTCCCATGGTGCACCCTGCCACCTCCCCGTCTCCCGGTGCATCATGGAGCCATGCGTGAGATCCGTTTCGACAGCTTCGGCGGCCCCGAGGTCCTGACGCTCCACACCGACGCCCCGCAGCCCGTGGCGGGCCCGGGCGAGGTGCTCGTGGAGGTCGCCTACGTGGGCCTGAACCCTCTGGACTACAAGATCCGCGACGGCTCCTCCGGTCGTTCGAAGGATCTCGTGCTCCCCGCGGGGACGGGCCGCGAGATGGCGGGCGTGGTGCTCTCCGCCGGTCCCGACCTCGACGAGGCGGAGCTCGAGGCGCGTGGCGTCGCCCCCGGCACCCGGGTGTTCGGCATGCGCGCCGGCGCGGACCAGCGCGGCACGGCGGCGGAGGTCATCGCGATCGCGGCGGACGATCTCGCCCCGATCCCGGACGAGGTCACCGCCGAGGAGCTCCCCCGCTGGGCGGGCCTCGCCCTCGTGGGCCTCACGGCGATCGCCGTGGTGCGAGACAGCGCCCGGATCGCCGAGGGCGAGACGGTGCTCGTGCACGGGGGCGCGGGCGGCGTCGGACAGCTGCTGATCCCCATGGCCCTCGAGGCCGGCGCCGCCCAGGTGTGGGCCACGGGCCGCGCGGCGAACGCGGAGCGGATCCGCGAGCTGGGCGCGACCCCGATCGCGTACGACGACGCCGACTGGCGCGCCGAGATCGACGAGGCGACGGGCGGCCGCGGCGTGGATGTCGTGCTGGACACGCACTACTTCACCACCTTCGTGCCGAGCCTGGACCATCTCGCCCCGGGCGGGCGGATCGTCACCCTCCCCACCCTCGCGGACACCTCCCCCGCGACCGAGCGCGGCATCGAGGTGCACGTGCCGCAGCTCGTGCCCGGCCGCGACCGCCTCGACCACCTCGTGCAGGGCCTGCGCTCGGGCGCCTACCCGCTCGAGGCCTCCACCGTGCTGCCGCTCGGCGAGATCGCACGCGCGCACCGCCTGCTCGCGGAGGGTCACACGCGCGGGAAGCTCGTGCTGGACGCGCACGCCTGAACGGCCGCGCCGGCGCGTCGCCGCCGGTAGGGTGTCGGGTATGCCCTCCGCCCCTGCCGACGACGCCGCGCGGGCGATCGAGCCCCTGCTGCACNACCCCCAGGGCTGGGCGCTGCTGAACTCCCTCCCGCCCTACCGGGAGCAGGACGTGCTCTCCCGCTCGAGCTCCCTGCGCGAGGCGGGTCACTCCCCGGAGCTCGTCTCCGCCGCCCTCACGCAGTCACGCCTGCGCGCCCGCGGCGAGGAGAAGTTCGGCGAGTTCGCGCGCTCCATGCTGTTCACCGAGCACGGCCTCGAGCAGGCGACCCGCCTGCCGGTCGCGGCCCTGCACGCGGAGCGCTTCCAGCGCGCCGGGGTCTCCGCCGTGGCGGATCTGGGCTGCGGGATCGGCGGGGACGCGATGGCCCTCGCGGGCCTCGGCCTCGACGTGCGCGCCGTGGACCGGGACCCGCTCACGGTGGCCGTCGCGACCGTCAACCTGCGCCCCTTCCCCTCCACGGCCGTGCACCTGGGCAGCGCGGAGGACCACGACCCCGCGCTGACCGACGGCATCTGGCTGGATCCCGCCCGCCGCGCTCCCGCGCGCGGTTCGGCGCGCGGCGCCCGCCGGCTCCACGACCCCGAGGAGTACGAGCCGCCGCTGTCCTTCGTGCTCGACCTCGCCCGCCGGCTCGGGGAGCGCGGCGGTGCCGCGCCCGGGACGCTCGGCGCGCTCGGCGCGAAGCTCGGCCCGGCCGTGGACCGCTCCGCGCTGCCCGAGGAGGTCGAGGTCCAGTGGCTGTCCCTGCACGGGAGCGTGCTCGAGGCGGTGCTGTGGTGCGGCCCGCTCGCGCGCGAGGGGGTCCGGTCCTCCGCCCTGGTCATCGGCCGTGAGGGGGCGCACCGGCTGGACCTGCGCGCGGACTCCCCCGGCGACCCGGTGCCCGGTGCGCTCGGCGACCACCTCTACGAGCCCGACGGCGCCGTCATCCGCGCCGGTCTGCTCGGCGCCCTCGCCGAGCGGCTCGGGGCGCGCACCCTCGACCCGACGATCGCCTATCTCACCGCGGACCGCCGCGTCGACTCGCCCCTCGCCCGCGGCTACGCCGTCCGCGACGTCATGCCCTTCTCGATCAAGGCCCTCACGGGCTACCTGCGGGAGCACCGGATCGGGGTGCTCGAGATCAAGAAGCGGGGCACCGCCGTCGAGCCCGAGGAGCTGCGCCGCAGGCTGCGTCCCCGCCGCTTCGGCGACGAGGCCGCGACGCTCGTGCTCACCCGGATCGCCGGGGAGCAGTCGGTGATCGTCGCGTCACCGCACGGGAGCACGAGGGCATGACCGCCCCGGGCAGGGCCCCACGCCGCCGCGCGCTCGCGCCGCTGCTGGTCCTGCTCGGCGTGCTCGCCCTGGCGATGCTCGCCCTGGGCGCCGGGGCGGATCGCGGCACGATCGCCCTGTTCGACGGGCAGGAGCGCACCGCTCCCCCGCCGCCGGCCGAGGGCCAGGCCTATGAGGAGCCCGAATGGGCGACGGAGGACCAGCCCACGATCCCCCCGCCGATGGACCCGATGTCCCGGGAGTCCTTCGTGCGGATCCTCGTGGTGCTCGGCGTGATCGCCGCGGCCCTCGTGGCCCTCGTCGCCTATCGCATGTGGCGCCTCGCCCCGGAGCGGCTGCGCGGCGCCGGCGAGGTGGAGGACGAGGAGGGCTTCACGACGGAGCAGGCCCGGGACGCGCTCGCCGAGGCCCGCCGCTCGCTCTCCACCGTCGTCTCCGCGCACGACGCGGTGATCGCCGCCTGGCTCGCCCTCGAGCGGGCGATCGGCCGGGCCGGGGTGAGCCGTGCTCCCTCGCAGACGACCCTCGAGTACGTCGTGGCGGTGCTCGGCGCGCTCGCGCTCGACGCCGCCGCCCTCGACGAGCTCGCCGGACTGTACCGGCGCGCCCTGTTCGACCCGCACCCGCTCGTCGAGGCGGACCGCGACCGCGCCCTGCTGCTGCTCGAGCGGCTCGAGTCGCAGCTGCAGGAGGCGCCGTGAACGGGCGCGGCACGGGTCTCGCGGTGCGGCTGCTGATCGGCGCCGCGACCGCGCTCGTCGTCGTGCTCGTGTGCTCCCTGTTCGACCTGCAGCTCGCGCTCCCGCTGCCGCTCGCGCTCGGCCTCGCGGCCGGGGCGATCGCCTGGTGGGTGCATGTCGGCGTGGACCATGCCGACCAGCTGCACTCCCCGCCGCTGGACCTCGACGTCGACTACGCCCTGCCCCATGCGCAGGACCAGCGGGTGCGGCGGCTCGAGGAGACGATCCACGGCGCCGGCCCGCGCCGCCGGATGACGACCGGCGCGCTCGTGCGGGAGCTCGAGGGCCTCGCCGCGGCGCGCGGCGTGCACCTGGACCTGCCGCGCCGCAGCGGACCCGACGGCCCCGAGGCCGTGCCCGTGGACCGGGCCGCCCTGCACCGCCACCTGAGACAGCTCGCCGCCGCCGACGAGGAGAGGCTCCCATGACCCACACCCCGCAGCACCCCGCCCCCACGGCCGGAGCGAGGACGCCCCCGCCGTCGGACGTACCCGCCGCGAGCCGCGCGGCGGCCCGTGTGCTCGATGCCGTCGAGGGCGCGGTCGTGGGCAAGCGCACCGTCCTCGAGCTCGTGCTCGCCGGGGTCCTCGCGGGCGGTCACGTGCTGCTCGAGGACCTCCCGGGGCTCGGCAAGACCCTCGCCGCGCGCTCCTTCGCGCAGGCGCTCGGGCTGCCCTTCACGCGCGCCCAGTTCACACCGGACCTGCTGCCCGCCGATCTCACCGGCGCCGAGGTGTTCGACCAGCTCACGGGGGAGTTCGTGTTCCGGCCCGGTCCCGTCTTCACGGGCCTCCTGCTCGCCGACGAGATCAACCGGACCCCGCCGAAGACCCAGTCCGCGCTGCTCGAGGCGATGCAGGAGCGGCAGGTCTCGGTCGAGGGGACGACCCGCCCGCTGCCCCGCCCCTTCCACGTGCTCGCGACCGCGAACCCCGTCGAGCACGAGGGCACGTACCCGCTCCCCGAGGCCCAGCTGGACCGCTTCCTGCTGCGGCTCTCCTTCGGCTACCCGACGCCCGAGGAGGAGTGGGACGTGGTCTCCCGTCGCCTCGTGCGTCGCCAGGAGGAGCAGTCCGTCCCCCAGGTGCTCGACGGCGAGGGCCTGCTCGCCGTGCAGGCCGCCGTGGAGACGGTGCACGTGGCCGACGCCGTGGGCCGGTACGCGGTCGAGCTCGTGGGCCGCACCCGCGAGCACGCGCACGCCCTCGTGGGCGCCTCGCCCCGCGGCACCCTCGCGCTCATCACGTGCGCGCGGGCGCTCGCGGTGATCCGCGGCCGCGACTACGTGGTCCCCGAGGACGTCAAGGCCCTCGCCCACCCGGCGCTCGACCACCGCGTGACCGTCAAGCCCGAGCTGTGGCTGCAGAACGCGACCGGGGCGGGTGTGGTCTCCGCGGTGCTCGAGCAGGTCCCGGTCCCCGCCGCGGAGCAGCCCTCGGCGACGCCCGGCCCCGTCGGCGCGCGGGCCGGCGGCGCCGGATGACCTCCTCCCCCGCTCCCCCGTCGACGACCCGGCGCCTGCGCGACCGGCCGTCGGCCGCGCTCGTGCGCGCCGGGTCCGTGGGCGGCGGCGGGGCGCTGCTCGCGGTGCTCGTGGGGCGCCCGCTCGTGCTCCTCGTCGTCGTGCCGCTGCTCGTGTGGGCGTTCGTCGCGGTGCTCCGCCGTGATCCCGAGGGCGTGCCCTCCGCACGGGTCGCGGCGTCGCGGCGGATCGTCGAGGAGGGCTCGAGCGTCGCGGTGGACGTGCGCACGGGGCCGGGGGTGCTCACCGCGGTGACCGTGCCGCTCACCCGCCACAGCGATCTCACGCCGCCGCACGGCTCCCTCGCGGGGGACGGCGCGGTGCGGATCGCGGTGCGCGCCCGGCGCTGGGGCCGGATCGCGGTGGGCCCGCTCCACGTCCTCGCCTCCGATCCCCTCGGCGCCTCGCGCGCGCAGGTCGAGGTCACCCCCGTGCACGTGCAGGTGCTGCCGGACGCCTCGGTGCTCGAGGCCCCCGTCGAGGTGCCCACCCCGATCGGCGTGAGCGGGGTGCACCTCTCCCGCCGGCGCGGGGACGGCACGGCCCTCGCGGAGGTGCGGGCCTTCCGCCCTGGCGACCGCCTGCACCGCGTGAACTGGCGGGTCACGAACCGCACCGGCACCCTCCACACCAACGCGACCTTCACCGAGCAGGACACGGACGTGCTCATCGTGACGGACACGATCGCGGACGTCCTGCCCGCGCCGTGGGCGGGGCCGGACGCCCCCAGCAGCCTCGACGTGACCGTGCGGGCCACGGCCGCCGTGGCCCGCCACTACCTGAGCGCCGGGGACCGGGTGGGCGTGTTCGACGTGGGCCATCTGCTGGGCCCCGTGCGCCCGGGGACCGGTCCGCGGCAGCTGCGCGTGCTCACCGACGCCCTCTCGCGCGCCGCCCGGGACACGGGCGCCCCGAAGCCCGCGCGGCGCCTGCGCACCGTGCGGCCGGGCACGCTCGTGGTCTTCTGCTCCCCGCTGCTCGCCGTGCCCGCGATCGAGCAGATCGGGGTGCTCGTCGCGCACGGGGCGGACGTCGTCGTCGTGGACACCCTGCCCGCGAGCGTGGGCGACACCTCGGTGCTCCACGGCCGGCCGCTCGCCGTGGACGGCCGCGCGAGCGAGCGCTTCTGGGCGGAGGCCTGGGCGCTGCGGCGCCTGCAGCGGGAGGAGACCGTGCGCGAGCTGCGGGAGTCCGGGGTGCCGGTCACGCCCTGGGAGGGGCCGAGCTCGCTCGCCCCCGTGCTGCTCTCGCTCACCGCCGCCCGCACCGCGCCGCGACGGAGGCGGTCCTGATGCGGTGGGTCCAGCGGTTCGTCGACCCGCTCGCCCGGGGGCTGCTCCTGCTGCGCACGGTGAGCCCCGAGCAGGCGGGGCTGCGCCTGCTCGGCCTCGCCGCGACCGTGGCCGCGCTGCTGCTCACGATGCCCGGTGGCCTGTTCTCGGGACTCGGTCCGGCGCTGCTCTCCCTCGCCGCGATCGCGGGGCTGATCGCCTCGACCCTCGCCCCGGACTCGGACCTCGGACTGCTCGCCTCCGCCGCCGTGGTGCTCGGGCTCGTGCCGCAGGCGGAGCTGACCGCGGGCCGGGCCGTGCTCGTGGCGCTGTGCCTGCTCGCGGCGCACTGCGCGTGGGCGCTCGCGGCGACGATCCCGCTGCACGGCCGCCTCACCCGCGCCGCGTGGGCGCTCACGGGGCGTGCGCACCTGATGGTCCTCGTGGCCTCCGCGGCGGGCGCCGGGCTCGTGCTGCTCGTCTCCCGGGTGGACCTCGGCCCCTGGATGCTGGTCCCCGCGGTGCTCGCGCTCGCCGCGCTCACGGTCGTGGTGCTCCCCCGCCGGGAGCGCTGAGACGGGTCCCGTCGGCCCCACGGCCCTCCCGGTACGCCCTGGGCGGATCCCCGTGTTCCGTGCGCGACCTCCGCTTCCACCGCCGTGCGCGGGAGGTCTAGCGTGGTCGGCATGTGGCAGATGATGGACCTCCTGTACGGGCACAAGAAGCAGATGATCTCGCGCGAGGAGGCCCTCCCGGGGCGTCCCGGCTACGCCTATCCCCTGGTGCGCGAGCACGCGGTGCTCGGCACGGACATGCTCGGCCCCGACGCGCCGACGGACCCGGCCCCCTGGCCGGCGGGCTCCGAGGAGATCGTCCTCGCGGGCGGCTGCTTCTGGGGCGTGGAGCGCATCGCCTGGGAGGTGCCGGGCGTCCACACGACCTCCGCCGGCTATGCGGGCGGCTTCACCGCGCATCCCACCTACGAGGAGGTGTTCTCCGCACGGACGGGTCACGCCGAGGCCGTGCGGGTGGTCTACACGGGCGGCGAGGAGACCCTCCGCGCCCTGCTCACCGCCTTCTGGGAGCAGCACGACCCGACGACGGCGAACCGTCAGGGCAACGACGTGGGCACCGAGTACCGCAGCGCCGTCTACTGGACCTCCGAGGCCCAGGGCCGCGTGGTGCGGGACAGCGCCGAGCGCTACCAGCGCGATCTGGACGCGGCGGGCCGTGGCGCGATCACGACAGAGCTCGCCCCGCTCGCGGAGGCCGGCGACGGCCGCTACTACACGGCGGAGCCCGAGCACCAGCAGTACCTCGCGAAGAACCCCGGCGGGTACTGCAACCACGGGTTCAACGGCGTGGCCTGCTCGATCGGCTGAGCCCGCGGCGCGGGCCCGACCCGGATCCGTGCCGGATGCACGACGGGCGGCGACCCCGAGGGGATCGCCGCCCGATCGTCATCGGTGCGCGCTCAGCGCGTCAGTGCGCCCCGGGCTTGCCGGGCGTCGGGTTCGCGATGGTGAACCGGGGGGACGTGTAGGTCTCCCAGTCCGAGGGGTCCGAGGCGTCGCCGAGCGGCTTGAGCACCCGCAGCTCGAGCAGGTAGTCGCCGTTCTTGACCGACTTGGACTTCTCGTTCTTCAGCGCGTAGCTGCCGTCCCAGGCCCAGACCTCGGGGGACTCGGTGCGACCGAGGTGGTCCTCCGCGGCGACGTGGCCGACGGACGGGTTCACGATCTTCAGCTTCCCGTTCTTCTTCACCTCGTAGGCACGGACCTCGAAGCGCTCCGCCGGGTAGGCGAGGGAGTACGCGAGGTAGGGGACATCGCCGTCCTGCATCGTGTACGTGTGGCCGCCGTCGGGATCGAGGTTCACGCTGCCCTCGCCGTCGGAGACGCCGAGCGCAGGCAGGCCGGCGCCGGCGTCGTCGAGCACGGTGAGCGCCTGGTAGTCGCCGGAGAGACCCGCGAAGGGGACCACGAGGTCCTCGTCGGTGCCGGTCAGCGTCACCCAGCCGCCGTAGATGATGCCGTCCTCGCCGAAGTCCTCGCCGAGGGTCACCTCGACGTCGGCGCTGCCGTGGGCGGGGACGGTGACGGTGCTCGCGGAGGGCTCCGCGATCCCCTCGGCGGCGTAGAACTCCGGGTCCGAGGTCGGGGCGCCGGTGGCGACGCCGTGGCGGACGCCGACGTCGTAGGTGCGGTCCTCGTCGGCGGCGTTCGCGACCGTGATGGTCACGGTGCGGGGGCCGTCCTCGCCCTCACCGAGGGAGATCGACGGCTCCGCGACACTGGTCGTCGTATGCGCGGCGGAGACGAGGTCGAGCAGGCCCGCGCCCTGGCGGTGGACGGGCTCGAGGTAGCCCTGGTCCGGGGCGAGGGACCAGGTCAGCGGGTCGGCGGTGTTCATCATCGCGGACTTGACCTGCGCCGGGGTGAGCTCCGGGGGCTTCTCGAGCAGCAGCGCGGCGGCGCCCGCGACGTGCGGAGCGGCCATCGAGGTGCCGGACATGGAGCCGTGTCCGCCCTCCTCGAGCGGGAGCGTGGACCAGATGGAGCCGCCGGGGGCGGCGATGTCGGGCTTGAGCTCCAGCTCCGCGGTCAGGCCGTAGGAGGAGAAGTCGGAGACGAGGCCGGCGGTCTCGTTCTCGAGCACCGTGGTGCCCTCCTGCCAGGCCCAGGTGACCGGGCCGGCGGCGAGTGCCTCCTGGAGGGCGAGGCCGTCCGCCTGCGAGGCCATGACCACGGGGATCGTGAGGGCGGGGTCGCCCTCGACCGTCGGCGAGAGGGAGCCGGGGGCGTTGTTGTGGAGGATCACGGCGTCGTAGCCGGCGGACTCGCCGGCGAGCGCCTTCTCGCGGAAGCTGCAGGTGCCGCGCGAGACGAGCAGCGCCTGGCCCTCGCCCGTCGCCGCGGGGACGGCGGCGGGGTCGCAGGCGAGCGCGGCATCGGTGCCGGCCTCGCCCGCCGCGACGAGCGTGAGCTCACCGGAGGTGGGCGGGGCGACGGCGCCCTCGGCGGCCGCGTAGCCGCGGTCGGCGCCGGCGGCGGTCGCGAAGGGCGAGCGGCGGTGGGTGCTGTCCACGGAGGCGACGGTGATCGCGTCGGAGGCCACGCCCGGCGCGCCGCTCGAGAAGGTGCCGGAGGTGCCGGAGTTGCCGGCGGAGATCACGACGGTCGTGCCGGAGGCGACGAGGGAGTCGGCGAGCTGCGCCGTCGGGTAGTCCTGCCAGGTCATGAACGAGGCGCCGAGGGACATGTTGACCACGTCGGCGCCGTCGGCCCGAGCCTGCTCCATCGCCGCGAGGATCACGTCGGTGTCGCTCGTGCCGTCGCAGCCGAAGATCCGGTACGCGAGGAGGTCCGCCTCGGGCGCCACCCCGGTGACCTCGCCGTCGGCGCCGATGATGCCGGCGACGTGCGTGCCGTGGCCGCCGCAGTCGTCGGGGTACGCATCGGGCTGCGGGGTGCTGCCCGCGGTGGAGGAGTCGTAGTCGTCGCCCACGTAGTCGTAGCCGCCGATCACGCGATCGCCGGGGAAGTCGGCGGTCTCGTCGTCCGTCCCGGCGCCGCCGAGGTCGGGGTTGTTGTAGTCGATGCCGGAGTCGATCACGGCGACCTTCACGCCGTCGCCGGTGAGGCCGTCGACCTGCTGGAGCGTGTCCGCCCCGGTCATCGCGTTGCCGTACTCGTCCTCGGGGGCGGCGTCGGCGGGCCGCGGGGCCTCGACGGCGAGCACCGGGAAGACGGCCTCGACGCCGGGGACCTGGCGGAGGGCGGCGACGTCGGCATCGTCCATGGAGACCGACATGCCGTTCCAGCCGCCCGTGAAGGAGCGCTGCACGGTGAAGGGGACCGCGGCGGCCTCCGCCGAGTCCTCGACCTTCTTCTGGGTGGTGCGGTTGGCGCCCGCGCTGCCGCCCTGGAGGGCGGGGTCGCCGGAGACCTGCACGAGCCAGCGGCCGGGGATCGCCTCGGCGGCGCCGTCGAGGAGGTCGTCCTGGACGGGGACGTCGACGCCGAGCTCGGAGGCGGAGCCGAGGGGGTCGAGGTCCGCGGGGGCGGCGAGGGCGGCGGGGGCGGTGAGCAGCCCGGCGACGAGGGCGGCGCCGGCGGTCCCGGCGAGGAGCCCGCGGGCCCGCGGGAGGTGCCGGCGCGGGGCCGACGGCGGCGAGGAGGGAGAGGGCGGCGTGGATCTGACGGACATCGAGGAGGACCTCCGGGGTGGGGACGGGCGGTGCGCCGCGCTCGCGCGCCTCCGGGACCGTTCCCGGGGCGCACCGCTGGCGGCATTCGACCATGTGCGCCGCGTCACGGGGCCGGAACCGCCCCGGAGACGCAAACCGTTATTCGGCCGTGACCGGGACGACACGGTGACGTTCCGATCACGTCACGCTCTGACCTGCGGAGTCACGGTCCCCGCGTTCTAGGCTCGTCGCATGCTGGACTTCCTCGCCGCCTCCCCACTGCTCGTCCTGCTCCTCGTCATGGCGGCGGGCTCGGCCCTCGGATCGGTGCGGCTGGGGCCTGTGCGCTTCGGTGCGGCGGGCGCGCTGTTCGTGGGGCTCGCCGTGGGCGCGCTCGATCCGCGCCTGGGCGAGGGGCTCGCACTGCTGCAGGCGCTCGGCCTCGCCCTGTTCGTCTACACGACGGGCCTCGCCGCGGGCGCGACCGTCTTCCGGGACCTGCGCACCCAGACCCGGCTCGTGCTCGGGGCGACCGTGCTGCTCGTGCTCGTGGGCGCCGCGAGCCTCGGTGCGGCGCGGCTGCTGGGACTGGACACGGGCGCGATCGGCGGCATGTTCGCCGGCATGACCACCGCCTCCCCCGCGCTCGACACGGCGACCGCGGCGACCGGCGGCTCCCCGCAGCCGGCGATCGGCTTCGCGATCGGGTACCCCGTCGGCGTCGTCGTCTCCCTGCTCGTGCTCTCCGCCGTCGCGCACCGTCCGCTGCGGGGGCACCGGGACCCGGCGCCGTCCTCCGCGGCGGGCCTGCTCACCGTGACCGTCGAGGTCGAGCGGGCGATGACGGTGCGGGAGATCCCCGGCATCGCCGCGACGACGGGCCTCGCGGGAGGCCAGGTGCGCATGTCCTACCTGCTGCGCGGCGGCGCCGTGCGCGTCGCCCGGCCGGAGGACTCGCTCGAGGTGGGCGACCGGCTGCTGCTCGTCGGCGTGCCGGAGGCCGTGCGGCTCGCCGCGGGGGCCCTGGGGCACGTGGTCCCGGAGCACCTCGCGGACGACCGCTCCGTCGTCGACTACCGCCGCTGGGTGGTCTCCGACCCGCAGATCGCCGGGCGCACCGTCGCCCAGCTGCGGATCCCCTCGCGGTTCGGAGGGATCATCACCCGGGTGCGCCGCGGGGACCGGGACCTGCTCGCCGTGCCGGACATGCCGCTGCACCTCGGCGACCGGGTGCGGGTGGTCGTGCCGCGCGAGCGGATGGGCGAGATCTCCGCCCTGTTCGGGGACAGCGAGCAGCGCATCACCGAGGTGGACTGGACGAGCGCGGGCCTCGGCATCGCCCTCGGCGTGCTCGCGGGGCTCGTCGCGGTCCCGCTCGGCGGCGGGGCCTCCGTCGCGCTCGGCGCGGCCGCCGGTCCGCTCGTCGTGGGCCTCGTGCTGGGCCGGATCGAGCGGACGGGCCGGCTCGTGTGGACGATGCCGAGCGCCGCGAACCTCACGATCCGGCAGCTGGGGCTCGTGCTCTTCCTCGCCTGCGTGGGCCTCGCGAGCGGCCACTCCTTCGCGGCGACCGCCTTCAGCCTCACGGGCCTGCAGATCGCCCTGCTCGCCGCGGTGCTCACGGCCGCGTCGGTGCTCGCCCTGCGGGAGCTGGGCCGGCGGCTCGGCATGTCCACTCCGCGCACGCTCGGCGCGATGGCCGGCTTCGTGGGCCAGCCGGTGCTGCTGGGCCACGTCCAGTCGCTCACGGACGACGAGCGCGCGGAGACCGGCTACTCCGCCCTCTTCGCCGTCGGCATGGTCGTGAAGATCCTGGTGGTGCAGGCGATCGTGCTCCTGTGAGCCGGCCCGGGGCCCGCCGTCCCGCTCCCGCTACGCTCGTGCCGTGACCCTCGCCGCCGACCCGCCCCGCCCCGTCGCCGCCGCCGGTCCCCGCCCGGTGCGGAGCCTGCTCACGGCGCGGGTGCTCGTGCCGCCGCTGATCGCCCTGATCGCTGCGCTCGGCTACGGGCTGCTGGGCGTGCAGCAGTGGCGCTCACTCGACGCGCCGTCCTGGGACCTGGGGATCTTCACCCAGCTCGCGAAGGACTACGGCACGTTCTCCGCCCCGATCGTGCCGATCAAGGGGGACGGCGCGAACCTGCTGGGCGACCACTTCCATCCGATCCTCGTGCTGCTCGCCCCCGTGTGGTGGGTGTGGCCCTCGGGCGCGGCGCTGCTGTGGACGCAGGCGCTGCTGCTGGGCGGCTCCGCGATCCCTCTCGCACGGCTCGCGATCGACCGCCTGGGCACGCTCCCCGGCACCCTCGTGGGCCTCGCCTACGCGCTGTCCTGGGGGCTGCAGGCCGCGGCGGCCGTGCAGTTCCACGAGATCGCCTTCGGGGTGCCGCTGCTGGCCCTGTCCCTCACGGCCCTGCTGCGCGGGCGGGTGCGGGCGGCGGCGCTGTGGGGCGGGGCGCTCGTCCTGGTCAAGGAGGACCTGGGGCTCACGGTGCTGATGCTGGGGCTCGTCATCGCCTGGCGGTCGCACACGGAGGAGCGGTCACGCGCCGAGGGACGGCACTGGGGCCTGGGCCTCGCCGCCTGGGGGCTCGCCTGGTTCGTGCTCTCGACCTTCGTCATCCTGCCGCTGCTGAACGTGGCCGGGCGCTACGACTACACGGGCAACCTCGGGTCCGTCTTCGACGTGTTCACCCCCGCCTCGAAGTGGCAGGTGGTCCTCATGCTGCTCGCGCTGGCGGGGATGGTGGGGCTGCGCTCCCCGCTCCTGGTGCTCGTGCTGCCCACGCTCGCCTGGCGCTTCACCGGCACGGTCGAGTTCTACTGGGACTGGACCTGGCACTACAGCGCGATCCTCATGCCGGTCATGATCGCGGCGCTGCTCGACGCGCTCGGCGACCGCCGCACGGGCCGCGCGGGCGACTGGACGGGGACCTCCGCGGCCCGGCCCGGCGCCGTGGTGCGCGGCCTCGCGATCGGTGTGTCCCTCGCGGTGACGGCGACCCTGGGCGGGGCACTGCCGCTCGTGGACGTGCTGCGTCCCTCCGCCTGGCAGGAGAGCCCGCGGCTCCCCGCGGCCGAGCGCGCCCTGGACGCGCTGCCCGAGGGCACCGTCGTCGCCTCCGACATCACCCTGCTCGCCCGTGCGGTCCCGGACCACGACGTGCAGTGGGTGCACGGGCCGAACCAGCGGGTCCCGCAGTGCGTGCTCGTGGACGAGCAGGCCTTCTCCTGGAGCGGCGCCCCGCCCTCCGACGTCGCCGCCTGGGCGCACGAGCAGTACGGGTCGACCTACTCCGTGACCTCGGACGACGGCGGCTTCGTGGTGGCCTGCCGCTCCTGAGCGCCGGACGGGGCGGGGCTCAGCCCTCCGCGCCCGTCCCGGCGCCCGTCCTCGCGACGGGATCGGTGACCGGCGAGGCGGAGCCGGAGGACGTCCCCTCGCCCGGCTCCCCCGGATCGGCGGTCCCCTCCGACGGCGTCCCCTCGCCCGGGGTGCCGCCGGTCGGCGTGCCGTCATCGGGATCGGGCACCGTGGGGTCCGGCGTCGTGGGCTCGGGATCGGCGGGGTCGGAGGGCGAGGGGCTCGCGGGCTCCTCCGACTCCGACGGGGTACTCGACCCGCCGGTGCCGCTGCCGCCGGAGCCGCCCTGGCCACCGGAGCCGCCCTTCCCACCGGACGACCCCGTCCCGCCCGAGGAGGATCCGCCGCTCGACCCCGACCCCGACCCCGAGGATCCGTGGTCCCCGCCGGTGCCGCGCGTCGTGCTGCCTCGCGTCGAGGACGTGGTCGCCGACTCGACGGGGGTGGGGTCCTCGGCCGCGGTCTCCCGGGCGGTGGGCTCCTCGACCGCGGGCGCGTCCGTCGTCGGCGCCTCGGTCACGGGCGCCTCCGTCGTGGGCGCCTCGGTCGTGGGCTGCTCGGTCGTCGGCTGCTCCATGGTCGGGGGTGCGACCGTCGGCTCCTCCGAGGCGGATGGCGAGGCGCTCGGCGACGCGGAGGGCGGCGTCGAGGCCACGGCGCTGCCGGCGCCGTCCTGTGCGGAGGATCCGCCGAGGGCGCCGAGCGGTCCCATGCCGGCGAGTCCGAGACCCGTGAGCCCGCCCACGAGGACGAGGCACGAGGCGGCCGCGAGCACGGGCGTGCGGCGGCGCGGCGGCAGGGGGAGGGAGCTGCGGATCCCGGTGGCTCGACGGCGCATGCGCACAGGGTATCGGGAGATTCCGGACCCCGACACCAGGGTCCGTGCAGGTCACGCCGGTGCGGTCCGGCGCGACCTCAGAGCTTCACGGAGCGGCTGCGCCGGGCCGTCGGATCCACCGCCGCCTCGTGCCGCCGCGTGCGCGCGGACTCCACGCGCAGGCGCCACGGCGAGTACCGCTCCGCGGCGAGCGCGAGCCGGAGGCCGCCCGCGAGGGTCTGGTCCGCGGGAGTCGCGGGGAGCGCCGCGAGCGACCGGGTGAGGCGGGGCAGCTCCATCTGCGCCCCGCTCACGGCCCAGCGGGCGGCGACCTGCGCGAGCGGCGTGCGCGACTCGAGCAGCACGTGGCCCGCGCCCGGCACCTCGAGCATCGCCGCCTCCGGCATCGCCGCGGCGAGCGCACGCGAGAGGTGCGGGGGCCGCACGAGGTCCCGCTCCCCCGCGAGCACGAGCGTCGGCGTCGTGATCCCCGCGGCGAGGCGGGGCATGTCCCAGGGCTCCCCGGCGAAGGGCGGGACCCCGTGGCCCTGCGAGGCGGCGAGGCCCAGCGGGTCCAGCGGGCCGCCGTCGGCATGGTGCCCGTATCCGAGCTCGGTGTGCGCGATCGGGGCGACGAGGTCGTGCTCGTCGACGTACGGGGTGGACTGCAGCCAGTCCTGGGCGAGCACCTGGCGCACGCTGCTCCAGGTGAGGCGGCCGCGGCCGAGTGCGAGGAGGTCCACGAGGTCGCGCACCGCGGCGGGCCCGCCGTGCTCGTGCACCGCGAGCACCACCGCTCCCGCGTGCCGGCCCTCCACCTGCCCCTCCTCCACGAGCCGCCGCAGCACCGACGCCGTGGAGGAGGTCGCCGGGACCGTCCCGTCCCAGTAGGCGGCGCGCAGCGCGTCCCGGCCCGCGGCCTCGTCGTCCGGGGTGATGAGCGGGGAGTCCAGCACCAGGGAGGCCACGCGCTCCGGATGGTGCGCGGCGAGGGCGAGCGCGAGATGGCCGCCGTAGCCGGCGCCGTAGACGGCCGCCTCCGGCACGTGCGCGTGATCGAGGACGGCGACGAGATCCGCGAGCACCTCCGTCAGGCGCATGCCGTGGCGCGGCAGGTCGCGGCCCGCGCCGTCCTGCCGCGAGAGCCCCACCCCGCGGTGCTCCATCATGATGACGTCCATGCCGCGGTCGCTGAGGGTGCGGCGCAGGCGGTCGTAGGGCAGCACCGAGGCGCGGCCGGGCCCGTCGGGGATCAGCAGCAGCGGCACCTGCGGGGCGGCGACCCCGGCGCGGCGCGCCGCCTCGAGGTCCTGCGGCCGCGGATGGCGCGGCGTGCGCCGGGCGTACCGCAGCGGGAACAGCCGCGGGTCCTTCCCCGAGATCTCCCGCAGCACCGTCATGACGTCCCCGCGCAGCAGCAGCAGGTCGTCCTGCGCGGAGCGCTCGAAGAGGTCGACGGACCTCACGCGGTGCGCTCGTCCCGCCCGATCGTGCTCCACAGGAAGCTGTAGAGCAGGGCGTTCATCCGTGCGGCCTGCTCGTTCGTGGCCGCGCCGCCGTGTCCTCCCTCGATGTTCTCGAAGGAGCGGACGTCCGCCCCGAGGGACTCGAGCGCCGCCGTGAGCTTGCGCGCGTGCCCGGGGTGCACGCGGTCGTCCCGGGTCGAGGTGAGCACGAAGGACGGCGGGTAGTCGACCCCCTCCGCGAGCAGGTGGTACGGGCTGAAGGTGCGCACGAACTCCCAGTCCTCGGTGTCCGGGTCGCCGTACTCGGCCATCCAGGAGGCGCCCGCGAGCAGGTGCGAGTAGCGCTTCATGTCCAGCAGCGGCACCTGGATCACCGCGGCGCCGATCAGCTCGGGGTAGCGGGTGAGCATGTTGCCGGTGAGCAGCCCGCCGTTGGAGCCGCCGCGCACCGCGAGGTGCTCGCGGTCCGTGACACCGCGCTCCACGAGGTCCTTCGCGACGGCGGCGAAGTCCTCGTAGGCGCGGTGGCGGTGCTCGGTGAGCGCCGCCTGGTGCCAGCGGGGGCCGTACTCGCCGCCGCCGCGGATGTTCGCGATGACGTAGCGGCCGCCGCGCTCGATCCAGGCCTTCCCGATCGGGCCGAGGTAGCTCGGGGTCAGGGAGATCTCGAAGCCGCCGTAGCCGTAGAGCAGGGTGGGCACGGGGGTGCCGGCCTCGGCGGCCTCCTCGGCGCCGCGCGGCGAGATCTCGAAGTACGGCACGCGGGTGCCGTCCTCGCTCGTCGTGAAGTGCTGGGTGACGTCCATGCCCTCCGCGTCGAAGCGGGCCGGGGCGCGCTTGATCGTCTCGAGCTCGCCGGGGGCGCCGCCATGGGGCACCTCGGAGAGGTCGCCGAGCAGCAGGGTCGTGGGCTCCACGAAGTCGGTGACGGTGATCCAGACGCGGTCGTCCTCGTCCGCGTCGAAGGCGGCGACGCCGAGCGCTCCGCGCAGCTCGGGGTAGAGGTCCTGGCTGACCCACGCGCCGTCCTCGTCGCGGTGGTGGACCTCGAGCCGGTGCACGACGTCCTCGAGGATCGAGAGCACGATCGTGCTGCGGGTGATGGTCATGCCGTCGAGGGAGGTGGAGTCCGTGGGCTCGAAGAGCAGGTGGAGGCCCGGCTCCCCGTCGAGGAAGGAGGCGAAGTCGCCGACCACGAGGGAGCCGGCGGGGAACACCTGCTCCCCCACGGTCCAGTCGCTGCGCGGGGAGAAGACGCCGAGGTCGCGGTGGGCGTTCGCCTCGAGGTCCCGCGGCACGTCGATCGTCGTGAGCCGCACGCCGTCCTCGGTCCCGATCCCCTCGACGAGGTGGAGGGTCTGGTCGTAGAACGCGTGGGCCTGCAGCACCCAGTCGCGCTCCCAGCCGGGGGTGGAGTCGTGGGAGGCGAAGGCCGCGAGGTCGGACTCCGCGGCCTCGAGCACGAGCTCCGCCTCGGCGAGCAGGGTGCCGCGGCGCCAGATCCGCGCCTGCCGGGCGTACCCGGAGCTCGTGAGCGTGCCCTCGCCGAAGTCCGTGCAGGCCCACACGGTGTCCTCGTCGATCCAGGCGAGGCTGCCCTTCGCCTCGGGGCGCTCGAAGCCGCCCTCGGCGGCGGGCACGAAGGTGAGGGTCTCGAGGTCGAACTCGCGGGTCGTGTCCGCGTCGGAGCCGCCGTGGGAGAGGTCCACGAGGGCGCGCCGGTACGGCTGCCCGGGGGCGGGACGCAGCAGGCGGGCGCCGTGCCACACCCAGTCCTCGCCCTCGGCCTCGTTGAGCGCGTCGACGTCGATCAGCACCTCCCATTCGGGCTCCTCGGTGCGGTAGGACTCGAGCGTCGTGCGGCGCCACAGGCCGCGCTCGTGCTCGGCGTCGGTCCACACGTTGTAGAGGTGGCCGCCACGGTGGGTGACGCCGGGGATGCGGTCGCTCGCGTCGAGGATCTCGAGGATCTCCCGCTGGAGGGTCGCGGCGAGCGGCGCGCCGTCCGGGCCGGTGACCGCGTCGAGCTCCGCCTCGGCGCGCGCGTTGTGCTCGCGCACCCAGTCCAGGGCCTTCTCGCCGGTGACGTCCTCGAGCCACAGGTGCGGGTCGGAGGAGCCGTCCGGCGCGGGCAGGGACGGGGTGGGGGTGGTGCTCATCGCTGCTCCTGCGTGGTGTCCGTGGTGGTGTCGAGGCTGTCGGTGAAGTCGGTGAGGGTCTGCTTCCAGGTGGCCTTCCAGGCCTCACGCTGGTCGGCGTCCTCCATACCCTTGTGGGCGACGGCGAGGGTGCAGCGGGGGCGGCCGCCCTGCTCGTCCTTGGCGCAGATGTTGATCGAGGCGCGCGACCCGTCGAGCCCGGAGGTGCGCCAGTATCGCCAGCGCGCGGTCTCGCTGATCGCGGGCTCCTCGAGCCGGAGGTCCTCGCGGCGCTCGGGGGTCATGAAGGCGCTCCACGCGGCGAGCACCGCGTCCCTGTCCCTGGGGACGGTGCGGGAGGCGGAGACGGCGAAGTCGCCCTCGCAGGTCTGCCCCACGACGCGCAGCCCCACGACCTGCTCGTAGGCGACGGTCACGCCCTGCGCCCACCACTCCTCGACGCCGTGGCGGTCCACGAGCAGCCGGGCGATCTCCCGGTGGCCCAGCTCGCGCGCGCCGGCGGCGTCCAGGCGCGCGGTCCACTCGGCGAGCGGGGTGCCGGTGGCGCGCTCGATCGCGGCGGCCTGGGCGTGCTCCTGCGGGGGGATCGTGACGGGGAGGTCCTGCATGGGGCCAGACTACGGTCCCGCCCGTGTCCCCGGTCACGGGGAGCCGTGGAACACTCGAGGTCATGTCCTCCCTCCCCCGCCGCCGTGCCCTCGCCCTCGCGCTCTCCCTGCCGCCCGCCCTCGCCGCGTGCACCGCGGGCGGCGGCTCCGACGGAACCGCCGACGGCGGGACGTCCGACGGAGGCGTCTCCGACGGCTCCGCGTCCGACGGCGGCGGCGCCTCGGACGGCGCGGCCACCGCGGAGCCCACGGCCCCCGCCCCGCCGAGCGCCGCGGAGCTGCTGCTCGAGGACCTCTCCGAGGACGACCTCGCCGCCCAGCTCGTCATGGTGGGCGTGCGCACGGGCACCTCGATCGACCCGGAGCTGCTCGAGGAGCATCCCGTGGGCGGCTTCTTCCTGCTCGGCGTGTGGGAGTCCGCCGACGCCGTGGACGAGGTCGTCGACGCCGCCCTCGACGGCGGCCGCGAGGACCTCCCCCCGCTGCTCGCCGTGGACCAGGAGGGCGGGCAGGTGCGCATGCTGCGCGGGAGCGCCGCCCGTCGCACCTCCTCCGCCGCCCGGCTCGGCGAGGAGGGGGCGGCGGCGGTCACGGAGGCCTACACGAGCATCGGCGAGGACCTCGCCGCGCGCCGCATCCCGCTGGCCCTCTCCCCCGTCGCGGACGTCGTCGACCCCGAGCTCGGCGAGGACAACGGGCCCGTCGGCGCGCTGGACCGCGGCTTCGGCACGGACCCGGAGCAGGTGGGCGCGTGCGTGCGCGCGGCCGTCGAAGCGCTCGACGCGCAAGGCGTGGGAGCCTCCCTCAAGCACTTCCCGGGGCTGGGCCGGGTGCGGGAGAACACCGACTTCTCCGCCGAGGGCATCGAGGACACCACCACGAGCGCGGAGGACCCGTTCCTCGACTCCTTCGCGGAGGGCATCGCGGCCGGCGCGGACGCCGTCATGCTCGCCTCCGCCGTCTACCCGCGGATCGACCCGGACAACGCCGCGATGTTCTCCTCCGCCGTGGTGACGGACCTGCTGCGGGGGACCCTCGGCTTCGACGGCCTCGTGGTCACCGACGACATCGGCGCCGCGAAGGCCGTCGCGGACGTCCCCGTCGCGGAGCGCGCGACCCGCCTGCTGGCCGCGGGCGGCGACGTCGTCCTCACCGCGGACCCGTCGATAGCCGCCGAGCTCGCGGAGGCGATCGCCGCCTGGGCGCAGGAGTCGCCCGAGCAGGCGGCCCGGGTGCGGGAGGCAGCGGGACGGATGCTCGCGCTCAAGGAGAGGCGGGGGCTGCTCGGCTCCTGATCGCCCGCGCCGCCCGGGGTCAGCTCTTGTCGAGGGTGATGAGGTGGTTCAGCGGCCGGCGCACCTGCGCGGAGCGGGTGATCTCCCAGTCCGCGGCGTGCGCGGTCGCGCTCGCGACGAACTCGCGGGCGGTCGCGATGATGGTCGCGAGGTCGTCGTCCTCGCCCTCCTCGCCGATCTCCTCGAGCTCCCCGGCCCGGTCGAAGTCCGCGATCCGTGCGAGCTGCGCGGCGATCGCGGCCGAGTAGGTCGCCCCCGCGCCGGCGACGTGCCGGCCCGCCTCGCGCTCGGCGCGCAGCAGGTCCGTGCCGCCGGGATGGACCACGACGTCGACGGCGTCGTCCTCCGCGGGCAGCAGCCCGCCGCTCATGACGACGGCCTGCGGGCCGAGCGCCTGCAGGGCGAGGGCCTGCTCGCGCATCTCCTCGATCGTCGTCGCCTGCGGGCGGCCCAGCAGCTGCGCCGCCTCGGCGAGGTTCGGGGTGAGCACGGTCGCGAGCGGCACGAGCTCCGATCGGAGCGCATCGGCCCCCTCGGCGGAGATCAGCGGGGCGCCGTCGGAGGCGATCATCACCGGGTCCAGCACGATCGGCCCGAACCGGTCGCGGTGCGTGCGCACGGCGTCCGCGACCGTCTGGACGATCGCGGCGGTGCCGAGCGCACCGATCTTCAGGACGTCCACGTGGAGGTCGCGGACCACCTCGTCGATCTGGGTGCGCACGACGTCCGGCGGCAGCGGGTGCGTGCCGCGCGGTCCGTGTCCGGCCACGGAGGTGACGAGCGTGATCGCGCTGGCCCCGTAGACGCCGAGGGCGGTGAAGGTCTTGAGGTCCGCCTGGACGCCGGCGGCGCCGGCGGCGTCGGACCCGGCGACGGTGAGGACGAGGGGCGGGCGCATGGGGTTCTCCGTTCGTTCGCTGGCGGGGAGTCTAGCGGCGGGTCCTGGTGACCCGATGGGCGTGCGCTCGCCGTGCACCGCGCGCGCCCGTGCGAGAATCGCCCCCGGGCGGCACGATCGGGACCGCCGGACCAGGGGTGAGGGGAGGCGGGATGTCGCCGACGCAGGATCAGGGCACCGGCACGGGCTCCGCCTCCGGGCTGCCCGACTTCGTCGGGTCGGGCCCCGACGGGCTCCCCGACTACGAGCACGGCGGGGACGAGGCCGTCGGCCCCACCGAGGGCGCGCGGCGCCGCACCCTCGTGCTCGTGCTCTCCGTGATCGGCTCCGCGCTCGTGCTGCTCGCCGTGGGGGCGCTCGTGCTGTCCCAGACCGTGTTCCGCGGCCTCGACGACGAGGAGCGCACCGTCGCCTCCTCGACCGCGTCGCGCAGCGCCGAGGGCCACGAGGAGTACGTCCCCAACGAGGAGGACCCGTCCCTCGCCCCGCCGCCCCCGATCTTCACCCAGGCGCCCACCACGGACTGCACGATGCCGGAGTACGCGCCGGCCGCCGCCGCCGATCCGGGGACGGTGCGCGGGGGGAACCTCCAGTACACGCCCCCCGAGGGCTGGGACTACCCGTGGAGCGAGAGCTCGCTGCCCTACATGTCCGAGGTCGGCTCCCAGGGCCGCAACGTCGAGGGCTCCTGGTACAGCGTCGTCAACCTCGGCAAGGTCGAGTTCACGGAGGACGAGGGCGGCTACCCCGGCCTCGAGCAGGCCGCCGTGACGATCTTCCAGTGCTACGCGACGACCTCCGGCGTGCTCGTGGGCTTCGGGGAGAACCCCGAGGTCACCGACCACCGCTCCGAGCCGACGACGGTGGACGGCCAGCCGGCGTGGATCGTGCAGGCCACCTACCACTTCGAGGACCAGGACCAGTTCAGCAGCACGAGCGCCTCGATCGTCACCTCGATCGTGGTGGAGACCCCGGACGGTCCCAGCGCCCTCGCCTCCGACGTCGCCGCCGACCACCCCGACCACGTCCAGAACCTCGAGGACATCATCGCGAGCCTCGAGGTCGTCGACTGACGACCCGCCCCACCGGACCGCCCTTCAGGAGCATCGATGCACACCGGACCGAGCACCACGACGAGCCCCGGCACCGGGCCCCAGCGACCCGGCGGCGGTCGCGGCATGCCGCTGCTCATCGGCGGCCTCGCCTTCGCGGTCGTGTTCCTGCTGATCGTCGGGACGACCGTCGGCTACCTCGTGCTGCGTCCCGGCTCCGGTGGCGGCGACCCGACGGCGAGCGCGACGGCGACCACCGAGTCGGCGAGCGCGAGCACCGAGCAGACCACGG
>NZ_BAAAIS010000006.1:0-143832 GCF_039526185.1 Brachybacterium rhamnosum
GACCACCGAGTCGGCGAGCGCGAGCACCGAGCAGACCACGGAGGCGACCAGCGCCGCGGAGGAGGAGCGGTGCTGGTCCCCCGACCAGACCCGCAGCTCGAAGAACCCCTCGGGCAAGCTGCGCGGCGGCGGCCTCGAGATGATCCCCCCGAAGGGCTTCGACGACCGCACCGACACCACCCAGGCGAACTTCGTGACCGACGCGTCCCGGGCAGCGGCGAAGGTCGAGGGCACCTGGTACTCCACCGTCGCGGTCGGCAAGGTCGAGTGGCAGCCGGGGGTCGAGTACCCCGGGGACCGCGACGCCGCGGAGCGCATCTTCGCGTGCCTCGTCTCCAACAGCGCCATCTGGGACGGCACCTCGGGACGCTCCGTGCAGGACCAGGTGACCGAGCCGGTGACCGTGGCGGGCATGTCCGGCTACCGCACCACCGGGGTGCTGCACTTCGGCCAGGACAAGCTCGAGAAGACCGACGGCACGCGGATCATGGTCGCCGTCATCAGCACGCCCGAGGGTCCCTCCGCCTTCATCTCCGACGTCGCCGTCGGCGTCACCGAGCACGAGGAGGCGCAGAACACCGCGTACGACTCCCTCACCGGCCTCTCCGGCTGATTCAGACCACCGAGGAGGCGAGCCGGCACAGGTTGTCCAGCAGCATCATGGGTGCCGGCCGCTTCTTCCACTCCTCGAGGGTCAGCTCCCGGCTGCGGGAGCGGTAGACGTCCTCCACCTCGCGCATGCGCTCCATGAAGTCGGAGCCGCCCACCATCATCGAGCTCTCCATGTCCAGCAGGAACGAGCGGATGTCCATGTTGGAGGAGCCGATCACGCTCACCGAGTCGTCGATCGTCACGTGCTTGGCGTGGAGGATCGTGGGCGCCCGGTAGAGGTGGATCCGCACCCCCGCCTCGAGCAGCGCCGTGTAGTACGAGCGCTGGGCGTGGAAGACGAGGAACTGGTCCCCGATCTCGGAGACGAACAGCTCGACCTCGACGCCGCGCTTCGCGGCCGTCGTGAGGGCGGCCAGCATCGACTCGTCCGGGACGAAGTACGGGCTCACGGCGCAGATGCGGTGGCGCGCGGAGTAGAAGAGCTGGTTGAACAGCAGCAGGTTGTTCTCGAGCACGAAGCCCGGCCCGCTCGGCACGAGCTGGCACTCGTAGGTGCCGGAGGTGTCCGGCGCCTGGCGCACGAGCTCCTCGTCCTCGAGCACCTCGTCGGACTCGAAGTACCAGTCGATGCCGAAGAGCAGGTTGAGCTCCGAGACGATCGGCCCGCGCAGCCGGGCCATGGTCTCCTGCCAGTGCAGGCCTCGGCGGATGTTCGCCAGCTTGTCGTAGTGGGAGGCGATGAGGTTCTGGCTGCCCATCCAGCCGCGGGCGCCGTCGATGACGAGGAGCTTGCGGTGGTTGCGCAGGTCCGGCCGCTGGAAGGCGCCGTCGCGGAAGGGGCGCATGGGCATCATCGGGAAGTGGGCGATGCCGTGGGCGTCGAGGAAGCGGCGCATGGCCTTGTACTCGCGGCGGTGGCTCACCGAGCCCCAGTGGTCGTAGAGCACGCGCACGGTGACGCCGCGGTCGGCGACCTCGCCGAGGGCGCCGAAGAAGTCGGCGGTGACCTCGTCGAGCCCTATCGTGTAGAAGAGCACGTGGACGTCCTCGCGGGCGGTGCGGATGTCCGCGGCCATGCGGGCGAGGGAGGTCTCGTAGTCGATCTCGAGCTCCACGTCGTTGTTGCCGACGAGCGGGAACGCGCCGAGCTCGCGGTTCAGGCGCACGGCGGACTGCAGCCAGCTAGGACTGTCCTCGTCGAGCTCGCTGTCCGGGATGCCCTGGGCCCGCACCCGCATGAGGCGGTTGACCTGCTGCTGCTTCTCGCGGCGGGCGCGGGGCAGCTGGGCCTTGCCGAGCATGAGGTACAGCGGGAAGCCCACGATCGGCAGCACCATGATCGCGAGCAGCCAGGCGAGCGCGGAGCCGGGGCGCCGGTTGCGGGGCACCACCACGAGCGCTGCGAGGCGCAGGACGATGTCGACGACGAGCAGGGCGTAGGTGCCCACGACGACGCCGTGCTCGGTGATCCACTGCCAGAGACCCTGCACGGGCATTCCCTTCACGACGGAGCGGCGGGCCCCCGGTTCCGGGGACCCGCCGCTCAGCCTACGGAATGCGCCGGCTCAGTCGTTGCCGCGCAGGATCGCGAGGATGCGCAGGATCTCGATGTAGAGCCACACGAGGGTCGCGGCGAGCCCGAAGGCGCAGCGCCAGGCGTACTTCCGGGCGACGCCCGCGTTGGCGGCGCGCTGGACGTCCTCGAAGTCCATGACGAGCGAGTAGGAGGCCATGCACACGGCGAGGCCGCCGATGACGAGGCCGAGCACGCCGTCGCGGAGGCTCTGCCCGGTGAAGAGCAGGTACCCGATGTTCACGAGACCGAAGAGCAGGTACGCGATCATCGCGACCGCGAAGATCTTCGTGAGCGTGGGCGAGGTGCGCAGGATGCCCGCGCGGAAGAGGAGCAGCACGGTGACCGCGACGGCGAGGGTGCCGACCACGGCTTGCAGCGCGATGCCGGGGTAGTAGTACTCCATGGTCCCGGAGATGCCGCCCAGCAGGAGGCCCTCCGCCACGGCGTAGAGCAGCACGAGGATCGCGGAGGGCTCGCGCTTGAAGGCGTTGACGAGGCCGAGCACGAGGCCGCCGATCGCGCCGATCGCGGTCGCGACGCCGGTGATCGCGAGGCCCGCCTGCGCCCCGGCGGTGCCGCCGGTCGCGCTCAGGAGCGCCGGGGTGATCGCGACGACGAAGCCGATGACGACGATGACGCCGAGGGTCGCGGTGATCGCGTTCAGGGCGTCCCGCATGGTCATCCGGCCGGTGTCGTGGCCGGTCGCGGAGGGGCGGGCGTAGATCGCCTCGAGGTCCTCCTGCTGCCCGCCGCCGAACTGCGGGGCCTGGGAGGCCTGCGGGCCGAAGCCGGAGGACCACTGGGTGCGGGAGTCGGGCTGGGCGTAGGCGCTCTGCTGCGAGGACTGGCCGAACTGCGGCGCGGAGGACGCGTTCCGCACGGCCTTGTCCTGGCCGAGGATGATGTTGTGGCGTGCCATGGGCGAGGGCTCCTCAGATGGACGTCGTGGCGGGCCGGTGCCGGTCGCGAGGTGCCGTTCTCCAGCGTCCCGACAATGCCGACGCGCCCACTGTATCGGGCATTCCCGCACCGTGGCTGGGTGCGGGCTCCGCCCGGAGCGAACCCCCGAGGGGTCTCAGGCGTCGACGGTGACCGCGGGGATCGAGCCGGTCACGGGCAGCTCGTTCTCGCGGAGGGTCCGGAGGGTGCGGCGGGCGCGCACCCGGAGCGCGACGAGCGTCCCGGAGACCATGACGAAGCCGAGCACGGAGAGCACGATCGAGACGACCATCGGCGCCTGGTAGCCGAAGCCCGCCGCGATGACCGCACCGCCGAGCGCGGCGCCGAGGGCGTTGGCGACGTTGAACGCGGCGTGGTTCAAGGAGGCGCCGAGCACCTCGGAGCGCCGGGCCACGCGGATCAGCCAGGTCTGCATGGCGGGGTTCAGCACGGAGTTCGTGAGGTTCACGAGGAAGAAGCCCACGATCAGCGCGGTGAGCGAGGTGTGCGCGACGAGGAACAGGCCCACGAGCGAGGCGATGTAGAGCGGGAAGCCGATGAGCAGCGTCTTCTCGAGGGAGCGGTCCGTGCCGGCACCGCCCACGAGGTTGCCGATGGTCATGCCGAGGCCTGCGGCGACGAGCACCCACGGCACGGCGGCCGCGGGGGCGCCGGTGACGCGCGTGGTGATGTCCGCGATGTAGCTGAAGACGGCGAAGGCGCCCGCGAAGCCGATCGCGGCGATGCCGATGATGATCCAGAGCTGGAGGCGGCGCAGGGCGGCGAGCTCGTCGACCATGCGTCGGCCCTCGACCCTGGCCTCGCGCGGGACGGTGCGCAGGAGCGCGACGACGGTGAGCACGAAGACGAGGGTCAGCAGCAGATACACGGCACGCCAGCCGAGGGCCTGGCCGACGGCGGTGAGCACGGGGACGCCCGCGAGGTTCGCGACGGTGAGGCCGGAGAGCGCGAAGGCGACGCCCTTGCCCTGGTTGCCGGGGCCCATGAGGGAGGCGGCGAGCAGGGAGGCGACGCCGAAGTAGGCGCCGTGCGGGATGCCGGCGAGGAAGCGCGCGGCGACGGTGAGCTCGAAGGTCGGCATGATGCCGGAGAGCAGGGTGCCCACGGCGAGGGCGCCCGCCATGGCGACGATCATCGAGGTGCGGCTCCAGCGCACGGAGAGCAGGGCCAGCACGGGGGCGCCGACGACGACGCCGAGGGCGTAGGCGGAGATGGCGACGCCGGCGTGGGCGATGCCGCGCTCGGGGTCGGTGGCCATGAGGCCGGGGAGGAGGGAGTCCGCGATCCCGGGCAGCAGGCCCATGGAGACGAACTCGGAGCCGCCGATCCCGAAGCCGCCGAGGGCGATCGCGAGGAGCGCGAGGCGGCGGCGGGCGGGGGTGAGGGCGGCGTGGACGCCGGTCCGGGTGCTGGGCTCGGCGGATCGGGTGACGGCGGTGCCGGTCTGGTCGTCGATGGTGGTCATGAGGCGTTCGACCTTTGCGGGGAGTGCGTGCAGGGACGGGCTCCATCGACCCGCCACCAGAATAAGCAAACGCTGTTGCGATACGTCAAGGGGTCGGGGCCGAACTCCCGGACGGACCTGACCCAGATCACGTCCCGTGCGACGATGGCGCGATGGGATCCCCGGGCGCTCTCGACCGCGTGGCGGGCGCGCACGATGCCGCCGTGCTCGCCGTCGCACGCCGCGGCGAACCCGTCTCCCGCGCCGAGCTCGCCGCCGCGCTGCAGGTGACGCCCCAGGCCATCTCCAAGATCCTGGGCCGCCTCATGGGCCGCGGCCTGGTCGCGGAGGCCGGCACCGTGATCGCCGGCCCCGGCAAGCCCACGACCCTGTACCGCATGGAGCCCGGCTCCCGCCGCGCGATCGGACTGCACCTGACCCGCTCCCGCCTGCACGGCGTCGTCGCCGACCTCTCCGGCGAGATCATCGCCCGCCGCGAGCTCGAGATCGGCCGGCTGCAGCCCGTCCCCGAGCTCGTCGCGACCCTCGCCGCCCAGGCGCGCGAGCTCGCCGGGCACGGTGACGGGGAGCTCGTCGGCGTGGGCCTCGGCATGCCCGGCCCGGTCGACGCGGCCGACGGCGTCTACCGCGGCACCTCCTGGCCCGATCCCTGGCGCGGCGCCCCGCTGCGGGCGCTGCTCGCCGCGGAGCTCGACCTCCCCGTGCTCCTGGACCACGACTCGCGCGCCGCCCTCGTGGGCGAGACCTGGTCCCAGCCCGGACTGCTGCGCGACGCCGCCCTGCTGCTCGTCGAGGACGGCCTCGGCGCGGCGCTCTGCCTCGACGGGCGGATCGTGCGCGGCGCCCACTCCCACGCCGGCGAGGTGGGCCACACGGTCGTGCGCCTCGACGGCGAGCCGTGCACCTGCGGTCGCCGCGGCTGCGCGCAGGCCGAGCACCAGGCCGCCCTCGCCGCGGGCGACGACGCGCTCGCCGCCCGGATCATCGCGAGCATCGTGCTGGATCTCGTGCGGCTCGTGGACGTGGACCGGATCGTGCTCGGCGGCCGCACCGTCCACGCGCATCACGGCCGCACGATGGACGCGATCCGCGAGGTGCTCGAGGCGGGGCTGCACGGGGAGCCCTGGCAGCACGTGGAGGTCATGCTCTCCACGCGGGGCACCGACCTCATCGCGGTGGGCGCCGCGTGCGAGGTGCTCGAGCACGAGTACGGGATCCCGCAGGCGCTCGTCGGCGCCGGCTGATCCGCGCGCCGTCGCGACGCGGGGCGCTCAGGCGCGGGCGCCGAAGATCGCCGAGCCGACGCGGACGATCGTCGCGCCCTCCTCGACGGCGATCTCGAGGTCCCCGCTCATCCCCATGGACAGCTCCGGCAGCGCCGGGGCGCCGGGGCGGGCGGCGAGGGCGTCCCGCAGCTCCCGCAGCGACCGCAGCGAGGCCCGCACCTGCGACTCCTCGCTCGTGTTCGCGCCGATCGTCATGAGCCCCACGGGGTGCAGCCAGTCGCTCGACCCGAGCCGGTCCACGACCGGGGCGAGCGCCTCGAGGCTCGGCGCGTACCCACCCTTGGACTCCTCGCCGGAGGTGTTGACCTGCACGAGCACGTCCCGCGAGGTGCCGGCGAGCTCGGCGCGGCGCTCGAGGGCGTCGACGATGTCGTCGCGGTCCGCGCTGTGGACGAGCTCCGCGAAGGCGATGACGTCCCGTGCCTTGTTCGTCTGCAGGCGGCCGATGAAGTGCCGCGGCACGCCGTTGCCCGCGAGCAGCGGGTCCGCGTGCTTCGCGATCTCCTGGGCGCGGTTCTCCCCCACGGCGAGGCGCCGGCCCCGCTCGCGGACGAGCGCGACCGCCTCGGCGACCTCCGCCGGGGTGCGGGTCTTCGTCGCGAGCAGCAGGGTGATCGCCGACGCGTCCCGCCCGCTGCGCTCCGCGGCGGCGTCGATCCGCCCGAGCACCGCGTCGAGGCGCTCGGCGAGAGAGGGGGCAGGCGGGGAGGTGCTCATGGCTCCGTCCGGGACGAGGTGCAGGACCGCACCAGGGTACGAGGTGCCCCCAGCGGGGTTCGAACCCGCACTGCGCCGCTTTTAAGGCGGCTGCCTCTGCCGGTTGGGCTATGGGGGCGAGGCTTCAGCCTATGCTGGGGTGATCATGACCGCTGCGATCCGGTCCCTCGCGGACTCCCTGCGAAGGTTCGGCGACGACCGCCTCGAGGCCCTGCTCGTCGCCCGGCCGGACCTCGCCTCGCCGGTGCCCCACGGGATCGGCCCGCTCGCCGCCCGCGCCGCGGGGCCCACCTCCGCCCGCCGCGCGCTCCAGGCGCTCACGCTCCCCGAGCTGCACCTCGTCGAGGCGCTCGCCGTGCTCGAGGACGGCGCCTCCCCCGGGGCGCTCGCGGCCGCCGTCTCCGCCGAGCCGGCCGCCGTCGGCCCCGCCCTCGAGCGCCTCACGACCCTCGCCCTGCTGTGGGGCGAGGACGCCCTGCACCTCGTGCGACCGCTGCGCGAGGGCCTGCGCTCCCCCGCCGGCCTCGCCCCCGCCGATCCGTCGGACCCGGATTCCGAGAAGGCGCAGGCGCTGCTGGACCGCGCCCGGGCCGACGGCGTGCCCGCACCGGTGCTCGACGCGCTCGCCTGGGGCCCGGCCGAGGTCACCGGGGACGGCGCGCTCGCCCGCACCCTCGAGGCCTCCGGTTTCCTGCGCCGCGAGGAGTCCGGGCTCGTCATCCCGCGGCCGGTGCATCTCGCCCTGCGGGGCGGCCGGGTGCGCCGCGCCTTCTCCCCGCTGCGGCCGGCGCCGGAGGGGCCCGAGGTCACCGAGCGGATCCCCGGCAGCCGGGCCGCGCAGGCCGTCGAGCGGGCCTTCGAGGCGCTGCGCCTGCTGGGCACCGTGCGCGGCTTCGACGAGGACCCGCCGGGGGTGCTGCGCCGCGGCGGGATCCCGCAGCGGGACCTGCGCCGACTCGCCGAGCGCGCAGGCACCACCGTGCTCGCGTATGCGACCGTGCTGCAGAGCGGCTGGCAGGCGGGTCTGCTGGGCCACGACGGCCAGGAGTGGCAGGCGACCCGGGACTGGGACGCCTTCCGCGAGCGCGGCGCCGAGCAGCGCTGGGCCGAGCTCGTGCTCGCCTGGGCGCACGGCCGCCACCTCGCCACGATCGTCGGCACCCCCGATCCCTCCGGGGCGACCCGCTCCCTGCTCTCCGACCTCACCCGCCGCGACGGCGCCCGCACGCGTCGCGGCAGCGCCCTGCGCGCCCTGCGGGCCGCCCCCGGGGTCGCCGCGACCGCCGAGTCCCTCGCCGCGAACCTCGCCTGGGCGTTCCCGCTGGTCCCCGCCGCGACCATCCAGGAGGAGGCCGAGGCGGTGCTCGCCGAGGGCGAGGTGCTCGGCGTGATCGACGACGGCGCGCTCACCGTGCTCGGCGACGCCCTCGCACTCGCCCTCGACGACGACGTCACGACGGCCGACGCCCGCCTCGCCGCCGCCCTCCACGAGGCCTCCCCTCCCCCGGTCGACGAGATACTGCTCGACGCGGACCTCACCGCCGTCATCCCCGGCCGCCCGTCGGAGCGCCTGCTGCCGCTGCTGGACTGGGCGACGCCGGTCTCCCGCGGCGGCGCGCTCACGCTGCGCTTCGAGGCGGCCTCGCTGCGCCGCGCCCTCGCCGCAGGCCGGGACCCCGAGGACCTCCTCGCCCTGCTGACGGCGACCTCACGCACCCCGGTTCCGCAGGCGCTCGAGTACCTCGTGCGGGACGAGCAGCGTCGCCACGGGCGGGTGTGCGTCTCGCGCGCCTCGACCGTGCTCACCGCCCCCGCGGAGGTGCTGGACCTGCTGCAGGCCGCCCCGGAGGCGGCAGCCCTGACCCTGCACCGGATCGCGCCGACGGTCGCCGTGACGCTCTCCGACGCGGGCTTCGCCCTGCAGGTCGCCCGGAAGGCGGGGCTCTCCCCTGCGGCCGTCGGCCCCGACGGCCGCGCCGGCGGGCCCGAGCTCACGCACGCGCTGACCGGCGGCGGCGTGGACACGGACCTCGTCACGGTGGACGGCCCCGAGCTGCGACTCGCCCCCGCGGAGGCCGTGGCCCGGCTGCGCGCGGCGGAGGACGGCGAGGGCGACCTCTCCGTCACGGACCGGCTGCTCGAGGCGATCTCGCAGGGCGCCGAGCTGGACCTCGGCATCGTCGACGGCCGCGGCGGGGTCGTGGTGCGCCGGGCGCTGCCGGTCTCCCTCGACGGCGGGCGGCTGCGGGCGCGGGAGCCGGGCAAGCCCGAGGAGTTCACCGTGCTCGTGCACCGGGTGACGCTCGGCTGAGCCCCCATCGCCGGTGACCGTCCGGTAGTCGAGGGATTCACGTCCTCCCCGGCCAGCGACACGCCATGGGGACTCCTCCCCATGGCGCTCCCCGGGGGTTCCCAGGTTACGATCGCTCGCGCCAGGACCGGTCGTCACCCTCGATCGGAGGACCTGGGGCCGGGCGCT
The DNA here is from genome assembly GCF_039526185.1 of Brachybacterium rhamnosum. NCBI lineage: Bacteria > Bacillati > Actinomycetota > Actinomycetes > Micrococcales > Dermabacteraceae > Brachybacterium > Brachybacterium rhamnosum. Next base: position 9,096 of record NZ_BAAAIS010000006.1, read on the forward strand.
ACGCGCCCGGTGCTCGATCATCCGAAGGAGTCACCATGACCGACTACACCGCCCCCACCGCCTCGACCACCGGCGGCGCCCCCGTCTCGAAGACGAAGTGGATCGTCCAGCTCGTCGTCGCGTGCGTCTGCGGCATGAACATCCCCACGATCGTCCTGGCGATCCTCGGCCTCGTGAAGGCCGACACCGACCTCCCGCTGGCGAACAAGCTCTACAAGTGGGGCTGGATCGTCTTCGCGATCATCTGGGTCCTCATCATCGCGATGTACGCGATCCTCTTCGCCATCGGTGCGTTCTCGGCGTCCGTGGACACCACGTACTGAGCACCACCGCCCCGGGCACAGCGGCCCGGACGCACGGAAGGCCCGGACCTCACGGTCCGGGCCTTCCGTCGTCAGCAGGGCCTCAGCCCTGCGTCAGGTTCAGTCCTGCTTGGACTCGCGACGATCCTCGGACCACTCCACGTGGAAGGTGCCCTCGGTGTCGACGCGCTGGTAGGTGTGCGCGCCGAAGTAGTCGCGCTGCGCCTGGACCAGGGCGGCCGGGAGACGCTCCGCGCGGACCGCGTCGTAGTAGGACAGGGTCGAGGAGAACACCGGGACCGGGAAGCCGGAGGCGGCGGCGTAGGCCACCACGCGGCGCCAGGCCGGGACGCACTTGGCGATCTCAGCGGTGAAGTACTCGTCCGCGAGCAGGAGCGCGAGCTCCGGGTTGCGGTCGTACGCCTCGGTGATGCGGTTGAGGAACTTCGCGCGGATGATGCAGCCGCCGCGCCAGATCTTCGCCATGTCGCCCAGGTTGATGTCCCAGCCGAACTCCTTGGCGCCGGCCGCGATCTCGTCGAAGCCCTGCGAGTAGGAGACCAGCTTCGCGGCGTAGAGCGCCTTCTGGAGGTCGTCGACGAACTGCGCCTCGTCGGAGATCTCGAGCTGCTGGGTCTCCGCCGGGAGGACCGCACGGGCGGCCTCGCGCTGCGCGGTGCCGCCGGAGGTGGAGCGCGCAAAGGTGGCCTCGGCGATGCCGGTGACCGGCACGCCCAGGGAGAGCGCGGTCTGCACGGTCCAGGCGCCGGTGCCCTTCTGGGCGGCCTGGTCGAGGATGACGTCCACGAACGGCTTGCCGGAGGTGGCGTCCTGGTGGTGGAGCACCTCGGCGGTGATCTCGATGAGGAAGGACTCGAGGTCGCCCTTGTTCCACTCGGCGAAGACGTCACCGATCTCGGAGGCGCCCTTGCCGAGCGCCTTGGACATGAGGTCGTAGGCCTCGGAGATGACCTGCATGTCGGCGTACTCGATGCCGTTGTGGACCATCTTCACGAAGTGGCCCGCGCCGTCCGCGCCCACGTGGGTGCAGCAGGGGGCGCCGTCGACGTGCGCGGAGATCTTCTCGAACATCGGGCCGAGGCGGTCGTAGGACTCCTTGGTGCCGCCGGGCATGATCGAGGGGCCGTTGAGGGCGCCCTCCTCGCCGCCGGAGACGCCGGAGCCCACGAAGTGCAGGCCCTTCTCGCGCAGGGCGGACTCGCGACGGATCGTGTCGGTGTACAGGGCGTTGCCCGCGTCCACGATGATGTCGCCCTCGTCCATGAGCTCGGCGAGCTCGTCGATGACGGCGTCCGTCGGGCCGCCGGCCTTGACCATGATGATCGCGACGCGGGGCTTCTGCAGGGAGGCGACGAACTCGGCGGCGGACTCCGAGGGGTAGAACTCGCCCTCGGTGCCGTAGGAGTCGATGACCTTCTCGGTCTTGCCGACGGAGCGGTTGTGGATCGCGACCTTGAAGCCGTTGCGGGCGAAGTTGCGGGCCAGGTTGGAGCCCATCACCGCCATTCCGGTGACACCGATGTCGGCGACATCAGCGGGGGACGGAGCGAAGCTTGCCATGGGATCTCCTCGGATCGGTGGGTGTGAACCGGGGAGGGTCGCCGCGTCCGCGGTGCGTCGCGCGCCCCGCCCCGGGGCATCGCAGACCATTCTAGGGACCTCGGCGGTCCTGTGTCGGAGCGTGCCACCGCTTGCGCCGCGCGCGGGGCCGTCACCTAGGCTCTTCCTGCGCTGACGGCGTGGGGAACCGGCCGTGGCCGGGGGTCCGCCGGTGTCGCCGCTCACAATCCGACGCCCTCCGAGGGGAGACCCACCATGTCCACCGTCCCGCCGCCTCCCGGCGCGCCGCAGCAGCAGCCCGTCCCGCAGGCTCCCGGGCCCCACCCCGGGACGGATCTCGGCGCGGACCTCGGCGCCGCCCTCGCCTTCGCCGGCCGCTCCCTGCTGCGCAACCCCGCCGCGTTCCTCGTCGCGGGCGCCGTCTACGGGCTGCTGACCCTGATCGTGGTGGGCGCCTCGATCGCCGGGCTCGCCGTCTACATGGTCAACGCGATGCCCTCGGATCCGTACGCGGAGCCCGAGCTCGGGATGTTCGTCGCCGCCTACGCGATCATGTTCGGGATCCTGCTGCTCCTCGTGCCGATCATGCTGCTGTGGGAGTCCGGCACCGGCCGCGCCGGCGAGCTGATCCTCGAGGGCGGCCGCCCGAGCATCGGCCAGGCCCTCGTGGGCCCGGGCCGGATCATGCTCACCGCGCTGCTCATGGGTGTGATCGTCACGATCGGCACGTTCCTGCTCTACCTGCCGGGCCTCGTCGCCTCGATCGCCTTCTTCTACGCGATCCCGGCCGCCGCCCGCGGCGCCTCCCCCGTCGAGGCGCTCAAGCAGAGCGTGCGGCTGGTCCGCGCGAACCTCGGCACCACGATCGTCGCGTGGCTCGTGCTCTCCGTGATCGGCTCCGTCGCCGGGTCGTTGATCATCACGGTCATCGCGCTCGTCCCCTTCACGATCCTCTTCCAGCTGGGGATGTTCGAGCGCCTGAGCGGCCGGGAGCTCCCGGACCTGCGCAGCGCCTGAGGACTCACCTCGGCCGGTCCCGTCGGCCGATCCCGGGGCGCCCCGAGAGGGGCGCCACGTGAGGGGGCCGTCGGCCTCCTGCCCGGCGTAGCCTGGCGGGATGACCGACGGCCCCCTCATCGTCCAGAGCGACAAGTCCCTGCTGCTCGAGGTCGCCCACGAGCGCGCGGCCGCGGCGCGCGCGGCGATCGCCCCGTTCGCGGAGCTCGAGCGCGCCCCCGAGCACGTGCACACCTACCGGATCACCGACCTGGGCCTGTGGAACGCGCGCGCCGCCGGGTACGACGCCGAGTCCGTCGTCGCCGCGCTCGTGGACCACTCCCGCTACCCGGTGCCGCATGCGCTGCTGCTCGACGTCGCGGACACCATGGACCGCTACGGCCGCCTTCGCCTCGAGGCCGATCCGCACCACGGCCTCGTGCTGCGCACCACGGACCGCCCCGTGCTCGAGGAGGTGCTGCGCTCCAAGCGGGTCCAGGGCATGGTCGGCGCCCGGATCGACGAGGACACCTCCGCCGTGCACCCCTCCGAGCGGGGCGCCCTGAAGCAGGCGCTGCTGAAGCTCGGCTGGCCCGCGGAGGACCACGCCGGCTACGTCGACGGCGAGGCGCACCCGATCGGCCTCGCGGAGGACGGCTGGTCGCTGCGCCCCTACCAGCAGGAGGCCGTGGACGGCTTCCGCCACGGCGGCAGCGGCGTGGTCGTCCTGCCCTGCGGCGCGGGCAAGACGATCGTGGGCGCGGGGGCGATGGCCGCGATGGGCCGCACCACCCTGATCCTCGTGACGAACACCGTCTCCGCCCGCCAGTGGCGCGACGAGCTGCTGCGCCGCACCTCCCTCACCGAGGAGGAGATCGGCGAGTACTCCGGCGCGAGCAAGGAGATCCGTCCCGTCACGATCGCCACCTACCAGGTGCTCACGATGAAGCGGAAGGGCGTGCACCCGCACCTCGAGCTCATGAGCGCCCGCGACTGGGGTCTGATCCTGTACGACGAGGTGCACCTGCTGCCCGCGCCCGTGTTCCGGATGACCGCGGATCTCCAGGCCCGGCGCCGGCTGGGGCTCACCGCGACCCTCGTGCGGGAGGACGGCCGCGAGGGCGAGGTGTTCTCGCTGATCGGCCCCAAGCGCTACGACGCCCCGTGGAAGGACATCGAGGCGCAGGGCTACATCGCCCCCGCGGACTGCACCGAGGTGCGGGTCGCGATGCCCGCGGAGGACCGCATGGCCTACGCGATGGCGGAGCCGGAGGACCGTCCCCGCCTGGGCGCCGCGCACCCCGCGAAGATCCCGGTCGTCGAGCGGCTGGCGGCCCGGCATCCCGGGGAGCCGCTGCTCGTGATCGGCCAGTACCTCGACCAGCTCGAGGAGATCGCCGCGCACCTGGGCTCGGAGCTCATCACGGGGCAGACGAGCGTGCGCCGGCGCCAGGAGCTGTTCGCCGCGTTCCGCAGCGGCGAGATCGACCGCCTGGTCGTCTCGAAGGTCGCGAACTTCTCCGTGGACCTCCCGGAGGCCTCGGTCGCGATCCAGGTGAGCGGTGCGTTCGGCTCGCGGCAGGAGGAGGCCCAGCGGCTGGGGCGCCTGCTGCGCCCCAAGGGCGACGGCCGCACCGCGCACTTCTACACCGTGGTCATGCGGGACACGCAGGACCAGGACTTCGCCGCGCACCGTCAGCGCTTCCTCGCCGAGCAGGGCTACGCGTACACGATCGTGGACGGCGAGGACCTCGCCGCCCCCGAGCGTGCGGCCGACGCCGGCTGACCCCGCCCCACCTGCCCGCCCGCGACCGGGGGCGGGGATACAGTGGCGCCAGATCGCATCCCTTCCCCCGCACCCATTCCCCAGGAGCGAGCCATGAGCACCGGACCCGAGAGCACCGACCGTCCCGTCGCGCGTGATCCCCAGCCGATCGATCCCACCCCGACCGCGGGCACCGAGCCCGTCTCCCGGCCCGCGGAGCCGGCGCCCGCGCCGCGCCGCCGTGCAGAGACCTCCGAGCAGCCCCGCACCCCGGAGATCGAGGACGTCAAGACCGGCGGCGGCAAGACCGCCGGCATCTGGATCGCGCTGATCCTCGGCGCCGTGGTGCTCGTCCTGCTGCTGATCTTCGTGATCCAGAACAACGTCAAGGCGACCTTCGAGTACTTCGGCGCGCAGTTCGATCTCCCGCTCGGCGTGGCGATGCTGCTCGCGGCGATCGCAGGCGCGCTGGTCATGGCGCTCGTGGGCTCCGTGCGGATCTTCCAGCTGAGCTGGACCATCCGCAAGCTCCGTAAGACCCAGGCCAAGATCCAGAACGCCGTCCGCTGATCCGTCCAGCGGACGTCCAACCGATTCCCAGGCTGAGGGAGGACGGTGGGCGCCATGAACACCGCTGACCAGGAGTACGAGGCCCGACTGCTCGTCGTCGACGACGAGCCCAACATCCGCGACCTGCTCGCCACGTCGCTGCGCTTCGCGGGCTTCGAGGTGTTCACGGCGTCCACCGGCAACGAGGCGATCCGTGAGGCCACCGAGCACCAGCCGGATCTCGTCGTGCTCGACGTGATGCTCCCGGACATGGACGGCTTCACCGTCACCCGCCGCCTGCGCGACCGCGGCGAGGAGTACCCGATCCTCTTCCTCACCGCGCGCGACGAGACGCAGGACAAGGTCAACGGCCTCACCGTCGGCGGCGACGACTACGTCACCAAGCCCTTCAGCCTCGAGGAGGTCGTGGCCCGCATCCGGGCGGTGCTGCGCCGCACCCACGGCGCCGCGGAGGGCGCGGTCGAGAGCGCCCTCGTGGTGGGCGACCTGCGCCTGGACGAGGACTCCCACGAGGTCTACCGCGGCGACGTCGCGATCGACCTCTCCCCCACCGAGTTCAAGCTCCTGCGCTACCTCATGCTCAACGCCGGGCGCGTGGTCTCCAAGACCCAGATCCTCGACCACGTGTGGGACTACGACTGGTCCGGCGAGGTCGGCATCGTCGAGTCCTACATCTCCTACCTGCGCCGCAAGGTCGACGTGGTGGGCGACCCGATGATCCACACCAAGCGCGGCATCGGCTACGTGCTCCGCGCGGCCGAGTCTCGCTGACCCGCTCCCCGCAGCTCCCGTGGCCCTCCCGACCCTCCGAGCGCAGCGACCGGTGTCCCTCTGGACGCGGATCGTCGCGCTCATCTCCCTGCTGCTCGTGGCGGGGACGGTCATCACGGGCAGCCTCTCGCTGTTCCTCCTGAACCGGACCCTGATCCAGTCGGTCGACTCGAACCTGCACTCCGGCATGGGCGAGATGCTCTCCCTCGCGCAGAAGGAGATCTCCGAGGACGATCCGTCCGCGCGCTCCGGGTACATCCCCGTCGAGTACGCGGTGGAGATCCGCAACGAGCAGGGCGAGTCGATCGTCCACGAGGTCTTCCTCTACAACGACGACGACGTCACGGTCACCTTCCCGCAGCTCACGGACCAGCAGATCCTGGACCGCGGCGGGAAGCCGTTCACCGTGCTGGACTCCGCCGAGAACCGCTGGCGGGTCGCGGCGATGGTCAACACGGGGCCCGACGGCGGCACCGTCTACGTGGCGCTGCCGCTCACGGGCGTGGACCGCACCATGCACGAGATGGCCCTGATCATCGTGCTCGTGGGGACCCTCGTGGTGCTCGCGGGCATGGGGCTCGGCGGCTACATGGCGCACCGCTCCCTCGAGCCGCTGCAGGACGTCGAGGCGACCGCCTCCCAGATCGCCGGCGGCGACCTCTCGCGCCGTGTGCCCGTCACCGACACGAGCCTCGAGGTGCACGCCCTCGCGATCTCCCTGAACGAGATGCTCGTGCGCATCGAGCAGGCCTTCGCCGCGCAGTCGGACTCGGAGGAGCACGCGACGCGCAACGAGGCGAAGATGCGCCGCTTCGTGGGGGACGCCTCCCACGAGCTGCGCACCCCGCTCGCGGCGATCCGCGGCTTCGGCGAGCTGTACCGGATGGGCGCCCTGCGCTCGGACGAGGACGTCGCCCAGGCGATGCGCCGCATCGAGGACGAGGCCCGCCGCATGGGCTCCCTCGTGGAGAACCTGCTGCGCCTGGCCCGGCTCGACGAGAACCCGACGCTGGACCTCGCCCCCGTGGACCTCTCCGACGCGCTCTTCGACGCCGCCCAGGACCTCCGGGCGCTGGACCCGAGCCGCCAGGTCATGGTCGTGAACCTCGCCGGGGTGCCGCTGCCGGTCTCCCCGCACCAGAGCGTGGGCGTGCTCGGCGACGAGGCGTCCCTGCGCCAGGTGATCCTCAACCTCGTGGGCAACGCGAACCGGCACACGCCCAAGGGCTCCCCCGTGGAGATCGCGGCGGGCACCACGACCCGCGGCACCGTGCGGCTCGAGCTGCGCGACCACGGCGACGGCATCGAGGCGGACCAGCGGGAGAAGGTCTTCGAGCGCTTCTACCGCACCGACTCCTCGCGGGTGCGCATCGCGTCCCAGGGCGGCGGCGCAGGGCTCGGCCTCTCGATCGCGGCGACGATCGTGCAGCAGCACGGCGGCACGATCGGGGTCATGGAGACCGCCGGCGGCGGCGCGACCTTCTGGGTGGAGCTGCAGGCGGCGACCGTGGACGAGGAGCACCTCTCGACCCCGGATCAGGTGCGCCCGCTCACCGACTCCCCGTCCGCCGACTCCGAGGATCCCGGCCGCGAGTCCTGAGACAGGCTCAGCACCTGCCCGGTGAAGCCCGGCGCGCCCCGGTCCCGGGTGTGTGCGTCGAGCAGGGCGAGCATCTCCTGCGCGGCCTGCCGGCCGGCGGCGTCGTGCGCCTCGACGCGGGGCGCGCCGCCCGGCGCCTCCTGCGAGAGCCGGAACGCGCCGGCCGGTGCCTGACCTGCCGGGGGCAGCGGATCCGCATGGCCGATCGGACCGAGCACGAGATCCGTCGGCACCATCTCGAGGCCGAGGTCCGCGGCGTGCTCGGCGGTGCGCCGGGCACGGGCGGCGGCCCGGTCCCGCAGCGGCACGCGCAGCCCCGACCGCAGGAGCGCCCGGGTGAGCTCCCCGGCGCTCACGAAGCGCACGCCGGCCGCCTCGAGGTCCCCGCGGGCGGACTCGGGCCAGTCGTAGTGGTCGAGGTCGAAGGCGCGCGGCGTCAGGCCGCAGCGTGCCGCCGCCGCGTGCAGCTCCTCGAGGGAGGCATCGGAGATCAGGTGCCCCCAGAGCAAGCCGTGGCGGGGCCAGCGCGGGGTGTCGGCGAGGACGGTCATCGTGCGCCGACGCTACTCGCATCGGCGCTCCGACGGGCGCCGGCGGGCGTGGCGGACCCGGCGAGGCGGCGCAGCACCGCCTCGAGCGGTCCGCGGCGGCCCGTGCGATGCCAGGCCGCCGCCGCCAGCAGGGTCACGAGCCACGTGAGCGCCATGATCGCGGAGGCGCCGGCGGAGCCGAGCCGTGCGCCGAGGTCGAGCATGTACGGCGGGAAGAGCAGGGAGGCGGCGAGCGACTGCGCGACGTAGGCGCTGAGGGCCGTCGCCCCGAGGGCGGTGAGCGCGGTGAGCGCGCGGCTCCTCCCCCACCGATCCGCGACCAGTGCGCACAGCGCCGCCGCGCCGACCGCCCCGGCGAGCCCGCTGACCTGGTGCAGCACCCCGAGAACGCCGAGCACCACCTCGTCGCCCAGCACCTCCTGCCGCGGGTCGAGGACGAGCACGGCGGTGAGCGGGACGGCGCCCGCGAGGCCCACGAGCACGCCCCAGCGGGCGAGCGTCCGCAGCTGGTCGACGTTCTCGCGGGGCAGCTCCAGCAGCCGGAGCGAGGCGGCCACCGCGCCGAGCGCCATCGGCGCGAGCAGCCCGATCTGCTCGACGAGGGCGAAGGCGAGGGAGCGCAGCGCCTCGTGCGCGCGAAGCGTGACGCCCTCGCCCCAGCTGCCCGCCGCGGCGGTCGGGTAGCCGTCCCCGCCGCCGAGGGCGATGGTCGCGTCGACCCAGCCCCAGAGCCCGAGCGGGGCGAGGCAGACCATGGCCGCGAGCAGCAGGGCGAGGCGGCCCCGGGTCGCGAGCAGGGCGCAGGCGGTGCCGATCACCGCGTAGGAGACGAGGATGTCCCCGCTGAACAGCAGGATCGCGTGGAGCATGCCGATCGCGCCGAGCACCGTGAAGCGGCGCAGCATGCGCAGGGCGAAGCGGCCCGGCCGCTCCCCCGCCGCGAGGGACCGGCGGTGCATGATGCCGATCCCGTAGCCGAAGAGCAGCGCGAACAGGGGGAAGCCGCGGTTGTCCGCGAGCAGGGCGACGAGCACGTCCACGGCGCGGTCCCCGGCGGAGGCGTGGGTCTGCTTCAGCAGCACCGTCCAGCGGTCGCCGTGGAGCCAGCCGACGGTGTTGGCGAGGGCGATGCCCAGGAGTGCCGCGCCGCGGGCGAGGTCCGGCCCGGCCGCGCGCTGCGCGAGCGGGACCGAGCCGACGCTCACCGGGCGGCGGGGGTGCCCTGGTGGTGGCGCAGCAGCCAGCGGTCCCCCTCACGCAGCCAGAGCGAGCTGCGCAGCACCCGTGCGCCGTCGGCGTCGCGGGTCGTGAAGGTCAGCAGGACCACGCCGGGGGCGATCTCGTCGGCCACGAGGTCCTCCGCCTCGACGCCCTGGAGCGGGCCGATCTCCTCGAGGATCTCCTCGCGGGTCCAGGCGCGGCCGCTCGCGCCGATCTCCGAGAACCGGGGGTGCAGGAGGGCGGCGGCGCTCGGCGGGTCGGAGCGCAGGCGGTCGTCGAGCAGGGCGAGCTCGTGGGCGGTGACCTGCTCGAGGGCGGTGCCGAGGGTCGGGTCCGGGCCCGTGCCCTCGGGGGCGCCGCAGTGGGCAGGCGGGGCGGGGGCGTCGCCGGGTCCTGCCTCGTCGAAGAGGCTGAAGAGGTCGTCCACCGCGGGCGCAGCGGGCGCTGCGGGGGCGGACGCGGGGCCGACGCGAGCCGCCGTCGGCCCTCCGCCCGCACCCCGGTAGCCGGGGCCGACCTCCGGATCCTGCTTCTTGGAGTAGGCAGTCGCGGCGGCGTTGGCGCGGCGGTCCGCCGCCTCGTTCATCGCATGGCCGGCGTGGCCCTTGACCCATTCGAACTCGACGCTGCGGCCCACGAGGGCGCGGTCGATCGCCTGCAGCAGCTCGACGTTCATGACGGGCTTGCCGTCCTTCTTGCGCCAGCCCTTGCGCTTCCAGCCCGGCATCCACTTCGTCACGGAGTTGATGACGTACTGGCTGTCGCACAGCACGTGCAGGTGCTGATCGGCGTCCACCGCCGTCGCCTCGAGGAGGTCGAGGACGGCCTTGAGCTCGCCCATGTTGTTCGTGCCGTGGGGCCAGCCGCCCGCGCGCCACGTACCCTCGTCGATGTACCAGGCCCAGCCGGCGGGACCGGGGTTGCCGAGGGCGGAGCCGTCGGCCGCAGCGGTGATCGTCATGGCCGCCATCGTTCCACAGCCAGGAGGGACACCCGCCGTGAGCACGCTGTCGTCGCTGTGGCATTCCCCGCGCCGCCGCCTGCTCGGCAGCGCCCTGATCGGTGCCGTCGCCGCGGTCCTGACGGGACTGCTCGCCGGTCCGGCACTCGCCGCGATGACCGGGGTGACCGTGGCGGAGGTCGTGTTCCTCGTGTCCTCGCTCGCGGCGGTCCTGCCGATGGACGCCGAGAGGACTCGTGCGAACGCCCGCCGCGAGGACCTGCGGCCGGTCGCCGACGAGGCGCTCGTCGCGGCGCTGTGCGTGCTCGCCGTGATCACGATGGTGACCCTGCACCTCGGGGCGGGCGGCGCGGCCGTCAGCACGATCGGCTCGGTGATCACGCTCGTGGGGGTGTTCGGCGCCTGGGCCTGCATCCAGCAGACCTACGCCCTGCACTACGCCTACCGGTACTACCTCGAGGAGTCGGGCATCGATTTCCATCAGGACGTCGACCAGGAAGGTGCCGACGCCCCGACCTTCGGAGACTTCCTCTACTTCAGCTACGCGATCGGCATGACCTACGGCGTCACCGACAACGACGTCTCCGACCGCGCGATCCGCATGATCGCGTGGCGCCACGCGGTGATCTCCTTCGCCTTCGGCACGATCCTGCTGGCCGCGGCGGTGAACCTCGTGGCGGGCTTCTTCAGCCCGGCGGGCTGAGCGCTCCCCGGCTCAGGCGGTGCGGGCCCAGACCCGCGAGCGCCACCGCAGCACGGCGAGGGCGCCGCCGAGCACGACCACCGCCCCGATCGCGGTCCCGATCGGGACCGCGAAGACCCCGGCTCCGAGCAGTCCCGCCACCACCACCGGGATGCCCATGCCGACCATCGCGGCGACGTAGAAGCAGGCGTAGGAGATGCTCGCGCGGGCCCAGAGCACCGTCGAGGAGTGGTGCAGCGCGTCCCGGCCCACCCAGATGTGGGACCACAGCACGGCCCCCGCCCACATGACCGCATCCGGTCCGAGGGGCCGGGTGACGATCGCGTCGTCGTACGGGGCATGGTGCGCGTGCAGGAGGATCACGATCGCCGCGAGCGCCAGCAGGAGGAGCTGCAGGGCGAGGACCAGCCCGGTGCGGGCGCGCGCGTGGGCGGCCCGGCCGATCCCGAGGCTCCCGCGCAGGGCGGCCTCGCGCAGCGGCTCCCGCGCCCCGAAGGCGACCGGGACGCCCACCGCCATGAGGATCGGCACGACCCCCACGAATGCGATGCCGCCGAGGGCGAGCAGCAGCACCACGAGGGCGAGCGCGCCGCCGAACCACAGGACGGGACGCTGGAGGACGAGGTCGAGCCGGAGGGCGCGGAGGGACGGGGACTCGTGACGCGCGGTGCGCGGTGCGGTCGTGGTCATCGGACGGCTCCGGTGGTGGTGCGCGCGGCGAGGGTGAGCCGGACCAGTTCCCCGAGGTCCGGGGTGCGCAGGGCGGTCCTCGACGGCAATCCCACGGCGTCCTCGCTGCGCATCAGCAGCTCCGCGGCGCCGCTCGCCCCGAGCGGCCTGGTCCCCGGCGGTGCCTCGGAGGCCATGGGGGAGGTCGCGACGACGTGCTCCTCGAGCAGCTCGTCCACGGCGCCCTCGAGCACGGTCCGTCCCGCATGGAGCACCATCAGGTGGTCGGCGAAGCGGTCCATCCCCTCGAGATCGTGGGTCGACAGGACGATCGAACGCGAGGGGTCCTCGGCGAGGAGGTCGCGGAGCAGGTCGATCAGCGTCGCCCGGGCGAGCGGGTCGAGCCGGGCGAGCGGCTCGTCGAGGAGCAGCAGCCGGGGGCCTGTCGCGAGTGCGTGGGCGAGGGAGAAGATCGTGGCCCGGCCCGCGGAGAGCGAGCGGATCATGGCCTTTGGGCGGATCCCGTTGCTGCCCAGCATCTCGAGGAAGGCCTGCCCGTCGAAGTCGTCGCCGAGTCGGCGATGCAGGGCGACGACGTCCCGGGCGTGCCACTCCCCGGGGAGGAGGGGCTCGTCGGGGACCAGTGCGACGCCGGGAGGGGCGGGCAGCTCGGCCGGCCCGACCGTGCTGCCCAGCACCTCGATCGTGCCGGCGACGGGGCGCACGGCGCCGACGAGCGCACGCAGCAGCGTGGTCTTCCCTGCCCCGTTGGAGCCGACGAGCGCGGTGATCATGCCCTCGGGGGCGTGGAGGTCGGCGTCCTCGAGGGCGCGGGTGGGGTCGTGGAACCTGTTGCGGAGATGCGGGAGGTCCACGGCGAGGTGCTCGACACGGACGGCGGGGGTGGGGGTCATCGCTCCTCCTCGAGGGCCCGCGCGAGACGGTCCCGGAGCTCGGGTGAGGGGATCCCGGCGGTGCGGGCGGTGCGGGCTGCGTCGGCGAAGGCGGCGTCGATGCGCTCGAGCGCGCGCTCGCGGAGCTCGTCCTCGGCCTGGGCGCGCACGAAGACGCCCTTGCCGCGCACGGCGTCGGCGAGGCCGTCGGCCACGAGCTCGTTGTAGGCGCGGGTCGTGGTGATGACGCTGACCCGGAGGTCGCGCGCGAGCACCCGGATCGAAGGCAGCGCCTCCCCCGGGGCGAGGTCACCGCGCAGGATCGCCTCGGCCAGGCGGGCACGGATCTGCTCGAAGAGGGGCTCGGGCGCAGAGGGGTCGAGCTGGATATGCATGCCCCTCACCCCGCCCCCGCCAAGCGCTCTCACTGTTCATAGACACTATGAACAGTGAGAGCGGTTCCGTCAAGCGGCATCGTGCGGCACGGGCCGGACCTCAGCCGACGGGGCGCTCGTAGGTCGCGTAGACGTGGGCGCGGCGGAAGCCGACGGCGTCGTACAGCCGGGTCGCGCCGGTGAGGGACTCGGCGTCCACCTCGAGCTGCGCGCCCGTGAAACCGGCCTCCGCGCCGGAGGCGAGGGTGCGGGCGAGGACGGCGCGGGCGAGTCCTCTCCCGCGGGCCTCGGGCCGGGTGCCGACGAGGGCGACGTGCAGCACGCCGGGACGGTCCTCGGAGGTGATCGCGTAGGCGAGGACGGTGCCATCGGCGTCCACGGCGATCGTGCTGTGCTGCGGGCGCGCGGTGTGCGAGGTGGTCCACAGCTGCCAGGTCTCGGCGTCGATCGGCGTGGAGCCCCAGTGGTCGGCGAAGGCGGCGACGTGGGCGAGGCGCACGGCCTCGCTGCGCTCCGCGGACGGGGCCACGAGCTCCACGCCCTCCGGGGCGGGCACCTCGAGGACGACGCCGGGGAGCCCGCGCTCCATCTCGAGCCAGGAGCGCACCCGGCGGTAGCCGCGCCGCTCGAGCACGGGGCGGACGTCGGCCCCGCCGGTGCCCGCGTCGCCGCCGGAGCGGGGGTCCCGGCCACCACCCGTGCGCAGCACGGCCGGGACGCCCGGGTGCCGCTCGGCGGCGATCGCCGCGCCGCGGGTCTCGATCCGCCCGAGGATCCCGGTGCCGTGACCTCGGCGCCGGTGGGAAGGGTGCACGCCGCCGCTCAGCTGGACGCGGGCACGACCGTCGCGGTCCGGCGCGGCGGAGACGGTGACGAGCCCGAAGCCGATCAGCTCCTCGCCCGCGCGCACGGCGACAGTGTCATGCTCGAGGTCGAGCCGCGGGGTGCGGAGCCATTCGTGCATGCTCGGCTCCTCGACGGGTTCGCCGAGCTCGTCGTGGCGGTCGATCTCGTTGAGCAGGGCGGTCAGCGCGGGCACGTCCGCGGCGCTCAGGGCGGACCAGGTCACGGGGGCGTCGGCGACGTTCACCGGCTCAGTCTAGGGAGCCCTTCGCCGGCTTCCTGTCGACGCTCACATGGCTGCGGGAGTCCGCGGTGAAGGCGGAGCGTCCCAGTCTGCCCAGCGCGACTCCCGCTGAAGCCGGGCGAGCGGCGCGTCGGCGTTGCGGAAGCAGGCCCCCTGCTGCTCCCGGCTGAGCAGATTCGTGATGGTGGTGAAGACGAGGGAGACGAGGGAGAGCCCCGCCCCCGGGCTCAGCCCTCCTGCTCGTACGCGGCGGCCTTCTCCTGCACGGCGCGGAGCCGGGCGAGGTCGAGCTTGCGGCCGCGCTCGAAGTCGACGATGCCGTTCTTCTCCTGGAAGACGTCCGTCATCTGCGTGTAGCAGTAGGCGAACATGCGCGGGTCCTCGAGCAGCACACGGGTGAGGCCCTCGAAGCGCTCGTAGAGCTCCTCCTCGGAGGCGATGCGCTGGCCGTAGCCCCAGGACTCGGCGGCATTGTTCCCCGCGCGCTCCGCCTCCGCGGCCCGGCGGGCCTCCTCCTCGTTCCACCAGATGCCGCCGTACTCGGAGACGAAGTAGGGCTGGCCGGCGTAGGGCAGGGAGAAGCCGCCGTCGGCGTAGGGGTAGTCGTCCGGGCCCAGGTCGCGGCGGTTCGCGAAGGGCTTCCCCTCGGCGAGGCCCGCCTGCTCGACGCGGAAGCGCTCCGGGTCCTGCTCGTAGGAGTGGGAGTCGTAGACGTCCGCCCCGCGCACGCGGTGGGAGTAGCCGGAGGCGTCGAGCACGGGGCGGGTGGGGTCGGCGAGCTTGGTCGCGTCGTACATCGCCTGGGTGACGTCGTCGAGCTGGGTGAGGCGGTCGTGGAGCAGCTGGTGGGTCTCGTTCAGCGGGCACCAGCCGATGATCGAGGGGTGGTTGCGGTCGCGGGAGACGGCCTCGACCCACTGCCCGATGAAGGAGGCGGTGGGCTGCTGGTTGTCGCCGTCGGGCCCGCGGCCGGAGACGCCCCAGTCGCCGAACTCGCCCCAGGTGAGGTAGCCGTGGAGGTCCGCCCAGAAGTGCATGCGCTCCTCGAAGACCTTCTGGTGCAGGCGGGCGCCGTTGAACCCGGCCTCGAGGGCGAGGCGGATGTCGGTCGTGAAGGCGGAGTCCTCCGGGGTGGTCATGAAGGTCTCCTCCCAGTAGCCCTGGTCGAGGACCAGGCGCTGGAAGACCTTCTCGCCGTTGATGCGGTACTCGTGGCCGCTCAGCGTGGTGGAGCGCAGACCCGCGTAGGAGGAGACCTCGTCGATCACGGCGCCGTCGGCCCCGCACAGCGTGAGGGTCAGCGCGTAGAGCTCGGGGGTGCCGGGGCCCCAGAGGCGCACGGCGTCCTCGGGGATGGTGAGCTCGAGGTGGGGCGCGAGGTCGAGGTCGGCGCGGACGCTCGTGCGGGCGATCTCGCCGCCGCCGGGCTCGCTCGCGACCACCTCGATGCTCGTGCCGGGGACGGCGCGGTTCAGGGGCACGTCGAGAGCGAAGGAGTGCGAGGCGAGCGACGGGGTGATGCGCACGGTGCGGATCTCGTGCGCGGGGACGCCCTCGAGCCAGACCGTCTGCCAGATCCCGGTGGTGCGGGGGTAGTTGGCGTGCGTGGGGCGGAACCAGGTGGACTGCTTCCCGCGGGCCTGGGCCGCGTCGCGCGGGTCGCGGGCGCGGATCACGAGGGTGACCTCGGCGCCGGGGCCCACACCGGGGACGGTCGAGAGGTCGACGCCGAAGGAGGTGAAGCCGCCGCGGTGGCGGGCGACCTCCTGGCCGTTCGCCCAGATCGTCGCGTCGTGGTCGACGGCGCCGAGGTGGAGGACGGGCCGCAGCCCCTCCCAGGTGGCGGGGACCGTGATCGTGCGGCGGTACCAGACGGCCTCGAGGAACTCCCGCTCGCCGATCCCGGAGGCGGCGGTCTCCGGGGCGAAGGGGACGGTGATGGTGCGCTCGAGCTCGCGCTCGATCAGTCCGCGCTCGCGACCGGTGTCGCCGCGGTCGATCTCGAACTGCCAGGTGCCGTTGAGGTTCAGCCAGGCGGCCCGGTGGAACTGGGGGCGCGGGTGCTCGGGGCGCGGGACGTCGGCCGCCTCGGAGAGCGGGGCGTCGAGCGCGGAGGCGAGGGCGTCCGCCCGGGCGAAGAGAGCGGCCAGCTGCTCGGGCAGGGCGGGGGTGGTGGTCACGAGGACTCCTGGGATCGACGGTGATCGGGGGCGTGCGGGTGACGCCGGGGACCATTCCACCGCAACCGCCACAGGATTGCAACGTGGGAATCCCGGCGTGGACTGGGGCCGACGGCGGCGCCGCCGTCCAGGGCGCCCGCTCAGGCGCCGGCGCTGCTCGAGCCGCGCACCACCAGCCGGTGCGCCACGATCCGCTCGGTGCCCGCGCCGTCCTCCGCGAGGGCCGCGTCGAGGGCCGCGTCGACGAGGGCGTCGAGGTCCGGGGCGATCGTCGTCAGCCCCGGTCGCGACCAGGCGGATTCCGCGATGTCGTCCCAGCCCACGACGGCCACGTCCTCCGGGACCCGCAGCCCGCGCTCCTGCAGCGCATGCAGCGCGCCGAGCGCGAGCAGGTCGTTGCCGCCGATCACGGCGTCGAAGCGCAGGCCATCCTCGAGCACGGCGAGCAGCGCGTCCCGCCCCGCCTCGCGGGTCCAGCCCGGGGCCTCCCGCTGCAGCTGCTGATCGGGGTGGAGCTCCGCGAAGCGCACCGCCGCCCGGAAGCCCGCCAGACGGTCCGTCGCCGTCGACCGCACCGCGGACTCGGCGCCGAGGAACAGCAGCCGCGAGCGGCCCTCGGCGACGAGATGACGGACCACGTCGGCCGCGGAGGCGGCGTTGTCGATCACCACGTGGGTGACCTCGCGGGAGGCGGGCAGCAGCTCCCCCAGCAGCACGAGGCGCGGCCCGCCCTCGCGGTGCGGGAGCACCGAGGGGTCCAGCGCCGAGGGCGAGATGACGACGGCGTCCACGGGCCGGCGCACGAGGCCGCGCACGTGGGCGAGCTCCGTCTCCGGGCTGTGCAGGGACACCTCGACGCTCACCGTCCAGCCACGCTCACGGGCGGCGGACTGCATGCGCTCGGCGAGGCGGGCGAAGTACGGGTTCTGCAGCTCCGGCACGACGAGGGAGAGCGTGCGCGTGGGGCCGCCGCGCAGGTCACGACCCAGGGCGTTGGGCACGTAGCCCAGCTCGTCGATCGCCGCGAGCACCCGGTCACGGGTCTCCGCCCGCACCACCGGCCGCTCGTTGACGACGTTCGAGACGGTCTTCCAGGACACCCCGGCGCGCTGCGCCACGTCCTTGATGCTCACCCTGCGCGCCACGTCGGCCTCCTCGTTCGTGCTGCCGGAATCATCCCATGAGCGGTGGGCCGCACGGATATGTCACAAGCGGGGGCCGCTCCGGTGACCTGGGGCGTCGCAGGGCCTAGAGTCGATGGAGCGTGCCGTCCTCCCGCCGCGGCACAGGTCCCACCCGCACGCGGTGGTGACAGCGCCGGCCGGAGGCCGCGTCCCGGAGATCCCTTCCCTGACGCGCCGGGCCGCTGCGCGCCGGGCGGAACGAACCTCCAGAACGGATACCCGTTGACCTCCCCCGACTTCGCCCAGCTCGGCGTCCCCGCCGACCTCGTCGCCGCCCTCGCCCCGCAGGGCATCACGACCCCCACCCCCATCCAGTCCTCCACGCTGCCGGACTCCCTCGCCGGCCGCGACCTGCTGGGCCGTGGCCGCACCGGTTCCGGCAAGACCTACGCCTTCCTGCTGCCGCTCGTCGCGCGGCTGCTCGCCGACCCGCGTCGCCGCTCCGCGCGCCGCCCCCGCTCCCTGATCCTCGCTCCCACCCGCGAGCTGGCCTCCCAGATCGCCGAGTCGCTGCGACCGCTCGAGAAGGCCGTGGGCCTCCGCAGCACCGTCGTGTTCGGCGGCGTGGGTCAGAACCCGCAGGTGCAGGCGCTCGCCGGCGGCGTCGACGTGCTCATCGCCTGCCCGGGCCGCCTCCTGGACCTCATGGGCCAGGGCCACGCGGACCTCGGCGGCGTCGAGATCACCGTCATCGACGAGGCCGACCACATGGCCGACATGGGCTTCCTGCCGATGGTGCGCCGCATCCTCGCCGCGACCCCGAAGAAGGGCCAGCGGATGCTGTTCTCCGCGACCCTCGACTCCGGCGTGAACAAGCTCGTCAAGGAGTTCCTGCACGAGCCCGTCACCCACTCCGCGGATCCGGCGACGAGCCCCGTGGGCACCATGGAGCACCACGTGCTCGAGGTGGCCGCGAACGACCGCTTCGACGTGCTGCGCGACCTCGCCGCCGCCCCCGGCCGCACCATCATGTTCACCCGCACCAAGTACGGGGCGAAGAACATGGCCCGCAAGCTGCGCGCCCAGGGCGTGGGCGCCGTGGAGCTCCACGGCAACCTCTCCCAGGGCGCCCGCACCCGCAACCTCGAGGCCTTCAGCGACGGCACCGCCTCGGCGCTCGTGTGCACCGACATCGCCGCGCGCGGCATCCACGTGGACGAGGTGGGCCTCGTGGTCCACGCCGATCCGCCGGTCGAGCACAAGGCGTACCTGCACCGCTCGGGCCGCACGGCCCGCGCGGGCGAGAGCGGCACCGTCATCACGGTGCAGACGCCGGACCAGAAGAAGGACGTCCACGACCTCATGCGGAAGGCGAACATCCGCCCGACGCACCACCAGGGCGTCCGCGTGAGCAGCGACGTGCTGCGCGACCTCGCCCCGGGCGAGCGCATCATCTCCGACTCCCCCGTCGAGGCGCCCTCCGGCGAGCAGCCGCAGCAGGCCTCCTCCGGTGGCGGCCAGGGCGGTCGCGGCGGTCGCGGCCAGGGCGGCGGCCGTGGTCAGGGCGGTCGCGGTCAGGGCGGCGGTCGCGGTCGCGGTCGCGGCGGTCGCGGCCAGGGCGGCGATCGTGAGCATGGTGGTCGCGGCGACGGCGAGCAGAGCGGTCGCTCCGGCGGTCGCGGACGCTCCGGCGGCCAGGGCCGTTCCGGCGGTCAGGGACGCTCGGGCGGTCGCCAGGGCGGCTCCTCCGGCGTCTACTCGACCTCGAGCGGCGAGCGGCCGAGCGGCGGCCTCGCGGCCTTCTCCTCCGGTCGCGGTCGCTGACCCGACCTCGCACGAACGGCCTCGGGCCGGTGGCACCGCCACCGGCCCGAGGCCGTTCCCCTATGGTGGGCGGCATGCCGCAGCAGACCCCGCCCCGCTCGATCGACCAGGTCCTCGCCGAGGCCCGCGCCGGCGCGAGCCCCGTCGAGCCGGAGGCGCTGCCCGCGGCGATCGCGCGCGGCGCCCACGTGTTCGACGTGCGCTCGGCCGTGACCCGGGAGCCGGAGGGTCACATCCCGGGGGCGGTGGTCGTGGAGCGGCTCGTCCTCGAGTGGCGCCTGGACCCGCAGGGCGCATGGCGGATGCCGGGCGGTCCGGGCTACGACGACGAGGTGGTCGTGGTGTGCAACGAGGGCTATCACTCCTCGCTCGCGGCGCGGGACCTGCGGGCGCTCGGCTTCCACCGGGCGACGGACCTGCGCGGCGGCTTCCGCGCCTATGCGGCGGCCGGGCTGCCGGTGGCCGCGGAGCCGGACCGGTACGTGGACTGACCTCCCGCCCGGCCGGTGCTCAACGCAGCTCGCGCTTGAGGATCTTGCCGGTCGCCGTCATCGGCAGCTGCGTCTCGAGCACGATCTCGCGCGGGTACTTGTAGTCCGCCATCTGCTCCTTGGCCCATGCCGTCAGCTCCTCGACGCCGATGCTCGCGCCGTCGGCGAGGATCACGTGGGCCCGGACCTCCTCGCCGAGCCGGTCGTGGGGGACGCCCACCACGGCGGCGAGGGAGACCTGCTCGTGGCCCATGAGCACCTCCTCCACCTCGCGCGGGTACACGTTGTAGCCACCGCGCACGATCATGTCCTTCGAGCGGTCCACGACGTAGTAGAAGCCCTCCTCGTCGCGCCGGCCCAGGTCACCGGTGCGGAACCAGCCGTCGCGGAGGACGGCCTCGGTCTCCTCGGGGCGGCGGAGGTAGCCGGTCATGACGTTGTGGCCGCGCACGATGATCTCGCCGATCGCGTCGGCCCCCTCGACCCGGCCCCAGTCGGGGTCCGTCGGGTCGATGAGGTCCATCTCCACGCCCCACACCGGCAGCCCGATCGAGCCGGGGCGGGGGCGGTCCGCGAGGGAGAAGCTCGCCACCGGGGAGGTCTCGGAGAGGCCGTAGCCCTCCATGATCGAGATGCCGAGGCGCTCGCGCACCTCGCGCAGGATCTCCACGGGCAGCGGCGCCCCGCCGGAGACGCCGAGGCGCAGGTGCTCGGTGAGACGCTCAGCGATCCCCTCTCCGCCACCTGCGGAGAGCTGCCGCAGCAGCGCCCACCACATGGTGGGGACGCCGGCGAAGACGGTCACCCGGTGCGCGAGCAGGAGGTCGAGAGCCTGCTGCGGGTCGAAGCGGGGGAGCAGCACGAGGGTCGCCCCGAGCGAGAAGCCGGAGGTGAGGTTCACCGTCGCGCCGAAGGTGTGGAACAGGGGCAGCGCGACGAGGTGGGTGTCCGCCCCCGGCTTGGAGTCGAACAGCCGGTTGCAGGTGAGCGCGTTCATCAGCTGGTTGGAGTGGCTGAGCTCGGCGCCCTTGGGACGGCCGGTGGTGCCGGAGGTGTAGAGCACGACGGCGGTGTCCGTCTCGCGGCGCTGGACGGTCTCGAAGCGCGTGGGGAGATCGGCGACGGCCGCGGCGAGGGCGGGCACGCCCTCGTAGGGGCTGGGGGTCGCCGGATCCGCCGTCATGAGCACGACCTGCGGCGGCCGGGCCGCCTCGCGGGCGCCCTCGACCATGAAGCGGCCGATGGGCAGCTCCTCGGTGCCCTCGAAGCAGAGGGCGGCGACGGCCTCGGCGTCGTCGAGGAAGTAGGTGATCTCGCGCGGCTTGCTCAGCACGTTGATGGGGACGACGACGGCGCCGACCTTGAGGATGCCGAAGTAGGCGATCGGGAACTGCGGGAGATTGGGGCAGCTGAGCACCACGCGGTCCCCGGGGACCACGCCGAGGGAGACCAGGAGGTGGGCGACCCGGTTCGCGGCGGCGTCGACCTGGGCGTAGGTCAGGGAGGTCTCCCCGAGCACGAGGGCCGGGTGGTCGGGGACGGTGCGGGCGCTGTCCTCGAGGGCGACGGCGAGGTTGTACACGGGTTCTCCTCCACGGACGACGGTGTCAGGGTGGCCACACGATAGCGGGGCCGCGTCGATGTCGGCCCCACCACAGCCGACGATTCGTCAGTTGCGCGAGTGACGAAACGTCGGGGAGGATGGCCGACGTGCCGACACCTCCCCGCCCCGCACCGAGCGGTGCCGCCCCTGCGGGCGGCCCCACCGAGCCGCAGCTCGCCGCCGCCGCGGACACCTTCTCGATGCTCGCGAGCCCGGCCCGGCTGCATCTCGTGCAGCTCATGAGCACGGGCCGCTACGACGTGGGCGAGCTCGCCGAGAAGGTGGGGCTGAGCCTGCCCACCACGAGCCAGCACCTGCGCAAGCTCCGGCTCACCGGCATCGTCTCCGCGACTCGTGAGGGCCGGCACAGCTACTACACGGTGGACGATCCGCACGTGGTGGAGCTCGTCGAGCAGATCTTCGAGCACATCGCCCCCGACGGCTCGCTCGCCCCCGATCCCCCGCGCAAGGAGCGCCGATGACCACCACCACCCGTCCCGCCTCGGAGCGCGTGGACCTCACGAGGTTCGCGTGGCTGTCGATCGCCGCCGCGATCCTCACGATCTCCCTCAAGGCCGGCGCCTGGGTCATGACGGGCTCCGTCGGCCTGCTCTCCGACGCCGCCGAGTCCGTCGTCAACCTCGTCGCCGCCGTCGTCGCGCTGATCGCCCTGCGGGTCGCGATCCGTCCCGCGACGGAGCGCTTCCTCTACGGCCGCGCGAAGGCCGAGTACTTCTCCGCCGCGGTCGAGGGGGTCATGATCTTCGTGGCGGCGGCCGTGATCCTCGTGAGCGCCGTCGAGCGCTTCATCCACCCGCGGCCGATCGAGAACGTCGGCTGGGGCCTCGCGATCAGCGTCGTCGCGAGCCTCGTCAACGGCGGCGTCGCCCTGGTGCTGCTGCGCGCGGGCCGCACGCACCGCTCGATCACCCTGCGGGCGGACGGCAAGCACCTCATGACCGACGTCGTCACCAGCGCAGGCGTGCTCGTGGGCGTCGCGCTCGTGGTCATCACCGGCTGGGACCGGCTGGACCCGGTCGTCGCGTTCCTCGTGGGCGTGAACATCATCGTCACCGGCGTCGGCCTGATCTCGGAATCCGTCTCGGGACTGCTCGACAAGGCGCTGCCGGAGGAGGAGAACGAGGTCATCACCGAGATCCTCCGACGTCGCACCGACGGCACGGTCACCTTCCACGGCCTGCAGACCCGCGAGGCGGGCCAGGAGCGCTACATGAACGTGCACGTGCTCGTGCCGGACGAGTGGACGGTCAAGCAGGGCCACGACTACATCGAGGAGCTCGAGACGGAGCTCATGACGGCTCTGCCGTCGCTGCGCGTGCTCACGCACCTCGAGCCGATCTCCGATCCGGCGAGCTACGAGGACATCCCCGAGGCGCACGTCCCGATCCACGGGGACGACGAGACGGCACTGCGGCCCCCGCAGGCCTGACGGTCGCGTCCCCTACGGTGACCGGGACGCCGAGCGGGGATCTCGGCCGAGCGACGAGCATCAGGGGGATTCCATGACCACCTCACCCATCGCGCCTGATCCGCGGCGGGGCACCGGCCGCAGGGACCCGTCGTGCAGGGCGAGCTCGTGCCGGTCGTGCAGCCCTACGGCATGCCACAGCAGCAGGCCGGGCATCCTCAGCACGCGCCGCTCCATCCCGGGCCGATCCAGCCGTACGCGGCACCGGCCGCCTACGGCCCTCCCCCGGTGATGATGAGGTCGGCGCCGAAGAGCGTGGGCGTGACCTTCGTGCTCACCTTCTTCTTCGGGGTGCTGGGCATGTTCTACGCGACGACCTCGGGCGCGCTGATCCTGCTGGGCGTGACGCTCGGCGCGATCGTGCTCGCGGTCGTCGTGATCGGCATCCTCTCGGTGCTGACACTGGGCTTCGGCGCCGCACTCTTCGCCTTCGTCCCGCTCATCGGGGTCGCGGCGTGGATCACGAGCATGATCTGGGGATGCATGGCCGCCTCGCGGCACAACGAGCGGCTGGCGGCGCAGTACGCCGCGGCCGGCTACCGCCCGCCGGGGTACTGAGCCGCACCGTCCCGGGACGCGGGGCAGCGACTCAGAACGGCGGGTCGGGTTCCGTGGGTGGTGGCGGTTCATCACCGCGGAAGGCATCGCCCGGTGGACCGTTCCGGCCCGCGGTGATCGCCTCGGCGACGCGGATCCTCTCCTGGAACCGGTCCCAGACCCGCTGGTACGTCGCGGCGAGGACGCTGGTGACGAGGTCGGAGTTCTTCTGGACGTCCACCCAGTCGATGCCGCCGGCAGCCCACCGCGTGGAGGTGCCGTCCGGGGAGCGCTGGGGGTCCAGCGCGCCGTCCGTCTTCATCCGGTGGTGGCTCCGGCAGAGCCCGTGGAGGTTCTCCGGCGAGGTGGGGCCGCCCGCGGCGGGATCGAGATGGTCGAACTCCTCGATGTGGTCCCATTCCCCCACGTGGAGCACGGTGCGATCGCAGCCCGGCACCGCGCACACGGGGTCGATGAGCCTCAGGTGCTCGATCATCGCCGCGCTGGGCCGGTACTGCTGGGCCGCGACCGGCAGGAACTCGCCGGTGATCGGATGGGTCAGGACGCGATGCCACACGGTCGCCCGGGCGCAGAGCGTGCGGGCCATGTCGATCGGGATCGGATGCACTCCCTCGAGCGTCGCGGGGGCGTCCGACATGCCGAGCAGGGAGAGGACGGGGACGGTGAGGTTCATCCGCAGCGGCATCGACGGGATCTCGACCCCGTCGGTCGCGATCGGGCTGCGCGTGAGCAGCACGTAGCGGAGTGCCCGCAGCGACATCGGCCGCCCGCTCGCGGCGACCTCCCCGTCCCGGTCCCAGGGGATCTGCCGGTCCTGGCTACCGGCGGCGATCCGCTCGAGGGCGTGCCGCTGCGCGTCCTGCACGGAGCGGGCGGCCTGGTCCAGACGCGTGCTGAGGTCGAGGATCTCCGGGATCGGGCCGACGATGGTGAGGAACGCGGTCCCGTCCGGTGCGGGCGAGTGCTCGAGGAAGACGTCCCGCCGCGATGCGGGGTCGCCTCCGGCGCCGACCTCGGGGTCGAGCCAGGTCACGAGGTGCTTCACGAGGGTCCGGAAACGATCCGGGGACAGCGACTCGACCCGCCACCCCGCGACGGTCTCGTCGACCTGCCGCCGCTGGGCCCCGGGCAGGTCGCGCACGGCGCGGACGAGCTGGTCGAACCATTCCGTGGGCAGGTCCCCCGACTCGACCCGGGCGAGGCACGCGGGCAGATCGGTGACCCCGATGTAGGCGTCGTGGAGCCGACGGGTGGCGCGGCCGATCCGGGACCGCAGCACCAGCCCGGCGGCGATCCCGTTGCCGCCGTCGTCCCCGGAGGCGCCGTCCCACAGGGTGGCGAGGTCACGGAGCTCCTCGATGTAGAGGTGGGCGTGCACGGTGCGGCGCCGCTCGAGGACACGGCGGAGGACCACGACCTCCGCCGAGCTCTCCGCGAGATCCCCCTTCGCCGCGAGGTTCTCGGCGGTCACATGGCTGCGCCCGCGGGGCGGCCGACGGAACCGGTGGGAGAGCGCGGCGCGATCGGGCCCGACGGGCCCCTCGGAGCGATCGGAGCGATCGGAGCGATCGGAGTGATCGGCGCGATCGGGGAGCTCGCCATCGGACGGGGTTGAGCCGTGCGGTCGCGTCACCGTCATCACCCACCACTCCTCCCCGAAGCATCTGCCCGGCGCTCTCGCGCACTGCACGGAATCAGTGAGAACGATGAAACTCACCTTGCCCCCACTCCCCTCATTTTAGAACAACCGTTCGCCGATCGCCAGCATTCTCGACGACCTACCCGAGAATGTGGACGACCACCCTCGGGGGAGGAACGATCCGCGGCGTCGGCGAGGGCAGGCCGCGAGCGGCAGCAGCCCCAGGACCGTGGATGGCGGCGACCTCGAGACCGGCTATACCGCATCGATCATCATGTGACCGGCAGTAATGGTGGCCAGCCCGCTCCCCCATCGCAGCGCCCACCACCTCGGGCCCACCCTCAGCGCCACCTCCATCCCCCCACCCTCACGCGTCAATGCGAACGCCAAGAATGTGGATAACCTGCCACTGTGGAGTAAAGGCCATCATTGGCTCCTGGCGAAACACCAAGCCCGTCTTTCACGGCCGTTCGAGCCGTTCCCGCCGACCACCGCCGCCCCCGCCGGCTCCTCCGGCAGGCTCGCCGCCCACCCATCCCCACCCTCAGGTGACGCGACATGAACGCTTATGTTGGTCATCGTTTGCTCTTATGCCTTCATCGCCCCCACCATGGACGGCGATCACTTCCGACCTCAAGGAGCCAGCGTGACGACCACCGCGCCCACCGGGCTGAACCCGCACCTCACCGACCTCGCCGCCCGGCTGCGCGCCGAGATCGGCGAGGACGCCGTGATCACGGAGCCCGAGGAGCGCTACGCGGGGGACACGGCCGTCCGCGCCGAGGCCGGGACCGAGTTCCTGCTCGTCCTGCCCCGCGACACCGCGGGGGTCCAGGCGACCCTGCGCGCCGCGCACGAGACGGGCACCGTCGTCGTGCCCCGCGGCTCCGGCTCCGGCCTCTCCGGCGGCGCCGTCCCCTCGCACGGCGCGATCGTGCTGGGCCTCGAGCGGCTCACCGCGATCCGCGAGATCGACCCGCTCGACGAGGTCGCCGTGGTCGAGGCGGGCGTCATCACCGCGGACCTCTCCGCCGCGCTGGCCCCGCACGGCTTCTTCTACGCTCCGGACCCGGCGAGCGCGCGGCTCTCGAGCATCGGCGGCAACATCGCCACCAACGCGGGCGGGCTGCACTGCGCGAAGTACGGCGTGACCCGCGAGTCGGTGCTCGCCCTCGAGGCGGTCCTCGCCGACGGCACGCTCCTGCGCACCGGCCACCGCTCGATCAAGGGCGTCACGGGCCTGGACCTCACGCAGCTGCTCATCGGCTCGGAGGGCACGCTCGCCGTGGTCACCGCCGCGACGGTGCGGATCCGCCCGCTTCCCGTCGCCCGCCGCACCCTGCTCGCCCGCTTCCCGTCGACGACCGCCGCCGCGGCCGGGGTCAACGCGATCTCGCTGAGCCCCGTGCGGCCCGCCGCGACGGAGCTGCTGGACGCGGCGACGCTGCACGACATCGACGCGAACGCGGGGTCCCGGATCGCCGAGGGCGACACGACGATCCTGCTCATCGAGCTCGACGGCTACGGCGTCGAGGAGCAGACCACGGACCTCACCGCGGCGCTCACCGTCGCCGGGGCGACCCTGCGCGTGATCGAGGACGAGACGGAGGCGGAGCACCTGTGGGAGCTGCGCCGCTCGGGCCGCGGATCGGGCGCCGGCGGGCACCGCCTGGGTGAGGACGTCGCGGTGCCGAAGTCCCAGCTGGGCGCCGTCTTCGCGGAGCTCGCGGAGATCGGCGCCCGCCACGGCGTGCAGACCTCCGCCGTCGCCCACGCGGGAGATGGCAACCTCCACCCGAGCCTCGCCCTGCCCTCCGCCCCGGAGGACGTGCCCGGGCAGCTCCCGCCCGCGATCCTCGCCGCCGCGGACGACCTCGTCCGGGCCGCGATCGACCTGGGCGGCACGATCAGCGGCGAGCACGGCATCGGCACCGCCAAGCGCGGCTGGCTCGACCTCGAGCTCCCCACCCCCTCCCGCGACCTGCAGCGCCGCCTGAAGGACGCCTTCGATCCCCGCCACCTGCTGAACCCCGGGAAGGCCCTGTGATGACCACGACCTCGACCGCCCCCGCCCGCCTCTCCCCCGAGCGCCTCGCCGGCGGACTCCTCTCCGCGCTCGGCGCGCGGGAGGACCGCTCGCGCGGCTTCGGCAAGGCCGCGGGAGCGCTGCCCGGGGCCGTCCCGCTGCTGGGCGGCGCCCCGAGCGCGGACGCCCTCCCCCTCGACGCGATCCGCCGTGCCACCGCCGCGCTCACCGAGGACCCGCAGGCCCTCGTCGCCGCGCTGCAGTACAACGTGACACCGGGGATCACCCCGCTGCGCGAGTGGATCGCGGAGCGCGAGGGCGTGGACGCGAGCCGCGTGCTCATCACCAACGGCGCCTTCCACGGCCTGTCCCTCGTGTTCGACGCGCTGCTGGACCGCGGCGACCGGATCGTCGTCGAGGACCCCACCTACCCGCTGATCTTCCGCGACCTCCAGCACCACGAGGTCGAGGTGCTCCCGCTCGCGCTCGGCGAGGACGGGTTCGACATCGACGCCCTCGAGGCCCGGCTCGAGGCGGGCGCGCGCCCCAAGCTCCTCTACACGGTCCCCGACTTCCACAACCCGACGGGCTTCGTCACCCCGGCGGCGCAGCGCGAGCGGCTCACGGAGCTCGCGGAGCGCTACGGCTTCGTCATCGTCTCCGACAACGCCTACGCGGGCCTCGGCTTCCCCGGCGTCGAGGTGCCCGCGGACTACGACCTCGGATCCGAGCTCGTGGTGCACGTGCGGACCTTCTCGAAGGTCCTCGGACCGGGGTTGCGGCTCGGCTATCTCGTGCTCCCCACCTGGCTCGTCGGCCCCGCGACGCGTCTGCGCGCGAACCAGGACCAGCACTCCTCGGTGCTCGTGCAGTCCGTCGTCGAGCGGATCGTCGGCGCGGGCGACCATGCCCCGCTCGACGGCGGCCTCGACGGCATCGCGGACCGCGCCCGGGCCGCCTACGCCGACCGCTTCGACCTGGTCGCGGGGCTGCTCGACGCGGCCCTCCCCGGCGGGGTCACGGTGGACCATCGAAGCGGCGGGATCTTCCTGTGGGCGCGCGTGGAGGACGAGGGCGTGGACCTCGCCGCCGCGCAGCAGCTGGCCCGCACCCGCTTCGGGACCGATGCCGTGCTCGGCCGCTTCTTCTTCCTCGAGGAGGGCACGGAGGATCGCGGCCGTCTGCGGATCGGTATCAGCCACCTCCCCGAGGACGGCCTGCGCACCGGCGTCGAGCGGCTCGTCGGCGCCCTCACCTCCCCCGAGGCGCGGCGATGACCCGGACCTCCCGGCGCCATCTCCTGCAGGGCCTCGGGGCCGGGGCCCTGGGCCTCGCCGCGCTCCCCCTCGCCGGCTGCGCGGTCGACGCCGCACAGGCCGACGGCGGCGCCGACGCGCAGGACCAGGAGCTCAGCTTCCTCATCTCCAACCTCGACGGCGGCTGGGTGCCCTCCAAGAGCGCCATCTCGAGCTACGAGGCGAACGTGTGGCAGCAGCTCACGGACAAGCTCGTGCACACCGATCCCGAGGGGAAGGTGTCCCCGTGGATCGCCGAGTCCTGGGAGCAGGACGAGGACGCGACCGCGTACGTGCTGCATCTCCGGGACGGCGTCACCTTCTCCGACGGCACGCCGCTGGACGCGGAGGCCGTCGTCGCGAACATCCAGGCCTGGGCCGTCGGCCGGCCCGAGGAGGGGCTCGCCCGGGTGGGCCTGTTCCCGGGCAGCACCTTCGAGGCCGCGGAGGCCGTGGACGCGCGGACCGTGCGGGTCACCTTCACCGCGCCGACCCTCTCCTTCCTGCCGACCCTCGGCTACCACGGCTGCCAGCTCATGGCCCCGTCGAGCCTCGCCGGCTCCCTCGAGCAGCAGTCCGACCTCGCCTTCCAGATCGGCTCGGGCCCCTTCGTGCTGGGCTCCTGGGCCGCCGGGGACCATGTGCGCCTCGTGCGCCGCGAGGACTACGACTGGGCGCCCGAGGTGCTCGGCGCGAGCGGACCGGCGAGCCTCGCCGCGATCACCTTCACGGTGCTCCCGGACGACACGCTGCGCGCCTCCGCCGCGCGCGCCCACCAGACCGACGTCTCCTACAACGTGAACCCGCAGGTGCTGGACTCCTTCACGGAGGCCGGCTTCCACATCGAGGTGCCCCGCTACCTCGGCTTCGTGCACGGCTACAACCTCCGCACCGACGTCGCGCCGTTCGACGACGTGCGCGTGCGGCAGGCGTTCACGCGCGGCATCGACCGGGCGGAGATCCTGCGGACCGTCTTCACCGACGCCTGGGAGCCGGCGACGAGCTGGCTGCAGTCCGGCGTCCCCGAGGCCACGGACCTCACGGACCTCTTCTCCTACGACCCGGAGCTCGCGGCGTCCCTGCTCGACGAGGCCGGGTGGACGCAGCGCGACGCCGACGGCTTCCGCACGAAGGACGGCGTGCAGCTCGGCTTCACGATCTACCCCACCCCGTACCTCACCGGCTCCGTCCCCGAGGCGGAGCTGATCGGTCAGCACCTGGGCCGGCTCGGGATCCATGTGCGCACGCAGAAGCTCGACATCCCCACCTGGGGCGAGCGCGTCACCAACGACCCGACGCAGGGCGTCGCCGAGGTGACCCGCAGCTTCGTGGACGTCGGCACGGTCGCCGGGGTCGTGACCGACGAGGGCGAGGACTGGTTCGCCGTCGGCTCCTCCGACGCGGAGCTCGTGCGGCTCCGGGACGAGGTCGCGGGCGCCGTCTCCCGCGAGGAGCGCGCCGGCGTGGTCGACGAGCTGTCCCGGCACGTGCTCGAGCAGGCCTACTTCATCCCCCTGGAGCAGAACGTGCAGCGCATCTACGTGCAGACCCCGGGTCTGAGCGGCATCACCTTCAACGCCGTCGCGATCCCCTCGTACCACGCCGCCACGAAGGAGCCCTCATGAGCACCGCGGCCACCCTACCCCGCCGGGCCGCGGCGCCGTCGGCAGCCTCCGCCCGCCGCTACGCCGCCTTCGCCGCGCGCCGCACCGGCCAGGCGCTGATCGTCGTCGTCCTCGCCTACGTGCTCGTGTTCCTCGTGCTCGCCGCGATCCCGGGCGACCCGATCTCCGCGCAGCTGGACAGCCCGCAGGCCGGGTACACCGACGCGGAGAAGGCGCAGATCCGCTCCTTCCACGGCCTCGACCGGCCCGTCCTCGTGCAGCTGCTGATCTCGCTCGGCAATGCGGTGCGCGGGGACCTGGGGCTGTCTCTGTCCACCTCGCAGCCGGTCACCGCGGTGCTCGGCGCCGCGATCCCCTCGACGCTGGCCCTCGCCGTCACGGCGCTCGTGCTCGCGGTGCTCATCGCGGCCGTGCTGGGTCTGCTCTCGCGGCTGCTGCCCGAGGGGCCGCTGAACGGGTTCGTGCGCGCCCTGCCCACGGTGTTCCTCTCGACCCCGAACTTCCTCATCGGCCTCGTGCTGATCCAGGTGCTCGCCGTGAACCTGGGAC
Source organism: Brachybacterium rhamnosum (assembly GCF_039526185.1). Classification (NCBI taxonomy): domain Bacteria; kingdom Bacillati; phylum Actinomycetota; class Actinomycetes; order Micrococcales; family Dermabacteraceae; genus Brachybacterium; species Brachybacterium rhamnosum. Next base: position 39,564 of record NZ_BAAAIS010000006.1, read on the forward strand.
TGTTCAGCCTCGTGGACCCGGACAGCGCGGGCTCGACGCTCGCCGCGGCGCTGACCCTCGCGATCCCCGTCTCCGCGCAGATCGCGCAGGTGCTCATCACCGCGCTCGACGACTCCGCCGGCCAGGACTACGCGGAGGTCGCCGTCTCGCGCGGCCTGCCGCCCGCGCAGGTGGTGCTGCGGCACCTGCTGCGCCCGTCCCTGCTGCCCACTGTGACCGTCGTCGGCCTCGTGCTCGGCGAGGTGCTGGGTGGCTCGCTCATCACCGAGACGATCTTCGGCCGCACGGGCGTCGGGACGGTCGTGCAGAAGGCGGTCGCCGCGCAGGACGTCCCCGTGCTGCTCGTCGCCGTGGTGCTCTCCGCCGCCGTGTTCGTCGTCGTGAACCTCGTGATCGACCTGCTGTACCCGCTGCTGGACCCGCGGCTGCGCGGGACGGAGGGAACCCGATGACCGCGACCGCACTGACCACCGGGCCGCTCGCCGCGGCCCGCCCGCGCGCTCTCGCCCGCCGACGACCGCCCGTGACGGTGATCCTGTCCGTCGCGGTGATCCTGCTGGTCCTCGCCTGGTCGCTCGTGCCGGGCCTGTTCACCCGCCACGACCCGGCGCTCGGCGTGCCGGACGACAAGTTCACCGCACCCGGCGGGCAGTACTGGCTGGGCACCGACCACCTGGGGCGGGACCTGCTCACGCGGATCATCCACGGCTCCGCCTCCTCGATGACGAGCGCATTGATCGCGGTCGCCATCGGTGTGGTCGTGGGCGGCGTGCTGGGCCTGCTCTCGGGCTACCTCGGCGGCTGGGTGGACGCGGTCGTGGGCCGCGTCGTCGAGGTGCTGCTCGCGATCCCCGGCTTCCTGCTCGCCGTGGTCGTCGTGACGGCGCTCGGCTACGACACCCGCAACGCCGCGATCGCGACGGGCGTCTCCGCGGTCGCCGTGTTCGCCCGGCTCATGCGGGCGGAGGTGCTGCGGGTGCGCACGAGCGTGTTCATCGAGGCGGCGCGCGTGAACGGCGGCTCCTCCGCGTACGTGCTGCTGCGGCACGTGCTGCCCAATGCGCTGCGGCCCGTCGTGTCCCTCGCGATCCTGCAGTTCGGCGTCGCGATCCTCGTGATCGCCGGGCTCGCGTTCCTCGGCTACGGGGATCCGCCCCCGGCCTCCGACTGGGGTCTGCTCGTCTCCGACGGCCGCGAGCATCTCCTGCACGCCCCGTGGCTCGTGATCGCCCCGGGTCTCGTCATCGCCGTCGTCGTGCTGTCCGTGAGCCGCATCAGCCGCTGGCTGGATCAGGGGAGGAACCGATGAGCATTCTCGAGCACACACAGGGCAGCACCGACGGAACGGTCCCGGAGCCTGCGCCGCCCGTCCCGCTGCTGCAGGTGAGCGGTCTGAGCGTCGCCTACGGGGACACCGACGTCGTGCACGACGTCTCGTTCTCCGTGGCCGAGGGCTCGGCGCTCGCGCTGATCGGCGAGTCGGGCTCAGGCAAGTCGACGATCGCGCGGGCCGTGCTACGGCTGCTCGGCTCCCGCCGCGCCCGCGTCGACGGCTCGATCGCCGTGCAGGGCCGTGAGCTCACGGGCCTGCGCGAGGCGGAGTTCCTGCCGCTGCGCGGCCGCGTGCTGGGCTTCGTCCCGCAGGATCCGGGCTCCTCGCTGAACCCGGTGCGCTCGATCGGCGCGCAGGCCCTCGAGGCGGCGGCGCTCGTGCCCGGAGCGCGTCGCCGCGCGGACCGCGAGGCGCTCGTGCGCGGCGCGCTCGAGCGGGTGGGGCTGCCGGACCCGCAGCGGATCATCGACTCCTTCCCCCATCAGCTCTCCGGCGGGCAGCTGCAGCGGGTGCTCATCGCGCTCGCGATCCTGCCCGGGCCGCGGCTGCTCGTGGCCGACGAACCGACCTCCGCCCTCGACGTCACCGTGCAGAAGCAGATCCTCGACCTGCTCGACGACCTGCGCCGCGAGCTCGGGATCGGGGTCCTGCTGATCACGCACGACCTCGCGATCGCGGCCGCCCGGGCGGAGGAGGTCGTCGTGCTGCAGGACGGCTCCGTCCAGGAGGCGGGGCCGACGGCGCAGGTGTTCACCGCGCCCCGCTCGACGTACACGCGGGCCCTGCAGGCGGACGTCCCCGGCCTGAACCCGGACCGCTTCGCGGGGCTGCGCGCGGAGCGGGACGAACGGCACCCGCTCACGGGCGACGCCTTCCGCACCGATGCGCCGCAGGTGCAGGTCTCCGACGTCTCCCGCACCTTCCGCAGCCGTGACCGCGAGGTGCGGGCGCTGGACGGCGTCTCCTTCGCGATCCCCCGCGGCCGCACCCACGCCCTCGTGGGCGAGTCCGGCTCGGGGAAGTCCACGGCGGCCCGCGCCCTGCTGGGCCTCGAGACCGTGGACGCGGGGAGCCTCGCCGTGGGCGGTCGCGCGGTCGATCCGACGGACCGACGGGCGCTGCGCGAGGTGCGCCGTCACCTGCAGATCGTCCACCAGAACCCCTTCACCTCCCTGGACCCGCGCTTCACCGTGGAGCGGATCGTCCGCGAGCCGCTGGACCTGTACCGCGTGAGCGACCGCGCCGAGCGGGAGGAGCGCGCCGCCTGGGCGCTCGAGGCGGTGCGCCTGCCCGAGGCGCTGCGCTCCCGGCGACCGGGCACACTCTCCGGCGGGCAGCGCCAGCGCGTCGCGATCGCCCGGGCCCTCGCCCTGCGGCCGGACGTCCTCGTGCTCGACGAGCCAACGAGCGCCCTTGACGTGACCGTGCAGGCGGGGATCCTCGAGGTGCTCCTCACCCTGCAGCGGGACCTGGGCCTGACCTACCTGTTCATCTCCCACGACCTCGGCGTGGTGCGCCAGTTCGCGGACACCCTCACGGTGCTGCGCCGCGGCGAGGTCGTCGAGGCGGGTACCGTCGACCGGGTGCTCTCGGATCCGCGCGAGGAGTACACGCGCCAGCTCATCAACTCGATCCCCGCCCGCCGGGACACGACGGAGGTGCCCGCATGACCGCCACCGATCAGGGACGGACGCTCCTGCGGGACGGCCGCACCCTGACCTGGGAGCGCACCAGCTGGGACGATCCGCGCGGCGAGGCCCTGCGCACCGCGATGGACGCGGAGATCGGCCCCCGGTACGCGACCCTGCGCGGGGACAGCCCCCGCCCGGCGCCGCCCACCACGGAGGACGTCGCCTTCCTGCTGCTCGCCCTCGTGGACGGCGAGGTCGCCGCGACGGGCACCCTGCGCCGGCTCCCGGACCGCTGGGAGGTCAAGCGCCTGTTCATCGACGCCGGGCACCGCCGTCTGGGCCTCGCGAGCGCCGTCCTCGAGCAGCTCGAGGAGGGCGCCCGCGAGCAGGGCGCCGCGGAGCTGTTCCTGCAGACCGGGAACCGCCAGCCCGAGGCGATCGCGCTCTACGAGCGGCAGGGCTGGGAGCGCGTCCCCGTGTTCGCTCCCTACGATCCGGCCGACGGGATCAGCGTCTGCTTCCGGAAGCCGCTCCCCGCCTGAGGACCGCCTCGAGGGGGGCAGGATCTGCGGCATAGACCGGCTCGATCTCGGCGCGCGGGCGCCCGTACAGGGTGTAGGCGTCCAGGGCCGTGCGCGCTCCGAGCGGCCCGGCGAGCACGGCCTGCGCCTCGGCGGCGCGGGAGTCGTGCTCGGTCGCGGTGCGATGGTGCGCGGCGAAGGGCTCCCGCGCGGTGACGGCCACGTCGAGGTCGCTCCACCCGTCGAGCAGCTCCGGCGCGGTCACCGAGCCGTAGGGGACGACGTCACCGGGGACGCGCTCGGCGAGGCGTGCGAGCAGGTCCGGCTGCCAGGAGGTCATGCGCCGAGGCTATGCCCCCTCACCGCTCCCCTGCCCTGGGGGGGGTCGGACTCCGGCCGGTCGCGCGGGTCAGAGTCCTCGTTCGCGTGGAAGTTCGCTCCTGCGCGCGGGAATCTCCAGGTGCAGGTCCTCGGTGTCCCGTGACCAGAGCCGGTCTCCCAGGACCTCACCGGGCGCCCGCTCGGCACGGTGCTTGGCGGCCTCGGGATCGTGGAAGGGATCGTCATTGGTGATGCGTGTCGGCACCTGCACCTCCTCCATCGGCTGATCCCGAGCACCATAGCCACGCCGGGTACGGTCCGTCGACGGGTGCGGCCCGGCGCTCAGCCCAGCAGCTCCGCGACCGCGGCGTCGGAGGCGGCGAGCGCGCCCCGGTCGAAGGTCGATCCGGAGGCGAGGACCTCGTCGGCCCCGGTCGCCTCGACCAGGCGCTCGACCCGCGGGCGCAGGGTCGCGGCGGATCCCGCCCAGGCGGTCGCGAGGCCCTGCTCGACCCGGGAGGCCTCGCGAGCGGTGAGGTCGCGGGCGCGGATCGTCGCCGGGTCCTCGAGCGGCGGGAACTCGCCGGTCACGCGGGAGGCGACCATCGCCCAGATCTCCGGGAGGGCGAGCTCGCGGGCCTCGGCGTCGGTGCTCGCGACGAGCAGGTCCATCGAGAGCATGACGTGCGGCGTGCTGCCCCGGTGGGGGCGGAAGCCGCGGCGGTAGGCGCCGACCTGCGCGCCGAGGTCCTCGCTGTGGAGGATCGGCCCGCCGATGACGACGCCGAGGCCCAGCTGCGCCGCCGTGGTGAGGCCCGCTCCGGTCGCGAGCAGGTGCAGCGGCGGCGGCGTCGCGGCGGCCGGGCGGGCGGTGATCGGGCCGTCCCCGGCGAGGAGGTCCCGCACCTGCTCGACCTCGCGGGCGAACTCCTCGGGGCTCGCGGCGTCACGGCCCAGGGCATCCCGCACCGGGGCGGTGAAGCCGAGCGAGCGCCCCAGCCCCAGGTCCACGCGGCCCGGCGTGAGCGCCTCGAGCAGCAGGAACTGCTCGGCGACCACGAGCGGCCGGTGGTTGGGGAGCATGACGCCGCCGGAGCCCAGGCGGATCCTCGAGGTGCGCTGGCCGATCGCGGCGAGCAGCACCGCCGGGGCGGGGCTCGCGATGCCCGGCACGGCATGGTGCTCGGCGACCCAGAAGCGGCGGTAGCCGAGCGCCTCCGCGGCCACGGCCCGCTCGATGCTGTGCCCGGGCGCCGCCTGCTCGGGCAGGTCGGAGCGCGTACGGGTGCGATCGAGGAGGGACAGTTCCACGGCATCCGCAACGCCGCGACCCCCGCGTCTCTTCCCGCTCCGGGGCCTCCGGGCGGGTGATCCATCCCCCTCCTCCAAGCTCCGCCACGGCGCCCGGGACGTGGCTAGGCTCGCGCCATGAGCACGCCCCACGTCCCCCTGTCGATCCTCGATCTGGTCCCCCTCAGCGAGGGGCAGGACGCCCGCGAGGGGATCGCCGTCTCGATGCGCGCCGCGCAGGCCGCAGACCGCTCCGGCTACTCCCGCTACTGGTACGCCGAGCACCACAACACGGAGTCCCTCGCCTCGAGCGCCACGAGCCTGCTGATCGACCGCGCCGCCTCCCTCACCGAGCGGATCCGGGTGGGCTCCGGCGGGATCATGCTCCCCAACCACTCCCCGCTCGCCGTCATCGAGCAGTTCGGCACGCTCGTCCAGTTCCACGGCGACCGGATCGACCTGGGCCTGGGCCGCGCGCCCGGCACCGACCAGTACACGGCGCAGCTGCTGGCCCGCACCTCCGCGGAGCCCGGCGCCTTCGTCGCCGCCGTCGAGCAGATGCGCGACTGGTCCCAGGCCGAGCCGAGCGGCCGCCTGCCGATCCGCGCCGGCGTCGCCGAGGGCACCGACGTGCCCATGTGGATCCTCGGCTCCACGACCAACGGCGCCCGGCTCGCCGCACAGCTGGGGATGCCCTTCTCCGTCGCCTCGCACTTCGCGCCCTTCCAGTACCTCGACGCGCTGCGCGTGTACCGCGAGAGCTTCAGCGCCACCCAGAGCGAGGCCGCGCAGATCGACGCGCCGCGCACGATGGTCGGCGTCAACGTCGTCATCGCGCCGACGGACGCGGAGGCGCAGCACCTGTTCACCACGAACGTGCAGCAGTTCCTCGGCATCGTCACCGGGCAGCGGATGAAGACGCAGCCGCCGCGGGACCTCGAGGGCGCCTACCCCGACCACCTCATGCAGCAGGTCGAGCAGACCCTCTCGATCCGCGCCGTCGGCTCCCCGTCGAGCGTCGTCTCCCAGCTCGAGGCGATCGTCGACGCCACCGAGGCGGACGAGCTCATCGTCACCGCGAACTATTTCGACCCCGAGCACCGGATCCGCGGCATCGAGCTGCTCGCCGAGGCCTGGGGGCTCTGAGCCCGCACCCTCTCGGCACCTGCCGTCCGTGACGGCGGATGACGCCGGATGACGGCGCCCCGGTCCCGGCCGGGGCGCCGCGCGCATAAGCGCTCCATGAGCGCACTCGTCCTGCAGTCCGACTTCGGGCTCGACGACGGCGCGGTGAGCGCCATGTACGGCGTCGCCGTGGGCGTCGATCCGGGCCTGAGGATCCACGACGTCACCCACAACATCCCGCCGTACGACATCTGGGAGGGCTCCTACCGCCTCGCCCAGGTGCTCTCCTACTGGCCCGAGGGGACGGTGTTCGTCTCCGTCGTGGACCCGGGCGTCGGCTCCGACCGCCTCTCCGCCGTCGCCCGCACGGCGACCGGCCACCTCGTGGTCACCCCGGACAACGGCACCCTCACCCATCTCGACGCGATCGTCGGGATCACGGAGCTGCGGGAGATCGACGAGACCCGCCACCGTCGGCCCGGATCCGAGGAGTCCTACACCTTCCACGGGCGGGACATCTACGCCTTCACCGGCGCCCGGCTCGCCGCCGGGATCGCCGCCTTCGAGGACGTGGGCCCCGCCCTGGACCCCGCGGCCCTCGTGCGGCTGCCGATCACGGAGCCGGAGCTCGCGGACGGCCGCGTCACCGGCACGATCGACACGCTCGACGTGCGCTACGGGTCCCTGTGGACCTCGATCCCCCGCACCCTGTTCGCGCAGCTCGGCGTCGGCCCCGGCGACCGGGTCACCGTGCGCGTGCGCCACCACGACACCGTGGTCCACGCCGCGGGCGTCCGAGTCCCAGGTGCAGCGTCGGCACTGCGGGCTCCACTCCCCCCGTGCGCATGACGTCGCTGACCGCGGCGTACACCTCCGCCGGCGGGACGGGGACGACGAGGGGCTCCTGGATCTCGTCGGTCATCGGGCCATTCTGCCTGCGACCGGACCGCGCTCCTGCCCGGCACCGGCCCAGCGACGACAGCGGGCCCCGACCCTCCGGAGAGGATCGGGGCCCGCTGTGCGCTCGGGTCGAGCGGCAGGTGATCAGCCGTGGGGCTGGATCACATCATGCCGCCCATGCCCCCCATGCCGCCCATCTCGTCGCCACCGGCGGGAGCCTTGACGGGCTCCGGCTTGTCGGCCACGACGGCCTCGGTGGTGAGGAACAGGCCCGCGATGGACGCCGCGTTCTGCAGCGCGGAGCGGGTGACCTTGACGGGGTCGATGATGCCGGCGACGAGGAGGTCCTCGTACTCGCCGGTCGCGGCGTTGAGGCCCTGGCCCACGGGGAGGCTCTTGACCTTCTCCGCGACGACGCCGCCCTCGAGCCCGCCGTTGACGGCGATCTGCTTGAGCGGGGCCTCGATCGCGATCTTCACGATCTTGGCGCCGGTCGCCTCGTCACCGGTGAGGGTGAGCTTGTCGAAGGTGTCCTTGCCGGCCTGCAGCAGGGCCACGCCGCCACCGGCGACGACGCCCTCCTCGACGGCCGCCTTCGCGTTGCGCACGGCGTCCTCGATGCGGTGCTTGCGCTCCTTGAGCTCGACCTCGGTCGCGGCACCGGCCTTGATGACGGCCACGCCGCCGGCCAGCTTCGCGAGGCGCTCCTGGAGCTTCTCACGGTCGTAGTCCGAATCGGAGTTCTCGATCTCGGTGCGGATCTGCTTCACACGGCCGGCGATGCGGTCGGCGTCGCCGGAGCCCTCGACGATGGTGGTCTCGTCCTTGGTGACGACGATCTTGCGGGCCTGGCCGAGCAGCTCGAGGCCGGCGGTCTCGAGGCTGAGGCCCACCTCCTCGGAGATGACCTGGCCGCCGGTGAGGATCGCCATGTCCTCGAGCATCGCCTTGCGGCGGTCGCCGAAGCCGGGGGCCTTGACGGCCACGGACTTGAAGGAGCCCTTGAGCTTGTTGACGACGAGCACGGCGAGAGCCTCGGCCTCGACGTCCTCGGCGATGATCGCGAGGGGCTTGCCGGACTGGATGACCTTCTCCAGCAGCGGGAGGAGGTCCTTGACGGCGGAGACCTTGGAGGAGAGCAGGAGGATGTAGGGATCCTCGAGCACGGCCTCCTGGCGGTCGGCGTCGGTGACGAAGTAGGCGGAGATGTAGCCCTTGTCGAAGCGCATGCCCTCGGTGAGCTCCAGCTCGAGGCCCATGGTGTTGGACTCCTCGACCGTGATCACGCCCTCCTTGCCGACCTTGTCGAGCGCCTCGGCGATGAGCTCGCCGATCGCCGGGTCGGCCGCGGAGATGGCGGCGGTGTTCGCGATCTGGTCCTTGGTCTCGATCTCCTTCGCCTGCGCGAGCAGGGTCTCGGAGACGGCGGCCACGGCCTTGTCGATGCCGCGCTTGAGCGCGATCGGGTTGGCGCCGGCGGCGACGTTGCGCAGGCCCTCCTTGACCAGGGCCTGGGCGAGGACGGTGGCGGTGGTGGTGCCGTCGCCCGCGACGTCGTCCGTCTTCTTGGCGACCTCCTTGACGAGCTCCGCACCGATCTTCTCGTACGGGTCGTCGAGCTCGATCTCCTTGGCGATGGAGACGCCGTCGTTGGTGATCGTGGGGGCGCCCCAGGACTTCTCGAGGACGACGTTGCGACCCTTGGGGCCGAGGGTGACCTTGACGGCGTCAGCGAGCTGGTTCATCCCGCGCTCGAGGCCGCGACGGGCCTCCTCGTCGTAAGCGATGAGCTTGGCCATGGTGGAATCTCTCCCGTGTCTGTGATGTCCACCCGATCCAGTGCCCGCGACGGACGGCATCCGACACCGTGTTCCTGTCCCACGGCGGCGGATCCCTCACGGGATCGGAATGTTCAGGGCCCGGCACGCGGAGAGCTGTCACTCCCGTGCACCGAGTGCCAGATCATCATAAGCACTCTCCCCCTGAGAGTGCTAACCCCGTTCGCCTCGAGCACATCGCGGCTCCCGGTCTGATGCAGAACGGGCCGCCCTGCGCCCCGGACGTGCAGTCCGGTCGGCGTGGGCGGCCCGTCCTCGGGGCTCTGCCGGGCGCTCAGCCCTCGCCGTCGCCCGAGCCGAAGTCGTCGGCCGGCTCCTCGATCGCCACGAAGGTGATGCTCGCGTCGTACTCGTCGCTCTGGCGGGCCTCGCCGGCGCCCACCGAGTCCGCGAGGGCCTGGGCGCTCGCGGCGTCCGCCTCGTCGCGGTAGAAGACCACGGCCTCCTGCTGGCGGTTGTCCGCGGTGCCGACGTCGACCTTCTCCCAGCCGTCGTCCTCGAGGGCGCTCTGCCAGGTCCCGGCCAGGCCGTTGATGCCGCCGGCGTTGACGACGAGGACGGGGGTGGACTTGTCGGCCTCCGCGGCCGGGGCCTCCGAGGCGCCGCCGCCGTCGCTCTGCGCGGCCTCCGAGGAGGCGGCCGGGGTCGTGGGATCCGCGGAGCGCTCGTCCCCGCCGCGACCGAGGTTCCCGATCACGAACAGCAGCACCACCAGGGTCACGAACGCGGCCGCGATGATGACGATGTAGACCAGGTTCTGGCGCCAGAACGGCTCCTCGGCGCGGTGGGCGCCGTGGAACGAGGAGGCGTCCGCCTCGTCGTCGAACCGGTCGGGCGGGTAGGGGTACTGGGAATCTGCCACGGGCCCATTGAACCAGCTCGGCCGGGGAGGTCGCGGGAGCACACGCTCCGCGTCCCGACGGATGCGGCGGCTCAGGCCACCTGGCCCGGATCCTGCGAAGCGGCGGAAGACGGGTCCGCGGAGACGCGCCGACCGCGCAGCCGGTGCACGAGCGCGGGTGCCGTGCGGAGCGCGTCCGGGGAGTCCAGCAGCGCGTTCAGACGCACGTAGTAGGCGATGCGGGAGATGCCGATCTCCTCGCGGATCGCCCGCTCCTTCGCCCCCACGTAGCGGAAGGTGCGCGATTCGAGCTCGAGGATCCGGCGGTCGCTCTCGGAGAGGGCGGACGCGGACGGATCGGAGGGGAGCTCGGCGGGCATGGATCGACCCTACGGCGGCGCGCGGGGCGGGCGTCGGCGGCGCGCCGCCCGCCGCGCGGGGACCTGTCGCCCCTGCCACACTGGAACCATGCCGAGCACTCCCCGACCCCTCTCGCAGACCCTCGCCGAGGACTGGGCCCGCGCCCTCGCCCCCGTGGAGGAGCGCATCCACGGGATCGGCGGCTTCCTCCGCGAGGAGGTCGCCGCGGGACACGGCTACCTGCCCGCCGGCGAGGACGTGCTGCGCGCCTTCACCACCCCGCTCGCGGACGTGCGCGTGCTGATCGTCGGCCAGGACCCCTACCCCACCCCGGGCCACCCGATCGGCCTCTCCTTCGCGGTCGAGCGGCATGTGCGCCCGCTCCCCCGCTCGCTCGTGAACATCTACAAGGAGCTCGAGGCCGATCTCGGGATCCCGCCCGCCTCCCACGGGGACCTCACCGCCTGGCAGGAGCAGGGCGTGATGCTGCTGAACCGGGTGCTCACCGTGCGGCCCGGGGCACCGGCCTCGCACCGCCGCCGCGGCTGGGAGGAGGTCACCGAGCTCGCGATCCGCTCTCTCGTGGAGCGCGGCGGTCCGCTCGTCGCCGTGCTCTGGGGCCGCGACGCGCAATCCCTCGTGCCGATGCTGGGGGACGTGCCGCACGTGGCCTCGCCGCACCCGAGCCCGCTCTCCGCCTCCCGCGGGTTCTTCGGCTCCCGGCCGTTCTCGCAGGTGAACGCCCTGCTCGAGCAGCAGGGCGCCGCACCGGTGGATTGGCGGGTCGAGCGGGGCTGAGGCCCGCCCGCGGCGCTGCCCGCCGGCTGTCCACAACGCGCGCGGGCACGGGGCGCTCCCGGTCTAGCGTGGGGCGGGGCCGACGGAGGAGGGGACCATGAGCGGCGGCACGAGCAGCGCGGGACGCGCACGCGCCCTGCTGCGCTCGCTCCGGGACGATCCGCGACGGCGGGCCGGCGCGATCGCCTTCCTCGTGGTCTCCGCGCTCTGGGTGGCGGTCGGCGCGGGCATGGCGATCGCCCGGGCGGAGCCGGTGGGGACCGCGATCGACGGCGGCAGCTTCACCACCGTCTCCCCGGCAGGCTGGGGCGCCCGCAGCGCGCCCGCGGGCGCGGGACTCACCCTCGTCGCCGGCCTCGAGTCCGCGGATTCCACGCAGCGCATCTCGATCCTCCGCTCGCAGGACGGCACCGGGCCCTCCGCCCTGTGCGACGCCCTGCAGGCCGGCTCGCTCACCCAGGGCCTCGCCCAGGTCGGCACCGAACTCGCCGATCCCCCGCCGCTCGACGGCCGCACCACGGACCGCCGCACCCTCGAGGCCGTGCCCGTGGACGCCTATCGCGCCGATCTGGTCTGCGCGGCCGACGGCACCGCGGCGATCGCCGTGCTCACGGAGTCGGCGCCGGCCACGGAGCAGGAGCAGCCCGAGGCGGCGCGTCAGCTGCTCGAGGACTGGAGCTGGCAGGAGGGCTGAGCCGGCCCGCTCAGCCCGCGGTGACCACGAGGCTCGAGACGATCCGGGCCTCCTCGGAGGAGATCTCCTCCGCGCCGTAGGTCTCCGCGACGATCTGCAGCACGCCGCCGTCCACGTCCAGGCACCAGGTCTCCGCGACGACCGGCTGGCCGTCCCACGTGCCGTGCACCCGGTGGTGCGCGGCCGGGGCGCCGCCCACCTCCGTCCGGTCGAGCTCCTCGGCGTCCTCGTGGTCGTCGAAGCCCCACCCCAGGAACGGGGCCTGCCAGCGGCACTCGGCGACGGCCTGCCGCTCCGACTGGAACTGGTAGACGGTCACGTTGTCCCCGTGCTGCATGCCGTCGTCGTCCTCCTCCTGACCGGCGGTGCGGCGCAGGTTCAGCTCCATGCCGGTGTCCGGGGTGCGGTCGCCCTCCGCCCAGGTGTCGGGATGGGTCAGCGTGAAGGTGGTGCCGGTGAAGGTCACGGTCGCGGGGGCGCTGGTCGTCGAGGGCGGGTCCTCGCGACCGTCGCGACCCACGAGGTAGACGACGCCGCCGATCGTCGCGACGAGCAGCAGCACGAGCAGGAGGGCGAGACAGCCGACGGCGATCCAGATCCCCCAGCGGCGGCCCTGCGGGGGCGCGGGCGGCTGCGGGTACCCGCCCTGCGGGCCCTGACCGTTCGGACGGCCCGGCTGGGCCGACGTCGGCCCCTGCGGGCCCCACTGCTCGCTCATGCGCCTCCCCGTCCCCCGGATGATCGGGCCCATGCTACGGCGGGGCCGCCCGCGCAGTACCGTGTCGCCATCGCCCGCGACCGGGCGCGCACGCCGCGGCGGTCATTACTCCCCCTGGAGGAACCGATGCCCCTGAACTCCGCCCAGTTCGCCCCGCAGGGACCGGGGGTCGACTACGACCCACACTGGTACCGCCGCGCCGTGTTCTACGAGGTGCTCGTGCGCGCCTTCGCGGACGGCAACGGGGACGGCACGGGCGACTTCGGCGGGCTCATCGAGCGCCTCGACTACCTGCAGTGGCTGGGCATCGACTGCCTGTGGCTGCCGCCCTTCTTCGCGTCCCCGCTGCGCGACGGCGGCTACGACATCTCCGACTACGAGGCGGTGCTGCCGGAGTTCGGGTCGATCACCGACTTCGAGCGGCTCGTCTCCGAGGCGCACCGTCGGGGGATCCGCGTCATCATCGACCTGCCGATGAACCACACGAGCGACAAGCACCCGTGGTTCCTCGAGTCCCGCTCCGACCCCGAGGGCCCGTACGGGGACTTCTACGTGTGGTCGGACACCGACGAGAAGTACCAGGACGCGCGCATCATCTTCGTGGACACGGAGGAGAGCAACTGGAGCTTCGACCCGGTGCGCCGGCAGTTCTACTGGCACCGCTTCTTCTCCCACCAGCCCGACCTGAACTTCGAGAACCCCGCCGTGCGGCAGGCGATGCTCGACGTCGTGCGGTTCTGGCTGGACAAGGGCATCGACGGGTTCCGCGCGGACGCGATCCCCTACCTCTACGAGGAGGAGGGCACTGACGGCGAGAACCTCCCCGCCACCCACGCGTTCCTCGCGGAGCTGCGCGCCTTCGTCGACGAGCACTGGCCGGGCCGCGTGATCATCGCCGAGGCGAACCAGTGGCCGAACGACGTGGTCGAGTACTTCGGCTCCGAGGAGTCCCCGGAGTGCCACATGTGCTTCCACTTCCCGGTGATGCCGCGGCTGTTCTACGCCCTGCGCGAGGGCTCCGCCCGGCACATCATCGACATCATGGCCCAGACCCCGTCGATCCCCCGCGGCGCCCAGTGGGGCACCTTCCTGCGCAACCACGACGAGCTGACCCTCGAGATGGTCTCGCCGGAGGACCGCGCGGCGATGCTCGGCTGGTACGCGCCGGACTCGCGGATGCGCGCGAACGTCGGCATCCGCCGCCGCCTCGCCCCGCTGCTGGACAACTCCCGCGCCGAGCTCGAGCTGATCCACGCCCTGCTGCTCTCGCTGCCCGGCTCGCCGTTCCTCTACTACGGGGACGAGATCGGCATGGGGGACAACATCTGGCTCGAGGACCGCGACGCGGTGCGCACCCCGATGCAGTGGACCCCCGACCGCAACGCCGGGTTCAGCGAGATCACGGACCCCGGGAAGCTGTACCTGCCGGTGGTGCAGAACCTCGTCTACCACTACGCGACCGCGAACGTGGAGGCGCAGATGGCGCACTCGAGCTCGCTGCTGCACTTCGTGCGGGGGATGCTCGCGGTGCGCCGCGCCCACGAGGCCTTCGGCATGGGCGAGTACGGGCCTGTCGCGGCGGACTCGGAGCGGGTCCTCGCCTTCACGCGCAGCTACGACGGCGCCGAATATCGAGAGGACGCCGCCGAGCACGCCGAGACCCTGCTGTGCGTGTTCAACCTGGCGGCGCATCCCGTGACGACGACGCTCGACGTCACCGGGCTCGAGCGGCGCACCATGCGGGACCTGTTCGGCGGCCACGAGTTCCCGCCGATCGCGGAGGACGGCTCGCTCACCCTGACCCTCGGCTCGCACGGCTTCTACTGGCTGCGCGTGCGCCCGCTGCGGGAGGACGGCGAGCCGATGACCCAGACCACGGCCCTGCCGGTGATCGACGACTCCGCGGTCGGGATCTGACCCGGTGGAGGTGCCGTCACGGGGCCGGCCGCGCCGCCGGCTCACCGGCGTCCGGAGGCGGGACCTGTATCGTGCTCGCCCGGACTCGGCCGAGACTGCGGCCGGGACGACGGAATCGGAGACGGATGTGACGACACCTCGAACGCCCGAGCAGGAGGCGCGCGACCCGCGCACCGCGCCGGAGCGGCTGCTCGAGCTCACGCAGAGCCATCCCGAGCTGCACGACGCCATCGTGACGAACCCGTCCTGCCCGGAGGCCGCGCGCTCGTGGATCCTCGCGACGAACCCCTCCGCGAAGCAGGCCTTCGAGCAGAGTGCCGGCTCCGCGCCCGAGGCGGGCTCCCCCTCCGCCCCCGCGGCCGACGCCGCTCCTGCGGCGGAGCCCGAGACCGGGTCCGAGACCGAGACCGACGCCGCCCCCGCTGCCGAGCCCGACACCTCGCTCGCCCCGCTCACCGCCGCGCCGGAGGCCTCCGTGCCGCTGGACGCCGGCCCGCCCACCGAGCCGCACGAGCCGGTCCCCGCGAGCAGCGGGGTGCGCATCAACGAGGGCAGCGGCGTCGTCGCCCTGCCGCCCGGCGCAGGTCGACCCTCGCCGGACCCGGCGCCGACGCGCTCCCCCGCCGCGGACGCCGACGCCGCCGCCGACCCCGGGGACGCCCCGGAGGTGGACGCCTGGACCGTGGTCCGCCCCTCGGCCGACCCCGCGTCGCCCGCGCAGCCCGGTCCCTCGACCGCGGCAGCCGCAGGGGCCGCCGCCCCGGCGCCCGAGCCCGACACCGCCCCCATGACCGCGCCGCCCACCCCCACGGCCGCCTTCCCGGCCGTCGCCGGAGCCGCCGCGGGCGGTGCTGTCGCGGGCGGCGCCGCTGCAGGTGGCTACGCCGGCAGTGCGCCGTCGGCCGGTGCGAGCGCCCCCGCGGCCCCCGCTCCCGGTCCTGCCGCCGCGGCCCCGGCCGGGCCGATCCCCTGGGGCACGAGCGGCCAGAACCCGCCGCCGTCGGACGACGACGGCCGGTCCCGCCGCCGCGTCTGGTGGGCCTGCGGCGGCTGCCTGCTGCTCGCCCTGATCCTCGCGATCGTCGGCCTGCTCGCGGGACGGGCCTGGCTGAGCGACGGCGAGGACACCTACAGCCGCGACAGCACGACCTCCGCCTCCGCGGAGCCCTCAGAGCAGGAGTCCAGCGCCGCCGAGGAGCCGAGCGCCGACCCGGTCTCCCCCGCCCCGGACTCCGCCCAGGAGCTCGACGCGGTCGCCTCCCCCACCGGCAACATCACCTGCAGCCTCGAGGGCGACAGCGTGGGCTGCTCCGTGGCGGAGCACCGCTACGGCGACGACATCGAGGGCTGCGCCGACGGCCCGTTCTCGATCGTCGTGGCCGGGGAGGACGCCGCCCCGGACTGCTCCCAGGAGTTCGGCAGCGGCGCGCAGACCCTCGCCTACGGGGAGAGCGCCGTGAACGGCGATGTGGCCTGCACGAGCGAGTCCTCCGGCATGACCTGCTGGAACGTAATGACCGGGAAGGGCTTCACGGTGAGCCGCGGCTCGTACGACACCTTCTGACCCCGCCCCGCTCCGTGACCGGTCCGGACCGGATCGGTAACGAGCAGGACACGACATGGGCGAGGGCCGGCATGGCGAGGCGGCGCGAAGGGGCGATGCCTTCTCGGCCCACGCGGCCCGCGCCCGCACACGGGCCAATCAGGCGAAGTATCGGACAGATGTCCGGCCCTCCTGTCACACTCCTCCCCAATCGGGCATCTCGCCCGTCGAGCGGTGAGGAAGGGAAGCACGGTGGACTTCGACGCGGCCATCGCGGATATCGCGAGCAAGATCATCAGCCAGGGACCGTCGATCGAGACGGAGGAGGCGACCAAGAACGCCTTCATCATGCCGTTCATCTCCCGCGTCCTGGGCTACGACGTCTTCAACCCGCTGGAGGTGGTCCCGGAGTTCACGGCCGACCACGGCACCAAGCGGGGCGAGAAGGTCGACTACGCGATCATGAAGGACGGCGAGGTCCAGATCCTCATCGAGTGCAAGCGCATCGGGGACCCGCTGCACATCAAGCACGCCTCGCAGCTGTTCCGGTACTTCTCGGTCACCAACGCCCGGATCGGCGTGCTGACCAACGGGCAGGTGTTCAACTTCTACACGGACCTCGACAAGCCCAACATGATGGACGACCGCCCGTTCCTCGTGCTCGACCTGGCCGACATCGACGAGACGATCCTCCCCGAGCTGCGCAAGCTCACGAAGGGGACCTTCAACCTCGACTCCGTGATCAGCTCCGCCGAGGAGCTGAAGTACGTGGGCGCCCTCCGACGCGAGATCGCGGACGAGTTCCGCGAGCCGGCACCCGAGCTCGTCAAGATGCTCATGGGACGCGTCTCCGACCGTCGGGGCACGGCGGAGAACATCCGCCAGTTCACGGAGCTGACCTCGAAGGCGATGAAGCAGTTCCTCAAGGAGCAGGTGAACGCCCGCCTCAAGTCGGCGCTCGGGGAGGCGGAGCCCGCGCCGCTCGTCGCGGGCGCACCGGCACCGGACGCGGAGGCCGAGGTCGCCGCGACGAACGCCGACGAGGCGACCGGCCCCGCCGACGTCGTCACCACCGAGCAGGAGCTCGCCGGCTACCAGATCATCAAGGCGATCGCCTGCAGCGACGTGAAGCCGCAGCGCATCACCCATCGGGATTCGAAGACCTACTTCGCGATCATGCTGGACGACAACAACCGCAAGTCCATCGCCCGCCTGTGGTTCAACGGGAAGTCCCGCAAGCACCTGGGGCTGTTCGACGAGAACAAGGTGGAGACCCGGTACCTGCTCGAGGACCTCGATGACATCTACCGCTACGCCGAGCAGATCCGCGACACGGTGCGGCGCCACGCCGGGGACCAGGTCCCCGGCGAAGCCTGAGCGGTCCCCACGACGCAGGGAGTCCCCCTGCCCGCATCACGGGCAGGGGGACTCTCTCTCGAGCTGGAGACGGGAATCGAACCCGCAACCACCTGTTTACAAGACAGGTGCGCTACCGTTGCGCCACTCCAGCGGGCCGGGGCCGATCAGCGTGCCGATCGACCCCGGAATGGTAGCGGAGAGCAGGGCTCCCCGCCCATGTCAGCGTCCGCTGTCGGAGGCGCCACCGGTGTCGGAGGCGGAGGATCCCGCCGCCTCGAGCACGGCCTGCTTGAAGGCGCCCTCGGTGTAGTAGTCCTCGAAGACGGTGCCGTCGATCGCGACGTACGGGGTGGAGCTCGCGAGATCGGCGCCGTAGGGCTCCGCCGCCTTGCGCACGTAGCCCCAGTACGTCTTGGAGCTCATGCAGCTGCTCACCTCGTCGCTCGCGCCCGCCTGCTTGGCGTACTCGAGGATCTGGTCGTCGGTGAGCCCCGCGGAGCCCTCCGCCGGCTGGTTCTCGTACATGAGGGTCGTGAACGCGAGGGCGTTGTCCGGGTTCTCCTCGTACACGCACACGAGCGCATTCGCGGCGCGCGTGGAGTAGTCGCCGCTCGTGGAGTTCGCGTCGAGGAAGCGGCGCGGCGTGAGGTGCAGCGTCATCTGGTCGTTCTCGACGAGCTCCTGGATGTCCGCGGAGTTCACGCCGTCGAACTGCCCGCAGTAGGGGCACATGAAGTCGAGGTTCAGGTCCACGACGGGGGCACCGGAGCCCTCCTCCGCGCCGAAGCTGAGGTACGGGGCGTCCTCGCTCACGCCGGTCGGCATGGTGACCGGCTGCTTGTCCGCGGTGGCGGCGCGGTAGATGAACAGGCCCGCGACGGAGAGCAGGGCGAGCGCGATCACCGTGATGACGGCGATGATGATGATCCGGACCGAGCGCTGACGGCGCAGCTCGGCCTGGCGCTGCTGGCGCAGCGCCTCGCGCTGCGCCTCGCGACGCTCGCTCGCGGACTTCGGGGATCCGGACGCCATGGTCTCTCCTTGCGCCGTGCGGCGGTCGAGGGTGGGAACGCCGCGAGTGTATCCGTGGAACCTTCGACGATCCCGGGACGGGAGACCCGGCCCACGCCGCCCGCTCAGCGGCGCCAGAAGGCGATGGTCTCGAGGGTCGGCCCGGAGGAGAACGGGAAGTAGTCGACCATGCCCTGGCGCGCGCCGATCGTCGCGACGACCGCGACGAGCAGGAGCAGCAGCAGGCCCAGCAGGACGGCCGTCCAGGTGCGGTCCGGGGCGGCCGCGTCCACCATCCGGTGGGCGCCCAGGCGCGTGGTGCGCGATCCGATCCCGACCCAGGTCAGCAGGGTCGTGATGCCGACGGCGGTGCCGAGGGCGACGCCGTCCGGCAGGGCGGTCCCGGTCCCGAGGTACGTGGCGGCGTCCACCGCGACGCCGACGAGCAGGCCCAGCAGCAGCGGCAGCACCGCCTGGAGCGCCGTCTCCGCGACGCCCTGCAGGAACCGGAAGGGCGCTGCGGTGCCCGCCGCCCAGAGCGGCCCGGCGCCCGAGGAGCCGCGCATCCGTCGTGCGGCGACGGACCGGTGCGAGCGCTCCCAGGTGCGGGCGGCGCCGCCCAGCAGCAGCAGGAGCACGAGGGCGATGTAGGGGGCGATGACGCCGAGTCCGATCAGCAGCAGGTGGCCGAGCCACACGAGCACCGGCCGTCGGGGCGGCGGCGGGACGGGCTGCGGCGCCATGCCGTACGGGGCCATCTGCCCGTAGGGCTGCGGGGCCGGGTAGGGCGACGGGGCGGAGGTCTGCGCCGGGTACGGGGAGCCCACCGGGGCGGTCACGGGATAGCCGGCGAGGCCGCCGTCGGGCCCGCGCTGCACGGGTCGCTGCGGATCGTAGGAGCGCGGGTCGTTCCCGCTCGGGGTCGGGGTGGGGACCGGCCGGGGCGGCGCGGCGAGCTCCTCCTGGATCACGGGCAGGCGCATGGTGGGCGACTCGACGACGGGGAGCGCCTCGGTGCGCGGCGCCTCGGTGCGCAGGGCCTCGGTCGGCGCGTCGTACCCGCCACCCGGCTGCTCGCGCACCGCCTCCGCGCGGGCCGCGCCGGCGTCGTCGATGCGCGGCAGCGTCTCGGTGCGGTCGCCGTCCGCGACGACGGGGAGCACCTGGGTGGCCTCCGGTCCGGGGGCGCCGGCGCCCGTCGCGGGGTCGTCGGCGGCATCAGCATCAGCACCGTCGTCGGCGACGGGGAGGACCGTGGTCGCCCCGTCGCCACCTTCCCCGCTCGCCGCCTCGTCCCCGGGCGCCTCCGACGGTGTCGCCGCGGTGGCGCCGGCAGCGGCCGCGCCGGCGGGGAGCACGGCGGTGCGGCCGTCGGCCCCGAAGGCCTCGGTCTCCCCCGCGTCCTCGAAACGGGTCAGGTCGAGTTCCGCGAGCTTCCCGAGGTGCGTCGCCGGGTCGGGACGCCGCGCGGGATCCGCCTGCAGCGCCTCCCGCAGCCAGGCGGCGAGCTCGACGGGCAGCCCGTCGACGTCGATCTCCCCGCGGTCCGCGCGCAGGAACACCAGATCCGCGCGGCCGCTGCCATAGGGCTCGCGGCCCGTCGCGGCGTAGGCGAGCATCGCCGCGAGGGACCACCAGTCCCCCGCCTCCGCGGTGTGGTTGGTGCGCACCACCTCGGGGTCGAGGTACGCGGCGGTGCCCATGACGAGCCCGGTCGAGGTCAGCCGGGACTCCTCCGCGGCGATCGCGATCCCGAAGTCGATGATCACGGGGTCCAGGCGGTCGCCCTCGGGGTCGAAGCCGTCGAGGTCCCGCGGGCGGGCGCCGCGCAGCAGCACGTTGGAGGGCTTGAGGTCGCGGTGGATGACCCCGGCGGCGTGGATGACCCGCAGGGCGTCGCCGAGCACGAGCCCCACCTCGCGCACCGCCTCGGGGTGCAGCCCGCCGCGCTCGCGCACGGCGTCCTCGAGGGTGGGGCCGGGGACGAACTCGGTGACCACGAACGCGTCCGGCGAGTCGAGCTCCGCGTCGAGGATCCGCACGATCGACTCGCTGCGCACGAGCTTCTGGGCGGCGACCTCCCGGGCGAGGCGCTCGCGGGCGCGGGGGTCGTCGGCGATGTCGTGGCGCAGCAGCTTGATCGCGACCTCGCGGCCGTCGGCGTCGTGGGCGCGGTAGACGATGCCCATGCCGCCCGCGCCGATGCGCTCCTCGATCCGGTAGCCGGACTCCTCGGCGAGCGCGCCGAGCCGGGGATCGCGGCGGGGCGTGCGCTGGCGTCGGGTCTCCTCCATGCGCGCCATGCTACGGAACGGGCCGCGCGGCGACGTGCATCCGGGGCGGACCTTCACGAGGCGCACGCAGGCTCCGCACAGGGTGCGGGGAGGTCCCGGCTGTGGGACGATGCGCACGGCCGCGCGGGAGCGGCCGTGCGGCCGGAGCCGACCCCCGGGCGCGGAAGGGTGGGTCCCATGCGCTCGAACCTCTTCGACGCCACGAACCAGGAGCGCCAGACGACGGACCGCTGGGCGCTGCAGTCCTCGAAGATGCTGCGCTGCGCGCTGCAGCCGCAGTCCCCCGAGATCATCGCCGCGGCGGGCGCGATGGTCGCCTACCAGGGCCAGATGGACTTCGCCTACCAGGGCTCCGGCGGCGGCATGAAGCTCCTGAAGAAGCTCGCGACCGGCGAGGGCGGCAACCTCATGCACGTGCGCGGCCAGGGCGAGGTGTTCTTCGCGAAGAACGCCGAGGAGATCTTCCTCCTCCAGCTCGAGGGCGACGCGATCACGCTGAACACGAAGAACCTCCTCGCCTTCGACTCCTCGATCCAGTGGGACATCCGTTCCCTGGGCGCCGGCGGCTTCATGGCGGGCGGGCTGTTCAACCTCTTCCTCCAGGGACAGGGCATGGTCGCGGTGACCTCCGACGGCCCGCCGATGCTCCTGGACTGCTCGCAGCAGCCCACCTACGTCGACCCGCAGGCGGCCGTCTGCTGGTCCGCGAACCTGCAGCCGCAGATCAAGAACGACTTCAAGATGGGCTCGCTCATCGGCCGCGGCTCCGGCGAGTCCTTCCAGCTGGGCTTCCACGGCCCGGGCTTCGTCGTCGTCCAGCCCTCCGAGGGCGCCCCGGTCGTCACCAGCTCCTGACGCGGCCGGTCACCGGGGGCGGGCACCCGGGGTGGGCATGCGCGCCGCTCCCGGGCGGCCCGCCTACGATGACGCGGTGACCTTCGCGATCCCGACCGCGCCCGCTCGCGCGCTCGACGCCCTCGGCCCCGCCGGCCGGCGTCGCGCCGCGGCGGCGGCCGGCTCGCTGTTCGCCTCCGACGTCTCCGTCCCCTCCCCCGCCCTGGACCCGGTGCCGGTGGTGCTGGGGCCGGAGGAGTGGGGGGAGCTCTCCGCGGGCCTCGTCCAGCGGGCCCGGCTGCTGGACGCGCTGCACGCCGATCTCTACGGACCGCGCACCGTGCTGGGCAGCGACGTCGCCCCGGCCGCCGCGCTGCTCGCCGACCCCGCGTACCTGCGCACCGCCACCTCGATCCCCTCCCGCGGCGGCACCCACCTGCTCGCGCTCGGCTGCACCGTGCAGCGCGCCGCCGACGGCGGATGGCAGGTCCTCGCCGACCACACGGACGTGCCCGACGGCGCCGGCGTCGCCCTCGAGCTGCGCCGCGCCCTCTCCCGCAGCGCCCCCGAGCTGTACTCCTCGACCGCGCTGCGGCGGCTGCACCCCTTCATGGACGGCATGCGCTCCGCGCTCCACCAGCGCAGCCGGGCCGAGGGCCGCGCCGGCCGCGCCGTGGTGCTCACGGACAGCACCGATCCGCTTCGCGCCTTCGACCACCACTGGTTCGCGAACCTGCTGGGGGCTCCCGTCGTCTCCGTGACGGACCTCCGCACCGGCTCGGGCTCGCTCTCGCTGCGGCTCCCGGGGGCCGACCCCGACCCCGGGGACGGCATCGACGCGCTCGTGCGGCTCGTGCCCTCCGCCCTGCTGGACCCGCTGGACCTGGGCCCCACCCCCCTCGGCGGCGTGACGGGCCTCGTCGAGGCCGCCCGCTGCGGCGACGTGGAGGTCCTCAACCCGCTCGGGGCGGGGATCCTCGAGAACCCCGCGCTCGCGCGCGCGCTGCCGGACCTGTGCCGGCAGCTGCTCCACGAGGACCTGCTGCTGCGCCCGGCGGAGGACGATCCCGCGGATCCCGCCACGGCGCCCGGGGCGGCGCCGCCCTCGACCGCGCCGTCCCTGGACCCCGCGGGCGGCGACGCGCTCGTCGAGCGCCCGGTGCGGCTCCAGCTCCTCGTCATGGCCGGGGCCGACGGCTTCGAGGTCATGCCCGGCGGGATCGCGCGCACCGCGGACGCCGCCCCCGAGACCCTCAAGGACATCTGGGTCGCGGTGCCCCCGAGCTCCTCCGCGGGCGCGGAGACCCACGGCGGAGCCGGCACGACCGGCGCATCGGGGACAGGCGGCGCGGACGCCGTCACGGGCCTCTCGCCGTACCCCGCGATGACGCGCTCGGTGGGCTCGGACCTCTTCTGGTTCGGCCGCTACCTCGAGCGGGTCGACTCGACCGCGCGTCTGCTGCGCACCGTCCTGGACTCCACGAACGACCTCTCCGCGGAGACCGGCCGGGCCCCGCACACGGCGCTCGCCGTGCTGCTCGAGGCGACGACCGACGTCACGACGACCTTCCCCGGCTTCCACACGATCGACGTGCACGACACCGGCGCGGTGCGCGACGAGATCCGCAGCCTGCTCCACGACACGGGCCGCCCCGGCTCGCTCGCACAGTCCTTCGCCGCGCTCGCCCACACCACGCGCGGGCTGCGGGACCTCGTCTCGGACAGCGTCTGGCCCTCGATCTCCCGCATGCGCGGCCGCATCCGTGCGCTCGGCGGGGCCGACGAGCCGCTCGAGCAGGGACTCACCGACATGGTCGACGGCTGCCTCGCGCTCTCCGGCGCGGTCGCGGACTCCATGCCCCGCGATCTCGGCTGGGACCTCACCGAGACGGGTCGGAGGATCGAGCGGACCTCCGCCCTGCTCGCCCTGCTCAAGGCCGCCCTGGGCGGCCGCCGCAGCGCCGCCGCGGAGGCCCGGGTCACGGCCGCCGTCGTCGCGATCACGGAGTCCGGCGCGACCTACCGCCGCACGTACCATGCGGCGGTCCAGCCCGAGCTGCTGCTCGAGCTGCTGATCGGCGACGCGACGCTCCCCCGCTCCCTCGCCTTCCAGCTCGACCGGCTCGGCGCCGTGCTCGACCGGCTCCCGGAGCGGACCCCCGCCGTCGAGCTCCGCGCCCCGCTCACGGCGCTGCGCAGCCGCGTGGGCGCCTGGCAGCCGCGCGAGCTGCTGACGCCCCGCGACGAGGAGCCCGGATCCCCCACCGGTCTGGTCGCCGAGGCGGGCGCCGCCATGGAGTCCGTGCGCGAGCTGTCCACCGCCCTGGAGAACCGGTTCTTCCGCGCCTCCGAGTCCACCTCCCCCTGGGGGTTCGACGATGTCTGAGAACCTGCCCCGCATCCCCCTGCGCGACGAGGGCCCCGACGCCCCGGCGATCGACTACCGCGTCCACCACCTCACCGCGTACCGCTACGCGAAGGCGGTCTCCCGCAACTACGGCCGGGCCCACGTGGAGCCCCGCGCGACCCCGCACCAGCGGGTGCTCTCCCACGAGGTGACCGTGGACCCGGCGCCCGCCCGTCTCACCGCGCACACCGACTTCTTCGGCAACTCCTCGACCTACCTGCTCGTGGACGAGCCGCACGAGCACCTCGACGTGCACTCCCGCGCCGTGGTCTCCGTCGCGGAGCGCCGCTATCCCGCGGAGACCCTCGACCGGCCCTGGGAGCAGTGCACCCCGGAGCACTGGGGCCCGCTGATGCCGGCGGAGAGCATCGACTTCACCCACCCCTCGCCGCGCGTGCCCGCGCTCGCCGCCGCGCGGGAGCTCGCGCGCGAGGTGCTCACGCCCGAGCGTCCGATCGGGGAGGCGCTCGCGGCGCTGACCGGCATGATCTTCCGGGAGTTCACCTACGACTCCGCCGCCACGACCGTCACCTCGACGCTCGAGGAGGTGCTCCAGGCGCGGCACGGCGTGTGCCAGGACTTCGCGCACGCCGGGGTCGCCGCGGCGCGCGCCGCGGGCCTCGCGGCGCGCTACGTCTCGGGCTACCTGCGCACGGCCCCCGCGGCGGACGGCGCCCTCGTCACGGAGCCGGCGGACGAGATGATCGGCTCCGCCGCCTCCCACGCCTGGCTGAGCGTGCTCGTGCCGGGCACCGGCTGGGTGGACATCGACCCCACGAACAACACCTTCGTGGACCAGCGCTTCGTCACGACGGCCTGGGGCCGGGACTACGCGGACGTCCCGCCGCTGAAGGGCATCGTCGTGGGCCCGCCGGGTGCGAGCAGCACGCTCCGGGTCGCCGTCGGCGTGGTCCCGCAGCCCGCCGCCGACCGCCCGGCCGGGCCGGATGCGGGGGAAACCGCCTCCCGCGGGGGTCAGGGGGACTAGCCTGTCGGCGCATTTCCCGACATCCCCTCCCCTGCCGGACGGAGCCCCATGAGCACCCCCTCCACCACCCCCGCCCCGGCGAGCACGGCCATCCCCGCTCCCGCCGCCCTCGCCCGCACCCTCGAGGAGGGCATGCTCGCGAAGGCGACCATGCCGCGCGGGCGCATGTTCCTGCTGTCCCTCACGGGCGGCGCCTACATCGCGCTCGGCTTCGTGTTCATGGTGACCTCGCAGCAGGGCATGGGCGACTGGCCGGTCGGCATCTCGAAGGTCATCGGCGGCGTGGCCTTCTCGGTGGGCCTCGGCCTCGTCGTGGTCAGCGGCTCGGACCTCTTCACGGGCACCACCATGACGGCCATGCCGTGGCTCTCCCGGCGCATCACGACGGGACAGATGCTGGCCCACTGGGGCATCAGCATCGCCGGCAACCTCGTGGGCTCGCTGACGGTCGCGCTGCTGATCTTCCTCGCCGGGACCCCGTCCACGAACGGCTCCGCGTGGGGGCTCGTCGTCCTCACCACGACGGAGGCGAAGGTGACCCACAGCTGGGGGCAGTCCTTCGTGCTCGGGATCCTCGCGAACCTCGCCGTGTGCCTCGCGGTCTGGGTCTCGATCGCCGGGAAGACGGTCGCGGACAAGGTCCTCGCCGTCGCCGGCCCGATCGCGCTGTTCGTCGCGACCGGCTTCGAGCACTCCGTCGCGAACATGTTCATGCTGCCGCTGGGCCTGCTCGTGAAGAACGCGGAGGGTGCCGGCTTCTGGCAGGGCGAGGCGATCACCGCGGCCGGGGTCACGAAGGCCGACTTCGCGGCGATCACGGCGGGGCACGCGCTCTGGGACAACCTCGTGCCGGTGCTGCTGGGCAACATCGTGGGCGGCGCGGTGCTCGTCGCGGCGTACTTCTGGGCCGCCTACCGCCGTGACGAGGTGACCGCCGCCGGGACCACCGCCGCGCCGGCGGCCGATCAGGCCTCGACGGGCACGCGGGGCCGCGCCTCCTGAGCCCTCCCGCGGCCCCCGTGTCACGCAGGGGAGCAATGGTTCACACTCCTCGGCCGCCGGCATTTCCGCATATAGGATGGCGCGGAATTCTCAGCGACCCGGCGCCCCCGCGCGCCACGAGACCGAGGTGAGATGTCCTCCTCCACGCAGCCCTTCCGCCTGGCAGTGATCGGCTCCGGCCCCGCCGGCGTGTACGCCGCCGAGACCCTGCTGCGCTCCGCGCCCGTGAAGAGCGGTGAGCTGGCGGTCGAGATCGACCTGTACGACCAGCTCCCCACGCCCTTCGGCCTGATCCGCTACGGCGTCGCGCCGGACCACCCGCGCATCAAGGGCATCATCACGGCGCTGCACCGGATCCTGGACCGCGGCGACATCCGCTTCCTCGGCGACGTCGAGTTCGGCACGGACCTCACGATCCAGGACCTCCACACCCACTACGACGCGGCGATCTTCGCGACCGGCGCGCTCAAGGACGCGGACCTCGACATCCCGGGGATCGACCTCGAGGGATCGTTCGGCGCCGCGGACTTCGTGGCCTGGTACGACGGCAACCCCGACTACCCGCGCGAATGGGCGCTGGACAAGGAGTCCGTCGCCGTGATCGGCAACGGCAACGTCGCGCTCGACGTGGCGCGCGTGCTCGCCAAGAGCGCGGACGAGCTGCTGCGCACGGAGATCCCCGCGAACGTCCACGCGGACCTCGCCGCCGCGGCGACGACCGACGTGCACGTGTTCGGCCGTCGCGGCCCGGCGCAGTCGAAGTTCTCCCCGCTCGAGACCCGCGAGCTCGCGCATCCCAAGGGCGTGCAGGTCGTCCTCGAGGGCCGCGATCTCGAGCAGATCACCGAGGCGGAGTGGGAGGCGATCCGCGCGGACAAGCGCACCGACCAGATCGTCTCGACCTTCGAGGGCTGGCTCGAGGAGCAGAGGCGCCGCGAGGCGGCCGGCGAGGAGCCCACGGACGCCCACGGCGGCCCCGTGCAGCGCCGCCTGCACCTGCACTTCTGGCACCGCCCCGTCGAGGTGCTCGGCGAGGACGGCAAGGTCACGGGCATGCGCTTCGAGCGCACCCGCCTCGAGGAGGACGGCTCGCTCGTGGGCACGGGCGAGCTCGTGGACTACGAGCTCGGCGCCGTGTACCGCGCGGTGGGCTACTTCGGCTCGGCGCTGCCCGGGGTCCCCTACGACGAGAGCCGCGGCGTGATCCACAACGCCGCCGGACGCGTGACGAAGGCCGACGGCACCGTCATCCCGGGCGTCTACGCGAACGGCTGGATCAAGCGCGGGCCGGTGGGCCTGATCGGCGCCACGAAGTCCGATGCGATCGAGACGATCTCCTCGCTCCTGGAGGACATCGACGCGGGCGTCCTCACCCCGGCGCCGGAGCGCGACGCGGACGCGATCCTGCGCACCTTCGACGAGCGCGGCGTGGAGTACACGACGTGGGAGGGCTGGCGCGCCCTGGACGAGCACGAGAAGTCGCTCGGCGCGGCGGAGGTCGACGCCGAGGGCGAGCCCCGTGCCCGTGTGAAGGTCGTCGAGCGCGAGGAGATGGTGCGCGTCTCCCGCGACGGCATGACCACGATCTCGGTCTCCACCCCGGCCTGATCCTCACCCCTCCTTCCCCTGCCCGGGTCTGCCGGGTCGCAGCGCCACGGGCGCCGTCCTCCTCGGACGGCGCCCGTCGTGCGTCCACGTGAGGGAGCTCGCCCGTCGGGGCGGTGCGCGCCCGGCGCTCGGGACCTATAGTGGAGCAGTCATTCCATTACTAGGAGGCCCCATGCGCACCGTGTCCTACGAGCAGTTCGGCGAGCCCGCCGACGTCCTCACCACCCGCGAGGCGGAGGCCCCCGCGCCCGCCGCCGGCGAGGTGCTGCTGCGGCTGATCCTCAGCCCCATCCACCACCACGACCTGTGGACGATCCGCGGCACCTACGGCGTGCGCCCCGAGCTCCCGGCCGTGCCCGGCAGCGAGGCCGTCGCCGTGGTCGAGGCCCTCGGCGAGGGCGTGGACTCCGTGGCCGTCGGCGACCGCGTCGCCGCCACCGCGACCCCGGGCACCTGGTCGGAGCTGTTCACCGCCCCTGCCGGCTCCCTCGTCCCGCTGCCGGCCGAGCTGCCCGACGAGGCGGCCGCCCAGCTCGTCGCCATGCCCTTCAGCGCCCTGTCTCTCCTCGAGCACCTCGGCCTCGCCGAGGGCGAGGTGCTCGTCCAGAACGCCGCGACCGGCGCCGTGGGCCGCCTCGTCGCCCAGTTCGCCCGCGCCCGCGGCCAGCGCGTGATCAGCCTAGTGCGCCGCAGCAGCGGCGTGGAGGAGCTCGCCGCGCAGGGCATCGGCGACGTCGTCGCGACCGACCAGGACGACTGGCAGGAGCAGGCCCGCGCCCTCATCGGCGACGCCCATGTCGCCGCGGGCCTCGACTCGGTGGGCGGCGAGGCCGCCGGCCAGGTGCTCTCGCTGCTGGGCCGCGGCGGCCGCCTCGTCGTCTTCGGCGCGATGGGCGCGACGACCATGGCGCTCCCCTCCGGGCCGATCATCTTCAAGGATCTGAAGGTCGAGGGATTCTGGGGCGCCCAGATCTCCGCCGACATGAGCGACGAGCAGCGCCGCCGCCTGATCGGCGAGATCATCGCGCGCCTACTCTCGGGCGAGGCGACCCTGCCGGTCTCCGACACCTTCGGCCTGGACGAGGTCGCGGACGCCGTCGCGGCGACCCTGACCGACGGCCGCCAGGGCAAGGTCCTGCTGCGCCCCTGATCCCGGCGCACCACGACGAGGGGCCCCGGCAGGTGATTCCTGCCGGGGCCCCTCCGCATCCGCGCCGGGGGCGCGGGAGGGTCAGTCGTCGGAGACGGTGACCGTGACGGGGATGTTGCCGCGGGTCGCGTTCGAGTACGGGCACACCTGGTGGGCGGCGTCCGCGAGGGCCTGCGCCGTCTCCTGGTCGAGCTCGGGGATGACGACCTCGAGCTCGACGGCGAGCGAGAAGCCGCCGCTCTGCTCGGAGCCGATGCTCACGCGCGCACCGACGCTCGAGCCGTCGATCTTCACCTTGCGCTCGCGGGCGACGAGCTGGAGGGCGGAGTGGAAGCACGCGGAGTAGCCGGCGGCGAAGAGCTGCTCGGGGTTCGCGCCCTTGCCGGTGCCGCCCATGGCGGTGGGGACGGCGAGGTCGAGGGCGAGGTCGGAGTCGACGACGTCGACATGGCCGTCACGGCCGGCGCCGGTGGCGAGGGCCTCGGTGGTGTACAGGGGCTTCATGGTGTCGGATTCCCTTCCAAGGAGTTGAGGGCGGCGTCGAGGGAGGCGAGCGCCGCCCCCGTGTCCACCCGGGTCATGACCAATGCGCTGACGAGCAGCGCGACGAGGGTCTCGGCCAGACGCTCGCGATCGGCGAGCGGGAGGCCCGGATGCCGGGCCCCGACGCCGCGCAGGAACGCGGCGTGGAGCTCGGCGCGGTAGACGCGCACCACCTCAGCGATCCCGTCGTCCCGGGCGAGGCCCGAGCAGGCGGTGTTCACCAGGAGGCAGCCGTCGGGGAGGGTGCGTCCGGACGGGTCCGCGAAGATCTCGCGGGCGGAGCGGAAGTACCGCGCGAGGGCGCCGGGCTCGACGTCCGGCCCGCGCAGCGGGGTGAGACCGGGACGGACGACCTGGTCGAGGTAGTCCTCGACCGCGGCGTCGAAGAGACCGCGCTTGGAGCCGAACGCGTGGTAGATGCTGCTCGCGTTCAGCGCCGTGGCCTGCTGGAGCGTGGCCATGGACGCTCCGTCGTAGCCCTCGTGCCAGAAGACGTCGCGCGCGGCGCGCACCGCCTCGGCACGATCGAAGGTGAGGGGCCGTCCCATACGAGCTCCTCCTTCCGTTCCCGTCCCGGCCTCGCGGGCGCCGAGCCCTGGTGCCGGCGCCGCTTCCCCCACTATAATGGAATGACTACTTCAATAGAACCCCGGAGGTTCCTGTGGTCATCCTCGGATCCGTGCTCGCCCTCGCGGCGGCGGCCCTGCACGTCCTGATCTTCGCGCTCGAGTCCCTGCTCTGGGGCACGCCGCGCTCCCAGGCGGTGTTCGGGGCGCAGTCACCCGAGGAGATCGAGACGACGAAGCTCATGGCCCTCAACCAGGGCTTCTACAACCTCTTCCTCGCCGTGCTCGCCGCCCTCGGCGCGATCCTGCTGCTCGCCGGATCCACCGCCGTGGGCGGCGCGCTCGCCCTTGCGGGCACCGGCAGCATGCTCGCCGCCGCGCTCGTCCTGCTGCTCGCCTCCCCCGCGCACCGCGCCGCGGCGATCAAGCAGGGCACACTCCCGCTGCTGGCCGTGCTCGCGCTCGTGATCGGCCTCGCGATCTGACGCACCCGCGCGCAGGAGGGGCGCCCGCTCCCGCCGGATGGCGGAGGCGGGCGCCCCTCCCGTCGATCCCGGGAACCGGGCTCAGCGCCGGATGGAAGCCAGGTGGTCGGCGATGCGGTCCACGGCGTCCTCGAGGAGGTCCACGGGTGGGAGCGTCACGAGCCGGAAGTGGTCCGGCGTCGGATAGTTGAAGCCCGTCCCCTGCGTGACCAGGAGCTTCTTGGAGCGCAGCAGCTCGAAGGCGAACTGCTCGTCGTCGTCGATCCGGTACATCTCGCGGTCCACGCGCGGGAACATGTAAAGAGCACCCTGGGCCTTGACGACGTCGACCCCGTCGATCGCGCTGAGCCCCTCGTAGGCCACGTCGCGCTGCTCCTTGAGCCGGCCGCCCGGGAGCAGGAGCTCGTGGATCGACTGATGGCCGCCGAGCGCCGTCGCGACCACGTGCTGGGCAGGGACGTTGGGGCAGAGCCGCATGTTCGAGAGCACGTCGAGGCCCTCGATGAAGCTCGTCGCGTGGTCCTTGGGGCCGTAGAGCGCCATCCATCCGGCGCGGAAGCCCGCGACCCGGTACGCCTTGGAGAGCCCGTCGAAGGTGATGGTCAGGAGGTCCGGGGCGAGCTTCGCGATGTGGTGGTGGACCGCGTCGTCGTAGAGGATCTTGTCGTAGATCTCGTCCGCCAGGATCATCAGCCCGTGCTTGCGGGCGACCTCGACGATCTCCCTGAGCACGTGCTCGGGGTAGACCGCGCCCGTGGGGTTGTTGGGGTTGATGACGACGATCGCCTTGGTGCGCTCGGTGACCTTGTCCGCGAGGTCGGAGACGTCGGGCCACCACTGCTGCTCCTCGTCGCAGCGGTAGTGCACGGCGCGGCCGCCGGCGAGCGCGATCGAGGCGGTCCACAGCGGGTAGTCCGGAGCGGGCACGAGCACCTCGTCGCCGTCGTCCACGAGCGCCTGGCAGGTCATCTGGATGAGCTCGGAGACCCCGTTGCCGAGGTAGATGTCGTCCAGCTCCATGCCGGGCATGCCCTTGGTCTGGTAGTACTGCGCGACCGCGCGGCGGGCGGAGACCAGGCCCTTGGAGTCGGAGTAGCCCTGCGCGGTGGGCAGCGACCGGATCATGTCCACGAGGATCTCGTCCGGCGCCTCGAAGCCGAAGGGCGCGGGGTTGCCGATGTTGAGCTTGATGATCTTGTGCCCCTCGGCCTCCATGCGTGCCGCCTCTGCCGGGACCGGACCTCGGATCTCGTAGCAGACGTCGCGCAGCTTCGAGGACTGGGTGAAGATCATCAGTCGGCTCCTGTCGGGTCGGAGGGGAGAGCTCAGGGTAGCGCCGTGCGGGGCACGGGTGGAGGGATGCCCGCGGGAGGCCCTTGACGGCCCGTCCCGCACCCCTTATTTTCGGGTCGTAAGTAATTACCGGGCGAGGACGCCCGCCCCCGATCAGGAAGAGCGACGATGCCCACCGATCCCACGACCCGGCGCCTGCACCTCCGCGCGGCCGGCGTATCCCTCGTGCTCGACACGACCGGCGGGCGCGTCCCCGCGATCCTCCACTGGGGCGCGGACCTCGGCCCGCTCACCGGGACGGACCTCGCCACGCTCCTCGCCGCCGTCACCCCCGCGATCTCGAGCAACGGCCCGGACGTCCCGCTGCGCACGGGGATCCTCCCCCAGAGCGCCGACGGCTGGCTGGGCCGCCCCGGCCTCACCGGCTCCCGCGACGACGGCTCCGGCACCGCCCCGCGGCTCACCGTGACCGGCGTCCGGATCACCGAGCAGGGCACCGAGCGCACGCTCCCCGCCGGCGAGGGGACCGACCTCGAGACCGGCCCCGCCCTCGTCATGCTCGACCTCGCCGACGAGCTCCTCGGCCTCGCCGTGCGCCTCGACGTCGAGCTGCTCCCCTCCGGCCTCGTGCGCGTGCGCGCCGAGGTCACGAACACCGGCGACACCGCCTACACCGTCCACCAGCTCACCCCCGCCCTGCCGGTCCCCCTCGACGCCGACGAGCTGCTCGACTTCGGCGGCCGCTGGACCAAGGAGCGCACCCCGCAGCGCCGCGCCATGGTCACCGGCACCCACCTGCGCGAGAACCGCCGCGGCCGCACCGGCGCCGACGCCGCGCACCTGCTGCACCTGGGCACCTCCGGCTTCGACTTCGCCACCGGCGAGATCTGGGCCGTGCACACCGCCTTCTCCGGCAACCACACCCACCACGCCGAGCGGCTCTCCGCGGGCGTCCAGGTGATCGGCGGCGGCGAGCTGCTGCTCCCCGGCGAGGGCCGCCTCGCCCCCGGCGCCGCGATCGCCTCCCCCTGGCTCTACGGCGCCCACTCCGCCGCCGGGCTCGACACGATCGCCCGCCGCTTCCATGCCCACCTGCGCGACCGCGAGACGCACGGCGGCCTCCCCTACCCGGGCACCGACCGCCCCGTCACCCTCAACGTGTGGGAGGCCGTCTACTTCGACCACGACCTCTCCGTGCTCTCCGAGCTCGCCGACCGCGCCGCGGAGCTCGGCGTCGAGCGCTTCGTGCTGGACGACGGCTGGTTCGGCTCCCGCCGCGACGACACCTCGGGCCTCGGTGACTGGACCGTCTCGGAGGAGGCCTGGCCCGGCGGCCTCGCCCCGCTCGTCGAGCGCGTCACCGGCCACGGCATGCAGTTCGGCCTCTGGTTCGAGCCCGAGATGATCAACGAGGACTCCGACCTCGCCCGCGCGCACCCGGAGTGGATCATGGCCCCCGGCCCGGACCGCATGCCGCTGCCCGCCCGCCACCAGCAGGTCCTCAACCTCACGATCCCCGAGGCCTGGCAGCACGTCCACGACGCGATCGACGCGCTCCTGACCGAGCACGACATCGCCTACATCAAGTGGGACCACAACCGCGACCTCGTCGAGGCCGCGACCCGCGCGACCGGCGCCGCCGCCGTCCACGAGCAGACCCTCGCCGTGTACCGGCTCTGGGACAGCCTCAAGGCCGCGCACCCCGGCCTCGAGATCGAGTCCTGCTCCTCCGGCGGGGCCCGCGTGGACCTCGGCATCCTCGAGCGGGCGGACAGGATCTGGGTCTCCGACTGCATCGACCCCCTCGAGCGGGCGACCATGAACCGCTGGACCTCCCAGCTCGTGCCGCTCGAGCTCATGGGCAGCCACATCGCCTCCGGCGGCTCCCACACCACCGGCCGTCTGCACTCCCTCTCCTTCCGCGCCGCGAGCGCGATCCTGGGCCACCTCGGCATCGAGTGGGACCTGCGCCGCGCGACCGAGGAGGAGCTCGCCGAGCTGCGCACCTGGATCGCCCTGTACAAGGAGCAACGCGAGCTGCTGTTCACCGGTGACCTCGTCCGTGCGGACCGCGGCCAGGACGCCGTCTGGATCACCGGCGTGCTCTCCCCCGAGCGCGACCGGGCCCTGTACACGGTCACCGCCGTCGGCACCCCCGACATCGCCCCCGTCGGCGCCCTCCGCCTGCCCGGCCTCGACCCGCGGCGCCGCTACCGCGTGCGCCCGCTCGTGCTCGGCCCCCAGCCCACCGGCTACGTGTGGCCCGCCTGGGCCCGCGAGGGCGCGGACCCGGCCACGGACGCGAAGGGCGCCGGCTACGGCCCGCCCGCCCTCGTCGACCACCTCGACGTGCCCGGCGCGGTGCTGCTGCGCACGGGCCTCGCCGCCCCCGTCATGGCGCCGGAGACGGCGTTCCTGCTCGAGGTCACCGCGCTCGCGGACCGACCCTGACCCCCGCCCATCGGAGAGAGGACGACGATGTCCACCACCACCCCCGAGGCGACGAGGACGCCGGGCACGCGCCCGGCGCTTCCCCGCCGCCGCCACCGGGACGACACCCGCCTGGCTCTGCTGTTCATCCTGCCCGCGAGCGTCGGCCTGCTCGTGTTCCTCGTCTGGCCGCTGATCACGGGCCTGTACTACTCCTTCACCGAGTACGCGATCCTCACCCCCGCCCAGTGGGTGGGGCTCGAGAACTACCGCACGATGCTCACCGACCCGGTGTTCTGGAAGTCGCTGCGGGTGACCGTGCTGTACGTGCTCATCAACATCGGCGTGCAGACGGTCGTCGCGCTGCTCATCGCGGTGCTCATGCAGCGCCTCACGCAGTCCACCTGGCTGCGCTCGATCGTGCTCGCCCCTTACCTCGTCTCCAACGTCGTCGCCGCGATCGTGTTCCTGTGGATGCTCGACAGCCAGCTCGGCATCGTCAACATCGCGCTGCAGGCGATCGGCTTCGACCCCGTCTCCTTCTGGGCGAGCGAGACCTGGGTGATCCCCACCGTCGCGCTCGTGAACGTGTGGCGCCACATGGGCTACACAGCGTTGCTGCTCTTCGCCGGGCTGCAGTCCATCCCCGAGCAGCTCTACGAGGCGGCCCGCACGGAGGGCGCCGGCGAGTGGCAGCTGTTCCGCCGGATCACCCTGCCGCTGCTGCGGCCGATCCTCGCGCTCGTGCTGATCATGTCGATCATCGGCAGCTTCCAGGTGTTCGACACGATCTCCGTGACCACCCAGGGCGGGCCCTCGGACGCCTCCAAGGTGCTGCAGATGTACATCTACGAGAACGCCTTCGCGCAGTACCAGTTCGGGTACGCCTCCGCGCTCTCCGTGGCGCTGCTGGTGATCCTCGTGATCATCACCTTCGCCCAGTACTTCCTGAGCCGTGCCGGCGAGTCGGACCTGGACTGAGAGGACCCATCGATGACCACCACCGACGCCCCCGTCACGACCACCGCCCACGCGGCGGCGCCCGCGCCCTCCGCGCGGCCGCGCCGTCGCCTCTCCCCCGGCCGCCTCGCCGCCTGGGCCGTGATGATCGTGATCCTGCTGATCACGGTCTTTCCCTTCTACTGGATGCTGCGCACCGCCCTCTCCTCGAACACCGCGCTCGCCACCAACCCCAGCAGCCTGCTCCCCGTGGGCTTCTCGCTGGGCGGCTTCGCACGGGTCTTCGGCCTCCAGGACGTCGACACCGCCGTCTCCCAGGGCGGCTCCGGCGCCTCGATCACCTTCTGGCAATACCTGCTGAACACGGTGGTCGTCGCGACGAGCATCACCGTCGTCCAGACCTTCTCCTGCGCGATGGCCGCCTACGCGTTCTCCCGCCTGCGCTGGCGGGGCCGCGAGACGGTGTTCCTCGTGTTCCTCGCGGCGATGATGATCCCGCAGATCTTCACCCTGCTGCCCAACTTCGTGCTCATCAAGAACCTGCACCTCGTGGACACGCTGCTCGGGATCATGCTGCCCAGCCTGTTCATCTCCCCGTTCGCGATCTTCTTCCTGCGGCAGTTCTTCAACAACATCTCCCGCGAGGTGGAGGAGGCCGCGCTGATCGACGGGGCGAGCAAGGTGCGCGTGTTCTTCACGCTCATCCTGCCGATGTCCTCGGCGCCGCTCGCGACGCTCGGGCTGCTGACCTACATGACCGCGTGGAACGAGTACTTCTGGTCGCTGATGGTCTCCTACTCGGACTCCTCGCGGGTCCTGACCGTCGCGCTCGCGGTGTTCCGCGCGCAGTCCCCGAACACGGGCACCGACTGGGCCGGGCTCATGGCGGCGACGCTCGTCGCGGCCCTGCCCATGCTGATCCTCTTCGCGCTCTTCGCGAAGCGGATCGTGAACTCCATCGGATTCAGCGGGATCAAGTGAGGGACCGACGATGACCAACCACCATCCCCACCACCGCCAGCACTCCCTCAGCCGCCGGCGCCTGCTCGGCGGGGCCGCCGCCCTCGGCGCGGCGGCCGGCACGACGGCACTCGCCGGCTGCGGCTCCTCCGCCGCCGCGGGCGACGGCGTCGAGCTCGACTACTGGCTCTGGGACGCGAGCCAGCTGCCCGGCTACTCCGAGGCGATCGACCTGTTCATGGAGCAGAACCCGGGCATCCGTGTACGGATCACCCAGATGGGCTGGGACGACTACTGGACCAAGCTCACCGCGAGCTTCGTCGCCGGCGCCGGGCCCGACGTCTTCACCGACCACCTGGGCCGGTACCCGGAGATGCTCTCCCTCGGCGTGATCGTCCCGCTCGACGACTTCGCCCCGATCGCGGAGATCCCCGAGGACCGCTTCCAACCGGGGCTCCAGGACCTCTGGACGGGCCAGGACGGCAAGAAGTACGGGCTGCCCAAGGACTACGACACCATCGCGATCATGTACGACACGACGGTGCTCGAGGAGGCCGGGGTCACCCCCGAGGACCTCGCGTCCCTGGACTGGAACCCGGCCGACGGCGGCAGCTTCGAGCAGATGCTGCTGCACCTGACCGTGGACACGAACGGGAAGCGCGGCGACGAGGACGGCTTCGACGCCGGCAGCATCGCCACCTACGGGCTCGGGGCGGACGCCGGGATCGACTACGTGGGGCAGTCCACCTGGTCGCCCTTCGCCTTCTCCACCGGCTGGGCGTTCACCGACAAGGACACCTGGGGCACGCACTTCCGGTACGACGAGCCC
Source organism: Brachybacterium rhamnosum (assembly GCF_039526185.1). Lineage (NCBI taxonomy): Bacteria > Bacillati > Actinomycetota > Actinomycetes > Micrococcales > Dermabacteraceae > Brachybacterium > Brachybacterium rhamnosum. The sequence continues at coordinate 76,113 of NZ_BAAAIS010000006.1, forward strand.
GAGCTGCAGCAGACCCTCGACTGGTACTTCGGCCTCGTCGACAAGGGGATCCTGCCGCCTTTCGGCATGTTCGGCGACTCGAGCCCCGCCCAGACCCAGCTGCAGTCGCGCAAGGCGTCGCTCACGCTCGCGGGCTCCTGGATGATCGGCACCTACGCGAACCTCGAGGGGCTCTCGCTGGGGATCGCGCCGCTGCCCTCGGGCCCGATCAGCCATCCCATGTCGATGTTCAACGGCCTCGGCGACTCGATCTCGGCGCAGTCCGAGCACCCCGAGGAGGCGGCGCGGCTCGTCGCGTTCCTCGGCTCGGACGCCTCGCAGGAGATCATCGGCCGGCGCGGCGTCGTGTTCCCCGCGACCGATGCCGGGACGGCGGCGGCGATCGCCGCCTACGAGGAGCGCGGGCTCGACGCCTCCCCGTACACGGACCGCGTCGAGAACGGCGAGACGGGGCTCTACCCGCTCGTCGAGAACGCGGCCCAGATCCAGTCGATCATGCAGCCGGCGCTCGACGACCTCTGGCTGCGCAAGACGGACGCCTCATCGCTGACGGCGTACAACGAGAAGGTCAACGCCCTGTTCACCTGACGCGCGCGGGAGAGGGCGAGGGGCCCGGGCCGGGACACGGCCCGGGCCCCTCCCGTGCTCAGACGGGGCCCGTGCCCGTGATGAAGCGCCTCGCCGCGATGACGGCCGCGCCGCGCGCCCAGTCCTCGAAGTCGTCGGGCAGGTAGCGCACCACGACGTCCTGCTGCTGCGCGGGGAGCAGGGCACGCAGGGTCTCGGCGAAGGCGGGGTCGTCGCGCAGCAGCCCCACGCTCTCGCCGCCCAGCAGCAGCGCCTCGGGGTCCAGCACGCCGAGCACCCCGGCGGCGGAGACGGCGACCGCGTGGCCCACCTCCGCGGCGAGCTCGCGGGCGGCGGGGTCGCCGGCGCGCACCGCGTCGAGCACCGCCTGCAGCCGCTGCTCGGGGGTGCCCGTGCCGGCTCCCGGCACACCCCGCTCCCGGCCCGCCTCGATGACGGCGTCGTTGCAGGCCACGTCCATGAGCCGCACACCGCGGCCGTCACGGGTGACCGTGGTGAGGGCGCCGGTGAGCCCGGCCGTGTGCCCGGCCCCGCGGCGCACGACGCCGCCCTCGACCGTGCCCACCGCGACCCCGGCGCCCACGGTGATCGCGACGAAGGAGTCGTGGCGGCGGCCCGCGCCGAACCAGGCGAGCCCCTCGAGCAGGGCATGGATGTCGTTGCGGACGCTCACCGGCAGGCCCAGCGCCTGCTCGAGCCGCTCCCGCAGCGGGACCGGTCCCTCCCAGCCGAGCAGCTCGGCCGGGGCGACCACGCCGTCGTCGTCGACCCTGCCGCCGAGGCCGATCCCCACGCCCGCGATCCGCGGGTGCGAGGAGCGCAGCGCCTCGCACAGCTCCGTGACCGTCGCGATCACGGCGTCCGGGTCCTTGCGGCGCAGCGGGGCGGCGAGCTCCTCGAGGGACTGACCGCGCACGGTGACGACCGACGTGTGCACGGCCGTCGCGGTGATCTTCACGCCGATCAGCCGCACGTGCTCCTCGGCGACGTCGAGCGGCAGCTGCGGCCGGCCCTTCGCCTGGGGTCGCGGCGGGAGCTCCCGCAGCAGGCCGTTCTCGAGCAGCTCCCGGGCGAGACGGGTGAGGGTCGGGTGGGACAGGCCCAGCACCGCCGCGAGGTCCGTGCGGGCGTGCGGCCCGCGGCGCACGAGGTGCTCGTAGACGGCCGCGGCGGAGGGCGACCCCGGGGCGGCGGGGAGGTCGGTCGCGGCGGCGGTCATGAGCACCAGAGTAGGCGGCGCCCGGTCCCACGTGAGCAGGGACACTAGAGTGGCGGGCATGACCTCCGCGCCCACTGGCCCCTCGTCCCCCGCCGGCACCGACGAGCACGGGCAGGAGGAGCCGGATCTGCGCGGCAACCCCCTCGCGGTGCCCTCGGGCCTCCCCCACGGCCTGCCGGACTTCGCGGCGCTGCGCACCGAGCACTTCCTCCCCGCCTTCCGGGCCGGCGTCGCCGCCCAGAAGGCGCTGCTCGAGGAGGTCGCGACCTCGACCGCACCGCCCTCCTTCGCCTCCGTCGTGCTGCCCCTCGAGGACGGCGACCCGCTGCTGCGCCGGGTCTCCCGGGTGTTCTTCCACCTCGTCGCGACCGACGGCACCTCCGAGATGCAGGCCGTCGAGGCCGAGGTCACGCCCTGGCTGACGGCGCTCTCCGACGCCGTGTTCCTGGACCCGCGGCTCTTCGCACGCGTCGACGCTCTGCACGGCGACGAGACGGCGCGAGCGGCGCTGAGCGCGGAGGAGCGCCACCTGCTCGAGCGGCTGCACCAGCGCTTCGTGCTGCGCGGGGCGCGGCTCGACCCCGAGCAGAAGGAGACCCTGGCCGCGCTGAACCAGGAGATCTCCCGCCTCGAGACCCGCTTCACCCAGCAGGCCCGCGCGGACCTCAAGGGCGCCTCCGTGCACCTCACCGACGCGGCCCAGCTCGCGGGCCTCGACGCGGGGCAGCGCTCGGCCGCGCGCGAGGCCGCGATCGACGCCGGGCTCGAGGGCTGGCTGCTCACGCTCGTCCTGCCCACCGTCCAGCGCCTGCTCCCCTCCCTCGAGGACCGCTCCGTGCGCGAGCGGCTCTACCGTGCCTCGGCCGAGCGCGGCACCGAGACCTGGGACCTCGCCGCGCAGATCGCCGAGCTGCGCTCCCGGAAGGCCGCCCTGCTGGGCTTCGCGGACTTCGCCTCCCTCGCCGTCGCCGATCGCACGGCCGCCGTGCCCGAGGCCGTCGAGGAGCTGTTCGCGGCGACCGTCGGCCCCGCGATGCGCAACGTCGAGGGCGAGGCCGCACGGATCGCGGCACGCGCCGCCCGCGACGGCGTCGAGGACCTCGCCCCCTGGGACTGGGCCTTCTACGAGGCGCGCGTGCGCACCGAGGAGCATGCGGTGGACGAGGCCGCCCTGCAGCCCTACTTCGTGCTCGAGCGGGTGATCGAGGACGGCGTGCTGCGCGCCGCCGGCGAGGTCTACGGCCTCGCCTTCACGCGCCGCGACGACCTCACCGGCCCGCACCCGCAGGCGCTCGTCTGGGAGGTGCACCGCGAGGACGGCGAGGAGGTGGGCCTGTTCATCGGCGACTACTTCACCCGGGACGCGAAGCGCGGCGGGGCCTGGATGAACGTGCTCTCCGTGCGCTCCCGCGCCGAGGGCACCCGGCCGATCGTCATGAACACGCTGAACATCTCCCGCCCCGCCCCGGGCGAGCCGGCCTTCGTCACCCTCGACGAGGTGCGCACCCTGTTCCACGAGTTCGGTCACGCGCTGCACGCGCTGCTCTCCGACGTCGAGCACGCTTCCGCCTCGGGCACGGCCGTGCCGCGGGACGTCGTCGAGTTCCCCTCGCAGGTCAACGAGATGTGGGCGCTGCGGCCCGGGATCGTCGAGCACTACGCGCGCCATGTCGACACCGGGGAGCCGGTGCCCGCCGAGCAGCTCGAGCGGGTGCGCTCCGCAGCGCTGTGGGGCGAGGGCTTCGCGACCGCGGAGTACCTCGCGGCCGCCGTGCTCGACTGGCGCTGGCACCGCCTGCCCGGGGACACGCGCGTCGAGGACCCGCGCGCCTTCGAGGCGGAGCAGCTCGAGCAGGCGGGCCTCGCCCATCCGCTCGTCGCCCCGCGCTACCGCACCGGCTACTTCCAGCACACCTTCTCCGGCGGGTACGCGGCCGGGTACTACTCCTACCTGTGGGCGGAGGTCTTCGACGCGGACTCCGTCGCCTGGTTCGAGGAGCAGCTCGCCGCCGGCCGCCCCGTGCGCGAGGTGGGCGAGGAGTTCGCGCGGGCGATCCTCGCGATCGGCGGCTCCGCCGATCTCCTCGCCGCCTACCGCGGACTGCGCGGCCGCGACCGGGAGGTCACGCCCCTGCTCGAGCGGCGCGGCCTGGTCTGATCCCCGGCGCCCGGCTGGAGGGGGCCGCCGGGCATCTGACATGCTTCCCCCAGCGATCGAGCGGCGGCCACCTGCCGCCGGAGGAGGAGCCCCGATGAGCCAGACCAGCGCCACGACCGAGGCGGACGACCAGCCGACGATCTACACCGCCTACGAGATCGACTTCATGATCTCGCTGCGCCCCACCGAGAACGCCGCGGTCACCCGCGAGCAGGTGGGGCTGCGCAGCGCCCCCGAGGAGGCCCGCGAGTTCGTCACCGCCGCCGTCACCTCGGGCCTGCGCGCCCGCGGCAAGGTCGAGCGCTCACAGGACGGCCAGTGGCTGCTCGGCGAGGAAGGGCAGGTCGTGGCGGGCACGCTCACCTCCGCGGACCGCTGGCTGGGGCTCGCGCTCTCCGAGGGGGAGGCGATGCGCATGGCGTTCGTGGTCTCCGCGGGGGACGCGGTGCTCATGCTCACCCAGGACGAGCTGGACTCCTTCATCGTCTCCGCCCTGCCGGACCCCGCCCAGGTGCCGCGCTCGGTGACGGACATCGTCACCGCCTTCCTCGAGGACGGCGCCGGCCGCACGGTCTCCCTGCGCCGCACGGAGCTCGGGACGGCGCAGGAGCAGACCCCGTTCATGCTCCACGTCGAGGCCGACGGCTCCTGGCGCGCCGGCCACCTCCCGCTCGACGAGGAGGGGGTCCTCTCGGTCTCCCCGATCGACCGGGCGCAGGTGAGCGACGCCGTCCGCGCCCTCTGGGAGGACGGCGTCAGCGCCGCCCCCTCCGCCTGAGACCTGCTGCGCCCGCCCCGCCGCGGTGCGTCAGGCGAGAGGGTCCGCGCCGCGCGCGCTCCGCACCTCCCGGGCCTCCCGGGCCCGGGCGCGCAGATGGCGGTACCGGCGGTGCAGCCGCACCATCACCCAGATCCCGCAGGCCAGCAGGAGCACGGCGATCACCGCCGCGAGGGCCGGCAGCAGCACGGTCAGCACACCCATCACCACGGCCGCGAGATCCTCCCCCGTCGAGACGACGACGTTGGAGACCGGCTCCGGGGAGATGTTCACGGCGGCGCGCGTCGTGCTCTTGACGGCGTGGGAGCCGAAGGCCGTCGCGGCGCCGATCACCGCCATCACCACCGCGGTGGTCGTGTCGGTCTCCCCGCCCAGCAGGTAGCCGATCGCGCCGCCCGCCACGGGCCGCACGATCAGGTGCAGCTGGTCCCAGAAGGAGTCGAGGAAGGCGATCTTGTCCGCCGCGAGGTCCACGAGCAGCAGGATCCCGGTGATGACGAGGAGATCGGTGCGCTGCAGCACCTCGGGCACCTGCTCGAGCCCCAGCACGCGGCCGGCGAGCCCCAGCAGGAAGACCATGAAGTAGGGCCGCACCCCGCTCACCCATCCCGAGCCGAGCGTCATCACGAGCGCTTCCATGTCGCCTCCCCTGCCGCGCACCCGACCCTCGCGCGGGCGCCGTGCGCCCATCGTGCCCCGGATCCGCTCCCCGCGCAGTCCCCCGCGCGAACCGGCCCGCCCTCAGCGGTGGCCGGGGCCCCGGCGGCGTCGCCGGTGCAGCTCGCGCCGCAGGATCCGGACCCCCTCGGCGCTCGGCCGGCCGTGCTCGCGCACCGGTCGGTCCAGCGCCGGCAGCACCACGCGCCGTCCTCCGCGCAGGCGCAGCGCGACCGTGAGCCAGTGGACCGGGTGCACGACCCGCGCCTCGACGTCGACCACGTCCTCCCAGCGCACCCGCCGCGTGCGCAGGGCGCCGCGGCTGACGATCTCCTCGGCCCCGATCTCGACGCTCGCCCGCGCCGCCGCGAGCCCGGACAGCGCGAACCGCAGTCCCAGGCCGCCGAGCACCAGCACGAGCAGGCCGAGCGCCGCCTCCGCGGCGAGGAGGCCGAGCGAGGGCGCCTCCGGGCCGGTGCGGGACAGGGCGAGCAGCACCCCGGCGCCGGCCGCGATCGTCGCCCCGGCGAGCCCCGCCGCGCCGGCGACCGCGCCGACCACGCTGCGTCGCAGGGCGTGCGCGGGCAGCAGCACACGCGGGGCCGGGACGCTCCTGCCCTCGCCCGGCCGGGTCCCGGCGACGGCGCGCGGTGCGGCGGCGTCACGGGGTGCGGGACGGAGACCCTCGACCGCGCGCAGCATGCGTTCGACGGTCGCGGCGCCGCGCGAGAAGTCCGGCAGCGGCCGGGGGCCGGGGCCGGGGTCCAGCGAGCGGGGGACGGTCATGGCCCGACCGTACGGCGGCCGTGCGAGCCGCGCCATGGGGAGAGGTCCCCAGGTGCGTGCGCGGAGGGAGCGGTCGTACAGTGCGGGGCATGTCCGGCTCCTCCCCCCGCTTCCGCCGTCCCGCCTCGCTGTACCCCTCCGTCGCCGACCAGCTGCCCGGCGACCCGGACCCGGGCACCGCGAGCGACCTCGCCCACAGCTCGGCGAGCGCGCTGCTGGACGGCGTCTTCCACAGCGAGGACCCGGAGGTCGTGCAGCGGGTGCTGACCCTCGCCGCGCGCGAGGGCCTCGGCGACCTCGCGACCCTGTGGTCCCGCGCCCCCGCGACGACCCTGCCGGGCGCGCTCTGGCGCCTGTACGTGCTGCACACGTGGGTGCAGCGGGCCGGCGACGACGTGGTGCTGCGCTACCGCCAGGGCTCCCGCACCGTGCCCGGCCTGCGCTACCTCTCCGGCCTCTCCGAGCCGCCGGACGTCGACGAGGTGCGCCGCACGATGGACGACATCCTGCGCGGCGCCTTCACCGGCGATCTCGGCATGGCCCTGATCCGCGCCGGGGCGGTCGCGACGATCGTCGCCCACGGCACCGCCCACCTCGCCGACTCCTCCCCCGAGGAGGGCCTCACGGCGCAGGCGGAGCGGCTGCTGAGCACGGGCGAGGAGCTCGTCGCGGCCGGCCGTCACGCCGAGGCGGGCACGCTGGACTGACGGCGCCGAGGCCCCTCCTGGGCGGGGCGTGCTGGGGGGCGCCGTGCGAGATGCTTCACTCCTCCCCCGCCCGCGGCCGCTCCACGGGCCTCCCCGCTGACACCGCCCGGGCGAGTGCCCTACGATGGTTCGCGCGTCGGGCCGCGGTTGCCCCGGGCTCCAACATTTGCCGCTTCGAGCGGCCTTCGCGCCGACAGGCGCATCCCGGTCCGGCGCATCGACGTTGGAACGGCCCCGCACCCCTGATCCGGGTGCCGAGGGCGAGGGCTGCGCCACCGAGCGCGAGGAGGCGTCTGGCCATGGTGCAGCTGTTCCCCCGGCGGCTCGAGCGCCCCATGTACGGACTGTTCGCCGAGCTCGCCGAGATCCAGGTGCAGGCCGCGGACACCCACTCGACCGTCCTCGGCTCGGGCTACCGCGAGCGGATGCGCATCGCCCCCCGCCTGCACGAGCACTCCACGAGCGCCGAGGAGCTCGTGCGCCGCATCGCGAACCGTCTCGCGGACTCCCTCATCACGCCCTACGAGGCGGAGCTTCTCTACTCCCTCGCCCTCACGGTCGCGGACTCGATCTCCGCGATGGAGCACAGCGCCGAGCTGCTCGTGCTCTTCCACAGTGGCACGCAGCCCACGCCGCTGCTCGAGGCGGCCAAGGGCATCGAGCGCTGCGCCGAGCTGACCGTCACCGCGAGCTGGAAGCTCGACACCGTGCGGGAGCTCGGCGACTACTACGCGCAGGTGCGCAAGGTCGCCCGGCAGGGCCGTCGGCTCACCCGCCAGGCGCTCGGGGAGCTCTACGCCCGCGGCGGCTCCGGGATCGACCTGCTGCCCCAGCGGGACGTGATCGACGCGGTGGACACGATCGTCGAGCTGCAGGAGCGGGCGGCGCGCACCGCGGATCTGCTGCGCGTCAAGGACGCCTGAGGTGACGATCGCGCTTCTGGTCGCCGTGGTGCTGCTCGCCTTCGTCACCGCGTTCTGCACCGGGTTCCACGACGCCTCGAGCGCCGTCTCCACGACCATCTCCACCCGCTCGCTGCGGGAGAGCACTGCGCTGAACCTCGCCGCGGTGCTCAACCTCCTGGGCGCCCTGATCGGGATGCTCATCGTGCCGCTCAGCGTGGGCTGGGCGGTCTCCCTGCTGGGGCTGGGCCCGATCATCGCGGCGAGCGCCGACACCCCGGACCTCATCGGCATCGCGCTCGTGCTCATGCTGCTCGCGACCCTCGCCTGGGAGATCATCACCTGGTGGTACGGGACGCCCTCCTCGACCTGGCACGCCTTCCTCGGGGCCGCCCTCGGTGCCTCCGCCGCCCTCGGCGCCTTCGAGGCCTGGCTGCCCGTGATCGGCCTGCTCGCCCTCGCGACGCTGCTGGGACCGCTCATGGGCATGCTCCTCAGCATCGCCGGCATGCGGGGCCTGCTCGCGCTGGGACGCACCGAGCGGCTGAGGGTGGGGCACCTCCGCTTCGCCCAGACCGTCTCCGCGTGCGCGGTCGCGACGGGGCACGGACTGAGCGACTCCCGTCTCCCCTACGCGCTCGTGGTCCTCGCCTGCCAGGCGGCCGGCTTCCCGCTCGCGGACTCCCTGTGGCTGCTCGCGCCGATCGCGGTCGCGATCGCGGCGGGGACCCTCATGGGCGGCCACCGGATCATCCGCACCATCGGGCGCCGGCTCACGTCGCTGAACTCGGCGCAGGGCTTCGTCGCGGAGTGCACCTCGGCACTGCTCATGGCCCTCGCCGTGGTCGGCTTCCAGGTGCCGATCTCGAGCTCCCACACGCTCGCCTCGAGCGTGGTCGGTGCAGGCGCGGCGATCGGTCCGCGGCACGTGCGCTGGACGGTCGCCGCGAAGATCGTCGGCTTCTGGATCGCGACCCCGATCGTGACCTGTGTGATCACGGCGATGGGGATGCGGATCGTGCTCGGGGCTCTCTGAGACCTCTCGGAGGCGGCGTCGCTATCCTTCCCGGGTCCCCCCGCGAAGGAGCCCCTGATGTCCGACGGCGACACCACGGCACCCGGCCAGCGCCGGCGCCCCACCTACGGCCTGCCCGCCCCCACCCCGCAGCCCGGTGACGCCGCCGCCCCGGGCGCGTACGGGAGCCCCGCACCGCAGGGCCGGTACGGCAGCCCGGCCCCGCAGGGCCAGTACGGCAGCCCGGCGCCGCAGGGTCAGTACGGAAGCCCGACGCCGCACGAGCCCGCCGCCTGGGCCTCGCACGGCGCGGCCCCGTCCCCCGCGGGCGGCCCGTCGGCCCCGGCCCCCGCTCGTCGTCGCCGCGGGCTCGTCCCGCTGATCATCGGCCTCGCGCTGCTGATCATCGTGGGCCCCGCGGCCGCCGTCGGCGGGATCATCTGGGGGTTCAGCGGGGTCATGGGGCAGGCGACCGACGGCCCCACCGTGGTCCAGGGCACGAGCGGCACCGTCGAGATGGGCGAGGGCGAGATGCTCATCCTCTACGTCCCGACGGCGGACGCCGGCGCCACCTGCACCGTGGAGGGCGCGAGCCCGTCGGACCTCACCACCGTCCCCACCTCCGGCACGATCACCGCGCCCGACGGCACGTCCTACGAGCAGAGCCTCGGCGTCGTCGCGACGGCGGACACGACCGCCACGATCACCTGCACGGGGACCGAGGCGCCCGCCTACATGGGGCCGCTCGACGTGTTCGGCATCGCCCTGCCGCTGATCCTGGGGCCGATCATCGGCGTCGTCGTCGGGCTCGTCGGCCTGGTGCTCGCGATCGTGGGCGCCGTCCTGCTCGTGCGGTCCCGGCGGAGCTGAGCCCCGATCTCCTTCCCCGGACCCGGACCGCGCGGTCCTCCTGTCTCAGGGATCGACCGCGCGGGCCACGGTCGGGGCCGGGGGCACCTAGAGTGGCCGCGTGACCCCGACCCCCGGAACGGAGTGGTGACCATGCATCCCCGCGCAGGCCAGAAGGCCCTCCCGGAGGATCTCGTCGACGTCGACGAGCTCCTCGACGCGTACTACGACCTCCACCCGGACCCCCGCGACCCGGACCAGCAGGTCGCCTTCGGCACCTCCGGCCACCGCGGCTCCTCCCTGGACACCGCCTTCAACGAGGACCACATCGCCGCGACCACGCAGGCGATCGTGGAGTACCGCGCGGGCCAGGGCATCCGCGGGCCCCTCTTCATCGGCCGCGACACCCACGCGCTGTCCCGCCCGGCCTTCGACACCGCTCTCGAGGTGCTCGCCGGCAACGACGTCGCGGTGCTCATCGACTCCGGTGACCGCTACACGCCGACCCCGGCGGTCTCGCACGCGATCCTCGTGCACAACCGCGGCAAGGCGGCCTCCGACCCCTCGCGGGCCGACGGCATCGTCGTCACGCCGAGCCACAACCCGCCGCGCGACGGCGGCTTCAAGTACAACCCGCCCCACGGCGGCCCCGCGGACTCCGACGCGACCGGATGGATCGCCGACCGCGCGAACGAGCTGCTCGGGGCCGGCCTGCGGGGTGTGCGCCGCGCAGGCCGCCAGAAGGCGCTGCAGGAGGCCGGTCGCCACGACTACCTCCACACCTACGTGCAGGACCTGCCGAACGTCGTGGACATCGACGCGATCCGCAAGGCGGGCGTGCGCATCGGCGCCGATCCGCTCGGCGGCGCGTCGGTGGACTACTGGGCGATGATCAGCGATCTCCACGACCTCGACCTCACGGTCGTGAACCCGGAGGTCGATCCGCAGTTCGGCTTCATGACCCTGGACCGCGACGGCAAGATCCGCATGGACTGCTCGAGCCCGTGGTCGATGGCCTCCCTGCTCGAGCGCCGCGACGAGTACGACATCGCGACCGGCAACGACGCGGACTCCGACCGTCACGGCATCGTCACGCCCGATGCGGGGCTCATGAACCCCAACCACTACCTCGCGGTCGCGATCACCTACCTGTTCGCGCACCGTCCGGGCTGGCCGGCGGGGGCGAAGGTCGGCAAGACGGTGGTCTCCTCGAGCCTCATCGACCGGGTCGTCGCCGATCTGGGACGCGAGCTGTTCGAGGTCCCCGTGGGCTTCAAGTGGTTCGTCCCCGGGCTCATCGACTCCTCGGTGGGCTTCGGCGGCGAGGAGAGCGCGGGCGCCTCGTTCCTGCGCCGTGACGGCTCCGTGTGGACCACGGACAAGGACGGCATCATCCTCGCGCTGCTCGCCTCGGAGATCCTCGCGGTGACGGGCCGCTCCCCGAGCGTCCTGCACGGCGAGCTCGTCGAGCGCTTCGGCGAGAGCGCCTACGCCCGCACGGACGCCCCCGCGGACCGCGAGCAGAAGGCGAAGCTCAAGAAGCTCAGCCCCCAGCAGGTGACGGCGACGGACCTCGCCGGCGAGCCGATCACCGCGGCGATCACCGAGGCCCCGGCCGGCGGGGCGATCGGCGGCCTGAAGGTCTCCACGGAGTCCGCGTGGTTCGCCGCGCGCCCCTCCGGCACGGAGGACATCTACAAGATCTATGCGGAGTCGTTCCGCGGCGAGGAGCATCTCGCGAAGGTCCAGGAGGAGGCGAAGGCCCTGGTCGACGGCGCTCTCGCCGACTGACCCTCCCCGCCCGCGGTGCCGATCGGTGCCGCGGGCGGTCCATGTCGGGATGACCGCACGGTCACCATCGGGCTCCCGGGAACCTCGCGGGGGCCTCACGGAGGTCTCCCCGGTTGCCCGTGGCACCGTGCACACGTCCTTGCCCCGACCGCCGTTCCCCGCACATCATGAATGAGAAGGTAAAGGTTCGGTAGGGTAAGCTTCCCCGCTGGATCTGCCGCACGTGCCACGAACAGCCTGCCCACAGGACTACACCGGGAGAAGGGGGGTTTCGCCTATGCGTCTGCGCTCACGACTGTGCGCCGGCACCGCGGTGCTCGCCCTCGGCCTCCCCGCCGCCGCCGCCCCGGCTCTTGCCGCGGGCGGGGACCAGGACTCCTCGGGCACGACCACCACCCAGCAGCCCGCGACCGTCTCGTCGAGCGCGACGACCTCCGGTGACGACGTCACCGTCGAGGTCACCCTCGGCACCGCCGAGGAGGACGACCAGGGCGAGAGCACCCCTGCCGAGGCGGCCACCCCCTCCGAGCGGACCACGCCCTTCGAGGAGACGACGACCGGGACGAGCGCGCCCGCGACGCCCACGGAGTCGACGGAGTCCGAGACGACGTCGGCCCCGGAGACCACGGAGCCGGAGTCGACCGAGCCCGCCACGACCGAGCCCACGGCCGCGGATCCGGAGCCGACCACGGAGCCGTCGACCACGGAGACGACCGAGCCGTCGACGACGGAGCCGGAGCCCACGCCGACGACCACCACCCCCGAGCCCACGGCCGAGGACCCCACCGACTCCCCCGTCGAGCCGGCCACGGCGAACCCCTCAAGGTCGCTGACGAGCTCCAAGACGACGTCGACCGCCCCGACCGAAAGCAGCTCGGCGAGCGACGGCGGCGGGGACGACGAGCAGTGCACGCCCGACCCGTCCGACGCCGGCGCAGACGACAGCTGCGCGTCAGACGGCGGCGGCGGAAACGGATCCGGCGGCAACGGCGGACAGACCACCGCGCCGGAGACGCCCTCGGAGTCGGAGTCGCCGTCGGGCACCCCGACGACGGATCCGGGCACACCGACCACGGAGCCGACGACGCCCGATCCGACCACGACCGAGCCCCCGTCGTCCACGACGGCCCCGACTCCCTCGACCTCACCGGGGTCGGAGCTCACCACCGAGCCGTCCGAGTCCACCGAGAGCCCCACCACGACGGACAGCGCCTCGCCGAGCGAGCAGCCGCGGGACCCGGAGCCCACGAGCGAGCAGCCCTCCGCCCCGGTCGAGGAGCCCGTGCTCACGGATCCCGAGTCCGCCTCCGCGCCCGAGTCCGGATCGGCATCCGAGTCCGACCCCGCGTCCGAGTCCGCGAGCGCCCCCGGGAGCTCCACGAGCGCCGGCACCAGCAGCACGGGCAGCGGCTCCGACTCCGGCGGCTCCACGAGCTCCGGCAGCGCCGACGGATCCGCCACCGAGGAGCCCGTGGCCCCGCCGACCACCCCGGACGACCCCAACGCGAGCGGCGGCCCGATCGTCCAGCTGCTCAGCGCGATCACCCAGGAGGACGGGAACGGCTTCGGCCGTCTGCGTCAGGTGCTCGTCGCGGCCCTCGGCATCGGCTTCCTCACCGCCGCCGGTTTCATCGGCGCGACGCTCCGCAGCCGTCAGATCTCCGGGCCCCGCGGCCACCGCCGCCGCTCCTGAGGGCGGTCACCCGCTCCTCGGAGGGGCCGGGCGGCCGTCGGCCCGCCGCGTCAGGCGCGGTCGCGCAGGGTGAGGCGCAGGTGCAGCAGCAGCGAGGGCAGGGACTTCTGCATCTGCAGCACCGTCCGGTCGAACGCCTTCTGCCCGTAGTACCAGGGATCCTTGACGCTCAGCTCCGCCTCGCGGGCCTGCACGGGCGCGGTGGGGTCGAACTGCCGCCACAGCACGACGTCCGGCGCGGAGGAGCCCTCCGGCGCCTGATCGATCATGCGCCGCAGCACCTGTGCGTGCTCGGCCGTCATCGGCAGCACGAGATCCCAGGTCAGCAGCTCCGTGAGGTGGATCGAGCGGGCCGTGTGCTCGAAGGGGCGGTCGTAGCCCGCGCGCTCGAGGGCCACCTCGGTGCGCTCGTCGATGGGCTGGCCCTCCGCCTCCCAGCTCGTGCCGGCGGAGCCGATCTCGACGCGGTCGGCGAGCCCGTCCAGGCGCACGGCCTCGCGCAGCATGATCGCGGCCGCCGGGGAACGGCAGACGTTTCCGGTGCAGACGGTGAGGACGCGGAAGGGCTCCATCGCGCCATTGTCGCAACTCCTGCGGGCAGGTGCGCGCCGTTCGTCCATGGCCCGTATGATGCTGGCGGAGGCGCCGGCCCTGGCCGTGCCCCGCACGGCATGAGTCCACCCCCGGTGGTCATCGCCCATCCCCCGCACCGACGGCTCAGGAGGACTGCCATGGCCGACATCATCCGCGCCCACGACGACGACTGGTCGCTCGTGCGTGAGATCCGGCTCCGCTCTCTCAGCACCGACCCCGCGGCCTTCGGCCAGAGCTGGGAGAAGGAATCCACGTACGACGACGCCGTGTGGCGCCAGCGTGTCCAGGACGCCGCCTGGTTCCTCGCGGTCGAGGACGGCCAGCCCCTCGCCGTGGTCGCCGTCCGCCACGAGGCGGACTCCCCGGAGAACGAGCGCGAGCTCCAGGCCATGTGGGTCACCCCGACCTCCCGCAAGACCGGTCTCGCCCAGCGCCTCGCCGAGGCGGTCCTCGCCTGGGCCGCGGAGGACGGCGCCGACACGGTGACGCTCTACGTCGGCCCCAGCAACGTCGGCGCGACCGGCCTGTACCGGGCCCTCGGCTTCCAGGACACGGGCGAGCGCTGGCAGATCGTCGAGGACGATCCCGACGGCGCCTGGCTGAAGATGGCCCGCGGCGTCTGAGCCGCCTGCGGTCCCGTCCGTGCGCTCCCCGCTGCCCGCACCGCGACTGAACGGTCGCGGCGCGCCCGAGCACACCGCGCAGCCCCACTGGGCGGCGCGCGTGGAGGACGCGAAGAACGTGGGCATCGGCCGGGTGCTGCGGCGCCTGGGCTGGGACCTCCGCCTGCAACCCTTCCACGGCTACGGCAGCACCCGCGCCGTGCGCGTGCTCGCGAAGGTCCGCTACGCCTCGCCGCGCACCCCCGCCGACCACCACGACCAGCCCGTCGAGGACATGCGGCGGATGGCGGTGCGCGGCTGGCGGAACTTCGCGGGCCAGGTGGCGCCCCACCGCACCGTGCACCTGCGCATCGGCGACCGGGAGATCACGACCCGCGCGGACCGCGCCGGCATCGTCGACGTGCGCCTCGACGTCGAGCTCGAGCCTGGGCACCACGAGGCGATCCTGTGGACCACCCCGTCCAACGCCGTCACCGCAGACGTCACCGTCGTCCCGCCGGACGCGGAGGTGGGCCTCGTCAGCGACATCGACGACACGGTCATGGTCACGTGGCTGCCGCGGCCGATGCTCGCCTTCTGGAACGCGTTCGTCGCCCACCAGTCCACCCGCAAGGTCGTCCCCGGCATGCCGATGCTCTACCAGCAGCTGCTGCGCGACCACCCCGGCATGCCGGTCCTGTACCTCTCCACGGGCGCCTGGAACGTGTTCCCCGTGCTGCGACGGTTCCTGTACAAGAACGGCTACCCCGACGGCCCCCTGCTGCTCACCGACTGGGGGCCCACGAACACGGGCATGTTCCGCTCCGGGCGCCGCCACAAGGAACGCTCCCTCGAGCACCTCGCCCGCGACTTCCCCGGCATCCGCTGGATCCTCGTGGGCGACGACGGCCAGCACGACCCCGCGATCTACGGCGACTTCGCGGCCGAGCGGCCCGATCAGGTCGAGGCCATCGCGATCCGTCAGCTGACCGAGCCCGAGCAGCTGCTCTCCCACGGCACCCTGCGCCCGCTCGGCGGCGGCACCCCGCGCGTCGCCCCGCCGCCCGGCACCCTCCCGGCCGCCGTCGGCGGAGCCTCCTCCGCCCCGGCGGGTGAGCCCACCACGGCGGAGGCCGACGCCCAGGTCCTCGCCACCCGCCCCATCCCTTCCGTCGCCGCCCCCGACGGCCACGGCCTGCTGCGCGCTCTGCGCAGGATCGGAGTCCTCCCCTCGTGACCGGCACCGCCACCTCGCTCTCCCTCCGTCCCGCGGGCCCGCAGGACGTGCCGCGGATCGTCGAGATCGTCGAGGCCGCCTACCGCGGCGAGGGCGGCTGGACCACCGAGAGCTCCCTCGTGGGCGGCGCCCGCACCCACGCCGGCGAGGTGCAGGCGCTCCTCGGGGACCCGGACGTCGACCTCGTCGTCGCCGCCCCAGGTGAGGATCCCTCGGCCCCCGTCCTCGGCTGCTGCTACACCTCGCGCGACGGGGACCGCGCCGAGTTCGGCCTCTTCGCCGTCGATCCCGCCGCGCAGTCCGGCGGCATCGGCCGTGCGCTCCTCGAGGAGCAGGTGCGGCGCTGCGCCGAGCGGGGCGTGTGCGTCCTCGAGATCCACGTGCTGCAGTCGCGGCCCGAGCTGCACGCCTGGTACGAGCGCCACGGGTTCGTCCCGACCGGGCAGACCATCCCCTTCGCCGGCCGCGACGAGGACCTCAAGGTCCCCGGTCTCGGCATGGACGTCATGGAGCGGGACCTCACCGCGTCCTGAGCTCCGCAGCGGGACCGGGCACCGACCGGTCGAGCAGAGGCCCGACGTTCCCAGGATCCGGGCGCTGACCAGCATCTCCCCCTGCCGTCGGCCCTGCCCCGGCACTATGCTGGAGGCATGAGCAACGAGGCCTACACCCCCGCCGCCACGCGCTACGCGCACACCGACTACCGCCGCGTCGGCCGCTCCGGCCTCCGCCTCTCCCCCATCTCCCTGGGCCTGTGGCAGAACTTCGGCGCCGGCCGCGACCCGGAGCTGCTGCGCTCGATCGTGCGCCGCGCCGTGGACCTCGGCGTCACCCACCTCGACCTCGCGAACAACTACGGCCCGCCGCCCGGATCCGCGGAGGAGAACATCGGCCGGATCCTCGCCCAGGACTTCTCCGGGCACCGCGACGAGCTGGTCATCTCCACGAAGGCCGGCTACACCATGTGGGACGGCCCCTACGGCGACTGGGGCTCCCGCAAGTACCTGCTGTCCTCCCTCGACCAGTCGCTCGAGCGCCTGGACCTCGAGTACGTCGACATCTTCTACCACCACCGCGAGGATCCCGAGACGCCCCTCGAGGAGACCATGGGCGCCCTCGACCAGGCCGTGAAGAGCGGCCGCGCCCTCTACGCGGGCATCTCCAACTACTCCCCCGAGCGGACCCGACAGGCCGCCCGCATCCTCGGCGACCTCGGCACCCCGCTGCTGATCCACCAGCCGTCGTACTCGATGTTCAACCGCCACGTCGAGAACGGCCTGCTCGACACGGTCGAGGACCTCGGTGTGGGCCTCGCCGTCTTCTCCCCGCTGCAGCAGGGCTTGCTCACCAACCGCTACCAGCAGGGCGTCCCCCAGGGCTCGCGCGCCCGGACCAGCGGCTCGCTCTCCGAGGAGAAGATCAGCGACCCGCTCTACCAGGAGCGTGTGCGCGGCCTCTCCGCGATCGCCCACGACCGCGGGCAGAGCCTCGCCCAGCTCGCCCTCGCCTGGGTGCTGCGCCACCCGCAGGTCACGACGGCTCTCGTGGGCGCCTCCTCGGTCCAGCAGCTCGAGCAGAACATCTCCGCGCTCGAGAACCTCACCTTCACCGAGGACGAGCTCGCCGCGATCGACGAGTTCGCGGTGGACGGCACCGCCCGCTGACCCCTGGGCGCCGGCGCGGCGCCGGCCGGAGCCCGAGCCCCACGCGCCTCCCGCCCCCACTCCCGCTCTCGCGAGCCGGCCCAGCCTCAGATGTGGCGGCCGGGGAACTCCTGGCGTCTCAGGGAGCGTCTTCGCTCGAGCATGCTCTCTGAGGCGCCACATCTTCTGAGGATCCCGCGCCCCGAGGATCGATGCGGACCAGGCTGCGGATCCCGCGGAGTTGGCGTGCACCGTCGGTGCCGCCTCTGTCGTTCCTCCCCGTGCGCGCCGGTCCACCGCGGCGCGGACGTCGCGGCGTGGGCGACGCGGCGAGCCTCGATCGGATCACTGCGGTGCTGCAGACGAGCGTCCTCCCTCACTCGGTCATCAGCCATAGGACCGCCGCCGCGTTCCACGGGATGCCGCCGCCCTGGTGGGTGGACGACGGCATCAGCTTCCTCGCCGAGCTCGATGCAGGTGCCCGGTACCCGGCGCCGATCCCCAGCCGCCGCGCCGGCAACGAGGAGCACGGCGACACGGGCAGGCCCGGTGACACGGCGGGGACGGGCGGCGCAGGCGAACGATCGGTCGGTGTCCGCGGGAACCGGTTGCCGAGCCTCCGGGCGCCCGCTACGGTCGAATCCCGACCTGATCCGGAGGCGCCCGATGGGCCATCCAGTCCACCTCATCATCGATGGTCAGCCGCATGACCTGACCGTCGACCCGCGCACCACCCTGCTCGACGCGCTGCGGGACCACCTCGGGAACATGTCCCCGAAGAAGGGCTGCGACCACGGCCAGTGCGGCGCCTGCACCGTTCTGGTCGACGGGCGGCGGCTGAATTCCTGCCTGCTGCTGGCCGTGTCCCTCGACGGCGCGGAGGTGCTCACCTCGGACGGCCTCGCCCCGGACGGCGAGCCCTCCGTCCTGCACACCGCTTTCCTCGAGCAGGATGCGTTCCAGTGCGGCTACTGCACCCCCGGGCAGATCTGCTCCGCGACCGGCGTGCTCCGCGAGGCGGCCGACGGGCACCCCAGCGTGGTCACCGAGGACCACGGCCACGACCACCCGATCGAGCTCACCGAGGACGAGATCCGCGAGCGGATGAGCGGGAACCTGTGCCGCTGCGGCGCCTACGTCAACATCGTCGCCGCCGTCCGGCAGGCGGCCGGGGCGAGCACCGCGAGCGAGGGGACGGCCCGATGAGACCCTTCGACTACGTGCGCGCGGACGACCCCGCCGGCGCCGTCGCCGCGATGGCCGAACGACCCGACGCGGCCTACCTCGCCGGCGGCACCAACCTCGTCGACCACCTCAAGCTCGGGATCACCGCCCCCGATCTGCTGGTCGACCTCGGCCGTCTCGACCTCGCGGACATCGAGGAGCTGCCGGACGGCGGCCTGCGCGTCGGCGCCATGGTCCGCAACAGCGATCTCGCCGCCGATCCGCGCGTGCGTCGCGACCACCCGATGCTCTCCCGCGCCCTTCTCTCCGGCGCCTCGGGCCAGCTGCGCAACGCCGCCACCACCGGCGGGAACCTGCTGCAGCGCACCCGTTGCGTCTACTTCCAGGACCCCACCACCCCCTGCAACAAGCGTGCTCCGGGCAGCGGCTGCTCGGCGCTCGGGGGATACACCCGCTACCACGCGATCCTCGGCGCCTCCGACGCGTGCATCGCCACCCACCCCTCCGACATGGCGGTCGCCCTCGCCGCCCTGGACGCGACCGTGGTGGTGCTGGGCGACGACGGCGAGAAGCGCCTGCCCCTCACCGCGCTGCACCGCCTTCCGGGGGACGAGCCCGAGCGCGACACGGTCCTCGAGCACGGCGACCTGATCACCGCCGTCGAGCTGCCCCCGCCGGACGGCGCCGCCCGCACCCGTTCCACGTATCGCAAGATCCGCGACCGCGCCTCCTACGCCTTCGCCCTGGTCTCGGTCGCCGCGGTGCTCGAGCTCGACCCGGACGCCGCGCGGCCGACGATCCTCTCCGCGAGGATCGCCCTCGGAGGCGTCGCCCACGCCCCCTGGCGGGCTCGCCGCGCCGAGCAGCTCCTCGCCGGCGCCCCCGCCACCCGCGAGAGCTTCCGCCGGGCCGCGGCGGCCGAGCTCGAGCGGGCCCGGCCGGTCGCGGGCAACGAGTTCAAGGTGACGATGGCCCAGGGCGCGATGGTGAGCGTGCTCGCCGAGCTCGCCGGCCTGGGCGAGGAGAACGAGGATTCCCCTGATGAGTGACCTCCTGCGAGCCTCCGCGATCGGCACCGGACGGGTGCGTCTGGACGGGCCCGACAAGGTGCGCGGCCTCGCGCCCTACGCCTACGAGCACCCGGTCGAGGATCCGCTCCATCTCTTCCCGCTGTGCTCCACGATCGCGCTCGGCCGCGTCACCGCCATCGACGCCACGGCCGCGCTCGCACTCGACGGTGTGGTGCACGTGATCACCCACGAGAACGCCCTCCGGCTCGCCGACACCGAGGACGGTGAGCTGGCGATCCTCCAGGACGACCGGATCGGCTTCCGCGGCCAGTACCTCGGCGCCGTCCTCGCCGAGACCCCGGAGGCGGCCCGCCAGGCCGCCGACCTCGTCGAGGTCACCGCAGAGGGCGCACCGCACGACGCCGTCTTCCGCCCCGACCACCCCGCAGTGCGCGAACCCGAGGGCGGCGGTGACGACATCGACACCGGCGACTACGAGGCCGCGATCGCCGCCGCGGAGATCGTGGTGGACCAGCGGTACTCCACCCCGCTCGAGCACAACAACCCGATGGAGCCGCACACCACCATCGCGCGCTGGGACGGCGAGCAGCTCACGCTGTGGACCTCGACCCAGGGTGTGCACCCCGCGCGACAGACCCTCGCCCCGATGCTGGGCATCGACCCCGAGCAGCTGCGGATCATCAGCCCGCACGTCGGCGGCGGCTTCGGCTCCAAGGGCTTGCCCCACGCGGACATGATGCTCACGGCGCTGGCCGCGCACGCCGTGCCCGGCCGCGCCGTGAAGCACGCCGTCACCCGCCAGCACATGTTCGCGCTGACCGGGTACCGGCCCGCCACCTCCCAACGCTTCCGGATCGGCGCCCGGGCCGACGGCACGATCACCGCCTTCGGGCTCGAGGCGGTCTCCAGCTCCTCGCACACCAAGGAGTTCCCCGAGGAGGCGATCAAACCCTCCCGGCAGATGTACGCCGGGGAGCACCGTCGCATCACCCAGCGCGTGCTCCCGCTCGACGTCGCCGTCCCCTCCTGGATGCGCGCTCCCGGCGAGGCACCGGGGATGGTGGGCCTGGAGATCATGATGGACGAGCTCGCCGAGGCCTGCGGGCTGGACCCGATCGAACTGCGGGTGCGCAACGAGCCGGAGCACGACCCCGACACAGGGAAGCCCTTCAACCGACGCCGGCTGATCGACTGCCTGCACGAGGGCGCCACCCGCTTCGGCTGGGCCGACCGCGACCCGCGGCCCCGCGCACGCCGGGAGGGCGGGTGGCTGATCGGCACCGGCGTCGCCTCGGCGACCTACCCCGCATCCCGGCAGCCCGGCTCGAAGGCCCGGATCCGTCACGAGGCGGGGGTCTACGAGGTGGGCATCGGTGCTGCCGACCTCGGCACCGGCACCTGGACCGCTCTCACCCAGGTCTCCGCCGACGCCCTCGAGGTCGACCCGGACCGCATCGCGCTGCGGATCGGCGACACCGCGCTGCCGAACGCGACCGTGGCCGGCAGCTCCACCGGACTCGCCAGCTGGAGCGCGGCTGTGCTGGCCGCCGCGGACGCCTTCCGCCGCGAGCACGGCACCGCCCCGGCCGATGGCGTCGAAGCGATCGGTGAGGCGGCGGAGAACCCTGCCGAGAAGCAGTTCGCCATGCACTCCTACGGCGCCCAGTTCGCGCAGGTCCGCGTCCAGGAGGAGACCGGCGAGATCCGTCTGGACCGCATGCTCGGGGTGTTCTCCGTCGGGCGGATCATCAACCCCCGCACCGCCCGCTCCCAGCTCCTCGGCGGGATGACCATGGGGGTGGGGATGGCGCTGCACGAGAAGGGCGAGCTCGACCCTCGCTTCGGACACGTCGTCAACCACGACCTCGCCGAGTACCACGTGCCCGTCAACGCCGACATCCGCTCCCTCGAGGCGCACTGGCTGGACGAGGAGGACCCTCAGGCCGGCCCGCTCGGCGCGCGCGGCATCGGCGAGATCGGCACCGTCGGCGCCGCCGCGGCGATCGCCAACGCCGTCCACCATGCCACAGGGGTGCGTGCGCGGGACCTGCCCGTGTTCGGCAGCGACCTCCTGGCACGGTGAGCGTCGCGTCGTCCGAGGGCCCTCGACAGGCGGCCGCGTCTCCCGTCGGCCTGATCCTCGCCGCGGGCGCCGGACGGCGACTGGGCCGCGGCCCCAAGGCGCTGCTGCTCCTGCGCGGCGTCCCGCTGGTCGAGCACGTCGCTCGCGTCCTGCGCGAGGGCGGCTGCGCCGAGGTCGTGGTCGTCACCGGCGCGGGCGCCGAGGGGGTGGGCGCCGTCATGGACGGGATGCCGTGGGCGCGCACGGAGCAGAACCCGCGCTGGCGCGAGGGGATGGGGACCTCCCTGCGCACCGGCCTGGCCGCGATCGGACCGGGCCGCGACGTGCTGGTCACGCCGGTGGACCGCCCCGGGACGTGCGCGGCAGAGGTGGCCCGGGTGCTGGCCGCCCACCGCCCTGGAGGGATCACCGCCGCCGCCCACCGGGAGGCGTCCGGCGAGCTCCGACGGGGCCATCCGGTGCTGCTCGACGCCGCCTGGACCACCGCCGCCGCGGAGGCCGCGCACGCGGACGTGGGCGCCCGCGACCTGCTCCGCGCCCGACGGGATCACGTGCAGCTCGTGGACTGCACGGATCTCGACGACGGTGCGGACCTCGACCTCCCCGAGGACCTGTGGCGGCTGGACGTGCGGGGCTGACCTCTCAGCGGCTCGCAGCAGTGCGCGCATGCAGCGGACCGCTGCCGTCCCGCAGCGGCTCGACGGTGCGACGCTCGGCCCGCACGGCCAGGATCTCCGCGAGGATCGCGACCGCCACCTCCGACGGGCTCCCCGCCCCCAGGTCGAGGCCGATCGGGGAGCGCAGCCGCGACAGCGCCCCCTCGTCCATCCCGGCCTCCCTCAGCGCCGTGCGCCGATCGTGATCGCTGCGCCGGGACCCCATCGCACCGACGTAGGCGATGTCCAGCCGCAGAGCGGTGGCGAGCACCGGCACGTCGACCTTCGGATCGTGCGTGAGCACGCAGACCATGCTGCGGGCATCGAGATCCCCGCGCTCCGCGGCCGCAGCCAGGAAACGGTGCGGCCAGGCACGCACCACCTCCGCCCCCGGGAACGCCGTGGGATCGGTGAACGCCGGTCGATGGTCGCACAGCGTGATCCGCAGCCCGAGCGGCCGTGCCGCCTCCACCAGCGCCTGCCCGAAGGCGTTCGCCCCGCACACCACCAGGTGCGCGGGCCGGATACGGGACTCGACGAACAGGTCGATCGTCGAGGCACCCGCAGGGAGGCGGAGGGTGCCGGAGCGAGCCTCGCGGAGCATGGCGGCGACCTGGGCGCTCCCTGCCTCGAGCAGCTCCGGGGGGAGCAGCATCGTGAGCGCGCCGCGGACCTCCTCGGCGCCGTCGCCCGCGAGCAGGACGGCGCGCGGGTCGTCGGCGTCGTCACCCTCGGGAGCGACCGTTCGTGGTACGTCGGAATCTCGCGGCAACCGGGTCACGTAGGCGGCGGGGGACGGGTCGTCGACCGTGCCGAGGGGGCTCCGCGCCCCCGGGGGCGGGGCAGCGAACGGCTGGATCAGCACCTCGAGCGAGCCTCCGCACATCAGTCCGACGGCGAAGGCGTCCTCGTCGCTGAACCCGAAGCTCCGGAGGCTGCTCCCCCCGGTCTCGAGCGCTTCGCGGCAGGCCTCGAGCACCGCTCCCTCGACGCAGCCGCCGGAGAGCGAGCCGTGCAGTGCGCCATCGGCGCCCACCAGCATCGAGGTGCCCACGGGCCGCGGCACGGAGCCCTGGGCGGAGACGATGGTCGCGACGGCGCAGGGGACCGGATCGGAGGCGCGGGCGAGGCGCTCCCGGGCGCCGTCGAGGATGTCGAGCACCTCCTCAGACTATGCCGCGGCCCGGATCGACGCGACGGTTTCGACCTCTCGATCGGGCGGGGTGCAGATCACCAAGGCGGTGCTGCCGGTGGCGGCCGTCGGCGTCTCGACGGTGTTGATCCTGCGCTCCACCGCTTCGATCTCTCCGAGGTGCTCGGCAGGGCCGTCGCGGAACATCCCGACCGCGTCACCGCCCTCGAGCCGTGCGGCGACGGGCCGGCTCGGGCGCAGACGGCAACCCCGGGTCTCAGCCGGCCTCGTCGAGGGTGACCCCGTCCCGCGCAGATCCCCGTGAGCTCCGGGCGCACGCCGTCGATCTCGAGCACGTCGCCCACCTGCTGGGCCATGACAACCCGCTCCCCGCCCGGCAGATCGCTGGGCGGGAGGTCTGCCAGACGATGCTGGCGACAGGAGCCGTCGCCATGTGGTCGACGACATTAGCGCTCAGCGAGATCCGCCCGCCGGAGCCGGTCTTCGGCGCGGAGCTCCCCCGATGGAGTCTTCTCCGCGCTGCTGCAGAAGAACGCCCTGGACCGTGAGCGCCGGCGGACCGGAGAAGCGCTGCGCATCGCGATCATCACCGGGATCGAGCGGACCCACCACCGACGGCGGCCGCCCCCGAGGTGTGGACGGCCGCCGTCGTGCGCCGGGCTCCGGAGATCAGCCCGTGTTCTTCAGGCCCGCGGCCACACCGTTGATCGTGGTCAGCAGCGCCCGCTGGAGCTCGGGGTCGACCTCCTCGCCCGCCGCGGCGGCGGCGCGCACGCGCTGCAGCATCGCGACCTGCATGTAGGAGATCGGGTCGAGGTAGCGGTCGCGCACAGCGAGGGTGCGCTTGAGCACGGGCTGGTTGTCCAGCAGCTCGAGCACACCGGTGAGGCGCTCGAGCTCCGCGACGGAGAGCTCGTACTCCTCACGGATCCGCTCGAACAGCGGCCACAGCCGCTCCGGCACCAGCGAGTGCACGTAGTGGGCGGCGATCTGCATGTCGGTCTTCGCGAGCGTCATCTCGACGTTGCTGATGAGCGAGCGGAAGAAGTGCCAGTGCTTCAGCATCTCGTGGAGATCCGGCTCGAGGCCCGCCTCGCGGGCGGCCTTGAGGCCGGAGCCGGCGCCGAACCAGCCCGGGACGATCTGGCGGGACTGGGTCCAGCCGAACACCCACGGGATGGCGCGCAGGCCGTCGAGCCCCTTGTCCGAGGTGGCGCGCTTGGAGGGGCGCGAGCCGATGTTGAGATCGCCGAGCTGCTCCACCGGGGTGGAGGTCACGAAGTACTCGGGCAGGTCGGGGTCGTCGGCGAGGGTCCGGTACCGCGTGAAGGCGGCGTCGGAGACCTGCTGCATGACCTCGCCGAAACGGTCCAGCTGCTCGGGGGTGGTGCGCGGCGCGGTGTGCAGCGCGGAGCCCTCGATGACGGCCGCGAGCGAGAGGTCGAGGTTCTCGCGCGCGAGCGTGGGCAGCATGTACTTGTCGGAGATGACCTCGCCCTGCTCGGTGAACTTGATCTCGCCCTCGAGCACGCCGTACGGCTGGGCCAGGATCGCGTCGTAGGTGGGGCCGCCGCCGCGGCCGACGGACCCGCCGCGGCCGTGGAACAGGCGCAGGGTGACCCCGTGGCGCGCCGCCGCGTCGCGCAGCGAGCGCTGGGCCTGGTGGATCTCCCACTGGCTCGTGATGACGCCGGCGTCCTTGTTGCCGTCGGAGTAGCCGAGCATGACCTCCTGGCGGTCGCCGTTCAGGCGCACGATCTCGCGGTAGGAGGGGTCCGAGAACAGGCGCTCGAGGATCTCGCCGGAGCTGCGGAGGTCCGCGACCTCCTCGAGCAGCGGAGCGAAGCCGATGTCCGCCCGGTTCTCGTCGCTGCCCGGCCCGCCCGCGAGGGTGATGAGCCCTGCCTCGCGCGCCAGCAGCGCCGCGGCGAGGACGTCGTCGGCGCCGTGCGTCATCGAGATGATGTAGGTCTCGATCGCGGCGGTGCCGTAGGAGCGGTGCGCCTCGCGGATCTCGCGGAACACGCCGTAGGTGGTGCGCGTGGCGTCGTCGAGGATGGTCTCGTCCTCGGAGATCGCGGCGCCCACGAGCGGCCGGCGGCTCGAGAGCTCCGAGGAGAGCACGTCCGTGCGCTCGACGCGGGAGAGCTCGGCATAGGGCCGGTCCAGCTCGCCCACGCGGTCGAACAGACGGGCGGCGACCTCGTGGTGCTTCTCGGAGTGCTCGCGCACGTCGAGGGTCGCGAGGTTCAGACCGGAGCCGGCGAGCACCTGCTGAGCGATCGCGACGGTGCCGTCGGCGACCTTGTGGGCGCCATGGCGGGAGAGCGCCGCACGCAGCACCTCGAAGTCCGCCTGGAGCTCCTCGCCGTCGCGGTAGTCCTTGCCGTCCACGTGCGCGTCGCCGCTGCGCAGCCGTGCCCGGGTCGCGGCGAGCTTGGCGCGCATCGCGCCGAGCTTGAGGCGGTAGGGCTCCTGCTCGAAGAGGCGCTGCTGGTTCTCGTCGACCTGGGACTCGAAGGCGAGATCGGCGCGGAGGCTCTCGCGGAGCTCCTCGTCGTCGCCCGTGAGTACGGAGGAGATCGAGAGATCGGAGATCAGGTCGTTGATGACCTGGGTCGCGATGTCGATCGCGGCCTCGGCCTGGAGCTGGAGCACCTCGCGGGTGACCTGCGCGGTGACGAAGGGATTGCCGTCGCGGTCGCCGCCGATCCAGGAGCCGAAGCGCAGCGGGACCTGGCGCTCGGAGAGCTCCGCCCCCTTGGCGCGGAGCTCCTCGCGGAGGTCGTCGAGGAACCCGGGCAGGGTCTGGAGGTAGAGCTGGCGCAGGTAGTAGAGGACGTTGCGCGCCTCGTCCTGCGGGGTGGGCCGGTCACGGCGCAGCTCGTCGGTCAGCCACAGGCCCTCGATCGCCTCAGAGAGGTCGTGGTCCTGGCGACGGCGCTCGACGCTGCCCTCCGCGGTCTCCGTGGCCAGGAGGTCGGAGATCCGACGCAGCTTGGTGAGCACGGCGCGGCGGGAGGCCTCGGTGGGGTGCGCGGTGAAGACGAGGCGCACATCGAGGGAGTCGACGGCCTCCTGCAGGCCCTCGGGGCCCACCTTGTCCACGACGCCCTGGACGGCGCGGGGCACCCACGACTCGGCGGTGGGGCGCTCCTGCAGGGCGCGCACGCGGTAGACCTGCTCGGCGGCGTTCGCGAGCAGGAAGTACTGGGTGAAGGCGCGGGTCAGCGGGGTCGCCTGCTCGAGGGGGAGCTCGGCGAGCCGCTTCTGCACGTCGCGCGCGGTCGCGGTGCTGCCCGAGGACTTCGCCTCCTTGGTCAGCTGGCGCACCTGCTCGACGAGGTCCAGCAGCTCCTGACCGTGCTGGTCGGAGAGGGTGCGGCCGAGGAGCGTCGACAGCCGGCGCACGCTCGCACGGAGCGGGGCATCGATGTGCGGATCGTCCCCGACGACGGGGAACTCGCTCGTGAGCGTGGGCACAGGGAACGCGTCGGTCTCTGGCACGGGGCCTCCTGATGATCGGCGGCGCCGCAGCACGGCCGCCGACGGTGCGAGCGACCGCGACGGCGCGGGACAACGCCGCCCAGACTACCGCGCGCCGGTTCCGCCTCCGCCGCGAGGGCCATTCCTCGGGACACCCGCCCGCCGTCGCACCGACGTCGCGAGACCGCCGCCCGCCCGCCGCGGCCCGGTCGCCGCCCCACCGACACTCCATCCCACCCGCGATGGTCCGATTCCGTTCCATGGCGGGCATCGATCTGGAACGGAATCGGACCATCACCACGAGTGTGGGCGGGCGGAGGTGGGTGCGGGCGGGGCGGGCGGGCGGAGCTGGGTGCGGGCGGGGCGAGCGGGCGGGGCGGGGCGGCCGAGGGCCGCGCGCAGGCCCGGGAACGCCGACGGGCCCCGGCGCTGCGCACCGGGGCCCGTCGATCGAGGGCGGAGACGAGAGGATTTGAACCTCCGAGGCGGTTTATCACCACCTACTCCCTTAGCAGGGGAGCGCATTCGGCCGCTCTGCCACGTCTCCTCATGACCGTCCGGTGCCAGCACCGGGTGAGGACATGCCGTGACAGCATACGGGAGCCCGAGCATGCGCACCAAAGCGGCGGGAGGGCGATCACGTCACAATCCAGCGACCGGCCGACGGGGGCGGCTCCCGGTCGCGGGACCCGCACCTGCGGCGAGAGTCGTCGGCACCGTCGGCGCCGTCCTGTGCCCCGCCGACGACGCGCTCAGAGGCCGAGCTTCTCCTGCAGCAGCGCGATGTGCTTGGGCGTGCCCACCCGGTACTTCGCGAACTCGATCCTGCCCTCGGCGTCGATCGCGAAGGTCGAGCGGATGACGCCCTCGACGAGCTTGCCGTACATGTTCTTCTCGCCCCAGGCGCCGTAGGCGGCCATGACGGCGTGCGACTCGTCGGAGGCGAGGTCGTAGGGCAGGTCCTGCTCGGCGATGAAGCGGTCGAGCTCGGGCACCGGATCCGGGGAGACGCCGATGACCCGGTAGCCCGCGTCGACGAACATCTGGTGGTTGTCCCGCAGGTCGCAGGCCTGCTTGGTGCACAGGGAGGTGTTCGCGGCGGGGTAGAACCACAGCAGCGCGGGGGCGCCGGCGAGGTCCTCGAGCGTGACCCGGCCGCCGCCCGCGAGGGGCAGGTCCAGGGCGGGGGCGGCATCGCCGACGGCGAGCTTGACAGGGGCGGAGGTCATGGGCTGCTCCTCAGGGACGGGCGGGAGGGAGGTTCGGTGGGAGGCGGGGCGCGTCAGTGCTCGGCAGGGCCCAGCAGGTGCTCGACCACGGTGACGACGCCGCGCTCCGCGTTCGAGGGGGCGACGTAGCGGGCGAGGGCGAGGATTCCGGGGTGCGCGTTCGCCATCGCGAAGGACCAGTCGGCGACGGCGTACAGGCCCGTGTCGTTGAGGTAGTCGCCGAACACGGCGGTCTGCGCGCGGGTCACGCCGAGCGCCTCCTGGAGGGCGAGCACACCCTGCCCCTTGTCGACCTCCTGGTTCATGACGTCGATCCAGTGCTGACCGGAGACGACGACCTGCTCGGTCTCCTCGAAGCGGGCGAAGGCGGGGGCGGTGGCCTCGGCGTCGACCGCGTCGTGCACGGCGAGCTTGAGGACGGGACCCTCGACGTCGGCGAGGTCGCCGACGACGGTGAGGTTCCGGTAGTACTTGCGGGCCTCGGCGAGGAAGGCCGGATCGGTGCTCTCGACGAACGCGCCCTCGATGCCGCACCGCACGAGGCCCAGGGCCGCTCCGCCTGCCGTGAGCTCGCGGACCAGCGCGAGCACCGCCTCCGCGGTTGCCTCGGCGACGACGGTGGTGCCGACGATCTCGCCCTCGTGCACCACGAGGGTGCCGTTCTCGGCGATGTAGCTGGCGACGCCCTCGCGGCCGGTCGCGGCGTCGGGGCCGAAGGTCGCCTGCAGGGTCGCGAGCTGGCGGCCGCTCGCGGGGACGAAGGCGACGCCGCGCTCGCGCAGGCGGTCCATGAGCTCCCAGAAGCCCTCGGGGATCTCACCGCTCGGGGTGAGGAGGCTGCCGTCCATGTCGCTCACCACGAGGCGGAGGTCCGCGGCGCCCGCGGGGATCGTCTCCAAGCTCGCCGGGGTGGCCGTGGGGCCGACGGCGGCGGCGTCGGCGGTGGTGACAGCGGCAGTGCCGTCGACGGTGGTCGGGTCTGCGGGGCTGGGGATCACGGTGTCCCTTCCGGGGGTCTGAGGGTGCTCCCCCATTGTGGCCCGGCGGCGCGGCGGGCGGCGCTCAGCGACGGGCGAGCGGGAGGTAGGTCTCCCGGAAGATGCGCTCCGCGTGCCGGTCGCCGAGCAGCAGCAGCTTCACCGCGCCGGAGGGGATCGACTCCGAGTCGTAGGAGAGTGTGCCGTCCTCCCCCGCGACCGCGACGATGTGGCAGCCGGTGCGGCGATGCACCTCGGAGTTGCGCACGCTGCGGCGCACGAGCACCCGCGGGCACGGCACGAGGAACAGCTCGTTGCCCTCCGCGATGAGCACGCGGTGGCTGAGCCCGGCATGGTTCCACAGGTCCGTCGCACCGATCGTCGCGTAGGAGAGCACGCTGTCCGCGCCGGCGCGGTAGAGCGTCGCGACGTTCCGCTCGTAGGTCGCGCGGGAGACGATTTGCAGCTCGGGGCGCAGGCGCCGGCAGTAGAGGGTGAGGTAGACGTTGAGGTCGTCGTCATGCGGGGTGACGAGCACGCCGGAGGCCTCCTGCAGTCCGGCCTCGCGCAGCACGCGCTGGTCCGCCGCGTCGCCGTGGACCACCTGATAGCTCGCGGTGCCCTCGCGGGCGCCGGTCGAGGCCTCGACGCGGCCGGGGATCTGCTCGACGATCATGCTGGGCACGCCGTCCTCGCTGAGCGCGCGGGAGGCGGCGCGGCCCACGCGGCCGCCGCCGAGGATCACCACGGGCGCCTCGAGCTGCTGCCCGGCGAGGAAGGCCGCGTCGAAGACGGCGAGGTCCTCCACCTCCCCGGCGAGGATGAGCACCGTGTTCTCGGTGATGCGCTGCTCGGGCTTGAGGGGGCGCAGTCGGCCCTTGCGCATGATCGCGAGGATGCGCACACGGGAGGAGATCTCCGCGGTCGCCTCCGCGAGGGTGCGACCCACGAGGGAGGTGCCGCGCGCGGCGGCCTCCGCGATGACGGTGCTGCCGAAGCTGCCGATCCGGTGCACCTGGCCGGTCGATCCGAGCACTCGGCCGGCCATCTCGGTGCCGAGCTCCGCGCCGAGCTGGAGCACGTGGTCCGCGCCGGCGAGGCCGAGCACGTCGACGCTCGCCCACTTCTCCGCGGTGACCGCGATCGGCACCTCGCCGGAGACCTGCCGCACGGTGAAGGCGACGTTGGTGTTCGCGGTGTCGGAGAGGGTCGAGGCGATGAGCTTCGCGCGGTCCGCCCCGGCGTTGCGGTACGTGTAGGCGGAGTCGAGGGGGCCGACGACGACCTGGAGGCCCAGGTCGTGGAGGCGGCCGGCCTCGACCGGGTCCTCGACGACCATGACGGCCGGGGCGCCGGAGCGCTCGGCCCGGGCGATGAAGGTCTGGGTCACCGCGTTGGAGCCCACGAGGATCACGTGGTCGCGCAGCTGCGGGCTCACCTTGCGGGGTGTGCGCGCAGTGTGCCGCATGTCCAGCCACGGCGTGACCATGTAGTTGATGACGAAGAAGGGCAGCAGCACGAGCAGGAAGACGACGCCGCTGAGCAGGACGAGCAGGGAGAACAGCCGCCCGGCGTCCGACTCGAAGGTCACGTCGCCGTAGCCGAGCGTGGTCATCGTGGTGATCGCCCAGTACACGGCGCTGATCCACGAGTACTCGCGGCCCTCGCGGGCCATCAGCGCGTGGAAGATCGTGGCGTAGCCGCCGATCATCGTGAGCCCCACGACGAGGAACACGAGCCCCGGTCCCAGGCGTCGCCGTGCGGTCCGGCGATCGGCGCGGCTCGGGCCGCGGCGCGGTTCGATGGGGTCGCCCATCAGTGCTCCTCCCCTCGAGGCCCCTGGACGGACCCTGCTGTGACGGGGCCAGCGTAGGCCAGCGCAGGGGCTCCCGCGGACGGCCGTCGGCGGCCCGGCGCGCCCGTCGCTCAGCCCTCCCGGCGCGGTGCCAGGCCGCGCGGGAGCGCGATCTGCAGCGCCACCAGGAGCACCGCGAGACCCGCCCCGGCGGCCAGCGCCGCCCCGCGGGAGACGACGACGTCGAGCACGAACACGGCGACCGCGACGAGCAGCAGGCCCAGCAGGAGCAGCGCGACCTGCACGAGCACGCCGACCGTATGGACCATCCGGTCCTTGAGGCGCCGGCGGAACAGCTGCCGGTGCAGGCTCACGGGGGTGAGCAGCAGGGCGACGATGACGAGGGCGAGCAGCAGGAGCCCGAGGTAGAGCGCGGTCTGGAAGGCGTCCAGCTCGGGGAAGCGCGCCTGGAAGGGCAGCACGACCAGGAAGGCCGCGAGGATCTGCGATCCCGTCTGCAGGACCCGGATCTCCTGCAGCAGCTCGTTCCAGTTGCGGTCGAGGGTCTCCGCGCGGCTCTCCTCGCGCTCGTAGCGCGGGGCCTGCTGCTCCTCGCTCACCGCCGGTGCGCGTCGATCGCCCGCACGCCGCGCCAGGCGGCGGGGATGAGGACCGCGGCGATGACGGCCTTCACGAGGCCGCCCGCGAGGAACGGGGTGACGCCCACGGCGAGGATGCCGGCGAGGTCGTAGCCCGCGCCCATGACGACGTTCAGGATGTAGGCCATGTAGGGCACGCCCACGAGGAAGGGCACGATGCTCGCGGCGACGAAGCCCACGAGGGCGAGCCACGGGCGGCGGTCCCAGGCGCGCTCGGCGAGCCAGCCGGCGAGGAACGCCGCGGGCACGAAGCCGAGGATGAAGCCGAAGCTCGGGGTCATGATCGCGGCGAGCGAGCCGGTGAAGCCCGCGAACACGGGCAGGCCCGCGAGGCCGGCGACCATGTAGGTCACGAGGGCGGCTGCGCCGCGACGCGCGCCGAGGGCGGAGCCGACGACGAGCACGGCGAGGGTCTGGCCCGTGATCGGGACGATCGGCAGCGGGATCTCGACCTGTGCGAGCAGCGCCACGACCGCGGCGCCGGCCGCCACGAGGACCGCGTCGAGCAGCCACGAGGTGCGGTGCAGCAGGGCGTCGGCGAGCACCGGTCGGCGGGTGGGGACGGCGGGGGCCAGGGCGGTCATCGGACTCCTCGAGGAGGGGCGGGCACGGGAGCGACCAGGGTAGACCAGCGCCGACGCGCGCCGCGCGCGGTGACCGCGGCGCCGCTCAGAGCAGCTCGCGCAGGCCCGGTGCGAGCACGGCGAGGGCCCAGAGCGTGCAGGCGGCGAGCACGAGCAGGTAGCTGCCGATCCAGACGGCGGCCGGCAGCGGGGTGAGGCGGGCGAGCTGCGCGGGGTCGTCGCCGCGGCCGCCGCTGCTCGCGACGACGAGCACGTGCCTCCAGGCGCCCATCAGCAGGAAGGCGCCCACGGCGAGGGTCACGAGGGCGACGAGCGCGGGACTCCCCCACCACCACACCGCGCCGACGACGGCGGCGCTGCCGAGCACGGCGAGCACCGTGTGCACCGAACGGGTGAAGACGAGGGAGACGAGCAGCGCCGCCAGCGCGACGGCGAGCGCGGTCCCGGCGGCGCCGGCGAGCGCGACCTGGATCAGCACGGCCCCGAGGAGGGCGGGCGCGGGGTATCCGGACCAGGCGGAGATCACGCGGCCCGGCCCCCGCGGACGGCCCACGGTGATCGCGTGGCCGGACATGTCCGCGGAGACGACGAAGCCGGTGAAGCGGCGGCCCGCGAGGATGCCCGTCACGGCGTGTCCGAGCTCGTGGACGATCGTCACGGCGGGGCGCAGCAGCCGCCACAGCGGGGAGACGAGCACGGCGACCAGGGCGAGGGACAGGGAGACGAGGGGCCACCAGGTCCCGCTCGGCGCCGGTCCGGGCGCGGCGCGGTCCCCGATCTCGCCGAGCAGCGTGGGCAGGTCCATCCGGCCATGGTGCCAGGGCCGGCCCGGCGCGCCCTGGGAGCGGGCGGGCGGGTGCCGGAGAGGCTCACCGCCGTACCCTGGCATGCGGCGGTGAGCGCCGGGGACGCCCGGCGACGGCTCCGGCCCCGCCCCGATCCCCGAGGACGTCATGACCCCCTCCCCCGCCGTGACCGCGGACGCCCCTGCCCATTCCCAGGAGCGGCCGCCCACCGTGCTCTCCGCGCTGCGATCCCCGCGCCGGCTGCGGATCGAGCTGCTCTCCGGACTCGTCGTCGCGCTCGCGATGATCCCCGAGGTGCTCTCCTTCTCGGTGCTCGCGGGCGTGGACCCGAAGGTGGGCCTGTTCACCGCGGTGATCATGGCGATCACGATCGCGGTCGTGGGCGGGAGGCCGGCGATGGTCTCCGCCGCCGCGGGGGCGACGGCGCTGGTGATCGCGCCGCTCGTCGCCTCGCACGGCACCGACTATCTCGTCGCGGCGGTGCTGCTCGCGGGGCTGATGCAGATCCTGCTCGCGCTGCTCGGCGTCGCGCGGCTCATGCGCTTCATCCCGCGCTCGGTCATGACGGGCTTCGTCAACGCCCTCGCGGTGCTGATCCTGCTCGCCCAGCTGCCGCACCTCGTGGGGCGGGACCTGCCATGGCTCGTGTACCCGCTGCTCGCCCTCTGCCTCGTGCTGCTCGTGGTGGTGCCGCGGCTGACGTCGGCCGTCCCCGCCCCGCTCGTCGCGATCGTCGTCGTGACGGTGCTCGTGGCCGTCACCGGCTGGCAGGTGCCGGACGTCGCGGACCAGGGCGAGCTGCCCTCCTCGCTGCCGGTCCCGGGCCTGCCGCACGTGCCGCTCACGCTCGGGACGCTGCGGATCATCGCCCCCTACGCGCTCGCGATGGCGCTCGTGGGGCTCATGGAGTCGCTGCTCACCGCGAAGCTCGTCGACGACATCACGGACACCCGCAGCGACAAGACCCGCGAGTCCTGGGGCCAGGGCGTCGCGAACCTCATGGCCGGCGCGTTCGGCGGCATGGGCGGCTGCGCGATGATCGGCCAGACGATGGTCAACGTGAAGCAGGGCGGGGGCCGCACGCGACTGTCGACCTTCAGCGCGGGCGTGTTCCTGCTGATCCTCGTGCTGCTGCTGAGCGAGGCCGTGGGGCGGGTGCCGATGGTCGCCCTCGCCGGGGTCATGCTCGCCGTGTGCGCCTCGACCGTGGACTGGCACAGCCTGCGCCCCTCGACCCTGCGCGCCATGCCGCTCTCGGAGACGGTCGTGATGGCGGTGACCGTGGTGGCGACGGTGTGGACGCACAACCTCGCGATCGGCGTGGTGCTCGGCGTGCTCACGGCGATCGTGCTGTTCGCGAGGCGGGTCGCGCACCTCGTGCGCGTGGAGCCGGAGGGGCCGACCATGGTTGACACGGCCGACGGGGCCGACGGGGCCGACGGGGGCACGCTCACCGTGCGCCGCTACCGGGTGCGCGGCCAGCTGTTCTTCGCCTCGAGCAACGACCTCGTCCACCAGTTCGACTACGCGGGCGACCCGGAGGAGGTCGTCGTGGACCTCTCCGCGGCGGAGGTCTGGGACGCCTCGACCGTCGCCGCGCTGGACGCGGTGGTCACCAAGTACGCCGAGCGCGGCAAGCGGGCACGGATCGTGGGTCTCGACGGGGCGAGCGCACGGCGCATGGAGCGGCTCTCCGGGCGGCTCGGCGCCTGAGCGCCCGTCGCCGTCCCGTCCGTCGGGCCCCGCGGGTAGCCTCGGCCCCGTGACCGATCGCCGCAGCACTCCCCCGCCGATCCCCACGTCGATCGCCGTGCGCGGTGCGCGCGTGCACAACCTGCGCGGGATCGACGTGGACATCCCGCTGCAGTCCCTCGTCGGCATCGCCGGCGTCTCCGGCTCCGGCAAGTCCTCCCTCGCGATGGGCGTGCTCTACGCGGAGGGCTCACGGCGCTACATCGAGGCGCTGTCCACCTACACGCGCCGCCGGCTCTCGCAGGCGCCGCGGGCGGACGTCGACGAGGTCGCCCACGTGCCCGCCGCGCTCGCCCTGCGCCAGCGGCCCTCCGTGCCCGGCGTGCGTTCCACCTTCGGCACCTCCACCGAGCTGCTGAACGTGCTGCGGCTGATCTTCTCCCGGCTCGCCGCGCACCTGTGCCCGAACGGCCACCGGGTCCCGCCCACCCTCGACGTCGCCGCGGAGGTCCCCTTCTCCTGCCCCGAGTGCGGGGAGCAGGTGATCGCCCCGGGCGCCGAGGAGCTCGCCTTCAACGCCGAGGGCGCCTGCCCGCGCTGCGACGGGGTCGGCACGATCCGTTCCGTCGACGACGCGTCCCTCGTCCCCGATCCCACGCGCACCCTCGAGGACGGCGCCGTCGTCCCCTGGCAGATGTTCGGCTTCAACGTGCAGCCCGCGATCGCCCGCGAGTTCGGCGTGCGCATCGACGTGCCCTGGCAGGACCTCGAGGAGTGGGAGCGGCAGATCGTCCTCGACGGTCCCGAGGAGAAGAAGCACATCACCGTCACCTCGAAGAAGGGGCTGCACGAGCTCGACTTCACCTTCCGCAACGCGCGCCTCACCGTCACCGAGGAGCTGCGCCGCGCGGACACCGAGAAGCGGCTCGCCCGCGTGGACCGCTTCCTCACCGAGAGCGTCTGCCCGGACTGCGAGGGCACCCGGCTGTCCCCGCGCGCCCGCGGGCCGCGGATCGGCGACCTGGGCCTCGCCGACGCCACCGCCCTCACCCTCGACGCGCTCCTGGCCTGGGCGCCCACGATCATCGACCCCCTGCCGGAGAGCATGCACCCCATGGCGCGGGTGCTCGTCGAGCAGCTCGTGTCGATGGCGGGGCGGCTCACCGAGCTGGGACTCGGCTACCTCGCCCTGGACCGGGCCGGGTGGAGCCTGTCCACGGGCGAGCTGCAGCGCGTGCAGCTCGCGCGGGCCGTCCGCAACCGCACCACCGGGGTGCTCTACGTGCTCGACGAGCCGAGCATCGGCCTGCACCCCTCGAACATCGAGGGCCTGCTGGGGCTCGTCGAGGACCTCCTCGCCGACGGCAACTCCGTAGTGCTCGTCGACCACGACGTGCAGGTGCTGCGCGCCGTGGACCACCTCGTCGAGATCGGTCCGGGCTCCGGCGCGGAGGGCGGCACCGTCATCGCGCAGGGCACCGTCGAGCAGATCGCCGCGGCGCCCGCCTCCCGCCTCGGCGGCTTCCTCGACGGCCGCGAGGAGGTGATCGTGCGGGAGCGCGCCGCGGGCGACGGCGAGTCGCTGCGCCTGGTCACCGACGCGATCCACACCGTCCACCCGCTCGAGGTCGAGCTGCCCCGCGGCCGCCTCACCGCCGTCACCGGGGTCTCCGGCTCCGGGAAGACGACGCTCGTGCTCGACTCCCTCGTCCCCGCGGTGCAGGCCCTCATCGACGACCGCCCCCTGCCCGGCCACGTGCGCTCCCTCGAGGCGCCCGGCATCCGGCGCGTGCACCGGATCGACGCGAGCCCGATCGGCGTGAACGTCCGCTCGACCGTCGCGACCTACTCCGGCGTCATGGACGAGCTGCGACGCGCCTTCGCCCGCACCGAGGGCGCCCGTGAGCGCGGGCTCACGCTCAGCGACTTCTCCTACAACACCGGCTCCCTGCGCTGCCCGCGCTGCGAGGGCACCGGGCAGGTCTCCCTCGACGTGCAGTTCCTGCCGGACGTCGACATCGACTGCCCCGAGTGCGGCGGCCACCGCTACGGGCCGCAGGCCGACGCGATCCTCCGCCCGCGGGCCGACGGCCCCGGCGACGTCTCCCTGCCCCACCTGCTGTCCCTCTCCGTGCGGGAGGCGATCGGTCTCGTCGACGACCTCCCCTCCGTGCGCCGCCGGCTGCAGGCCCTCATCGACCTGGGCCTGGGCTACCTGACCCTCGGCGAGGACACCCCGGCGCTCTCCGGCGGGGAGGCGCAGCGGCTCAAGCTCGCCGGGCAGATCGACCGCCGCCAGGACGACGCCCTGTTCGTCTTCGACGAGCCGAGCGTGGGCCTGCATCCCGAGGACGTCCGCACCCTGCTCGCCGTGCTCGACCGGCTCGTGGAGCACGGCGCGAGCGTGGTCGTCATCGAGCACGACCTCGACATGATCGCCAATGCGGACCACGTCCTCGACATGGGCCCGGGCGGCGGCGAGGCCGGTGGCCGCGTGGTCGCCCTCGGCACCCCCGAGGAGGTCGCCGCGGATCCGGCGAGCGTGACCGGCCGGCACCTGAGGGCGCATCTCGCCGGGGAGGGCTGAGCACCGCTCCTGGTCGCAGCAGGCCGACGGCCCCCCCGCCGCTCAGCTCCCCGCGTCGGCCAGCAGCCGCACGAGCGTGCTGCGTCCCAGCTCCGCCATCGCGGGCGACGTCCTCTCGTAGTACCAGACCAGCCCGATCGCCTGCGCGAAGGCCCAGGCCTCCCCGCGCCGCCAGGTCAGCTCGGGCACGCGGAGGTGCTCGCGCAGCAGGGCACGGGGGCCGGCGTCCAGCAGGTGCCAGGCGACGACGAGGTCCAGGGCGGGATCCGCGGGGCCGAAGCCGCCGCTGTCCAGCACTCCTGCGAGCCGGGGCGCGGCCCCGCCGTCCAGGAGCAGGTTCGCGGGGATGAGGTCCTGGTGGCTCATGACGTCCACGTCCTCCCGCGGCAGCTCCCGCCACCGCTCCCAGGCTCGGCTGAGCTCTGGGACGGGCAGCAGGTGCTCGCTGCGGGCGAGGCACTCGGCGATCCAGGCGTCGTGCGCGCGCAGGTCCCCGCCGCGACCCGTGCCGGAGAAGGTCCGCCCGCGGGTGGGCACGGCCCGCAGCGCCTTCAGCAGCTGGGCGAGGTCGAGGGCGAGGGGCACGGATCCCGCCGCGCCGGTGGACGTCGCGATCTCGCCGGGGACCCAGGTCTGCAGGGACCACGGGAGCGGGTAGCCGTGGCCGCCGCGGCCGATCATGAGCGGCCGCGGCGCGGGCACGGGGATCGCTCCGGCGAGCTCGGCCATCGCGGCGTGCTCCCGCCCGAGCGCCGCCCGCACCGCGCGCGGGTCCTCCCCGATGAGCGGGAATCGCGCGACGAGCTCCTCCCCCACCCGCACCACATGGCTCGTGGTGCCGGCTCCGGTGAGCAGGTGGATCTCGGCGTCGGCGGGCAGCTCGACGTGCGCGGGCGCCTGCTCGCGCAGCAGCCGCTCGGCGACGGCGCGGGTCAGCGAGTGCTGCCCCTCGTGCAGGGCATCGTCGGCGCTCATGGCCGGGCCGGCCGGGGTGCGGGGTTCGTGCGGGCCACCTGACCTCCTCTGCGCGGCGCGGGCACAGGCACTGTAGTCCCCTCACGCTCCCCGGCCGCGGTCCGGGCCGGCCCGGGGTCGGCCGCTGGAACGCCCTCGCCCCTGGTGACGGCGCGTTGATACCGTCGCGGCACCGACCCGAAGGAGTCCCGATGACCGTCGTCGTCACCGCCGTGTTCTTCCCCGCCGAGGGGAAGCAGCAGGAGCTCGCCCAGGCCATGCAGCGCGGCATCGCCGCCGTGCACGAGGAGGCGGGCTGCGAGAAGTACGCGATCCACGCCGCCGAGGACGGCACCGTCACGATGATCGAGAAGTGGACGAGCGCCGAGGACCTCGACGCGCACGGCTCCGGCAGCGTCGTCGAGATCCTCCGCGGCGACGTCGCGGATCTCGTCGCGAAGCCCGCGGTCGTCACCCGCATGACCCCGATCGCCGCCGGCACCCCGGAGCAGGGCCTGCTGTGACCGCCTCCGACACCCAGGACTGGGAGGAGTTCCGCCGACGTCGCGACGCGGGCCTCGCCGCCCCGCACTCCGTGCTCGCCCAGGTGGGCCTGCACTGGGTGGAGGAGGGCGCCGGGGAGCTGAGCTTCCCCGGCGTGCCTGGCACCTGGGCGCTCGAGGGCGGCCGGCTCGTCTCCCGCAGCGCACCCTCGGACTTCACCGTCCTCGCCGAGCCCGCGCAGGTGCAGGTCATCGAGGTGGGCGGCGAGCGCACCCTCACCCTGCTGGATCCGGGCGACGTGCAGCTCGGCGTGACCGACGCGGGAGTGCGGATCGACGTCATCCGCCGCGGCGACCGCACGGGGCTGCGCCCCCTGGACCCGGCGACCCCGCGCCGCGCCGGCTTCACCGGCGTCCCCGTCTTCCCCCACGACCCGTCGGCCGTGCTCGAGGGGAGCTTCCGCGCGGACCCGACGACGGTGACCGTCGGCTCCGCGCTGCCGTGGCTCACCCAGCAGCTGCCCTCCCCCGGCGTCGTCGTCCTCGACGTCGACGGCGAGCAGGTCGAGCTGCGGGTCACGGGTGAGGGCACGCTGATCCTCACCGACGAGACCTCCGGGACGGAGACGTCGGACTGGCGCCAGGTCCCGGTCGAGATCGACGGCGAGCGTGCCCGCGTGGACCTCAACCGTGCCCTGAACTTCCCCTCCGCCTTCAGCGCCTTCGGCACCTGCCCGCGGCCGCCCGAGGGCAACCACCTGCCGATCCCGGTGCGCGCCGGCGAGCGCCGCGTCGAGCCGACGGAGCGCTGACGGCCCGGTGACCACGACGGAGGACCCGGAGGAGACGCACGCCGCGTCCCCCGCGCACGGCCAGGTGCCCTGGGGCACGGTGCTGCGCAACGTCGCCCTCGTCGTGGTCGTCCTGGTCATGATCTGGCTCGCGTTCAACGTGCGCCTGCCCTCGATCGCGGGGATCCGGGCCGACGTCGACGCCGCCGGCGCCTGGGGCCCGATCGTCTACGTGCTGCTCTACGCGGCGGTCGCGACGACCCCCATCCCGGTGACGATCATGGCCGTGGCCGGCGGGATGATCTTCGGGGTCCCGCTCGGGACCCTGCTGTCGCTGATCGGCGTCGTGACCGGCTGCCTGGGCGGCTACGGCATCGCCCGCCTGCTCGGGGAGCGCACCGTGATGCGCCTGCTCGGCTCCCATGCCGCGGTGGTGGAGGACCGGCTGGCCGGCGGCGGTTTCTACGCGGTCTGCACGCTGCGCCTCATGCCGGGCATCCCCTACTGGCCCGTGAACTACGGCAGCGGCGCCCTCGGCGTGACGGCCCGGGACTTCCTCGTCGCGACAGTCCTCGCCTCGCTGCCGGGCCAGCTCTCGCTCGTCGCGGTGGGCGCCTTCATGGGATCGCCGGACGTGCCGCACGGGGTCGTGCTCGGCTGCTCCTGGGCGCTCGTGATCGTCCTCACCGTCCTCGCCTTCCGGCGCTGGCGCGGCACGCGTGCCCAGGCACCCGCGGAGGGCGACGCGTCACAGGACCCGGGTATCGCGGTCGGCAAGGCCTGACCGGCGCCTCCGCGGAGAACTAGACTGCGTCCAGCCGCCGGGATCTTCCTCTGTCCCTCCGAGGGCACCCGGCGACCGGAGCACGGCACCCGCCGCGCCAGGCCCGTCCCCCGGGGCACCGCCGTCGGTCCCCCGGCCGTCCCCGAGGACACGTGATGACCACAGCAACCGAGGCGCCGCGCGGGTTCAGCCCGCGGGTGGCGCTCCAGAAGGTCGGCACCTCGCTGTCGAACATGGTGATGCCGAACATCCCCGCGCTCATCGCGTGGGGCATCTTCACCGCCTTCTTCATCGAGAAGGGCTTCACGCCGGTCCCGGCGCTGGGCGGGTTCGCGGACTCCGCGGGCACCCCGCACACGGGGATCGTCGGCCCGATGATCCACTACCTGCTCCCGCTGCTCATCGCGAACACGGGCGGCCGGATGGTCTACGAGGCGCGCGGCGCGGTCGTCGGCGTCGTCGCGACGATGGGCGTCATCGCCGGCTCCGACGAGCTCATCGCGCAGCTGAACCTCACCCAGCCGGCGAACGAGCAGATCGGCCAGGTGCACATGTTCATCGGCGCGATGATCATGGCGCCGCTCGCCGCCTGGCTCATGAAGAAGCTCGACCGCCTGTGGCAGGACCACATCCCGGCGGGCTTCGAGATGCTCGTGAACATGTTCTCCGCCGGCATCTTCGCCTTCCTCATGGCGGTCGTCGGCTTCTTCGGCCTCGCCCCGGTCGTCAACGGGTTCATGAGCCTGCTGAGCGCCGGCGTCGAGGGCCTGATCGGCCTGGGCCTGCTGCCGCTCGTCTCGATCCTCATCGAGCCGGCGAAGGTCTTCTTCCTCAACAACGCCATCAACCACGGGGTGCTCACGCCCCTGGGCCTGGCGCAGGCCTCCCAGGACGGCAAGTCGATCCTCTTCCTGCTCGAGGCCAACCCTGGCCCGGGCCTCGGCATCCTGCTCGCCTACTCGATCTTCGGGCGCGGCGCCGCACGCGCCTCCGCGCCCGGTGCCGCCCTCATCCAGTTCGTCGGCGGCATCCATGAGATCTACTTCCCGTACGTGCTCATGAAGCCGATCCTCATCCTCGCCGCGATCGGCGGCGGCATGACCGGCGTGTTCCTCAACGTCCTGTTCCACACGGGCCTGCGCTCCCCTGCCGCTCCGGGGTCGATCATCGCGATCCTGGGCGCCGCGACGCCCGACTCGTACCTCGGCATCATCATCGCCGTCCTCGGAGCGACCGCAGTCAGCTTCGTGCTGGCCATGCTCCTCCTGAAGGTCGGCAAGCAGGACGACGGCGACATCGTCTCCGCGACCGCGAAGATGGAGCAGATGAAGGGCAAGAAGTCCTCCGTGGCGGGCGCCCTCACCGGCGCCGGCGGGGCGGGCGCGGGCGCCGCCTCCGCGGCCGACGACTCCGGTCACACCGGCCCGATCCAGCGGATCGTCTTCGCCTGCGACGCCGGCATGGGCTCCTCCGCCATGGGCGCGACCGTGCTGCGCAAGAAGGTGCGCGGCGCCGGTTTCGACGACGTCGAGGTCACCAACAAGGCGATCTCCTCGCTGAACGACGAGTGGGACGTGGTGGTGACCCAGAAGGAGCTCACCGACCGCGCCCGCCAGCGCACGGGCTCCGCGATCCACGTGAGCGTGGACCAGTTCATGAACTCCCCGCGCTACGACGAGGTCGTCGACCTCGTCCGCCGCCGCAACAACGGGGAGGACGCCTCCGACGACGCCGACGCAGCCGACACCGCCGCGACGGCCGACGGCGGGAACGCCTCCGGCACCGCCGCTGCCGGTGCGGGCGCGGGCGCTGCAGCCTCGGGCGCGGACGCCACCGCGACCGGGACCGCACCCTCGCCCCGGGGTCGTCACGCGGCGGAGGTCCCCGCAACCGGGGAGACCGCAGCCGCCGACACCGACGCCGCGCCGCAGATCCTCTCCCGGGACTCGATCGTCCTGCAGGGCTCCGCGACGGGCGCCGACTCCGCGATCGACGAGGCGGGCTCCCTGCTCGTCGCCGCGGGCGCCGTGGGCGAGGAGTACGTCTCCGCGATGCACGACCGCGAGGCCTCCGTCTCGACGTTCATGGGCAACGGCCTGGCCATCCCCCACGGCACGAACGAGGCGAAGTCCTCGATCCGCCGCTCGGCGATGACCTTCACCCGCTACCCGGGCGGCATCGACTGGAACGGCAGCCCGGTGACCTTCGTCGTCGGCATCGCCGGCCAGGGCAACGAGCATCTCGAGCTGCTCCAGAAGGTCGCCATGACCTTCTCCGATCCCGCCCAGGTGGAGCGCCTCGAGAAGGCGACCAGCCCGGACGAGATCCTCGACATCTTCGGTTCCGACAAGGAGTGATCCACCCATGAAGGCAGTCCATTTCGGTGCAGGGAACATCGGCCGCGGCTTCGTCGGCCTGCTCCTGCACGAGGCCGGCTACGAGCTCGTCTTCGCCGACGTCGCCGACGCCCTCATCGCCCAGCTGCAGCAGGCGGACAGCTACACCGTCGCGACCGTCGGCCAGCACCCGACCGAGACGGTCGTGACCGGCTTCCGTGCCGTCAACTCGAAGCAGCAGCCCGAGGTCCTCACCGAGGAGCTCGCCGACGCGGACGTGGTCACCACCGCGGTGGGCGCGCGCATCCTGCGCTTCGTCGCGCCGAACATCGCCGCCGGCATCGCGGCCAGGCCCGCGGGCGCGCCGCGCGTCGCGGTCATGGCCTGCGAGAACGCGATCAACGCGACGGACATCCTCGAGCAGGAGGTCCGCGCGGCCTACGAGGGCGACGATCTCGACGAGAAGGCGTTCTTCGCGAACACCGCCGTGGACCGCATCGTCCCCGTGCAGGACGCGGACGCCGGCCTCGACGTCACCGTGGAGGACTTCCACGAGTGGGCGGTCGAGCGCGGCCCCTTCGGCGGCGCGGTCCCCGACGTCCCCGGCATCACCTGGGTGGAGGAGCTCGGCCCGTACATCGAGCGGAAGCTCTTCACCGTCAACACGGGCCACGCGACGGCCGCCTGGCACGGCTTCACGGCCGGCCACGAGACGATCGCGGAGTCCGTCGCGGATCCCGCCGTCGCCGCGCAGGTCGCCGCCGTGCTCGAGGAGACCTCCGCGCTGCTGGTCGCCAAGCACGGCTTCGCACCCGAGGAGATGGAGGCCTACCGCACCGAGGTGCAGGGCCGCTTCGCGAACCGGTCCCTGCCCGATCCTGTGGAGCGCGTGGGCCGCTCCCCGCTGCGCAAGCTCTCCCGGGAGGACCGCATCATCGGCCCGGCCGCGGAGCTCGCGGAGCGGGAGCTCGGCTCCTCCGCCCTGCAGGACGCCTTCGCCGCCGCGCTCGCCTTCACCCCCGAGGGTGACGAGGAGGTCACGCGTCTCCAGGAGCTGCTCGCGTCGAAGGACGCCGACGCCGCGACCGCGGAGATCACGGGGCTCGCCCCCGAGCATCCGCTGACCCCTGCGCTCCGCGACCGCGTCGCGGCCCGCCAGGCGCAGCTCTGACCTCGGGGCGGCGCCGGGGAGCGAGCGTTCCCCGGCGTCACCCCGGCCCGTCCGATATCGTCCCTGTCCGTACACCACCACCGCGGCCCGTCCGCGACCGGCCGCGCCGCGGCCCCCAACGAAAGGCACTCCCATGGCAGAGCGCACCGTCAAGATCGCCAGCGCCTCCGGGCTCCACGCCCGCCCGGCGACCATCTTCTCCAAGGCTGCCGCGGAGCAGCCCGCCGAGGTCACCATCGAGAAGGTCGGCGGCAGCCCCGTCCAGGCCTCGAGCATGCTCATGCTCATGACCCTCGGCGCCGGCAACGGCGACGAGGTCACCCTGCGCGCCGAGGGCGAGGGGGCCGACGAGTCCGTCGCAGCCCTCGCCGCGCTGCTCGAGAAGGACCTCGACGCCGACGCCTGATCCTCGCTCTCAGCCGAGCCCAGATCCCTGCTCGTCCAACGTCGCTCTCGTGAACTCGACCAGATAGTCGTTCAGGGCGAGCAGGGCGCGCTCGGCGCCCTCCCTGTCGCCGTCGAGGACGGCGGCGATCCCCTGCCCGTAGAGGGCCGAGCCCCGCGCGATCTCCGACGACGCATCGCGCAGATGGGCGAACCAGAACCGGCGCGAGAGGCCCTGTACGGCCGTGATCGCGTCGACCAGATAGGCGTTGTGGGCCGCACGCCCGACCGTCTCATGGACCTGCCGCAGGGTCTCCGCATAGGCCGTCGCGTCCTGGAGGTCGCCCCGCAGCTCCTCGAGCAGCGCCGACAGTCGCGCCCGGTCGCTCGCATCGGCCCGCCTGGCCGCCAGACTCGCGGCCAGCGGCTCGAGCACACGACGCAGCTCGAGCATCCGCAGCTGCTCCTCGACCGAGATGGCGGGGATGAGCACGCCGCGATGGGGCAGCACCTCCACCATCCGTGCCCGGGCGAGCCGCTGGAGTGCCTCGCGCACCGGTGTTCGACCGAAACCCGTGAGCTCCATCAGCCGTGACTCCGAGATGATCGAAGAGGGCGGGAGCTGCTCGCCGACGATCATGGCCTCTATCTGCAGGTAGGCCTGCTCGGCCTTGGTGCGTGCCGTCGGCTCACCCTCGATGCTTCTGGCTGTCATCTCGTCCTCGCCTCGTGATCGCTCTGCGGTCCGATGCCCAGTAGAGCAGACAACGGATGCCACCGTCGGCGCGCGAGGAAATCCCGGTCCCCTCTAGTGCTCCCACCAATATATTG
Source organism: Brachybacterium rhamnosum (assembly GCF_039526185.1). NCBI lineage: Bacteria > Bacillati > Actinomycetota > Actinomycetes > Micrococcales > Dermabacteraceae > Brachybacterium > Brachybacterium rhamnosum. The sequence goes on from NZ_BAAAIS010000006.1 coordinate 121,009, forward strand.
GTTGTATATGGGGATCCCGGGGCACGGTCGTCCCCCGGCTCTCCGAAGGAGGACCCCCTCATGGCACGCACGCCCGTCGTGGAGCAACGCTCCATCGATCGGATCCCCGAGTCCGAGCGTCACGGAACCGCCCGCAGTCTGTTCTTCCTCTGGTTCGCCGCGAACACCTCGATCACCGCAGTCGTCACCGGCGCCCTGTTCGTCCTGCTGGGCAACACGGCGATGTGGGCGATCCCCGCGGCGATCCTCGGGAACATCGCGGGAGCCTTCGTCACCTCGCTGCACTCGGTCCAGGGCCCCCGACTGGGCGTCCCGCAGATGATCCAGAGCCGCGCCCAGTTCGGCTTCCACGGGGCGACCCTGCCGCTCTTCCTGGCGCTCCTGATCTATCTCGGCTTCTACGCCACCGGCCTGGTGCTGGGCGGCCAGGCGATGGGATCGCTGCTGCACGTGTCGGACGGGGCCGGCGCGGTGATCTTCGCGGTGTTCTCCACCGTGCTGGCGGTCTTCGGGTACCGCTACATCCACCGCTTCTCGCACCTGGCGACCGTGCTCAGCGCCGTCGCCATCCTCGGCCTGCTGCTGCGGGTGCTCATCAGCCCCGTCGGCGGTCCCCTGTTCTCCGACTCCTCCTTCGACCTGCCGGCCTTCATCCTGGGGATCTCGCTCGCCGCGTCCTGGCAGCTCACCTTCGGCCCTTACATCGCCGACTACTCGCGCTACCTCCCCTCCACCACGCCGCAGCTGCGGACCTTCGGCTGGACCTTCCTGGGCAGCGTCATCGGCGGCAGCCTCGCGATGGTGCTGGGAGCCCTGGTGGCGGAGATGGGCGGCACCGCGTTCTCCGAGCACCAGGTCGCCTACCTCGCCGGTCTGGGCGGCCCCTTCGCCACCGTCGTGCTGATCGCCGTTCTCGCCGGGAAGCTGACGGGCAACACCCTCAGCTCCTATGGCGGCTACATGTCGGTCGCGACGATCCTGACCAGCTTCACCGGCCGCGACCGCGTCTCCCCTCGAGCGCGAGCCCTGCTGATCTGCTGCATCTCGCTCGCCGCCCTCGCGATCGCCCTGCCGGCCAGCGCGGACTTCGTCGCCAACTTCACGAACTTCCTGCTGTTCCTGCTCTACTTCATGACGCCCTGGTCGGCGATCAACCTGGTCGACTACTACCTGGTGCGCCGGGAGCGCTACGACATCGACTCCCTCTTCACGCCGACCGGGACCTACGGACGGTTCTCGGGTCCCGCCTTCCTCGCCTACGGGCTCGGCGTGCTGTGCCAGATCCCCTTCATCAGCAGCGACCTGTACACCGGGCCCATCGCGAAGGCCATGGGCGGCGCCGAGGTCGCCTGGCTGCTCGGCATCATCATCTCCGGCGGGCTGTACTTCGTGCTCACCCGCCGCATCCGCCTCACCGTGGGCGAGGAGATCCGTGCCGAGGCCCGCACATCCGCGGCACCGACCCCGGCCGACGCCTGAGCGGAGTCGGCGCGAGACCACCCATCGGCCGAGAACCGGCCGATCGACCCCCACCGAGAGGACACCTCATGAAGTACTCCCCCACGACCGAGGCGAACCCCCTGCCGTACTCCCCGTTCAAGAGCTGCACGGTGCCGCGGCCGATCGGCTGGCTCTCGAGCGTCAGCGAGGACGGCGTCGAGAACCTCGCCCCCTACAGCCAGTGGCAGAACCTCACCTTCGACCCGCCGATGGTGATGTTCTCGGCGAACCAGTACCCCGACGGGCGCCGCAAGGACACGGTGATCAACGCCGAGAAGACCGGCTGGTTCGTCTGGAACATGGCGACCTACGCGCTGCGCGAGGCCGTGAACATCAGCGCGATGGTGCTCCCTCCCGAGGAGAGCGAGTTCGACCGCGCCGGAGTGACCAGGAGCTATGCCGACCTCGCGCCGACGGTGCCGATGGTCGCCGAGAGCCCGGTGCACTTCGAGTGCCGCTACCTGAGCACGCACCGTCTGCCCGGCGCGAGCACGGTGGGCACGATCGACATCGTCTACGCCCAGGTGGAGAAGATCCATGTCGCCGACGAGGTGATCACCCCCGACGGGCGCCTGGACATCCCCAGCATCCAGCCCATCGCCCGGATGGGCTACTTCGACTACGCCGTGGTCAACGAGACCTTCGAGATGAAGGTGCCGGGATCGACCCCGGAGGCCGAGGCCGGGCTCCAGGGTCGCGCGGGCTGAGCCGCGCTCCTCGCGCGGGAACGCATCGGGCCCCGGCGCTCACGATGATCGTGAGCGCTGGGGCCCGCGCACTGATGATCGGGTGGGCTGGCTCAGAGCCCGATCTCGCCGAGGATCGGGAGGCCGGCGCGCACCGCGTCGCGGGCCTTGTCGGCCGTGGGCGCCGAGACGGCCGCGGCCGCGAGCTGCTTCGCCTGGTCCAGGGAGACCGTGGAGAGCACCTTCGCGACGGCGGGCAGGGAGCGGGGCGTCATCGACAGGGAGTTCACGCCGAGGCCCACGAGCACCACCGCGAGGCCCGGGTCACCCGCGGCCTCACCGCACACGCCCACGGGCTTCACGGCCTTCTCGCCGTAGGCGCCGGCGTCGCCACCGGCGGTGCGGGCGCCGTCGCAGGTGGCCTTCACGAGGGCGAGCACGGCGGGCTGCCACGGGTTGTTCAGGTGGGCGAGGGTGCCGAGCATGCGGTCCGCCGCCATCGTGTACTGGGTGAGGTCGTTCGTGCCGATCGAGGCGAAGTCGCAAGCCGTGAGCTGGCGATCCGCGGTGATCGCGGCGGAGGGCGTCTCGACCATGATCCCGGCGGGGCTGAGACCGCGCTCGGCGCACAAGGCCGCGAAGTCCTCGGTGTCCTCGAGGGTGGAGATCATCGGCGCCATGACCCACGGGGTCGCCTCGGTCCCCTTCGTCGCGGCGGCGATCGCGTCGAGCTGGTTGGTGAGCACCGAGCGCTTCTCCCACGAGGTGCGGTAGGCGCGCACGCCGAGGGCCGGGTTCGGCTCGTCGGCGTCGGTGAGGAACGGCAGCGGCTTGTCGGCGCCCGCGTCGATCGTGCGCACCACGACCTTCTGGCCGGGGAAGTGCGCGAAGACCTCGCGGTAGGCGGAGGTCTGCTCCTCGATCGTCGGCTCGTCCTCGCGGTCCAGGAACAGGAACTCGGTGCGGAACAGGCCCACACCGTCGGCGTTCGCGGCGACGGCCTTCTCGGCATCCTTCGCACCGCCGATGTTGGCGAGCAGCTGCACGCGGGTGCCGTCGGCGAGCACCCCGCCGCCGCCCTCGTAGGTCAGCGGGTTCTTCTGCAGCTCGGCCCAGGCCTCGGCGAAGCGGTGGTGCTCCTCGGTGACCTCGTCGGTCACGGTGCCGAAGCCGGCGTCGACGAAGACCTCGGTGCCGTCGGAGAACTCGTGGATGTCACGGGCGGCGACGATCGCGGGCAGGCCCAGCTGGCGGGCGAGGATCGCGGTGTGCGACTGGGGGCCGCCGTCGGAGGTGACGAGGGCGAGCACGCGCGAGGGGTCGAGGGTCGCGGTGTCCGCGGGGGCGAGGTCGATCGCGGTGAGCACGAAGGGCTCCTCGACGTCGGGGATGCCCGGGGCCTGCTCGCCACGCAGCTCGGCGACGATGCGGGCGCGGACGTCGCGCACGTCGGTGGCGCGCTCGGCCATGTAGCCGCCGATGTTCTCGAGCATGCCGGCGACCTGGTCGCCCGCCTCCCAGACGGCCCGCTCGGCGCTCTTGCCGGCGGTGATGACGAGGCCCTTGGCGGTGGTGGCGAGGGACGGGTCGGCGGCCATCTGCGCGGTCGCCTCGAGGATCGCCTTGCCGTCGCCGCTCGCGCGCTCGGCGAGGCGGGTGAGCGCCTTCTGCACGGCCGCGGCGGCGGCGGGGATGCGCTCGGCCTCAGCCTCGGGCGAGGTGCCGGCGGGGACCTTCTCGGAGGCCGAGGGCTCGGCGACCGGCGGGGCCATGGTGCGGATGGTGCCGACCACGCGGCCGGGGCTGACGGGGACGCCTGTGTACTGGGCCATGGCTCGTTCTCTCCCTCTACCGTTGCGGGCATCGCGGAGGAGACCGGCCGGTCGCCGGGTCCGCGAGCAGGTCTCATGCTACGCGGCGCGACCGGCCGCGATGGCGTCGTTCGTCCCGCCCACAGGGCCGGGGAGGCGGCCCGTCACAGCGGCCGCCTCCCCGGGGATCAGGCGGCGTGCGGGTGCGCGGCGACCGCGGCGCGGTGGGTGCGGCGACGGGACCGGAGCACGGACAGTCCGAGCAGGCCGGCACCGCCGACCGCCCAGCAGCTGAGCACGATGATCTCCATGCCCGCGCCCTGGCCGTCGAAGAAGGCTGCGGAGCGGACGAGGGTGCCGGACGCGCCGATGGGGAGCAGCTGCCCGATGAACCCCCAGGGGCTGGGCAGCCACTGCCAGCCGGTGGCCATGCCGGACAGCGGGTTGCCGACGAACATCATCAGCGCGCCGCCGATGCCGAGGCCCGGGAACCCGAACAGGGACTCCATGCCGAGCACGAACAGGGAGATCGCGGAGGTGCCGAGCGCGAGGGCGAGGGAGGTCCTCACGTAGCTGCCGTCCACGGAGCCGAAGCCGAACTGGAGGATCGCGACGACCGCGAAGCCGACGGCGAGGGAGGCGAGGACCGCGCCGACGATCCGCAGGACGGGGCGGCCCTTCAGCACGGTGGACAGCAGCACCGCGGAGATCATGCCGCCGAAGGCGAGGGGCATGGCGAGCGCGCTGAGACCGGTGCCGTTGGGATCGTCCTCCGTGAGCGGGGCGACGTCGTGCGTGGTGACGGTCATGCCCTGGGCGGTGAGACCCTCGCCGACGCTCCCGAGCAGGGCGGCGTAGGGGGTGCCGGCGCCGCCGGCCGTGGTGATGGTGACGCTGCCGTCGGCCTCGATGCTGATGCCGCCCACGGCGTCGCGGCCATGGACCGCGTCCTCGACGGAGGCGGTCGAGTCGTGGACGGTGACGTCGAAGGCGTCCGGGTCCGCGGCGTCGAGAGCGGAGGTGACGGCTGTGACGGCCTGCTCGGGGCCGGAGACGGCGATCGGGAGGTCGTGCGGTCCCGCGTTGATGGCCGGCGCCAGGAAGGCCAGCACCATGAGGCAGACCGCGCCGACGAGGCCGAGGACGACGCCGACCAGGCGCAGCCCGACGGCGGAGGCGGGACGCTCGGCCGCCGCGGGCTCTGTGGTGTCGGTGGTGTCGGTGGGGGTTTGGGTGGACGCGCTCATGGAACTCCTCGACGGGCGGCCGGTCCTGACCGGCACTAGGCGGAGCATTCCGCTCCGGTTGCGATGTGGAGCGTAATCCTCCGCTTACGGTGGGGCAAGATGGAGGGCGGTCGAGGAGAGGTGGAAGGCATCACATGAGAGCCGACGCGCTGGTCAAGCGACAGGCCCTGCTGGAGGCCACGTGGGCGCTCATGGCGGAGCGCGGCCCGGACGTGCCGCTGCGCACCGTCGCCGAGCAGGCCGGCGTCGGCATCGGCACCCTCTACCGCCACTTCCCCACCCGCGAGGAGCTCGTGCTCGGGCTGCTCGACGACTTCGGCGAGCGCGTGACCGCGATCATCGAGGACCACCTCGCACGCTGGGACGAGGACCCGGAGGCGGTGTGGCGAGGGTTCGTGACCTCGCTCGCCGATCTCGGCTTCGGCGAGATCGCCTTCCAGATCGGTCCGCTCGCGATCTCGTCCTCGGCGCTGGGGGTGCACGCCCGCGAGCGGCGGGACCGGATGATCACCCGGCTGAGCCGCGTCCTGGACGCCGCGCGCTCCGCCGGGCTGCTGCGCGAGGACGTGCGCCCAGAGCAGTTCTTGGTCACCCTCGCGACCCTCTCGCGGCCACTCCCGCCGCAGGTCACCGAGCTGGTGCCGGACCATCGGCGCTGGATGGTCGAGGTCCTCCTGCGGGGGCTGCGCGCCGAGGGCTGAACGCCCCCGACGGGCCGGCCGCAGGGCGGAGGGAGCGGGATTCGAACCCGCGGTACAGGGTCACTGCACAGTGGTTTTCAAGACCACCACATTCGGCCGCTCTGTCATCCCTCCCGGTGCCCGGAGGCACCCGGAGATCATACCGGCGCGGCGCCCGCGCCGTGGTGGCCGACGCCGGGGTGCTCCAGCAGGCTCTCCCTCCTCCGGCGCGGGGATGGTCTGCTGGTCCGAGCCGTGACCGCCGCCCAGCACACCCCGGAGGATTCCGATGACCACCGCCGACCTCACCACCCTCCTCGCCGAGCTCGACGCCGGCCGCACGATCCCGGGCGGCTCCCCGCTGCACGAGGTCATGCTCGAGACCTCGCAGCAGGCCCTGCGGATCACCGCGGAGCTCAACGGCAGCTACCACTCCCCGGGGCGGGTCCGCGCCCTGCTCGGCGAGCTCACGGGGCGCCCGGTCCCGGAGAGCACGACCGTGTTCCCGCCGCTGCGCAGCGACTTCGGTCGGAACCTGCGCATCGGCGAGCGGGTCTTCATCAACTCGGGCTGCGCCGTCCAGGACCAGGGCGGGGTGAGCATCGGGGACGGCGCGCTGCTCGGGCACAACGTCGTGATCGCGACGCTGAACCACGCGATGGATCCGGCGCACCGCGCGGACCTGGACCCGGCCCCGGTGCGGATCGGCGCGGACGCCTGGATCGGCGCGAACGTCACGATACTGCCGGGCGTGAGCATCGGCGACGGAGCCGTGGTCGCGGCGGCCTCCGTCGTCACCCGGGACGTGCCGCCGCGCACCCTGGCCATGGGCTCCCCCGCCCGCGTGGTCCGCGAGATCACCCCGGAGGAGCCGGGCGCCTGATCCGGCGGGGCGACCGGCCATCGGCCCGCCGGGACGCGGGAACACGCTGTCCCGCACAATGGTCACGACCCGCGATCCGAAGGAGCATCCATGTCCGCCACCGCCCCCGCCACCACCGGTCCCGTGCTGGCCGACGACGTCCCCGCGACCATGCGCGCCTCGGTGCTGCTGCGCCAGGGCGAGGTCGAGATGCAGGAGCGACCCGTGCCCACCCCTCCGCCGGGCGAGGTGCTCGTGCGCGTGCGCTCGGTGGGCGTCTGCGGATCCGACGTCCACTACTACAAGGAGGGGCGGATCGGGGACTTCGTCGTCGAGCAGCCGCTGATCCTGGGCCATGAGGTCTCCGGCGTGATCGCGGGCGTGGGCGAGGGCGTGGACCCCTCCCGCATCGGCGAGCGCGTCGCCGTCGAGCCGCAGCGGCCCTGCCGCACCTGCCGCCAGTGCACCACGGGCCACCTGAACCTCTGCCCGGACATGAAGTTCTACGCGACCCCGCCGATCGACGGCACCTTCTGCGACTACGTCACCGCGCCCGCAGAGTTCGCCTTCCCGATCCCCGACGCGATCAGCGACCACGCCGGCGCGCTGCTCGAGCCGTTCAGCGTGGGCATGTGGGCCGTGGGCAAGGCCGGTCTCGCCCCGGGCAGCCGCGTGCTCATCGCGGGCGCCGGGCCGATCGGGGCGCTCACCGCGATCGCCGCCCGCTCCTACGGCGCCACCGAGATCATCGTCTCGGACCCGGTCGCCTCGCGCCGCGAGCAGATCCTCGGCTTCGGCGCGACCTCCGCGGTGGATCCCCTGGACCCGGGCTTCGACCCGGCGGCGCTCGGCGTGGACGCCTTCATCGAGTGCTCCGGCGCGACCCCGGCGCTGCTCGCGGGGCTGAAGGCCCTGCGCCCGGGCGGCACCGCGGTGATGGTCGGGCTCGGCGCGGAGACCATGCCGATCCCGGTGCAGGAGGTCATGAACAAGGAGATCGTGCTGACGGGGATCTTCCGCTACGTCGACACCTGGCCCAAGGTCATCGCCGCCGCGCAGGCCCCGGGTGTGGACCTCGACGCGCTGGTCACCGCCGAGTTCCCGCTCGAGGAGGCGGAGGCCGCCCTCACACAGGTGCCGGGCGAGAGCTCGCTGAAGACGATCGTGGTCGTCTCCCGCTGACCGACTCCCGCGAGCCGGGCCGGGTCCGGGCATACGGTGGTGCCATGCGCGCCATGACGATCACCGCGGAGAACCAGCTCGAGCTCGCGGAGCTGCCCGAACCCGCGCCCGGCCCCGGGGAGGTGCTCGTGGACGTCGTCGCCGCGGGCGTGAACCGGGCCGACCTCGCCCAGGTGGCCGGGCACTACCCGCCGCCGCCCGGCGCCTCGGAGCTGCCCGGGCTCGAGGTCTCCGGCCGGCGCCGGGACACCGGGGAGGCGGTCGTGGCGCTGCTCGCGGGCGGCGGCTACGCCGAGGTCGTCGCCGTACCCGAGGGGCAGCTGCTGCCGGTCCCGGCGGGCCTCGACCCGGTGGAGGCCGCCGGCGTCGTCGAGGTGACGGCGACCGTGGTCTCGAACCTCGTCATCGAGGGGCGCCTGGTCGCGGGTGAGACGGTGCTGATCGAGGGCGGCACGGGCGGCATCGGGACCGTCGCGATCCAGCTCGCCCGGCGCCTCGGCGCCAGGGTGCTCACGACCGTCGGCTCCGACGAGTCCGCCGCCCACGCACGGGAGATCGGGGCCGACGCGGCCTGGAACCGTCGCACCGCCGACGTGCCCGCGGCGGTCCGGGAGGCCGGCGGGGCGGACGTGGTCCTCGACGTGGTGGGCGGCGGGGGCAGCACCCTCGCGGACCACGTGGGCATGCTCCGCGAGCACGGGCGCCTAGTCATCATCGGCACCCTGGGCGGGGCGAGCGGGGAGCTGCCCATCGGCCTGCTCATGAGCAAGCGCGCCCGCGTCATCGGCACCACGCTCCGCTCGCGCAGCACCGCCGGCAAGCAGGAGATCCTCGCCGCCACTCGCGACCTCGTGTGGCCGCTGCTCGAGGACGGGTCCCTGAGCGTGCCCGTGCACGCCCGCTTCCCGCTCGAGCGCGCGGCGGAGGCGCAGGCCGTGCTCCGCGAGGGCGGCCACCTGGGAAAGGTCGTCCTCGAGGTGGCGGCCGGCTGAGCCCGGCGCTGATCAACCCCTGACCACCCCGTGTAACAAACGGGTGAACAGTGCGAAACGGACTTCTCGGATTCGTCCGCTTCGTCCAGGATGGCCGTACCCATCCATCTCGCGGGACGGACCTCGGTCCGGATCGGGCATCGTGGCCTCGACGTCGTGCACCGCACGACGGCACGTGGCCCGATCGCCCGCCGGCCCAGGGAGCTCCTCATGTCCCGAGAACCCCACGACCTCGCATCGGTCGACCACTTCACCCCGGTGAGCCGTCGTGCCGCGGCCAGCTCCCCGTTCTCCCCCGTGATGATCGCGCTGACGATCCTCGCCACGGCCGGCTGCCTGGCCTACGGGGTCTTCCTCCTCCAGCCCTCCCACCGGGGCGACCTGCTGCCCTGGCTCCTGGTCATCACGTCCGAGTCGATCCTCGTGTTCCACGCGCTCTTCGCCATGTGGACCGTGCTCGCCGGGACGAGGGACGTGCGCGACCACGACTACTGGCGAGCGCGCGACGAGCTGTACACGCTCTCGCGGATCTCCGCGCTCCGCCGCCGCGACGACCCCACGCTCTGGCCCGTGCAGCTGGACGGCCGCGTGGTCGACGTGGACGTGCTGATCACGGTGTACGGCGAGCCGATCGAGGTGATCCGACGGACCGCCGAGGCGGCGCTCGCGATCCGCGGCCGCCACGTGGTGTGGATCCTCGACGACGGCCGCAGCGACGAGGTCCGCGACCTCGCCGCGGAGATCGGCTGCCGCTACGTGCGCCGCCGCACCGGCAACGGTGCCAAGGCCGGCAACGTGAACTACGCGCTCACACTGGCCAAGGCCGAGTTCTTCGTGATCCTGGACGCGGACTTCGTGCCGCTGCCGGGCCTGCTCGAGGAGACCCTGCCGTTCTTCACCAACGACACCGTCGCCTTCGTGCAGACCCCGCAGACCTACGGCAACCTCCACAACGTCATCTCGCGCGGCGCCGGCTACATGCAGGCGATGTTCTACCGCTTCGTGCAGCCGGGCCGGAACCAGTTCAACGCCGCGTTCTGCGTGGGCACGAACGTCGTGTTCCGGCGGCGTGCGATCGACGACGTGGGCGGCATGGTCACCGACTCGAAGTCCGAGGACGTGTGGACCTCGCTGAAGCTCCACGAGCGCGGCTGGCGGTCGGTCTTCCTGCCCACGACCCTCGCGATCGGCGACGCCCCGGACACGATCGTCGCCTACTCGAAGCAGCAGCTGCGCTGGGCGACCGGCGGCTTCGAGATCCTCCTGCAGGCCAACCCGCTGCACCCGGCGCGGCGGCTGAGCCTGGACCAGCGCCTCATGTACTTCATCACCGCCACCCACTACCTCACCGGGATCGTCCCGGGCCTGCTCCTGCTGGTGCCGGCGCTCGAGGTGTTCCTGGACCTGCGCCCGGTGTCGATGGACGTGGGCTGGGCGACGTGGATGCTGTTCTACGCGGGCTTCTACCTGCTGCAGATCGTGCTGGCCTTCTTCACGCTCGGCTCCTTCCGCTGGGAGGTGCTGATCCTGGCCGCCTGCTCGTTCCCGATCTACGCGAAGGCCCTGGCCAACGTGGTCATGGGCCGTGACCAGGCGTGGTCGGTGACGGGCGCGACCGGGAAGGTCTCCCCCTTCACCGTCATGGGGCCGCAGCTGTGCGTGCTCGCCTTCCTGCTGTGCACCACCACGGTGGGCGTCTGGCGCGACCTCATGCTCGGGCGCCCCTCGATCGCGACGGTGTGGTGCGGCGTGAACTCCGCCGTGCTGATCGTGCTCGTCCTCGTCGCGCTCGGCGAGATCCGCGCCGGCCGCTCCGGCGCCCTCGAGGCCCGCGGCGACCACGCCAAGGCGGCGGCGACCACGGCGGCGCTCGCCGCGCCCGTCCCCGTCTCGACCCCGGCGGACACGGTCGCGGCCCGCCTCGCCCCTGGTCGCCGGCGCGTCTCCCGCGTCCGCGCCCTCTCCTGACCCCCGCCCCCACGACCAGAGGATCCCGTCATGACCTGGATCGGCCGTCTCCGTCTCCTCCTCTCCCTCCTCCTCGTCCTCGCCCTCGCCGCGGCCCTGTGCCTGGTGTTCAACCAGCGTCAGCGCCAGAGCCTCTCGGTGAGCGCGGCGATCGAGCAGCCCCGCTACGCGATCGCCGCCGTCGCCCCCGGCGTCGTCACCGACATCGGGGTGGCCCTCGGCGACGAGGTCCGCGCCGGGGACGTGCTGTTCACGATGACCAGCGTCGAGCTGCAGCAGGACGCCGTCCACGGCCTCAAGGCCAGCTCCAACGACGCCATGGAGATCGATCCCGAGCAGGGCACGATCGTCTACCGCGCCACCGCGGACGGCCGCGTCGCCGCGCTGAGCGCGACGTCCGGCAACTACCTCGGGGCCGGCGCGCCCGTCGCGACGATCGTGCGGTCCACCCCGCGCACCGTGCAGGCGCAGTTCCGTCTCACGCCCCGCGACTACGGCCGTCTCGAGGAGGGTGCCCGTGCGCAGATCCTGCTGCCCGACGACCGCACGATCGAGGGCACCGTCGGCTCCGCGTCGGTGGTGACCGAGAACGGGCAGGCGATCACCCGGGCGCTCATCACGAGCCCTGATCTCGAGGCGCAGGACCTCGACCTCATCGCGACCGACGGCGCCCCGGTGTCGGTGACGGTCGAGCTGACCGACAGCGGCGTCCTCGCCGGCCCCACGGACGCCCTGATGGACGCCCTGCGCTCGGTGGGTCTGCGATGAGGCCCCCGCGCCGCGCCCTCCTCGCCGGCGCGCCGCTGGGCGTGATCGCCCTGGGAGCATCGGCCTGCACGGGCGACCGCTCCTCGGGCGGCGGCACCGGGCCGAGCGCGGCCCTCCCCACCGCGGCCGCGTTCACCGACGAGGAGGTCCGCGGGTCGATGTCCGCGCTGCCCGAGCTCCCCGCCCCCGCGGACCTGAGGACCGTGCGGCTCGCCGACGGCCTGGTACCGCCGACGAATCGCTGGTTCTCCGGGCTCGTCTTCGGCGACGAGCCGCAGACGGTCCACCCGCTGCCGCTGTCCTTCGCCCTCGTCGACGGCGGGTTCGCGCTCGGTCTGCCGACGGTCACCACCTCGGCGCGCACGATCATGGGTGCTCACGTCCCCGAGGTCGAGGTCGCCGTCGCGGGGGCGGGGAGCGGGATCGTCTCCGCCTACGACGAGGCGTCCGTGCGGCTCGACCTCCTCGGCGGAGACGGGACCGCGCTGGCCACCGTGACGATCGCCGAGGGCTGGCCGTGCGTCGCCCTGCAGGCCCGCGCCGCCCTCGACCTCACCCTCTCCACCGCCTTCAACGGCGCAGCGACCGCTGCGGAGCCGGCGACGCTCACGGTGGGCGAGCACGAGTACGGGCTGCGCCTGGAGGGCGGGGACCTCGACGGCGCCCGCTGCTCCCTGGAGGCCGACGGCTGGGTGACGCTCTTCGCGGTCCCCGTCGGCGGCACCGCCGCGGACGTCGCGCCCGCCGCCGTGCCGCTGCGCGGGACCAGCCTGACCCGCTCCGTGTCCGACGACGCCGCCCGCGCGACCCTCACCTACGAGACCGCGGACTCCTCCCCCACGGTCGTCGCCGCCATGCCCCACCACGGGGCGGACGCGGGGGCCGCGGAGGCGCTCGGCACCTATCCGAGCGTCTACGGCACCCTCGTGCTGCGGCCCGGCCCGGACCTGACCTGGAGCGCCCCGCGGCGCACTGTCCGCGCGGCGCTCGACCTCTCGGGCCTCGACGACGACGCGCGGGAGGAGCTCGCCGCTCAGGTGGTGGCCGACGTCGCCGGCCTCCCCGACTATCCCGCGGACACGTACTTCGGCGGGAAGGCCCTGCACCGGGACGCGCAGCTGCTCGCGATCGCCCGGCAGGTCGGGGCCGACGAGGCCGCGGCCGGGCTCGAGGAGCGGGTGCTCACCCAGATCCGCCGCTGGACGGAGGTCGCCGGGGCGGAGGAGCGGGACGCCTTCTGCTTCACCTACGACGCGACCAACCGGGGGGTCGTCGGCCTCACGCCGTCCTTCGGGTCCGAGCAGTTCAACGACCACCACTTCCACTACGGCTACTTCCTCCACGCCGCCGGCACGCTCGCCGCGGACGACGAGGACCTCGCCGCGGAGCTCGCCCCGGTGATGGACGCCCTCGCCGCGGACATCGCCTGCGACGCGGCCACCGACGCGGTGCCGGTGCGGCGCGTGTTCGACGCCTACGCCTCGCACTCCTGGGCCTCGGGCACCTCCCCCTTCGCCGACGGCAACAACCAGGAGTCCAGCTCCGAGGCGACGACCGCGTGGGCGGGGCTGGAGCTGTGGGCCCGGGCGCGCGGGGACGGGGAGCTCGCCGCGGGCGCCGCCTGGCTGCTCGCGCACGAGGCCGCCGCCGCCCGCGCCTACTGGACGGACTTCGACCTAGCGGACCCGGTGTACGAGTGCTTCGAGCACTCGGTGCTGCCCCTGCAGTTCGGCGGCAAGCGGGACTACGCCACCTGGTTCTCCCCCGAGCCCGCGGCGGCGCTCGCGATCCTCGCGCTGCCCATGTCCCCGAGCTCCGACCACCTGGCCGACGATCCCGAGCGGGTGCGGCGCAACATCGCCGAGGCCACGGCCTCCGGCGGATTCGCGCAGCAGTACGGTGACTGGCTGCTGATGTACGCGGCGCTCGGCGGCGAGGACGACCGGGCGGCGGCGCTCGAGGCGGCGCGTGAGCTGGCGGACGAGCACCTCGACGACGGCGACACCCGCAGCTACCTGCTGGCGTTCATCCTGTCCCGGTGAGGGGCGCGGGGACGGCGCTCAGCCGGCGACGGCCTCCAGCACCAGCACGGTGCCGTCCTCGTAGACGGAGAGGGTGACGGTGTCCGCCACGTCCTTCACGCCCTGCGGCGCCTGTCCCATGGCGACGCCCACCTGCGCCCAGTCGAGCATCTCGACGTCGTTGAAGCCGTCTCCCACCGTGAGGGTGCGCTCGCGGGGGATGTCGAGCCGCTCGCGCACCACCTCGAGGGCGCTCGCCTTGGAGACGCCGGGGGCGGCCATGTCGAGCCAGGCGGTCCAGCCGATCGCGTACTCGACGCCGTGCACGCCGGACTCCGCGATCACGCGGCTGAACTCCTGCGGGGAGAGGTCGGGGACGTGGACGACGACGCGCACGGCCTCGAGCTCCATGAGCTGGTCGAGGTCGCTCTCGATCGCCTCGACGCCGAAGCTCGCGTCCTGGAAGCCGGGGGTGGCGCGGAAGGCGCCGCTGGCCATCTCGACGGCGTAGTGGGCGTCCGGCGCGACCTTGCGCAGCGTGGCGAGGGCCTGACCGGGCTGGAAGGTGCGGGTGTCGATCACGCGGTAGCCCTCCGGGGCCGACGGGTCCATCTCGAGGGTGACGGCGCCGTTGGAGCAGACGGCGTAGCCGTGCTCGATGCCGGCGGCGCGGACGATCGGCACGGTCGCCCCGAGGGAGCGGCCGGTCGCGATGACGACGGTGGACCCGCGGGCGGCGCGCTGGAGCGCCTCGCGCATGGGGGCGCTCATCGCGCCGTCGTGGTCCACGAGGGTGCCGTCGACGTCGAGCCCGATGAGCAGGTGCTCCCCGGCGAGCTGGTCGAGGTGATCGGCGAGGCGGGCGCGGGTGGCCTCGACGTCGGTCGTCGCGGGCGCGGGGTTCATGCCGTCCAGTGTCCCAGCCCCGGCTGACGAACGGGTGAACCGGCGATGACGCAGCGCCGCCAGGATCCGCCGGCCGAGGCCCTTCCGCTCCGCTCCCGTCATCTCAGGCGACGACCTCGAAGACCTCACGGCCGCCGAGGAACGGGCGCAGGCCCTCGGGGACCACCACGGAGCCGTCGGGCTGCTGGTGGTTCTCGAGGATCGCCGCGATGAAGCGGGTGGTGCCGAGGGTGCCGTTGAGGGTCGCGACGGGGCGCAGGCCGTCCTCGGTGCGCTCGCGGATGTTCAGCCGCCGTGCCTGGAACTGGGTGGTGTTCGAGGTGGAGGTGAGCTCGCGGTAGGTCTCCTGGCTCGGCATCCACGCCTCGCAGTCGAACTTGCGGGCGGCGGAGGTGCCGAGGTCGCCGGCGGCGGTGTCGATGATGCGATAGGGCACGTCGATCCTCGCCATCATCTCCCGCTCCCAGTCCAGGAGCCGCTCGTGCTCCGCGTAGGAGTCCTCGATGCGGCAGTAGGAGAACATCTCGACCTTGTGGAACTGGTGCACGCGGATGATGCCGCGGGTGTCCTTGCCGTAGCTGCCGGCCTCGCGGCGGTAGCAGGCGCTCCAACCGGCGTAGCGGATCGGGCCGTCGGAGAGGTCGAGGACCTCGTCGCGGTGGTAGCTCGCGAGGGCCACCTCGCTCGTGCCCACGAGGTAGAGGTCGTCGTCCTTGTCGAGGTGGTAGACCTCGTCGGCGTGCTCGCCGAGGAAGCCGGTGCCCTCCATCGACTCGGGCAGCACCAGGGTGGGCGTGATCATCGGCGTGAAGCCGGCGCGCGTGGCCTGGTCGATCGCGGCGTTGAGGATCGCGAGCTCGAGCTGCGCGCCGACGCCGGTGAGGAAGTAGAAGCGGGCACCGGAGACCTTCGCGCCGCGCGCCATGTCGATCGCCTTCAGCCCTTCGGCGATCTCGAGGTGGTCCTTGACGGGAGCCTCGAACGCGGGGATCTCGCCGACGGTCTCGCGGAGCACGAAGTCCGCCTCGAGGCCCTCGGGGGCACCCTCGGCAAGGTTCGGGATCGTGCGCAGCAGGCGGTCGCGCTCAGCGAGCGCGTCGCCGGCCTCGGCCTCGAGCCGCTTGACGTCCGCGGCGAGACCCTTGACCTGGGCGAGCAGCTCCTGCTTCTCCTCACCCTTCGCCTGGGCGACCTTCTTGCCGAAGCTCTTCTGCTCCGCGCGGGCGGATTCGAAGGCGGCGGTGGCCTCGCGCCAGGAGGAGTCCGCGGCGAGCACGGAGTCGACCACGCCGGCATCGCGCCGGCGCGCCCTCTGTGCGTCTCGGACCAGGTCGGGGTTCTCGCGCAGCTGCCGCAGATCGATCATTCGTCCAGGGTACCCGCGGCGGCGGGTCCCCCGCCCGCGGAGGTGAGCAGGGTCCGCACGGCGGTGAGCACGGCCTCGGGGCCGTGCCCGGCGGCGCGGGCCTCCGCGATCGGGGCGGCGAGGAGCCGGGCGAGCCCGGGGTCGAGGTCCCCCGCGGGGGCGACCGCGACGCCGGCGGGCAGCGGGTCCGCGATGCGGGTGCCGGCGCCGCGGGCGGTGTGCAGCACCTCCGCCACCTCGAGCTCCTTGTAGGCGCGGGCGACGGTGCCGGGGGCGAGACCGAGGTCCGTGGCGAGCGCACGGATCGCGGGGAGCCGGTCCCCGGGGCGGAGGATGCCGGTGGCGAGCTGGGCGAGGATGCCGCGGCGGATCTGCTCGAAGGGCGGCAGCGGGTGCTCGAGGTCCACGACGAGGGCGTCGTCGGTCATCCGGCGGTCCCGGTCATCGGCGCGGCGGGCAGGCGCAGCGCGCGTCGGGAGGTGTCGCGACGGGCGGCGAGGGCGGGGGCGAGGACGAGCACGGCGCCCCATCCTGTCACGGCGACCCCGCCGATCGCGGCGAGGAGGGCGAGCACCCCGCTCACGACGACGGCGGTGGGGACGTCGGCCCCCATGTCGCCGAGGCCGCCGGCGACGCCCAGGGCGCGGGTCGCGGCGAGGCCGCCGAGGACGACGCCGAGGAGACCGGTGCCGATCATGACGGCTCCGATCACGGTGGCCGCGGAGCGGCGGCGGGCGAGCAGGTCCCCTCCAACGCCGCCGGGGCGGCGCGCGGTGACCGCGCGCAGGGCGAGGGCGGCGAGGAGGACCAGCAGGACCAGGGCGATCGCAGCGGGGATCGTGTACCAGGAGCCGGGGTAGGGCGCGATCCCGATCTCGATCGTCACCCCGCTCGCGTCGGTCCCGCTCCCGGTGAGGACCCGGCCGGGTCGGAGGACGTCGTCCGGGGAGGCCAGCACCGTCGTCATCACCATGAGCGCGCCGAGCCCGAGCACGGCGGCGGCCGCGGCGAGCGAGGCCGCGCAGGGCAGCACCTCCCGCAGGCCGTGGGGCTCGAGGTCGGCGCTGCGGCTCGCCCCGACGATCGGGGCGGCGAGCCGCCCCTCCCCGATCAGCACCGCGAGGACGAGCGCGGCGGTGCCGAGCAGCGGGGCGGTGCCGGCGAGCGCGCCGTGGCCGAGCCTGCCGGGGAGCGGCACGGCCGCGAGGAGCGCCGCGGCGATCAGGACGCCGGCGATCCCGCCCACGCGGCGGGCGCGCAGCTGGGCACGGTCCAGGCCGGTCGTCTCCGGGCGCACGAGCAGGAGGACGAGGAGGACGACACCCGCGAGGGCGAGCACTCCGAGCAGAATGATCAGGAGGGGACCGGCGAGGGACATGTCGACACCTTTCGTCAGGGGCCGGCGACCGATCGGCCGCATCTTGTATCACCCTATTGGCACATAGGGTCGCGGTCCGGCACCACGGTGTCAAGCCCTCCATCGGGATCCGATCCCGGACGTCCGCGCGGTCGGACCGCGGGCCCTCGCGGACCGTACGCTGTGCCCATGGATCTCGGTGCAGTGCTCTCGATCATCGGCCTCGTCGTGGGGGTCGTCGCGATCGTCCTGCTCGCCCTGGTGCTGCGCTCCCTGGGCCGGCACCGCCGCGAGCTCGCCGAGCTGCGCGCCGCGACCACCGGGGCGATCCCCGTCGTCGACGGCGGCGAGGCGGGAGCCGGCGGTGAGCCGACGGCGCAGGAGGACCCGCCCGCGCGGCTGAAGAAGGTCGCCGTCGTCCTAAACCCCTCGAAGTTCGCGGACGCCGACGCCTTCCGCGCGCGCCTGCGCGAGGTCGTCGAGCGCGTCGAGGAGGCGGAGATCGCCTTCTACGAGACGACCGTCGAGGACCCGGGACAGGGGCAGGCGCGCGAGGCGATCTCCGAGGGGGCGGACCTCGTCATGGCCGCGGGCGGGGACGGGACCGTCCGCATGGTCGCCTCCGTGCTCGCCGGCACGGATGTGCGCATGGGCATCATCCCCTCGGGCACCGGCAACCTGCTCGCCCGCAACGTCGACGTCCCGCTCGAGGACCCGGCCGCCGCGATGACCGCCGCGCTCACCGGCCAGGACCGCCACGTCGACGTCGGCTGGCTGCAGACGGGCGGCTCGATCGCCGAGGCCTCCGCCGCCTCCCCGCAGATCTTCCTCGTCATCGCCGGCTTCGGGGCGGACGCCGAGATGATCGGCCACACCGATGACGGCATGAAGAAGCGGATCGGCTGGATCGCCTACGTGCTCGGAGGGGTGCGCACCGTGATGGGCCGCAGCGTCGACGTCGTCCTCGACCTGCCCGACGGCACCCGCCACACGCACCGCGCCCGCACCGTGCTCCTCGGCAACGTCGGCCGCCTCCCCGGCGGCTTCGTGCTCATGCCCGGCGCGACCGTGGACAACGGCCGGCTCGAGATCGTCGTCGCCGGCTGGCGCGGCGCGGCCGGCTTCAGCCAGGTCGTCACCGAGGTCGTGAACCCGCGCCTCGTGCCCAGCCGCCGCACGCGCATCGCGAACCGGCTCTCCACGATGGAGCGCTACCACTCCCCCGCGGTGCAGGTCGTCACGGCGGCGCCGCAGCCGGTGCAGCTCGACGGGGACACGGACGACGAGGCCACGCACTTCATCGCGCGCGTGGATCCCGGGGTGCTGCGCCTGCGGGTGCCGGTCAGCTCGCGCTCCCGCGGCCGCTGATCCCGGTCACCCCGGGGCCGGAGGCTCGCGGGGGCCCGTCGGCGCACCCGCCTCAGCCGCGCGGCGCCGCGATCATCCCGCTGAGCCGCTCCAGCCACTCGTGGGCCTCGTCGTAGGTCTCGTCGGCGAAGTCCTCCCGCACCTCCGTGCGCTCCCCGTCCACCCGCGGGTAGGAGCCGAGGTAGTGGACGACGGGGCACATGCGGTGCAGGGAGCGCAGCGCGGCCGCGACCCGGCGGTCCTCGAGGTGGCCCTCGAGGTCGATCGAGAAGGAGTACCGGCCCAGGAAGTCGCCGATCGGCCGCGACTCGATGCGGGACATGTTCACGCCGTTCGCGCTGAGCATCTCGAGCGCCTCGAGCAGCGCGCCGGAGCGGTTGTGGGGCAGCTGGACGACGATCGTGGTCTTGTCCGCGCCGGTGCGGGCGGGGATCCGGCCCTCACGGGTGACGAGCACGAAGCGGGTCTGCGCGCCGGCGGTGTCCTCGATGCCGTCGGCGAGGATCTCGAGGCCGAAGTGCTCCGCCGCGAGGCGCGAGCAGACGGCCGCGCGGCCGCGCGCCTGCTCCGGGGCCGCCTCGGCGAGGTCGCGCGCGGCGGCGGCCGTCGAGGAGGAGGTCGCGACGCGCGCGGCGGGGACGTGCGTGCGCAGCCAGCCCTGCACCTGCGCCTGCGCATGGGGATGGGAGGAGATCGTCGTGAGCTCCTCCAGCGCGATCGGCTCCCGCGCGGCGAGGACGAAGCTGATGAGCACCACCTGCTCGGCGACGATCGTGATCGAGTCCGTCGCGGCGAGCACGTCGAGGGTGCCGGAGACCCCGCCCTCGACGGAGTTCTCGATGGGGGCCATGAGCGCGTCGATGTCCCCGGCGAGCAGGTCGGTGGTCGCCGTCGCGACGGAGGAGAAGGGCACCATCGTCACCTCGGCCGGGTCAGCGACCGGGGTGGGGCCCTCGAAGGCCTGCAGCAGCGCCTGGTGGGTGAAGGTGGTCTCGGGGCCCAGGAATCCGTAGCGCATGACCTGGAGCGTATCGGTCCGCCGCGGCCGGGCCGGTGCCCGACCGCAGGCCGGTCGCGGCCGGCGGGCGTCGTCCGGTCCCGGGATCTCCCCCACTCCTCCTCGGCGTCGTCACCGCTGGTCCAGGGGCGGGCACGGCTGCGCCCGTACGATCGATCCATGCCGTCCCTCCCCCGCCCCGTCACCGCGCTCCCGGCCCTGCTCCTCGCCCTGTTCTGCGCGGCGACGCTGGTCCTCGCGGGCGCCCCGTCGGCGCGGGCCGCGGGCGCGGACGGGGAGGGCGCGATCACGGCGGACGAGCCCGTCCGCCTGGTCATCGCGACGGCGGGCCTGGACTGGCGGGACGTCACCCTCGAGCTCACGCCGCACCTGCAGTGCCTCGCGGACCGCTCGGGCCTCGGCGCCATGAACACGACCTCGGTCTCCGTGGTCTCCACGATGCGCCAGGGCATGGAGACGATCCGCTCGGGCTACCGCGGCCTCGCGGCGGACGCCCCCCGCACCGCCGGCATCCCGGACCCGGCCGTCGACCAGTGGGAGCAGCTCGGGGTGCCCGTGACGGAGGTCGACGGAGGCGGCGGGCCGGACGACGCCGGCTCCGACGACGCCGCCGGGTCCGACGAGCCCGCGGACCCGGCGGTCTCCACCGCGGCGACCCTGCCCGACGGCGCCGCCGACGAGATCTCCGAGGGCCTCGGCGCGGAGGACGGGATCGTCCTCGTGGACCTCGGCGGTCTGCCGGACCGCGCCGACCCGGAGCGTGCCGACGCCCTCACCGCCCTGGACGCGCGGGCGGGCGAGGTGATCGACGCCGCCGGGGGCTGCGACGCGGACTCGCTGCCGCGCACGCTCACCCTCTCCGTCGCGGCGATCGACCCGGCGGATCCGGACGCCTCGGAGCGCACCGAGGCGATGGCCTCCCGCTCGGCGGGGCTGCAGGTCGCGATGGACTCCGCGCTCCCGGGCCGCGCCCTCACCTCGGGGGCGACGAAGCAGCCGGGCGTGGTCATGCTGACGGACGTCGCGCCCACGATCCTCGCGTCCTACGGGGCGAGCTCCGAGGGTCTCCTCAACGGCCAGCCCCTGCGGGGGACGGAGAGCGCAGACCCGCAGCAGCTCGTCAAGGACCGCTCGCTCGCCGCCCTCGAGGTGGACGACGCGACGATCCCGGCGCTGGGCTCCTGGCTCGCCCTCGGGGTCATGGGGCTGGTCCTGCTGCTCGTCCCGGCCCTCGGCCGTCGCCCGCGGCTGCAAGCCCTCGGCCGGGCTCTGACGACGATCGCCCCGCTCGCCCTGCCGGTGGGCCTCATGGCCTCGCTCGTGCCCTGGTGGCGCGCGGAGCATCCGGCGCTCGCGCTCACGGGCGTCGTCTGGGCGGGCTCCGCGCTGCTCGCGCTCGTGGTGCTCGCGGGTCCCTGGCGGCGGGTCCCCCGCGGCTCGGTCGCGGTGAGCGCGGCGCTCGTGGGCGGCATCGTCCTGCTGGAGTCCGCGACGGGCTCCCGGCTGCAGCTGGGCTCCCCGCTGGGCGCGCAGCCCATCTCCGGCGGCCGCTTCTACGGGCTGTCCAACCACCTGTTCGGGATCGTCCTCGCGGCGTCGCTGATCGCCCTGCTGTGCCTGTTCACGCTGCTCCGCACGGCGCGAGCACGGGTGCTGTGGACGCTCGACGTGGGTGTCGCGGTCGCGGTGGTGTGCGTGACGCCGTCGATGGGTGCGGACTTCGGGTCGATGCTCGCGACGGTTCCGACGTTCGGCCTGCTCGCGCTGCTCGTCTCGGGGATCCGGCTCCGCCCGTGGCACGTGGTCTCGCTGCTCGCCGGCGGCGCGGTGCTCGTGCTCGGGGTCTCCTTCCTGGACTGGCTGCGGCCGCCCGAGGACCGCACGCATCTGGGGCGCTTCATCAACGAGCTGCTCTCGGGCGAGCTCGTGGCGGTCGTGGTCCGCAAGCTCGCGCAGAACGTGGGGATGACGCTCGGCTATCCCGCGCTCACGGTGCTCCTGATCCTCGCGCTCGCCTGCTCGGTGGCCGCGCTCATGCCCCGCCGTGCTCGGCTCACCAGACTCGCAGCGCTGTACGAGGAGCACCCCTACGCCCTGCACACGATGATCGCGGTGGTCGCTGGCGGATGGCTGGGCTATGCGGTGAACGACACCGGTCCGGTGCTCGTCGCGGCGATGTTCGGGATCGCACTCGTGCTGCTCCCTCCGGCGCTCCCCTCACCCGGCGACGAGCCGACGGCCCATGCCACCGGCACGGGAGCCGATGACAGCACGAACGTCCGCCTGAGCACCGAGGGACGCTGAGAGGAGCCACACACGGCGGATCCTATGCCGGTGGCGATGCGTGGGGCCGCCCCGCGTGCGGCGGGCCGCCTGAGCCTCCCATCAGGAGCGCCTCACCCCCAGCGCTGACCAGCCCTGGACAACGCTCCAACACGAATCCGAGACCGCTGTCGCACCTGATGCGTCATCAGACGCTGCGCCCGCCCCAGTCCCCCGCCCCGCTGCCTCTCACGCTCTCGTCCCCTTCTCCCGCCGGGGGACGACGTGGGAAGGGCACGAGACAGCAGCGAGCCGAACAGCCACGGAATCCACGTGCCAGGGAGCAGACACGTCCTCAGGCCCATGACGCGGCGAGGCCATGTGCCGGAGGACGAGAGAGCAGTTGAGCCGGTGCGTCAGCGGGCCGCCGTCTCCGGGGATCCTCAGGGAGCGATGGCCTCGGCCCGCTCTCTCCCCGTCGAGCCGCACCTCTCAGCGCCCTGGCCTCCGAGCCCTGTACGGGCCCCGGGACGGGGATGGGACCCGCGTGCTTCGATGCGATGGGCTCGCGCGCCTCAGCGCGCTGTCGATGGGGCAGCGAACGGCAACGTGCAGCTGATGGCGATGGTGACTGTCGCCGTGCTCGTGGACGTCCGGTGGGCTCACCACGCGCGGGCGTCTGAGCCGGCCCGGAAAACGGACATGAAAAAAGGGAAGGGCAGAGAACGGCGAGACACTCTCACGAGCACCCCAGCGACGTCCTCCACCCTTCCCGATGAAGATGTCCGGCGGCGACCTACTCTCCCACACCCTCCCGAGTGCAGTACCAT
>NZ_BAAAIS010000007.1:0-598 GCF_039526185.1 Brachybacterium rhamnosum
CCATGAAGAAGGGTATGAACCCGGAGGCTGTCGATCAGATGGCCACGCAGATCACCGATGCGGCTGATCAGGCGAATGAGGCGTACCAGCGGGTGCTGGCGCGTGTGCAGGAGTTCGACTGGACCGGTGAGGATCGTGACCGGTACGTGTCGGAGTTCGAGTCGACGGTGGGTCAGGCGGTGCAGCAGCTGGTGCAGCAGGCGCAGGATCTGTCGGAGCGGGCGTCGAAGAATGCTTCCGAGCAGCGGGATGCGTCCGCCTGATCGGCGGGTGCGTCAGCTTCTCGTAGTCGTCGAGATCAGTTTTTTCTAGAGCGAGGGGATTGTCATGGCTTTCAAGGGAATGAACCCGGAGGAGGGTCGCGAGGTCGCGACCGCGATCAATGAGGCGGGCAGCCAGATCCTGGATGCGATCGATGCGGTGACCGGTGTGGTCAACGGTGTGGAGTGGGTCGGTCCGGATTACGACACGTATGTGGATGACTGGAACGGTTTTGTCTCGGGTCCGGTGAACAGCGTGGTCGAGGCGTGCAAGGCGAAGTCGGATGAGCTGAACCAGCATGCCGAGGAGCAGGACACGACCTCGAACAGCAACTGAG
>NZ_BAAAIS010000008.1:0-612 GCF_039526185.1 Brachybacterium rhamnosum
CACGCGCCAGCACCCGCTGGTACGCCTCATTCGCCTGATCAGCCGCATCGGTGATCTGCGTGGCCATCTGATCGACAGCCTCCGGGTTCATACCCTTCTTCATGGCGTTCCTCCTCGTCGCGTCTTCCCTGGTCCACCCATGGCCCGGATCTCCGCGGCCGCCGTGGCCGCCTCCTCGATCCCTGACCTCCAGGTGATGACTCCACACTAGGCGGCCCTGCACGACCTGGCGATGGGGACAACTCCCCATCCCCCTCCCCATACCGCCTGCTGAATATCACCACAGGTCAGAGGCGGGATCGCGCTCTCGGCCCGGACGGAGCCGTTGTGGATGACGGCCGGCTCGGGCCGCTCGTCCCGGCCGCCCAGCTCGCCGTCGGCCCGCACCCCCGCTCGCCCAGCTCCCCGCCGGGGTCGGCGGCGGACGGCGAAGGACCCCGCACCGCTCCCCTGCGGGGGACGGGACGGGGTCCTGCGGCGGCGCGGACGACTACGCGACCGGACGGACTCAGTTGCTGTTCGAGGTCGTGTCCTGCTCCTCGGCATGCTGGTTCAGCTCATCCGACTTCGCCTTGCACGCCTCGACCACGCTGTTCACCGGACCCGAGACAA
>NZ_BAAAIS010000009.1:0-1024 GCF_039526185.1 Brachybacterium rhamnosum
AAGTCATCGGCCATTAGTACCAGTCAGCTCCACACATTGCTGTGCTTCCACATCTGGCCTATCAACCCAGTCATCTACTGGGGGCCTCTCACCCACAAGGGGCACGGATATCTCATCTTGAAGCAGGCTTCCCGCTTAGATGCTTTCAGCGGTTATCCCTTCCCGACGTAGCCAACCAGCCATGCTCTTGGCAGAACAACTGGCACACCAGAGGTCAGTCCATCCCGGTCCTCTCGTACTAGGGACAGGTCTTCTCAAATATCCAACGCGCGCAGCGGATAGGGACCGAACTGTCTCACGACGTTCTAAACCCAGCTCGCGTACCGCTTTAATAGGCGAACAGCCTAACCCTTGGGACCAACTCCAGCCCCAGGATGCGACGAGCCGACATCGAGGTGCCAAACCATGCCGTCGATATGAGCTCTTGGGCAAGATCAGCCTGTTATCCCCGGGGTACCTTTTATCCGTTGAGCGACACCCATTCCACAATGAGGTGCCGGATCACTAGTTCCTGCTTTCGCACCTGCCCGACATGTCTGTCTCGCAGTCAAGCTCCCTTGTGCACTTACACTCAACACCTGATTGCCAACCAGGCTGAGGGAACCTTTGAGCGCCTCCGTTACTTTTTGGGAGGCAACCGCCCCAGTTAAACTACCCATCAGGCACTGTCCCTGATCCGGATCACGGACCGAGGTTAGGAATCCAGAACGACCAGAGTGGTATTTCAACAACGACTCCACACTCACTAGCGTGAATGCTTCCCAGTCTCCCACCTATCCTACACAAGCCGTTCCGAACACCAATACCAAACTATAGTAAAGGTCCCGGGGTCTTTCCGTCCTGCTGCGCGTAACGAGCATCTTTACTCGTAATGCAATTTCGCCGAGTTCGCGGTTGAGACAGTGGAGAAGTCGTTACGCCATTCGTGCAGGTCGGAACTTACCCGACAAGGAATTTCGCTACCTTAGGATGGTTATAGTTACCACCGCCGTTTACTGGGGCTTAAATTCTCAGCTTCGCTCCA
>NZ_BAAAIS010000010.1:0-1067 GCF_039526185.1 Brachybacterium rhamnosum
ACCCTTGATGACCCCAGCATTACCCGGGGTCGGGCTGCACGCTTAGACGGACTATTCCATTAAGTCCGCGGAAGCTACCTCTCTGCGTCATCCCTCGCGCTGACCTACTACAACCTTGGTTCCCAGCCTCACAGCATCCCTCACCCCGAAGGGCAAGAGGACTGATCGGGTGGTTAGCATCGACTGCCTCGGTATGGGTCCTCCTACGATCGGTTCGGGAATATCAACCCGATGTCCATCGACTACGCCTGTCGGCCTCGCCTTAGGTCCCGACTAACCCAGGGCGGATTAACCTAGCCCTGGAACCCTTGATCAATCGGCGGACGGGTTTCTCACCCGTCTTTCGCTACTCATGCCTGCATTCTCACTCGAACAGCCTCCACCACTGGGTTCCCCCGCGGCTTCGCTGGCTGCTCGACGCTCCCCTACCCATCCCGGCAGAACCGGAATGACACAGCTTCGGCGGTGTACTTGAGCCCCGCTACATTGTCGGCGCAAAATCACTTGACCAGTGAGCTATTACGCACTCTTTCAAGGGTGGCTGCTTCTAAGCCAACCTCCTGGTTGTCTCAGCAACTTCACATCCTTTTCCACTTAGCACACGCTTAGGGGCCTTAGCTGATGTTCTGGGCTGTTTCCCTCTCGACTATGAAGCTTATCCCCCACAGTCTCACTGCTGCGCTCTCACGTACCGGCATTCGGAGTTTGGCTAAGGTCAGTAACCCGGTGGGGCCCATCGCCTATCCAGTGCTCTACCTCCGGCACGAAACACGCAACGCTGCACCTAAATGCATTTCGGGGAGAACCAGCTATCACGAAGTTTGATTGGCCTTTCACCCCTATCCACAGGTCATCCCCTCCATTTTCAACTGAAGTGGGTTCGCGCCTCCACGCGGTCTTACCCGCGCTTCACACTGCCCATGGATAGATCACTTCGCTTCGGGTCTAGAGCCGGCGACTGAACGCCCCGTTCAGACTCGCTTTCGCTACGGCTACCCCACACGGGTTAACCTCGCCACCGACCACTAACTCGCAGGCTCATTCTTCAAAAGGCACGCCGTCACCCC
>NZ_BAAAIS010000011.1:0-1630 GCF_039526185.1 Brachybacterium rhamnosum
TCATGGAGAGTTTGATCCTGGCTCAGGACGAACGCTGGCGGCGTGCTTAACACATGCAAGTCGAACGATGACGACCGAGCTTGCTCGGTCTGATTAGTGGCGAACGGGTGAGTAACACGTGAGCAACCTGCCCTTCACTCTGGGATAACCTCGGGAAATCGGGGCTAATACCGGATATGAGCTCCTGTCGCATGGCGGGTGTTGGAAAGTTTTTCGGTGAAGGATGGGCTCGCGGCCTATCAGTTTGTTGGTGAGGTAGTGGCTCACCAAGGCGATGACGGGTAGCCGGCCTGAGAGGGCGACCGGCCACACTGGGACTGAGACACGGCCCAGACTCCTACGGGAGGCAGCAGTGGGGAATATTGCACAATGGGCGAAAGCCTGATGCAGCGACGCCGCGTGAGGGATGACGGCCTTCGGGTTGTAAACCTCTTTCAGCAGGGAAGAAGCGAAAGTGACGGTACCTGCAGAAGAAGCGCCGGCTAACTACGTGCCAGCAGCCGCGGTAATACGTAGGGCGCAAGCGTTGTCCGGAATTATTGGGCGTAAAGAGCTTGTAGGTGGCTTGTCGCGTCTGCCGTGAAAACCCGAGGCTCAACCTCGGGCGTGCGGTGGGTACGGGCAGGCTAGAGTGTGGTAGGGGAGACTGGAACTCCTGGTGTAGCGGTGAAATGCGCAGATATCAGGAAGAACACCGATGGCGAAGGCAGGTCTCTGGGCCATTACTGACACTGAGAAGCGAAAGCATGGGGAGCGAACAGGATTAGATACCCTGGTAGTCCATGCCGTAAACGTTGGGCACTAGATGTGGGGAACATTCCACGTTTTCCGCGTCGTAGCTAACGCATTAAGTGCCCCGCCTGGGGAGTACGGCCGCAAGGCTAAAACTCAAAGGAATTGACGGGGGCCCGCACAAGCGGCGGAGCATGCGGATTAATTCGATGCAACGCGAAGAACCTTACCAAGGCTTGACATGCACCGGACGACTCCAGAGATGGGGTTTTCTTCGGACTGGTGCACAGGTGGTGCATGGTTGTCGTCAGCTCGTGTCGTGAGATGTTGGGTTAAGTCCCGCAACGAGCGCAACCCTCGTTCCATGTTGCCAGCGCGTAATGGCGGGGACTCATGGGAGACTGCCGGGGTCAACTCGGAGGAAGGTGGGGACGACGTCAAATCATCATGCCCCTTATGTCTTGGGCTTCACGCATGCTACAATGGCCGGTACAAAGGGTTGCGAAACTGTGAGGTGGAGCGAATCCCAAAAAGCCGGTCTCAGTTCGGATTGGGGTCTGCAACTCGACCCCATGAAGTCGGAGTCGCTAGTAATCGCAGATCAGCAACGCTGCGGTGAATACGTTCCCGGGCCTTGTACACACCGCCCGTCAAGTCACGAAAGTCGGTAACACCCGAAGCCAGTGGCCCATCCTCGTGAGGGAGCTGTCGAAGGTGGGATCGGTGATTGGGACTAAGTCGTAACAAGGTAGCCGTACCGGAAGGTGCGGCTGGATCACCTCCTTTCTAAGGAGCTACACCAATGATTGGTGGCTGTCTGCTCACCCGCGTGTGGTGAGGATGGTTGCTCAAGGGTGGAACATCAACGAAGAGGCACTTCGCCGGCGGTGACCGGCTC
>NZ_BAAAIS010000012.1:0-26680 GCF_039526185.1 Brachybacterium rhamnosum
ATGGTACTGCACTCGGGAGGGTGTGGGAGAGTAGGTCGCCGCCGGACATCTTCATCGGGAAGGGTGGAGGACGTCGCTGGGGTGCTCGTGAGAGTGTCTCGCCGTCCCCCGCCCTTCCCTTTTTTCATGCCCCATTGCAGGTTGAGGCGTCCGGAGAGTACTCACGTCGTCGCCTGCACGTCTTCGACGCACCGTGTCAGTGCGCGAGCAGGCGTGTGGCGTTGGCCCGCTCGGGACCATGCGCTCGGGGCGCGAGGTGCCACGCCGGGTAGACTTCAGCGGCGCACCGGGGGCAGGAACGCCCCTCGCGTCGGGCCTCGGCCCGCCACCGTTCTTCGTCCGTCGGTCCGCCGGCGAGCGCCGACCCTCAGGAGAGCCATGCCGTCCTCGCTGCCGGCCGTTCCCGACATCGACGACGTGATCGCGGATCGCATCGTCGAGCGCCTCGTCGAGGTGGAGGAGCAGCTTCGTCAGTCCGTGGCCACGAGCGACGACATGGTGCGGTGGACGGGCAGGCACCTCATGGACGCCGGCGGCAAGCGCGTGCGTCCCATGCTGACGCTTCTCGCCGCCTCCCTCGGGGACGTCGACGCGGAGGGCGTGGTCGACGCGGCCGTGCTCGTCGAGCTCACGCACCTCGCGAGCCTGTACCACGACGACGTCATGGATTCCGCGACGACCCGGCGCGGCGCCCGCAGTGCGCACGCGATCTGGGGCAACAACGTCGCCATCCTCACCGGCGACTTCCTGTTCGCCCGTGCGAGCGGGCTGAGCGCGAGCATCGGCACCGAGGCCGTGCGTCTGCACTCCCACACCTTCGAGCGCCTGTGCCTGGGGCAGCTGCACGAGACCGTCGGCCCCACCGAGAAGGACGATCCCTTCGAGCACTACATCTCCGTGCTCGCGGACAAGACCGCCTCGCTGCTCGCCCTCGCCGGCCAGCTCGGCGCCCTCCTCGGCGGTGCGGGGGAGAGCGCGGCGGAGATCATGCGCCGTTACGGCGAGAAGGTCGGTGTCGCCTTCCAGCTCGCCGATGACGTCCTCGACCTCGCGAGCGACGCGGGCACGAGCGGGAAGACCCCCGGGATCGACCTCCGTGAGGGCGTGCCGACCATGCCGACCCTCATCGTGCGCCGGCGGGCCGCCCAAGCCCCCCAGGACGAGCGCACCGCTGAGATCGTCCGTCGGCTCGACGGCGACCTCGAGGACGACGCCGAGCTCGGTGCGCTCGTCGCGCTGCTGCGGGAGGACCCGGCGCTCGAGGAGACCCGTCAGCTCGCCGAGCGCACCGCGGCGGAGGCCATCGCCGTGCTCGAGGAGCTTCCCGAGGGGTCGGTCCGTGAGGCCCTCATCACGTTCACTTCGACCCTGGTGCAGCGTCGCCGCTGAGCCCGGACCAGGCCCTCCTCCCGCGGGGGACCGTCCCTGCCCAGGTGGGGCGCGTTGTGGACACATGGCGCTGAACGCGGCCTTTGAGTACCCTGATCGGGTCGTGCATACGGTGGTCCGAGCCCGGGGGAGGTCCTGACCGGTCGACCGGACCCACAGGGTCGGTCGCCCGCACAGCGCCCGCCTCGGTGCGGAGGCCCGGTGCGGTTCCCCGGAGTTCCGCCCGTCCTCAGCACAGGTGCTCCGCGTCCACGACTCTCGAGCGAGTCTTCATGGGGGAACGAGCATGTCCGTCGACACCGGTGCGATCCGCCGTCGCCGTCGAACCGGCGCGATCTCCGCCGCGGTCCTGGCGATCGCCTCGCTCGTCATCACGGGGTTCGCGATCCACCACCCTGGACTG
The DNA here is from genome assembly GCF_039526185.1 of Brachybacterium rhamnosum. Taxonomy (NCBI): domain Bacteria; kingdom Bacillati; phylum Actinomycetota; class Actinomycetes; order Micrococcales; family Dermabacteraceae; genus Brachybacterium; species Brachybacterium rhamnosum. The sequence continues at coordinate 1,793 of NZ_BAAAIS010000012.1, forward strand.
AGCTCCTCCGTGGTCGACGTCAACAACGGCGGGGTCTGGGTCACCAACCGCCACGAGGGCCTCATGGGCCGCCTCAACGTCGACGCGCAGGAGCTCGACGCCCGCATCGCACAGACAGGCGACGACCTCGGACTGCTGCAGTCCGGCTACGACGTCATCGAGACCGGTCCGCGCGGTTTCACACCCATCAACACCGAGGGCCTCTCCCGCGGCGGCGTCGTCGAGCTCGCCACGGGCAGCCAGGTGAAGCTCGGCGGGGACCGCGTCGCGATCGCCTCCCCGGACGGCAAGGTCTGGGTCATGTCCCCGGACGAGGCCGCCGCCTTCACCCCCTCCGGCGCGGATCCCGTCTACGAGTCCCAGGGCACGCCTCCGCGCATCGCGGTGAGCACCGAGGGCACCGTGTTCGTCCTCGACGGCGACCAGCTGCTCACCTTCCCCCGCGAGCCCAACACGCGCAACACCAAGAAGGCCGCCCGCAAGCCGGTCACGATCAGCGGCGTCTCGTCCAAGCCGGAGTCCCTCCAGCTGTCGACCGTCGGCGAGGAGCCGGTCATCCTCGACGCGGAGAACCAGCTGCTGCGCCTGGGAACCAAGGGCAAGGACGTGAGCCTCGTCGACCAGGGGGTCGCCTCCCTCGAGGACGCCAAGCTCCAGCAGCAGAGCACCGAGTCCGACCAGGTGGCCGTCGCCACCGCCGATGCGCTGTTCCTCGTCCCCCTCGGCGGCGGTGACCCGCAGAAGATCCCCGCCGGCGGCAATGGTGAGCCGACGGAGCCGGCACAGGCCAAGGGCTGCGCCTACGGGGCCTGGTCCGCCTCGAACCGCTACGTGCGTGCCTGTGAGGGCCAGGAGCCCGTGCCCGAGGCGGTCCCGGACACGCACGGGGGCGAGGAGCTCACCCTTCGCGTGAATCATGACCTCGTGGTCCTCAACGACCAGGAGTTCGGCCTCTCCTGGATGATCGCCGAGCAGATGCAGGTCGTCGACGACTGGGTCATCACCCAGGACATCGAGACCAGCACGGCGAAGGAGAAGGAGAAGGAGACGCTCACGACCACGATCACCAACGTGGCCGCCGAGCGCGACAAGGAGAACCGCAAGCCCACCGCGAACGTCGACGAGTTCGGCGTGCGCGCCGGCCAGAGCATCGTGCTGCCGGTCGTGCGCAACGACACCGACCCCGACGGCGACGTGCTCACCGTCGGCGTGAAGGGTCGCGGGCCGTCGATCGGGACCGTGACACCCATCGAGGGGGACACCCAGCTGCAGGTGGACGTCGCGGACGACGCCACCGGCTCCCAGACCTTCACCTACACGGCGGACGACGGCCGCGGCGGCACGGACACGGCGACCGTGACGCTGAACGTCGTCCCGGAGGGCGAGAACTCCGCCCCCCGGCCCGCCGAGGACCGCCTTACCAAGGTGCAGGTGCGCTCCGGCGAGTCCGTCTCGCTCAACATCCTCCCGTACTGGGAGGACCCCGACGGGGACGCCTTCTACCTCTCCAACGCCACCATGGAGCCGGAGGACATCGTCTCGTTCACCCCGGACGGCCGCCTCACGATCAACGACGCGGGCCTCACGACGGGGAAGAAGGAGGTCACCCTCCAGGTCCGCGACGAGAACGGCGAGGTGGGGGAGGGGACCCTCGAGATCGAGGCCGTCGCGGACGCCGACCTCACCCCGATCACGACCGCGGACCACGTCAGCATCGTCCAGGGCCGCTCCGCGACGATCAAGCCGCTCGCCAACGACCTCAACCCCAACGGCGGCGACCTCGAGCTCACGAACGTCTCGAAGGACGACCGCCTCGAGATCGACCCCGCGCTCGAGGCCGGCACCGTCAAGGTCTCCGGACAGGAGCCCGGCACCTATTACCTCGACTACGCGGTCGCCTCGAGCGGCACCACCGAGACCTCGCCGGGCGTGATCCGTGTGGACGTGCTGCCCGAGAGCTCCGGGGAGCTCGTGCCCGTCGCCGTGGACGACATGGGCACCGTCACCACCGGCACCGAGACCCTCATCGACCCGCTGCAGAACGACGTGGACCCCACCGGCGGCGTGCTCGTGGTCAACGGTGTGGACGTCCCCGAGGGCAGCGGGCTGAAGGCGACGGTCGTCGGCCACAGCCTGCTGCGGATCGAGGCGGAGCCCGGGGCCGAGGTCACGGGCCGTCCCGTGCCGCTCACCTACCACGTCGCGAACTCCGCCGGTCGGAGCGAGGGCACGGCCCGTGTCATGCTCGCCCAGACCGACACCCAGTTCGCGAACCCCGTCACCGTCCCCGACCGCGCGACGGTCCGCGCGGGGGACATGGTGCTCATCGACGCCCTCGACAACGACTCCTCGCCCACCGGCTCCGACCTCACCGTCGAGAAGCTCCTGGACACCGAGAGCGCCGACGCGAAGGGACGTCTCGAGGTCACCGAGGACAGGATCCGCTATCTCGCGGACCCGGGCACGAGCGGCGAGGTCACGCTCACCTACCAGGTGATCGACGAGACCGGCCGCCGTGGATCCGCACGGGTGACGATCTCGATCATCGCCGAGGACGCCGCGAACACCCCACCGCGGCCGGAGAACCTCACCGCCCGGACCGTCTCCGGCACACCGGTGCGGATCCCCGTGCGCACCACCGGGGTGGACCCCGACGGCGACTCCGTCATCATCACCGGCATCGCTTCCCCGGCACCCTCGCTCGGCGAGGTCACCGAGACCACCGGCGAGTGGATCGAGTACACCCCGCACGACGGCGCGACCGGCACGGACCGCTTCCGCTATCAGGTGATGGATCGCAGCGGCGCCGTCGGCACCGCCGAGGTGCAGGTCGGCATCGCCGCCCCGAGCGAGCAGAACCAGCCCCCGTACGCCGTCAACGACACGGTCGAGGTGCAGCCGGGCCGCGACGTCCAGGTCCCGGTGCTCGCCAACGACACCGACCCCGAGGGGGCGCCGCTCTCCGTGGACGCCGGCCAGGTGGAGGCGATCAGCGAGATCGAGGTCGCGCCCCCGGAGGAGTCCCCCGAGGGCATGGTCACCGTGACCACCCCCGAGGAGCCCGGCACCCACACCGTGCAGTACGCCGCGAGCGACGGCCAGCTCTCCAGCACCGGGACGATCACCGTCAAGGTGAACCCCGACGCGCCGCTGCTCGCCCCGATCGCCCGCGACGACTTCGTCTCCCCGGACGACGCCCTCGACCCCGAGATCGAGTACGTGGACGTCGACGTGAGGGCGAACGACGCCGACCCGGACGGTGCGACCACCGACCTCGAGGTGACCCTGCCCGACGGCGCGCCTGAGGGCACGCAGGCCCGCGACGACGGCACCGTGCGCGTCACCCCGCAGGACGAGCAGCAGCGCATCCGCTACCGCGTCGAGGACCCGGACGGCCTCGAGGCCTACGGCTACATCTGGGTGCCGGGCACCGCGAAGCAGCCCCCCGTGTGGGTGGGCGAGCCGGTCACCGTCGACTTCGAGGGCGAGGCCAGCATCGACCTCTCGAGCCCCGAGAACGTGCGCGTGCGCCCCGGCGCCGAGGCCGCGACGATCACCGACGCCGAGAGCGTCTCCGCGGACCACGCCGACGGCTCGCAGCTCGTCACGGACGCCTCGACGATCACCTACCGCCCCGCCGCGGGCTTCTCCGGCCAGGACACCGTGTCGGTCGAGGTCTCCGACGGCGCGAGCGGGGACGCGACCGCGGCGACCGCGACACTCGCCATCCCGATCGAGGTGAAGCCCTCGACGGAGAAGGAGGAGAACCTCCCGCCCACCTTCCAGGGCGCCTCGCTGCGGGTCGAGCAGGGCGAGTCCTCGCCCCCCGTGGACCTCTCGGCCGGCGCGGAGGACCCCGAGGGGGACGAGCTCGAGTACGCCCTCGCCGCCGTGCCGGAGGGCAAGGGCGTCGACGTCGCGCTCGAGGGCAGCACGCTCACCGCGACGGCGTCGACGACGGCCGTCAAGGGGACGATCATCGACGTGCCCGTCACGGTCACCGACGGCAGCCACGACCCTGTCACGGCCTCCGTGCAGGTCAACGTCACCGGGTCGAACCGGCCGCTGATCTCCGCCGGCCTCGACACCGCGACGATCGACGCGGGGAAGACCGGCACGGTCGACGTGCTCGCCAACGACTCCAACCCCTTCGAGGACGGGAAGCGGACGATCGAGAGCGCCCGGGCGACCGCGGGCGAGGGGAAGGCCGAGGCCAAGGGCGACCAGGTCGAGATCTCCCCGGACGCCGGCTTCCACGGCACCCTCACCGTGGAGTACGCGGTGCTCGACGACACCGGCGACCCCGACCGCCGCGTCACCGGCGAGGTCCGCGTGACCGTGCGGGACGTGCCGAAGGCGCCGTCGGCCCCGCGCATCGGCGAGGTGGGCGACGGCAGCGTCGAGCTGAGGTTCTCCGCCGGGGACGACAACGGCGCCCCGATCACCGGGTACACCGTGACCCCCGCGGGCGGATCGGCGAAGCCGACGCAGTGCCCCGCGACCTCGTGCACGATCACCGGGCTCGCCAACGACACCGAGTACACCTTCCGGGTCACCGCCACCAACGAGGTGGGGGAGTCGGAGCCGTCCGTCGCCTCCGCCAAGGCTCGGCCGGACGTGAAGCCGGAGAAGCCCGCCGCGCCCTCCGCCGAGCGCGGTGACACCCGCCTCGGCGTGACATGGTCCGCCCCCGAGAACCGCGGTTCCGCGATCCAGTCCTACGACGTGCAGATCCAGGACACCGCGACCGGGCAGACGGAGGCCGTGAACGTCGAGGGCGGCGCGACCACGCACGAGTTCTCCGAGCTCACCAACGGCACCGACTACCGCTTCCGGGTGCGCGCCATGAACCTCGCCGACGACCCCTCGGACTGGTCCGCCTGGTCCGCCCCCGAGCACCCGGCCGGCAAGCCCGGCAAGCCCGGCGGGAAGATGGAGGCCTCGCGCGTCAACGATCCGATCGGCGGCGGCGTGACCGTCACCTGGCCCGCGATGACCACCGCCGAGTCCAACGGCGAGCCGATCACGCAGTACGTGATCACCGCCTCCGGCGGGCAGGAGAAGACCGTCACGGCGCGGAGCGGCACGAACTCGTACACCTTCCGCGGCCTCGACGAGGACACCGAGTACTCCTTCACCTACACCGGCGTGAACTCGGTGGGCACGGGCACCTCCGCCTCGGCGGCCTCGAACAAGGTCGTGCCCTGGGCGAAGCCCGAGGCACCGGGGAAGGTGACCGCGAAGCTGCCGGACGAGGGGAAGGGCGCCGGTCCCAACGGACGCGTGGACGTCTCCTGGGAGAAGGCCGACGGCGGCGGCACACGGGTCAAGGACTACGTGGTCAGCTGGTCCGGGAAGACGAAGATCGTGGACGCCTCGCAGAACTCGACCCGGATCGAGGGGCTGACGAACGGGAAGGCCTACACCTTCACCGTCAAGGCGCGGAACCGCTTCGAGGGCGGCGAGAGCGACTACTCGAAGGCGTCCAACAGCGTCACCCCGTACACGACGCCCGCGGCGCCGAGCGTCTCCGCCGCTCCCGGCAGCTGCTCCGGCAGCTCCTGCTCGGTCACCTTCTCCTCCTCCGCCAACGGCAGCGGCGGGGCGGACCCGGTGACCCTCACCTGCAGCATCGACGGCGGTGCGTTCGGCGACTGCCCGGGCTCGGTGAGCGGCTCGAGCGGGCAGAAGCACACGATCACGGTGCGGGCGAGGAACCGCGGCGGGCTCGTCAGCGAGGCGAGCGCCGAGGCGAACGCCCCGACCGCGACGCCCACCCCGAGCGTCTCGGGCGAGGGGACCGTGGGCGACGCGAGCCATGAGAAGGGCTGCACGACGAGACGCGGCTGCTACTACATCGACTTCACGGTCTCGGGCCTCGATCCGAACACGACCTACACCTACTGCGTGAAGGGTGAGGGCCTCGCCGGCGGGAACTGCTGGTACCCCACGACCGACGGCAGCACCGCCACCACCGGGACCCTGACCACGGACGGCAACGGCAGGTGGCAGCTGCACGGCGACGGCCGGAAGCCCTACTGGGGCAATCCCAACAAGGCCGTCTGGATCTGGGTCGAGAAGGATGGGAGGTCCGCCGACTCCAACAAGGTCTATCCGGTGAAGTGACCGCCTCCCCGCGCCGTACCGCCCCCGACCACCCCACTCCGACCCCGAGGTGCTGACCCCATGAGCATGACCCCCGAACAGGCCCGCTGGTTCTCCGACACCTTCGACAAGCTCGTGCAGAGCGTCGGCCAGGCGGTGATCGGGAAGAACGAGGTGGTGCGCCTCGTGCTCACCGCGATGATGGCGCCCGGCCACGTGCTGCTCGAGGACGCGCCCGGCACCGGCAAGACCTCGCTCGCCCGTTCCATCGCGGCGACCGTGCAGGGCTCGAGCGCGCGCATCCAGTTCACCCCGGACCTCCTGCCCTCGGACGTCACCGGCGTGACGATCTACGACCAGACGAGCAAGCAGTTCGAGTTCCACCGCGGCCCCGTCTTCGCGAACGTCGTCCTCGCCGACGAGATCAACCGCGCGTCCCCGAAGACCCAGTCCGCGATGCTCGAGGTCATGGAGGAGGGGCGGGTGACCGTGGACGGCGTCACCCATGAGGTGGGCAGCCCCTTCATGGTCATCGCGACCCAGAACCCGATCGAGCAGGCGGGCACCTATCGCCTGCCCGAGGCGCAGCTGGACCGCTTCCTCATGAAGACCTCCCTCGGCTACCCCGACCACGCCTCGAGCGTCCAGATCCTCCAGGGCGCCTCGGTGCGCGACCGCAGCGCCCAGCTCGCCCCACGGATCTCCCTGCAGGCCGTGAACGACATGACCCAGCTCGCCTCGACCGTCCACGTGGACCCGGCGGTCCTCGAGTACGTCTCCCGCCTCATGGAGGAGACCCGTCTCGCACCCGAGGTGCGGGTCGGCGTCTCCATCCGCGGCGCGCTCGCGCTCATGCGCGCCGTGAAGGTGTGGGCCGCGGTCAACGGCCGCCACTACGTCATCCCCGACGACGTCAAGCACCTCGTCGAGCCCGTCTGGCTGCACCGTTTCGTGCTCGACCCCGAGGCGGAGTTCGCGGGCACCACCGCGAAGACGGTCATGACGAAGATCCTCAGCGAGGTGGCGCCTCCGCAGGCGCGTCAGCAGACCGCATGAACGTCGACACCTCGCTGCCCCAGGACACGGCCGACGCGAAGGCCGCCCGCCGGGAGTCCCGCCGTCGCCGACGGAGCTCCGGGCCCACGGACCCCCGCGGCGGCGCGCCCGCCCCGCAGGGCGCCGTCCAGGGCGACGGCGAGAACCCGGAGGCGGAGCCCACCGGCGCCGCGAGGATCCGCTCTCGCCTCGCCCGCCTCTGGCGGAGGCGGATCCGACCGGTGCTCGGCGTCGTCTCGCCGATCGGTTGGGCGGTGCTCGGCGTCGCCGTCGCGGCCTGGACGGCGGGCCTCCTGCTCCACGTCACCGAGCTGAACGTGCTCGCCCTCGTGCTCACCGTCCCGCTCGTGATCGCGGCGGCCTTCGTGCTGGGGCGCGCGAACTACCGGGTGACCCTCGACCTCCAGAGCCACCGGGTGGTGGTGGGGACGCGCGCCGTCGGCCGCGTCGAGGTCGCCAACCCCACCCAGCGGCTCATCCTCCCCTCGCGGATCGAGCTCGCCGTCGGCGCCGCCACCGCCCAGTTCCTCGTCCCGCGCCTCGCCCCCGAGCAGACGCACGAGGAGCTCTTCGCCGTCCCCACCCGCCGACGCGCCGTGCTCGTCGTCGGCCCCGTCCGCTCCGTGCGCGACGACCCGCTGTCCCTCATGCGCCGCCAGGTGACGTGGGCCCGCTCCCAGGAGCTGTACGTGCACCCGCGCACCGTGCGCCTCGACGAGGCGGCGAGCGGCTTCCTCCGCGACCTCGAGGGCACCCCGTCCTCGGACCTCTCGAGCTCCGACATCGCCTTCCACGCCCTGCGCGACTACGTGCCCGGGGACGACCGCCGCCACGTGCACTGGCGCACGACGGCGCGCACCGGGAAGCTCATGGTGCGGCAGTTCGAGGAGACCCGGCGCTCCCACGTCGTCGTCGCGCTCGACGACCTCCGCGACCACTACAGCGGCGAGGACGAGTTCGAGCTCGCCGTCTCCGCCGCCGCCTCGATCTCCGCCCAGACCTTCCGGGAGGAGAAGGAGCTGACCGCCTTCACCGTCACCGCGAACCAGCGCACCGCCGCGTACCGCCCGCTCATGGACGACTACACCGAGCTCGAGCTGCGCGCCGGCCGCCAGGGGCTCCACGAGCTCGGGCAGAAGGCCGCCGACCTCGCCCCGAACGCCTCCGCCGTCATGCTCGTCGTCGGTGCCCACGCCACCGCCCGGGAGCTGAACGCGGCGGCCACCCAGCTGCCGCTCGGCGTGCTCGCCGTCGCGATCCGCTGCGTGGACGGCGCCGAGGTGCGCCGCTCCGCGATCGGCGGCCTCGACGTGGTGACCCTCGGCGCCCTCGACGACCTCCCCAAGGCCCTCCGGGCGGTGGGCCGATGAGCGCCGCCGCCCGCGCCCGTGCGCCGCGCTCCCGCAGCCTCTTCTCCGAGGTGCCGATGCGCCGTCACGTCATCGACCTCGCGGTCCTGCTCGTCCTGTTCGTGCTCGCCCTGGTCGGATTCCAGCCCGTCTACGGGGGAGCGCAGTACCTGGTCACCGGTGTGCTCGGGATCCTGCTCGGCATGCTCATCGCCGTGATCGGCGCGCAGTGGCGCTGGGGCCCGCTGCGGATCACCGCCCTGCTTATCGGGGTCTACCTCCTGCTCGGCGCCATGGTCGCGGCGCCCACCCACGCGCTCTGGGGCGTGGTCCCCACCCCGGCCGCGCTGCTCGAGCTGCTCAGGGCGCCGGTGGCGACCTGGAAGTCCGTGCTCACCGTCGCCCCGCCGGTGGGCACCGCGCAGGGCGTGCTCGGCGTCGTCTGGATCAGCACCCTGCTGCTGAGCCTGCTGGGCTCCACGATCGTGCTGCGCACGCGCGCCGTCGTCGCCGCCTGGCTGTTCCCGATCGCCCTGCTCGCGGTGACGATCGTCTTCGGGACGACCGAGGCCTTCGCGCCCGTGATCCGGGCCGTCCCCTTCGCGATCCTCTCCGTCGCGTGGCTGACCTGGCGCTTCGAGAGCGATCGCCTCGCCGGGGCCCGCTCGACGATCATCTCCGACTCCACCGGCACGGTGAGCCCCGGATCCTGGCGCAACCCCGTGCTGCGCCGCCGTGTGGTGGGCGGCGCGGTGATCCTCGCGCTCGCCGGCGGCGTCGCGATCGGCGCGCAATCCCTCCTGGACCCGCCGGAGGGTGCGGGCCGCACCGCGCTGCGCGACGAGATCACCCCGCCCTTCGACCCCCGCGAGTACGTCTCCCCGCTCGCGGAGTTCCGGGGCTACTACAAGTCCCAGCGCGATACCGAGCTGTTCTCCGCGACCGGGCTGGCGGGCGGGGAGTACGTGCGGCTGGCCTCCCTGGACCGGTACGACGCCCAGGTCTACAACGTCGCGAGCTCGACCTCCAAGAACAGCGCCTCGGGCGCGTTCGTGCGCACCGCGAGCGGCGTGGACCTCCACGAGGGGACGAGCGCCCAGGCGACGAGCACCGTCACGATCGGCGCCTACACGGGGGTCTGGATGCCGACCGTCGGCAGCCGCACGGATCGCATCGACCTCGGTGACCTCACCCCGAGCCGTGAGGGGGACGTGGCCGAGAACCTGTTCCTCAACGAGCGCAGCGGCACGGCCGTCAACGCCTCGGGCATGGTCACGGGGGACACCTACACGCTCTCCTACGAGCCGTACACGCCGCCCACCGCGGAGGATCGACGCAGCGCCATGTTCGCCGACGTCGAGCTGCCCGAGAACCCGGAGCTCGATCCCCGGATCAGGGAGCTCGCCGAGGACTGGGCGGGGACCTCGGCCTCCGACTACGAGCGCTTCGCGAACCTCTCCCGCCAGATCAAGGCGGATGCCTTCTACTCCCACGGCGTGGACGACGACGACGCCGCCTCGCCCTCGGGCCATGGCGTCATGCGCCTCCAGGACATGCTCGAGGACCCCTCCTTCGAGGAGGGGAAGGCCGACGCGCGTCCCAAGGGCCCCATCGGTGACGAGGAGCAGTTCGCGGCGCTCACCGCCGTCATGGCCCGCGAGATCGGGATCCCGGCGCGGGTCGTCATGGGCTTCCAGGTCCCCGAGGACGCCTCGGGCACCGTCTCGATCACGGGCGAGGACGTCACCGCCTGGGTCGAGGTGGACTTCGAGAAGCTGGGCTGGGTGCGCTTCGATCCCGCCCCCGAGGAGGACGAGGACCCCACCCAGCCCCAGCCCAAGGAGGTGGACAAGCCGCTGCCGCAGGTCGCCCAGCCCCCGCCGCCCCCGGCCGAGCCGCCGAGCCCGCCGCCCGGCGCGATGAGCGACGACGCGGACGACGAGGAGGACGAGCAGGACGAGACCCTCTCCTGGGGCGTCTACGTGCTCCTCGGCGTCTCTCCGTTCCTCCTGATCGGGCTCGTGCTCACGTCGATCGTGGTCGCCAAGGGGGTGCGCCGCCGTCGGCGGAGGAACCGGGACTCGCTGCCGGCACGGGTCGACGGCGGGTGGCAGGAGATCCTCGACCAGGTCACGGATCTCGGCACGCGCCCGGACCCGCGGATGACGCGGCAGGAGATCGCCGCGACCCTCGACGCCGCGGCGATCCCCGCAGGGGCGCCAGGTGCGGCAGGCCCCGGGGGCACGGGGACCGGGGTCGGTGCGAGGGCGCTCGCGGCGACCGCGGACCGCGTGGTCTTCGGACCGGACGACGTCCCCGCCGCGGTGGTCGACGCCTACTGGGACGACGTCCAGGGGACCCGGCGCGCGCTCGTCGCGGCGGCCCCGCGGCGTCGCCGCCTCCGTGCGCTGTTCTCGCTGCGCTCGTTCCGGCGCGGCCCGCGGGAGTCGGCCCTCGAGCGCCGCTCCGAGCGGGCCCGGGTCCGTGCCCGCGCCGCCGCGGACCGCCGCGGGGCCGAGCTCCGACGCCGCCGGGCCGCCCCAGGCTCCCGCCCCGCCACCGGGGGCGGCGCGCTGACACCCCAGAACCTGCTCCCGGCGGTGCGAGGATTCCTCTCCCGCCTCGCCGGGCGGATCCCGAGAGCGCCGAGGAAGGGCGATCGACGATGAACCAGACCCGATACTGCAGCACCTGCGGCGCGCTGCTCCCGGAGGGGGCGGCCGTGTGCGGCGAGTGCGGCGCCCGCTATCAGGCCTCCCCGTACGAGCGCCGCGCCACGGACGCACCCGATGCCTGGTCGCCGTCGCCGCGCGCCCGTTCCCGTGACCTCGGTCAGGAGGACTCCGGCCCCGCGGAGGAGGAGGGGATCCAGCTCCTCTCCCGCGAGGACCTCGCTCCGCGTGAGGCCGGGGCCACGACGATGCGGGGTGCGGACCAGTACGATCGGCGGATGGTCACACAGCCCGGAACGCAGCCCGGCGGGGACCCCGGCGCCTCGCCCGTCTACGGTTCCCCCGCTCCCGCACCCGTCTCCGCGACCCCGGGGGAGGGCGGCCCCGCCGCTCTCGATCCCCCGCTGGACGGCTGCGTGTCCGCGCCCGCCGCCAAGCGCCTGCTCGCCGCGATCGTCGACGGCGTGATCCACGTCGTCGTCCTCGTGCCGCTGATCATCGGCATCGTCCTGATCGCGACCCAGGAGTCGCCCGGCACCCTCGCCGCGGTGCTCACCGGGATCGGCGTCGCCCTGCCCGTCGGCTATGCCGTGGTGATCATCTGGCTGCACGGAGCGAAGGGCTTCACCCCCGGCAAGCTCGCCCTCGGCCTGCGCACGGCGCGGGTCTCGGAGGGCGGCCGCCTCGGCTTCCTGCGCTCCCTGGGCCGCGCGGTCCTGTACCGCCTGTTCCCGCTGCTCTTCGCGCTGTCGATCTTCCTGGACCCGCGCGGCACCCTGCGCGGCTTCCACGACCGCGTGGTGGACTCGGTCGTGGTCGACGTGAAGGCGGGCCGCGACCCCCTGCGTCCCCGTGCCGACGACTTCGAGCGCCGCAGCGACGAGGAGTACCTCGGGGCGCCCTCCGTCGCCGTCGACGCCCATGACAACCTGCTCGCCGCGCCCGGTGCCGCATGGTCGGGCGGCGTCCCGTCGGCGCCGTCCGCGCAGCCCGCCGGGGCGCCGGGGGCCGCCGACGCCCTGTGGTCGCCGCCGTCGGCCTCTGCGGCTCCCGCGCCCGAGGCGGCCCCGTCGAGCGGTCCCTCGGCCGCGCCCGCGGAGCAGTGGGGCCCTCCTGCTCCCGCGGCCTCGGCACCTGTGGATCAGCCGCCCGTGAGCTCCGCGCCCTCCGGCGCCGGTCACGAGTCCTGGGCTCCGTCCGCGCCGTCGGCCCCCGCGCAGGCGGAGCAGCCGGCTCCCGCCTGGGAACCGCCGCCCTCGACGGAGCAGCCCGTCCCGCCGGCCGAGCCCGCACAGCCCGCCTCGCCGGTCCAGCCGGCTCAGCCGGCCCAGTTCTTCCCGTCCGCTCCGCCGGCACAGCCCGTCGCCGGGTACGCGCCCCCGCCCCAGGAGTCCTTCGCCCCGGCGCCGGTCCCGGAGCAGTCCGGCGACATCACGGGCGACGCCTGGGCCGCGCAGCCCGCGGTCGACGGCCCTGCCGAGGCGGAGACCGCCGTCGGCGCCGACGAGGTCGACGAGCAGACCCGCATGACCGCCCCGGTCGGCGAGGACCTGGGTGACCTCGAGGCGACCCGCATCTCCGCCGTCTCCCTGCCGCCCGTGCACCGTGCCCTGCTCACCGTCGACGACGGCACCGAGCACCGGCTCGACCGCACGACGGTCCTGGGCCGCAACCCGAGCGCCGAGGAGGGCGAGGCGGGCGTGGTGCTGCCGGACCCCACGCGCTCGGTCTCCAAGACCCACCTGCGGGTGGAGCCGACGGCGGAGGGCGTCACCGTCACGGACCTCGGCTCGACCAACGGCTCCGCGATCCTCCTCCAGGACGGCACGCGCGAGGCGCTGGTCCCGCACACCGCCACCGAGGTCCCCGCGGGGGCGCGCGTGGGCATCGGCGACCGCTGGCTCACCGTGGAGAGGGAGCAGTGATCGACCGCTCCCTCTCGGACCCGGACGCGCAGGGCACCATCCGCGTGGTCTCCTCGGCGACCACGCACGTGGGGCACGTGCGCGCCACGAACGAGGACAGCATGCTCGCCCACCCGCCGATCTTCCTGGTCGCCGACGGCATGGGCGGGCACAACGCCGGCGAGGTCGCGAGCGCGATCACCGTCGAGGAGTTCGAGCGCCTCACGCTGCAGGAGAACGTGAGCGTCGAGCAGCTCGGCGACGCGCTGACCTCCGCCGGGGACCGCATCGCTGCCCTCACCGGCGAGGCGCAGCAGGGTGCCGGGACCACCGTCGCCCTCGTCGCGTCGATGGTCCTGGACGGCGTGGGCTACTGGGTGGTGCTGAACCTCGGCGACTCCCGTGTGTACCGCCTCTCGGGAGAGATCTTCGAGCAGGTCAGCGTGGACCACTCCGTGGTCCAGGAGCTCATGGACCGCGGTGACCTCACTCCGGCAGAGGCGGAGGTCCATCCGTACCGGCACATGGTCACGCGCGCCCTGGGCGCCGGCCCGGACTCCGAGCCCGACTACTGGCTGATCCCGGCGGAGGTCGGCGATCGCATGCTCATCTGCTCCGACGGCCTGACCAACGAGGTCGAGGACGCGTCGATCGAGCGCGCGCTGCGCAGCCCGCGGGACGTGCGGACGATCGGCGAGGACCTCGTCCGGCTCGCGCTGGACGCCGGCGGCCGCGACAACGTGAGCGTCGTGATCGTCGAGGCCGTGGAGATCCTGGGCCTGTCGCTGCCCCCGGAGTCCACGGCGGACCTCCCCGGGGAGGACACCGACGAGCACGAGATCGACGAGGACACGCTGCCCCGCGGTCTCGAGCGCGAGGCCGGCGAGGGACGATGAGCGGAACCGGGGGCGAGGGAGCGGCGAGCACGGGCACCGGGGACGGCCCCGCGCCGCTGCTCGGGGCCGGGATCTGGGTGCAGAACGGGCCGGCGACGCTCGTCGTGCGCGAGCGCGGCTGGATCGTCCTCGTGCCAGGCACCCGCAAGGAGGTCATCGAGGCCGCGTGGAGCGTCCTCGGCGAGGACGCGGTCGACGGCGACACCCTGCTGCCCCGGACCGCGGAGCTCGCGGGCCTCGAGGGGCCGGAGAAGATCCCGGCGATCCTCTTCGCCCTCGTCAGCGGGAGCTCGGCGCAGCTGGGCGTGAAGGGACGGACCCTGCTCTCGCTCCACGACGCCGACGGCGCACGGCAGCTCGAGGGCGCCGACGGCGAGCTGCGCAGCGCGAGCGCCGAGGGCCTCGAGCGGATCGCCTTCGGCGACCTCCCTCCGGAGGATCCGACGGGAGGCCTGCGGATCGGGACCGGGGTCATGCGCACCAAGGGCTTCGTGCACATGCTCGTGGACCCGGCCGCGCTCCCGGACGAGCGTCGGGCCCGTCTTGCCGCGCAGGTCGAGAAGGACGGTCGTTCGATCGAGTCCGAGGAGTCGAAGGCGAAGCGGGCCGCGGCCCCGGCGCCTGCTCGGCCCGCGGCGTCCTCGAGCTCCTCGACCCCCGTGAGGAAGCCCGCCGCGGCCACCCGCAAGCCGGGGGAGATGCCTCCCTCGATCGCCGGACGCGGCGGCTCCTCCTCTCGGTCCTCGCGGACCGAGCCCGAGGCGCCGCGCGGCCCCAGCGTGTTCGACGGGCTGTTCGGCGGTGACGCGCCGGCTCCCGCCGCGGCGACCCCGGCCGCAGCCCCGGACCCCGTGGCCCCGGCAGCCGAGAGGTGGGTGTCCGAGCCCACCCCGGCAGCGGCGCCCGCGCCCGCGCCCGAGACCCTGGCGGTCGGGACCCCTGTCCCCGAGACCCCGGTGGCGGAGAGCGCCGAGGCCGAGGCCCCCACCCCCGCCGTGGAGTCGGCGCCGGCCGCCGCCCCGACACCCTCTCCGGCACTCGCAGCCTCGCCCGTCCCCACGCCGGCCCCGACGCAGGACGTGCCCTCGTCGCCGTCGGCGGAGCAGCAGCCCGTCCCGCAGCGGTCGACCGTGCAGGGCCAGGCCGAGCAGCCCGCGCCCCGGCGCCGACTCGTGAGCACCTCGCTCTTCGACCGTCGTCGTCCCGCGGCCCCGCCGGCTCCGGCGCCGGCCACCGCGTCGTCGCCGGTCGCGCCGGAGGACCCCGGGGCGACCCGGATCGAGCCGGCGGATGACCGTATCGACGTCCCGGACGAGCAGACCCAGGTGCCGGTCACGGAGACCGCTCCCGCGGAGCCGGGGCCCGTGACCCCGGGACCTGCGGCGACGCCCGCCTCCGCATCGACGCCTGCACCCGCGGCGACGCCGGCATCCGCGGTGACGCCCGCGGCTGCGGCGACCCCCGCTCCGGCCCCGGCTCGGTCGCAGCCGGCCCATCGCGCCGCCTCACCGGTCCCCGAGCACTCCGGGGCGCGCGCCGGCTCCCGTCGGGAGCTCCCGCCGGATCTCGACACCTCCCTCACCTACGACGACCTCTTCGGGAAGACCGTCTTCCGCACGATCGAGGACGCCGCGGTCCGTCGCCGCGAGGAGGACGAGGAGCACGCGGACGAGGTGGACGCACCGGAGCGCCCCGGCGCCGACGTCCCCGATGCGGGACGAGCGGACGCCGCGTCACCGGGGAGCGTCCCGTCGGCGCAGCCTGCCCCGTCGCCGAGCCTCGCCGCCCCCAGCCCGGCGCCCGCTCCCGAGCACACGGGCTCGGACTTCATCGACTGGGTGCCCGGGGTGGGACGCACGGCGCCGGAGATCGCGCAGACCGCGGCGCAGCGCGCGGCGACCCCGCCCGTCGCCGCCCCCGCCTATCCGCAGGTCCACATGCCCGAGCCGTCGGCCCCCGCTGGCGCGCCGGGATCGCCGGTCGCCCCGCCGCAGCAGCGACCCACCGCTCCGCCGCGGCGACCCACGGCCCCGCCGGCGTCGGCGAACCCTGCGGCACCCGCCCCCGG
The DNA here is from genome assembly GCF_039526185.1 of Brachybacterium rhamnosum. Lineage (NCBI taxonomy): Bacteria > Bacillati > Actinomycetota > Actinomycetes > Micrococcales > Dermabacteraceae > Brachybacterium > Brachybacterium rhamnosum. The sequence goes on from NZ_BAAAIS010000012.1 coordinate 17,843, forward strand.
CCACCAGGCCGGACCGACCGTGGCCCCGGCGTCGGGCCCGTCGAGCTCCCGGCCCGACGCGGTCACCCACGAGGTGGCCCTCCCCGGGCTCGTCTGCCCCCGCGGCCATGCCAATGCCCCCGAGCGCGCGGTCTGCGCCGTGTGCCGGCTCCCGCTCCAGGGCCCGGTGCGGCCCGTCGCCCGTCCCGCTCTGGGGCAGGTCATGATCTCGACCGGCGGCGGGTTCGTCCTGGACCGCAGCGCGATCATCGGCCGGCGCCCCCGCGCCTCCCGCGTGAGCGTCGCCGACATGCCCCAGCTGATCACCGTCCCGAGCCCCCAGCAGGACGTCTCCCGCTCCCATCTCGAGCTGCGGCTCGAGGGGTGGCACGTCCTGGCCACGGACCTCGGCACCACCAACGGCACGACCCTGCACCGACCCGGCGCGGACCCGGTGCGCCTGCGCCCCCGCGAGGGCGTCGGGCTGGGTCACGAGGACGTCCTCGACCTCGGGGACGGCGTGCTGCTGCGCTACCTGGGGGTGCGGTGATGGCGCGCCCGCCCCAGGCACCGCCGGAGCTCGCCGGCTACTCCTACGAGACCGTGCTGGGCTCGGGCGGCTTCGCCGACGTCTTCCTCTACCGCCAGCAGCGCCCGCAGCGACGCGTCGCGATCAAGGTGCTGCTGTCGACCGTGCTCGACGAGAGCGTCGCCCGCCAGTTCGAGGGCGAGGCCAACGTCATGGCCTCCCTCTCCACGCACCCCTCGATCGTCGCGATCTACGCCGCCGAGGTCTCCGCCGACCACCGGCCCTACATCGTCATGGAGTACTGCTCGCGCCCCAACTACGGCGTGCGCTTCCGGCGCGAGCGGATCACCGTCACGGAGGCCCTGCGGGTGGGGGTGCAGATCGCCGGCGCGGTGGAGACCGCGCACCGCGCGGGGATCCTGCACCGCGACATCAAGCCTGCGAACATCCTCGTCACCGACTACAACCGGCCGGCGCTGACGGACTTCGGCATCTCCATCGCGACGACCGGCGGCCAGGACATCGAGGACAGCCAGGGCCTGTCGATCCCGTGGTCGCCGCCCGAGTTCTTCACCGACCCGCCGCGGGCGGACGTCCGCAGCGACGTGTTCTCCCTCGCCGCGACGATCTACTCCCTGCTCGCCTCCGCGACGCCGTTCGAGCGTCGCGGTCAGCGCAACTCCGCCACCGATCTCATCCAGCGGATCAGCACGGAGCCCCTGCTGCCGCTGGACCGGCCCGACGTCCCGCCCGAGCTGGGGCGCGTGCTCGCCGTCGCCATGGCGAAGGATCCTCAGGCCCGCTACCCGAGCGCCCTCGACCTGGGCCGCGCGCTCCAGCAGGTCGAGCTGGGGCTCTCCCTGCCGGTCACGCAGATGGACGTGCTCGACGAGCGGGGACCCGCCCCCGAGGAGCAGGGCCAGGACGACGAGCTCGAGGCGCACACACGCATCCGGCGCGTCTCGACCGTGGACCCCGAGGAGTCCTCCCGTCGCCTCGACCGCTTCGCCGGGGTCGCGCCGGCGCTGTCCGGCCCCCGTCACGGCTCGCCCGGCTCGGGCGCGTCGGCGCACTCCGCGGCCTCCGCCGCGGAGCCGGGAGGGGAGTCCACCGTCCTGCGACCGGCCGGCGCGGCCCCCCTCGGCGCGACCCCGCTCGCGGCGACCGCCGCCGGCGGCGCGGCACCCGAGCGGACCACCCGGACCTGGCCCTGGATCGTGCTCGCCGCGGTGCTCGTCGTCCTCCTCGGCGTCGGCACCACGATCGGCGTGCGCGCCCTGGTCGTCGAGCCGGAGCCGGTCACCGCGACCTCGCCGGTCAACGTGCCCACGGGCGGGGCGGAGCCCCCGGGCGAGCCCGTCGACCCGAAGGTCGTCGTCATCACCGAGGAGTCGGAGGGCGTCACCGGGCGGGCCAAGGTCACCTGGGGCGTCCCCGAGGGCTACACGGAGGACGACTTCTTCCGCGTCCGGTGGAAGGACATGCCGGACAACTACGAGAAGTTCGGCGAGTGGACCGAGCAGCACGGGCGCAGCTCCGAGGTGCGCGACATGCCGCCGAACCTGAAGGATCGCTGCCTCGAGGTGCAGACCGTCTCCCCGGACGGGCAGTCGAGCGGGATCGTCGAGGCCTGCCTCGAGGACGACGGATGACCGGCACGAGCAGGATGACCGACGACAGCAGCCCCCGACGGGGGCACGAGCACGAGGAGGGACGCCGATGACGTCCTCGATCTCCGTGGAGTTCTGCGGCGAATGGTTCACGGTCGCCGACGGCGAGGAGCTGACGATCGGCCGCGACGCGGATCTCAGCGTCGACGACGACAACCCCTTCCTGCACCGGCGCTTCCTGTCGATCGTGCAGGTGGACACGCTGTGGTGGCTCGTCAACATCGGCTCACGGCTCTCCGCCACGATCACCGACCCCGGCGGCGCGATGCAGGCCTGGCTCGCCCCGGGCGCCCGCATCCCGCTCGTCTTCGACGAGACCAAGGTCGTGTTCACCGCGGGACCGACCACCTACGACCTCTCCATCCACACCGAGTCGCCCTCCTTCGAGCGGATCGCCGGCCCGGACGACCCGGTGGGGGAGACGACGGTGGGCGCCGTGCAGCTCACGGCGAGCCAGAAGCTGCTCATCCTCGCGCTCTCCGAGCAGATGCTCGCCCGTGAGGGCAGCGGCATGAGCACCGTCCCCACCTCTGCGCAGGCCGCGGAGCGGCTCGGATGGCAGCTCACCAAGTTCAACCGCAAGCTCGACAACGTGTGCGACAAGCTCGACCGGATGGGCGTGCGCGGTCTGCGCGGCGGCCCCGGGAAGCTCGCGAGCAACCGGCGGGCCCGTCTCGTCGAGCACGCCGTCATGTCGCGGCTCGTGACGGTGGAGGACCTGCCGCTGCTCGACCAGGCGCAGCAGCCCGACGAGGACTGATCGACCGGGCGGCCGGCACCGCCGGTCGCCGACGACGGCGGGTCTGAGCCCGCCCCAGGGGAGGACCCGCACCACCATGCGCATCAAGCTGACGCTGCGCCGTCCCGAGGACCGGCTCACCGACCTCGAGGTGACCGCCGACGCGACCGCCTCGGTCGCCGACGTCGCCAACGCGCTGTACCTCGCCGATCCCCTCCGCGACGAGGTCGAGCCGCCCGATGGGCTGACCCTCCAGGTCCAGGACCCGGGCGCCGGCCCCGGCGCGAGCGGCGTGCGCTCCCTGGACCGCGGCGCGGACCTCATCCAGGCGGGCCTGCGCTCCGGGAGCGTCGTCTCCATCGCCCGCTCCTCGGAGGACTTCGAGACCCGGGCGGAGTCACGCGGCGCGGCCGTCGCCCTGCTGCGGGTCCTCTCCGGGCCGGAGGCGGGACGCGAGTTCCCGCTGCCCAGCGGCTCGAGCGTCGTGGGACGCGAGGGCGACCTCGACATCCGCATCGCCGATCCGATGCTCTCCAAACGGCACGCGCGGATCAACGTCTCCGACACGATCGAGGTCGTGGACCTGCACTCCTCCAACGGTGTGGTGATCGGCGGCGAGCAGGTCCAGCGCGCCGTCATCGGCCCCGCGGACACCGTCCTCATCGGCGGGACGACCTTCTCCGTGATCACCCTGCACCGACTGGGCGGCGCCGCCCCGAGCAGCCCCGTCGTCGAGTTCAACCGCTCCCCGCGGGTGGTGCCGCGCTTCCCCTACCGCCCGCTCAAGGCGCCCACCCCGCCCAAGGAGCCCGCGCCGCAGTACTTCCCGATCTTCATGATGTTCGCGCCGGTGTTCATGGGCGCGTTCATGTTCTCCCTGACCCGCAGCCCCTTCTCGCTCATGTTCGTGGTGATGATGCCGCTCATGGCCACCGCGGGCTACCTCAACCGCAAGTGGCAGCAGAAGAAGCAGCTCGAGCGGCAGATCGAGAACTTCGAGGAGGGGCTCGCCTCGCTCAAGCGCCGCGTCACCGCCGCCCAGGACCTCGAGCGTGCGGTGCGGCTGGTGGAGACCCCCTCCGCCGCGGACACCGTCGACGCGGCGTTCCGCCTGGGCCGCCTGCTGTGGACCCACCGCACCGAGCACAACGCCTTCGGCACGGTGCGCCTGGGCCTCGGCGTCGCCGAGTCGCGGGTGGGCATCGAGATGCCGGGGGAGAACGACGCGATCCCGAAGTACTACGACATGCTCGACGACATGCACGAGAAGTACCGCCTGATCGCGGGCGTGCCGATCGTCGCGGACCTCCGCTCCGCCGGGAGCATCGGCGTCGCCGGCGGCGGCCAGGAGGCGGACGGCGTGGCCCGCGGGCTCGTCACCCAGCTGTTCGCCCTGCACTCCCCGGCGGATCTCGCGATCGCCGCGATCACCTCGCGCACCAGCCGCGACCGCTGGCAGTGGTTGAAGTGGCTCCCGCACACCTCGAGCCCCCACTCCCCGCTGCCCGGCGACCACCTCGCGGACAGCCCCGGCCGCGGCACCGCCCTGCTCTCCCGCATCGAGGAGCTCATCGAGCAGCGGGGCCAGGGCGCCCCGGCCCAGCTGCGCACCCCGCTCACGCCGGACGTGACGAAGGAGCCGCCGATCCCGCCGGAGCCGGTCGCCCCGCTGCTGCTCGTGGTCATCGAGGACGACGCGCCCGTCGACCGCGCCCGCCTCGTGCGCCTCGCGGAGAAGGGGCCCGACGTCGGCGTGCACGTGCTGTGGTCCGCCGCGAACGTCGCCGCGCTACCCGCGGCGTGCCGCACCTTCGTCTCGGTCGACGAGGCCGTGGAGGGCGCGAGCGCGGGCCACGTGCGGCTCGGGGAGCGGTACTACCCCGTGACCGTCGAGACCGTCGCGGTCGACGTCGCCGCCGGGGTGGCCCGCCACCTCTCGCCCGTGGTCGACGCGGGCGTGCCGGTGGACGACGACTCCGACCTCCCGCGCGCGATCTCCTACCTCAAGCTCGGCGGCATGGCGCTCGCCGAGGACCCCGGCCACATCATCGAGCGGTGGAAGGAGAACAACTCCCTCACCCCGCGGGACGGCTCCGAGCCGGTGCGCCGCAAGCACGACGCGAACCTGCGCGGGCTGATCGGGCACAACGGCCAGGACGCCTTCCACCTGGACCTGCGCACCAACGGCCCGCACGCCCTCGTGGGCGGCACCACCGGCGCCGGCAAGTCCGAGTTCCTGCAGGCGTGGGTGATGGGCATGGCCACCGCCCACAGCCCGGACCGCGTGACCTTCCTCTTCGTGGACTACAAGGGCGGAGCGGCCTTCGCGGACTGCATCACGCTGCCCCATGCGGTGGGCCTGGTCACCGATCTCTCCCCGCACCTCGTGCGGCGCGCGCTCACCTCCCTGCGGGCCGAGCTGCACCATCGCGAGCACCTGCTGAACCGCAAGAAGGCGAAGGACCTCGTCTCGCTCGAGCGCACCGGCGACCCCGAGACCCCGCCGAGCCTCATCATCATCGTCGACGAGTTCGCGGCGCTGGCCAAGGAGATCCCCGAGTTCGTGGACGGCGTGGTCGACGTCGCCGCGCGCGGCCGCTCCCTGGGGCTCCACCTGATCCTCGCCACCCAGCGGCCGGCCGGTGTCATCAAGGACAACCTGCGCGCGAACACGAACCTCCGGATCGCCCTGCGCATGGCCGACGAGGCGGATTCCCAGGACATCCTGGGCGACAAGATGGCCGCCCACTTCGATCCGGGGATCCCGGGCCGCGCCGCCGCCAAGACCGGTCCGGGCCGCATCGCGACCTTCCAGACCGGCTACGCGGGAGGCTGGACGACGGAGGAGCCCGAGCGGGCCCGCATCGACATCGTCGAGCGGGACTTCGGCACGGGGGAGGCCTGGGACATCCCGGCCCCGCCCGTGAAGGAGGTCAAGGACCCGGGTCCCAACGACATCAGCCGCATGGTGCACACGATCATCGGCGCCGCGGAGCAGGCCGGCGTTCCGGCCCCGCGCAAGCCGTGGCTCTCCGAGCTCGCGGACGCCTACGACCTCTCCCGCCTGCCCACCCGGCGCAGCGACGAGGAGCTGCTGCTGGGCGTCATGGACGTCCCTGAGCAGCAGGCGCAGCCCACGATCTCCTACTTCCCCGACCGTGACGGCAACATGGCCATCTACGGCACGGGCGGGTCCGGCAAGTCCACGACCCTGCGCACCCTCGCGATCTCCGCCGCCTCGACGGTGCGCGGCGGTCCCGTGCACGTGTACGGCCTGGACTTCGGCGCCTCGGGCCTGTCGATGCTCGAGGAGCTCCCGCACGTGGGCTCGATCGTCCCCGGGGACGACGAGGAGCGGGTCATCCGCCTGCTGCGCACCCTGCGCGGGCTGGTCGACGAGCGCGCCCGCGACTTCGCGCGCTTCCGCGCCGGCTCGATCTCCGAGTACCGCGCACTCGCCGGGAAGCCGGAGGAGCCGCGCATCCTGCTGCTCGTGGACGGCATGGCCGCGTTCCGCGAGGCCTACGACTACTCGAACCTCACCAAATGGTTCACGACCTTCGTGCAGATCGCGACCGACGGGCGCCAGGTGGGCGTGCACGTGATCGTCACCGGCGACCGCCCCAACGCGATCCCCACCTCGCTGGGCTCCTCGATCCAGCGCCGCCTCATCCACCGCATGACCGGGGTGGACGACTATGCGGGCTTCGGCGAGCCGAAGGACGTGCTCGACGGCTCCTCGCCCCCCGGCCGCGCGATCCTCGAGGGGCACGAGGTGCAGGTCGCCGTCCACGGCGGCGATGCGAACGTCGCGATCCAGTCCCGCGAGGTCACGAAGCTCGCGCGGGCCATGCGCCGGGCCGGCGTGCCGGAGGCCCCCGCCGTGGAGCGCCTGCCGGAGCGGGTCGAGCTGTCCTCGCTGCGTCCGGTCGTCGGCGGTCGCCCCGTGCTGGGTGTGGGCGACGAGACCCTCGCCGAGGTCACCTTCGAGCCGCGCGGCGCGTTCATGGTCACGGGCCCGATGGGTTCGGGTCGCACCACCGCGATGCTCACGATCGCCACCGGCCTCAAGGCGCTCGAGCAGCCGATGCGGCTCGTGCGCTTCTCCGCACGACGGACTCCGCTCACGGGGCTCGACGTCTGGGACGTGGAGGCCTCGGACCCGGAGACGGTCAAGGAGCTCGCCGCGCAGCTGCGCGGCACCGTGGAGTCCGGATCCGTGGGGGAGGGGCGGCTGGCCCTCTTCATCGACGGCGTCACCGACTTCACCGGGACGGGCGTCGAGAACGACCTCGACAAGCTGATCCGCGCCTCCACCCGCGAGGCCCAGTTCGTGGTGGGCGAGAACGAGTCCGCCTCGTGGTCGCAGGCCTACGTGCTCGCCCAGCCCTTCAAGTCCGGTCGCCGCGGCCTGCTGCTGCAGCCGGGGGAGATGGAGGGCGACTCGCTGCTGGGGACGAGCCTGGGCAGGATCCGGCGCGCGGACTTCCCGACGGGCCGAGGCTTCCTCGTCGCCGGCGGCCGTGCGACCAAGCTGCAGGTCGCCCAGCGCACGATCGACTGATCCGGTCCCACGTCGGCGCTCCCGCCGCGCTGGGGAGGACCGGTCGTCCACATGGGGACTCCTCCCCATCGTCGGATCCGGGAGGTCGACCTACAGTGAGGACGTCGACCAGGACGCAGGTGCCGGAGCCCCGAGCAGGGACGCGGGCGCCGGTCCGATCAGCAGAGCACACCGAGTGAGGGGAGAGGGTCCCGTGAACGCCACGCAGGGCATGAACGTGGAAGAGGTCCGCCGGATGGCGAACCAGCTGCGCGATGCGGCGGAGGAGATCACCCGCATCGAGCAGGAGCTGACCTCCGGGCTGGAGGAGGTCGACTGGACGGGTCCGGATGCGGACCGCTTCCGCGGCGAATGGTCCGGGGAGATGGTCCCCGCGCTGCAGCAGGTCATGAAGGCCGTCGAGGAGCTGGGGCAGACGGCCGACTCCAACGCCGCCGAGCAGGAGGCCACCTCCTCCTGATCGAAGGGACGCGGTGACCCCTGGAGACGGGGGACAGGAGGCCCGGACGGAACACCCGTCCGGGCCTCCGGCGCGCTGGTATCTTGGGCGCCGTCACGGGTGGGACGAACGGAGCGGACAGCATGGTCAAGAGCATCTCGTACCCGAGCGCCGACTTCCCCGGGCCGCCGCGGATCAGCGCCGGCGTGCCCGAGGACTGGGAGGCGCTCACGGTCGCCGGCGTCCAGCTCGCCGTCGCCCAGCCGCGCATCGAGGGGCGCTTCCGCGCCAACGTGGTGGTCACCGTGCAGCGCTTCGGGCCCGGGTTCACGCTCGACCAGGCCGGTGAGTCGCTCACGCGCCGCAAGGCCGCCCTCCCCGAGCTCGAGGAGCTCGGCACGGGCCGGATCGAGGTGGGCGAGCGCGAGTGGATCGCGAGCGAATACGGCTACACCCAGCCCGGCCGGCCCACCGTGGTGCAGGCCGCCCGGTACACGGTGGTCCCGCGCGGGGAGAGCGCGACGGATGTCGTGGAGATCGTCGGCAGCTGCGGGGCGGACGGCGCCGACGACGAGATCGAGATCGTGCGCGGCATCCAGGACTCGCTGCGCATCGAGACCGACTGACCCACCCCCCCCGCCCGCCGGGGCGTCCCCGAGCGGAGGGTGCTCCACGGGGAGTTCTCCCCATCGACCCGCCGCCGGTCCCCGACATAGCGTGGAGCCATCAGCCCGGGAGATCGAGGAGGCGGCCACGGAGGCCGCGGAGGTCACCCGGGGAGAGTCCAGGGAACACCGGATGAGGGGATGAGGACCATGAAGAAGGGTATGAACCCGGAGGCTGTCGATCAGATGGCCACGCAGATCACCGATGCGGCTGATCAGGCGAATGAGGCGTACCAGCGGGTGCTGGCGCGTG